>CAJTIY010000019.1 GCA_910576555.1 uncultured Alistipes sp. | reverse complement strand
GATTGGCTGTATTACTCAAAAAGAAAATAAGCGGCCCGGTCTCTCTCTTATCAACAATTCGTTCATAACTGATACCATCTACAGCAATCGTATCTACTTGATACAAATGTGCATACTTCGGGTTTCGAAAGGGCGTATAATCTGCATTTTGAGCATGGAGCGTAGAAACGCTCCACACAGAACAGACAATCAGCGAAATTACGGAACGTCGCATCGATTAATAATCCTCCAGCGGAAACTTCAACATAATAAACGTACTAACGAACTGAAGCTGGAGCGTATCGGGATCTGTAATCTTCGTTGTTACATACTGCTTGATATTTTTTTCCAACGTCGCGAACTTCGACAACGGCAACGAAATGAGTGTAGGTGTCGCGTGATTGATAAAATTCACCTCGAGCACCGCTCCCGTATCGACATCGAAAACCAGATACATACCGATTCTCGCCTTCTCTTCGCCCAGTATCCGGTTTTCTTCGGCAGTAAACGCACTCCGGATCGCTCGGCGCATCGCAGTCATAT
>CAJTIY010000018.1 GCA_910576555.1 uncultured Alistipes sp. | reverse complement strand
CATCCGCGAAGTCGCGGGGTTCGCATACGGCGACGCACGGCCGCAGGCGTATGTCCGTATCAACAAAAGGAAATGGTTTCCGTCGATCCGACCCCGTTCTCCGCAGGTTAAAATCACAAGTAAAGCAAAAGGCAGGTCTTCTGACTCGTCTCCCGTTCCGACAGGTCTTCCCGATTCGAAAATCAGTGACCGAAAGAGCGTCGAACGGCCTCGCCGAGCGAGGTAAAGAGCTTACAGCAGCGGGAACTGTTCGGGATTCACACCCGATTCCCTTTTAATCCTTGCCGACCGCGGGTCGGAAAGAACCTTTCACGCAGACAAATATAGGGAATTATTTCGGATTTTCGGCAACGGCGGCGAAATTTTAATATTTTCACGCTGTTCGCCATCACATCGCGCGACTCAAATTAGTCTCTCTCGGGCCGCAGCCTGCGGAGAACGCAAACGAGTGTCGAACGAGTTGCGGGCCTCCGCGGGGCAGAGGCTGCGGCCCGCGCGGTTCTGCGAACCGCAAAGCCGACGATCG
>CAJTIY010000017.1 GCA_910576555.1 uncultured Alistipes sp. | reverse complement strand
TAGTCCTCGTGTATCTCGGTGCGGTTCACGGGGAAGTCGATGAATGCCGAGCCGTGGAGGACGTTGATCTTGGGCGCGGCCTCGGGGCGCACCCAGATCAGTGCGGGAACGTAGGTCGGGGGCTCGAAGTCGAAGCGTGCGAGGAGTGTTTCGTCGCTGCCCTCGGGTTCGTTGCAGCACCCGCGCCACTGGGCCTCGGCCGTGAGTTCGGCGCGCTTCATCCAGGGCTCGCAGGGGAGCACGGCGCGGTATTCCACGCGCTCCGTTTCGCTGCGGCGGTAGAGCGCCGCGCCGGCGGGTTCGATGCCGTTGCGCAGGTGGTGGTAGTAGCGGTTGCGGCCGGCCACGGTCACGGCGGGCAGGGGGGCGCTCAGCTCTCCGGCCGTGATGCGGGGCGTGAGGAGCACCTCGCGGTCGCTGCCGAGCCGCAGGTCGCCGAGGTCGATCTCCATCGAGACGAAAAGTTTGTCATGGGCGCGCGTGACGACGGCATCGTCGATGCGCACCGCGCCGTCGAGCAGCGTCTGGGCGCCGGCGCCGTGCGTCGCGAAGAGCGCGAGCAGGAGCGTATG
>CAJTIY010000016.1 GCA_910576555.1 uncultured Alistipes sp. | reverse complement strand
CAACTGCTATATGATAACCACGGCCGGAGAACATGACTTCAAGGCTACCGTGATCGGTAACGGTGAGAAAGGTATCATACCGGGTGCCGGCTTCCATACGGAAGATCCGTATATCAATCCGCGGTCGGCAAAATTGCTTTGGGAAGACACGCAAGGCTTTGTTACCGATGTGACGCTCCGCGACGGCAGGGTGCATTACACCGCCTCCGGCAACAAGGGCAACGCCCTGATCGCAGTCTACAGCGGTGCGGACGCTACCGGCGACATCCTCTGGAGCTGGCATATCTGGGGCGTGGGCGACACGCTGCCGGAAGACTGCACGATATCCACCAAGGGCGGTAGCTTGTTTAATGTAATGGACCGCAACCTCGGAGCGTTCCCCTCAACCGACGAACAGCGTCTCGAAACTACTCGCACTCAGGAAAATGAAGACAATGTGCTCCGGTGTATGCTTTATCAGTGGGGTAGAAAAGACCCGATTCCAAATTCCGATAAATATTGGGTCGATGGTAATGCAGTGGATATAGCCGACAGTTATTCGTTCCAGACCTTGGTGAGCGGCGAGGAGGCCACGATTCTTAA
>CAJTIY010000015.1 GCA_910576555.1 uncultured Alistipes sp. | reverse complement strand
GTGTATGTAATCTTTATGATTATAGGTATCGTGGGCTACTTCACCATTCCTACGGTGGCAAGCTGGATTGTGTCGGCTGGCGGCACGTCTGCCTATAACCGCAACGTGGCACGGGCTGGGTCAATCGCCGGGGCTGCGGTCGGTGCGGCAAGCGGGAAAGTAACCGGGAAACTACTCAAATAACCAACATCAAAATTTAATATATGGAATTTAAATCATTAACGAACATCGAAACGAGTTTCCGGCAAATCCGGCTCTTTGCGCTGGTATTCATCTGCCTGTGCGCACTGGTGACGGGCTTTGCCGTGTGGAACTCGTACAGCTTCGCCGAAAAGCAGCGGCAGAAGATATACATCCTCGACAACGGCAAAAGCCTGATGCTGGCACTCTCGCAGGACATGGCACAGAACAGACCCGTGGAAGCCAAATCGCACGTGCGGCGTTTCCACGAGCTTTTCTTCACCTTATCACCCGACAAGGGGGCTATCGAAAGCAACATCAAACGCTCGCTGTTCCTCGCCGACAAGACCGCTTTCAACTATTACAAGGACTTGGCGGAAAAGGGCTACTACAACCGGGTGATTTCCGGAAA
>CAJTIY010000014.1 GCA_910576555.1 uncultured Alistipes sp. | reverse complement strand
CGAATGTGACGGTCGAAAGATCATAAGACTCGGCATCGAGTTCTCACACGCCACACGCAATATCGTCGGCTGGACAGCACTCTGAGCCGTCTTCCGGCATGAATTCGCGAGGGACAGCGGCTCCGGGATACCGGCGCAGGAAACCGGCGAGCATGCGCCTTGTCTCTTCCTTGAACTCGGCCGCACCGGGCGCGCCGGGCATCAGCGGCCGATGCTCGAGACGCCGGCGCAGCGACTCGCCCTCTTTAAGATACCGTCGCCCGGCATCATCGAGATATGCCGCCGTGAACGCCTCCCAGATATATTCCACTGCCTCCGCCGAGGGATGCACCAGGTCGGAGGCATAGAAGCGGTAGTCGCGCAAGTCGTCGTTGACTATCTCGTAGGCCGGGAAATAGCTCACGCCGCCGCAAGTGGCGCACAGTTCCTCGACCGCCAGCAGCAGAACGGCCTTCGACACGGCGTTGCCGTGGAGGCCGTCGCGCACGTGCCTCACAGGACTGACCGTCAGCACTATCCGCAACCCCGGGAAAGCAAGGCGCAGCCGGTCGACAAGACCGCGCCAGCGCGTCGCTATCTCCTCGGTCGAGACTCGGCGTCGCTCGAAGAGGCCGCCCGGCATCTTGTGGCAGTTGGCGGCCACCGCCCCCGGCCTGTCCTTCAGGAAGTAACACCACGAGGTGCCGAACGTCACGAAAAGGCATCCGCCTCGCTCCACGGCTTCGCGCAACACGCGGCGCCTCTCGCG
>CAJTIY010000013.1 GCA_910576555.1 uncultured Alistipes sp. | reverse complement strand
GTTTTCGGACGGCAAAACAGCTGCAAACAATCGAAAATCAATAGAGTAAGCGCCCGTGGTTGTGGTTTGATGTAGTTTTTAAATAAGATACAACAAAAAAAAGAAAAACACACACACCATAAGAGTTGTGGTTTGATGTAGTTTTTAAATAAGATACAACGCTGGACCCCCGGATCACCAAGGTTGCCCAGTTGTGGTTTGATGTAGTTTTTAAATAAGATACAACCCCCTGCCGTGCGGCAGCCTTGCCCGCACTGTTGTGGTTTGATGTAGTTTTTAAATAAGATACAACAATTTCAATGAACATGTGTCTATTTCCTACGTTGTGGTTTGATGTAGTTTTTAAATAAGATACAACACAAATCCAGCACATCAAAATGGGTGCGAAGTTGTGGTTTGATGTAGTTTTTAAATAAGATACAACTATGAAAAAGAAAATCAAAATCGGGAATAAGTTGTGGTTTGATGTAGTTTTTAAATAAGATACAACACCTTGAGGCGTGGGGCCAAACAGAGGCGGTTGTGGTTTGATGTAGTTTTTAAATAAGATACAACCAACCTACATCATGACTTACACAAGTCAAGGTTGTGGTTTGATGTAGTTTTTAAATAAGATACAACGGGTTCAAATCGGATTCAATCTAACAAGCCGTTGTGGTTTGATGTAGTTTTTAAATAAGATACAACAGCAAAAAAAAATTGCTAAAATGGCAAAAAGTTGTGGTTTGATGTAGTTTTTAAATAAGATACAACCAAAAAACACCAAACGTGGCACCTTGGGGTGTTGTGGTTTGATGTAGTTTTTAAATAAGATACAACACATGGAGCTGAGGGCGGCGAATCGAAAAAGTTGTGGTTTGATGTAGTTTTTAAATAAGATACAACGAACACTTCCGACAAATGGACCGGTATTTGGTTGTGGTTTGATGTAGTTTTTAAATAAGATACAACTCTCCACCACGGACTGATCAACATCGGTCGGTTGTGGTTTGATGTAGTTTTTAAATAAGATACAACGGATCGTGCTATGGACGGC
>CAJTIY010000012.1 GCA_910576555.1 uncultured Alistipes sp. | reverse complement strand
TGTCGATGCAGCTCTTGCAGAGCTCGAACGAGTTGCCGTGGTCGAGGTGCAGCACGATCGGAATGTTCTTGCCCAGCTCCTTGGCATACTCGACGGCACCCTGCGCCATGTAGCGCAGCAGCGTCTGGTTGGCATACTTGCGGGCGCCCGACGACACCTGCAGGATGACGGGCGAATTGGCCTCGACGCAAGCCGAGATGATGGCCTGCATCTGCTCCATGTTGTTGAAGTTGAAGGCCGGGATGGCGTAACCGCCCTCGATGGCCTTGGCGAACATCTCGCGGGTGTTCACCAGACCGAGATCTTTGTACGATACCATAATGCGAATATGTGTTAGTGAATTGTCGCTCTCATTAAAACCGCGCAAATCTACGAAAAAAACGCGAGAAAGCCGCCAATATGTTAAAAAAATAACAGTTCGGCGGCGAATGTTGCGCAAACCCGGGAGATTTTTGTATTTTTGCACGGACCGAATCGCTCCGCCTGCGGTCCGGACGCCGGACGCCTCCGGGCGGCGGATGCGGGGTTCGACGGTCGCTGCGACGCACACAACAAACAAAAAACATACGCGAAATTATGGCAGATTTCATCTATCAGGAGCCCTTTCCCGTCGGCGAGGACAAAACCGAATACCGCCTTCTGACGAAGGATTACGTGAAGGTCGTCGAATGCGACGGACGCAAGATGCTCAAGGTCGATCCCGCGGGTCTCGAGCTGCTGTCGAAGGCCGCCTACGGCGACGTGTCGTTCTACCTGCGCGCTTCGCACCTGCAGAAACTGCGCGACATCCTCGACGATTCCGAAGCCACCGACAACGACAAGTTCGTGGCCTACACCATGCTGCTCAATCAGGCGGTGTCGGCCGAGGGCGAGCTGCCCACGTGTCAGGATACCGGCACGGCCATCTGCATCGGCCATAAGGGCGAGGACGTATGGACGGGCGCCGACGATGCCGAGCACATCGCCCGCGGCGTCTACGAGACCTACAAGGAGCGCAACCTGCGCTATTCGCAGGTCGTGCCCTTCACCATGACCGACGAGAAGAACTCGGGCACCAACCTCCCGGCCCAGATCGACCTCTACGCCGGCAAACCCGGCATGGAGTACGAGTTCCTCTTCATCACCAAAGGCGGCGGTTCGGCCAACAAGACCTTCCTCTACCAGCAGACCAAGGCGCTGCTCAACGAGGAGTCGCTCACGAAGTTCATCGAGAAGCATATCTTCGACCTCGGCACGTCGGCCTGCCCGCCCTACCACCTCGCGATCTGCATCGGCGGCACGTCGGCCGAGATGTGCCTCTCGACCGTGAAGAAGGCTTCGGCCGGCTACCTCGACGAGCTGCCCACGTCGGGCAACGAGGGCGGCCGCTGCTTCCGCGACCTCGAGTGGGAGGAGAAGGTGCTGAAGATCTGCCGCGAGAGCGGCGTCGGCGCCCAGTTCGGCGGCAAGTATCTCGTGCACGACGTGCGCGTGATCCGCGCCCCGCGCCATGCGGCTTCGTGCCCCGTGGCCATCGGCGTGAGCTGCTCGGCCGACCGCAACATCAAGGCGAAGATCACCCCCGAGGGCATCTTCCTCGAGCAGCTGGAGAAGAACCCC
>CAJTIY010000011.1 GCA_910576555.1 uncultured Alistipes sp. | reverse complement strand
CACGCCGTCGGCATGGCGCGGCGAGGCGGTGAAGCCCACGCCGAAGCGGCCGAAGTCGAAATTGACGTTGCCCGTGGCGCCGAGCTCCATCTCCACCGAGGCGTCGCCTCCGGCGCAGACCTCGCGCAGCTGGAGCGCCCGGCCGAAGAACCGCCGCACCTCGGGCCGCACGGCCTCCTCGGGGAAAGCCACCCGCGTGTCGCCCGGGCGCAGCACGAGGCCCTCGCGCGTGGGCGACCCGATGCGGTAGTCGTTGGTGAAGCGGATGTTGCGGGGTGCCATGCGTGCGCACTCGCCGCAGAACATGCAGCGCCCGAGGTCGAGCGCGAAAGGTGCGGCGCTCAGCGCCCCCGCGGGGCAGCGGCGTGCTGCGCGCTCCAGGTCGCCGCGGTCCCCGGTTTCGGTCAGTTCGGGGCGTCCGCGGAACTCCTCGGTGAGCTCCACGCGCTCCAGGTCGGGTATGTACTGCGTGCCGTGGCTGCGCAGCACCTTGAGTTTCGGAAATATCATCGTATGCGTGTTTTCTAAAGCGAACGTGTGGTTTTGTGCGGCCGTCGTGCGCGCCGCGGTTACAGGTCGTGGCCGCAGTAGGAGAGGTTGAAACTCTTGTTGCAGATCGGGAAGTCCGAAATGCCCTCGCCGCGCACGGCCAGCGCCAGCGCCATCCAGTTGTGCAGGCTGGGGTCCTTGATCCTGTACGCCGCGATGCGCCCCGCGGAGTCGGTGACCGCGACGTGGCACGTCTCGCCGCGCCAGCCCTCCACCAGTCCGAAAGCCAGGGACGCAGGGCGCAGCGGAGCCTCGTAGTCGGGGCGCACGGGGGCTGCGGGCACGAAGCCGTCGAGCAGCCTGTCGATGAGCGCCGCGGCCTGCGCCGTCTCGCGGCAGCGGACCGAGAGGCGGGCCATCACGTCGCCCTCCTCCTCCGTGATCGTCTCGCGGCCCGGCTGCCCGGCGTAGAGCCCCCACGGGTGCGTGGTGCGGATGTCGCGGGCCACGCCGCTCGCACGGGCCGCCTGTCCCACGCCGCCGATGCGCACCATCTCGGTGCGGGGCACGATGCCGCACTGCTCGAAGCGCGCCAGCAGCGAGGGCGAGGTGCGCAGGTCGTGGCACACCTCGGCGTAGCGGCGGGCGATTTCGGCTGCGTTGCCGCGGATCATGGCGGCTTTTTCGGCCGTGAGCGGGTGGTCCGTGCCGGCGGGGCGGATCAGCCCCTTTCCGAAGCGGTTGCCGCCCCATGCCTGCGTGGTGTTGATGGTCATCGTGCGCAGGGCTTCGCACGCCACCTGCCCCAGCTGGTAGCCGGTGTCCATGCAGAGTGCGCCCGTGTCGGCGATCTGCATCGCCATGCGTTCCAGCTCGATCGCCACGGCACGCTCGGGTGCCAGGGCCGCAACTGCCGCGGCGCCGTCCGTGAGCTTCTCGACCGCCTCGGCGAAGGCCGTGGCGTGCGCCACGGAGCTGTCGCCCGCCGCGCTCTCGGCCAGCAGCACCTGCCGGAGGCGGTTGTCCGTCGCGGTCATGAGGCGCTCCGTGCCCCGGTGCTGGTAGCCCAGGGCGATTTCGAGGTGCAGGACGTTCTCGCCGTTGCAGATGAAGCGGAAAGCGCCCGGCTCGATGATGCCTGCATGAATCGGGCCGACGTTCACCTCGTGCAGCGCGCGCCCCTCCATCCTGTAGAAGGGGTAGTTGTCGATGGTCGAGGTGCGGTCCGCGCGGTCGCACGGAAAGCGCAGCGGCTTGGGCCACGGCATGCCCTCGAAGCGCACGCCCCAGCGTTCGGCGATCTCGCGTTCGAAAGGGTGCAGCTGGGGGTGCAGGGCCGTGAGCGACGGCAGGGGGCACTCGGCGTAGTAGTCCATGACGAACGACGTGAGCAGCACCTCGGCCGCTGCGTCGTCGAGCAGCAGGCAGAAGAACCGCAGGTGGGTCTCCGCCTCGTCGGGCAGGGCGAAGTAGTGGGCCACGTGGTAGCGTTCGTCGCGCAGGCGCGCGGCCAGGTCGTCGTAGAAAGCGGCGTAGGATACGACCGGAATGTCGTCGAGGGCTACGGCCGGAGCAGTGTTGTTGGTTATGCGGTAGATCATGACGGTCAGATGGTTACTATGCGTTCGATCAGTGCGCGCAGCGCCTCGGGCTGCCACAGGCCCAGCACGAGGGCCACGCCGAGCGGCACGAGGGCCGTCCATGCGAGGCGGTGCGAGGCGGCGGGGCGGTGCACCGCGTCCTGGTTGGGCTGGTAGCACAGGCGCACGATGCGCGAGACGAAGGAGTAGATGACGATGCAGAGCAGCACGAGCAGCAGCGCCGCGAGCCACCACCGCTCGTCGGCCAGCACGCCGCCCAGGATCATCAGCTCCGAGACGAAGAGCGGCGAGGGCGGAAAGGCCAGCAGCATCACGGCGCCCAGCAGGAAGCCGATGGCGCCGATGCGGTTGATGCGCATGTAGTCGCCGATACGGTTGATGCGGTAGTCGTCGTAGATGCCGTGCATGACGGCTGTCTGGAGGAAGAGGCTGCTCTTGACGAGCGTATGGCAGGCCGTGTGGAACACGGCGGCCCACACGCCCGGGCCGCCGATGCCCAGGCCGATGGCGGCGATGCCCATGTTCTCGACCGTGGAGTAGGAGAGGAAGCGTTTGTAGTTGTTCGTGCGGCGCAGGAAGAAGGCGCCCACGGCCAGCGACGCCACGCCCGTGAGGAGCAGCACCGAGCGCACCCACGGCGCGGCCTCGGTCTGCATCATGATGCGGTAGATGCGGTATACGGCCACGAAGCCCGCATTGACCAGACCCGTGGAGATGAGCGCCGAGGCGGGGGCCGGAGCCGCGAAGTTGGCATCGACGCCCACCGTGTGCAGCGGGAAGATTTCCAGCTTGCAGCTGTATCCGCACAGGATCAGCACGAACGCCGTCTTCAGGTAGAGCGGGTTGCCGTGCGTCACCTCGCGGGCCAGCGCCTCGTAGCCGAGCGATCCGCCCGTGGCGGCGGTGCCCAGCAGCAGGATGCCGAGGTAGGCCACGGCGATGCCCGTGGAGCAGACGAAGACGTACTTCCAGGCCGCTTCGAGCGAGTGCTCCGTGTGGCGGAAGTAGACCAGGCCCGCGGCGCAGAGCGTGGTGGCTTCGAGGAAGATCCACGTCACGGCCACGTTGTTGGCGAAGTATGCGCCCGTGATGGCCGCGGTGAGCAGCATCTGCAATGCGGCATAGCGCCGGTAGTCGGCGATCGCGCAGTCGGCCAGGTAGTCGCGCGAGTGGATGAAGACCAGGGCCGAAACCGCGGCCAGAAGCACGAAGAAAAGCGAGCCCAGGGCATCGGGCGTGAAGAAGAGCGCCTCGGCCCCGCCCCGGAAGCCGCAGCGGAACAGGGCCGCGGCCAGCGCGAACTGCACGGCGAAGAAAGCCGTGCCCAGCATCGCTACGGTGCGCCGCCCGCCGGCCCGGAATGTGGCGAGGGCGATCAGTACGGAGAGTATGAAATAAGCAAGCAACATGGCGTCAGTCTTTTACGTTGGTGAGCGAATCGGCGTCGTCCGCGTGGAGCTTGTTGCCGATGCGCATGAAGAAGATGCCGAGCATCAGCACCGAAATCATGATGTCGAGCAGGATGGCGACGTTGATCAGGAAAGGCATCTCGGTGCCCACGGCCATCGAGAAGAGGAACACGCCGTTCTCGATCACGAGGAAGCCGACCATGTGGGAGAAGATGCGCGAGCGTACTACGATCAGGATCAGGCCGCTCAGTACGGCGTAGAGCGCCACGCCGAAGAACACGCGGTCGATGTTGCCGTCGGCCATGGCCGCGGTGAGGGTGATGGCCGCCGCCGCCGCGCCGACCGAGAGCAGCAGGGCGTTGAACTGCGACGACCCGGAGGTGCGCACGCGGTGGATATGCGTGCGGCGGATGACGGCGAAGAGCAGCGCCGGAACCAGAAGGGCCTTGAACAGCAGCGTCTCGACCGAGATGAAGAGCAACTCCGGGAGGTCGATGCGGTGCAGCCGCAGCAGGGCCACGCCGAAGAGGATCCAGCCCTGGAGGCCGATGATCGAGGCGTAGGTGCGGAAACGCTCGGTGATCGAGAGGTAGACGAGCGTCACGACGTAGAGGATGACGAGCGGTAGAATCATCGGATTTCAATGTCTGATTGCAGCAGGTAGCCCGTGAAGAAGACCAGGGCGGCCAGTGCCGCGAGGGTTAGCAGAAAAGTGGTGTTGCGCACGAGTTTGTTGCGCGCGCGGGTCGATTCGACCACGCCCACGGCGGCGCCCGTGAGCAGCACGGCCAGCGGTGCCGCCGTCCACCAGCGGCAGTCGAAGGCCATCAGCGCCGTGTCGGCCGCCAGGAGGGCCAGCGCCGCGGTTTTGAACCATCCCGCGATCTTGATCATCGCCAGGTCGATGCCGCAGTAGTCGAGGCACATGACCTCGTGGATCATCGTCAGTTCGAGGTGCGTGCGCGGGTCGTCCACGGGCACGCGGCCGCTCTCGACGAAGACCAGTTTCAGCAGGACGTAGGCCGTGAGCAGCAGCACGACGGCGGTGTGCATGCCCGACATCGACACGAAGAGAGCCCCGGCCGTCAGGTCGGCGAACGACGTGCAGCCGCACACGAGCGCCAGCGTGGCCCCCGCGAACAGGAGGGCCGGTTCGGCCAGGGCGCCGTAGAGGGCTTCGCGGCTGGCGCCCATGCCCTCGAACGAGCTGCCCGTGTCCAGGGCCGCGAGGATCAGCGCGAAGCGTCCGAGCGCCAGCAGGTAGGCGAAGCAGATCAGGTCGCCGTCGAACGAGAGCAGCGGCGCGAGGTCGCCCACGGGGATGAAGAGCAGCGCCGTGAACGCCGCGCCGAGGTATACGGCCGGGGCCGCGCGGAAGAGTGCGGAGACCGTGGGCGAATAGACGGCGCCCTTGCGCAGCAGCAGGCGCACGTCGTAGAGGTGCTGGGCGAAGCGGATGCCCTTGCGTCCGGCCAGCCGGGCCCGCACGCGGTTGATCAGGCCGGGAATGGCCAGCGCGACGCCGCAGGCGAGCAGCGTATTGAGCAGTGAGGTCGTCATCATCGGATCAGGTTGAATACGGAGAGCAGGAATACGGTAACCAGGAAGAGCAGCGCGAAGAGCACGTAGTGATTGACCTTGCCCGTGCGCAGGCGCATCATCTGGCGGTTGATGCGGCGCAGCATCTCTACCCACCAGGCCGCGAAAAGCGCGTCGATGCGGTCCTTGTGCTCCGCGTCGAAGTTGTGCGCCGCGGGGAAGAGCTCGCTCTTGTCCACGGCGCGGCCCTCGCCGCTGCGGGGCGCCACCGAGGCGGCGACCGATTGCAGCCCTTCGGCGAACGACTCGCCCGTGTACTGCATGCGTACGTTGGGCGCCGTGAATCCGCAGCCCCACGTGGGGCCCGTGCGGCGGATGCGGCGGCGCTGCGCGCGGCTTTTGACCGCGTAGAGCAGGCCGGTGACGGCGATCAGCAGCCATGCCGTGCGGCACACGGCCGTCATGACCGGGGGCAGCGACGCCGTGCCGCGTGCGGCCTCCGGGGCGAGCGCCCCCGCAGCCCGCACGACCAGGTCGAGGGCCGCCTGCGGAAAGAGTCCCACGAGCAGGATCCCCGCGAGCGGCAGGGCCATGGCGGCGATGCGCACGCGATCGACCTCGGTGCTTTCGGCCACCTCGTGCGTGCGGGGCGCGCCGAGGAAGACCGTGCCGTAGAGTTTGGTGAAAGTCAGCACGGCCAGGCCGCCGATGAGCGCCAGGGCTGCGAGTCCGGCTGCCGCGGCCGGCACGCCGCTGCCCGCGGCGATGCCGTCGAGCAGTCCGAGGTAGATCAGCAGCTCCGACACGAAGCCGTTGAGCGGGGGCAGGGCGCAGATGGCCGCCGCGCCCGCCAGGAAGAGCAGCGCACTGACGGGCATGTGCTTGCCCAGGCCGCCCAGCGCGTCGAGCGACAGGGTGCGGGTCTGCGTCAGCACGTTGCCCGCGCCGAAGAAGAGCAGCGACTTGAAGAGCGAATGGTTGAACGTGTGGAGCAGCGCGCCGCACAGGCCGCAGGCGGCCACCGTGTCGTTGCCCGCGGCCAGGCCGAGGGTGCCGACGCCCGCGCCGATGAGGATGACGCCCACGTTTTCGATGCTCGAATAGGCCAGCAGGCGTTTGATGTCGTTCTGGGCCGAGGCGAGGAGGATGCCCCACAGTCCGGTGGCGATGCCGCAGCCCAGGAGGATGAGGCCCGCGGTGCGGAGTGCGGGCAGGTCGGCGAGCTGCGCCGTAACGCGCAGGATGCCGTAGATTCCCGTCTTGATCATCACGCCCGACATGAGGGCCGAGACGTGCGACGGCGCCGCGGGGTGGGCCTGCGGCAGCCATACGTGCATGGGGAACAGACCCGCCTTCATGCCGAAGCCGAGCAGGAAGACGAGGAACAGCGGCAGGGGGTTGCGGCCGGCGAAGTAGCCGGCGAGCGCTGCGAAGTCGGCCGAGCCGCATGCGCGGTCGAGCGTGGCGAAGCCCGCCACGAGCAGCACGAAGCCGATGTGCATCATGATGAGGTAGGCCAGGGCGGCCCGCACGGTCTCGCGCCGCTCGGCGTCGTAGAGGATCAGCAGGAACGAGGCGATGGTCATCAGCTCCCAGAAGAAGAGGAACGTGTAGCCTCCGTCGGAGGTCGCCACGCCCAGCATCGAGAGCGCCATGACCGTGAGGGCCGTGTAATGGAGCGAGACGTGGGCCGGGGATTTCTCGGCCAGCGAGTGGGCCAGGTAGCCGTGCGAGTAGAGCACGGAGGCGACCGAGCCGAGGGAGATCAGCAGCACGAAGAGCGCCGAGAGGGTGTCCATCGAGCCTCCGCCTCCGCCGAGCAGGAATCCGTCGGCCTGCCACAGGATGCGGGGGGCGCCGTCGGCCAGCACGCCGATCGCCGTGCTCCCGGCCCATGCGGACGCGGCGGCGACGACCGCGAGTGCGACCCAGGCTTTCGCTCGCAGGGGAGCGCCGAAAATGGCCGCGGCGACGGCGGCCAAAGCCGTCAGAAGATATGGAAACATAGCTTGCAGGGTTAATTCGTCGTATTGGTATTCGCGACCGTCACCGTGGCCGCTACGGCGGCCGTTTCGGTGCGCAGGCGCTGTGTCCCGAGGGTGATCTCCTCGAATCCCGCGGCCAGTGCCGCGTCGATCTCCGCGGCCGAGAAGTCGCCCTCGGGGCCTATGGCCACCGTGACCTCCTCGCCGGGGCGGATCGCGGCGGCGAGGTGGCGTTTGCCCGCGGCCGAGCGTGCGGGGCCGCAGTGGGCGATCAGCCGACGGCCCGCGGCGGGGCGCGCCAACAGTTCGGCAAAGGGGGTGAGGGGGGCGAGGCGGGGCAGGAACGCCTTGAGCGACTGCTTCATGGCCGCTGCGAGGATCTTGCCGCCCCGCTCGGGTTTGTAGCCCCGGCGTTCGCTGTGCTCGGTGGCGATGGGCACGATTTCGGTCACGCCGATCTCGGTCGCCTTCTCCAGGAACCACTCGAAGCGTTCGGCGTTCTTGGTGGGGGCCACGGCCATCGTGAGGCGGTAGGGCAGGCGATCGTAGTCGGGGTCGGTGTGTTCGACCTCCACCGTGCAGCGGCGCGGGTCGGGGGCGACGATGCGGCAGCGGTGCATGGCGCCCCGTCCGTCCGTTATATATAAGGTATCTCCCGTGCCCAGACGCAGCACGCGGATGCAGTGTTTCGACTCCTGTTCGTCCAGCGTATGCGTCGGAGGGGTGAAATCGGGTGCATAAAAAAGTTGCATGCCGAACAAAAATTGACGATTTTCGATTAACTTTGCGCAAAGGTAAACAAAATAACACGAATAGATGAGACGTTTCACACGATTATTGTTCACTTGTTGTGCATTTATGAGTCTTGCATCCTGCAATTCCGCACGTACTGCGGATGAGAACCCGTTTTTCGTCGAGTGGGACACGCCCTACGGTGTGCCGCCTTTCGACAAGATCCGCCCCGAGCACTACGTGCCCGCATTCGAGCGTGCGATGTCGCTCAACGAGGCGGAGGTCGAGGCCATCGCCTCGAATAACGACGAGCCTACGTTCGAGAATACCCTGCTGGCCTTCGACGACGCGGGCCGCATGCTCGCGCAGGTGGAGCTGGTGTTCGGCATGATCTGTGCCGCCGACACCAACGAGCAGCTCCAGGCCGTGCAGGAGCAGATCATGCCCCGCCTGGCCGCCCATTACGACAGGATCCTGATGAACGACCGACTCTTCGAGCGGGTGCGGGCGCTCTACGACCGCCGCGAAACCATGGGACTCGATGCCGAGCAGATGCGTCTGCTGGAGAAGACCTACCGCGGCTTCGTGCGTGCGGGCGCGCTGCTCGACGCGGAGCAGAAGGAGCGCCTGAAGCAGATCAATGCCGACCTGTCGGTCACCGGTGTGAAGTTCGGCAACAACGTGCTGGCCGAGAATGCGGGCTTCGCGCTCGAACTCTCGGAGGAGGACCTCGAAGGGCTGCCCCAGTCGGTGCGTGACGCTGCGCACGAGAAGGCCGTGCAGCGCGGTCTGAAGGACAAGTACGTCTTCACGCTCGACAAGCCGAGCCTGCTGCCTTTCATGACCTACTCGTCGCGCCGCGACCTGCGCCGCAAGCTCTACGAGGGCTATCTGACGCGTGCGAACCACGACGACAAGAACGATAACAAGCAGTTGGTGAACGACTTCTTGCGTCTGCGCACCGAGAAAGCCCACCTGCTGGGCTACGACTCCTATGCCGCATACGTCATCGCCGACCAGATGGCCGGCACGCCCCGTGCGGCGTTCGACCTGCTGGAGGGCATATGGCCCGCGGCGCTCGGCCGCGCGAAGGAGGAGCTGGCCGAGATGGAGCCGCTGCTGCGTGCCGACGAGGAGGGTGCCGTGTTCGAACCCTGGGACTGGTGGTATTACGCCGAGAAGGTCCGCAAGCAGAAATACGACCTCGACGAGGAGATGCTGCGTCCGTACTTCTCGTTGCAGAACGTGCAGAACGGCGTCTTCTTCCTGGCGAACCGCCTCTACGGCATTACGTTCCGTCCGATCGCCGTGCCCGTATACCACGCTGACGCCACGGCCTACGAGGTGCTCGACGCCGACGGTTCGCACCTGGCGGTGCTCTACTTCGACTTCTTCCCCCGCAGCAGCAAGTCGGGCGGCGCGTGGTGCGGCAGCTACACCGAGCAGCGCTACGAGAACGGCGAGCGCGTGGCTCCGGTGCTGAGCATCGTGTGCAACTTCACGCTTCCGACCAAGACCGCGCCGTCGCTGCTCACGCTTGACGAGACGGAGACCTTCTTCCACGAGTTCGGCCATGCGCTCCACTTCATGTTCCACAAGGTGCGCTACCGCGGTCTGACCAACGTGGAGGGCGACTTCGTGGAGCTGCCCTCGCAGATCATGGAGAACTGGGCTTTCGAACCCGAGATGCTGCGTCAGTACGCCACGCACTACCTCACGGGCGAGGTGATTCCCGACGAGCTGGTGGAGAAGCTGCGCAACAGCCAGTATTTCAACCAGGGCTTCGGAACCACCGAGCTGCTGGCCGCGTCGCTCACCGACCTGCGCCTGCACGACGAGCACGACTACGCGCCGTTCGACGTGAACGAGTACGAGAAGGGCGTGACCGCGTCGCTCGGACTGATCCCGCAGATCGAGCCCCGCTACCGCTACACCTACTTCAGCCACATCTTCGACGGCGGCTACTCGGCCGGCTACTACTTCTACACCTGGGCCGCGGTGCTCGACAAGGATGCGTTCCAGGCCTTCAAGGAGAGCGGCGACCTCTTCAACCGCAAGGTGGCGGCCGACTTCCGCTCGAAGGTGCTCGAACGCGGCGGTTCGGAGCCCGGAATGACGATGTACCGCAACTTCCGCGGTGCCGATCCCGACAAGACGGCGCTTCTCAAGGCCCGCGGTCTGTGGCAGGAGCCCGCGAAGGAGACGCCGGCAGCCGAATAGCGGCCGTCGCGACGGCCGGACCGGCTGTGCGCCGGAGATCCGAAGCGCTGCCGGTCCGGAATGCCGGTCCGGAGGGAAATACTACCGTCGCCCGCCCCGATTCCACGGCTTTGCCGCGGGGTCGGGGCGGGTCGATGCCGGACACGGGCCGGACACGGGCCGGAGACCTTCGCCTGAGGGGCTGCGTCCTGAGGGGCTGCGTCCTGCGGGGCGACCGCACCGCAGCGGCGGGACCTTCGGGACCTCCGGGACCGCTGCGACCCGAACGAATTGAAGAACCTAACATTATAACCGAATGAAAAAAACACTGATCGTTATGTCATTTACCCTTTTGGCGGCATGCGGCGGCGATACGATGCCCGTCGTGAAGCTGCCGGAAATCGACACCTCGAACCCGCTGCTGGTCGAGGAGTGGGATACGCCCCGTCAGACGCCTCCTTTCTCGCGGATCGAGACGAAGCACTATGCGCCCGCATTCGAGACGGCCATCGCCGTGGTGCGCGCCGAGATCGAGGCCATCGTGAACAATCCGGCCAAGCCGACGTTCCGCAACACCATCGTGCCGCTGGAGCGCCAGGGGGCGCTGCTGAACCGCATTTCGGGCCTTTTCTTCAACCTGTTGGAGGCCGATACGTCGGAGGAGATGCAGCAGATCGCCCTCGACATGCAGCCCGCGCTGACCGAGTTGCAGAACGACATCGCCCTCAATCCCGAGTTGTTTGCCCGCGTGAAGGCGGTGTACGAGCATCCGGGATTCGGCCTCTCGAAGGAGGACAGGAAGCTGCTGGAGGAGACCTACCGCAGCTTCGCGCGCCAGGGTGCGGCGCTGTCGGACGAGGATAAGGAGCTCTACCGCAAGTACACCTCCGAGGAGGCCGAGCTGATGCTCCGCTTCGGTCAGAACGTGCTGGCCGCGACCAACGCCTTCACGCTCGACATCGACGACGCGTCGAAGGTGGCCGAGCTGCCCGAGTTCCTGCGCGAGGAGCTGGCCGCCGAGGCCCGGTCGCGCGGCCGCAAGGGGTGGACCGTGACGCTCCACGCCCCGAGCTACATGCCGTTCCTGACCTACTCGTCGGACCGCGCGCTCAAGGAGCGGCTGTGGCGTGCGAACTACACGCGCTGCGTGGGCGGCGAGTACGACAACACGGAGATCGTGAAGCGCATCGCCGAGCTGCGTCTGCGCATCGCCAACCTCCTGGGCCACGAGAGCTATGCCGATTACGTGCTCGAAGACCGCATGGCCGAGCGGGCCGCGACGGTGAACGACTTCCTGGCCGACCTGCTCGACCGCACGCGCGACTACGCCGTGCGCGACTACGAGACGGTGAACGCCTACGCCGATTCGCTCGGCCTGGAGGGCCGCATCATGCCCTGGGACTGGGCCTACTATTCCGAAAAGTACAAGAACCAGCGCTATGCGGTGAACGACGAGCTGGTCAAGCCCTACTTCAAGCTCGAAAACGTGGTCAAGGGCGTGTTCCTGCTCGCGAACAAGCTCTACGGCATCGAGTTCACGCCGGCGAAGGAGATCGACGTGTACCATCCCGACGTCACGGCCTACGAGGTGACCGACGCCGACGGCCGCTTCCTCGCGGTGCTCTATCTCGACTTCTTCCCGCGCGCCTCGAAGCGTGCCGGAGCCTGGATGACCGAGTTCCGCGGCACGTACCGCGTCGGCGACCGCGAGGTGCGTCCGCTGGTGTCGCTCGTGATGAACTTCACCAAGCCTACCGACACGAAGCCCTCGCTGCTCACCTTCGACGAGGTGACCACTTTCCTCCATGAGTTCGGACATTCGCTCCACGGCATCTTCGCGCAGGGCGAATACCTCTCGCTCAACGGCACGAACGTGAAGCACGACTTCGTGGAGCTGCCCTCGCAGATCATGGAGAACTGGGCCTCGGAGAAGGAGTTCCTCGACCTGTGGGCCGCGCATTACGAGACGGGCGAACCCATTCCGGCCGAACTCGTCGATCGCATCATCGCCGCGCAGCACTACCTGGCGGCCTACGGCAACGTGCGCCAGCTCTCGCTCGGTCTCACGGACATGGCATGGCACAGCCTCCGCGAACCCTTCGCGGGCGACGTCACGGAGTTCGAGACGGCGGCGATGGCTCCCTCGCAGGTGCTGCCCGTGGTGCCCGGCACGGCGATTACGCCCTCGTTCTCGCACATCTTCTCGGGCGGCTATTCGGCCGGATACTACGGCTACAAGTGGGCCGAGGTGCTGGAGGCCGACGCTTACTCGCTGTTCCGCGAGAAGGGGATTTTCGACCGCGAAGTGGCCCGTTCGTTCCGCGACAACATCCTGTCGCAGGGCGACCACGAGCATCCGATGACGCTCTACGTGCGTTTCCGCGGCCACAAGCCCGAGACGCAGGCGCTGATCGACAAGATGGGACTCGGCGAATAACCGCCCCGCCGACGCGGGCGCGATTGCCGCGATACGCCGCCGCCGGCAGACCTCGTGTGTCTGCCGGCGGCGGTCTGTTTTTCTTTGGCCTGTTGCCGGGGGATCTGTCTCGGAAGCGGGCCGGGTGGAAAAAGAAAAAACCTGCGACCTTGGAAAGTCGCAGGTTTCAGTTGAGCTACCAGGATTCGAACCTGGAATAACAGGACCAGAATCTGTTGTGTTACCATTACACCATAGCTCATTGTCTCTGTTTGACGGTGCAAAATTAAGACAAATTTTTTCGATTCCAAAGAAAAAACGCAAAAAATTTGTATATTTGTTTTCGAACGCTTGCGCCGCGACGGTGCCGATAATGTGTAATAAACACTAAAACAGAAAAATATGAGTGTCAAACTTCGACTTATCGTAATGAACTTCCTCCAGTATGCCATCTGGGGCGCCTACCTTACTTCGATGGGATCCTACCTGGTGAAGGCAGGCCTTGCGGCGCACATCGGGATGTTCTATGCCATGCAGGGCGTCGTGTCGCTCTTCATGCCCGCCGTGCTGGGCATCGTCGCCGACCGCTGGATTCCGGCCCAGCGACTGCTGGGGCTCTGCCACCTCGCGGCGGCCCTGTTCATGGGGGCGGCGGGGTGGTATGCCCTCGGTGCGGGCGACGGGGTGGCTTTCGGGCCGCTTTTCGCCCTCTATTCGCTCAGCGTCGCTTTCTACATGCCGACCATCGCCCTCTCGAACTCCGTGGCCTATGCCGTGCTCGAAGGCGCGGGGCGCGATACGGTGAAGGACTTCCCGCCCATCCGCGTGTGGGGTACCGTGGGTTTCATCTGCTCGATGCTCGTGTGCGACGCCGCGGGTTTCCAGACTTCGAGCATGCAGTTCGTGCAGTGCGCGGCGCTGGGGCTCGTGCTCGGCGCCTATGCCTTCACGCTGCCCGAGTGCCCGGTGAACCGCACGGGCAGCCGCAAAAGCCTGGTCGATGCCCTGGGGCTGCGGGCATTCACGCTGTTCCGCCAGAAGAAGATGGCCATCTTCTTCATCTTCTCCATGTTGCTGGGCGTGTCGCTCCAGATCACCAACGGCTTCGCCAATCCGTTCATCACCTCGTTCCGAGACATTCCGGAATACGCTGCCACGTTCGGCGCCAACCATGCCAATGCGCTCATCTCGCTGTCGCAGGTGTCGGAGACGCTCTGTATCCTGCTGATTCCCTTCTTCCTGAAGCGCTTCGGCATCAAGCGCGTCATGCTCATGGCCATGTTCGCCTGGGTGCTGCGCTTCGGTCTGTTCGGGCTGGGCAATCCGGGCGGCGGCGTGTGGATGTTCGTGCTTTCGATGATCGTCTACGGCGTGGCGTTCGACTTTTTCAACGTTTCGGGTTCGCTCTACGTGAATAATACGACCGACGTGGCGATCCGCTCCTCGGCCCAGGGGCTCTTCATGATCATGACCAACGGCATCGGTGCGATGGTCGGCACGCTCGGCGCGCAGGTCGTGGTCAATCGCTTCGTCTATTCGCAGGCGACGCCGGCGGAGCAGGTTGCGGGCTGGTCGCACGCATGGCTCTTTTTCGCCGCTTACGCGCTGGTCGTGGCGCTGCTTTTCGCCGTGGTATTCCGCTACAAGCACGACCCCGCAGCGGTGGAGACGCGGCATTGATCTCCGGTGCCGCCGCTGCGCACGCGCGGGGCGCCATGCGCCGGCGCTGACGTTCCGGGCAGCGGCGTGCCTCGACGCAGGTGCTCCGGGCGGCGGAGGCCCGCACATGCGCTTTCGCTTCGTTTGCGTGCGCTCAGCAGGCTGCGGCCCGGGAACCGTGTGGACAGAGGCCGGCGCAGCGGGATGCGTCAGACAGAGCGTAAAAGTCCGGAACAGGGCGCAAAAGCAAGAGGCAAAGTCGAAAACAGAATCTGAGTCAGAGGAACTCCGCTGAACGGATCCGGCGCGAATAAAAAACAACCCCCGCGGGAAGCGGGGGTTGTGTCGTGAGGTGGGAGCAAGGAACAAGGCCCGGAAACTGCGGGTCAGAGCCCTTTCCAGAGCGTGCCGTCCCATGTGCTCTTCGGAGCGTCGGGAACGTTCACGAAGAATGTGAAGCCCGTGTGCCGCTCGATTTCGCGGACGCTGCAAGCGCTCGATGCGACGTTCCACGAGTTCTTGTCGTCGTGGTCCATCCAGAATCCGATGCTTTGCAGTTCCGAGGCCGGAAGCTCGCGCAGCGGTTTTCCGGTGTTTCCCGACTTCGAGCGCAGCAGCACTTTCCAGTAGTGCGTGGGCACGGGGCAGGCCTTGCCCTGACCCTTGCTGTCGTAGGCGTAGTGCGGCGTGCGGTTCGGATCGAACCAGGCGCCCGTCACCACGTAGAGCGTGTCGCTGCAAATCCAGTCGCGGACCTTGCTCTCCAGCGACTGCCACTGTCCGCCGTTGAGCGTCTGCAACTGCGGCGTCATGTTCGTGGCGTAGAAGGTCGTTGCGTTGTCCGCCTCCGTGGCCGTGCGGTCCGCCGAGGGGAGCTGATGCCCCCGGGCGTGGCTGTATGAAGCGCCGCCCTGCGGATAGTAGGCGTTGCTGCCGATGTTGGCCTGCCATGCGGTCGGCACGTCGGGATCGTAGCCGAACTTGTCGGTGCGGTCGGCCTCGCCCAGGTAGCAGGCGTGCAGCGGATAAGCCACCCACAGCGCGCAGTAGCGCGTCTTGTCGAGGCAGAACGAGTAGTTGCGCAGGGCTGCGTTCGACGGCAGCGCGGCATGCGCGTAGTAGAAGTAGTCTTCGTTGTCCAGAGCGCCCGGCATTTCCATCCACCCTCCGTAACCCAGAGCGGGGGATGGGGCGGCGGGAGTCTCACCCCCGCCGCCGTCGCCGCCCTCCGTTCAGTTGCCCTTCTTGCGGAAGACCGACAGCGCGCCGCAGTTCTGCTTGAGCGCCGATGCCGGATTGAACTGGTTGATGAAGTTGCTGTTGGCGTAGGCCTTCATCGCCACAGGTCCCGCATTGACGCCGAAGAAGCGGCCCGACGTGCTCTGGTACTGGAGCTTGTAGTAGCCGCCCTCGATGAAGGTCGGGATCCAGAGACCGTTCTTCCTGTCGGGGTTCAGGGTGCCCTTCGTCACGAGGTTGGTGCCCGAACCGGTGTAGGTGATGTAGGTGCCTTCGTCGTTGCGGAGTGCGAAGCCCGTGTCGTTGGCTTCGGCCGTCCAGGTATACTTCGTGTTGGCGGTCGATACGGTGTTGTCGGCGGCTACGGTCAGCTCGTTCATGGCCGAGAGGTTGGCGCCCGTGGTGCCGGGAATGAGGAACCAGTACTCGTCGGCTGCGCCCGACTTGATGGCGATGAGGTACTCGCCGCCGTCGGCGAATGCTCCGTCGGCGGTCACCAGTTCGTACACGTCGGGAGCCGCGGCTGCGGTCATTTCGAACGTGGCGCTCGACGCGGCGCCCGCGGCGAACGTGGTGTTGATGGTGCGGGTCTCGGTGAAGGTTTCGCCGTCGGCGGTGTTCACCGTGATCGTAGCCTCGCCGTTATAGGTGTGGGGCGCCATGACGAAATATACGTCCTGCGTGGCTCCTGCGGCCAGCTCGGGAGCGTTCTCCAGCGTCACGGTGATGCTGTTCTGGCCGCCCGACTTGAAGTTGGCGGTGCCGGCCGCGAAGTCGAGGTCGTAGATGCCCGCCAGGTTGGCGTTGCTTGAGAATTCCAGCGACTGTACGGTCTTGGCGGCGCCCGTGGAGTTCTTCACCGTGATCTTCATCCAGGTGTAGACGCGCTTCATGGTGAACGCGGGCTGCGCGTCGGGCAGCGTCGCGGTGGACGAGCCGATCAGGCAGTCGTACTCGGCCAGATGGGCCGTCGGGGCGTTGCAGTCCTGCGTCTGCTTCTCGGAGAGCTTGTTGGTGTCGGGGTAGGTCGCCTGGCTCTTGTTGGTGTACACCGCCGTGAAGGTGTAGGTGCCGGCCGGCACGTGGCCGTTCTCGGGCATGGCGAACTGCGTGCCGTCGAAGGTGTAGGTGCGGGGTGCATTGGTCTTGTAGGGCTTGCCCCAGGTCCAGGTGTCGCCGCCCTTCTCGGCCTCGGTGTAGGCCGAAACGTAGATGTTGTCGCCCGTCTTCCAGTTCACGGTGTAGGCGCCGTCGGCATAGCCGATGTCGGTGCGGCTCTCGGGCAGCGAGGCCTCGATGCGTACGTCTGCGCCCTTTGCGGACAGGTTGGCGGCGTCATCCTTGCCGCAGCCGGTGAGGGCCGATGCCGCGAGCATCAGACCCGAAATAAGAAAAAGTCTTTTCATGTTTTTTCCGTTGTTATTCGGTTCGATACTCGATTTACCACCACGATCCGTTGTCGTCGGGTACGTTGCCGCCGGCTCCGCCGAACATGTCGTCGCCGGTGATGTCGCTCGATGCGGCGAATCCTTTTTCAGCGGATACCTCCAGGGTCTCCATTCGGGGTGCGGTGTACGCGCGGGAATTTCCCCCCCCCCTGCATGTAGTGTGTGTTCATGAATAAAAGGTTTGATTGAATGATGTTCCGTCTTCCGTATTCGAAAAAAGAATTTCTACAAAGATACGTAAAAAACGAATGCGGTGTATGCTTTTTCGTGTGATTTGTCATTTGCAGCCCGCCTTTGCGGGACGTTTCGTCTCGTTTCGCTTTGCGGCCGGGCGGCGGGCGGCCCGGTTCCGAGACCCTCCCGGCAGCGGTTCGCAGTTCCGCGGTTCGAGGGGGGGGCGGGTTTCGGCGCGGTGTCCGGAGCCCTCTCCCCGGCTGGGTCTCTTTCCTCCTGTGCCGCATGCAATCGCCGTGCCCGAACGGCCGCGGCGCCCGCAGCGGGCGCCGCGCCGCTCTTTCCGTGCGACGGGTGCCGGAGCGGCTTGCGGCCTGTGCCCGGCCTCGGGCCGCGGTCAGCGCAGCGAGTTCATGCGGATGCTGGCTTTCACGAGCGCCAGGGCGCGGATGCGCTCCTGAGCCACCTCCTTGTCCGCATGGTGGGGGTTCTGGCTCACGAGTTTCACGTAGCCCGGGCGCTCCGACTTCTGGATGTACTTCACGGTGATGTACTCCTCGCCGTCGATGTCGATCGAGAGCAGGTACATGTCGCCCCAGAAAATGTCGTCCAGGTCGCGCAACTGCTTGTACAGCACGATGTCGCCGCTCTTGAGCAGCGGATACATCGAGTCGCCCGCGATGTAGATGGCGCCGTCGCACTTGGGTAGGTTGGGGATGTGTATGTAGTTGATCGCGTGCGCGCGGTTGCGGTCGGCGAAGAGCGGCACGAGACCCGCCGTGCCCTCGATCGAGTAGAGGGGGACGCTCTGCATGGGCAGCGTGTGGTCCGTGCGGAGCATGTAGGCCGTCAGGTCGGGCTCGGCATTGAACGCGTCGCCCGCCCCGGTGTCGAGCCACTCGGGATTGACGTTCAATTCCTGAACCAGGATGTTGCGGTTGCGCGACGAGAGCCCCGTACGTCCGGTTTCGATCATCGAAAGGGCCGCTTTGCCGATGCCAAGTCGTTGTGCAAGCTGCTCTTGCGTCATGCCGAGTTGCTTGCGTATCAATTTTATGCGTTCTCCTGTCGTCATCGTATCGGAATTATTGATGGTAAAAAATTAAACTTTATGGAATCAAATTCAATAATTGAATATATCTTTGTGCTGCAAAGTTAAGAAATTTATTTCTGACCGACAAAAATTAAACCGAAAACGATTATGATTTATTCCGTCACTCCCGATCTTTACCGCGAAACGGCTTCGCGGCTGCTCGATGCGCTGGATGCCTCAGGTTACTTCTCCGGCTCGTTGTTCTTCCCGTTCGGCGATACGGACTGCCGCCTCACGGCCTCGATCATCGTCTACCGCACGATCGTCGAGGCGCCCGACGGAGTGAGCCGCCCCGTCGCGGACATGATGCCCGTGTGGTGGGAGTTCCATACCGTCGCGCCCGAGGGCGAGGTGCTGAACGACTTTTCATTCAACGTGCTGCGCGACTATGTGTGCGGCTGACCGCGTGCCCTCGCTGGCCGACTTCGCCTGCGAGGTTTATCCCTTTCTGGAGCTGAGGCCCTTCCACCGGGCCTACTACCGCGTGCTGGAGGCGTTCGCCGCGGGCCGCATCCGGCGGCTCATCGTCACCATGCCGCCCCAGCACGGCAAGAGCACGGGAGCTACCACGCTCCTCCCCGCCTACCTGCTGGGCCTCGATCCCGACCTGCGCGTGGCCATCGCCTCCTACTCCGCGGCGCTCGCCTCGAAGTTCAACCGCCGCGTGCAGCGCATCCTCGACACGGAGGAGTACGCCGCGCATTTTCCCGCCACCACGATCAAGCGCGGGACCAGGCCGCCCAACTACATCCGCACGGCCGACGAGGTGGAGATCATCGGCCGCCGGGGCGGGCTGCTCTCCGTCGGGCGCGAGGGTTCGCTCACGGGCAACCGGGTCGATTGCTTCATCCTCGACGACCTCTACAAGGACGCGATGGAGGCCAACTCGCCCATCATACGCGAGAATTGCTGGGAGTGGTATACGTCGGTCGTGCGCACGCGCATGCACAACCGCTCGCGCGAACTGATCGTCTTCACGCGCTGGCACGACGAGGACCTGATCGGCCGGCTGCTGCGGCGCGAACGGGTGGCCGAGCTGCGGGCGTGGGAGCAGCTCGACACGACGCCTCCCGACGTGTGGCTGCACCTCAACTTCGAGGCCCTCAAGGCGTCGCCGCCCACGCAGATCGACCCCCGGCCCGCCGGTGCGGCGCTGTGGGAGGAGCAGCACGACGCCGCGCTGCTGGCCGACAAGCGGCGGCTCGATCCGTTGCAGTTCGAGTGCATGTACCAGGGGCGTCCGGCCGCCCGCGAGGGCTTGCTCTACGGTACGAACTTCTCGGAGTACGAGGAGCTGCCGCGCGAGCTGGTGCGCCTGGCCAACTACACCGACACGGCCGACACGGGCGACGACTACCTCTGTTCGGTCTGCTACGCCGTGGATACGGACGGGGCGGTCTACGTGACCGACGTGGTCTACTCGCGCGAGCCGATGGAGGTGACCGAGGAGCTCGTGGCTGCGATGCTGCGCGCGGCGGGCGTGCGCCAGGCCTCCGTGGAGAGCAACAACGGCGGCCGCGGCTTCGCCCGGGCGGTGCAGGCCCGGGCTCCGGGCGTGCGCGTGGAGTGGTTTCATCAGAGCGCCAACAAGGAGGCCCGCATCCTCTCCAATTCGGCCACGGTGCTCCACACGCTGCGCTTCCCGCGGGGATGGCAGCAGCGCTGGCCCGAGTTCTGGGCCCACCTGACCGCCTACCGGCGCAAGTTCCGCGCGAACCGCTGGCACGACGCCCCCGACGTGCTCACGGGCATCGTCGAGCGCGAGGCGGCCGCCACGGGAAACGGCAGGCTGCGCGGCGTGCGGTTTTTCTGAGCGCGGCGACGTATGCGAAACGCCCCGTCGTAACCTGTACGACGGGGCGTTTTCCGTTTGCGGGGCGGGGCGGACACTCCGCCCGCGCCCTTGGGGTGCGACGCCTCCGCAGCGCTTCGGGCGGCGTCCGACCGGCGTCCGACCGGCGTCCGACCGGCTTTCGGCCGCGGAAGCCGCGCATCGTGCCGCTACCGTTCGGGCACGACGGCCGGCGCGTCGGCGCCGAAGAGCCGTTCGCGGAGCGAGAAGTTGTCGTACTCGGTGCGGAGCGAGGCGATCAGCTCGCGCACGCTCTGGATCTTGTCGGCCCGCCAGGCGTTGGCGCCGCAGAAGGCGTAGCCGTTCTGCAACTTGCCCCGGAAGGCGTTGTAGAGCGCCAGCATGATGCAGTAGGGCGAGTGCACCATGTCGCAGGTCTTGATGCAGTCGAACGGACACGCCTTCGGCCGTTTGAGGCCCTCGCGCACCTTTTCGAGGAACGAGCTGCGCAGCGCGCGGCCCGGCATGCCTACGGGGCTCTGGATGATCTCGATGTCCTCGGGGCCCGCGTCGAGGTAGCTCTGCTTGAAGGCGTCGGCCGCATCGCACTCCTCCGTGGTCACGAAACGCGTGCCCATCTGCACGCCGTCGGCGCCGAGCTGCATGATGCGGTAGATGTCCTCGCCCGTGTAGATGCCGCCGCCGGCGATCACGGGGATGCGGCGGTCGTGCTCCGCCGCGAAAGCGCCGACCGCTCCGGCCACCTCGGGCAGGATGCGTTCGAGTGCGAAATTTGCGTCTTCGATCTGCTCGCGCTTGTAGCCGAGGTGTCCGCCGGCCTTGGGGCCTTCGACTACGATGGCGTCGGGCACGTAGTCGTACTCGGCGAGCCATTTGCGGCACAGCAGCACCGCGGCGCGCGCCGACGAGACGATGGGCGCCAGCTTCGTGCGGGCCCCCTCGGTGAGGAAGGCGGGCAGGTTGAGCGGCAGCCCCGCGCCCGAGAAGATGATGTCGGCCTTCTCGGCTACGGCCGTGCGCACCATGTCGGCGAAGTTCGACATGGCGACCATGACGTTCACGCCGATGATGCCCTTCGTGGCGGCGCGGGCCTTGCGCAGCTCCTCGCGCAGGCCTGCGATGCTGGCCTGGCGGTAGTCCTTCGACAGGTGGCTGTAGATGGCGCCCAGCCCCGCGGAGGAGATGACGCCGATTCCGCCCTCGGACGCGACGGCCGAGGCCAGTCCCGAAAGCGATATGCCTACGCCCATGCCCCCTTGCACGATGGGGACGGTGGCCGTGAGGTTTCCGATTTTCAATGATTTCATTCTTTTATGAATTAGTGTTAAAAACAGCCGTAAAGGTACGCAAAAAGGCGGGAAGTCGTCTCCCCGCCTTTCGTTTTTTTGCGTTTGGGCCTCAGAACCCCTCGATGCGCGCCGTGGGGGCGGTGTCCAGCCCGGCGAAGTCGCCGTGGAGGTAGTTGTAGTAGCCGGCCATGGCGATCATGGCGGCGTTGTCGGTGGTGAACTTCAGCGGGGGCAGGAAGGTGCGCCAGCCGCGTTTGAGTCCCGTGCGTACGATGCCGTCGCGCAGGCCCGAGTTGGCCGACACGCCGCCCGCCACGGCGATGTCGCGTATGCCCGTGTCCTTCGATGCGCGGACGAGCTTGTCGAGCAGGATCTCGACGATGGTGTGCTGGAGCGAGGCGCAGAGGTCGGCCTTGCGTGCTTCGATGAAGGCCGGGTCCTCGGCCATGCGGTCGCGCAGCAGGTAGAGGAACGAGGTCTTGAGGCCCGAGAACGAGTAGTCGTAGCCCTCGACGCGGGGCCGTGCGAGGCGGAACGCCCCGGGGGCGCCCTCGGCGGCCAGGCGGTCGATCACCGGGCCGCCGGGGTAGGGGAGTCCCATCACCTTGGCGCACTTGTCGAACGCCTCGCCCGCCGCGTCGTCGATCGTCGTGCCGAGGATGCGCATGTCGCGCGGCGAATCCACGCGCACGATCTGGGTGTGGCCGCCGCTCACCAGCAGGCACAGGAACGGGAAGCCGGGGTGGGGCATGGTGCGGTCCGGCAGGTCGATGAAGTGCGAGAGGATGTGGCCCCGCAGGTGATTGACCTCGACCAGGGGGATGTCGTGCGCGAGCGCCAGGCCCTTGGTGAACGACACGCCCACCATGAGCGATCCGAGCAATCCGGGGCCCCGCGTGAACGCGATGGCATCGAGTTTGTTCGGAGCGATTCCGGCTTCGCGCAGCGCGGTGTCCACCACGGGGATGATGTTCTGCTGGTGGGCCCGCGACGCCAGCTCGGGGATCACGCCGCCGTACTTCATGTGCACGGCCTGCGAGGCGATGACGTTCGACAGCAGCACGTTGTTGCGCAGTACCGCCGCCGAGGTGTCGTCGCACGACGATTCGATGCCCAGGATTGTAATATCCATCTTGATTTTCGTTCTGTTTTTAACTATTTTGCTAACTTTGCAGGTTAAAACGGCCTTACAGTGCGCAAAGGTATAAAAATATTGGGAAAGGTGATCGCGGCGGCGCTTTTGTCGCTCGTCATGCTCTCCGTGGCGCTGACGCTGCTGCTGGAGCTCCCGGCGGTGCAGAACTTCGTCGTGGACAAGGCCGCGGCGGCGGTTTCGCGGAGGCTGGGCACCGCCGTGCGCATCGGCCACGTGCGCATCACGCGCTTCACCCGCATCGAGGTCGAGGATTTCTACGTGGAGGATTTCCAGCACGACACGCTGCTCTACGCCGGGCGCGCCGAGGCCGTCGTGCGGCGCTTCGGGTTCTCGGGCGGAGGCCTGGCGCTGGGCGAGGCCCGCATCGAAAATGCGCGCCTCTGTCTGCACGAGACGCCCGAGGGCGAGCTGAACATCAAGCAGGTCGTCGCCCGCCTCTCGCGCAAGAAGAAAAAGAAGCGCGAGGCGAACTTCCGGCTTACGATCGCTTCGGCCCGCATCGACGGCATGACCTTCTGCCTCGAACGGCTGCAACCGAAAAATCCGCCCTACGGCATCGACTTCGGCCATCTCCACCTCACGCAGCTCGCGGGCGAAGTGGAGGAGCTGACCATCGACGGCACGGCCATTCACATGACGATCCGTTCGCTCTCGGGGCGCGAACGCAGCGGCTTCGCGCTCGACGACTTCTCGGGCCGCTTTTATCTGAACAACGGCTGCATCGGCTTCTCGGACCTGGCGCTCCGCACGGCCCGCAGTGCGCTCCGCATGCCCGAGGTGTCGCTCGTGGGCGGCTCGTGGTCCGAATACCGCCATTTCATCGACTCCGTGCGCCTCGACGCCTCCGTGCGCGGCTCGACCCTCGCGACGGAGGACCTGGCCTACTTCGTGCCGAAGCTCGCCGGAAAGGGCCTGGTGCTCACCTCCATCGACTGCGATGCGGAGGGTACCGTGTCCGACTTCACGGCCGACGTGCGCGACCTGCGCACGGGCGAGTCCACGCGGCTCGCGGCCCGGGCCGAAGTCCGCGGCCTGCCCGACATGGGACAGGCCTCCTTCGACCTGGACCTGCGCACGCTGGCTACCGAGGCCGGAGACCTCGAACGGATCGCCGGCGCTTTCGTGCGGGACGGCCTGCCGTCCGGGGCGCTGCGCATCGCCCGCAATGCGGGGTCGATCGCGCTCGCAGGTCGTTTCGCGGGCCGCCTCTCCGCCTTCCGCATGCAGGCGGCGCTGCGCACCGATGCCGGGCGCGCCGACTGCAACCTGCGCGTGCGGCCCGTCGAGGGACACCGCCGCAGCGTACTGGGCGACGTGACGGCGCAGGAGCTCCGCCTCGGACGGCTGCTCGGCAGCCGGCGTCTCGGCGAAGCCTCGGCCCATGCCTATATCGACGGCGTGCTGGGGCGCGGCTACGCCGAGGCGCAGGTGCGCGGCGAGGTGGCGAAATTCGAATTCAACGGCTACGGCTACGACTCGATCCGCTTCGACGGACGCCTTTCGGGCCGTCGCTTCGACGGCGCCGTGACGGCGCGCGATCCGGGCCTCGACTTCGACTTCGCCGGCATGGTCGATCTGAACGACTCGGTGCCGAGCTACGATTTCGGCCTCGACCTGCGGCATGCCGACCTGGCGCTGCTGCGCATCAATCCCCGCGACTCGGTGTCGGTGCTCCGGGCCCGGGTGAAGGCCAAGGCCGCGGGCCGCTCGCTCGACGACCTGAACGGCCGCATCCGCATCACCGACGCCTCGTACCGCTACAACGACAGCAGCGTCGCCGCGCGCGAGATCGTCGTGCGGGGCGAGAACTCGGCACACAGCAAGTTCCTGTCGCTCCAGTCCGACTTCGCCGACGTCACGTTCCGCAGCAAGACCAGCTACCGCGAGGTCTTCCGCTACCTCAGGATGAGCGCCTGGAAATACCTGCCCATGCTCGGCACCCGCGGGCGGGCGCCGCAGCACGAGGCCGCGCCCTCGGCGGCCGACGACTACTCGCTGCTCTCGGTCGAGATCAAGCGGATCAATCCGCTGGTCGATGCCGTGGCGCGCGGCTTGCAGGTCGCCGACGGTTCGCACCTGCGGCTCCTCTTCAACCCCGCGAGCGACCGGCTGTCGCTCACGGCCTCGTCGGACTACGTGGAGCGCGGCCGGCTGCTTGCGGCCCGCATCCGCATCAACGCCTCGAACCGCGGCGACTCGCTGGCTTTCTATGCCGCTACGGAGGACCTCTACGCCGGCATGCTCCACCTGCGCGACCTCTCGCTGACGGGCGGTGCGCGCGACGGCCGCGTGCAGCTCTCGGCGGGTTTCGACGACACGCTGCGCCGCATGTCGGGTCTCTTCGCACTGCGCGCCCAGCTCGAATCCGAGCCCGGACCCGACGGGCCGGTGCTCGGCGTGCGCATCCTGCCCTCGCACCTGCGGCGCGACAGCACCGTGTGGCGCATCTTCGCCCGCAGCATCCGCATCGACACGGCGCGGATCGCCGTGGACCGCTTCACGATCCGCAACAACGGCCAGGAGCTGCTGGTCGATGGCTGCGCGTCGCGCGACCGCGGCGACTCGGTCACGTTGCGGCTGCGCAACTTCGAGATTTCGCCCTTCACGCAGCTGCTCGACCGCATGGGCTACGGCATCGGGGGCGTGATCAACGGTTCGGCCTCGGTGAAGTCGGCCATGCATGCCGCGGAGGTCGCCGCCGACCTGCGCTTCGACAGCCTGGCCGTGAACGGCATCGCCGCGCCGCCGCTGCAACTGGTGTCGCGCTGGGACTTCCAGCGCAACCGCGCCGGCGTCGTGCTGCGCAATCCCGTGCGCAGCGACACCCTCGTGCGGGGCTACTTCGTCCCCTCGGAGGTGCGCTACTATGCCCGGGCCGACGTGGACAGCCTCGACCTGGGGCTGCTCGACCCCGTGCTGCGGGGCGTGGTCTCGGGCACGAAGGGCTACGCCTCGGGCCGTCTGACCCTCGCGGGCGAACGCCGCCGGGCCGAACTGCGGGGCGGACTGCGCGTGCGCGGCCTCTCGACGACGGTCGATTTCACCCGCACGACCTACGAGGTGCCCGACGTGCGGCTCGAAGTGGCCGGCAACCGCCTGCGCGCCTCGGACGTGCCGGTGTACGACACGGAGGGCAACGACGGACTGCTCGACTTCGAGCTGGATCTCAGCCACCTGTCGAACATCGCCTACCGCGTGCGGGTCGAGCCCCACGCCATGCTGGTGCTCAACACCACGAGCCGCGACAACGACCTTTTCTACGGCCGTGTCTACGCCTCGGGCGCCGCCACGATCGCCGGCGACAAGCGCGGCGTGAACATGGACATCGCGGCCGTCACCGAGGACAACTCCTCTTTCAACATGCCCCTTTCGGGCAAGACGAACATCGTCAATGCCGACTTCGTGACCTTCGAGTCGGCCGCGCGGGCGGACACGACCGACCTGCTGGCGCGGAAGAAGCAGCTCTTCGAGCGGCGGCGCAAGGAGCGCACGTCGTCGGGCGGCGCGATGAACATCACGCTGGCGCTCGACGTGCGTCCCAACCTCGATTTCCAGCTCGAAACCTCGGGAAACATCATCCGAGGCCGCGGCCAGGGGGCGCTCAACCTTCAGATCGCACCCCGCCGCAACCTCTTCGAGATGTACGGCGACTACACGATCACGGAGGGTACGGTGCTCTTCTCGCTGCGCAACCTCATATCGCGCCGCTTCACCGTCGAGGACGGCTCGACGATCCAGTGGACCGGAGCGCCGCTGAGCGCCCTGCTCGACATCAGCGCCGTCTACCGCCTCAAGACCTCGCTCGCGCCGCTGCTCGCGGGCACCACGACCTCCACGGTCGGCAGCGACCGCTCGGTGCCCGTGGAGTGCGTGATCCACCTGGGCGACCGCCTCGCCAACCCCGACGTGACGTTCGATGTGCGCGTGCCGTCGGCCGACACCGAGACGCAGACCGTGGTGGCCAATGCGCTGTCGAGTCCCGAGACGGTCAATACGCAGTTCTTCTACCTGCTCGTATTCAACAGTTTCATGTCCGAAACGAACACCGCGATGGCCGAGCTGGGTGCCTCGGCTTCGGCCGCCACGGGCATATCGTTCCTCACGAACATGCTCAGCAAGTGGCTTTCGTTCGACGGCTACAACCTGCTGTTCAACTACCGTCCCAAGTCGGAGCTCACGAGCGACGAGCTCGATTTCGGACTCTCGAAGAGCCTCATAAACAACCGCCTGTTCGTGGAGGTCGAGGGCAACTACCTGCTCGACGATGCCGCGACGGTCAATCGCAACATGTCCAACTTCATGGGCGAGGCCAACATCACGTGGCTCATCGACCGTGCGGGTACGCTCAAGCTGCGCGGCTTCACGCAGACCATCGACCGCTTCGACGAGAACCAGGGTTTGCAGGAGACGGGCATCGGAATCTACTACAAGGAGGATTTCAACAACTTCCGCGACCTGTGCCGCCGCATCCGCGAGCGCTTCACCGGCCGCAAGCGCCGTGCGCGCCGCCAGGCCGAGCGCCGTGCCGCGGCCGAAGCGGCGCAGCGGGCCGCCGACTCGCTGCGCACGGACGAACCGGATGCCGGGCTGCACCGCGCCGTGTCGTCGTTCCTGACCTCCGGCGGCGATGCGCCCGCCGAGGCACACTCCGCTCCCGAGGCACACTCCGCTCCCGAGGCACTCTCCGCCGCCGGGGCGCCCCCGCCGTCTGCGGACGAAGACGGCGCCGCGCCTGCGCCGCGGTCCGAACGCCGGAAACGCGCGGCCGCGGCCGGCGGAACCGAAAAGAAAGAAAAACTCAAATAAATTATTATTTCTACTATGATCAATTTTTTGCAGGCTGCCGCCGAGGTCGCGGCAGCGAATGAAGAGACCCGAATGGGACTGTGGGAGATGTTCGTCAAGGGCGGCTGGCTCATGTGGCCGCTGCTGCTGCTGGGCGGCGTGACGATCTTCATCTTCGTCGAGCGTTTCCTGGCCATCCGCAAGGCTTCGTCGCTCGACATGAATTTCATGAACCGCATCCGCGATTACATTTCCGACGGCAAGATCGCCGTGGCCGTGAACCTCTGCAAAAAGACCGACACGCCCATCGCCCGCATGATCGAGAAGGGCATCGAGCGCCTCGGACGTCCGATGGGCGACGTGCAGACGGCCATCGAGAACGTGGCCAACCTGGAGGTTTCGAAGCTCGAAACCAACCTGCCGTTCCTGGCGACCATCGCCGGCGGCGCCCCCATGATCGGTTTCCTCGGCACGGTGCTCGGCATGGTGCGCACGTTCATGGACATGTCGGCCGCGGGCGGCACGGTCGATCTGGCGCTGCTGTCGAGCGGCATGTACGTGGCGATGGTGACCACGGTCATGGGTCTGCTGGTCGGCATCCCGGCCTACTTCGGCTACAACTACCTCGTGGCCCGCATCGAGAAACTCGTATTCCAGATGGAGGCCAACTCGATCGCCTTCATGGACATTCTGAATCAACCCGTACAGAAGTAGGAGATCATGGCTATCAAACACGGTTCGAAAGTAGACAAGTCGTTTTCCGCGTCGTCGATGACCGACCTCATGTTCCTGCTGCTGCTCTTTCTGCTGATCGCTACCACGCTCATCAATCCCAATGCGCTGAAGCTGATGCTCCCGAAGAGCTCGAACCAGCTCAAGGACAAGGCGATGACCACGGTGTCGATCCAGCAGGAGGGAGCCCGCTACAACTACTACGTGGAGCTGGAGCGGGTGCAGGGCATCGAGGGCGTGGAGCAGGCGCTCCGTACGCGCCTCGACGGCCGCGAGGATGCCACCGTATCGCTCCACTGCGACAAGACGGTTGCCGTGGACGAGGTGGTGAAGGTGATGAACATCGCCAAGGACAACGGCTACAAACTGATACTGGCCACCTCGGCGAACTGAGGCGCGGCCCTTTCCGCGGGGGTGCGCCCTGCGGCATGCCGATAAGGAGGATCCGGAAAATGAGAGACAACCATGTATTATTATAACCCGAACGATCGTTCGCCGCGCCGCTGGGCTGCGGCTGCCGCGGCGCTCTATGCGCTGCTGCTGGCGGGAGGTTTCGCCTTCGCGACGTTCGAGCTGCGGCCCGGGGAGCGGATGCAGGGCGACACCATTCTGATCGACCTCACGGAGCCCCCCGTGTCCGAACCGCCGCAGCCGCCGCGCCGCACGACCGCGGAGCCGCGCGTGCACGAGGCGCCGGCGCCCGAGGAGCGGACGGCGCAGGTCGCGGGCCGCGACGAAACCACGCAGACGCCCAATCCGCGTGCGCTGTTCCAGATGAACAAGGGCGGTGCGGACGAACCCGACGATGCGGGCAATCCCCACGCCCCCGAGGGCGAGGACAAGGCGAGCGGTACGGGTCCGGGCCTCAGCACCGACGGCCTCGACCAGCTCGACCGCGGCCTGCGGGGGCGCGGCCTGCGGGGTGATCTGCCCAAGCCCTCCTATCCGGGGCGCAATAAGAGCGGCAAGGTCGTCGTACGCGTGACGGTTGGGCCCGACGGCAGTGTCACGTCGGCCGCCTACGAGCCTAAGGGCTCCACGTCGGGTGATCCGGCGCTGATCGAGGCGGCCCTGGCGGCGGCCCGCAAGGCGAAGTTCACCGAAAGCCGCGCTCCGGTGCAGGGCGGCACGATAACCTATTCATTCAAGTTGGAATAAGAGTGATGAAGCGATATGTTGCGGCATGGTTGGTGCCGCTGTGTGTATGCTGGGGCCTTGCGGCGTATGCGTGGCCCTGCCGTGCCGCCGCAGACGAACGGGCGGCGGATGCGGAGTCCGCGGCTCCGGGGACGGTGCCTGCGAAGAGCGGGGCGCTGTTGTGCATCGACGAGCCGTTCCATGACTTCGGCGACGTGGAGCGTCGCGGCGGCGACCTGGAGCACTGCTTCGTGATCCGCAACGGGGGCGACGCCCCGCTGGTGGTGACGCGCGTGCTGACCTCGTGTTCGTGCCTCCGGGCCGAGTTCCCGAAGCGGCCGCTGGCCGCGGGGGCCGAGGCGGCGATCCGCATCGTCTACGAACCCCGCAAAAGCGAGCCGGGAACCTTCCACAAGGTGATCCAGGTCTACTCCAATTCGGCCTCGGGGCGCCAGGTGCTGACCGTGCAGGGACGTGCGGTCGGGCGGTAAACCGGCCGGGCCGTGTCGCCGTGCGGGCGGAGGCCTGCGGGACGGCGCGGCGAACGATAAATTGAAATTCTATGACCTTGTTATTCGAAAATTGCACCGTGCTGTGCATGACACCCGGTGAGCCGGAGCCCTTTCGGGGCTGGGTCGGCATCGACGGCCGGCGCATTGCCCTCGTGACGCGTGACCGCGGCGAGGCCGATGCGTTCCGTGCGGCGCATCCCGGCCTGCGGTGCATCGACGCCGCGGGCAAGCTGCTGATGCCCGGACTGATCGACACGCACTGCCATGCGGGCATGACGCTGCAACGATGCTATGCCGACGATCTCTCGCTCATGTCGTGGCTCAACGACTACATCTGGCCTTTCGAGGCGCGTCAGAGCGCCGGGGACGTGATGCTCGGCACGGAGCTGGGCGTGGCCGAACTGCTGCTGGGGGGTGTGACCTCGTTCGTGGACATGTACTGGCACGAGGACCGCAACGTGGAGGTCGTGCGGCGCATGGGCATCCGTGCGATGCTGGGCGTGAGCTACTTCGACACGAACGTGGAGGAGGCCATGCGTACGCTGCCCGCAGCCATGGAGGCGGCCCGGGGGTGCAACCGCATCCGCATCGCCGCGGCGCCGCATGCGCCCTACACCGTGTCGCCCGAAAACTACGTGCGCGGCAAGAGGTTCTGCGACGAGCACGGACTGCACTTCATGACCCATGCGGCCGAGACGGCGGAGGAGACGCGTATCGTGCGCGAGCGTTACGGCAAGAGCCCCGTCGCGCACCTCGATGCGCTGGGGGTGCTCGACGACCGCACCATCGCCGCGCACTGCGTGCACGTGAGCGACGAGGACATCGCGACGCTCGTCCGGCGCGGCGTTGCGGTGTCGCACAACCCCCAGAGCAACATGAAGCTGGCGAGCGGCACGGCACCTGTCGAGCGCATGCGCCGCGAAGGTGCGCTGGTGACGATCGCCACCGACGGACCCTGCTCGAACAACGACCTCGACATGTGGGAGGAGATGCGCACGGCGGCACTCCTCCAGAAGAGCGCCACGGGCGATCCCTGCGCGATGCCCGCGGAGGAGGTGCTGCGCATGGTGACCGTGAACGGCGCCCGCGCCCTCGGATGGGGCGACGAACTGGGCGTGATCCGCGAGGGCGCGTTGGCCGACGTCATTCTGATCGACTTGCAGAAGCCTCACTTCCAGCCCGTGCATCGCCTCGCGGCCGATCTGGTCTATTGCGGCAAGGCGGCGGATGTCGAAACGGTGGTCGTCGATGGCGAAATCGTGGTCGAAAACCGCCGGGTGCTCCATACCGACCTCGCGCGGCTCTTCCGCGATGCGGAGGCCGCGGTGCGGCGCATCACCGCATGCCGCGGATGACGGCCGGTGCGCCGGCAGGTTTTCGAAGAAATCGCCGCCCCCTCGCAAGAGGGGGCGGCGATTTGCTTTGGCCGTTTTACTGTTCGGGCGCGAGTTTCGGCTCCCCGAGGTCGGTGCCGTGCGCTACGGCGTAGTCGTAGTCCGATTCGGTGAAAGTAAAAACATAATAGGAATGTCCGGTTTGAGTATAATTCATTACCTTGAATTTTCTATCCTCCGGTAATCTGTCGTAAGGAATCATATAACGACCGTCGTAATAAATCTTTCGTACTCCATCATATTCTTCGAATTCAAAGGCATCGCCTTTAATCAGATAGAATTTTTCTTTGTTATTCAGCACCAATGAATCGGGGCGGACTTCTGAACCCGGATTGTGCACAATGGATATCGTATGTCCGCTTTGGTTGCTCAACTCATATGTCAGAACATACAGTATTTCTTTATGACAAGAAATTGCTGTATATCCCAAACACACACAGATAAAAATTCGAAATATGTTTTTCATAGCGTGTCGATTTAATCGTTTCGATCGGTTCTGGTTGTTGTTATCTCGGCCTGTTCGGCGGTTGGTTTCGGTTCCCCGAGGTCGGTGCCGTGCTCGACGGCGTAGTCGTAGTCCGATTCGGTGAATGTATAGATGTAAGTCCATGGTCCGGTACCATATTCTGAAAAGTTTCCCAAGATAATTTCTCTTTCATATGGAAGGTCGGAATAGAGAATCATGTATTGTCCGTCGAAATAAATTTTTCGATCGCCTTTATAATACAAATAATCGCTAAAAGGTAAATTAAATTCCTGTTGATTTTTCAATACCAAGGAATCGGGTATTAACTCTGGACTCGGGTTGTGCATAATGGAAACCGTGTGTCCGCTTTGGTTGTTGAGTTTGTAATATTCTCCGTATTCTACCAGATGTTTACCACAGGAAATCGCCATGCACCCCAGGCAGACGGAAACTATAATTTGATAAATGTATTTCATAATGTAATAATTAGTGGTTCTGTGACCAAGTTAGTACCGCAGTTATTGTTCCGTCGCGGGTTTCGGTTCCCCGAGGTCGGTGCCGTGCGCTACGGCGTAGTCGTAGTCCGATTCGGTGAATGTATATACGACCGTTTCGAATCGAGGAATGTATTGGAAAGACTGCTCCTTGATATGTATGGCCCTATCTTCCGGAAGTTCATGGAAGTGAATGAGGTAACGTCCGTCGTAATAAATTTTCCGGGATTCATAACCTTCGATCTGGAAAAATGCTTTTCCCGAATAGTTCAGTCTTTCCAAATAGTAACGTTCTCCGTCCGGCATTACCAAAGAGTCCGGCAGGCAGTCGCAATCCGGATCGTGCACGACGGAAACCGTATGCCCGCTCTGATTGTATATCATCGGTTCGACTGGTCCTCCGCATCCTGGCGGCGTGCATGAAATGACCGTTTGGCATAAAAGCATATAAACGATGAGGCGGGATATGTTTTTCATGGTATGTCAAATGTTGTAAAATGCGAAATAATCCTCGATGGCTTCACGGGTTCGTTCTTCGTGCAACTTGCGAACGGGAACAGGGCTGGGAAAGGTGTTTCATAGGCGATTTTTTAAGGAATAAACAATGGGTGTATCTCCCGAAAGTCAAAGTTATACAAATTTTGTTTATTTCCAAGAATTTCATACCGTTTTTGTCGGAAATCAGCCCGAATGCGACGTTTCGGCGTATCGGAGGGCGGATGCGGACGGTGCAGTCGCGGAGAATTCGCGGTGTTGCGACCGTTCCGGGGCGAGGGGCGCAAGCGGTTGCAGCCTGTGCCGAGAGGTGTTTATTTTGCAGTCCGGGGGTGTTGCGGGTGCATGGCCGAAGTTTGTGACGGGCAGGAGCGCTTGCGGTTTGCAAAGGGAGGTGTGCATTTTGCGCTTCGGGGGCTGCGGGTTTATAGCAACCGGAAGCGTTTCCAGGTAAGCGGTCGCAGCCTGCGGAGGGCCCGCACGAAGCGAAGCGGGTTGCGGGCCTCCGCCGCCGGGAGGCTGCGGCCCGCGCGGCACCTTTGGTGCCGCTTCTTCCCACGGTTTTCTTGCGCGCCTCCGTCAATCTGGAGTTAGCCTGTATGGCATAGGGCGGCGCAGCCGGCAACTCCGATCGCTTGTCGCGGGCCTCTGTGGGCCTCTGTGGGCGTCCGCAGGCCTCTGCGGGGCGAAAACTGCGGCCCGCCGGCCGAATGCCGCACCGACGGCGGGGGCAACGGCCGCGATACCGGACCGAGGGCCTCAAAGAGCCGATCCCGCGGACCGCAGCCCTGTTGCCGCTATTTCCGCCGGAATGCCGCTGCCATGTGCGTGCATCATCGCAGGGGCGGATGCGGCGTTCCGCCGCTATTTCCGCCGGAATACGGTCGCCGTGCGCGAGGTGTTGTAGATGCGGATGCGGGGTTCGCCTCCGCCGCCTGCGGGGCGGGAGAAGTGCTCGCCGCGGAGGTCGATGCGGCCCGCGCCCCCGAAGCGCGGATCGTCGGTCGTGAGCACCGGGACGTAGCATCCGGCCTCGCGCACCGGCAGCTCGTAGTCGGGGATCGAGGCCGCGGGGTGCCAGTTGAACACGAAGAGCAGCCCCGCGTGTTCGAAGACCTGGGTCTTGTTGCGCTCGTCGGTGAGCAGCAGCCACGGATAGCCGCTGCGCAGCACGTCGTACTCCCTGACCAGCGCGATCATCGCCCGGTCGAATGCGCCCAGCAGACCGTAGCGCAGCAGTCCGTCGTGTGCCAGCGACCACTGGCGCCGGGCGTGGGCGTAGCTCCAGCCGTTGCCCTCGCGCGGGAAGTCGATCCACTCTGGGTGGCCGAACTCGTTGCCCATGAAGTTGAGGTAGGCATCGCCGCCCGAGGCGATGGTCATCAGCCGGATCATCTTGTGCAGGGCCATGCCGCGGTCGATCACGAGGCTCTGCGACGCGCGGTCCATGCGGTCGTACATCTCCTTGTCCATAAGCCGGAACGCCAGCGTTTTGTCGCCCACGAGGGCCTGGTCGTGCGACTCGGCGTAGGCCACCGTTTTCACGCCCGGCAGGCGGTCGGTCATGATGCGCCACATCTCGCCCAGGTCCCACTCCTCGTCGGGCACCTCCTTGAGCAGGCGGATCCAGTAGTCGGGAATGGCCATGCCCAGGCGGTAGTCGAAGCCGATGCCTCCGTCGTCGATGGGGGCGCAGATGCCGGGCATGCCGCTCACCTCCTCGGCAATGGTGACGGCCGCGGGTTTGAGCTCGTGGACGAGGCGGTTGGCCAGCGTGAGGTAGACGATCGCGTCGCGGTCCGCGCCCTCGTCGAAGTAGCGCTCGCGGCAGTCGAACGCGATGTGTCCGCGGTGTTTGTAGATCATGGAGGTCACCCCGTCGAAGCGGTAGCCGTCGAAATGGAACTCCTCGATCCAGTATTTGATGTTCGAGAGCAGGAAGTGCTCCACTTCGCGCTTGCCGTAGTCGAAGACCATCGAGTCCCAGTAGGGCTGGTAGCCCTCGGGTCCGGGTTTCGAGTAGAGGCTGTCGGTGCCGTCGAGCGCCGCGATGCCCTCGTTGAGGTTCTTCACGTAGTGGGCGTGCACCAGATCCATGACCACCGCCAGCCCCAGCTCGTGGGCCCGCCGCACGAGGGCTTTCAGCTCCTCGGGCGTGCCGCACCGCGAGGTGGGGGCGAAGAAACTCGACACGTGGTAGCCGAACGACCCGTAGTAGGGGTGCTCGGCCACGGCCATCAGCTGCACGGTGTTGTACCCCGCCTCGCGGATCGCGGGCAGGATGCGCCCGGTGAACTCGGCGAAGGTGCCCACGCCCTCGCGCTCCTGCGCCATGCCCGCATGGGCCTCGTAGATGAGCGGCGCGCCGTTGCGCGCGGGGTCGAACGACGCCTCGGCCTCGCCCCAGTCGAAACGCTGCGGCCGCAGGAACTGCGCCGCGAAATCCTTCGTCCGCTCGTCCTGCACCACGCGTGCGGCGTAGGCCGGGATGCGGTCGTGCCAGCCGTTCGCGCCGTGCACGTGGATCTTGTAGAGCGATCCGTGCACGAGGCGGTCGGCGAACATGGCGTCGGGAAAGAAGGCGCTCCAGACCCCGTGGCGGTCGCGGTCGAGGCGCAGCCGGGTACGCTGCCAGCCGTTGAAGTCGCCGAACAGGTATACGTCCTGCGCTCCGGGCAGCCACTCGCGGAACCACCAGCCGTCGAGGTCTTCGTCGCGCTGCCAGCCGTAGTAGCGGTAGCCGTTGGCGTAGTCGGTGAGCGAGCCTGCGGTGCGGAGGATTTCGGCGAGCCGCTCTTCGTAGAGCCGGTGGCGCAGTTCGAGCTCTTTTTCGGCGGGACGGAGCCATTCGTCGCGCGCGACGAGGGGCAGTCGGGGGGTGGAATTTCCCATAAGAAAGGTCTGACATTGCAAAGTTACTACAAAAAAGTGAAATGCGGAAAGATATAGTGATAGAATTGAGTTACAAGGGTTTTGGTTGAAGTGGCGATAATCCGTGAAGCCATTACAATCCCTGCCGAAGCCAAATCCTGACGCCGCTACGTTACTTGTTCGTAACCATGCCCGAAAATGCGACAAACGGGTACGAATAGCGAAACAAGGCTCTAAGGAATAGTGAGTTATCCATAACTCATGCGAAAAATCA
>CAJTIY010000010.1 GCA_910576555.1 uncultured Alistipes sp. | reverse complement strand
CGTCGCACGGATACGGAGTCAGGGATTGCGCCGTAGCCGGCCTCGATCGCGACCGAAAACCGGCTGCCCCTGCCGCCTACCTTCAGCTGAAAACGCCCGGAGTTTCGCTCCGGGCGTTGCCTGTTTTGCTGCGCTACGGATTGCAGGCGCATTTTTAGGAGGGTGAGAGTCTCTACGAATCGCTTCGCCCTTTAAGTTCGGGTGAGAGAGCGTCGTCTGTGACGGTGATCTATTCAAACTCGCAGGACATTGAATATCCTCTGCTTCTGTTGCTTTTTCTATATCGGGATTTGGAAATCGAATTTTTCTCGCTATCTTGGAGTCGACAAAGTATTGCCTATGAGCGATAGGGATTCGATCGGAGCGGAGATCATACTCCTTGAAAAGCGGGCATTGGAGCAGTGGAACCACGGTGATCCGGATGGCTTTATCGCCTTGTCATCCGACGGCGTGGTGTATGAGGACCCGGCTCTGGAACACCCACTTGTGGGGAAAGAGGCGCTGGAAGCCTACTACGATCCGATCCGGGGGAAGGTCGAGATCACGGACTTTAAGATGATCGATCCGGTGGTGCGGGTGTCTTCGATTACCGCCGTGTTGATTTACGGTTATGAAGCGCGCCGTGATGGATCGCTTTTTCGGATGCGCTGCACGGAAGTGTACCGTGCGACTCTTACCGGGCAGTGGGAGATCATTCGCACCCGTTGGTCTTGTTTTCGCTCCGTATATTAATTCCCGTTTGACCGATGATCGAAATTCCTGAATCGCAGACTATTGCGCGGCAGATTCGCGAGACGCTGGCGGGGCGTGTCGTCACCGATGTATTCAATGCCACCCATCCTCATAAGTTCGCATGGTATTCGGGAGATCCGCTCGAATATCCGAAACTGTTGTCGGGGCGGAAGATCGTCGGGGCGGTGGGGCGCGGTGCGTTTATCGAGGTGCTGCTGGAGGATGACCTGCATCTGGCCGTTTCGGATGGCGTGAACCTCCGGCTTTACGGAGCTCAAGACCCGATTCCGGCCAAATATCAGTTGTTGATGACCCTCGACGACGGGCGTTTTTTGTCCCTGACGGTGGCGATGTACGGCGGGATCCACGCCTTTCGGGATGATCTGGACAATCCTTATTATCAGTGCGCCCGGACCAAATGTTCGCCGCTGGAAGAGCGGTTCGATGCAGCCTGTTTTGCCCGCTTGCGGGCCTCGGTGAAGCAGAACCTTTCGGTAAAGGCCTTTCTGGCTACCGAACAGCGGATTCCGGGAGTCGGAAACGGCGTTTTGCAGGATATTCTTTTCCGGGCGGGGATTCATCCCAAGCGCAAGCTTGCGATGCTGGGGGATGCCGATGCGGAGCGTCTTTTCACGACGCTGAAAAGCCTGCTGCGGGAGATGACCGACCGTGGCGGGCGGAATACCGAAAAGGATCTTTTCGGCAGACCGGGCGGATATGCCGTGCGGCTTTCACGCTATACCTGCGCAGAGCCCTGCCCGCGCTGCGGCGGACCGATCGTGAAGGAGGCCTATCTGGGCGGTGCCGTCTACTATTGTCCCCATTGCCAGCCAATCGTATAGCCTCGTATAAGCAAAAACATCCGGATGAGTCCGGATGTTTTTTGCTCATGCACAAGCTGCCCTCGTGCGAGGCTGTCGTTGCGCTATTTGTGTGCGGCCTCGTACTCCTCGGCCATCGCGCGCACGCGTGCGGCGCGCTTCTCGCTATCGGGGTGCGACGAGAACATCTTCTGTACGGTCGACGCCTTCGCGCCCTGCGACAGCTCGACGAGTTTTTCGAGGCTTTCGGCCATGCCGTAGGGGCTGAAACCGTGATCGACGCAGAACTTGAATCCGTATTCGTCGGCCGCGTACTCCTGTTTCTGCGAGAACTGCGCGTCGGTGAAGGCGGTCACCACGTCGCCCAGCTGCGATTCGGAGAGCTTGGCCAGCGTGGAGCCCTCGGCGGCGCCCGCCGCATTGCGTGCGGCCGATGCGAGGTAGGCGTTCTTCATGGCATGTTTCACGTCGGCGTGGACGACGTGGCCGATCTCGTGGCCGATGATGGCCATCAGTTCGTCGTCGGTCATCAGGTCCATCAGCGACGAGAAGACGCGGATCGACCCGTCGCCGCAGGCGAATGCGTTGACGTCGATCACGAGGTAGACCTTGAAGTTGAGCGGCAGGCCGTTGGCGTCGGTGATGCCCTCGGTGAGGCGTGCGAGCCGGATCGCGTATTCGTTGTCGGCTTCGGCCACGGGGTTGTGGGCATCCATCCATACGACCGCCTCGTGGCTCAATTCGGCGATCTCCTTGTCGGAGAGGGTCGCGGCTTTGGCGGCGTCCTTGCCTGCCTGAAGCAGTTTTCCGGTGTTGATTTTCTTGCCTCCGATCCGGAGCTGTGCCGCGGAGGGTTGCGCGCAAAGCGTGCCCAGAAGCAGCGCAGCGCAAATGACGAGCGATTTCATCGGGTATAAGTGATTTTTGGGTGTTCGTGACAACGGGGCAAAGGTAGCGATTTTTCCCTGCCGATATGCCGGCCGGCTCTATTTTCCCGCTTTTTTGCCCCATTTGGGCGTGATGCCGACGAAGAACTCGAAGTGGATGCCCGGCATCGGGCGCGAGAGGACCGAAAGATACTCCTCGTCGAACAGATTTTCGACCGAGCCTTTGAGCGAAAGGTCGAGGCGGCGGAATGCGAACCGCTTCTCGAGCGTGACGCCGTTCATGAAGTAGGGCGGGAGGTAGCCCGTGAGCGTGCGGTCGTTGCTCGTCATCGTGTAACGTTCGCTGTAGTAGCACCATTTGTAGAGCAGGCTCCATGTGCGGAAGCGGAGTGAGCCGGTGAGCGATGCCGTGTACTCGGGCACGTAGACCAGCTGCTTGCCGACGGAGCGGTCGCCCTCGCTCATCGGATCGCCCTCGTTGATCGAGGGGGTCCACGAGGCGTGGCCGTCGAGTGTCAGCTGCCACTCGCGGGCGAGGGCCGCATCGAGCGTCGCCTGCAGTTCGATGCCGTAGGCGTGCACGCGTTTGACGTTGACGGGCGAGTAGAATCCCTTGACGGTCGGAAGCCAGAGGATCCAGTCGTCGATGCGCGCGTCGAACCATGCGGCGCTCCCCTTGAGGCTCCAGCTTTTCTCCGGATTCGTGGCGAACGAGATGCCCGCATCGTAGGTGAATCCGCTTTCGGGCCGCAGGTCGGGGTTGCCGCCCGGCTGGAAGTAGCGGTCGTTGAGCGTCGGAAAACGGTAGTTGCGCGAGACGGAGGCCTTGAGCAGCAGGTTGCCGCGGCGTGTGAGCAGCCAGTCGGCGAACAGCGCCGGTATGGGGGCGGCCCACTCGGTGCCGTAGGACTCTTCGCGGACGACGAGCGAGAGCCCGAGCCGCTCCGTGGGGCGCCACTTCGCCGACGCGAAGGCCGAAAGCTCGGTGCGCCCCTTGCGGTAGCCGATGGCGACGCGACGCTCCGAGCCGTCGGCGGCGCCCTCCGTCGGGGCGCTCACCGTGCGGTCGATGCTATGGACCAGATGCTGGTAGGCGGCGATGCCGGCCGTCAGGAACCACCGCTCGCCCGCCGACCACTCCCCGTCGGCTTTGGCGAAGAAGGTGTCGGTGCGGTTGCGCGAGCGGATCATCTGCGCCATGACGCCGTTGCCGCGGTCGGTGCGGTAGTCGTAGCTCGTGCGCGAATGGATGTAGCCGGCACGCAGGCTGAGCTTCCAGCGGCTGCGCAGCCGCTCCCACGAGAGGAGGCTGCGCAGCGTGTGTTCGCGCTGGTAGTTCTCGAAGCGGCTCTGGTCGCCGTACTCCACGGTCAGCTGCGGCAATTCGCGGTAGGAGTCGACATACCATGCGTTGAGCCCCAGCCGGTCGCCGCGCCCGGTGTCGTAGTAGAGCTCCTGCAAGAGGTGCAGATCGCGGTAGACGCCGCTGCGATTGCGCTCGACGGGGTGGTAGGTGCCGACGATGTTCCGGTCGTCGTCGTAGATGTTCTCCTTCTTGTCGCGGTTGCGGTAGGGGTAGTCGTTGGGCGAGGTCGCGAGCGCGATGCGGGTCGACGACTGCCAGCGGTCGTTGCCGTAGGTCAAACGCAGGAACTCGTCGAAGGTGCGGAACGACCCGATGCCCTGCACGTACCGGAGGCCGAAGCCCCGCTCGCGGACGGGGGCCGTGGCGAGCTTCACGGCGCCGCCCAGTCCGCCGCCCGTCTCGGTGACCGACGAGGTGCCGTGCAGCAGCGAGGCGTCGTCGATGAAGTGGGCGGGGATCATCGAGAAGTCGGTGGTGCCCAGCATCGGCGAGTTGATGCGCATGCCGTTCCACGTCACCTGCGTATGCGAAGCCGACGTACCGCGGAACGAGACGGTGGAGAGCGTGGCGCGGCCGTGATTCTTGACGAAGATCGAAGAGTTGAAAGCCAGCACGTCGGCGATCGACCGGGCGATGTTTTCGTGCAGCGCCGTCGAGTCGATCACGGTCCGCTGGATCCCCGTTTCCTTGAGCGGACGGCGGCCGTAGATCGCCACTTCGCGAATGTCGATCCGCTTGCGGGGCGCCTCCGTCGTAGCGTCGGGGGCGGGCGTCGTCGCGGTTTGCGGCGCGGCGCCTTGCGCTTCCTGCGCGGGCTGCGCCGCGAGGGGGACGGCCGTGCCGAGCGCTGCGGCGGCGAGGAGGCTATGGAGCATTCGGCGCATCATTTCCAGCAGAAGGAGCCGGGCGTGATGCCCGTGTAGAAACGATCGAGCGGTTCGCCGTCGCGCGTGTAGCGATAGACGATGCCCGCCTGTTGGTAGTCGATGGCGTCGGCCAGATAGATCTCGCCCGATGCGGGGTCGACGGTCAGGCCGTAGTAGTGCGTGCGGCGGCTCTCGATGAGCGGTGCTGTGGGCGGCGCCTCGTCGGTGACCTTCATGCGCCACACGGCGTCGTCGAGCCAGTAGAGCTCGTCGCCGTGGAGGGTCAGCTCCGAGGCCGCCCCTTCGGGCAGGAGGAAGCGCCGTTCGACCGCGCGCGTCGCGGCGTCGATGCGCAGCAGCGAGGGGGCCTCGTACCCGGAGGGGCTCCCTTCGTAACCGCCGTCGCAGAGCACCCATAGTTTGCCGTAGGCGTCCAGCGCCATCGAGTTGGGCTGGATGCCCGTTTCGATCGCGTCGACCACGCGGTCCGTTCGGGTGTCGATCGCGAGTACGCGGTTCTGGTAGCTCCAGCAGTTGACGAACAGCAGATCGCCGTACTGCACCATGCGCTCTGTCGAGCCGGTCTCGAAGGTCATGCCGGGGCAGTCGATGTAGCCCGTGATTTCGAAACGGCGGGGATCGACGACGGCGATGCGCGGATCCCAGATCTGCGTGACGTAGGCCTTCCTGTCGTTGACGAAGTGGATGTAGCGGGGCGAGGTGAAGCCCGTGATGCGGCCCCGCTCCTTCATCGTGGCGGGGTCGACCGCGAAGACGACCCGCGAGGTGTTGACCACGATCCAGCCCACCCCGTCGCGCACGACCATCGACTGTGCCGTGTCGCCCAGCTTGAAGCCGTTGGCGCGCAGGAAAACCTCCGTCGCGACGCTGCCCGTCGCGGGGTCGTAGAAGGCCAGCGTGGCGTTGCCGAATTTGTAGTTGCCTTCGCAGACGACGAACAGCCCGTGCTCGGGCAGCGCGACCGCCTCCGTGCGGCCGTAGTCCCACTTCATGCAGCCCGCCGCGAGCAGGGCGACGAGCGGTGGCAAGAGGTATCGGAGCAGGCGCGGCATCGGTCAGTGTCGCGTGAGGTCCTCGAAGCTGCACACTTCGGTCGATACCTCGCCGATGTTGCCCGCGCTCTGGAAGTTGACGCCGGTCTGCACCCGGATGAAGTCGATCGATTCGAGCCGCACGGGTGCGCCCAACGCATCGATGGCGTTGGCGATGCGGAACCCTACGGCGATGCCGTCGATCAGGTCGCTGCCCGCATTGTCGACGTAGCCCCAGTCGTAGGGGTAGTTCACCCACTGTTTTTTCCCTTCGTCGTAGCGGTTGTGCGCTTCGAGCCGCGTGCCCTTCAGCGTATAGCGATCCGCCTCGATCCACGCGGGGTAGTAGGAATCCTGCCGATGGTGGTGGGGCAGGTATTCGATGCGTCCCTCGCCGCCGCGGTTGTCGGTCCAGCGCACGTCGCTCTGCGGGGCGTCGGGACGGTAGTAGGTCACCTCGTAGTCGGCGAAGGTGGTCGTCTTACCCGTCTCGCTGCCGCGGAGTTCGTACCATGTGTCGTCGGGGCGGCCGTTGCCGTTGCGGTCGGTCATGACCCACACGATGCCGGGCTCGTTGCTCGTATCGATGGCGTTGCCGCGGATCGCGAAGTCGTAACCCGAGCTGCCTGCGGCGATCGGATGCGCGAAACGTACCGTGATGCTGCCGCCGAAGCCGCCGAGCGATACGTACTGGTGCGCCTCGAGCCGTTTCTGCGCCCATGCGGCGGCCGACGCGGCTGTCACGACGCCGTCGGGGCCCGCGTAGTCGTTCTCGCCGATGAACTGCCCGGGAGCCGGGGTCCACTCCACGACGGTGAAGGCGTTGGGTTGCGATTCGGAACCGATGAGGTCCTCGTCGGTGTTGCAGGCGCCGAGCGGCAGGAGCGCCGCGAGCAGCAGGCGGAAGGTTTTTTGCATGGCGTGTTCTGGTGTAAAATCCGGTCGACGGTCGCGGCGGACGGGATGCGGAGCTGCGCGGGGGGAGGACCGGCGGCGGGTGCGGCCGATACGGAAAATCCCGTCGGGCGGGGCTGCGCCGGCGGGATGAAGGGTGTCGGACCGGCACACGGCCGGCATTCCGATCCCGCCCGAACCCCGCAGGCACCGATCTCGTCGTCGCGGCAGGTCTTCTGACTTGTCGGCTCCGCCCGCGCCTTCCCGGTCGTGCGACCAGTGGCTTACGGCGAGGGAGTTTCGTTCCCGCGGGAACGACCGACTCACAGCAGCGGGTACTGTTCCGGATTCGCACCGGATTCCCTTTCGGTCCCTGCGGCGCGTCGTGCACGCCGGCGGGGGACACCGTGACTGTGCAAAGATAACGATTATTTCGGAAGCGACGCGCGGCCGGCCGAAAAAAAGCGGCTCCGCCGCGGCGGAGCCGCTCGTATCGGAAGGGCGAGGAGGGCGGCGCAGCCGTTGCCGGGGTCGGCGCGTGCGGTTCCTGCGCGTGTCTGGACGGAAGTCGGGGCAGCTGTGCGGTTCCTGTGTGTCTGCGAGGGAAGCCGTGGCGGCCGTCCGGCTGCGGTGCGTGCGCCTTGCGACCGGCCGTGCTGCCGCCCCGGAGCGCTGCCTACGCTTTTTTTGCGAAGTCGAGGATCGCCCGGGCGGTGGTCTCGGGCTCCTCGAGGAAGCCCATGTGCCCCGCGTGTTCGAGCCGTACGACACGGGCCGCGGGGTGCTCGGCGATCATGCGGTCGGCGGTCGCCGCGGGGATGTAGTCGTCCTTGCAGCCGAGGATGAAGAGCACGGGGACCGACGTCGTGCGGAGCAGCTCGCTGCGGTCGGGACGGGCGATCATGCCGTTGAGCAGCGCCACGATTCCTTCGTCCTCCGTGACGAAGATCTGCTCGCCGAGCTCCTCGATCGCCTCCTTCATCCGCGCGCGGTTCTCCGCGGCGAAGCCGGCCGCCGGGGCCGTATGGGTCAGCAGCTCCTTCTTGCCGGCACGGATCAGTGCGATTTCGCGGCGGCGGTTCTCCGCCTTCTCGGGCGTGTCGGCATAGGGGGTGGAGCTCAACAGCACCACGCCGTCGAGCATCTCGGCATGCCGCTCGGCGAAGGCCAGCGCCACGTAGCCGCCCATCGAGTGGCCGACGAGCGTGCAGCGTTCGATGCCCAGCGCCCGCAGTCCCGCGGCCACCGTGTCGGCGAGGAACTCCATCGTGTGGGTCTCGCCCGTCACCATCGAGATGCCGTGTCCCGGCAGGTCGAGTGTCACGACGCGCACCTCCTTGTAGAGATAGGGTACGAAGTCGTCCCAGACGAGCAGCGATTCGAGGTAGCCGTGCAGCAGCACGACGCAACGGTCTCCGGTCTGCGAGTCGCAGACGTGCAGGGCGGTCGAGCCCGCCATGATGAATTTTTCGGTCATAATCGTTCGTAAGGTCCGTGTGCGCGCACCGTCTGTCTCGGTGTCGTTTGGCACGGAGTAAATTCCGTCCCGGCGTGCGGCCGGCCGTCTTCGGGTGTTTTCATGGCGAAAAACGGATTCGGTTGTGTTCGGTCCGCACAATTTTAGTCATTTTTTCGCGATTCCGTATGCCGGACTCCGGAAAAAATGCACCCTCCCCGACCTGCCGGCGCCTTTTCGAAGCGGTTATTGCGCCGTTTCGACTTGTGGAGTCGGCATTTTATTCGTACTTTTGACCGGAATTAGGACCTCGTTTCCGCTCCCGTGCGGAGCGGCGTTCCGGAGCGTATCCGGGGCGCAGCGTACGGCAGAAGGGAGGTCGGACCTCTTTGCAAATCGACGATTTACCGAACGTATGACCGCTGAAAATTCCGGCATCTTCGCCCTGACCCTCTGCCACGGCTCGGGCAACCGCTTCGCGCTGATCGACGCCGTGCGCTTCGCCGCGGTTGCGGACGCAGCCGACAAGGCCGTGCTCGCGCGCTCGTTGTGCAGCGCGTGCGGCGGTTTGGACGGATTGTTGCTGCTGGTCCGCAACGTCGACGGTTACGGCATGCGGATGTTCAACCCCGACGGCTCCGAAGCCGAGATGTGCGGTAACGGCATCCGCTGCGTGGCCCGGCTGGCGCGGAGCTATGTCGCAGCCGAGCGCTTCGTGCTGCACTCCGGCGGCCGGCCCTACGAGGTGGTGTGCGAAGCGCCGCTTTTCGGCGATATCCCCACCTTCGGCGTGGAGATTCCCCTGCGGCTGCGGTCGTCCGACTTTTGCGGCGAGGTGCCCGAGGGCGGGTTCGTCGACCGGCTGCTGCCGGAGCTCGACGACCGGCTGCGGTTCACCTACCTCAATCCGGGCAATCCGCACATCGCAGCGGCGGTCGATGCGATCGACCGCGGGGCGTTGCGGCGTCTGGGCGAGCGGGTGACGGAGCTCGGGGGGCTTTTTCCCCGCGGGGTCAACGTGAGCCTCTACCGTGTCTGCGGGCCGCAGCGCATCTACGTGGCGACCTTCGAGCGCGGTGCGGGGATCACCGCCTCGTGCGGCACGGCGATGACCGCGAGCAGCACGGCGGCCTGCCTTGCGGGTCGCTGCCGCTGGGACGAGCCGATCGAGGTGCGCAATGCCGGCGGCATGGTGCGCAGCCTCTGCCGTCGGGGCGCCGAAGGGCTGCGCACGAGGCTGACCGGCAACGCCACCTTCGAGGCCGACGCCCGGGCGGCGATCGATCCCCGGACGGGCGAAGCGACGCTGTGCGGAGCGCCGGTACCCCGTGCGGAGGAGATTGCGGCATACGATGCCTTCCTGCGACGAATGAACGAAACCGAATAACGTAAACCAAATTGACCGACAGATGAAAAACGTGCTGCTCAAGCATCGCTCGATCCGTAAATTCCGCCCGACGCCGATTCCCGAGGAGACGTTGCGCGAACTGCTCGAAGCCGCCTCGCGTGCTTCGACCTGCGGCAACATGCAGCTCTACTCGCTCGTCGTGACGCGCGATGCCGCGCTGCGCGCCGCGCTGGCGCCCTGCCATTTCAACCAGCCGATGGTCACCGAGGCGCCCTGCGTGGTGACGGTCTGCGCCGACGTGCACCGCTTTTCGATGTGGTGCGCGCAGCGCGATGCCGATCCGGCCTACGATAACTTCGAGTGGTTCGTCAACGCCGCGACCGATGCGCTGCTGGCGGCCCAGAATCTCTGCATCGCGGCCGAGATGCAGGGGCTGGGCATCTGCTACCTCGGCACGACGCTCTACACGGCGGGCGACATAGCCCGCATCCTCGCCCTCCCGAAGGGGGTGGTGCCCCTCACGACCATCGTGGTGGGTTACCCCGACGAGACGCCCGAGCTCGCCGACCGCCTGCCGCTCGAGGCCGTCGTCCACTACGAGAAGTATACCGACTACACGGCGGCCGAGATCGACGAACTGTGGGCCGAGCGCGAGGAGTCCGACCTCACCAAGCGGCTGCTCGCGGAGAACGGCCTGCCCAACCTCGCGCAGATCTTCACGCAGCGGCGTTACGTGCGTAAGGACAATCTGGCCGTCTCGAAGGCCTATTTCGAACTCCTCAAGGAGAAGGGGTTCTTCAACCAGTGATGCCGTGCGGAGGGCGGGTCGCATATCGCTTGCCTTCGCGCTGTGCCTGCTGGGTGCGGCGTGCAGCGTCACGCGCCACCTGCCCGAGGATGCCTATCTGGTGCAGCGCGTGAAGATCGAGGACGACAAGAGCGTTCCCCGCCGCGAGCGAATCACCGCATCGGAGCTGTCCAAGTACGTGCGGCAGACCCCCAACAAGCGGTTGCTCGGCACCAATTTCTACGTCTGGCTTTACGAGCAGGCCGACTCGTCGAAACACAACAAGTGGAACGACTGGAAACGCCGCGTCGGCGAGGCTCCCGTGCTGCTCGACATGAACCTCACGCGTAAGAGCGCCGAGAACCTGAAGGTCTACATGGACACGCGCGGGTATTTCGCCTCGCGCGCGACCTACGAGGTCGACACGGTGTCGCGCCGCAAGCGGGCGCTGATCACCTACCGCACCCATCAGGGCGAACCTTACCGCATCGGGTCGGTGAAGTACGAGTTCCGTGATGCCTTTCTGGAGCAGATCCTGCTGCCCGACACCTCGCGCACGCTGCTGCATCCGGGCGAGGTGTTCGACATCACGCAGCTCGATGCCGAGCGGGTGCGGATCACCGATTTCCTCAAGGAGCGGGGCTACTACGATTTCTCGGCGGGCAACGTCGAATACATCGCCGACACGCTCGCCGGCGACCGGCGCGTCGATCTCACGCTCGTGGTCAAGCAGCATCTGGAGGGGTACGACGGCCGCGGACGTGCGGTGATGGACAACAACACGGTCTACCGCATCGACCGCATCAATATCTTCCCCGACTACGACGCGGCGCAGTTCCGCACCGACTCGACGCTGGTCGACCGGCTCGACACGCTCTACTACCGGGGTCTGCACATCGTCTACGAAAAGCGGCTCAACCTCCGGCCGCGGATTCTCAGGCAGGCCATTCCGCTCTATCCCAATTACATCTACGACATCCGGCAGGTCGAACGCACCTACACCGACCTGATGTCGATGGGCTATTTCAAGAGCGCCCGCATCTCCTTCACCGAACAGCCGCAGGCGGCCGACAGCTCCAACTACGTCTCCTACATCGGTGCCGGAGCCGATTCGTTGCAGACCAACTATACGAAGGAGGGTTACCTGACCTGCGACGTCTATTGCACGCCGACGCTCAAGCAGAGCTTCAAGGCCGATATCGAGGGGAGCACCACGTCGAGTTTCTACGGCCTCAAGGCTTCGGTGGGTTACCAGAACCGCAACATCTTCCGCGGCGCGGAAGCGCTGGACATCTCCTTCTCGGCCGGTTACGAGTTCATGAAGGCGCCCGACGCCAAGAAGAAGCGGGCGACGGAGTTCGGCGTGACGGCGGGGCTCACCTTCCCGCGGTTTCTGGTGCCGTGGCGCACGAAACGCTACCGCTCGGTCAACCAGCCCAAGACGAAGGTCGAGGTGTCGGTCAACTTTCAGGACCGCCCCTACTACCGCCGTACGCTCGCGGGTGCCGGCTGGGCCTACCAATGGACCAACTCCCGCTATTCGAGCTTCTGGCTGCGGCCCATCGATATCAACGTGGTCGACGTGAGCAACCTCGACACCTCCTTTCTGATGGTCGACAAGGGCGATTCGGACGATGAGCAGGAGCTGACGCCCAATCGTTATCTGCTGGAGAGCTTCCGCACGCAGTTCATCGGAGGCCTGTCGTTCGCTTACGGCTACGACAACCAGCGGAAGCGCGTCGGAGGCAATGCCACGAGCATCCGCTTCAACTGCGAAACGGCGGGCAACCTGATCGACGGCGTCGAGCACCTTTTCTACAAGCCGAAACCCGGTAAGGACTACTACACGATCTTCGGCATTCCCTATTCCCAGTATTTCCGTACGGACTTGAGCGTCAGCCGCAAGATCATGCTCGGCGAGGTCACGGCCGTGGTGGGCCGCATCTACGGAGGCGTCGCGATGGCCTACGGCAACTCCACTTCGGTGCCGTTCGACCGCCAGTTCTACTGCGGCGGCAGCAACGGCATGCGCGGCTGGGCACCCCGTACGCTCGGTCAGGGCACGGTGGCAGATCCTCACAGCGTCTTCCCCGTGCAGACGGGCGACGTGAAGCTGGAGGCCAACCTCGAATTCCGGTTCCCGATCTGGGGCATCGTCCACGGCGCCACCTTCTTCGATCTGGGCAACATCTGGTACATCCGCACCAACCCCAAAGAGTACTCCGACGATGCGGTCTTCTATTTCGACCGCTTCTACAAGCAGCTCGGTCTCAATACGGGTCTCGGCATCCGCTTCGACATCAAGTTCGCCGTGCTGCGCCTCGACTGGGGTATTCAGCTGCACAATCCCAACAACCCGGTCGGCAAGCGGTGGATCCACGATTTCAGGTGGAAGAACACGGCATTGAATTTCGGCGTGGGCTATCCCTTCTGATCCGGGGTTTTTTATTCGATTTGCGTTATGCGCCGCTTTTCACCGGGGGCGTTCGCCGGTCGGCGGGTCCGGCGTGCGGTGTGCGTCGTCGCAGACCGCAGTTCGGGCGGCGACTCTTTCGGTCGCGTACACTGGCGGGGCCGTTTCGTGCCCTGCGTCGTTCACAGCCGGATTTCGCATGCGGCGATCGTCCCGCCGGTTTGCGTGCCGGCGGGGCCTATCCGTCGTTTCTCGAACGGACGGAGGATCAGCGGCACCCCCCCCCTTGCATAGCAGACCGCGCGTCGGACGTATCCGTTTCGTCCGGCTCCGCGGCGGGAACCAGCTCTTTCAGATTCCGGTATTGCGACGGCGACATGCCCGTAAGGCGCTTGAAATAGCTTCCGAAGAACGACTGGTTGGGGAAATTGAGCGCGTAGGCGATCTCCTGAATGCTCCGTTCCGAAAATTTGAGCAGCGTCTTCGCCTCCATCACCACCACGATGTCGATCCATTCCGATACCGATTTGCCGCTCACGCGTTTGATCAGCGTAGTGAGGTATTTGGGCGTGATGCAGAGCTGCTGCGCGTAGAACCCCACGTGGCGCTCCTGCCGGAAGTGCTCCTGAAGCAGCTGCATGAACTGCCGGAAATACTCTTCGGAGCGGCTCTGCGTGTTTCTGCGCAGCTCGGGGTGTTCCGAGAGGTAGCGGCTCAACACGGCGCCCGTCTTGTGGAGCAGGGCCGAGAAGAGGTTGCCGACGATCTCCTTCGTGTAGCTGCTTTCGGGTGCTGCGATCTCCTGCTCGATGAGCGCGATGAAGTTGCGGATCATGCCGCTCTCCTGTGGCGTGACCGTGATGCAGGGATGCGCTGCGAATTCGATGACCTGCGGCATGAGCTGTTTGGCGTCGATGTTGATGCCGCGCAGGAATTCGGGGTCGATCGCCACGACGTGGGCCCGGAATCCGTGCGTCGAGCGGGCCTGCAGCACGTTCTGCGGGCTGAACAGAAAGAGCGAATCCTGCTGCAGCCGGTATTCCTGCAGGTTGAACGATCCGCTCGCCTCGCCGGCCGTGCAGACCCCGAGGACGAAGGCGTCGATCCGGCAGGGAAAGCGGAAGGCCTTTAGGGGCGAGGCGTGTTCCGCGCCGCTGCTTGCGATGATGCGGCGGAGCATCGAATTGCCCTGCCGCCGATCGCTTTTCGGCTGTGCGGATTCCAGCAACTCGTGCAACGTAAGGCTTGTGATGCCTGTTTCCGTATCTTGCATCTCCATAGTTTTCCGTTTTCGACAAATATAGAGATAAATGGACGATTCGATGCTTCGTGCGGTCGATTATGCGCCGTAATGAACAATCGTCGCCCTTTTTTCGCTTATTGCGCCGGCGGGAACCGTTGCTGCATGCGCAGGGTATCTGCTTCGGGTGAAGGTGCGATTGGGGGGGCGGTGCCGAGGCGAGGACAGGCGGTTGCAGGTGCAGTTGCGTGTGTGGGTGAATGTGTGGTTACGGATGCAGTTGCGGCGAGGCGGTCGGGTCTAATGCGCCGGAGTTGCAGAGAGTATAGCCGGGCGGATGTCGTCGTCCGGTATCTGTGCGGGCCGGCATGCTCCGTCCTATACGAACCCGCCCCTGTCGCGTCGGTTGCGACAGGGGCGAATTATTGCGGATGTGCCGGCTTCGGGAAATTCCCGCGGCTATGATTCCGCCTTACGATCCGTTCGCCGGATGGAATCGTCAGACGACCTCCGGTGCCGGGTTCTGCGACGGATTGCAGTGGAATTCCTCATCGGATGCCGTTCGCTCGCAGGGGGAGCTGCTGTCTGCGGCTCCCCCTGCCCGATCGCTTGTCTGCGGATCGGATGGCAGCGGCGGTCGACGAGCGCGTCCGCCCGGCGGAGATCCGCTTATCGGCCGTTGGCGTTCAGCGCAGCGGCGGCAGCCTCCTCCGAGATGCCGAGCTCCTTGCGCACTTCGGGGGCGATGTCGGTCAGCGCGGCCTCGTCGAAGTAAGCCATCGAGCCGGCCGAGGTGTCGAAGATGACCAGATAGCTGCCTGCGGCCGCCACTTTGTTGATGGCCTCGCGCGCCTTCTCGATGATCGGGGCCAGCAGCTCGTTCTGCTTCTTGTGGTAGTCCTCCTGCGCTACACGCGAGAACTCCTCGCTGCGGAGCTGGAGCTCCTGCAGCTCCTTCTGCTTGAGGTTGCGCACGGCGTCCGAGTAGGTGTTCATGTTCTTCTGGAACTCCTGCAGCTTATTGTTGAACTCGACGTTGATCGTCTCGATATTCGCCTCCAGATCTTTGGCATAGGCCTCGAGATTCGTCTGCATCTCTTTGGTTTCGGGCATCGTCACGATGATCTCCTGCGTGTTGATACGGCCGAACTTCTGGGCGAAGAGCGACGTGGCGCTCATCATCAGAGCGACGGCGAGGGTTAGCTTGATTGCTTTTTTCATAATAGGTTATAAAGTTAATGTTTTGATGTCTATTTCGCCAGCAGCGCGATGATCTGCTGCGTCCGCTCGACACGCGGTGCGGTGTAGAGCAGCGTGGGGTTGTTCGCCGAGTCGATCACCGCATCGGCACCCGTCTGTGCGGCATAGCTCTCGATGGCGGCGAATACGCGCTTCTGGATCGGCTCGATCAGCTCCTTGCGGCGCTTCATGAGCGTGCCCTCCTTGCCGAAGATGCTCTCCTGATACTCCTGTGCCTCCTTTTCGCGGGTCAGAATCGTATTTTCGTGCGCCTGACGGGTCGCGGCCGAAAGCGAGGCCTTCTGATTCACGTAGTTGTTGTAGAGCGTCTCTACGGCCTCGAACTTCGCTTCGACCAGCTTCTGGTACTCCTCGGCGAGGTTGTCCAGCTCCGCGATGGCTTTGTTGTAGGCGTCGACCGACTTGAAGATTTTTTCGCTGTTGACGACGATGTAATTCTGGGCGGAGATGGCTCCGGCCGTCAGCAGAAAGGCTGCGATAAGGACGAGTCGTTTCATGGTTCGTTCGTTTATGTGTTATTACGTGCCTCCGGAGCGGGTCCGGTATACATTATAACTCCTTTCTTTCAAATTTATTGCCACGTTGCTGTCTCGGAGGCCTGCTGCCCGGTGTTTCGGATCGCTGCATCGAGTACCGGGCCGTTCCCGCGACTGCGTGGCATGCTTCCGCAAACAGCTGTCCGGTTGTCCGACGACTCTGCCGGGGCGTCCCCCCCCCGGGCCAGCAGTTTTAGCCGCTCGGCCTTGTCGTCCCCGGATAAGTCCCCCTTCTCAAAGGGGGATTCAGGGGGATTGTCGGGGTCGTCCCCCGGGCCAGCAGTTTTAGCCTCGGCTAAAACTGCTGGCCCATGACGAAGTGGAACTGGCTGCCGCTCTTGGTCGTCGATCCTGCGGGAGGATCGAAGCCGTAGCCCCAGTCGATGCCCAGCATACCGACGACGGGCAGGTAGAGTCGTACGCCGAAACCTGCCGACCGCTTGATCTTGAAAGGCGAGAAGTTCTTCCACGAGTCGAAGGCGTTACCGCCCTCGAGGAATCCGAGCACGTAAATCTGCGACGAGGGCTTGAGGATCACCGGGTAGCGGAGCTCCGCCGTGTATTTGTTGTATCCGCGTGCGTAGTTCTCCGATACGGGGTCGAGCGCGCCGTCTTCGTAACCGCGCATCGAGATGATGTCGATACCGTACATGTTGTATCCCGACATGCCGTCGCCGCCGACCTCGAACCGCTCGAAGGGCGAAACCTTGTGCTTGTTGTAGCTGCCGAGGTAACCCATCTCGGCCTTGAGCATCAGCACGAGGTTGGAATTCTTGAGGAACGACTGGAACCACTGGGCCTTGAACTGCCACTTGTGGAACTCGATCCAGCGGTAGCGCTGCTGGTCGCTCATCGAGGGGTCGCTGTAGTCCCGGCCGTCCCACAGCGAGTAAGGGAGCGTCGCCTGCACCGAGGCGCTGAACTCCGAGCCGCGGCGCGGGTAGATGGGCTGATCGACCGAGTTTCGGGCGAATACCAACTTGAGCGAGAGCAGGTTGGCGTTGCCGTTCTTCATCAGGAAGTAGTCCCAGTCCTTGAGCGAGTAACGCTCGTAGTTGGCCTCGGCGTAGAGCGTGAAGTAGGGATCGGGCCAGTTGAGGCGCTTGCCCAGACCGGCCGCGACGCCGTAGGTGCGGAAGTACTCCGTGGCCTTCTGCGTGATCCAGTAGGCGTTGTTCTGCTCGGAGAAGTGGGCCGAGAGGGTGAACGAATTGGGCTTCTTGCCGCCCATCCACGGATCGGTGAAGCTGAATGCGAAGGCCTTGTAATAGGTACCGTTGGTCTGCGCCGAGATCGAGAGCCGCTGGTTCTGGCCCATCGGGTAGGGACGCCATGCCCCCTTCTTGAAGGTGTTGCGGATCGAGAGGTTGTTCAGCGTGATGCCGACCGAACCCACGAACGTACCCGAGCCCCAGCCGCCGGCGACGTTGAACTGGTCGGAGGCCTGCTCCTCGAGGGGCCAGTTGATGTTCACGAGGTCGTTCGACACGGGCTTGATGTCGGGCATGATGGCCTCGGGGTTGAAGTGTCCGAGCGAGTTGAGCGTGCGGATGGTCTGCATGAGCAGCGCGCGGTTGTAGAGTTCGCCCGGGCGCGTGTAGAGCTCGCGGCGGATCACCTCGTCGTCGACGCGCTGGTTGCCCGTGATGCCCACTTCGTTGATCGTGAATGGCTTGCCTTCGAAGACCTTGACCTCGATGTCGATCGAGTCGGTGCCGATGATCGTCTCGGCGGGTTCGATCTGCGACATGAGGTAGCCCTCGTTCTGGTAGAGCGACGACACGGAGATGGCCTCGGGGTCGGTCTCCTTGCCGATGCCCAGCCGCTTGTGCATCGATTTCTTGTCGTAGGTGTCGCCCTTCTTCACGCCGAACATCGCCTGCAGGTAATCGGTGTCGTAGACCGAGTTGCCCACCCACTTCACGTCGCGGATGTAGTATTTGTTGCCCTCCGACACCTCGATGTCGATGCCCAGCCGCTTTTCGTCGATCGGGTAGACCGAGTCGCGCACGATCGTGGCGTTGCGGTAGCCGTGGGCGTTGTAGAAGTCGATCAGCAGCTCCTTGTCGAGCTCGAAATCCGCCTCGTTGAGCTTCGTGTTGCGGAAGATGTTTATGCTCTTCTGGTGGGTTTTCTTGAAGGTGCGGCGCAGCCGTTTGTCCGAGTACTGGTCGTTGCCCTTGAAGTCGATGCGTCCGATCTTGACCTTGTCCTTGCGGTCGATGACGAACGTGACGTTGACCATCTGCTTGCGCACCGTGTCGTTGTCGATGCGCACGTCGACCTCGGCGTTGCGGAACCCCTTTTCGGCCCAGTAGGCCTTGATGAGCTTCTTGTTCTTGTCGATCACGTAGTCGGAGAGCTCGCTGCCGCGGCGCAGCTTCAGCTTCTCGAGCAGGTCCTTCTGCTTGCCCTTCGTCACCCCTTCGAAACGCCAGTTATTGACGCGGGGACGCTCCTTGAGAAAGACGTGCAGGTCGAGGCTGTCGCCCTCGATCTCCGCGCCGATCTTCACGTCGGCGAAGAAGCGCTGGCTCCACAGACGCGAGATGGCCGAAGCGATGAAGTCGCTCGGCAGATAGACCGAGTCGCCGGCGATGAGGCCCGCCGACGATTTGAGCATGTCGTGGTTCAGATACTGCACCCCGTGCACGTCGACGTTGCGGATGTAGTAGAGTTTCTGCCGCCCGTTCTGGCGCATCATGGGCGCCTCTTCCGAGAAGGCGGGTTTCGCGATCGCCGTGCTGTCCGCGCTGCGGGGCTCTTGGGCCGATATTTCCGGGCGGCACAGCACCAGTACGGCTGCGGCCGTCGTCCATATCTTACCGAAATAGTTCATCTGTTTCAATGCTTCAATTCTTCATCTATCGTTTCACCAGACCGAAACGGCGGTCGCGGCGCGCGTACTCCTCCACGGCGCGGTCGAACTCCTCCTCCGTGAAGTCGGGCCAGAGCACCGGCGTGAAGAGCAGCTCCGCGTAGGAGGCCTGCCAGAGGAGGAAGTTGCTCAACCGGCACTCGCCGCTCGTGCGGACGATGAGGTCCGGATCGGGGTATTCGGCCGTGTCGAGCGCGGCGGCGATCGTGCGCTCGTCGATCGCCCCGGGCGTCATCTCGCCCGCAGCGACGCGGGCCGCGATGCCCCGTACGGCGCGGACGATCTCGTCGCGCGACGAGTAGTTGAGCGCGAGGATCAGCGTCACGCGCCGTCCGTCCGCCGTGCGCGCTTCGGCTTCGGCCAGATAGCGCTGCACCTTCTCCGAGAAGCGGTTGCGGTCGCCGATCATGCGGATGCGGACTCCCTGTGCCACGAGTTCGGGCGTTTCGTCGACCACGCTGCGGCAGAAGAGCTCCATCAGCGCATCGACTTCGGCGGCGGGCCGTCCCCAGTTTTCGGTCGAAAACGCGTAGAGCGTCAGGTATTTCACGCCGTGACGCGCGGCGGCGCGCAAAGCCGCGCGCACGGGTTCGACACCCGCGGCGTGACCTTCGTACCGCTCCTTGCCGCGCAGGGCGGCCCAGCGCCCGTTGCCGTCCATGATGATGGCGACGTGCTGCGGTATGCGTTTCTCTTCGCTCATAAATCGTAATAGGGCACAAATATAGGGAAAAATTCTCGGAACTCGTTTCGTGCAGCCGTTAATTTAAGCGATCAGCTGCGGATGTCGACTCCCCACATCATCTTGTTCCTTAACGTGTCGTAAAACGATATATTGTGCGGCACGGCGAGCAAAATCCGCTCTTCGGCACGTCGGATGCGGAACGTCGCACCGTCCGCGGCGGGGTAGGAGCGGTTGTCGAGCGTCACCGACGCGGCGGCGTGGCGCGTGCGGATGCGCATCGTCACCTCGGCCGTGTCGGGGATCACCACCGGGCGCATCGTGAGGTTGTGGGGGGCAAGGGGTGCGATGACGAGGCAGGCGCAGGCGGGCGCCACGACGGGCCCTCCGGCGCTCAACGAGTAGGCGGTCGAGCCGGTGGGGGTGGCGACGATCGCGCCGTCGCCGCGGTAGGTGGCCACGGCTTCGCCGTCGACGTCGGTCTCCACGGCGATCAGCCCGGCGCCGCTGCGCTGCACGGCGAATTCGTTGAGGGCCAGCTGCCGCTCGCCCTCCGCGCCGAAGTCGCCGCGCACTTCGAGCATCGTGCGGGGTTCGACGGCGATCCGTCCCGCGGCGAGCCGTTCCAGCAGCGGTTCGGGACCGGCCTGCGGGGCGCTGGTGAGGAAGCCGAGGTGGCCGGCGTTGATCCCCATGACGGGAATCGGCGCGCCGCCCAGCCGGTGCACCCCTTCGAGTAGCGTGCCGTCGCCGCCGTAGCAGAGCATGACTGTGCCTGCGGGCTGTTCCCCGAGGCGGGCGCCGTAGATTTTGTCGGCCGGAAGCGGCGCGCTGAGCACCTCGGCGGCGGCCGGCGCGAACTCCTCGTTGACGGCGATGTCGAGGCCGAGCCGTGCGGCGGCGGCGAACAGGCGGCGCAGCCCCTCGGCTGCGCGGGCGCTCTGCGGACGGGAAAAAAGTATGATTTTCATCGGCGGAGTTTCGAAAAAATGCGTACCTTTACCACGCCTTCGGGCCGTTGCGCGCGGGTTTTTTCCGGCCGGAGCGCCCGGGGCGTATCGCAGGCAAATATAGCGATTTTATGACAAAGTTGAGTGTAAACATCAATAAGATCGCCGTCGTGCGCAACTCGCGCGGCGGCAATATGCCCGATGTGACGGCCGCGGCGCTCGCCATCGAACGCTTCGGTGCCGACGGCATCACGGTCCATCCGCGGCCCGATGCGCGGCATATCCGCTACGACGACGTGCGTGCGCTGAAGCGGGTCCTCGCGATCGAACTCAACGTCGAGGGCAACCCCATCCCGGAGTTCGTCGATCTGGTGCTCGAGACCTGCCCCGCGCAGGTGACCCTCGTGCCCGATGCGGCCGATGCGATCACGTCGAACGCCGGTTGGGATACGGTGCGCCACCGGGCGTTCCTCGCCGATGTCGCGGGTCGCTTCCGCGAGCGGGGCATCCGCGTCTCGATCTTCGTCGATCCCGATCCGGCGATGGTCGCCGGGGCGAAGGCGTGCGGCGCCGACCGCGTGGAGCTCTACACCGAAGCCTACGCGCGCGAATATGCGGCCGATCCGGCTGCGGCCGCGGCTCCCTATCTGGCTGCTGCGGAGGAGGCCCGGCGGCAGGGGCTGGGGCTCAATGCGGGCCACGACCTCTCGCTGGAAAACCTCGCCTACTTCGTGCGGCGGATTCCGTGGACCGACGAGGTTTCGATCGGCCATGCGCTGATCAGCGACGCCCTCTATCTGGGCTTGGAGAATACCGTCTGCCTCTATCGGCGGGCGCTGGAGCGTGCGTGACGCGCGGGATCGGACCTTGCGCGTGTGCGTGCCGCAACGGCTTCGGGTCGGCCTGCGGCGGCCGCGGTGCCATCGGTTTTTAAATGATTGAGTTATGAAACGGTTTGTCCTATTGATCGCAGCTTTGTGCGCGGCGGGCGCGGCGCTCGCCCAGAGCAACTATAACCATCAGCGGCGCAGCCTGTTCGATTCGCTGCGCGTACGAACGTGCGACATCGTCTTTCTCGGCAACAGCATCACCGATGGCTGCGAGTGGGCCGAACTGTTCGACAACCGCCATATCCGCAACCGCGGCATCAGCGGCGACCGCTCCGACTGGCTTCTCGAGCGGCTCGATCCGATCGTCGCGGGCCATCCCAAGAAGGTGTTTCTGATGATCGGCACCAACGATCTGGCGCAGGGCGCCGCGCCCGCCGAAGTGGCGGCCAACGTGCTGCGCCTGCTCGACCGTTTCGCCGCGGAGTCGCCGTGGACGAAGGTCTACGTCCAGAGCATCCTGCCCGTCAACGGCGAGGAGTTCGCCACGGGCTTCGGCCACCTGACGCAGGGTGCCGCGATCGCCGAGACCAACCGCCTGCTCGCCGAGCTGTGCGACGGGCGCAAGAAGGTTTTCTACATCGACGTCCATGCGGCGCTGACCGACGAGCACGGGCGGCTCGACAAGCGATATACGAACGACGGTCTGCATCTGCTGGCCGCCGGTTATCTGGTGTGGAAGGAGGTGATCAAGCCCTATGTCCGTTAATCGCTCCCTTTCCGACCCCGTGTTCCGCCGCATCGCACGCCTCGCCGACGAGCAGGGCGTGCGCGCCTATGTCGTGGGCGGTTACGTCCGCGACCACTACCTGCGGCGCCCCTCGACCGACATCGACGTCGTCGTGGTCGGCAGCGGCATCGCGCTCGCGGAGGCATTGGGCCGCGAGCTGCATGCGAAAGTCTCCGTGTTCAAGACCTTCGGCACGGCGATGGTCCGGGCCGGAGGCACCGAGGTGGAGTTCGTCGGCGCCCGCAAGGAGTCCTACAGCCGCGATTCGCGCAAGCCGCAGGTCGAGGCCGGTACGCTCGAGGACGATCAGTGCCGCCGCGACTTCACGATCAACGCGATGGCGTGGTCGCTCAACGGCGACACGTTCGGCGAACTGGTCGATCCCTTCGACGGCATGTACGACCTCGAGCAGGGGATCATCCGCACGCCGTGCGACCCCGACATCACCTTCTCCGACGATCCGCTGCGCATGATGCGGGCCGTGCGTTTCGCTGCACAGCTCGGCTTCTCGATCGAGGAGGAGACCTTCGACGCCATCTGTCGCAACGCCCACCGCATCGCGATCGTGTCGCGCGAGCGCATCATCGTGGAACTCAACAAGATCGTCCTTTCGCCCGTGCCGTCGATGGGCTTCGAGCTGCTGGAGCTGTCGGGGCTTCTGGCGCTGATCTTCCCCGAGCTGCATGCGCTCAAGGGGGTCGAGCGGCGCGGCGCGCATGCGCATAAGGACAACTTCGTCCATACGCTCAAGGTGCTCGACAACGTAGCGCGCCGCAGCGACGATCTGTGGCTGCGGTGGGCCGCCGTGCTGCACGACATCGCCAAGCCCCTCACGAAGGCCTACGACCGGCGTCTGGGCTGGACCTTCCACGGCCACGAGGTGGTCGGCTCGAAGATGGTTCCGGCCATCTTCCGCCGGCTGAAGCTGCCGATGAACGAGCATATGAAGTTCGTGCGCAAGCTCGTCTTCCTCCACTTGCGTCCTATCATCCTCTCGGAGGAGCTGGTGACCGACTCGGCCGTGCGGCGGCTGCTGTTCGATGCGGGCGACGACGTCGAGGCGCTCATGACGTTGTGCGAGGCCGACATCACCTCGGGCATCGATGCGAAGGTGCAGCGCTATCTGGCCAACTACGAACTGGTGCGGCGCAAGATGAAGGATCTGGAGGAGCGCGATCGCATCCGCAACTTCCAGCCGCCCGTCACGGGCGAGGTCATCATGGAGACCTACGGCATCGGCCCCTGCCGTGCGATCGGCGAGATCAAGGAGGTGATCAAGGAGGCCATTCTCGAAGGTGCGATTCCCAACGAATACGATGCGGCCTATGCCCTGATGGAGCGGCTGGCGGCCGAACGCGGCCTGACGAAGAAGGCGTAGCGGGCGACGCGGTGCGGGGCGGTTCTGCCGACGGAAGGGCCTGTGCTGACCCGAAAGGGGAGGCTGGTGCCGGGTCCGTCGAAAGGCCCGTGCGGTTTCTGCCCAATGACCTGTACAGAATCCGCCGGAAAGCTCTGCGCCGCCACCGCCGAACGCAAATAAGCCTTACGCTCGTCTCCCTGATGGTTGCGTCGGAGGTTGAGCGCAAGGCTTCGAACCGAGTCGAGTGCCCGCCGGATGAAATCGCAGCTTGTGAACGGTCGGATATGAAATCGGGGTTACGGTTTCGGAGGCGTCATCCGGTCGTTCGCTGCGATTTTCATCGTTCGGCGAGCGGTATCTTCATAGTACGGTTCAGTGTGTATCGGTACGTCGTGCGCGATCGCGTTGCGGTCGCTCGGTGCGACGTTCGAGCCGGGTTACGGCCGTTCGAACGGCCGGGTTTGCGGTCTCCCCGGGCTTCGGGCTCAGATGAACTCGAAGTAGCCCGTGTAGACTTCGCCCTCCTCCGTCGTGATCGTAATGGTGTACGCTCCGACGGGGAGTTCCGTGGTATCGATTTCGGCATGCAGCGACGACGAGTCGATCATGTCGGAGGTCGTCAGCCCGTTGTCGCCCGTGATGTCCACGTATACGGGACCGAGATCCTGCGGGAATACGAGCGCCAGCCGGTTGCAGTCGGGGCTGATCAGGCCTTGAATGATGTCGGCGGGATCGACGGCGCTGCGGGGCGGTCTCGGCAGTTTGTCTTTGCCGATGGCGATCGAGGTGTTGGTCCCGGGCTGTTTGTTGCCCGCTCCGTCCGTGCGGGCCTCCGATCCGAAGGCGAGCAGTGCGAATGCCAATAATAATGCGATTTTTTTCATAGGGTTAGATGTTAGTTGCGTTAACCGAGTACAAAGATAAGTCTATTGCGTCGAATCCGGAAAAGAATCGTGCGTTCGCCGTCTTGCAAGAGAACGTTATATCATCTTGGTTTTCAGCGAAAAATGCGATCGCCGAAGCACTCGTTTCTTGCAAGTGTTCGGCGGTCGCGGCAAATGTCAGACAATCAGGTGTTTGTAAAACACCGGTCGGATATACTGTATATTATATGGTTGTCCGTTAGCCTGTTAAGGTATATGTTCGAGGAAGAAAGCGGCATCGGGCGATTGCGAGGCGGCGATCCGTGCGCGCAAACGCGACTTTCGGGTGTAGACGTTCGTGAGCGTTTCGCCGGTCAGCACGCTGATCACCTGTGCTGAAAATCCGGCGTAGATATAGCGCAGCAGATCGAAATCCGACTCCTTGAATTTGGGAAATTGCGCCCGCATCCGGGCGAACAGACCGTCGTGTACGATGTCGAGCACCTCCTCGAGTTCGGCTTTGGCCGCTGCGTCGTCGGCGAGTTTGCGGATCTTCTGCCGCACCTCGCGGTAGAGCGCCTCCTGCTGCGCTTTGGTCGTGCCGCGCTCGTAGAGCGAGAAGCAGAGTCGGTCGAGTTGGTCGAATTGGGTCAGAACGAGTCGTTTGAGTTGCCGTTCGACGCCCTGCTTGCGTTCGAGTTGTGCGCGGATCTGCTCTTTGGATCGATGGAGATCTTCGGCGACCGCCGTATAATGGGCGATCTGCAACCGGATTTTGCGTGTGCGGCGGCGGAAGCGGACGACAAGCGCTGCGATGGCGGCGCACGCGCACAGTGCGAGGCCGAACTCGGTCCGGCTGCGCACCTTGAGCCGATAGTCGGCGAATGCGCTCCGCTCGCGGTAGAAGCGGTTCTCGATCCCCACGGAGGATTGCCGGAGCATGTCCCACGTGATCGAGTCGTTGAGGACGAAGAACTCTTCGATCGCATCGAAGGCTTTGGGGTAATTGCCCGTCGCCCGTTCGATCCGGTAGACGAGGTGTTTGTTTAATGCCTGATCGTTGATCTCCTCCGCCAGCTCCTCGGCCCGGTGCAGGCAGATGCGGGCGCTGTCGATATTTCCTTCGTGGAGGAAGGTTTCAACCATCAGACGGTACTCGGCAGCCGTCAGCGCATCCGGATCGATCTGCCGGATGCGTTCCACGATCTTGCGGACGTGCGGGTAGTCTCTGTTGCAGCCGTATATGACGCCGAGGCCGCTCAAGCAGAACGATTCCGTATAGGTGTCGTTCGTTTTTCGGGTGAGTTCGAGCGCCTCCTCGTAGCAGGCGCGGGCCGCATCGTACTGCTTGAGCTTCCGGTGGGACCACGCGAGGTTGATCAGCGCCACGGCGCGCAGGTCGTCGCGGCCGACGCGCGTGAAGCTGGCGTGGGCCTTGCGGTAGTATTCGAGCATGCCCGTGAAGTTCAGCTGGTCGGAGTAGATTTCGCCCAGACGCGTGTAGACCAGCCCCGAGAAGTAGGGGATGTCGGCGTTGCGTGCGTACCGTTCGGCGGTGAGGTAGTGGGGAATGGCCGCATCGCAGTCGCCCGCGTTGTGGTGGATGCGTCCGTAGTGGTAATCGAGCAGGAACCGCACCGAGTCGGAGCAGGGCCGGTGCCGGTAGTAGCGGTAGGCGACCGAGAGCAGCGAGTCGCTGGTCGTGTCGATGTAGTTCTTGTCGAGCGCCTGCGTGTAGAGCAGGGCGTAGCGGGCACGTGTGCGTCCGCGGCCGAGCGTGCCCGGATCGATCTCCGAGAGGAGGTGCAGCGCACTGTCGGGGCGCGACATCATCTGCTGCGCGGCGATCGAGAGGGTCCGTTCGATGTGTTCGGTGCCGCTGCATGCCGTCAGCAGGCATGCGCAAACGAGGAGAAGGTTTTTCACTGGGTGGGTTTTGTCCGTACCGCTTCGAGCTGCGCACGGGATTTGGATTGGGTGACGAGCCATATGCCCGCGAAGAGGCATCCCGCAGCGCCCGCTTCGATGGCGCTGTATGTTCCGAGGCCTGCGGCGACCGTGAAGAGCACCGCGACGACGGGTTGCGGGAGTCGTATATGGCGACGACGCTCGGCCGCAGGTGCCTCCGCCCGATGGGAACCGGACGTGGCCCTGCCCACGACGTAGGCGATGACGGCCCACGTGCGGGCCGACACTGCGCCGTAGCCGACCGCGGCGTATCCTCCGATTTTTCCCTTATTCATCGCTCGTGCGAATTTGCGTCGGGACAAATATACGCAAAAATCGGAGACGCTGCACGTTCGGGCGGATTCCGTCGTGTGCCCGGCCGTGCGGAAGCCGTCTCGGCGACGCTGCGCAGAGAGCTTTTTCCGGAGCGGGCGTGCGCCGACCTGCTCGTGTCGGAGAAAGGTGCGGACATGAAAAAAATCCCGGCCGCAATAGCGACCGGGAACGGACCGGGTATCGTGCGCCCCTTTACTGTCGGAACTCCACTTCGTCGACGACGAGTTCCTGATTGCCGAACGTGTAGAAGCCGAAGCCGCTGTATTCGAGCGGCATATAGCGGATTGTCAGGATCGCCGCGCCGTCGATCTTGAAGACGAGCGCATCGCCGTCGCTCACCAGCGTCCACTCCATGTCGGCCTTGCGTTTGCCCTGCCATTTGATTCCCTGCGAGACGGAGCCGATGAGCTGGTTGTCCCCGTAGCGGCGGAACTGGACGAATTGGTCGTTGAATGTGAAGCAGTAGAAGTTGCCGCCGTCGCGGTAGTTGAATACCATGCCCACGAGCCGGTCCTCGGCCAGTTGCTTGATGTTGACCTTCGCGTCGATTTCGAAGGGTTCCCGGATGTCGAGCGGAGCGTAGCAGTGGGTCTCGAAGAAGGTGTTTTCGCGCATTTTGACGCTTTTGCCGCCCGCTGCCGATGCCAGCGCGCCGAGGCCCTTCAGTTCGCCCTTCGACTTGACGGTCATCACGCCTTTATCGATGACGGCCGAGCCGGTCGAACTCTTGTAGGCGCATTCGGTCCATTCGAGCGAGTTGGTGTCGAAGGTCTCCTTGTAGGTCTGGGCATGCGCCGAGGCGGCGAAGGCGAGGATCGCCGCGGTGAAAATCAGTCGTTTCATATCGTTTGGGTTTTAGAGGTTGTGCGCTTTTCCGAGTCGTGTCTGCAGCTCCTGCAGCAGCGGTTCGAGTTCCTTGACGATGCGGTCGACATTGCCGAACTCGCCGTGGCGGGCCGCCGAGGCGCTCGCGACCTCCGAGGAGACCTTGATCTGGAACGCAGCGCGGTCGGGCGTCGAGATGTCGCGGACGGTGACGCGCGTGCGCATCTGCTTGTTGGAGAGCTGGAAGGTCTTGTAGTGCCACGGCGTCTGGAGGTATCCGCCGCTGTAGTCGGTGGCGGCGATCTCCTCGAAGTAGTTGAGCAGGATCTGGTGGAGCAGCTTCAATGCTTTCGAGACGTCGATCTTGCCCGAGGCGTCGACGGCATAGAGTTCCGAATCGAGCGCCACGGTCATGAACCGGTTGACGAGGCCCGAGGCGGCCGTTGCACGGTAGAAGCCGTCGTCCTGCAGCGCATAGGAGACCGAACTGCGCATGTCGTCGGCGTAGATTTTCGTCTCGAGGGGTTTGTAACCCTCGCACTCGATGCGCAGGGCGATCACATCGCGTTTGTTCTTGGGCCGATTGACCTCGGCGAAGCCGTAGCCCGCGAACTGGTTGTTGACGAAGATCGAAGCTTCGTTGGGCGTGGCGACGATCTTGATCGTCTTGCTTTTGGCGGCCAGTGTCGCCGAGGTGCCGCCCGCCAGCAGGCAGAGCAGCAGGAGCAGTTTTTTCATGATAAGTATATAAGGGGGTTCGTGTCAATGGACGGAGAGCGGTTGCTGCGCCGAGGAGGAGTAACGTTGGAACTCTTCGAGCCGGAACTCCACCGTGGGGCCGAGGCTGCGTACGAGCAGCCGCCGCTCGGCGAAGCGGACACCGTCTTCGCTGCAGGCGATCGAGACGTACTTCTGCCGCCGGGGAATGTCGCAGCGGACGATGCCGTTGCCGCGGTAGACCTCGTCGACATAGATGGCGGCGCTTTGCGGCTCGCAGTAGACGGCGACCTGTTTCACGCCGGCGCACGAGGCGAGCGTCAGTGCGGTGACCAGCGCGGCGATTGAATAGCGATACATAGCGGTTTGCGGATTGATTGCGGCACAAAGAAAACGATTTCCCCGCCGGGCAGGGCTCCCTACTGTTGTTTTTCGTGCGTTCGATTGCGGCGCCGATCCGTTCGCTGCGGATGTCCGCCGTGCCGCCGTCGGACCGCGGAGCGTTGCGTCGGGGCGTGCCGTACGGCGTCCGTGATGAAAAAATGGGTGTCGGCGGGAACGTCGGGAGGGTTCGTTGAAAAGATTTGTGCGGTCGGTGCCTACTCCCTAATTTTGTCCTGTTCGAAATAAACGATAATCCGATTTACGATGAAAAAACTGTTTGCCATGATGGCCGTTGCGGGAGCGCTGTGCCTTGCCTCCTGCAACAACGACGATGCTCCGGAGACGAGTGCCCATCCGTGGGCGAAGAGCTACCGTTTCGCTCCTTATACGACCGGTACGCTTACTTATAACGATTATACGAACGAGAATGCCGTGATCGGCGGTGCCGGTTACGTCAACTACGTCTATGCGAACGGAGATCAGGACTACGGCTGCTCCTACGGCTGCATGTTCCGCGGCATGTTCGGCGTGATCCTGCCGCAGGTGCTCCAGAGCGTGACGCTCGAGCGCGGCGGGGACATCCGTGCCGTCTACAATCCCGGCTCCGAGATCCGCTTCGAGACCATGTGGGCGTTTCAGGCTCCGACGGTCGAGGAGGCCGCAGCGCTCGTTCCCACTACCGGCTGGGAGAAGTCGCCCGCGAAGATGGCCCGCTGGGCCGAGCGCGACGGACGCCTCGTCGTGACGCTTGACCTCGCGCAGATCATCGCCGCATCGGTCGGTCCCGACGCCGATGCCGAGGCGCTGACGCAGGTCGTCATGCAGGTCCTCGACAGCGATGCCGCTACGATCAAGGGGCTGATCGCCTCGTTGCTCGGCGTGGAGTCGATCGCGATCAGCGACGAGACGATCGAGCAGCTGGTCGGCTGGGTGAAGAACGGTATTCCTCTGCGTGTGAAGGAGGAGGACGGCCATACGCGCTTCTACCTCGGCAAGGAGGAGTTCGCGACGCTTTTCAAGCTGCGCACCTATGACGACGGCGCCCAGTCCTCGGATATCGCCAACCTGTTGACGCTCTTGGGCGATGCCGGCATGCTGCCTCCGGAGGCTTCGATGGCGGGCATGCTCACCAATGTGATTTCGACCGGCTGGGACGCTACCGAGAGCTTCGAGATGGGCCTCGATCTGGTGAGCGAGTAACCGACAGTCGTATCGCCGACGAACGAGGGGATCTCTGCATGATTGCGGAGATCCCCTCGATATATTATATATAGGTGCGGAGGCTATTCTGCTGCGCAGCGGCCGAGGCCGTTTCCTGCGGTTTCGCCGTCGCGTGTATGGCCCGGCCGCCTATTCCGCCGTCAGCCGCTCGCGCCAGCGGTCGGGCACGGGTTCGCTCCGCTGTGCGGCGAAGTCGAAGACGACCATCGCCGAACGGCTCTCGCTGCGCACCTCGTTGCCGACGAGGAGTTGCTGGAAGAGCGTCAGGCTCTTGTTGCCGACCCGCTCGCAGGTGGTCGTGACGCGCACGTCGTCGTGCATGCGCACCTGCCCGAAGTAGGAGGTCGCGGTCGAGACGGTGACGATGCGCAGGTCGCCCGCCAGCACCTCCTCGCCCACGACGCGCTCGTAGTAGTCGACTTTGCCGACGTCGAAGTACATCTGTTGCGCGACGTTGTTGACGTGGCGGAAGGTGTCGACGTCGGAGAACCGTTTCTGGATGGGGGTTTCGATCGTGCGCGCCATCTTATTCGCGGATGATTTTCACCTCGCCGCCTTCGCCGAACGCGATGATCGACGACGCCTTGCGGGTGGGTTTGCCTTCGAAACGGGGATCGACCACGAAGTCGACACCGTCGATGATCTCCCGTGCTACCTCCTGCAGTCCCGCGGGCGTCGCCTCGCCCGAGACGTTGGCCGAGGTCGAGACCACCGGCCGGCCGAAGGCGCGCAGCATGCGGCGGCAGAATTCATGGTCGGGGATCCGCACGCCGAGCGTCCCCTCCTCGGGGACGAGGTTCTCCGCGACGCGCGCCGCACCCGGCAGGATCGCCGTGAGGGGCGTTGTCGCCAGCTCCATCACCTCGAAGGCGATGGCGGGCGCCTTATCGACGTAGCGTACGACCATGTCGGCCGTGCCGCACAGCACGAGCATCGATTTCTTGTTTTCGCTCCGTTTGAGCGCATAGATCTTCGCCACGGCGTCGGCGTCGGTCGCGTCGCAGCCGAGGCCCCACACCGTATCGGTGGGGTAGAGGATGATGCCGCCGGCACGCAGCACGCCGACGGCCTTGTCGACCTCGCGCTGCAGCTCCGCATCTTTGGGTTTGGGTGCCATGTTATCGTTCGGGTAAGATTTCGATCCAGTAGTCGTCGGGGTCGTTGATGAAGTAGAGCCCCATGTCGTGGTTCTCGTAGCAGATGCACCCCATCGCACGGTGATGGGCGCGCACGGCGTCGTAGTCGCCCGCCACGCGCAGGCAGAGGTGGCTCTCGTTCTCGCCCAGTTCGTAGGGCGTCGCGGCGTGGTCGCGCAGCCATGTCAGCTCGAGGCGGAATCCCGTCGTGCCGTCGGTGAGGTAGACCAGTTCGAAGCTGCCGTCGTCGGCGCGCTTGCGTCCGCACTCCTTCAGACCGAGCGCCGCGTCGTAGAAGGCGAGCGAGCGGTCGAGGTCCGTGACATCGATGTTGAAATGGTCGAATCGGCTCTTGATTATCATAATGATGAGAATATAGTATAAGTGTCTGTCCGACGGCTCAAAGTTACGCAAAGATCGTGAAAAACAGCATGCGGTTCCTACCTTTGTCGCACATTAATCCTAATCCGATATACGGTTTGGGGCAATCGGGGCGGTGCCCACGGATGGGGCTGCTGCTACGGGGTCGACGGCAAACGTTGGATTCGGCTGGGCAAGTCTGCGTGTTGCAGCAACGCCGGCCTCGGCATCGATATCACCAACAGGTATTGGGTCTCGGTCGGAACGCTTTCGGGTACTGGCGGTCCGCTGGTTTCCGGTGTTGAAATTGCTCCGAACGGTGCGGTGATCGTCAAATAGCCTTTCCGGGCGACGTCTCCGTGCGCTCGCTCCGGCCGTCCGATCCGACGGCCGGATTTTTTGTCTCCGCCGCGAGGGGCGCTGCCGATTTTCGGCCGGAATGCGCATTTTTTAATGCTTAATTTTATACCTTTGCAACACGAACGAAAAATCGATAAAATCATACACCTATGGGAAGAGCTTTCGAATACCGCAAAGCGCGTAAGATGAAGCGTTGGGGACACATGGCCCGCGTCTTCACGAAGATCGGCAAGGAGATCGAAATCGCCGTCAAGGCCGGCGGTCCCGATCCGTCGGGCAACACCCGTCTTCGCATTCTGATCCAGAACGCGAAGGCCGAGAACATGCCGAAGGAGAACGTCGAGCGCGCCATCAAGCGTGCGACGGAGAAGGATGCCGCCGATTACAAGGAGGTCGTTTACGAAGGATACGGCCCCCACGGCATCGCGTTCCTCGTGGAGACCGCGACCGACAACACCAACCGCACGGTGGCCAACGTGCGCATGCACTTCAACAAGTGCGGCGGTACGCTGGGCAACAGCGGCTCGGTGGGTTTCATGTTCGAGCACAAGTGCACCTTCAAGTTCAAGGCCGCTGCGGGCGTCGATCCCGAGGAGCTGGAGTTGGAGATGATCGACCTCGGCGTGGACGAATTCTATCCCGAGGAGGACGGCATCACGGTATATGCTCCCTACGAGTCCTTCGGTGCCATTCAGAAGTGGCTCGATGACAAGGACTTCGAGATCGTGTCGGGCGAGTCGGCCTACCTGCCGGTCGACAGCAAGGAACTCGATGCCGAGGCGCGCGAGTCGGTCGAGAAGCTTGTGGAGCGTCTCGAGGAGGACGACGACGTGACTAACGTCTACCACAACATGAAGGAAGAGGAGGAGTAACCGCTTCCGACCTGCATCGCCGGGGGAGTTCCGGCAGCGATCGGCGGGACGAACGGGCTGGCATCGTGCAGCGCGTTCGTCCCGCTTCGTTTGTGTGCGGGGGCTTCGGGGAGGGCGATGCGCCGATGTAACGATGCGATGCGGATGGCCTGCGGGCCCTCTGCGGAGGGATCTATTATATATAGGTATGGCCGGGCGTGCTCCCTTCGATCCTGCGAACGGGCGGATTTGCGGTCGGCGCGGTTCGCTCGTTCGCAGGAGCCGGGGGAATGCTCCGTAACGACGAACCGGAACCTTCCCGTACGGTTTATCGTGCAAACGTTTTGAAATTCCGAATTCCTTTTTTATATTTGTAATCCATAATCCGGCGACCATATCGCCGGCCCGAGAACCATGATGAAAACGACTATGAAATTCTGGGCCGCAGTCGTAGCGGCGATTCTTTTTGTCGGCTGCGGTGGCGGCGATGATAACGACGGGGGTGGCAGCAAGGCTCCCAAGCCCGATGGCTGGGAGCTGATGACGTGGGACGGCAGCGATGCGTTGCAGAGCAAGGTGTTCCTCGCGCTTAACGATGACTTGTCGTTCGCTCTTTATCAGTGTATTGCGACTCCCGATTTCAAGAAATTCACCGGAACTTACTCCATCGACGAGCAGAGCGGAGTCCTGACGGGTACTTATTCCGACGGTACGGCGTTCGAGGACTCCTACCGCATCGTCGAGATGACCGAAACGGCGTTGAAGATGCAGTCCGTGAAGGGTGGCATCGAGTCGGTCTATCGTCGGGTGGTCATTCCCGACTATGCGAAGGTGCCGGGTCCCTCGGTTTCGGCATACGATTCCGTCGAGGAGATTCCCTTCCTCTAACCGACGCTTCGTCGCGTTCTGAGACTCCGTCCCGATCGTACTGACGGTACGATCGGGACGGAGTTTTCTTGTGCCGTCTTGTGCGACTTTCGGAGTCCCTCGTCGCATCTGCGGCGTGCTGCAACGGTTTGTCGCGGAGCTTGTCGGCCGACCCCGAGGCAGCGTAAAATAGGAAGCCGCCCTTCGTGAAGAGGGGCGGCTTCGTTGTGCGTGTCGATCGGAGCGGAGTTACAGCCGTGCCTTGATCGCTTCGGACTCCTTTTCGTAGCCGGGTTTGTCCAGCAGTGCGAACATGTTCTTCTTGTAGGCCTCGACGCCCGGCTGGTCGAAGGGGTTGACCCCCAGCAGGTAGCCGCTGATGCCGCACGCCTTCTCGAAGAAGTAGAGCAGGGCGCCTACGCTCCGCGCGTCGATGGTCGGAAGCTCGATCCGGATGTTGGGGACACCGCCGTCGACGTGGGCCAGACGTACGCCGAGTTCGGCCATGCGGTTGACCTCCGAGATGCGCTTTCCGGCCATGAAGTTCAGCCCGTCGAGGTTGTCGGCGTCGGCCTCGATACGCACTTCGTGTGCCGAACGGGCCACCGAGACGATCGTCTCGAACAGCGTGCGTTCGCCCTCCTGAATGTACTGTCCCATCGAGTGTAGGTCGGCCGTGAGCGTCACGCTGGCCGGGAAGATGCCCTTGCCCTCTTTGCCTTCGCTTTCGCCGTAGAGCTGCTTCCACCATTCGTTGACGTACTGCAGCCGGGGTTCGTACGAGCCGAGGATCTCGATCTTCTTGCCGCGTGCGTAGAGTTCGTTGCGCACGGCGGCGTAGATCGCCGAGGGGTTTTCGTCGAAGGGAACCTCTGCGGCCGTTGCGGTCTCCATCTCCTGCGCGCCGCGCACGAGCGAGCGGATATCCACGCCGGCGGCGGCCAGCGGCAGCAGACCCACGGGGGTCAGTACCGAGAAGCGACCGCCCACGTCGTCGGGGATGACGAACGTGGGGTAGCCTTCGTTCGTGGCGAGCGTCTTCAGGGCGCCGCGCGCCTTGTCGGTTACGGCGACGATGCGCTCGGCGGCCTCCTGCTTGCCGTAGCGTTTTTCGAGTTCGGCCTTGATCAGGCGGAAGGCGATGGCCGGCTCGGTCGTCGTTCCCGACTTCGAGATGACGATCGCGGCGAGCGAATGCTCCTTCGAGGCGTCGAGCAGCTCGTAGATGTAGTCCTCCGAGATGTTCTGTCCGGCAAATACCACCGTGGGGGCGCTTTGCTCCTTGCGGAGCAGCTTGAAGGGGTCGCTCATCGCCTCCAGCACGGCTTTGGCGCCGAGGTAGGAGCCGCCGATGCCGATGCAGACGATCAGGTCGGCTTTGGCGCGCAGCTTCGCGGCTGCGGCTTCGATGGCGGCGAGCTGCTCCTCGTCGATCGACGAGGGCAGGTGTACCCAGCCCAGAAAATCGTTGCCCGCTCCCTCGCCCGAGTGGAGCAGGGCATTGGCCGCCTGCGTGCGGGCCTTCGTTTCGTCGGTCAGGGCGACGCCCGATGCGGCGATGTCGAGTTTCAGCATATTCATATCGATCAGATTAATTTGGTTGTCAGCTCCTTCATCCGCCGCTTGGCCGAAGCCCCGCGGTAGAGGATGTCGTAGACCGTGTCGGCGATCGGCATCTCCACCTCGTGGCGGACGTTGATGTGGCGGATGCAGTCGGCGGCGAAGTACCCTTCGGCGACCATCGTCATCTCGCTCAAGGCGCTCTTCACCGTGCAGCCGTGGCCGATGAGCAGTCCCAGACGGCGGTTGCGGCTGTGCACCGAGTAGCAGGTCACGAGCAGGTCGCCCAGATAGGCCGAGACCAGCGGGTCGCGCCGGTCGGGGTAGCTCTCGGCGAGGAAGCGCGCCATCTCGCCCGCGCAGTTGGCGATCAGCACGGCGAGGAAGTTGTCCCCGTACCCCAGCCCTACGGCGATACCGACCGAGAGGGCGTAGATGTTCTTGAGGATCGCGGCGTATTCGATGCCGTAGAGATCCGTCGAGTGGCTCAACCGGATGTTGGGCGTCGCAAATTTCTCGCCGATCGCGCGGGCGTTGTCCAAATCGGTGCAGACGGCCGTCAGGTAGGAGAGCTTGCCGCACGACACCTCCTCGGCGTGCGAGGGGCCCGTGAGGAGGCCTAATTGTTTGTACGACAGGTCGTAATGGTCGTGGATGTATTCGATGACGGTCTGGTAGTCGCCCGGGACGATGCCCTTGATGGCCGAGACGATGAATTTGTCGGCGAGTGACACGGTGAGCGGCTCGAGGAAGCTCTTCAGGTAGGCCGAGGGGCAGGCCAGCACGAGGATGTCGGCGTCGCGCACCACGGCGTCGAGATCGTCGGAGGGGGCGATGCACTCCGTGTCGAACTCCATGTCGCTCAGATAGCGGGGATTGCGTCCCTCCGTGCGCAACCCTTCCAGTACCTCCGGGTTGCGGACGTACCATCCGACGCGCGGCTCGTTGGCCGTCAGCAGCCCGACGAGCGCCGTAGCCCAGCTTCCGTATCCGATCACCGCGCAGCGGGCCTCTTTTCCGATTTTGTATTCCATTCGGGATTCGTTCATAGTACAAATATACACAAAAAAACGGAACGACGGTCATATCGTGCGATCTGCCGTTGCGCGCACACCCCGATTCGTCGGAGCGGTACCTCTTGCATTGGGGCGTTCGGCAGGCGGAGCGGGGGTGTTTCAACCGGGGCCGCAGACCGGATTCGGGTCCGGCGGGCGGATGTCCGCAGGCTTTTCGCGGGCCGTTTCGCCGGTGGCGGAGGGGTGCTGCCGGAGGCTGCTCCGGACGGCTCGGCGGCGGGTTTTTCCGCGGGTCGCAAAAATAGCCGCGGAGGCGAAAAAAACGAGGGAAAGTTGGGGTAGTTTCCCCGAGTTTTTCCTATCTTTGCCTGCGCTGTGTCCTCCTGCCGCCTCCGGTGCGGATCGGGCCGGGGAGGATCGGAATCGAGTATTTATCAATATTTTGGAACTCAATAGGATATGGGATTGTTTTCGCTGACTCAGGAGCTGGCCATCGACCTCGGTACGGCCAATACGCTGATCATCTATAACGGTAAGGTCGTCGTCGACGAACCTTCGATCGTCGCACTCGACGTGCACACCGGAAAACTCGTGGCCATCGGCCATCAGGCGCGCCGGATGCACGAAAAAACCAACCCCAACATCAAGACGATCCGTCCGCTGAAGGACGGCGTGATCGCCGACTTCAACGCCACGGAGCTGATGTTGCGCGGCATGATCAAGAAGGTGAAGACTTCGGGAAGCCTCTTCGCGCCGTCGCTCCGGATGGTGGTCTGCATCCCGTCGGGTTCGACCAATGTGGAGATCCGCGCCGTGCGCGACTCGGCCGAGCACGCGGGAGGCCGCGAGGTCTACATGATCTACGAGCCGATGGCTGCGGCGCTGGGTGCCGGTCTCGATGTCGAGGCCCCCGAGGGCAACATGATCATCGACATCGGCGGCGGTACGTCGGAGATCGCCTGCATCTCGCTGGGCGGCATCGTCTGCTCGGAGTCGATCAACTTCGCCGGCGACGTCTTCACCAACGACATCCAGAACTACGTCCGGCAGCAGCACAACATTCGCATCGGCGAGCGTACGGCCGAAGCGATCAAGTGCTCGATCGGCGCCGCGCTTCCGGAGCTCGAGGAGGAGCCCGAGGATTTCGTCGTCACGGGTCCCAATATGCTCACGGCGCTGCCGCAGACCGTGTCGCTCTCCTACGCCGAGATCGCCTATGCGCTCGAGAAGTCGCTCTCGAAGATCGACGAGGCGCTCATGCGCGTGCTGCAGTCGATGCCGCCCGAGCTCTATGCCGACATCGTGAAGAACGGCATCTACCTCGCTGGCGGCGGTGCGCTGATCAAGGGGCTCGACCGTCGTCTGAACCTGAAGACCGGCATTCCGTTCCACATCGCCGAGGATCCGCTGCGTGCCATCGCGCGCGGTACGGGCATCGCGTTGAAGAACATCAACCGCTTCTCGTTCCTGATGAAGTAGCCCATCCGCGGGCCGTGCCTTCGGGCCGGCGTCGCGGCCGCAGGGGAGCCGTCCGAAGGCGCGGCCGCCGCGTGCGGAGCTCGTTGTTTGCCGGGGGCCGGAAGTTCCCGGGCCTCACGGCGGGGATTGAATGTAACTGTTTTATAATGATGCGATTGCGGGCTTCGGTCCGCAATCTATTGTCGGAGCGGACCCGTTGTCCGCACTGTTTTGCGCAAACTGTTCGAATTCATACGCAGCGTCTACGTCGTGGTGCTGTTCGTGGCGCTCGAGGCGATCGCCCTGAACTACTACGCCCGTTCGAGCCACTACACGCAGGCCCGCTTGCTGGTGCGCTCCGCGGAGATAGCGGGAGGCGTGCACGGGTTCTTCGCCGGTGTGCGCCGCTACTTCACGCTGGGACGCGAAAACCGCATGCTCGCCGGTCGCGTCGCCGAACTGGAGGAGCGTCTGGCCGCCTACGGCGTCGCCGAAACGGCGGCGCGGCTCGCCACCTATCTGGATGATCCGAAGGCGCGGACCTACCGGATGATGGCCGCCACGGTGATCTCCAGCTCGGTGAACCGGACGCAGAACCAGATTATCCTCGACCGCGGCCGCCTCGACGGCGTCGTCGAACGGATGGCCGTGTTGTCGCTCGACGGAGCGATGGTGGGCTACGTGGTCGACTGCACGGACCGCTATTCGGTGGCGATTCCGGTGCTCAACACGGCCTATCGCGCCAGCGGACGCATCGCCGAGTCGGATTACATCGGCTCGGTCTACTGGGACGGCGCCGATCAGCACGTCGCGCTGCTGGGCGACGTGTCGAAGTATGCCGATCCGCAGCCCGGACAGCGGGTCGTGACGACCGGCTTTTCGCAGTTCTTCCCGCCCGACGTGCCGATCGGCACGGTCGAGAGCGCCGAACTGAACGAGACGCAGACCGCCTATACGGTGCGCGTGCGGCTGGCGGCCGAGATCGCCACGATGACGGAGGTGCTCCTCGTCGAGAACCGCGACCGTGCGGAGATCGAGTCGCTGCGTCAGAGCGAGAAACTGAAACCGAACAACAGCCCCGAATAAGCGATGTACCGCATCTATCCCTTCGTGATCCTCTTTCTGACGACCGCGCTGCTGCAGGTCTTTCTGTTCGATAACCTGTCGGTCAGCATCTACCTCGATCCGCTGGTCTACGTCGCCTTCGTGCTGCTGCTACCGCTCGACATCCGGCCCGTGACGCTGCTCGGCGCCGGCTTGGCGATGGGGCTGGCGATGGACTTCGCGATGGGTACGGCGGGGCTCAACACGGTGCCGACGCTGCTGATCGCCTTCGTGCGTCCGTACCTCGTTGCGGGCCTCTACAGCCGCGACGATGCGCGCGAGGGGGGCATCCCTTCGCCCGAGCGGCTCGGGCGCGCCGTGTTCGCCAAATACGTCGTGGCCGCCGTCGCCATCCACCACACGGTGTTCTTCGCGCTCGAATCGCTCTCGGCCTCGCTGCTGCTGCATACGGCGCTGCGCATCGTCGCGAGCGGTGCGGTGACGGTCGCGTGCGTGCGGCTCATCGTCTCTGTGTTCACTGCCAAACGTTCCGTGCGGGTATGATCGACAATCGGGAGGGATACCGCCGCAGCCGGACGCTCCGGTGGGTCGTGCTGCTGGTCTTCGGCGTAATCGTCGGCCGGCTGGTCTTCATCCAGCTGCTCGACCGCCGCTACGTGGAGCTGGCGAAGGCCAACGTCCTGCGCCATGTCGTGCAGTTTCCGGCCCGCGGCGAGGTGTTCGACCGCAACGGCGAGTACCTCGTGCAGAGCCGCGAGTGCTACGATCTGATGGTCATCAGCCGCGAGATCGGCCGGCAGGGATTCGATACGGCCCAGCTGTGCGCGGTGCTGGGCCTCGCCCGCGAGAAGGTGGAGCGGAAGCTCGCCGACGCACGGATGCGTCCCCGGGCCCCGCAGGTGGTCGCCAGCTACATCTCCAAAGAGGACAAGCTGCGCTTCGACGAGTGCCATTTCCCCGGTTTCTTCACCGTGTGCCGCACGGTGCGGCAGTATCCCCGCAAGATCGGCGGCAACCTGCTGGGCTATGTCAGCGAGGCGAATCCCGACTACCTGAAGCGCCATCCCGGATACAAGGCGGGCGATTACGTCGGCATGAGCGGCGTGGAGTCGGCCTACGAGCCGCTGCTCAAGGGCGAAAAGGGAGTCCGGATTCAGGAGATCGACACCCACGGTGCGGTCAAGGGCTCCTACATGGGCGGTCGCTACGACTCGCTGCCCGTCTCGGGCCGCTATCTGGTGAGCACGATCGATGCGCGCCTGCAGCTCCTCGGCGAGGAGCTGATGCGGGGCAAGGTGGGCGCGGCGGTGGCGATCGAGCCGGCGACGGGCGAGATCCTGATGATGGTTTCGTCGCCTTCGTACGACCCCGACGAGCTGGTGGGGCGCGAGCGCGGCAACAACTACATGCGCATGCTCGGCAACAAGCGGCGTCCGCTCTACAACCGCGCCGTGAAGGCCAAATACCCGCCGGGATCGACCTTCAAGCTGGTGCAGGGGCTGATCGGCCTGCAGGAGGGCGTGCTGCGGCCGTCGGACATCCATCCCTGCCATCTGGGCTATCAGGTGGGGCGCCTCAAGATGGCGTGCCACGCCCATGCCTCGCCGCTCGACCTGCGCTTCGCCGTGGCCACGTCATGCAACGCCTACTTCTGCTACGTCTTCCGCGATATCCTCGAGAACCGCAAGTACGAGAGCCTCAAGGAGGGGTTCGACGTCTGGCGCGACTATGTCGAGAGCTTCGGTTTCGGCCGCAAGCTGGGCTCGGACTTCCTCGACGAGGGCAGCGGCTACGTCCCCGACCGCGGGTTCTACGACCGCCGCTACCGGGGTTCGTGGAACGCCCTGACGGTGCTTTCGCTCTCGATCGGGCAGGGCGAGCTGGGATGCACGCCCCTGCAGCTGGCCAACCTCGCCTGCATCGTCGCCAACCGCGGCTATTACTATATTCCCCACATAGTCAAGCGGATCGAAGGGCAGGATTCGCTCGACCGCCGCTTCTACGAGCGTCGCTATACGAAGGTCGAGCCGCAGCACTTCGAACCCATCGTCGAGGGCATGTGGCGGGGTGTGAACGTGGGCGGCACGTCCACCGCAGCGTGCCTCGACGGCTGGGATGTCTGCGGCAAGACCGGTACGGCGCAGAATCCCCACGGCCGCGACCACTCGACCTTCCTGTCGTTCGCGCCGAAGGACGATCCGCAGATCGCCATCTCGGTCTATGTCGAGAACGGCGGCTTCGGCGCCACGATCGCCCTGCCGATCGCCAGCCTGCTGGAGGAGTTCTACCTGACGGATACGATCCGCCGCCCGGAGCTGCTGCAGCGGGTCAAGAACATGCAGATATACTATCCCGCCTATGACAAGTAGCCGACGCTCCAACGGAATCTTCTTCGGCGTCGATCTCGGCGCCGTGCTGCTCTACGTGCTGATCGTGCTGGCGGGATGCCTCTCGATCACCGCGGCGTCGTTCGACGACGCGTCGACTGCACCCTTCGCTTTTTCGCACTTCTACATGAAGCAGGTCGTCTGGGTCGGCATCGCGTGGTGCGTGGCGCTCGTCGTGCTGCTGCTCGACGAACGCTTCTACCACATGTTCGCCTATCCGGCCTATCTGTTAGGCGTGGCGATGCTGGTCGCGGCGCTGCTGTTCGGCCGCGAGGTCAACGGAGCGAAGGCGTGGTTCGAGTTCGGGTCGTTCCGTATGCAGCCCGTGGAGTTCGCCAAGATCGCCACGGCACTGGCGCTGGCGCGCGTCATGAGCGCCTATTCGTTCTCGATCGACCGCGTGGGGGACCTGCTGAAGGTCGGTGCGGTGATCTGCCTGCCGCTGGGAATCATCGTGCTGCAGAACGACACGGGCTCGGGCATCGTGCTCGGTTCGTTCCTCTTCGTGCTCTACCGCGAGGGGCTGAACAAATGGCTCTGCATCCCGGTGCTGGTGATCGCGGCGCTGTTCATCGTCTCGTTCCTGCTCTCGCCGCTCACGCTGCTCGTCCTCTCGATTCTGGTCTGCACGCTGTCGGAGGCGATGATGAACCGGGCGTGGCGCTCGCGCATCGTCTATCTGGCCTCGCTGGCGCTGGCGAGCATGGCGCTCCACATCGCTGCGGGGCTCCTCGCGCCGGGACGCTTCGACTACTACCACAGCCTGCTCGTCGTGACGTTGCTCTCGCTCGTCGCGGTCGCGGTCTATGCCTACCGTGCGCAGCTGAACAATGTCTTCATTACGGTAGGGCTGTTCCTCGGCATGATGGTCTTCCTGCCCACCACCGACTACATCTTCAACTCGATCCTCAAGCCGCACCAGCGCGACCGCATCTTGAGCTTTCTGGGCATCATCAGCGATCCGCTCGGCACTGACTACAACGTCAATCAGTCGAAGATCGCCATCGGCTCGGGCGGCTGGTTCGGCAAGGGTTTTCTGGAGGGCACTCAGATCAAGTACGGCTTCGTCCCGGAGCGCCATACCGACTTCATCTTCTGCACGGTAGGCGAGGAGTGGGGGTTCCTCGGAACGCTGACGGTGCTGACGCTGCTCTGCCTGCTGATTCTGCGTCTGATGCGCATGGGCGAGCGGCAGCAGGAGCCCTTCGGACGCATCTACTGCTACTGCGTGGCCGCGATTTTGCTGTTCCACGTGCTTGTGAACGTCGGTATGACCATCGGCCTGATGCCCGTGATGGGCATTCCGCTGCCCTTCATGAGCTACGGCGGGTCGTCGCTCATCGCCTTCACGATCCTGCTGTTCATCGCCGTGCGGCTTGACGCCTCGACGCGGCAGTTCTCACCCGATAAATTCTGATCCGTCATCCATGATCGCCTACGATCCGCGGGGCCTCGCTCCGCAACAGGTCGCCGAGAGCCGGGAGCGGCACGGCGACAATGTGATTACCCCGCCGAAGGACGCCTCGGCGTGGAAACTCTTCGCGGAGAAGTTCCGCGATCCGATCATCCGCATCCTGCTCGCCGCCGCCGTGCTGTCGCTGGCGATCGGCTTCGTGCACCGCGACTTCACGGAGTCGATCGGCATCCTCAGCGCCATCGTGCTGGCCACGTGCGTGGGTTTCTGGTTCGAGTGGGACGCCATGCGGCGCTTCCGGCGGCTGAACCGGGTCAACGACGACCTGCCCGTGAAGGTGCGGCGCGACGATGCCGTGCGGGAGATTCCCCGGCGCGAGGTGGTCGTCGGCGACGTGGTGTACATCGAGGGCGGCGACACGGTGCCGGCCGACGGCGAGCTGGTCGAGGCGGTGTCGCTCAAGATCGACGAGTCGACCCTCACGGGCGAACCGGAGGTGGACAAGACGGTCGATGAAGTCCACTTCGATCCGGAGGCGACCTATCCGTCGAATGCGGCGATGCGGGGCACGACCGTCGCCGACGGCTACGGCGTGATGGTCGTCACGGCCGTGGGCGACGCCACGGAGGCCGGGCGGGTGACCGAGCAGGCGACGATCGAGAGCGGCGAACCGACGCCGCTCGCCCGGCAGCTCGCGCGTCTGTCGCGCCTCGTCGGACGCGTCGGCATCGGCCTGTCGGTGGCGATTTTCGCCGTGCTGCTGGTCAAGGCGCTCGCCGGCGGTCTGCTCGAACAGCCGTGGCTCGACGCCGTGCAGCAGGTGCTCCACATCTTCATGGTCTCGGTGGCGATCATCGTCATGGCCGTGCCCGAAGGCCTTCCCATGTCGATCACCCTCTCGCTAGCGATGTCGATGCGGCGGATGCTCAAGACCAACAACCTCGTGCGGCGGATGCACGCCTGCGAGACGATGGGCGCCGTGACGGTGATCTGCACCGACAAGACCGGCACCCTTACGCGTAACCGCATGCACGTCGAGGAGCTGATCCGCTACGACGAGCTGCCTCCGCAAGCCTTCGCCGAGGTCGTCGCGGCGAACTCCACGGCCCACCTCGACGCCGACGACCGGATCGTGGGCAACCCCACCGAGGGGGCGCTTCTGGAGTGGCTGCGCGCCGAAGGGTTCGACTACGCCGCGCTGCGGGCCGGGGCGACGATCGTCGACCGGCTGACCTTCTCCACGGAGCGGAAATACATGGCGACGATCGTCGAGAGCGCCGCCGCGGGACGCCGGCTGCTCTGCGTGAAGGGGGCGCCCGAGATCGTGCGGGCGATGTGTGCGGCGGACGGCCGCGACGAGGAGGTCTCCGAACGGCTGGCGGCATTCCAGAGCCGCGCCATGCGGACGCTGGCCGTGGCGTGGGCCGAGACGGCGGAGACGGATTGCCTGCGGGCCGTCGCGGCGGCGCCGTTGCGCTTTTCGGGCGTGGCGGCGATCTCCGACCCCGTGCGCGACGATGTGCCCCCGGCCGTGGCCCGGTGCCTCGGTGCGGGTATCGCCGTGAAGATCGTGACGGGCGATACGGCGGCCACGGCCGTCGAGATCGCACGCCGCATCGGACTGTGGGACGACGCGCGCGACGGCGACGCCAACCGCATGACCGGTACGGAGTTCGCCGCGGCGAGCGACGAGGAGCTGCTCGGCCGGGTCGGCGATCTGAAGGTGCTCTCCCGCGCACGACCGCTCGACAAGCAGCGTCTGGTGCGCCTGCTCCAGCAGCGGGGCGAGGTGGTGGCCGTTACGGGCGACGGCACGAACGACGCTCCGGCGCTGAACTTCGCCCATGTGGGGCTTTCGATGGGTTCGGGCACGTCGGTGGCGAAGGAGGCTTCGGACATCACGCTGCTCGACGATTCGTTCGCGTCGATCGCCACGGCCGTCATGTGGGGACGTTCGCTCTACCGCAACATCCAGCGCTTCGTGCTCTTCCAGCTCACGATCAACTTCGTGGCCATTGCGATCTGTCTCGTCGGGGCCGTGTTCGGCACCGAGATGCCGCTCACCGTGGTCCAGATCCTCTGGGTCAACATCATCATGGACACCTTCGCGGCGATGGCGATGGCCTCGCTGCCGCCCGATCCCGAGGTGATGCGCGATAAGCCTCGCGCGCGCGAAGCCTTCATCATCACTCCCGCGATGGCGCGCACGATCCTCGTGTGCGGCCTCGCGATGGTCGTCGTGCTGCTCGGCATGCTCTTCGTGTGGAGCGCCGCGGAGGAGGGCATGGCCGTCCGTAGGCTGACGGTCTTCTTCTCGACCTTCGTCTTCTTCCAATTCTGGAACATGTTCAACGCCAAAGGCTTCGAAACGAGGCATTCGGTCTTCGTCCGCCTGAAGGGGTGCCGCGAGTTTTTCCTCATCCTGCTCGCCATCGGTGTCGGGCAGTGGGCGATCGTGGAGCTCGGCGGCGAGGTGTTCCGCACCGAGCCGCTTCCGGGGCGCACGTGGGCGGCGATCGTCGGCCTCACGTCGCTGCTCGCCTTCGGCGGCGAGGCGGTGCGTGCCTTGCGGCGGCGGAAGACCCTGCTGTGCGGGGTGCTGCTCCTCGCGGCGGGATTGTTCGCGTCCGCACTGCCCTGCCGCTGATCGCAGCGGGTGCGGCTGCGACTGCTGCGGATGCCGGGTTCAACGGTATGTGTCGCAGTTGGGCGCCGCGCTTCCGTCATCGCTATGACGACTACCTGCAGTATGCCCCAGCCGTCCTTATGGTGGGGCTGAAGACCTTCGGTTATGAGGGTCGCAGTTCGTGGGGACGCATGCTCGTCGCCGATGCCTTCGCTGTGGCGATCATGGCCGCGACGGTCAATGCGTGCAAATACTCCTTTCGCGTGCGGCGCCCCGACGGATCGGCCCGCAATTCGTTTCCTTCGGGACATACGGCTACGGCCTTCATGACGGCGGCGATGCTCGATCGCGAGTACGGCGTGCGCAGCCCGTGGTTCGGCATCGGCGGCTATGCCGCAGCGACGCTCGTGGCCGTGACGCGGCAGCTCAACAACCGCCATTGGATGAGCGACGTGCTGGTCGGCGCCGGGATCGGCGTGCTGTCGACCGAGGCGGCCTATCTGCTGGCCGATCTGATTTTCCGGGAGCGGGGGCTCCGCGGCTACTCCGATGTATATGCGCTGCGCGATCGGTTCGCGCATCCTTCGTTCTGCGCGATCGGTATCGGCTTTGCGAAGATTACCGGGCGTTATGCCGGTCCTGCGGAGCGATGCCTGACGTTCGGTGCCGGCCCTGCGGCCTATGTGCGGGGCGCATGGTTCGCAACGCCTTATGCCGGTATCGGCGGCCGGGCCGTCGCATCGCGTGCGGACGTGCGCGTCGACGGTGCGAAGGCGGATGAGAAACTCGAATGCGTCTCGGCGGGCGCGGGCCCCGTGTGTTCCTATCCGCTTTCCGCGCGGTGGCTCTTGGGGGCGCATCTCACGGCTGGTTGGGAGCGTTCGCGGAGCTGTCTAACCTCGGCAGGCACGATCGGCGGCCGCGACGGCTTTCTTTTCGGTTCGGGCGTGTCGGTGACGGGTATCGTAGGCGAACGTTCCGGCGTGCGGCTCTCGGCCGACTGGGATTCGGTGCCGCCGCTCGTAGCGTGGGGCGGACGGCTTCATCGGCTGACGTTCGGGCTGGGCGCTGCGCTCGTGTTCTGAACGGAGCCGGTTGCGCGGCGGTTGCGTTTCGATCAGTTCCTTGTGAAAAATACGCCCCGGTCCGACGATTCGGACCGGGGCGCAATGCGTTCGGAGGCGGAGCGATCAGATGATGCCCTGCTCGAGCATGGCCTGTGCGACCTTCATGAAGCCGGCAATGTTGGCGCCCTTCACGTAGTCGACGCGGCCGTCGGCCTGACGTCCGAACTTCACGCAGGCCTCGTGGATGCTCTCCATGATGAAGTGGAGCTTCTCGTCGACCTCCTTGCCCGACCACGAGAGGTGCATGCAGTTCTGCGTCATCTCGAGACCCGAGGTGGCCACGCCGCCGGCGTTCACGGCCTTGCCCGGAGCGAAGAGGATGCCCGCCTGCTGGAAGGCGTGGATCGCTTCGGGGGTGCAGCCCATGTTCGACACCTCGGCGCAGCACCACGTGCCGTTGGCCAGCAGTTCGGCGGCATCGTCGCCGTTGAGCTCGTTCTGGAAGGCGCACGGCAGGGCGATGTCGCACTTCACGCTCCACGCCTTCTTGCCCGGCGTGAACGTAGCGTCGGGGAAGCGCTCGGCGAAGGGAGCCACGATGTTGCGGTTCGAGGCGCGCAGTTCGAGCATGTAGTCGATCTTCTCATCGGTCATGCCGTTGGGGTTGTAGACGACGCCGTCGGGACCCGAGATGGCGATCACTTTGGCCCCCAGCTCGGTTGCTTTCTTGGCTGCGCCCCAAGCCACGTTGCCGAAGCCCGAGAGAGCGATCGTGGCGCCCTCGAGCGAGCGGCCGGCCATGCGCAGCATGTGCTCGACGAAGTAGAGCGCGCCGTAACCCGTGGCCTCGGGACGGAGGATCGAGCCGCCCCACGTCATGCCCTTGCCCGTCAGCACGCCCGTGTGGTACTTGCGCGCCAGCTTCTGGTACATGCCGTTGAGGAAGCCGATTTCGCGGCCGCCCACGCCTACGTCGCCCGCCGGAACATCGGTGTCGACGCCGATGTTGTTCCACAGCTCGGTCATGAAGGCTTGGCAGAAGCGCATGATCTCAGCGTCGGACTTACCTACGGGGTCGAAGTCCGAACCGCCCTTCGCGCCGCCCATCGGGAGCGTCGTCAGCGCGTTCTTGAAGGTCTGCTCGAAGCCCAAGAACTTGAGCATCGAAGGGTTCACGGCCTTGTGGAAACGCAGACCGCCCTTGTAGGGACCGATCGCGCTGTTGAACTGAACGCGGTAGCCGAGGTTGGTCTGCACCTCGCCCTTGTCGTCCACCCACGTGACGCGGAAGGTGAAGATGCGGTCGGGTTCGACGATCCGCTCGACGATCTTCGCCTTTTCGAACTCAGGGTGCTGGTTGTACACCTCTTCGATCGACTCGAGGACCTCGCGCACGGCCTGCAGGTATTCGCTTTCGCCGGGATGTTTGCGCTCGAGGTCTGCCATGATTTTGTTCAGATCCATAGTTGTATAAGGTTTGGTTGGTTGGAATTCGTTTATCTGTTACAAATATAGGATTATTTCTTAAAGATTGTAATCCGAAGGGCGATTTTTCGCGATTAATTCGCTTTTTGCGCCCTTTCGCACACGATTCCCCGTCCCGCGCGGCCGTCGATGGCCACCTCCAGCGGCCGGTCGAACCGCACGCACCGGAGCCATTCGCCCTCGTACGCGGCGGGCATGGCGTCGAGCAGGTCCGCGCGGAAGATGCCGTCGCCGCGGAAGGGGTTGATCGTCAGGTAGCCGATGCCGAGCGAGGTGACGTTCTGGAAGAAGTGGCTCCCCTGAGAGGGCTCGATGTCGAAGCGCCGGATGCCGCACTCGACGATCACCTTCGCCTCCGAGATATGGCTCCACTTGACCGGAATGCCCAGCGAGGGGATCGACGATCCCCAGCGGCCGGGGCCGACGAGCACGTAGGAGCGTCCTTCGTCGCGCAGGCGGCCGTTGAGCGTCAGCAGTTCGGCGGCGATCCGCTCCGTGCGGAGCGAGTCGAACGACGCCTCCTTGACGTAGACGATGTCGGTGATGCCCTCCATGCGGCCGATGCCGAGCGCATGTTCGCCGTAGACGAGCGCTCCGGCGGGATCGACGCCGCTCCAGTCGAGGGCGCGGTTCTCCTGATTGTCGATGATCGGGCGGATCTGCAGCAGGTTGAAGAGCTGTTCGCGGCCGCCCGCGACGTCCATGTTGACGGCGAACTCCACCTCCACCGGACAGCGCATCTCCTCGGAGCCGATGCGGAGAATGTCGGCGACGATCTCGGCCAGCGGGAAGGTGCCGTATTTGAGGATCGCATTGAAGGTGATGACCTTGCGGCCGTTGTCGAAGGGGCTGTCGGAGATGCGCTCGCTCTCGCGGTCCCACACCGAGGCGACGTAGCGCGTCTGGCGCAGGGGGACGATGTCGGCGAGCGTGAGGCGGCGCAGGTTCACCGCATCGTCGATCGACGTGCGGAACTCCTCGGGCCGCAGGCTCAAGGCCAGCACTTCGTTCTGCGTGTCGCGCAGCGCCAGTTCGGGTGTCGAGGTCTGGAGCGCCTTCTGCGGGTAGCGGGGCGAGAAGCGGAGCGTGCGGCCGCCGTCGACCACCAGCTTGCCGAGCCCCATGGCCACGTTGCACACCCCGTCCTCGGGAAGCTCGTCGCCGACCGGATAGCAGTTGACCGAGCGGGCCACGCCCGAGAAGGTGGGCAGGAAGAGCCCCTCCTGCTCCGTGCCGCACACCTCCTGCAGGATCACGGCCATCTTCTCCTCCGAGACGAGGTTCTGTGAGGTCTGAATGTAGGCGCGCGACGCCGCGAAGTAGACCGAGGCGTAGACGCTCTTGACGGCCCGCAGCACGAGGCGCAGCATCTGGTCCTCGTTGTCGACGTAGGGAATCATGTAGGTCGAGTAGATCCCGGCGAAGGGCTGGTAGTGGGAGTCTTCGAGTTTCGACGACGACCGCACGGCCAGCGGCGTGCGCACGGTGCGGATGTAGGCCTTCAGCTCCTCCTGCAGGCGCGTCGGCACGGTCGAGGTGACGAACTCGGAGAGGATCTCCTCGTCGGTCGTCTCTTTGGCGATGACGTACTTGAGGCCGTTGAGGCGGATGAACTCGTCGAAGTACTCCGTGGCGATCACCACCGTGCGGGGGATCATCACGCGCACGCCCTTGTGTTTGTCGTACTGGCGGTACTTGATGAGCATCGAGTTCATGAAGGCCAGCCCGCGGGCCTTGCCGCCGAGCGAACCCTCGCCGATGCGGGCGAAGGCCACGGCGTCGGAGTAGGTCTCGGCGTCGAAGCGCGCCACGACGCCCTGTCCCAAGAGCGTGCGGTAGTCGCGGATGAGGTTCACCAGCGCCCGGCGGTGCTCTCCGACCGAGGCGAAGTGGCTCTTGTTGTGGCGTCGGATCGAGGCGGCGAGCGGAAAGAGGCCCCGCGAGTAGAGCCATTTCGAGAGGTGGTTCTGCGAGGTGTGGTATTCGAACGCCTCGTCGGGGATCGTGGCGATCATCTCCTGCATCTGCGCGAGGTCGCGGGCGCGTCCGATCACGGCGCCCGTCGCGGGATCCTTGAAGACGAAGTCGCCGAAGGCGAACTCGGTGGCGATGTAGTCGTGCAGCTGCGAGAGGAGCGTTTTGGAGTTCTTGGCGATGAAGCCGGCGCCCAGCTCCCGGGCCTGCGCCTCGAAGCCGGTCTGCGACGACTGCAGCAGCACGGGCATGAGCGGATTGTCGGCCTTGATGCGGCGGCAGAGCTCGATGCCCGCGTCGAGCCGCTCCGAGGCGGGCGGATCGTCGCGGTGCATGACGAATCCCACGTCGGAGATCACCCCCAGCAGGTTCTGCTTGTAGCGGTCGTAGAGCTCCGCGGCCTCCTCGTAGCTCGTCGCCAGCAGGATCTTGGGCCGCGCGCGCTTGCGCAGCACCTGCTGCTGCTCGTTGAAGGCGTCCTTGAGGAATTCGGTGTTCTGCTGCAGGATCAGCTTGTAGAGCTCGGGCAGGTAGGTCGAGTAGAAGCGGATCGAGTCCTCGACGAGCAGGATCGCCTGCACGCCGCCCTCGACGATGTCCTCCGCGGCGTTCATCTTGTCCTCGACGAGCTTGATGATGGCGATGATGAGGTCCGTCGTGCCGTGCCAGCAGAAGATGTAGTCGAGGCCCGAGCGGTCCTGCTCCTCGAGGCGGCGGTAGATGTCCTTCGAGAAGGAGGTGAGCAGGGCCACGGGGGTCTGCGGATGGCGCTCCTTGACGATCTTGGCGAACGAGAAGACGTCGAGCTCTCCGACGTTGTACATCGTGAGGATGAAGTCGAACGAGTCGTCCTCGGCGAGCAGCGCGAGCGCCTCGTGCGTCGAGCTCACGCGCGTGAACGAGGGCGGGTTGGACATGTTCAGATCCAGATACTCGCGGTTGATCTGCGACTCGATGCGGCCGTCCTCCTCGAGGATGTAGCCGTCGTAGCTGCAGCAGACGAGCAGGATCTTGTGGATCCGGTATTTCATGAACCGGTGCTGGTCGGCCTTCGGTTCGGGCAGGAGGGGTTCGTGGCTTGCGTTCATCCGTTGCGAATTTTCGTGTCCGTGGGTGGTTCGGTGCGGCTCCCGCGCGGTCGGCCGCGAAGGGGTGCCGGCATCCGTTTTTCCGTGCCGGATGGCGGTCCCGACCGTCGGGCGGTCTGCGGCGTGCGGCACGGAAACGGGCGATGCAGAACAAAAATAAGAAAAAATCGTTATCTTTGGAAAATCAAATTCCGAAATCTACCCGATATCCCATGACCGAAAACGCATACACGCTGCAGGAGGTGACCACGCCCCGGGCCGAACGCGAATGGCTCGACCTGCCCAAGAAGATCTACAAAGGCAACCGCAACTGGGTCTGCCCGCTCGACCCCGACGTGCGGGAGGTGTTCGACCCGGCGAAGAACGAACTCTTCGCCGACGGCGAGGCCATCCGCTGGGTGGTGCGTCGCGCCGACGGCGAGGTCGTGGGGCGCATCGCGGCCTTCTACAACCGCGAGAAGGCGGCCATCGAGGAGCAGCCCACGGGCGGCTGCGGCTTCTTCGAGTCGATCGACGACCGTGCCGTCGCCGACATGCTCTTCGATGCGGCGCGGCTGTGGCTCGCGAGCCGCGGCATGGAGGCGATGGACGGCCCGATCAACTTCGGGCAGCGCCGCGACTGGTGGGGCCTGCTCGTCGAGGGGTACGAGTTCCAGCCGCTCTACAAGAATCCCTACAACCCTCCCTATTATAAGGAGCTGTTCGAGGGTTACGGCTTCCGCAACTACTTCAACCAGCACAGCTTCGTCTGGCGGGCCAACATCTCGGAGGCCAATGCGCGGATCTTCGACCGCGCCCGGAGGCTTTACGCCACGCCGGGCTACCATGTCGAGCACATCGACATGCGCAATCTCGAGGATGCGGCGGAGAGCTTCCGCATCATCTACAACAAGGCGTGGGCGCTCTTCTCGGGCGTGAGGCCGATGACGCAGGAGGAGGCGCTGCACATGATGCGCGAGATGAAGCCGCTGATCGATCCCGAGATCATCTTCTTCGCCTACTTCAACGACGAGCCGATCGGCTTCTTCATCACGGTCCCCGACCTGAACCGCATCATCGGCCGCTTCGACGGCAAGTTCGGGTGGTGGCAGAAGCTGCAGCTGCTCTGGGAGCTGAAGGTCCGCAAGCGCAGCGACCGCATCTTCGGCGTGATCTTCGGCATCGCCCCCGAGTTCCACGGCAAGGGCGTCGAGTCGGCCATCATGGAACAGTACTGGCACTTCATGATGGAGCGGCAGACGCGCTACAAGACGCTGGAGCTGGCGTGGATCGGCGATTTCAACCCCGTGATGAACCGTATGATCGAGACCTACGTATGCGCTACGCGCCACAAGGTGCATACGACCTACCGCTATCTGTTCGACCGCGAGAAGGAGTTCCGCCGCTGCCCGCGGCTGGGCGTCAAGCGCCGCGAGTAGCGGCGGGCGGACAGCGGGCGTCCTTCTGCGGCGCCGTGCGGCGAGGATACGGAAGGGCGATTCCGTTGTCGTGCGGATGCCGGCACCCGGGACGCCTCGACTCCTCCGGTCCGATTCGTGAAACCTTAAAACAACCATAATGAAACGTACACCTTTCACCGACTACCACCGTGCCGCGGGGGCCAAGATGGCCGAATTCGCGGGTTACGACATGCCCATCGAGTTCACGGGCATCAACGACGAGCACCTGACCGTGCGCAATGGCGCCGGCGTCTTCGACGTGAGCCACATGGGCGAGATCTGGGTCAAGGGTCCCAAAGCGCTCGATCTGCTGCAGCGCATCACCTCGAACGACGTTTCTAAGCTCTACGACGGCAAGGTGCAGTACTCCTGCATGCCCAACGGCCGCGGGGGCATCGTCGACGACATCCTCGTCTACCGCATCGACGCCGAGTGCTACTTGCTGGTGGTCAACGCGGCCAACACGGAGAAGGACTGGACCCACATCTGCGCCGAGGGCAAGGCGTTCGGCATGGAGGCGGGGCACGGCAAGGAGCTCTTTAACGCCTCGGACGAGATCTGCCAGCTGGCCGTGCAGGGACCTGCGGCGATGAAGATCGTGCAGAAAATGTGCGACGAGCCGGTGGAGGAGATGGAGTACTACACTTTCCGCAAGATGCGCGTGGCGGGCTGCGACGCCATCCTCTCGATCACGGGCTACACCGGTGCGGGTGGCTGCGAGATCTATGTCGCCAACGAGGATGCCGACAAGCTCTGGAAGGCGCTCTGGGAGGCCGGAGCCGAGTACGGGCTGAAGAACATCGGCCTCGGCGCACGCGACACGCTGCGTCTGGAGAAGGGCTTCTGCCTCTACGGCAACGACATCGACGACACCACGTCGCCCATCGAGGCCGGGCTGGGGTGGATCACCAAGTTCGCCGAGGGCAAGGAGTTCATCGACCGTGCGCTCATGGAGCGGCAGAAGGCCGAGGGCGTCGCGCGCAAGCTCGTCGGATTCCGCATGATCGACCGCGGCATTCCGCGCCACGGCTATGCGCTGGCCGCACCCGACGGCACGCCGATCGGGCAGGTGACCTCCGGAACGATGTCGCCCTGCCTGAAGGTGGGCTTCGGCATGGGCTACGTCCGCCCGGAATTCGCCAAACCCGGCACCGAGATCGCCGTCGTCATCCGCGAGAAGCCGGTGCGCGCCGAGGTGATCCGCATGCCGCTCGTCTGACGCGGCGGGCGGCTTCGGCCGCGGGGCGGACGCGTGTACGGCTGCGGTCAGGTCGTTCGGACATGCCGTTTTCCGATCGGAGGGGCTCCGTTCGCCGCTCCGCTGCGGTGCGTCCATCCGCCTTATGTGCGGCCGTCGACGACTCCATCCGTCTCTCCGCCGGCTGTGCGTATCGGCCGTACGTGCGTTCATTCTTCCCCTTCTTCGCCGGACTCGATCCGGCGAAGAAGGGGATTTTCATATGGAGGGCGCGGGAGTGCTGCCGTGCGGAGTGTGCGTCTGCGTTTCCGAGGCGTCGGGAGCGGCTGCGGCACGAAAATCGCAGCTGCGAACGGAAAATCCGTGACCATGAAAACCTGCTATCTGGGGCTCGAACTCCGCAGTCCCGTCATCGTCGCCAGTTCGCCCTACACGGCGCAGATCGAGGGCATTCGCCGGTGCGCTGCCGCGGGAGCGGGCGCTGTGGTGCTCAAATCGATATTCGAGGAGCAGATCGTGCGTCATGCCGCGGCGCTCGACCGGGCCTCCGATGCCGGGATGGGCGATGCGGGCGAATACCTCGAGCGCTACCTCGGCGATGCCTACAAGGCCGCCTACCTGCAACTGGTGGCGGATGCCTGCGCGACGGGCATCCCCGTGATCGCCAGCATCAACTGCATCTCGGGGAGCGACGGCTGGGCCGACTATGCCGTCGCTACCGCAGCGGCCGGCGCGGCGGCGTTGGAGCTCAATGTATTTCTGCAGCCCACCGACCGGCGGCTTTCGGCCGGGGAGCTCGAACGGCGTTATGTGGCCATCGTCCGCGGTGTCGCGGAGGCGGTCGGGATTCCCGTCGCGGTGAAGCTCCCGATGCGGCTCACGAACGTGCTCTCGGTAGGCGATGCCCTGCTGGGGTGCGGCGCGCGGGGCGTGGTGCTGTTCAACCGTTTTTTCGAACCCGACATCGATATCGAGCGCATGGTATTCGTGCCGGGCGATCCCTTCAGCCACCCCTCCGAACTGCGCAACGTGCTGCGCACGACGGCACTCTGCGCCACGGCGCTTCCGCAGCTCGACATCGCCGTGTCGACGGGCGTGCACGACGGCGCAGCGGCTGTCAAGGCGCTGCTGTGCGGTGCTTCGGTCGTGCAGCTCTGCTCGGCGATCCATTGCAAAGGGTTCGGCGTCATCGGGACCGTCGACCGTTTCATCGATGCGTGGGCCCGCCGTCACGGGTTCGACTCGATCGCCGCTTTCCGCGGAAGGATGGATTTCGGAAGCGCGGACGAAGACGTGCTGCAGCGCGTGCAGTACATGAAGTATTTTCCGCAGGGGACCGAGTGAATCGGCGTCGGTCGCCGCCGCGCGTAACTGGCAGTCGGCCGGCACTCCGTCAGGTGCGGCCGGCGAACGCTACGCCCGTTTGCGGGAGCTGCAGGTGGCCATTCCTACCGCTTTCCGGCGGGGCGGGGCGCTCCGCGACCCGACTGCGGCAGTCCGTCACTGCTCCTCGGCGTAGATGCGGTCGAAGAGTGCGCGGAGTCGCTGCCGGTCGCGGATCAACGCCCGCAGCTCCTCGAGCCGCCGGGCATTCTCCGACTCGGCGATCCACAGCCGCAGATAACCTCCTTCGGCGTATTTCTGGAGCAGATGATCGAGGCAGCGCGCATATTGCGCCTCGCGGTCGAGCTCCGGAGTGCGGTCGAGGCCGTAGCGGATCGTGCGCCGGAGAATCGTTTCGGGGTCGATCTGACGGTCGGCCTCGGCGACGATGCGGCCGTAGATCGTGCGCGGTGCGCGGGTTGCCGAGGCCCGGTGATCCTCCACCGCATCGCGCATGACGGCGATCTGCTTCGGTGTGAAGCGGCGGCGCAGCTCCGCATCGGCGACGAGCAGCCGTCCGGAGTCGATGTGGTGGCGTTCGCGGCCACAGGCCAGCCCCGTATCGTGGTAGGCGGCGATGACGTAGACCATGTCGGGGTCGACGTCGTAGTTTCGGGCCAGCTCCTCGCTGCGCCGGATCACGGCGTGTACGTGGGTGCGGTCGTGCGCCCGGTCGAAACGGTCGTAACGCGGGATGATCTCCCGTTCGATATATGCTCGCAGCGATTCGTCCATGCGGCGAAGATACGGAAAAAATCGTGCGGGCCGGCTGTCGCCTCGCCGATTCAGCACGGGCGGGGCGGCTTCTTTCGTCGTTCGGGACACGAAAAAAGTCCGTTCGATACCGAACGGACTCGCTTTGCATGCCGGTTTTCCCTTATGCCTTGGGGTTGGCGCCCCACTTGTTCGTCTCGGGCTGGCTGTCGAGGCAGAGCAGCACGATCAGCCAGATGCTGCCGATCAGGGGCACGAGGCCGATGAGCAGCCACCAGCCGCTGCGGCCGGTGTCGTGCAGACGGCGTACGCTCACGGCGATGCTCGGAACGAGTACGGCGAGGCTGTAGATCGATGCGAGCCATTTGATGCCGAGCAGGCCGCTGATGAAGCCCACGACAGCTCCGAAGATGACGTTGAACAGAACGAACATCCAGTACTCCTTACGACGTGCACGGCCGCTGAAATCGGCATAGTGCTCCTTCAAAACTTGTAAATACCAATTCATAACTATTTAAATTTGAGGTTGAAGCATTCGTTCGATCCGGTTTTCGCCGATGCGGTCCCGCAGGCAGGCGCCCGGCTTCCGATTCCGTTTCAATCGTAAATATACTACATTTTTGTAAAAAATACAAATCGATCGGCAAAAAGTACTTTTCGGTCGGTCGGAATGTCGCGGAGTACGAGGCGGTTGTACACTGCGCCCGGCCGGAGCTGCGCGCTTCGGCCGATCTGCGGTCTCTTTATGCCGGGCAGATGCTGCGCGCCGGGGCTGCGGCGGGGCAGCCGTAGCGCATGTCGGCGGCGCCGATTCATTCGCGGGTTCCGTTCTGCGGCGCGAAGACGGGGCGCAAAAAAAGTCCCTCCTTCGAAAAGGAGGGACCCGTGCGGTCTGTCAGCGTCCGGTTCGTCTGCCGTCGGTTACTTGGCGTATGCCACGGCGCGCGTCTCGCGGATGACCGTGATCTTGACCTGACCCGGATAGGTCATTTCGTCCTGAATCTTTTTGGCGATGTCGTGCGACAGTCCCTCCGACTCCTGATCGGTGAGCTTGTCGGCACCGACGATCACGCGCAGCTCGCGGCCCGCCTGAATGGCGTAGGTCTTCACGACGCCGGGGTACGACAGCGCGATGTCCTCCATCTCCTTCAGGCGCTTGATGTAGCTCTCGACCACCTCGCGGCGTGCGCCGGGGCGTGCGCCCGAGATCGCGTCGCAGACCTGAATGATCGGCGCGATGAGCGACGTCATCTCCACCTCGTCGTGGTGGGCGCCGATCGCGTTGCACACTTCGGGCTTCTCCTTGAACTTCTCGGCGAGCTTCATGCCGATGATGGCGTGCGGCAGTTCGGGCTCGTCGTCGGGCACCTTGCCGATGTCGTGCAGCAGACCCGCACGGCGCGCCAGCTTGGGGTTGAGGCCCAGCTCCGCAGCCATGATGCCGGCGAGGTTGGCCGTCTCGCGGGCGTGCTGCAGCAGGTTCTGGCCGTAGGACGAACGGTATTTCATCTTGCCGATCATGCGGATCAGCTCGGGATGCAGTCCGTGGATGCCGAGGTCGATCGTCGTGCGCTTGCCCACCTCGACGATCTCCTCCTCGATCTGCTTCTGCACCTTCGCCACCACCTCTTCGATGCGGGCGGGGTGGATGCGGCCGTCGGTCACCAGCTGGTGGAGCG
>CAJTIY010000009.1 GCA_910576555.1 uncultured Alistipes sp. | reverse complement strand
CGCCTTCTCTTCGCCCAGTATCCGGTTTTCTTCGGCAGTAAACGCACTCCGGATCGCTCGGCGCATCGCAGTCATATCCACCTTGCCGTGATCATACGATTCTTCCTTCTTGGGCGGACGGCTGCCATCCTTCAAACGGTAGGCTTCATCGCCCAAATGATTGGCTGTATTACTCAAAAAGAAAATAAGCGGCCCTGTCTCTCTCTTATCAACAATTCGTTCATAACTGATACCATCTACAGCAATCGTATCCACTTGATACAAATGCGCATATTTCGGGTTCCGAAAGGGCGTATAATCTGCATTTTGAGCCCGGAGCGGCAGAAAGCCACCAAAAAGTAACACGATAGTTATCAGCAAATGTTTCATAATACACAAGTTTAACAGTCCTTCATCAATTCATCCAAATTATCGAGATTCCATTCATAGGTGAACGGGTATTTCTGCGGATCGGCATAGTCGGAATCGGAATTTCGGAACAGATCGGAAGCTCCATAATATAAATTCTCAAAAGACGGATCATACATGCAATTTCCATCCCGCATATGATAATCCGAATAAATATCTACCATATATTGAAACATCATATAACCTTGATTCCTACCCAAAAACTCTCCGTAATCGCCCAAATCCCCTCCATTCCGCACGACATAGAGCGCCCAGCCCAGTTTGGCCTCGATCTCGTAGTTCAATTTGGGATGGATGGCATAGCCCCCCGACTGGTACTGGTAGCTGTGGAACAGCTCTTCGAGCAGCACGGTCGTGCGGTCGTGGCCGATCTCGATCGTACGCGAGACCGGATTGTAGTGGCTCACGCCCCGGTCGTTGGTCGATATGTCGATGGTACCCCCGATACTTTCGATCAACGCATTCCCGAGACAATCGACCAGCAGCGAATCGAGCATCGCCTCGATGCGCGGATCGTCGTACCGCAACAGTTCGTTGGCCGGATAGCCCCGATCGTCGGACGACGGACCGTTACCGGAACCTCTGCCGCCGTTCTCGTTACCGCGATTCCCGAAACTCGACGTAAGGTTGGGATTCGTCGGTTTGCGGTTGATCGGATGGTCGGGATCGCCCAGACCGGGATATTTATAAGGAAGACGACCGATGCACACCGCCGGTTTACCATCGTCGATACAAAATCCGATATCGCCCTCGTCCGTCCGTGTCGCTACACGCTCGTACCGCAGCAGGCAGAATTCTTCGAGCATCGACCGCAGCTGCGTCCAGTTCTCCTCCACGGTCGACCGCAGCGTGTCGGGCAGGAAACACGCCTCCACGGGCTCGCCCTCGCGATAACGCTCGGCGGCGACGGGCATGCCCGACGGCAGCGCATAGAGGGCGAGGCCCGAAAAGAGCAGCTTGCGCTCGCGGTTGCGGAAATAGGAGCAGACCTCGGCCGTATAGTCCGCCGCGCACGCGCGGTCGGGAATGTAGAAGGCCGTATAGTCGCACATCGTGCCGTCGTCGGCCTCCTTGAGCACGAGCAATCCGGTGTGGATCGGCACGACGAGCGAGTCATAGACGACGCCGTAGGCATACCGGCCGGCAGCGGGCACGTCGACTGCCGACAGACGCCTGTCGGCCGAAAGCACGCCCCGCGACCAGTCGGGGCGAAGCGGCCCCGTGCGGAACAGGTCGGCCGGACGGCATTCGGTCTCGCCGCGCGTGGCGACGGAGGCGCCGGAGTCGTACCACGCCCGCGCTTCGGCGAGCGTCAACAGGGATTCCGCCTCCGGCCCCTTCGGCGGGAGGTGTTCGAGCTCGGGTGTAGTGCACCCGACAGCCGCAACGCATGCGGCGAGGAGCAACATTCGTTTCTTCATGACACGGGTTGCGGCGATCGTACGCTTCGGCAGCGGGTCCGCGCCATCCGGAACGGACCGCACGGAGCGCCGATCCGAAGAGGGGCCCGATCCGTCGTCGGATCGCCCGGTTTTAAATGAGACGTCGAAACGAATATAGGAAAAATCCCCCGCATCTCCAAATCGCACCGGGTCGCAGCGCCCCGTCCGCCCCCGCCGCCGCATCGTTTTAAGTATTTATACTACTGCCCGCCTCGGCCGAAACCCCTACCTTTGTAACGTAAAATGGTGTACACGGAGGTATGGGAAAGTATTTCGACATGCTGATGGAGGACGTGCGCATGCGCGAAGGGTTGAATTCGTGCATGAATTGCGGCGTCTGCACGGGCGTATGCCCCGCAGCCGAGTTCTACAGCTACGATCCGCGGCAGATCGTCTCGATCGTACAGACGCGCGACGACGAGGCCATCGAGGAGCTGATGCGCAGCGACGCGATCTGGTACTGCGGCGAGTGCATGTCGTGCCGGCCCCGCTGCCCGCGCGGCAACACCCCCGGGTACGTGATTCAGGCGCTGCGCACGCTGTCGCAGAAGCTGGGCTTCTTCGTCGAGAGCGAAAAGGGCCGCCAGCAGCTGGCCCTCAAGCGCATCATCGGCGACAACATCCTCCGCACGGGCTACTGCATCGTGCCGCGGCTCGTCAAACCCGAGCTGCACCCCGAGCAGGGCACCGTCTGGCAGTGGATCTACGACAACGACAAGGAGATCTTCGGCCGGTTCTCGCCGGTCTACATGCGTCCCGGCGCCGGTGCGCTGCGGCGCCTCGACGAGGAGACGCTCGGCGAGATCGACCGCATCTTCGAGGTGAGCGGCGGCCGCGCCATGTTCGACACCATCGAACGCCACTCCGACCGCAAGGCCCGCGAAATGGGCTACGCGGAGGGTGCCGACCAGCAGTACATGATGGACGTCTTCACCCGCAACAGCAACGAACACTACGAATAGCGCCGCCTCGCCGCCGACGGGATGCCGGGCGCCGGACCCTCCGGCCCGCCGCGACCTCCCGCCCGCGACCATCCGACGCGAACGGAACAGAACCATGATGAAACGCAACAGCTGGCAGGATTACCAGAAACAGATCGCCGACGACCGCTACTACTACGGCCGCAGCTGCATCCGGCAGAACTTCTTCCCCGGCTCGGAGAAGGCGTTCCTCGACATCCTGCGCAACGACCTCGGCAAGGAGCTGCTCGACGACCCGAAGCACTCGTCGTGCACGGGCATCGGCTACCACTCGGACATCGTACCGCTGGAGACGATCATGACGGTCGTGGCGCGGCAGTTCTCGCTGATGAACGAATCGGGCTACGAAAACTTCGTCACCTCGTGCATCACCTCCTTCGGCGTCTACACCGAGATGCTGGCCACGTGGCACGAGTTCCCCGAGACGGAGGAGCGCACGCGCGAGAACCTCTACAAGGCCACGGGCCGCGAGTTCCGCAAGCCGGCGAGCCTCGCCCACACCTCCGACGTCATGTTCCACTTCCGCAACGAGATCGCGGCGCGCGCCAAGCAGCGGCTCGTCGACGCCGCGACGGGCGAACCGCTGAAAGTCGTGGAGCACATCGGCTGCCACTACGCCAAGATCTTCCCCAAGTCGGGCATCGGCGGCTCGGAGTTCCCCTACGTGCTGGCCGGCATGATCGAGGCGTGGGGCGGCGAGTGCGTCGACTACCCCGAACGGCGCCACTGCTGCGGCTTCGGGTTCCGCAACTACCTCGTGCAGGCCAACCGCGGCTACTCGATCGCCAACTCGCACAAGAAGCTCGAGAGCATGGCCCCCTACAAGCCCGACTTCATCGTGGCCAACTGTCCCGGCTGCGCGATGTTTCTCGACAAGTGGCAGTACGCCATCGCCGAGATGGAGGGCACGACCTACGGCGCGAACGGCCATGGGATCCCGGTGCTGACTTACGAGGAGATGGCCGGGCTGGTGCTGGGCTACGACCCGTGGGCGCTGGGCATGCAGATGCATCAGGTGGACGTCGAGCCGCTGCTCGACAAGATGGGCATCGAGTACGACCCCGCGGCCAAATATCTGGGCCGCAACGGCAAATACATCGGCAAACCCGCATCGGCCGTGGTGAACTGCTGCGCGACCGACACGGTGTACGACATGCGGGAGTAGCCGATCTTCCGCATCCCCTTCGGCCTCCGGGGCGAAGGAACGACGGGCGACGCACCGACCGCGCCCCGTCGCACAACGCATTACGAAGAGCGAACAACGTCATGAAAAAACGAATCGTAGTCATAGGCGGCGGCCCTGCGGGCATGCAGACGGCCCTGCGGCTGAAGGCCCGGGGCATGGAGCCGCTGATCGTGGAAAAGGAGGCCGAAACGGGCGGCAAACTGCGGGGCTGGCACGTGCTGTTCCCCACCTTCACGCCGGCCGGGGAGGTGCTCGCCGAGCTGCGGCACCGCGTCCGCGAGGCGGGCATCGAGACGATGACCTCGGCCGAGGTCGTCTCCTTCACGCAGCACGAGGTCGCACTCGCCGACGGACGCCGCCTCACGGCCGACGCCGTGGTGCTCGCCACGGGCTTCACGCTCTTCGACGCACGCATCAAGGAGGAGTACGGCTACGGGATCTACGACAACGTGGTCACCTCGGCCGACATCGAACGCATGCTCGACGAAGGGCGCGTGGCGAAGGCCGACGGCTCGCGGCCGAAGCGCATCGCCTTCCTGCACTGCGTCGGCTCGCGCGACGAGAAGGTCTGCCAGCAGCACTGCTCGCGGGTCTGCTGCATCACGGGCGTGAAGCAGGCGATCGAGATGAAGCGGCTCTTTCCCGAGGCCGACGTCTTCAACTTTTACATGGACATCCGCATGTTCGGCCCCGGTTACGAGGAGCTCTACCGCGAGGCGCAGCAGCGCTACAACATCCACTTCGTGCGCGGCCGCATCTCGGAGGCGAGCCCCACGATCGACGGAGGCATTCAGATCAAGGCCGAGGACACGCTCACGGGGCGCCCGCTGCGCATGAGCGTCGACCTGCTGGTGCTGCTCGTCGGCATGCGGGCCAACGACGACAACGCTGCACTGGCCGCCGCGGCAGGTCTCGAGCGCGCTCCGAGCGGCTTCATGGCGCCCCGCGACCCGTTCCTCGGCAACGTGCGGAGCAACGTCGGGGGCATCTTCTACGCCGGCACCGTCTCGGCGCCCAAGAACATCGGCGAGACGCTCAACGAAGCCGCGGCCGCAGCGGACGCCGCGGTCGACTACCTCAACGCATAGCGTATGGCGACGATCAACTTCGGATATACCATCTCCAAGCCCCGGGCCATCGACATCGACCGCAACAACCTCCGCAAGAGCGACGAGATCCTGCGCGAGATGCCCGAACTGCAGAGCTGCATCGGCTGCGGAAGCTGCACGGCGGTCTGCACGGCCGGCAACCTCACGCAGTTCAACTTCCGCCGCGTGCACACGCTCGTGCGGCGCGGCGAATATCAGGGCGCCTACGAGGAGATGAACAAGTGCATGCTCTGCGGCAAATGCCGGTTAGTCTGCCCGCGCGGCATCAACACGCGCGGCGTGGTGCTGCTGATCAAACGTAAATTAGGCGATTTCTGACGATGAACTTCTACGCACCGTTCTGTCTGCCGTTCATACTCGGCGCCGCGGCGATGTTCCTCACGCTGCTGTGGAAATGGGGCCGCTGGCTCTATCTGCTGCCGCATGCCGACAAGCTGCGCATCCTGCGGGGCCTGCCCACGCGGGCAACGCTCGACGCCGTGGGCGAAGTCATTTCCGAATCGCTGCTCCACCGCCGCATCTTCCGCATCAACCCGCTGCTGGGCTACATGCACATGTCGCTGGCCTTCGGCTGGTTCCTGCTCATCGCCGTGGGCTGGATCGAGACGATCGCCTACCTCGGCTTCCGCTACGTACCGCTGCAGGGCCACGTCTTCTTCAAGTACTTCGCGACGAACCTGCCCCACAAACCCGCCTTCGAGCTGACGATGGACCTGCTGCTGCTCTTCGTCCTCTCGGGCGTGGCACTGGCGTGGGGCAAACGGCTCCGCTCGCGGGCTATGGGCATGCGGCGCACCACCAAGCACGTGCCCGGCGACCGCATCGCCCTCACGGCCCTGTGGTTCATCTTCCCCGCGCGGCTGATCGCCGAAAGCACCACCTGCGCCCTCTACGGCGGCGGCTCCTTCCTCACCGGTTCGCTCGGCGGATGGATGGCCGCCCACCTCGGCACCATGACGCTGGTCGGCCTCGAAACGGCGGCGTGGTGGTTCTACTCCTCGTGCCTCGGCATCTTCTTCGTAGCGCTGCCCTTCTCGCGCTACATGCACATATTCACGGAGATCCCCCTCATCTTCCTGCGCCGCTACAAGCTGCGCTCGGGCGAAAAGGAGTCCTCCTTCGACCGGTTCCAGACGGAGGCCTGCTCGCGCTGCGGCATCTGCATCGACCCCTGCCAGCTGCAGAGCGTGCTCGACATCCGCGACGTACAGTCGGTCTACTTCCTGCGCGACCGCCGCTACGGCTCGCTCCGGCTGCAGACGGCCGACAACTGCCTGATGTGCGGCCGCTGCGCCGAACGCTGTCCCGTGGATATCGACCTCAACACGCTGCGCCTCAACGCCCGCGACACAATGCGGAACGTCCCCGACGAGAAACGCTACGACTACCTCAAGGGACTCGACCGCTCGTCGGGAAGCGGCAAGACGGGCTACTTCGCCGGCTGCATGACGCTGCTCACGCCCCGCACGATGCAGGCGATGGCGCGGATCTTCGACGCCGCCGGCGAGGAGGTGTGGTGGGCCGACCGCGACGGGGGCGTCTGCTGCGGCCGTCCGCTCAAACTCGCCGGCGAGACCGACTCGGCACACCGGATGATGCGCTGCAACACCGAACTCTTCCGCAAGCACGGCATCGCAACGCTCGTCACCTCGTGCCCGATCTGCCTCAAGGTATTCCGCGAGGACTACGCGCTGGAGGGCATCGAGGTGCTCCACCACTCGGAGTACATCCTGCGCCTGATGCGCGCGGGACGTCTTGCCCCGAACCGCGGCACGGCGCGCTTCACCTACCACGATCCCTGCGAACTGGGGCGCGGCAGCGGCATCTACGACGAGCCCCGCGCCGTGATCGAGGCGATCGGCGAACTGCTCGAGCCGGCCCACACGCGCGAAGATGCCCTCTGCTGCGGCTCGTCGGTGGCCAACGTCGCCATCGACGACGGACAGCAACTGCGGATCGCCCGCTCGGTCACGGCGGAACTCGAACGCTCGGGGGCCGAGGTGATCGTCACGGCCTGCCCGCTCTGCAAGAAGGCACTCGGACGCGGCACGCGGCGCGAGGTGCGCGATCTGGCCGAGATCGTCTCGGAGGCTTTGCCCTGAAGGGAGCCCGCGCCGCCTGCCGGACGCCGCCCGTCGAATAGCCCCGAACAGCGGGCCATCGCACGGCGGGCAGCTGCTTCGGGCAGCGAATTTCGACTTGCAGAGAGATGGGAATCAATCGGATAACCGGAAGATGAAATTTTATTGGCCCGATTTATTTGGCAGAACCGAATATTTGCATTATCTTTGCAGAGCAAAAGCGATAGATCACCGATCGAACGATATATCGCGGGATAGAGCAGTTGGCAGCTCGTCGGGCTCATAACCCGGAGGTCGGAGGTTCGAGTCCTCCTCCCGCTACCAAAGCGGACAACTCAAGTAGTTGTCCGCTTCTCTTTTTCCCGAATACGCAGCCGCTTCGCGCGACGCATTCCGCACGCCCATTACCGGCCCCTTCAATAATTCCGTCTGCCGGCCAACTCATCCAACGAATCGAGGAGGTTGTCGTAGTGCAGCAGAAGGATACCGTTCTCTTTGGCCAGTTCGCGCCTCAAGGCATATGTCTTCTCGTTGTAGTCCGCCCGGCGCCCGGCCACGACGACATAGTGGCGCCGGCTTCGGTCCGACTTGTAAAACTCCTTCGGCAAATCGGGCCTATGCCTCCCCAAAGCCCGCTCGAACCGGGTGTGGAGCGTCGGGAAATTGGCATCGAGCCATCGGCTCCAGTCCTTCGCCTGACTGATTCCCTTGCGTATCGCATCGCCGAAATCCCCCGTCCTCGTGGTGATCGCACCCCGGGGACTTTCGAATTCGACGAAGACGAATTCGTAGCCGCCCGAGTTCTTGCCCACGAGCAGGTAGTCGGCGACATGCTCCGTACCGAGCGGAAACTCACGGAACAGGAACGCTTCGTGGTGGCCGAAATCGAACCGCAGAAAGAGGCTTCCCACAAGGAAATAATATTCGTTGTCTCTGACGAAGTTGAGAATCTCCCGCTCGCCGGCTTGCGGATCGTCCAGAATGCGGAGCAGCCCCTCTTTGGCCCCGCACAAGCGCTCACGATCCTTTAATTCGTCCGGGAACAGATAGTTGTTGGGGAAAAGCTGCATATAATACCATCCGGCCGAAGGCATCGTATTGCCGTATGCAACCATGTCCGAAGCAGAAAACTCCGTTTTCGAACGGATCATCTTCTCCGCGCGGTCCCACCCGCGGCGCTCCTCGTCGGTCAGAAGGGTATAGTCTCTTTTGTAAAGCATATAGCGATTATCTTGGGTCCATACACGTCGGCCATCACCCCGAACAAACACGAAGACGACGGAACCTCGCGGCTCTGTCGTCCCGAAATGCGCATACGGCGGAAAGGGAGGGGTTCGCCCCTCTCATATCGCGCAATATATCAAATCCATTACGCATCGCTTGAATTGGAGAACACCGAATAGCCGAAAGCTTATTTACAACGTCATACTGCGATATACGAACATCAAACAGCCATCCATTTCGGGTATGCGTTCCGTCTTAATAGCCGATCTACGCAAATATAACGAAGTTTTTGAATGGGCACAATGCTAAATACTCCGGGAGTATATCACATCGTATCGTTTCTATCATTCGGTCTCTTCGGCATCGCACGGCACCGTGCATTGCCGATGGTTCCGGATCAGTTCCGGGAAGTTGCGCCGGACAAACCCGCTCAGCGAATAATAATTCAGTCCCAGACGAGAGGCGATGGGTTTCAGCTCCTCGCCGGTGGTTTCGTACAGCCGTATCGCCTCGGCGTATCTCTCCATGCTGCGCCGCGAAACGGTGCGCCCGTTCGAGGCGCGCATCATACCCTGCCGGGCATACAGCTCCGGTTCGTGCTCCTTCAAATACTGCCTGAAAACCTCCGGATGCAGCCCGAACTCGGCGGCGATCTCCGACGTGGGGCGGTTCTCCGCACGCAGCCGCTCGATGGCCGGAGCGTATTTGGCAGCCGTGGGCTTCTTGTATTGTTTGGTCTGCGAAAGGCTCGCGCCCTCCCGGTACTCCGCACCCCGGCGGGCGAAGACATCCTCCCGGTGCCATGTTTGCAGGTAGCTCGTGAAAGCGATCGGGTTCAATCCCAGCCGCAAGGCGATCTCCTTAATCGTCATGGCCGTATCCCGGTAGAGCCGCACGGCCTCCCGGTAGCGCTCGCGGCTTCGGGGTGTCGGTTCGTGGCGGCGTCCGCTGCCCGTGACGTGTCCTTTTCTTTTTTGCGTCTTGGCCTGCTCGCGCAACTCGCTGCGCGTCTGCTGCAAATCCTTGTGATAGAAACATACGTGCTGGCGAAGCCCGGTAAAGGAGACCCCGCACTTCTCCGCAACCTCCGGCAGCGTAAGTTCAGTCGTGCGAAGCATTTCGACGGCAGCGGCATACTGATCCCGGCACCACGGACGAACGCCCCGCTGCTGGTTGTCGGCAAGTCCCAGCCGTCGACGCTCCCGTTCGCGACGTTCGAGAAGCCCCGGACAGTGCGCACGAAGCTGATTGCTCAAACCCGTGGGGTTCAGTCCGAACAGCTGCGCGATCTGAGACACGTTGTATTCGAAATACTTTGCATCGCCGCAGGCCGCGATCGCTTCGCCGTACTTGGCACGGGCCGCGGCGGTCTGTCCCCGACGCCCCCGCAGACGCGTATGCGCGGCATCCGCCTCCGAAGAAGCAGCAACGCCGTGACGCGAAAGCAGCAGGTCGCGGCGGTATTTGTAGAGATAGTTCCGGAAACCCGCATACGAAATACCGCACTGCGTACAAATGGCGCGTATGCTCCTATCCGTCGCGGCGTACTGCTCCAACGCCTCCCGGTATCGGGCCTCCGTGGCAGGGCATGCCGCCGGAACACGTTCTGAGGAACTCATATCACCGTTAGCTATCAACCGAAAATCAGCGTCAGTTCGACCCATGTACCGTAAAGCAGCAGTCCGCCCCAAAACCCGATGCCGACCACGGCGGCCACGGCCGTCACGATCCGTTCACCCAAAGGCCGCAGCGAATCGCCCGCCACAGCGACCTTCGCGGAAGCCCATCCTCCGTATCCGGCCACCGCCGTACAACGATTCCACCGGGGACACCCCGCGGCACACGCGAAGGGATAGGGGAGCACACCGCCGGAGAGGTCGCGCAACTGCACCCTCACCGCACACGACGCATCCCGATCATAGGTAGCCCCCTCCCGGATGTGCAGGGAAACGGTCGCCGCCCAAGCATTCAGGCCCGCCCGGGAGGGCAGCACCGTAAAGGCCGGACGCCCGTCGCCGGCGCTGCGGAATGCCGGACACCCCGCACCGGGGCGGTATTCCAGCAATTCGGTATCGGCACCGCAGCGACACTCTGCCAACCGCCCGCCGTCCACCGCCGCCACACACCGGGGCGTCAGGCGATAGCTGAAGCTGTGCAGACGCAGTTCCACACTCCCCCGCAGGCAGAACAGCAGGATGCAGCCGCGCGAAGAGAGGGACGATGCCTGAGCCCGAGGATACCGCCGCAGGGTGAGAGGTACGACCGATAGAGCTCCTCCTCGCGCGTAGTCTCGGTCAGCGCCGTACGCACGGGGGTCTCCGTGCGCTTCCCGCACGCCAGACGAACCTCGGGAACGACGCCCGAAAGGGTCAGCTCCATGGATTTCGAATCGGCCATCGACCAGTTTTTGATCCTGCTGCGGAAGATGATCTCGTAGCCCACAGGCTCGGGAACCAGCTGCGAACGACCCTCGTAGCGGAAATCGACCGTGATCTCGGGAATCGAATCCCGGTAGAGGAATCCCTCGGCCTGGCCGATCAGCGCATCGCCCGAAGCCCTGCCGGACACCGCCCGCCGGGCGAGGGCCGACTCCGTTTCGGCTTTCATCGCCTCCACGCGCTCGATGATCTCGGGCGTGGGAACCTCGTTCACCGTAGCGCGCGCAAGCTCGACGTCGTGAAGATCGCCGTAAGCGATGCCCTGCAACCGGTCGTTATAGGTCAGCACGCAGTAGCGGCGCTGTTTCAGATACAGCATCGTACCCTCCTCCGGGCAGTCGTGCGGATCGCAGACGCCGCCGCCGTCGTAAAGACGCAGGTGGTTCTGCCCCGAGCAGCTCTCGGTCTCGACGCGGTTGCACCAGTCGTAGTCGAAATGGTGAGGAACAGGACAGTCGCCCGTCTCCTCCCGGATGCAGGAAACCGGGGCCGCACACGACAGCAGCAATACGGCCGCGGCAAGGACCCGACGGATATATTTAAACATATTTCCCATATCAAAGTTCATAAAAATCAAAACCGATAGCCGCGAGCTCAGAGCGATCCCCAAGTCAGGAAATTCCCCCCCCCTCTGGGGGAGAGGCACAGGCAGCCGGACGCCCGCAAAGGCGCCGGACACGGCGAAACGGGCGGAAACGACGTTTCAGCCTGCAAAAACGAACATGCGGAAGAAAAATCCCTCAGGACCCCGGAAAACGCTTCTACGGGCGCATCAGCAGCTGACGCAAGGGGGGGGGAAATTTTTTAGATCAGCGTACGCATGCGCGCACGAAAGAGGTGCGAAGAAATGTCTAAGGAACGAATACGACAAAGGCTCCGAAGAACGCATAAAGCAGTTCTTCGAAAGCGCTCCGATCCTATTGATATGTAACAACAGACTCTTCACTTTTCCGTTGATTCGGTGTCGCGAATTTAGATCGAACGAACAAAAGAAAAAAGACCGAGAGAGGGTTTTGCGAAAAATTGAGAACTAAAATATGTCACATTTGAAAAATCATTATTATATTTGCAATATTAAAAATCTAAAGATCTATACTTTCAAAACACTGGATTACAAATAGATAAAATATATAAAAACAGCGCATAAATAAACTATTGACGAAAAAACTCGAAAGGCTGCAAAAAGCGGTATTCCTCTACAGTGCATTGGCCATAGCGGTCTATTCGGCCGTCGGAATAGTGGCTTCCGTCGGCGCTTCGGACACGCATTCGAGTCTTGCGCACGCGGCACTTTTCGTGCTGACGGCAGTGATACTGGCAGCATACCGCCTCCGGAAAACGACCGCAAAACACGCCTTCTCGGCCCTGCTGCTCGTCATGCAGCTTAAAACGAGCAGCTCGGTCATACTCTTGGCATCGGAGCCGGACGCAATGACGGCTGCCCTCGTATTCCGGGAGATGCTTCTGATGGGATTTCCGGTCATTCTCGCGCTGTTCGCCTACACGCCTGCCCTATCCTATGCGCTCGCGGGCATCGCGACCGCGGTATACGCAGCGGCGGCCCTGCTCAGCGGAGAAACCGTACTCGAAGACTCGTTCCTGCTGATCTTCGCACTCTTCGGGAGCTGCGCGCTGATGGAGCACTACATCGTACAGGGAATACGATCCCTGATACACGATAACCGCAGATTCCTCGCGGAACGGCGTTCGCTGTTCAGCCTCTTCAACATCGACGACAGCCAAGTCAGCCAATTCATACGCCTGTTGCGAAAACGGGATCTCAACGCCGGGCAGACCGAGCAGCTGCTCAAACTCCTCGGCGACGAAACGGAACGCCGCATACGCCAGAGCGTCCTGCACATGATGCGGCACCGTCAGACCGATTACAGCAAGCTCGACGAACGACTTCCCTCCCTGACGGCAACGGAACGAAAGGTGGCCTCGCTGATACTGCAAGGCAAGACGCACCCCGAAATAGCGCGCGAACTGCTTAAAAGCCCGTCGAACGTTTCCGTGATACGCTCCAACATCCGCAAGAAAATGGGACTCGGACCCAAAGACAACCTCGCGGAATCGCTCCACGCACGGATGCAGGAACCCGAAGGGACGGCACAGGCCGACGCAACGGCCCCGGCGGACCCGAATGCGCTGCCCGAACAACGAATACCGATCACGGAATGATAGACAAACTGAACCTCTCGGAAACGACATCGCAGGCGGAACGCCAGCGACGTTACATATTCTTCTATACGTGCGCCGGATATATGGCCGGCATCGTATGGAGCTTCTTCACCGACGCAGCCCCCAGAACCGCGTTCTACCACTCGATAAACGCCCTGCACCTCGGACTGCTGCTCGTACTGATGCTCCTGTTCCTGTCCGAAAAGACGACGACGCACAAACTCATGGCGCTGTTCCTCGTCGTCACACAGGCCGAAATATCCTTCGAGATGATTTACGAAGCGGTAGAGAAAGCTCCCGGCGCAAACCTCGTGATACTCGGGAACATGGTCCTGCTGGCCCTGCTGCTGATGATATCCATAGCGAGCTATTACAGAATCATACCCTACCTGCTCGGAGGCGCAAGCATCGCGACATATGCCCTGTGCACGTACCTTGCAGCGGAGATATTCCCCTTCGACTTCCTGCCCGGATACACCATCGCATTCATAGGTCTTGGAGCCGCCGGAGCCCGCATGAACCGAACCATACGCGACATATCCGTCGAAAACAACGCATACCGGACCGAACGGCAGTCGATGCTCGAACTCTTCCGCATGGACACCGACCAGCTCACGGAGTTCATCCATCTGGCCCGGCAGAAAGAACTGACCATGAAGCAGACCGAGACGCTGCTCGAACTCCTCAACGCCGAAACCCGCCAGAAACTCACCGACGCAATCACGGAGAACATCCGCGCAAAAACAATCGAACTCGCACAACTCGAAGAGAAAATACCCGGACTCACGCCCGCGGAAAAAGAGGTCTGCATCTGCATACTTAAGGGTAAAACCCTCGCACAGACCGTCAAGGAGCTCGGAAAAAGCCCTTCCAACATCACGAACGTGCGCAGCAGAATACGCCGCAAACTCCGGCTCGAACACGACGAGGACCTGCAAAGCAGTCTCGAAATAATCGTCTACGGGAAATAGGCGGGACAGCAGGCACGGAAAACGTACTCCGCCGATAAGGGTAAGAAACCATCCGATGAATCCAAAGGAGGTACCTTCCCTGACAAGCCCTTTTAAAGAGGGACCGAGGCTCTCTGTAGCACCTTATACGAACCTCCAGACATGGTTCCTACCGTTACCGACAATCCTTACATTCATATAGCCCTCGCGATACACCGCCATGGGTAAATCGGCGTGTTTTTTCAGCCATATTCAGGTACACAGAATAGCCCGCCGCCAACCTGCCCCATCATGCTGTTTTGCGCTTGCGGCCAAAACGCACAAAACCCTGCAAATATTCAATTCGCAGGGTTTTGCTGTTTTACTCGTCGTGCTTTGGCGGAAAGAGAGGGATTCGAACCCCCGGAGCCTTGCGGCTCAACGGTTTTCAAGACCGCCGCGATCGACCACTCCGCCATCTTTCCTCGTCTGGGGCGACCGGACGCCGATGCACCCGGTCACGGCCACAAAAGTAGCACCCTTTTTTCATTCCGCCAAATCCCGGCCTCGGTTTTCCGGCCGGAACGCCGCGGTCCGCACAAGCGCCCGCACAGGCGTCCGCACAGGCACCCGCTCCCGACGGCCCCCCCTACCGCTCCCGGTAGGCCTCCAGCGCCTTGCTCAAGATGAAGAGCGCCCGCTCGAGGTCCTCCTTCTTCAGCACGTAGGCAATGCGGACCTCGTTGCGACCGCACGTCGGGTCGGAGTAGAAGCCCGACGCGGGTGCAAGCATCACGGTCTCGCCCTCGTAGCTGAACTCCGAAAGACACCATGCGCAGAAGTCGTCGCTGTCGTCGACCGGAAGCCGCGCCACCGTGTAGAAGGCACCCATCGGGATGGGCGAATAGACGCCCGGAATACGGTTCAGACCGTCGATCAGGCATTTGCGCCGCTCGATATACTCCTCGTAGACCTCCGTGGCGTAGGAGCGCGGCGCATCGATCGAGGCTTCGGCGACGATCTGGCCCAGCAGCGGCGGCGAGAGACGCGCCTGACAGAACTTCATCACGGCGTTGCGCAACGTGCGGTTCTTGGTAATCAGCGCCCCGATGCGGATGCCGCATTCGGAGTAGCGCTTCGACACGGAGTCGATCAGCACGACGTTCTGCTCGATGCCCTCCAGATGGCAGGCCGAGATGTAGGGCGAACCCGTATAGATGAACTCGCGGTAGACCTCGTCCGAAAAGAGGAACAGGTCGTGCTTCTTCACCAGATCGCGGATGCGGTTCATCTCACGTCGCGTATAGAGGTATCCCGTCGGGTTGTTGGGGTTGCAGATCAGAATGCCCCGGGTGCGGGGGTTGATCAGCTTCTCGAACTCGGCGACGTCGGGCAGCGCGAAGCCCTGCTCGATGGACGACACCACGGGGCGGATCGTGGCGCCCGCCGACACGGCGAAGGCCATGTAGTTGGCATAGGCCGGCTCGGGCACGATGATCTCGTCGCCCGGATTGAGGCACGACATGAAGGCGAACAGCACCGCCTCCGAACCGCCGGCCGTGACAATGATGTCGTCGGGCGTGAGGCGGATCTGGTACTGCGCATAGTATTCGACGAGCTTCTCGCGCAGCGAGCGGTAGCCGTCGCTGGGACTGTACTCGAGGATCGTGCGGTCGACCCGCTTCAGGGCGTCGAGCCCCACCTGCGGCGTGGGCAGATCGGGCTGACCGATATTGAGGTGGTAGATCTTCGTACCGCGCGCACGGGCGGCCTCGGCCAGCGGCATGAGCTTGCGGATCGGAGAGGCGGGCATCGCCTCGGCACGTTGCGAAATTTCGGGCATGATGTAGCGGATAATTGGTCCGACGGCGAAGGTCACTCGACCTCGACGGCGGAACGGAACTTGACGACCTTGCGGGGCGGAATCTTCACGACGGCCCCCGTCCGGGGATTACGCCCCACGCGCGCCGCCTTTTGCTGCACGCTGAAGGAACCGAGCCCTGAGAGCGTCAGCCGATCGCCTTCGCGAAGCGTCCGGACGGTCACCCGGAGCAGTGCGTCGACCGCCTTACGCGCCTCGACCCGGGAAAGATTGGCGTCGAGGGCGACAGCCTCGACCAGTTGCGCCTTGTTCATGGGTTGCGAAGTGTGAAAAAATTGTCCCGAAGGATTTGACTAACCGAGCAACAAAGGTATGTATTTTTCGGGGAAAGCAAAAGAATCCGCAGCCATTTTCATCCTCCCTCCGGCAACGCCGCCGCCTGCGGGTGCCGTCTTCCCGCTCCGGTCGTCCGCCGGTTAGCGGCGGCCGGGCCGCACGACGCACCGCCGCCGATCCCCGGAGAAAACCCGGAAAAGGTCCGACACGGGGCAGGCCCTGCCCGCAGAATCGGCGCCTCGCTCCGCGGATACAGGCCTCCCGCAAAAAGGGCCTCGCACGGCCGAAAACAAGCCATTCATTCCAATTTTTCAGAATTTAAGACCAAAATATTTGGTCGCCCCTGCGGGTTTTTCTACCTTTGCCACCGATTTCGCGTCCCGCGAGACGCACTACGAACAACCAAATCGATAGAAGATGAAGAAAATCGTCCTCCTGCTCGCCTCGGCGGCGCTGACCCTGACGGCCGCAGCCGAAGGCTATCAGGTCAACAACCTCTCCTCGAAACAGAACGGTATGGGCCACGTAGGCACCGCCATGAAACTCGGTTCGGAATCGCTGTGGTTCAACCCCGCGGCCACCGTCTTCCAGCAGTCGAAATTCGACGCTTCGGTCGGCGTCACGGGCATCGCCGCGAAGGCGACCTACACCTCCCTGCCCGACTACACGGGCAAGCGTCCGCAGCAGCATTTCACCTCGGACAACAAGATCTCGACGCCGCTTTACGCCTATGTCAGCTACAAACCGCTCGACTGGATGGCCGTGGGCGCGGCGTTCAACACGCCGTTCGGCTCCTCGATGAACTGGGGCGACAACTGGGCCGGCGCACACCTCATCCAGCAGATCAACCTCTCGGCCTACAACTTCCAGCCGACCGTCTCGTTCCGCATCGGCAAACACCTCTCGGTGGGCGCCGGTCTGATGGTCACGTGGGGCAAGTTCGACCTGTCGCGCTCGCTGCTGCCCGTCGGCGCCGCGAACGCCCAGAACCAAGCGCTGATGGGCACCCTGCAGCAGCTGGTGCCAGCCCTCTCGGGCGTCGATCTCTTCCAGATGGCGGGCGACCGGAGCCTCGTCTCGATCGGACTGGAGGGCAAAGCCAAAGCGGCCGTCGGCATCAACCTCGGCGCCCTGTGGGACATCAACGAGCAGTGGTCGCTGGGTATGACCTACCGCTCGAAGCTCAAGATGAAGGTCGACTCGGGCTCGATCGACCTACGCATGATCGACAACCAGCAGATCGCCCAGACGATCGGCGCCCAGCTGCCGCAGCTGGGCCTCGATCCGACGAAGCTCTCCTCGGCCGTCGTGAAGACCGAACTGCCGCTCCCGGCGTCGCTCACGTGGGGCGCCAGCTTCCGCCCCGTGCCCAAATGGGAGTTCGCCGTGGATCTGCAGTACGTGCTCTGGAGCGCCTACGACAAGCTCGACGTACGGATCCTCGATCCGAAGAGCGGCACCCCCGTGCTGGCGATCCCCGTCAGCGAGAAGAACTACTCCAACACGCTGGCATTCCGCTTCGGCGGCCAGTACCACGCCTTCGACTGGATGACGGTGCGCATGGGCATGTACGTCGACGAAAGCCCCGTGAGCAGCGACTACCTCAATCCCGAGACCCCCTCGATGACCAAGCTCGCCTACACGGCCGGCGTCACGTTCCGTCCGGCGAAGTGGGTAAACATCGACCTCGCCTACGGCTTCGTCGGCTCGGCCGATCCCGAGCGTACGGGCTCCTACCCCTACACCAACTCGATTCTGGAGCGCGTCAACGGACTACTGCAGGCGGCGGGCGCTCCGGCCGAGAGTCTCACCCCCGCCACGACAGACTTCTCGGGCAACTACACGGCCCGCGCCCATACCTTCTCGATCGGCGTCGGCTTCCGCTTCTGACCGGTTCCCGGACAGCGAACTAACTACCCCGCAGGCAGACCCTGCGGGGTATTTTCATGATCGGGAATGGCCCCGATCCGGGGCTCGAAGTCGCCCGACCCAAAAAAACGGGCCTCGACCCGAAAAAAACGCCCGATTATTTGCAGGGGGGGGGAATTCGTTAATTTTGTCGGAGCATAACCGACACGCCCCAACGATGTTTCTCCGCCGCCTCGCCCTCCGTCTGCAACACGCGACGCTTACGCTCCCCATGCTCGGCATCGCGCTGCTCTTTCTGCGCGAGTGGCTGTGGAGTCTCGCTGCATTCGGCGGCGGGTTCCTCCTGTGGCTGCTGCTCGGCGCGCTGGCCGGCACATGTTCCCCCGCAGCGGAGTGCGGGCGCGACGAGCGGGGCAACGCCCGGCCGAACTACAAATGAACACCCATTAAACTTCAACGCATATGACAACCGTAATCATCCTTGCCGCCGTGCTGGTCGGGTATTTCCTCTTCATGAAGTACTACTACCCCAAGTTCCGACAGAAGTATGCGGCCGCCGAGGGCGACGCCGAGAAAGAGTGGAACGCAAAGCAGCCGGAAATCATGGCCGAATACTTCGGCAATCCCGACAAATTCGGGCTCGTCGCCGATGCGATCGAGGGCGACCGCGTGCTGGGCATGCTCTCCACGCTGGCACCGGCCGAGTCGTTGCTGTCGAAAGCCTCGGAGAAGCTCGTCGGGGCCCTCACCTTCACCCGCAAGGTCGACATGGCGCACTACTACTTCGCAGCCACGGAGCGGGGGCTCCGGCTGCTCGGCTTCGACGGCGAGCAGTGCTTCCTCCACGAAGTCTACGACTACGCCGCCATCGGCGGTGCGAAGCTCGGCGACAAATCGTTCTCCTTCGACTACAAGGGAGAGCGGGTGAAAATCGCACTCGAGAACGGCGGTGCCGTCACGGGCTATCCCCGTTTCGCGGTGCACGAATTCGACAGGACGCCGACGGCCGACGACCGTTCGACCAACTACTTCGTCCGCGAATACTTCGCCGTGGAACCCTCCGGCAACATGGCCTACAAGCAGGCCAAGAGTTTCGCCTTCACGGATTTGAGCGTGTCGAAGGAGCAGCTCGTCGACTACAAGATGCGCGCCGCCCTCGCCGAGGGCTTCAAGGCGCACCTGCAGCTCGTCTGATCCATCCTTCGGACCGCTGCGCAACCCTGCGGAACTCCGCTTCTGCACAAGGCTTATTCGTGTCCTCGGCTTCTAACAAGATACTCCGTCTCGGCATAATCAAGCTAACGCTTGCTTCTGCGCTCGACTTTTCGTATCTTTGCGGTGCGCTTTCCCCAAAGGCGCACCGCATTTTCATCGGGGCCTCATAGTTCAAGGGATAGAACGAGGGTTTCCTAAACCCTAAATCCGCGTTCGAGTCGCGGTGAGGCTACACGGCAACGGAGAGGGACGGACCGCCGCCCCTTTTTTCGGCCCCGCACGGCACATACCGAAACGAACATGGAATCGCTCAAAGAACTCTACAAGGTGGGCTGCGGACCTTCGAGCAGCCATACGATGGGACCCAAAAAGGCCGCGGAACGGTTTGCCGAACGCTGCCGGGCGGTCGATGCCTATCGCGTCACGCTCTACGGTTCGCTCGCCGCGACGGGCAAGGGGCACCTCACCGACGTGGCGATCCGCGACGTGCTGGAGCCGCTCGCCCCGGTGGAGATCGTCTGGAAACCCGACATCGTGCTCCCCTTCCACCCCAACGGCATGCTCTTCGAAGGGCTCAAGGCCGATGCGGTCGTCGACAGCTGGCGGATCTACAGCATCGGCGGCGGCGCGCTGGCCAACGAGACCTCGCGCCTCGAAGTGCCCCGCAGCATCTACCCGATGACGACCATCGCCGAGATCAAGGAGTGGTGCTACCGCGAAGGCAAGACCTACTGGGAGTATGTCGACGACTGCGAGGGGTCCGAAATCTGGGATTACCTCGACCATGTGTGGACGGTGATGTGCGAGACCATCGAGCGGGGCCTGAACAACGACGGCGTGCTGCCCGGCGGCCTGAAGGTGGCCCGCAAGGCCAGCACCTACTGGGTCAAATCGAAAGGATACACCGCCTCGTTGAGCTCCCGCGCCAAAATCTACGCCTATGCGCTCGCTACGGCCGAGGAGAACGCCTCGGGCGGCACGGTCGTGACGGCGCCGACGTGCGGTTCGAGCGGCGTGGTGCCGGCCGTAATCTACCACCTCGCCACCTCGCGCGACTTCCTGCGCATCCGCATTCTGCGGGCCCTCGCCACGGCGGGACTCTTCGGCAACATCGCCAAGTGCAACTCCTCGATCTCGGGCGCCGAGGTGGGCTGTCAGGGCGAAGTCGGCGTCGCCTGCGCGATGGCCGCCGCAGCCGCCTGCCAGCTCTTCGGCGGAACCCCGTCGCAGATCGAATACGCGGCCGAAATGGGACTCGAGCACCATCTGGGCCTCACGTGCGACCCCGTATGCGGTCTGGTGCAGGTTCCCTGCATCGAACGCAACGCCATCGCCGCAGCCCGCGCCCTCGACGCCAACATCTACGCCACGCTCTCCGACGGGTCGCATCTGGTATCCTACGACAAGGTGGTGGAGGTGATGAACGAAACCGGCCACAACCTCCCGAGCCTCTACCGCGAGACGTCGGAAGGAGGACTGGCGAAACGCGTCGAACGCAACCGGTAACCCTCAATCCAGCAGACCGCACGCCGCAGCGTAACGGAACGCCTCGATCGAATTATCGGCATCGAGCTTTTCCAGTATGCGCTGCCGGTGCGTGTTGACCGTATGCACGCTGATGGTCAGCTGCTCGGCGATCCCCTTCGAGAGCTTTCCCCGGCCGATGAGCCGCAGCACCTCCCGTTCGCGGGCCGACAAGCGCCTCCCGGACTCCTCATCCGACGGGAAAGGTACCGGCGTCCCGGTACGGAAGTCGAGCAGACGGCAGTGCACCCCCTCCAGCGCATCCTGATTGGGCGATACGTCGAGCATGCTCAACGAGAGCCAGATATTGCCTTTCGGGTCGAACTCCAGCACCTGAAACTGCTCGATCACGCGCACGTAGCGCCCGACGACATCCACCCGATATTCGTTGATGAACTTCACGTCCGGCGCCAGTTCGCGATGCGCCATAAGGTGGCGCAGGCAGGCGATGCCGTTGCGGTGGGCGGCTTAAGGTCGTCGGGATGGATCCGTCGGCTGAAGTAGGCGGAATCCTCTGCGGCGATCCCCTCCAGATCGTACCGGAACAGCTCCGCGAAGTTGTACGAGGCGAAGACATGCCGCCGGCGATACATGTCGAAGACCGTGATGCCGCTGTTGGCGACCTGCGCCAAGAGCTTCAGGCGTGCGACATGGCGCTCCAGCACCGAATAGTCCAACTCCCGGGGATCGAAACGCTGCGCATCCAGCAGACGTTCGTATGCACGTTGCAATGCCTCCATCAATGACAAATCAGCATTGCCCATTTCGGGCGGAAGATCTTACTTTGCAGTGCAAAAATAACACATCGAGCACACAAAAAAACGACCATGAAAAAGATCCTGCTCTCGGGCATGCTGATGCTCCCAACGCTCGGCGCTTCGGCGCAACTGCACCTCGACCTGCGCGTCGGCGGCGCCGGCCACGCCTTCCGGCACTCCGGCCTCCGCCCCGCGGTCGCTTTCGATCCGGCCGATCTGCCGTAATGCCGCAGCGCTACCGCAGCAACCCCAGCCGCCGGGCCGTCCGGCACGCTTCGACGGAGTTGCCGGCCTGCAGCTTCTCCAGAATGTTCTGACGATGGCGGCTGACCGTATGGACGCTGATCGAAAGATTCCGGGCGATCTCCTTGCTCGTGTCGCCCGCCTCGATGCGCAGCAGCACCTCCCGCTCGCGGGCGGAGAGCAGATCCTCGCCGCAGCTCCGCCCCAACGGCTCCGAACGGCCGTCGGGCAGATGGACGATCCGGCTCGCGGAGGGCTCGGCGCCGGCCGCATTGTAGAGACACAGCGCGATGCGCGTGCAACCGTCGCCGCCGCCCGCCAAATAGAAGATGCGGTGCACCACGGGCCGATATCGCCCCATACGGTCGCGCATGCGCAGCGGATGGATCAGACAGTAGTCGCGACGCCGCTCCTCGGAGCGGTGCTTCAGCATCCGGAAAAACCGGAGTTCGTACAACTGCTTCTCGATCAGGTCGTCGGGATGGATCCGGCCGAACAGCTCCTCCTCCCAGATCGACCCGATCCGCGCGACGCTGCCGCTCGCGGCTATCCCCAGCGTTTCGGCCAGCGAGCCGTAACAGATCAGACTCCGATCGGTCTCCAGATCGCTCAACACGGCGATGGCGCCCTCGGTGAGGGCATATGCGGCCGCCGTGCGGCGGCACGCCTCGATCCGCTCCTCCTCCCGACCGCGGGCGAAGGGCTGTCGAAGCAACTCGTCGTTCAGTTCACGCAGAATCTCCATATCGGTACGAATCGGTCCGAACTCCCCGATGTCCCACCGACATCGGTCGCGCAGCCGCGGGATCCGTCGGCTGCCCCGCGCCGCCGCGCACCCACGATCGGGCGCATCGTCATCCGCATGCCGCCGAGACCGCAGCCCGCTGTCCGGAATTTGGTCATTTATCGCCATTGCCGGCCTACGGCCGACACGCTATCTTTGCCGTGTAAAGATCGCAATTTTCCGCCGTTCCGCGAAACGGACGGCACAGCAAAAAATCCGCACCATGAAAAAACTACTCTTCTCACTCGCCCTCTGCGCGCTGCAGCCGGCAGGCGCCCAGACGCTCGAAAAAATGCACTGGTTCAACGAACCCGAACGATGGTCGATCGACGACGGCACCCTGACGATGCGCACGACGCCCCGCAGCGATTACTGGCGCATCTCCCACTACGGATTCACGGTCGACGACGCCCCCTTCTGCTATGCGCTCTACGGCGGCGAATTCGAGGCCGAAGTACGCATCCGCGGCGATTACCGCGTCCGCTTCGATCAGGCGGGGCTTATGCTGCGTGTCGATGCCGAGCATTGGATCAAAGCAGGCATCGAATATATCGACGGCAAGTACAACTTGAGCGTCGTGGTCACCCACCGCACCAGCGACTGGAGCGTCATCGCGCTCGACCGCCCGATCGACGCGGTGTGGATCAAGGCCGTGCGGCGGCTCGACGCCGTGGAGGTCTACTACTCGTTCGACGGCGTACGCTATACGATGATGCGCAACGCATGGCTGCAGGACCGTACGCCCGTCATGGTGGGGATGATGGCCGCCAGCCCCGACGGCGAAGGTTTCGACGTCCGCTTCGACAGCTTCCGGGTGAAGCACCTGCCCGACCTGCGGCGTACGAAGTGGCTCGAGGAGCACGCCGAATAGGCCGCACCGCCGGCAGCGGACGGTCCCTCGCTCCGGCGCCCGCCGACCTCCCCGCCGACCTCCCCCCGCAAAAGCGCACGGCAACGGCCGCGATCGGAAGCTGCAGCGCTGCGACACGCACACGCGCATCCGGCGACCCGCACCTCCGCACGGCGCCCCCGGCAAACGAAAACCCCTCCTGCCATCGGGCAGGAGGGGTTTTCCGTGTCGCTCCGCAGCGAGGCTACTGTGCAGCCTGCTGCAGCTCTTCGAGTTCGGTCTTGGCACCGACCACCAGCGAGTCGTACTCGCGCAGACCCGTACCGCCGGGGATCAGGTGACCGCAGATGACGTTCTCCTTGAGGTTCTCCAGCGGGTCGACCTTCGCCTGAATGGCCGCCTCGTTGAGCACCTTCGTCGTCTCTTGGAACGAAGCCGCCGAAATGAAGCTCGACGTCTGCAGTGCGGCGCGGGTGATACCCTGCAGCACCTGCGTCGAGGTGGCCGGCACGATGTCGCGCACCTGAACCGGACGCATGTCGCGACGCTTGAGGCTCGAGTTCTCGTCGCGCAGCTTGCGCAGCGAAACGATCTGGCCCGGCTGGAGCACGGTCGAATCGCCGGCATCCGTCACGACCACCTTGTCGTACAGCTCGTCGTTCACGTCCATGAACTCCCACTTGTCGACGACCTGATCCTCGAAGAACCGCGTATCTCCCGGATCCTCGATCCGCACCTTGTTCATCATCTGGCGCACGATCACCTCGAAGTGCTTGTCGTTGATCTTCACGCCCTGCATGCGGTAGACCTCCTGCACCTCGTTGACGATGTACTCCTGTACCTTCGTAGGACCGAGGATGTTGAGGATGTCCGACGGAGTGATGGCGCCGTCCGACAGCGGACTTCCGGCCTTCACGTAGTCGTTCTCCTGCACCACGATCTGACGCGACAGCGGCACGAGGTAACGCTTCACATCGCCCTGCTTCGAGGTGACGATGATCTCGCGGTTACCGCGCTTGATCTTGCCGAACGATACCTCGCCGTCAATCTCCGAAACGATCGCGGGGTTCGACGGGTTGCGCGCCTCGAAGAGCTCCGTAACGCGCGGCAGACCACCGGTGATGTCGCCGCCCGACTTGCCCACCGTACGCGGAATCTTGATCAGGATGTCGCCCGTCTTGATCCGGGCGTTATCCTTCACGACGATATGGGCCGAAACCGGGAGGTTGTACTGCTTGACCTCCTCGCCCTCCTTGTTGAGCACGCGGATGACGGGGTTCTTCGTCTTGTCCTTCGACTCGATGACGACCTTCTCCGAAAGGCCCGTCTGCTCGTCGCGCTCGTCGCGGTACGTAACGCCCTCGATAACGCTGTCGTAGACGGCTTTACCCTCGAACTCCGAGATGATGACGGCGTTGTAGGGATCCCATTCGCAGATCAGATCGCCCTTCTTCACCTCGGCGCCGTCCGCCATGAAGAGCGTCGCGCCGTAGGGCAGGTTGTGCGTGTAGAGCACGATATCGGTCTTCGGGTCGACGATGCGGAACTCCGACTGGCGCGAGATGACGATGTCGATCGCCTCGCCGGCGGCGTTCTTGCCCTTGACCGTGCGCAGCTCGTCGATCTCCAGACGACCCTCGTACTTCGACACGACGTTGGTCTCGACGGCCGTGCCGCCGGCCACACCGCCGACGTGGAACGTACGTAGGGTCAGCTGCGTACCCGGCTCGCCGATCGACTGGGCGGCGATCACGCCGACCACCTCGCCCTTCTGGACCATGCGGGCCGTGGCCAAGTTGCGGCCGTAGCACTTCGCACAGACGCCGCGACGCGCCTCGCAGGTGAGCACCGAGCGGATCTCCACCGACTCCAGCGGCGACTTCTCGATCGCCTCGGCGATCGCCTCGGTGATCTCCTCGCCGGCCCGGCACAGCATCTCGCCCGTGAGCGGATGCACGACGTCGTTGAGCGCCGTACGGCCGAGGATGCGGTCGTAGAGCGTCTGCACCACGTCGTCGTTGCGCTTGATGGCCGTAGCCGTCAGACCGCGCAGCGTGCCGCAATCCTCCTCGTTGATGATGACGTCCTGCGCCACGTCGACCAGACGACGGGTCAGGTAACCTGCGTCGGCCGTCTTCAGTGCGGTATCGGCAAGACCCTTACGGGCACCGTGCGTCGAGATGAAGTACTCGAGCACCGACAGACCCTCCTTGAAGTTCGAGAGAATCGGGTTCTCGATGACCTGCTGACCGCCTTCGACTCCCGACTTCTGCGGCTTGGCCATAAGACCGCGCATACCGGAGAGCTGACGGATCTGCTCCTTCGAACCGCGGGCACCCGAGTCGAGCATCATGTATACGGGGTTGAAACCGTCGTCGTCCTTGATCAGCGTGTCGATCACCACCTTCGTGAGCTTCGAGTTGATGTTGGTCCACACGTCGATGATCTGGTTGTAACGCTCGTTGTTGGTGATCAGACCCATGTTGTAGTCCTCCATGATGGCGTCCGAGCGGTCGTACCCCTCCTGCACGAGCTTCTCCTTCTCGCCGGGGATGATCACGGCGTCGAGGTTGAACGACAGACCGCCCTCGAAGGCCATGCGGTAACCCATGTTCTTGATGTCGTCGAGGAACGCCGCCACCTTGTCGGCACCGGCCTTCTTCATCACCACGGCGATGATGTCGCGCAGCGAACGCTTCGTCAGCAGCTCGTTGATGTAACCCACCTCCTTCGGCACCACCTGATTGAAGAGGATGCGGCCGATCGTGGTCTCCTTCAGCACGCGGACTTCGTTGCCGTTCTCGTCCAGATCGTCGACCATGCACTTCACGATCGCATGCAGGTCGGCCTGCTTCTCGTTGTAGGCGATGATGGCCTCCTCGGCGCCGTAGAAGACGCGGCCTTCGCCCTTCACGCCCTTGCGGGGCTTGGTGATGTAGTAGAGGCCCAAGACCATGTCCTGCGAAGGCACCGTGATCGGGGCGCCGTTCGCGGGGTTGAGGACGTTGTGCGAACCGAGCATCAGCAGCTGCGCCTCCAGAATGGCGGCGTTGCCCAGCGGCAGGTGCACGGCCATCTGGTCGCCGTCGAAGTCGGCGTTGAACGCCGTACATGCCAGCGGGTGGAGCTGCATGGCCTTGCCCTCGATCAGCTTGGGCTGGAACGCCTGGATACCCAGGCGGTGCAGCGTCGGAGCACGGTTCATCAGCACCGGATGGCCCTTGATGACGTTCTCCAGAATGCCCCAGATCACGGGATCCTTGCGGTCGATGATCTTCTTGGCCGACTTCACCGTCTTGACGATGCCGCGCTCGATGAGCTTGCGGATCACGAACGGCTTGTAGAGCTCGGCGGCCATATCCTTCGGAATACCCATCTCGTGCATCTTCAGCTCGGGGCCGACGACGATGACCGAACGGGCCGAGTAGTCGACGCGCTTACCCAAGAGGTTCTGACGGAAGCGGCCCTGCTTGCCCTTGAGCGAATCGGAGAGCGACTTGAGCGGTCGGTTCGACTCGTTCTTCACGGCATTCGACTTGCGCGAGTTGTCGAAGAGCGAGTCGACGGCCTCCTGCAGCATGCGCTTCTCGTTGCGCAGGATCACCTCCGGAGCCTTGATCTCGATCAGACGCTTCAGACGGTTGTTGCGGATGATCACGCGGCGGTAGAGGTCGTTGAGGTCCGACGTGGCGAAACGGCCGCCGTCCAGCGGCACCAGCGGACGCAGCTCGGGCGGAATCACCGGAATGACGTTCAGCACCATCCACTCGGGCTTGTTCTTGCCCTCCGAAGCGCGGAACGACTCGATGACGTTGAGGCACTTCAGCGCCTCGGTCTTACGCTGCTGCGAGGTCTCGGTCGAGGCCTTGTGACGCAGGGCGTAGGACATCGTGTCGAGATCGACCTCCTTCAGGAGCGTATATATCGCCTCGGCACCCATCTGCGCCACGAACTTGTTGGGATCGCTGTCGTCGAGCGACTGGTTGCCCTTCGGCAGGGCGGCCAGCACGTCGAGGTACTCCTTCTCCGAGAGGGTCTGGAGCTTCTCGATGCCCTGCTCCGACGCGGCGCCGGCGTTGATCACCACGTAGCGTTCGTAGTAGATGATCGCCTCGAGCTTCTTCGACGGAATACCCAGCAGGTAGCCGATCTTCGAAGGCAGCGAGCGAAAGTACCAGATGTGCACCACCGGCACGACCAGCGAAATGTGGCCCATGCGCTCGCGACGCACCTTCTTTTCGGTCACCTCCACACCGCAGCGGTCGCAGACGATGCCCTTGTAACGGATCCGCTTGTACTTGCCGCAGTGGCACTCGTAGTCCTTCACGGGGCCGAAGATACGCTCGCAGAACAGACCGTCGCGCTCGGGCTTATAGGTACGGTAGTTAATGGTTTCGGGCTTCAAGACCTCGCCGCTCGACTGGGCCAGAATCTCCTCGGGTGAGGCCAGACCGATCGAAATGCGGCTGTAACCATTGTTCGGCTTATTGTCTTTCGAAATTGCCATATTTTGTCTTCACGTTTTTCTAATCCTCCAATATACCTTACTCGAGCTTGACCGAGAGGGCCAGACCGCGAAGCTCGTGCAGCAGCACGTTCATCGCCTCCGGAATACCCGGCTTGGGCAGGTTCTCGCCCTTGACGATCGCCTCGTAGGCCTTCGCACGGCCCGTGACGTCGTCGGACTTGATGGTCAGAATCTCCTGCAGGATGTTGGCGGCGCCGAAGCCTTCGAGCGCCCAGACCTCCATCTCACCGAAACGCTGACCGCCGAACTGCGCCTTACCGCCGAGCGGCTGCTGCGTGATGAGCGAGTAGGGACCGATCGAACGCGCGTGCATCTTGTCGTCGATCATGTGTCCCAGCTTGAGGAAGTAGGTCACACCCACCGTCGCCGGCTGGTCGAAGCGCTCGCCCGTACCGCCGTCGTAGAGGTAGGTGCTGCCGCTGCGCGGAAGCCCGGCATCGGCCGTATACTCGTTGATCTGGTCGAGCGAGGCGCCGTCGAAGATCGGCGTGGCGAACTTCACGCCCAGCTCGCGGCCTGCGCGTCCCAGCACGGCCTCGTAGATCTGACCGAGGTTCATACGCGAAGGCACGCCCAGCGGGTTGAGGCAGATGTCGACGATCGAACCGTCCTCCAAGAAGGGCATGTCCTCGTCGCGGACGATCTTCGCCACGATACCCTTGTTGCCGTGACGTCCGGCCATCTTGTCGCCCACCTTCAGCTTGCGCTTCTTGGCGATGTAGACCTTCGCCATCTGGATGACGCCCGTCTGCGGCAGCTCGTCGCCGTTGGTGAAGTTGTACTTCTCGCGCTTGATCGCCGCGTCGGCCTTCTTCCACTCGATCGTGTAGTTGTTCACCGTGCGCTCGATCAGCGCATCGATGCGCGCATCGCCCGTCCAGCGGTAGGTGCCGAGGTTGAGGTAGCCCATCGCCACGCCCGTCTTCTCGTCCGTAGCCTTGCGCGAAATCTCCTCGAGCATCTTCTGCGAGAACTTCGTACCGGCCGGGTAGAGCTCCACGCCGAAGTAGTCGACGATACCCGTCGTGGTCTTGCCCTGAAGCAGCGTCCAGAGCTTGGCGACCAAACGCTTGGTCAGTTCGGCGATTTCGCCCGCGAACTTCTCGTCGAGCTTCTCCAGCTGCACGCGCTCGGCGCTCTTGCTCTTCTTGCCGTCCTTGCCGGCGCGGCTGTAGAGCTTCGTGTCGATCACCACGCCGTGCAGCGAGGGCTGCGCCTTGAGCGAAGCGTCCTTCACGTCGCCGGCCTTGTCGCCGAAGATCGCGCGCAGGAGCTTCTCCTCGGGCGACGGATCGCTCTCGCCCTTCGGGGTGATCTTACCGATCAGGATATCGCCCGGGTGCACGTTGGCGCCGATACGGATGATACCGTTCGCATCGAGGTCCTTCGTGGCGTCCTCCGAGACGTTCGGAATGTCCGACGTGAGCTCCTCGACGCCGCGCTTCGTGTCGCGCACCTCCATGATGTACTCGTCGACATGCACCGAGGTGAAGATGTCCTCGCGCTGGATACGCTCCGAGATCACGATGGCGTCCTCGAAGTTGTAACCCTTCCACGGCATGTAGGCCACCTTCAGGTTGCGGCCCAGCGCCAGCTCGCCGCGTTGCGTGGAGTAGCCCTCCGTGATGATCTGCCCCTTGGTCACCTTGTCGCCCGTGAGCACGGTCGGCTTGAGCGTGATCGAGGTGTTCTGGTTCGTGCGGCGGTAGCGCGGCAGCTCGTAGGTCGTGATCTCGGGATCGAACGACGCGAGGATCTCGTCCTCCGTACGCTCGTACTTGATCTGAATCTTGGTCGCATCGGCGAAAACCACCTCGCCGTCGCCCTCGGCGACGATCTGGATGCGGCTGTCGGTGATCATGTCCTTCTCGATGCCCGTGCCGACGATCGGCGCCTCGCACGTCACCAGCGGCACGGCCTGACGCATCATGTTCGCGCCCATCAGGGCACGGTTGGCGTCGTCATGCTCCAAGAAGGGAATGAGGCTCGCGGCGATCGAGGCGATCTGGTTCGGAGCCACGTCCATCAGGTTCACCTCATCGGCCGTCACGACGGGGAAGTCGGCGCCCTCGCGCGCCTTCACGCGCTCCGGATGCAGGAACGAGCCGTCGTCGGCGAGGGGAACGTTCGACTGAGCGACGATCTTGCCCTCCTCCTCTTCGGCCGAGTAGTAGCGGATATGCGCGTTGTCGAGATCCACCTTGCCGTTCTCGACCGAACGGTAGGGAGTCTCGATGAAGCCCATCGGCGAGATCTTCGCGTAGACGCACAGCGACGAAATCAGACCGATGTTCGGGCCTTCCGGCGACTCGATCGGGCAGAGGCGGCCGTAGTGCGTGTAGTGCACGTCGCGCACCTCGAAGCCGGCGCGGTCGCGCGACAGACCGCCGGGACCGAGGGCCGACAGACGGCGCTTGTGCGTGATCTCGGCCAGCGGGTTGATCTGGTCCATGAACTGCGAGAGCTGCGAGGTACCGAAGAAGGAGTTGATCACCGACGAGAGCGTCTTGGCATTGATCAGATCCACCGGCGTGAAGACCTCGTTGTCGCGCACGTTCATGCGCTCGCGGATCGTGCGGGCCATGCGCACGAAACCTACCGAGAACTGATTCGACAGCTGCTCGCCCACCGTGCGGACACGACGGTTCGAGAGGTGGTCGATATCGTCGACCTCGGCCTTCGAATTGATCAGCTGGATCAGGTATTTGATGATGGCGATGATGTCCTCGCGCGTCAACGTACGAACGGCCGGATCGGTATCCAGATCCAGCTTCTTGTTGATGCGGTAGCGGCCCACGTCGCCCAAGTCGTAACGCTTGTCGGAGAAGAAGAGCTTCTCGATGACGTCGCGCGCCGTCGCCTCATCGGGCGGCTCCGAGGCGCGCAGCTGTCTGTAGATGTAGACCACGGCCTCCTTCTCGGAGTTGCAGGGGTCTTTCTGCAGCGTGTTGTAGATGATCGAGAAGTCGATGCCCGAGAGGTTCTCCTTGTGCAGCAGAATCGTCTTCGCGCCGCTCTCGATGATCTGGTCGATGTGCTCCTCCTCGAGAACCGTCTCGCGGTCGACGATCACGTTGTTGCGCTCGATCGACACCACCTCGCCCGTATCCTCGTCGACGAAGTCCTCGACCCACGTCGACAGGACGCGCGCGGCCAGCTTGCGGCCCACGGCCTTCTTCAGGGCGGCTTTCGACACCTTCACCTCGTCCGCCAGATCGAAGATCTCCAGAATCTGCTGGTCGGCCTCGTAACCGATGGCGCGCAGCAGCGTCGTGACGGGCAGCTTCTTCTTACGGTCGATGTAGGCATACATCACGTTGTTGATGTCCGTGGCGAACTCGATCCACGAACCCTTGAACGGGATGATGCGCGCCGAGTAGAGCTTCGTACCGTTGGTATGCATGCTCTGGCCGAAGAATACGCCCGGCGAACGATGGAGTTGGGACACGATGACGCGTTCAGCACCGTTGATGACGAACGTACCCCGTTCGGTCATATAGGGAATCGTCCCGAAGTACACGTCCTGAACGACGACGCCGAAATCTTCGTGTTCGTCGTCCGTGCAATAGAGCTTCAACTTGGCTTTCAGAGGAACGCTGTAGGTCAATCCGCGCTCGAGGCACTCCTCGATCGAATAGCGCGGCGGGTCGATATAGTAGTCGATGAACTCCAGAACGAAGTTATTCCGGGTATCCGTGATGGGGAAATTTTCCTGAAAGACCTTGTAGAGTCCCTCGTTCTTACGGTTTTCGGCCGTAGTGTCCATCTGGAAAAAATCCCGGAAGGATTTGAGCTGCACCTCCAGCAGATCCGGATAGGAAACCCGGTTCTTGACTGTAGAGAAGCTGATTCTTTGTTGTGTTTTTGCTGTGGACATCGTGAAATCCAAAATTAGGTGAAGCGTAATACGGTTGGGGTTACGCAAACCGGTACGGGCCTTTCCATCCCGTCAATGCCCCCGTATGCAGGCGCACATCTCGCCCCGGGAGCATCGCTTCCAAAAACCGGACACAGCTCCTGATCGGCACTTCCGGTCTTTAGACCAAGAAAAGGCATAGAGCCAACACGCGGTCGGCCCTATACCTGATACTGCTTAAGCAGCAGGATTGCTACTTGAGCTCAACCTCAGCACCGGCCTCCTCGAGCTGGCCCTTGATCTGCTCGGCCTCCTCTTTCGAGACACCCTCCTTAACGGCCTTCGGAGCACCGTCCACGAGAGCCTTAGCGTCGCCCAGCGAAAGACCTGCGAGCTCCTTCACGACCTTGATCACCTGAAGCTTGGCCTGACCGGCGCTCTTCAGAATCACGTCGAAGGTCGACTTCTCGGCGGGAGCGGCCTCACCTGCGGCAGCGGGAGCTGCAACGGCTACAGCGGCAGCAGCCGGTTCGATACCATACTCCTCCTTGAGGATCTGTGCGAGTTCGTTCACCTCGGTAACCTTCAGGTTAACCAGTTCTTCAGCAAGTTTCTTTACGTCTGCCATAGTTGTAAGCGTATTAATTTGTTTTTAATTCTTGATTGTGATTAGTTGTTTCTCGATTCGAGGGTCTTCACGAGGCCCGCGATCTTCTGACCTGCACTACCCTGCAGCGCGGAAATAACGTTCTTCGCAGGGGACTGCAGCAATGCGACGATGTCGCCGATAAGTTCCTCCTTGCTCTTGATATTGCACAGAGCGTCGAGCTGATTGTCGCCCACGTAGACGCAACCCTCGGCGAAAGCCGCCTTCAGAACGGGTTTGTCCGAGCTCTTGCGGAATTCCTTGATCAGGACGGCAGGAGCCTTCGCAACGTTGGCGAACATGATCGAGGTCGGACCCTCCAATACGTTTACCAGATCGGCATCGGCCTTCTCCGCCTTCTCGAGCGCCTTCGCGAGCAGCGTGTTCTTCACCACGATCAGCTTCACGTCGCTCTCGAAGCACTTGCGGCGCAATTTAGCGGTCTGCTCCGCATTCAGCGCCTCGATGTCGGCGATATAGAAGTGAGGATAGGTCCCGAGCTGCTCGGCGAGGTTGTTGATAACAACCAGTTTTTCTTCCTTAGTCATCTCTTCGTTCCTCCTTCTTATTTGGTTTCTACCGATTTGGAATCAATCTGCAAGCCGGGGCTCATGGTGGTCGAGAGGTAGATACTCTTCACATAAGAACCTTTTGCAGCAGACGGCTTCAACTTGATAATCATATTCAGCACCTCTTTCGCATTCTCCACGATCTGCTCGGGAGTGAACGAAATCTTGCCGACCGACGTGTGAATGATACCGAACTTGTCGACCTTGAAGTCGATCTTGCCGGCCTTCACCTCCTTGACGGCTTTGCCGATCTCCATCGTCACCGTTCCCGTCTTGGGGTTCGGCATCAGACCGCGGGGACCGAGGATACGACCCAGCGCACCCACCTTGCCCATCACGTTCGGCGTGCAGATGATCACGTCGACATCCGTCCAACCGGACTTGATCTTGTCGACGTACTCGTCCAGACCTACGTAATCGGCGCCGGCAGCCTGTGCTTCGGCCTCCTTCTCGGGCGTACAGAGCACCAGAACGCGAACCGTCTTACCCGTACCGTGGGGCAACGTCACCACGCCGCGGACCATCTGGTTCGCCTTACGCGGATCGACACCCAGACGGACGTCGACGTCTACCGAAGCGTCGAATTTCGTAAACGAGATTTCCTTCAGAAGAGCGGCAGCCTCCGAGAGCTTGTAAGCCTTACCGGCTTCAACCTTGGCGCAGGCGATTTTTTGATTTTTTGTCAACTTACTCATCTTCTTGCTTACGAATTAGGAAATTCACCGACGACGCTGATACCCATGCTGCGAGCCGTACCGGCGACCATACGCATAGCCGACTCAACCGTGAAGCAGTTCATATCGGACATCTTGTCCTGTGCGATGGCACGGACCTGCTCCCAAGTCACCTGACCCACCTTGTTGCGGTTGGGCTGGGCGGAACCGGACTGTACCTTTGCTGCTTCCTTGAGCTGTACGGCTACGGGCGGCTGTTTCACGACGAAGTCGAACGACTTGTCCGTGTAAACAGTGATGATGACCGGAAGAACCTTGCCCGCCTTGTCCTGCGTACGTGCATTGAACTGCTTGCAGAAGTCCATGATATTGACTCCCTTAGAACCCAATGCGGGACCTACCGGGGGCGAAGGGTTGGCGGCACCACCTTTGATCTGCAATTTAATAAATGCAGCAACCTCTTTTGCCATAGTTTTCCTTAGGTTAATTATTCTTTTTCAACTTGGGTGAAACTCAACTCCATAGGAGTCTTGCGCCCGAATATCTTCACCGATACCGTGAGTTTCTTGCGCTCGTCGTCGACTGCCTCGATGGTACCTTGGAAGCTCGAGAAAGGACCGTCCGTAACCTTGACGGTCTCGCCGACGAAGAATGGTATTTCGTTCTCCTCCTCCTGTGCGCTCAACTCGTCGACGCGGCCCAAAATGCGCGCGACCTCCTGCGGACGCAGGGGCGTGGCGTTCATCTTGCGGCTGTCTTCCTTCGTATCGCCGAGGAAACCGAGCACGTTGGGGGTGTTGCGAATGATAATGGGGATCTGTCCGACGAATGCCGCTTCGACCAGCACGTAACCCGGATAGGAGACGCGCTCCTTCGAGATCTTCTTGCCGTTGCGGATCGTATAGACCTTTTCGGTCGGAATCAGCACTTGGGAGATGTACTCCTCGAGATGGTTGTGGCGGATTTCGGCCTCGATATACTCCTTGACCTTGTTTTCCTTACCGCCGATGGCGCGTACGACGTACCACTGTTTATTGATTTCGCTCATCGCTTCAGCAGGAAATTAACGGCCGAGGTTGCCCAGCGTCTTGTAGATGGCGGCCATCAGGTTCTCGAACGTCAGGTCCATAGCCAAAACGACGACCGCGAAGATGACCGAAGCCACCATCACGACGATCGTAGAGCTCTGGAGCTGCGGGAACGTGGGCCACGTCACCTTATTGACAAGCTCGTTGTAGGACTCTTTAAAGTAGTTGAACATAACTCGCTTTTTTACTTTTCGGCAGGAGCAGAGAGATTCGAACTCCCATCAACGGTTTTGGAGACCGCTATTCTACCCTTGAACTATGCTCCTAAATGGAGGAGCGGCGCTCGACCGCCCCTCGGAATTCATGCGATGCGCGAATTACTTCACGATCGAGAGAATCTGACCTGCACCTACCGTGCGACCGCCCTCGCGGATTGCGAAACGCAGACCCTCGTTCAGAGCGACGGGGTAGATCAGCTTCACGGTGATCGTCACGTGGTCGCCCGGCATCACCATGTCGACGCCTGCCGGCAGGTGAACCTCACCCGTTACGTCCATCGTACGCAGGTAGAACTGCGGGCGGTAGTTGTTGTGGAACGGCGTGTGGCGGCCACCCTCTTCCTTCTTCAGGATGTAGACCTCGGCGGTGAACTCGGTGTGCGGCGTGATCGAACCGGGCTTAGCGACTACCATACCACGCTTAACCTCCTTCTTGTCGATACCGCGCAGGAGCAGACCTACGTTGTCGCCGGCCTCACCCTCGTCGAGCAGCTTGCGGAACATCTCCACGCCCGTGCAGGTCGACGTCAGGGTCTTCTCCTCCAGACCGATGATCTCGACGGGATCACCCACGTGGATGATACCGGTCTCGATACGGCCCGTTACTACGGTACCGCGGCCGGTGATCGAGAACACGTCCTCGATAGGCATCAGGAACGGCTTCTCGTTCTCGCGCTGGGGCAGGGGGATATACTCGTCAACGGCAGCCATGAGCTCCATGACCTTCTCCTCCCACTTGGCCTCGCCGTTCAGACCGCCGAGGGCCGAACCGCGGATAACGGGAGCGTTGTCGCCGTCATAGTCGTACTTCGAAAGCAGGTCGCGAACCTCCATCTCGACGAGGTCGAGCATCTCGGGATCGTCCACCATGTCGCACTTGTTCAGGAACACGACGATCTTCGGCACGTTCACCTGACGGGCGAGCAGCACGTGCTCGTTGGTCTGGGGCATCGGACCGTCCGTAGCGGCAACTACGAGGATGGCACCGTCCATCTGAGCGGCACCCGTTACCATGTTCTTCACATAGTCGGCGTGGCCCGGGCAGTCCACGTGAGCATAGTGACGGTTAGCCGTCTGATACTCGACGTGCGAGGTGTTGATCGTGATACCGCGCTCCTTCTCCTCGGGTGCGTTGTCGATCGAGTCGAACGAACGGAGCTCCGACAGACCGGCCTTAGCCAGAACGGTCGTGATAGCGGCGGTAAGCGTCGTCTTACCGTGGTCTACGTGACCGATGGTACCGATGTTCACGTGCGGTTTCGACCGGTCGAATTTTTCTTTTGCCATAGTATCAAGTATTTTAAAGTATTGTTAAAAATTACTTCAAAGTTTTAAAATCCATTCCGCAGAAGGGGCGGGCGACACGCCTCCCGTCGTTCGGGATACTCCGTATCACACGCCTGCTGCGTTCGAGAGCGGAAGACGAGGCTCAAACTCGCGACCCTCAGCTTGGAAGGCTGATGCTCTATCAACTGAGCTACTTCCGCAAAAATAAACCGTTCAGAGTCAGCCCCACCCTCGCGCCGGCCTTTCGACCGCCGTCAAGGCTTTGCAACTCCGACCGGCACTCTTTTTTAAGTGGGAAGTGATGGATTCGAACCACCGAAGGCGTAAGCCAGCAGATTTACAGTCTGCCCCATTTGGCCACTCTGGTAACTTCCCTTGTCTTGCGTTTGGTTTCGCCGCCGCTCCGTCCGCATCCCGGCTTCGCATCGGCTCCGAGCCGATGGAGGGATTCGAACCCACGACCAGCTGATTACAAATCAGCTGCTCTGGCCAACTGAGCTACATCGGCAGAATCAACCGTTTGGGTTTGCAAAAGTAGGTATAAAAAATTTATCCTGCAAATATTTCGGAATAAATTTTCGCACTCGACTCAACTCAAAGAACTTCGCCGATCCGCCGCATTACAAAGGCGAAATCGGATGCAAAGATAGGAAAAGTTTTGTATAACGCAACTTATTCGGCGAAAAATATCATCGACCCGGCCCACGCGCACCGCTCGGCAGGCCGAAGCTCCCGCCCGACACCCCGCCTGCTCGAAGACGCAGCGGCGACACATATTATATAAAGACCTGAGTCCGCCGGCAGAAAGACGAGGCGCCGGCATCCGTATTTCCGCAAAAAACCGTACATTTAAGCTCCGAAACCGGCCGATGGGACCGGCCGCCTGCTCCGGCGCACCGCACCACCGGCCGAAAACCGACCCGCTACCATGAAAACGATCCCTCTGTTCGGGCCCTATGCCCTTCGCCCGCTCCGCGACGGCGACGCCGCGGAGATCTTCGCCGTGATCGACACGCAGCGCGCCCACCTCGGGCCGTGGCTCCCCTTCGTCGCCGAGACGCACCGCGTCGAACAGACGCGCGAGGTCGTGGCCTCGATGCGCGCCGATGCCTCCGCACCGGTCTTCACGATCCGCGACGGCGACGCATTCGCCGGGCTGATCGGCTTCAAATCGGCCGACCTGCGGTCGCGAAGCATCGAGATCGGCTACTGGCTGCGCGAGGAGCAGCAGGGCAAAGGGGTCATGACGGCCGCCGTACGGGCGCTATGCCGGCTGGCCTTCGCCGAACTGGGCATGCACCGCATCTTCATCCGCTGCGCGACGGGCAACGGCCCGAGCAACCGCATCCCGCAGCGTCTCGGATTCCGTCTCGACCGCGTAGAGCCCCGGGGCGAGCGCCTCTCGGACGGCCGCTGGGTAGACCTGAACATCTATATATTAGAGGGATAGGCCCGACGATCCGGTCAGGGACGGCCCGCGGCATCGATCAGCTGCGCCGGGGTGGCATGCAGGAAGTTCTTGCAGAAGCGGCTGAACTGCGTATAATGGCGGAACCCGTATTTGGCCATCAGCGCATGCGTGCTGCGTTCGCCGTCGCGGATATCGGCGGCGATGCGGAGCGCCTTGCGGTGCATCATCCAGCGGTAGACGCTCTCCTCGAAGTGCTCGGCGAAGCGCCGCTTGAAGGCCGAGAGGCTCATCCCGGCAAGGGCGGCCAGTTCAGCGACACTCCCGGCGCGCTCGTAGTTGTTGCTCACGAAACTGCGGAAATCGTCGCGCGGCCGCACCAGCGACTGGAAGAAATAGGCATGCTCGGAGGAGGTGTAGAGCAGCTTGATGAGCATGAACAGCTCGGCGGCCTTCATCTTGTGGTAGCGGTCGCACGCCGCGAGCTCCGGCGCGGGAAACAACCCCTCCAGCAGGGTGCCGATCCCGGAACGGATATCCAGCACCGGCACGGCATCGCACACGGGCGCGGGATGCACCTCGGCGGCAGCGGCCCCGTAGAGATCGCGGTCGCCGAATTCGATGCGCTGCACGAAGGAGAGCACGATCCCCCGGGCCGCCCCCTGCGCCGCGAGTTCATAGGCGCCATCGACCGCCAGACAGGCGCACCGGCCCGCCTTCACGACCCGGGCCCGGACTCCGGCACCGCGCAGCGCGAACGCGCCCGCGGTGACGAACAGCAGCCGCACCGTCTCCCCCGCCGGCAGCCGCACGCCTTCGCCATCGGCGCACGCGACCTCCGCGAAGCGGCAGTAGGTCGCCTCGCCGACCCGACGGAACGGCGCGGGAAAGAGGTCGCAGCGGCCGCACTCCTCCGAGCACCCGTCGTCGGCCGCGGCATCGATTACCAAAAAGCGTTCATTCATCGTCATTCCATTCGATCGGGCACCCGCGAAAGACTACGGCCCCTCGCGGTCCGCACCGGCAGCAGGTCGCATCCGCCCGGAAATCTTCGGGCGGAAAGGGCCGGCAGCGCAGCACGAATACCCTACCGGTAGCTGATTACCAGAATTTTCGAAGCCTCCCAGAACCGGTCGGGGTCGGTGACGACCAACTTCTCGACGACCCGGTCGTCGCCCACGACCAGTTCGTACGTCTCGGCAGGATGCGGCGTCACCACGGTCGCCTTCCGGTGTCCGACCGGCACCTCGGTCAGCAAGCGCGCATCGGCCTGCGTGAAGGCTTCGGACTGTCCCGTGCGGGCATTGAAGGTCAGCGTGCGGCCGATGAAGCCCTGCTTGTCGATGATCTGCGCATCGCGCAGCTCCCGCTCCGGACCCACCACGTAATAGACCGCATGGAGCCGCTCCTCGAGCGTCGCCTTCTCGTCGTTGAGCCGGTCGACCGCCGCCGTGCGCATCGCCACGGTATCGTGCAGGCGCTCCACCTCGGTGGTCTTCATCGCCAGCTCGTCGCGCAGCAATTCGATCGAAGCCGTCTTGTCGTTGAGCTGCGCATGGAGATCGGCGATGGTCTTTCCGAGCGCATCGATCCGCACGTCGGCCTTGCGCAACCGGGCCGCCGTATACTCCAGCGAGGCGATTTTGGCCCGGTTTTCCTGCAGCAACCGGTCGATCGCAGCGATGTCGCCCGCGATCTCCTCCACGGGACGGCGCCCGCCCTCGTCATCCGAGACTGCGACGATGAGATGCTCCCGCGAACGGATCTGCGCGAGGTTCGCCGAGATGGAGTTGATGTCCTCGAAGACGGCGTTGACGAGCGAATCCTTCGCCGCGACGACCTGCGCGAGCGAATCGCGCTCCTCGGAAACCTCGAGAACCACCTGCTTGCGGATACACGCGGTGAGCGTCAGCACGACGCCCGCCAGCACAAAAACCATGTATTTCATAATCTACCGGGATTAGAACCTTTCCACCGCAAAGATCGGGCAAGTCGGCCTGCAACGACCGCACCGCGCCCGACGGAACGGATGCACGAACAAAGATAGGCATAAAAAACGGACTGTGATCGTTTGAGGAGGTCAATTCGCAATGCCGCGGGCGATTTCAGCGATCCGAAGGACGCCGACGCCCGAAAAGAGGATCGCGGAACCGCCCTGCCCGCGCACGACGACGGGCCGCACCCTCCGCGGTACGGCCCGTCGTTACGGTCGGCAGTCGTACGGAATGCCTATTGGGCGAGCGTCCGGGCGACCTCCTTGTAGAGCGGCGAAATCGGCTGGTAGGCGTCGTCCACGGCGAAGGCGAAGGCCAAGTACTCCGTATCGGCCGGATAGTCGTTGTAGTTGCGGCTCTCGTAGACGCCCGACTGGAGGATATAGCCGAGGCCCCACTCGTTGTCGGCGAGGAATTTCGCGATGATCTGCTCGTCCGACATCTCCTTGTAGGAGTCGTAGCGGACCACATCGCAGAAGTAGCTGACGCCCGTCTGCGGCGTGAAGACGGCCTTAATGTGCGTCGCGGAACATTCGACGATCGAAACGTTCACCAGCGCGTCGCCCGGCTGCGGTTCCTCCTCGGCCGAGGTGAAGTCGACGCTCTTGAGCTTCGTGGTCGCCACGATCCGGTCGCCGTGGTGGGCCACGCCGAAGGCGTACACGCGGTAGTCGTTGCCCGGCTCGAGCGCATGATAGGTATAGGAATCGGGGCCTTTCGAGAGGTTGGCCCGGGCGAACTCGTCGAACGACTCGTCAGCGAGGTAATCGTTGAACAGTTCGACGTAGTAGGCCAGCACGCCGGCATCGTCCGTCGCCGGAACCCGGTTGACATGCACGGCGGCGAAGAAGTACCACTCGTCGTTCACCGACGGCTGCACGGCGATGGTGGCGGCCGTACCCGTCTTTCCCGTAATGTCGATCGCGAACGTCATGTCGGAATCGGGGACTCCGGGATCGGGTGCCGTGCGGAAGTAGCTCTTCACCATCGAGGCGGTGATGTTGCCGTCGATATCGAACCCGAACGCATAGGCGTAATACTCCTTGTCGGCTCCGAGGTTACGCAGCCAGTAGGTGCCTTCGCCGCTCTGGCGCAGGGCGATGAACATATCGCCGAAGGTCTTGCCCGACAGCTCGGCCAGCGCACGGATCGAGGCGATCACCTCATCGACATAGGCCTGATCGGAACCCATGTAGTCCAGCACGTCCTTGTCGACGTAGCTCACGTAGTAATACATCGAGTTATCGGCGGGCACGATCGAGACATAGGCGTCGTAGAAGGTGATCCGCTGCGGATCGACCGTGACGGTAAAGGCATCGGCCCGCGCATCGGCCGTCGCGACGGTCAGGTCGGCACTCCACTTCGAATTCGTGCGGCCGGACCCTTCGGCCGCCACGGCCCGGATGCGGAACCGATGATCGCCGGGCGTCAGCCCCGTGAAGAGCGCCTCGGTAGCCTCGGTGCGCACCGCATCGCCGTCGTCGAAGACATACTCGTACGCTGCCGCACCCGCGACTTCGCTCCACACCACGCGGATCGACGAAACGGTCGTCTGCAAAGCATCCTGATGCGCTTTGGGAACGGGCAATCCCCCTCCGTCGTCCGGACCGTTGTCGCATGCCGCGAAGGCGGACAGGGCGACGACGGCGAGCCAAAACCTGAATTGTTTCATAAACGTAATTTTTAAGGGTTGAACGGAAACGACGCCCCGCTCCGGCGGAAATGGGGAAGCGTCGGCCGTAAATATAGAAAAATATCCGTTAAAAATACAGTATATCCCCGATTCGGGTTCGTTTTTCTGCAGTGCAGAGACGAAAAATCCCCGTTTCCGATCGGAAACGGGGATATGCGCAAGCGGTCGATGACCTTACTTCGCGTTCTTCTTATCGTAGCGCTTTGCGTAGCGGCTCATAAACTTATCGACGCGACCGGCGGTGTCAACCAACTTCATCTTGCCCGTATAGAACGGGTGCGACGTGTTGGAGATTTCCATCTTATACACGGGATAGGTTTCGCCGTTCACTTCGATGGTCTCTTTTGTCGAAACGGCGGACCGACACAAAAACACGTGGTCGTTGGACATGTCCTTGAACGCCACCAAACGATAATTCTCCGGATGAATACCCTTTTTCATTTCGTTTTTGTTTTTGAATGATTGCTTAAGCGGGGCAAAGATAGACAAAATTCCGGCATTTCCGCAAGAAAGCGCGAAAAAAAGCGCAAGAGACTTCCGCCGGAGAAGCGGGCACGCCGTTGTTTTCCCGGAAAAATATAGTATCTTGCAGCGGGCAGGAATCGGTTTCCGGCCTTTTGAATCTCTAAAAACAGACGTATGAACGTATTATTCAAGCTACTGCTGCCCGCTGCGCTCTGCGCGGCAACGCTTCCGGCCTGCAGCGACGACCCCGAGAACAAGCCCGAACCGGCTCCCGAGAACCGCCCCGTGCAGTTCGCCGATCCGGTGCTGGAAGCCCGGCTGAAGGCCGTGGAGCCCGCCATCGACGCCGACGGCGACGGCGTGATCACCCGCGGCGAAGCGCACGCGGTCACGGCGCTCGACTTCAGCTTCGAAACGCCCGACGAGGCGGAGGGAGCCGAACGCATCGCCGACATATCCGGTCTCGAACACTTCCTCAACCTCGAAACGCTCGGTCTGCGCTACCACGCGATCACCGACGCCACACCGCTCGAAGGGCTCTCCAAGATGCGCGAGCTCAATCTCGGCGGCAACCGCGTCGCGTCGTTCGACCCCACGGGCATGCCCGATCTGGAGGACCTGCGCCTGTTCGACGCCGCCATCCGCACGATCGACCTCACACAGAACAAAGCGCTCCGGGCGCTCTACATGCAGCGCGTACAGGTGCCGACGCTCGTGCTCACCGACCTGCCGGCCCTCGAAGAGGTCTACCTCAACAACGGCGCCCTGACCTCGCTCGAAGTGGCCGGACTGCCGCAGCTGACCCGCCTCGACGTCGTGGAGAACGCCCTGACGACGCTCTCGGTCACCGACTGCCCCGCATTGAGCCAGCTCCACGCCAACGGCAACCGGCTCACCGGCGTGACGCTCTCCGAGCTGCCCAAGCTCATGATTCTGAACCTCTACGGCAACCGCCTCGCGTCGATCGAGGTGTCGCACCTGCCCTTCCTGCTGCAGCTATTCCTGTTCGACAACCGTCTGACGGAGATCGACCTCACGCAGAACGCCCCGCTGCGACAGGTCTACCTCTCGAACAACCTGCTCACCGTGGCCGACTTCAGCGGCAACGACATGCTGGAGCTGATCGAGCTGGAGAACACCCCGACGCTGGAGACGATCGACCTGAAAAACGGCTTCTACGACGAGTGGAACGAATACATGATCGTCGAGGGCAACACGGGGCTCAAGAAGGTGATCTGCGATCCGGGCGCCGAGGTGACCCACCTGCAGAATATCTTCCGCAACCGGCCCGATGTGGCGATCGTCACCGAATGATCCGCCCGCCCCGCCGCACATGCGCCCGGAACCTTACAGAAGGTTCCGGGCTTTTTTCCGCCCTGCACCGCACGGCCGGCACGGAGCCGCACCGCCCGACCGGAACGTTCCGAGGGACACGGACGCCGCAACTGCGGCCGGATCTCGCCCGGACCTATAAAAAAGCGCCGAAAGATTGGGCATTCCTATTTTTTTCCTATCTTTGCGACGCCGCATCGCCCGCAGGCCTGCGGCATTCCGTGCGGGAGATCAGGCACGGCTCGCATCCGGTCTTCGGGCCGACATGCGCACGGGCCCATAGCTCAGTCGGTCAGAGCAGCGGACTCATAATCCGAAGGTCGTGGGATCATGCCCCTCTGGGCCCACCGAAAAAAGACTCGCTTCATTGCGGGTCTTTTTTGCAGGTGCCGATCCGTCGGCTACGCCCCTCCGCTCCCTCCTTTTTCCGCATCGGCGGCTCGCAGCACCCCGCTGCGGCAAACGATTTGCTACGGGATCGAAGAATCGTAAACCGAAAAAATTCGAACAGATGAAAAAAATGCTCTTCTGCTGCGTAGCGGCACTGTTCGCCGCCGCAACGGTGGCCCGGGCCGACACCAGCCGCCCCATTCCCGCCGAAGATCTCCCCGAAACGGCACAGGAGTTCCTCCGCGCCCACCTCCCGAAGGCGCGGATCGCCTACACGACCGTGGACCGCGACTTCTCCGACACGACCTTCGAAGCGGTGCTCGACGACGGCACGAAGGTCGAATTCCACCGCGACGGCACATGGAAAGAGGTCGTCTGCACCCGCACGGAGGTTCCCGCCTCCGTCGTCCCGCAGCAAATCGCCGCTTACGTGCGCACGCACTTCCCCGACGATGCGATCGTGAAGATCGACCGCGACCGCCGCGGTTGGGAGATCGAACTCTCCAACGGCACCGAGGTGACCTTCAACCGCCGGTTCCGCGCCGTCGAGATCGACGACTGACCCCGCTCCCGGATGCCGGGCGACGACGGAACCGCCGGAAAAAACCGGCGGTTCTGTCTTTTTGCACCGGAGGATGACGGACGAAGATTCGATTTGCCGTTTTTTTGCTACCTTTGTATCCGATCAAAACAAGCACGACTATGGAATTCGAAGGAACCGTTTACCGAATAATGCCCGTGACGAAAGGTACGTCGGCACGCGGCGAATGGCAGCGTCAGGACGTAGTGTTCGACTACTCCGACGGCGGAAATTTCACCCGCAAGATCTGCGTCACCTTTTTCAACCGTCCCGACGACACGGCACGCCTGAAGGAGGGCGCCGTCTACAACGTCTCGGTGAACATCGAATCGCGCGAGTACAACGGCCGCTGGTACACCGACATCCGCGCATGGCGGCTCCAGCCCAAGCAGGCCGAAGCGCCCGCTGCGATGCCCGACCTGCCGCCGATGGGTACGGAACCGGCCTACGCCCCGGCGCCCGCCGCCGAGGTGGACGACCTGCCGTTCTGACACCGCACTGCCCGCACGACATAGCCCCGTCCGCACGGTGGCATGTACGCATGCTCCGATCCGTATATACAGGATCGGAGTTTTTTGCTCCGGTCAGCGCGACCGCATCCCCTGCGACGACCACCGCCGAGTATTCCACCAATCGCTCCGCACATTCGCGCCCGCTACCCGTCCTCCGACGCTGACGCCCCTTGCCGCCGCACCGACTCTCCCCGCAAATACGAAGGCGGACCGTTCTTCTTGGAACGGTCCGCCTCTCTGTTCGGACACGACGGCACCGGGCCGTCCTCCATCGTACTTACTCCTCGACGGCAGCTTCGGGCTCGGCAGCCGGAGCCGGCTCCTCGTAAGGCGTCACGTCGATCAGCTCCACCTCGAATTCCAGCGCCTCGTTGGGACCGATCTCGCGGCTCGGCGCCTGGGTGCCGTAAGCCAGTTCGGCGGGAATCCAGAGCATGATCTTACCGCCCTTGCCGACCAGCTGCATGCCCTCGGTCCAGCCCTTGATCACGCGGTTGAGCGGGAACTCCACCGGCTCGTCGGCCTTCGGCGTGCCGTCCTCCTCGAACAGGTCGGGACGCTGCTTGCGGATCATCTCCTGCTGCTTCTCGGTGCGGTTGGCGAAGAGCGACGTGTCGAACACCTTGCCCTCGCGCGTGCGGCCCGTGTAGTGTACTTTCACCACGTCGCGCTCGTTCTTCGGCATCAGCGACTCGTCGCCGGCGTCGATCACCTTGTAGAGCAGACCCGACTCGGTCTTCTGCACGCCCGACTTCTTCTCGATCTTCTTCAGCCAAGCCTCCGAAGCCTCCTTGTTCTGAGCGGGGAGTTTCTCCATGAAGTAGTACTGGAGGTACTTCTGCACCTCTTCCTCGGTCATCTTGGCGTTGCCCTCCTGTACGTTGCGCATCGCCTCGCCGATCCATACCACACGAATGGGGAGATTGTTATCGGCGAGGTTGTAACCGATGTCGTTGCCGAAGGCGTAGGAGATCTGCTCGCGCTCCTCCTCCGACTCGAACATCGCGGCATCGGCCGCAGGATATTCGACCTTCGTGCTGTCGCCGGCAGCCAGACGGGCGCTGTCGGCCGCGGCACGCTCCGCAGCGATGGCGCGCGCACGCTCGCCGCGCTTGTTCATGAAGAAATCGCGCAGCTGGTCAATCGCGTCGTCGTGCTTCAGCGAGCTCTTCTCCGTAGCAGCCTCGCGGATACCGCGGTCGATGGCCGCGAAGTCGAAGGGAATGTCCTTCATCTGGTAGTTGATGCCGTAGCCCATGTTGGCGCCCAGTGCATAGGAGAGCGAGTCGAACTGGGACAGGCTCCCCATCGTCATACCGCTCTTGTCTCCGCCGCACGAGGCGAGCGTCGCAGCGCAGAGCGCTGCCGTGAAAAGAATCTTTTTCATAGTCTTGATCGTATTTTGAAGTTCGTTCGTTTCAGTTGCGCAAAGGTATAAATAAATTGCGAGTTCGGTGCGCTTTACCGCCGCAAATTGCCGCGCCGGAACCGGTCGGCGTATTTGTCGACCCCGATGAGCTCGATTTCGTAACGAAGCGTCGTATTGGGACGTATCCCGAGCGTCTCGTCGCCGTCGGCTCCGTATGCCGCGGCCGAGGGGACCCACGCCTCGAGACGACCGCCGGGGCCGATGAGTTTGATACTCTCGCGCACGCCCGGCTTCAGGTCACCGAGCGTCGTGCGGACCGTATCCCCGCGCTCGTAGGAGGAGTAGACCGCGGCGCCGTCCGCCGTGCGGATCACCCAGCGCAGCACGACGCTGTCGCGATCGGCCGCGGGAACCCGCTCCTGATCGCCCACCTCGGCCACGGTGTAGGCCGCACCCGAGGCCGTGCGCGCATACGAACGGTTCGACTTGACGATATCCTCGATGAACTGCGCCTCGTAGGCTCGCGCCCGCTCCGGCAGCGTGTGATTGACATAACGCAGGTAATAGGCCTGCGCCTCGCCCGCGGTGAACTTCGGCGCCGCGCGGAAGACGTCGCGGATGCCCTCGCAGAGGGCGCTCACGTTGAGCGTCGAGTCGGTTTTCAGCAGATTCATCCCCACGTTCATGCCGATGATGTAGGCGATCGAGTCGGTATCGGTGCGGAGTTTGATGCCGCCTCCGCCCGAACGCTTCGAGCAGGCGGCAGCCGTCAGCAGCAGTGCCGTGAGCACGGCGATCGTCGTCCGTTTCATCGCCGCGCCTCCTTTCGCCCGGCGAAGAGCAGGATCAGCACGCTGCCCAGCACGGCGGCGGCCGTCGAACCCATCAGGATGGCGATCTTGCCCCGGTCGATCAGCGCGGGGGCGGAATAGGCCAGCGCATCGACGAAGAGCGACATCGTGAAGCCGATACCGCCCAGACAGGCCACGGCCAGCAGCATCCGCCACGTGGAGCCCTCGGGCTTCACGGCCAGCCCCGACTTCACGGCCAGCCAGCTGGCGCCGAAGATGCCCAGCGGCTTGCCGACGAGCAGGCCGAAGAAGATACCCATGCCCACAGCTCCCGTTTCGGGCGAGGTGTGGAACAGATCGAAATACTCCGCCGAGGGGATTTCGACGCCGGCGTTGGCCAGCGCGAAGATCGGCATGATGAGGAAGGTGACGTACGGAGTCAAAGCGTGCTCGAGGCGGTAGCTCATGCCCACCGAGCCCGACGAGAGACGCCCCATCTGACGCAGGTAGAAGCGGTGTTCCTCGTTGGGGAACTCGTCCTCCACGCCGTCGCCGTCCATATCGGGTTCGGCCGTGAGCAGCCGGTCCTTCAGCCAGTGCATCTTGTGCAGGAAGTACTCCTTGCCGTAGCGCGGCGTCATGGGGATGAGCAGCGCCATCGCCACGCCCGAGAGGGTCGAGTGCACGCCCGAATAGTAGAACAGGCCCCAGATCACGATCGCCGGCGCGAGGTAGAAGATCATCCGCTTCTCGCCCATGCGGTTGGCCGCCCACACGGCGCCCATGAGCGCCAGCGCCGCGAAGAGGCACCACAGCTGCAGGTCGCCGCCGTAGAAGAAGGCGATGACGAGGATCGCGCCGAGGTCGTCGGCGATGGCCAGCGCCGTGAGGAAGATCTTGAGCGACACGGGCACGCGGTCGCCCAGCATCGAGAGGATGCCCACGGCGAAGGCGATGTCGGTGGCGGTGGGGATACCCCATCCGTGCTCCGCGGGCGTGCCGTGGTTGAACAGCAGGAAGATGACGGCCGGAGCCAGCATGCCGCCCGCCGCGGCCACCACCGGGAGGATGGCCTGCCGCACCGACGAGAGGTGTCCGCAGACGATCTCGCGCTTGATCTCGAGACCCACGGTGAAGAAGAAGACCACCATCAGGCAGTCGTTGATGAACGACTCGACGGTCAGCCCGCGCGGGAAGGTCCAGTCGATCGAACCGTCGGGGCTGAAGATCTTCAGGGCGAGGTCCGTTTCGAGAAAATGGCGGTAGTAGGCCGCCGTGGCGGGCAGATTGGCCAGCAGCATGGCGATCGCCACGCAGGCGAGCAGCACGACGCCGCCGGCCCACGGAGCCTCGATGAAACGTCGCCCGCGGACGCCGATCAGATGGCGTGCCCGTACCCAGCGGTACATGGAAAAGAGTCGCATATGTCTATTCGGTTAAGTTATGTTCGTTCGATGCGAGCGCCAGCGAGCAGAGCTTCCACAGCATGCGGGCGCCCGTGATGGCGTCGAGGCGCTCCTCGGGCGCCGGGCAGACCTCCACGAGGTCGAAGCCGATGATGCGCCGGCCCGAGGCGACGAGCGTGCGGAGCAGCCAGACGGCCTTGTTGAAGGTCAGTCCGCCGCAGACGGGCGTGCCCGTGCGGGGGCAATATTCGAACCCGAGGCCGTCGATGTCGAAGCTGACGTAGACCTCCTCGGGCAACGTCTCGACGATGCGCCGGCACTGGGCGTCCCACGTCTCGCCCCGGAACTCGGCGGCGGCCAGATCGAGGTCGGCGAAGCTCTCCACGCGCTCCGACGCGTCGGCCAGCGCGGCCTCCCGCTCCGAGAAGTCGCGGACGGCCACCTGCACGAGCTTGCGCACCTGCGGCACGTCGCGCAGGACGTTGAACATGATCGAGGCGTGCGAGAAGAGGAAGCCCTCGTAGGCTTCGCGCAGGTCGCGGTGGGCGTCGATGTGGAGCACGCCGAAGGCCTCGTGCCGCTCGCCCAGCGCCCGGATCAGCCCGTAGGGCGTCGAGTGGTCGCCGCCCACCAGCCCGACGATCTTTCCGGCGTCGAGCCACCGGCCGACCTGCGCCCCGACCGCGTCGTTCATCGCGGCGCAGCCCTCGTTTACGCGGCGGATCTTGCGCACGACATAGTCGTCGTCGACCGTGCCGCCCCCTTCGAGATGGCGGATCACCTTCGCGGCATCGGCACGCAGCCGCTGCGAAGTCTCCTGCAGCGTGTAGTCGATGTCGGCCGTGGCGATGCCGCGCCGCCATGCGCCGGGCGCCAGCGGCTCGTGGAAGTCGAGCTGCGTCGAGGCCTCGATGATCGCATCGGGACCGTATGCCGTGCCGGCTCCGTAGGAGACCGTCACGTCCCACGGCACCGAGACGAGCACCAGTTCGGCGGCCGACGGATCGAACGGCATGCCGAAGTAGGCGCCGTTGTCCACGCCGACGCCGTCGGGATCGAAAGCGTTCAGTGGTTCCATAATCGTTCGTTCGCACGGCCCCGGATCCGGCATCGCCGCACATCCCGGGAGCACCCCGGAACGGACCGCGGCGCAACCGCCCGGAGCCGAAATTCCAGTTCGGCAAAGATACGCATTTTTTATTTTTTACCTATATTTGCCTCACGCAAAGATGGAACATGCCGCCGGACCGCGCCCGAGGCGCGGACGGGAACGGGAAAAACGACCGCACGGGGTCCCCGCGGCCGCCCGGCGCGAAGAGCGGCCGGCTGCGGACCGGAACCCGCCATCAGCAGAATCCGAACCATGAAAATCATCGCAGACAGCGCCATACCCTTCCTGCGGGGCCTCTTCGAGCCGTGGGCCGAGGTGCGTTACATACCGGGCGCGGAGATCGGGCCCCGCGACGTCCGCGACGCCGACGCGCTCGTCGTCCGCACCCGCACGCGGTGCGACGAGGGGCTGCTCGCCGGCTCAAGCGTGCGGCTGATCGCCACAGCCACCATCGGCTTCGACCACATCGACACGGCATGGTGTGCGGCGCACGGCATCGAGACGGCGACCGCCGCCGGATGCAACGCCCGCGGCGTGCTGCAATGGGTCGCCGCCGTCCTCGTACATCTCTCCCGCACGCAAGGCTGGAGCCCCGCCGAGCGGACGCTGGGCATCGTCGGCGTGGGCCATGTCGGGTCGCTCGTCGCCCGATACGCCGCGGACTGGGGCTTCCGCACGATCTGCTGCGACCCGCCCCGCGAGGCGCGCGAACGCCTCGGTTTCCGCACGCTGGCCGAAACGGCGCGCGAAGCAGACATCCTCACCTTACACGTACCGCTCGACGCCACGACGCGCCGCATGGCGGATGCGGCACTGCTCGGAACGCTGAAACCCGGCGCCACGATCGTCAACTCCTCGCGCGGCGAGGTGGTCGACGGCGCGGCGCTGCTGCGCAGCGGACATCCCTACGCCCTCGACGTCTGGGAGCACGAACCGACACCCGATCCCACGCTGCTGCAGGGGGCCCTCGCGGCCACGCCCCACATCGCCGGCTACTCCGAGCAGGGCAAGGCGACGGCCACGGCCCTCGCCGTCGCGGCCCTCGCCCGCCGCTTCGGGCTGCCGCTCGAAGGGTGGTATCCGCCCGGAGCGGCCCGCACGGCCGCACGGCCGATCGCATGGCAGGAACTTTGCGCGACGATCGGCGGCGCCTGCGACATCGAAACCGAAACCCGCCGCCTGAAAACGGCGCCGGAGGAGTTCGAACGCATCCGCGACCGCTACGCCTACCGCCGCGAATACTTTTAGTCAGAAGGGGGGGGGCACCGCACCGTCCGACCGAACCGGCAGACCGCACGACGGAGCTGCGCCGGCCGGCGAAAAAGAGCCGCCGAACGATTCCGCGCCGAAAATCGGCACATCGGCACGCTTTTTTTGTACCTTTGCAGCGTTTTCAGACAGATCGAACAGATGTACCGCCGCTTCATAAAACCGATTCTCTTCGCGCTCTCGATCGAGCAGGCGCACCGCGTCGTACTCCTTGCGCTGCGTCTGATCGGCATGATTCCCGGCGGACGCTGGCTGCTGGACCGATGCTGCGCCGTGCACCATCCGGCCCTCGAACGCGAGGTCTTCGGCCGCCGCTTCGCCAACCCGATCGGCTTGGCCGCGGGCTTCGATACCGACGGCGAAGCGGTCCGCGAACTGGCGGCCGCAGGGTTCGGATTCGTCGAAACGGGCACCCTCACGCCGCGCCCGCAGGGCGGCAACCCGCGCCCCCGCATCTTCCGCCTGCCGAAGGATCGGGCCATCGTCAACCGCATCGGCCACGCCAACCGCGGACTCGACCGGGCCATCGGCCACCTGCGCCGTCCCCACGCGGAGACGATCGTGGGCTGCAACATCGGCAAGAACACGGCCACGCCGCTCGAGGAGGCCGCCGGCGACTACCTCAAGCTCTTCCGCAACCTCTACCAGTATGCGGACTACTTCACCGTCAACGTCAGCTGCGACGGCTCCTGCAGCGAACATAAGGCCTATGCACCGGAAAACATCCTGCGCATCCTCAACCCGCTGTTCGACTTCCGGCGCGGACAGAACCAGTACCGTCCCGTCCTGCTGAAGATATCGCCCGACATGACCGACGCGGAGATCGACGCGATCACCGACATCCTGATCGAGACGCCGCTCGACGGCATCGTGGCGGTGCACGGCACCGCTTCGCGCGAAGGGCTGCGGACGAGCCGCGCGGCGATCGACAAGATCGGCGGCGGGCGCTTGAGCGGCGCGCCCCTCACGGCCCGGGCGATCGAAGTCGTGCGCCGCGTCCACACGCGCTCGGGCGGCGCCTACCCGATCATCGGCACGGGCGGTGTGATGAGCGCCGACGACGTGCGGGCGATGCTCGCCGCAGGCGCCGACCTCGTGCAGCTCTATACCGGTTACATCTACGACGGCCCCGCCTTCGTGCGCGACATCTGCCGCGCACTGATCGCCGATGCCGAAGCGGCGCAGGCCGCCGCACCGGACAACGAGACCGCGAAGGAGCCCTCCGCCGCGCAATAACCCCCGATATCCATGAATGCCACCGTCATCACCATCGGCGACGAGATCCTCATCGGTCAGATCGTCGACACCAACTCCGTGTCCATCGCCAAGCGGCTCAACGCCGCCGGCATCGTCGTCCGCGAGAAGCGTTCGATCGGCGACGACCGGGCGCAGATCGCCGAAAGCGTCGAACGCGCCCTGCGCGAAACGCAGCTGGTGATCCTCACGGGCGGCCTCGGCCCCACGAAGGACGACATCACCAAGAAAACCCTCGCCGAGCTGTTCCGCAGCCCCATGCGCCGCGACGAACGCGTCGCCGACCACGTCGCGCGGATGCTCGCCGAACGGGGCATCGCCTTCAACGACCTCAACCGCGCGCAGGCCGAAGTGCCGGCCTGCTGCACGGTGCTATTCAACGCCCACGGCACGGCCCCGGGCATGTGGTTCGAGCGCGACGGCCGCGTGCTGGTGTCGCTCCCCGGCGTGCCGTTCGAAATGGAGCACCTGATGCAGGACGAGGTGATGCCGCGCCTGCGCGCCCGCTTCGCGCTGCGGCAGATCGTCCATCGCACGCTCATCACCGCGGGTCTCGCCGAGTCGATGCTCGCCGAACGGATCGCGGCGTGGGAGAGCGCCCTGCCGGGCTACCTGAAGCTGGCCTACCTGCCCAACCCCGGCGCCGTGCGGCTGCGGCTTTCGGCCTACGAGGTCGACGGCGCGAGCGTCGCGCAGGAGATCGAACAGCGCTTCGAGGCGCTCCGCCGCCTGATCCCGGAATACGTCGTCGGCTTCGAGACGGCCTCCGTGCAGGAGCTCGTCCACCGCACGCTCGTCGAACGGGGCCGGACGCTCGCCGTGGCCGAGAGCTGCACGGGCGGCACGATCGCGGCGCGTTTCACGGCCATGCCCGGCGCCTCGGCCTACTTCCGCTGCGGCGTGGTGGCATACAGCAACGAAGCGAAGCGCGACCTGCTGGGCGTCGACGCCGAAGCGCTCGCCCGCTACGGCGCCGTGAGCGAGCAGGTGGCACGCCAGATGGCCGAGGGCGTGCGCCGCGTCGCCGGGGCCGACTACGCCGTAGCGACCACCGGCATCGCGGGCCCCGCGGGCGGATCGCCCGAAAAGCCCGTCGGCACGGTGTGGATCGCCATGGCGACCCCCTCCGGCACGACGGCCGTCGTAAAACGATGCGGCACCGACCGCGGACAGATCGTCGACCGCGCCTCGGCCTTCGCCATCGGGCTGCTGCGCGACCGGCTCGACGCCGAATAGCCTCCGTCCCCGATGCCCGCGTCGGCGGAATCGCGCGCGGCGCGACAAATGTTGTGCGTCCGTGTTTGCTAATTGCGGAAAAAGCTGTATATTTGCACTCCCTTACGGGATAAAATCAAAAATTCCACACAAATGAAAGTTTGCGAAATCACGGGCAAGGTGGCGATCGTCGGCAACAACGTATCGCACTCCCACCACAAGACCAAGCGCAAATTCAGCCCGAATTTGAAAACGAAGCGCTTCTGGTCGGAGCAGGAGGGCCGCTGGATCACCCTCAAGGTATCGGCCGCCGGCATGAAAACCATCAACAAGAAGGGTCTCGACGTAGCTCTGCGCGAAGCCGTAGCCCCGAAGAGCGTTTACTAAACACCTTAACGACACATGGCAAAGAAAGGCAACAGAGTGCAGGTGATCCTCGAGTGCACCGAGCAGAAGGAGAGCGGCGTACCGGGAATGTCGCGTTACATCACCACCAAGAACAAGAAGAACACCCCCGACCGTCTGGAGCGCAAGAAGTACAACCCGTTCCTCAAGCGCGTCACCGTTCACCGTGAAATCAAATAGTTAGAGTAGCTTTATGGCAAAGAAAGTAGTCGCAACGCTGAAAACCGGCACGGGTAAGCAGTTCACCAAGTGCATCAAAATGGTCAAGTCGGAGAAGACCGGAGCCTACATGTTCAAGGAAGGCGTCATTCCCAACGACCAAGTCAAAGATTTCTTCGAAGGCAAGAAATAGTGATTTAAGAGCGATCTTAAATACAAAGGGCGTCCTCACGGGCGCCCTTTGTGTGTTCCTGACATACGACGTTCGCATCGCTGCGGCAGCGACCGCGAAGAAGGAGCATCCTTCCGTCGCACCGCCGCCCGCCCCGCGCGATGCCGCTGCCGCGACGAAACGGCGTTCCGGCCTGCGGGCCGGCCGGCATCAGAAACGATGCACGGCCCGCACCAGAAACTTGTTGTACTTCGGGATATCGACGACATAGGGCGGCTCGACGCTCATATGCGTGGTCAGCGCCTCCTTCTCGTTCTTCTCGGTCGACGAGAAGTAGTAGACCTGCCGGTCCATCCGCTTGCCGCCGTGCTCCTTGAGCGCATCGTTGAACTTGGCGCGCGCAGGACGGTTGTTGCCCATCCGCGTGCCGCCGTTGTAGTTGTGGCCGATGGTCAGCAGCTCTCCGATCGAGGGGAGGTACCACCCCTCGCCCTGCTCGCGGCACCACGCGAAGGCCGGGAAGTCGGCCCACGAACCGCCGTTGGCCTCGATATAGGCCGCGACACGCTCCATGTTCGTCCGCCCGTCCTCGCGATCGTCCGCACCCACCGTGCAGAGGTCGGGTTTGCGGAACTCGCTCCAATGCAGGTAGAGCTCGTCGAGCGAAATGACGAGTCCGTGCAGCCGGTCTTCCGACAGGTCGCAGATCACGCCCCGGACACCGTTGCGGTCGTAATACTCGCCGATCTCGTACCGGCGTACGACATACTCGACATCGCCGTCCGCCGCGGCAGGCGCCGCAGATTCGGATGCGGCAGGGACGGTCGCCGGAGTAGCGGGGGTTGCAGGAGTTACGGGAGTGGCAGGAAGCGTTTCGCAGGCAGCGAACCGTTCCGTCTCGCCGTTGGCATAGCGGATATAGTCGATCTGGGCGACGGGCAGCACATAGGTCGGACCGTCGGGATTCGACCAGCGCTTGTACCGCACCGCATCGGGCGCCACCTCCGAGACCTTCGCCTCGATGCGCGAAGCGTCGCGCTTGACGATCAGATCCTGCGCCGCAGCCGTAACGATGCCGCACGCGAAGGCCACGAGCAGCGAAATTGCATTTTTCATAGGACAAGTCGGTTTTTACTCCTTACAAAGATAGGCATAAAAGTCGAAAAACGCACACCGCGCACCGGATCGTGCGTTCCGAGCCGGGGCGCCAACAGAAAGAGAGGGAGGGGGGGGGTACTCCAACTCGGCAGATTCAAGCTGCCGCTTGCTGCTGCGCACCGCTTATTCGTATCTTTGAAATTGCCCGGAGATATTTATTTGGGCATAAACGATTTAGAAGAGAATCGTATAAAAGAGGGCAACGGATAAGTGAGTTGCAAGTGTTTAAGAACACTTCATTTTTCCAATATCCAAATAACTCTTTTGCTACTGCAAAGATAGCATTTTTTTCGTATATACACTACTCTCTAATTCATGTTTAATTTTATGTGAATAACAATAAGAATATAGCACGTAGTCTTTCTTGTTATTTATCTTTAATGGTCAAATAAAAAGAAAGATATTATGCAAAAATTTATTGAAACTCTTGAAAAGGAGATCGCGAAAAAATTAAGAAACCTCGAACACTCGAACTTGAATGTTCTGAAAAAATCCTTAGAAGCATCGCTCGTGTTGGGCGATGCTTTTCAGCGGTTGAGGGAGTTTGTCGCCGGCTATACATTCAGCACCGAAGCCGAGGAGATCGAGTTTTTCAAAGTCATAAAGCCTCGGTTGTATCATCGTTTGATTTATTATCGCAAAGTCTATAACATCGAGATGAATCGTCCCGTGGGTGTCAAATCCCAACATGTCTATCTGCGGGATGAAATCAAGGCCATCAACCGTTACAACAACAAGCACTCCGATTTCGTGCGTTACTATCGTTCCGGCATGACGCACTTGGATTCGTTGTATTATCTGCGTAATCGGAACGATACGACACTATACCTCGAATCGTTTCATTACGAGCGTGACCCGAAGTTCTCGACCAATGCAGATTTCAAGCTTGCGAAATTGTTGGCCAACGAATTGTTATCGGCTTATCTGAAAGGCGAGTTGGAAGCACTGGAATATGTAAGGACAACCTCCGACGATTCGTTGCCTGCTGTACGGCTGACATGGCAGGACAGCAAGACGGATTTGACGGAATTGATCTATCTGCTCGACAGCAAGCGCAGTTTCGGCAATGTTCCGCTTACGCAGTTGGCGGCCTATATCGCCAACGTCTTCAATACCCGGCTCGACACGAACCTTTCGCGCACGTTCTGCGACATGAAGCTGCGCAACAATCCCACTCCGTGGATCGACAAAGCAAAACAGGCTCTCTTACAGCGTATGCGGACTTGGAGACCACGAAATAAGAAATAATACCGAATTATACCGAGTGAGGTATTCAGGTCAAAACAGATTGAAAATCCTCCGATTTTACAGGAAACGGATTGTAAAGTCGGAGGATTCGATTTTATATATTCTGCAATAGCGGATTCTGTGTCAATAATATATGATATTATTCGAGCCGAAATATCCGAGTTTTGTTCTCGATACTTTTAACCATATATTTCCGAGATAGAGTCAAAGTATTCGATAATTCAGCATATTAGGAGGATGGGAAATAAAGTTCATCCGACCTCGTATTTCTCGAACCGTAGAACTCCGACCTTTGCAACAGACAAAACAACAAAGGATTGTGAAAATATTTATTATTGGAGGAACGGTCTACAAAGAACCCATCGGGAAAATAGAACGAATGCCTGTGAACCGGCGTAAAGAGTAGGCTGCCATGATGCTGGACAGGGAGTATTTCGACAACTGGATGCAGTGTCTCGCCAAGCGGTTGGAGCACATCGAGGAGTTGTGCACACCCGCCGCGGAACAGAACCTCTCCGTTTTGCCCGACGGCGACAGACTGCTGGATAATTACGACTTGTGCAAGATGCTCAACATCTCGAAGCGTACGCTGCAACGGTATCGTACTTCCGGGGATTTGCCTTACCAGATGATCTATCACAAGACGTTCTATCGGGAATCGGACGTACTGCGGTTTATCGAGCGTAATTTCAGCAAATTTCGCAAACTGAAAAAGGAGCGGGAGTGCAAGTCGAAATAAACAGGCCTGTCAGTCAACGCCATAAGGTACTATATATCGTCAAGACCATAAAAATATTCACTTTTTTAGGGAATACTGTAAAATAAGCACTATCTTTGTAACGGTAATTATCGCAATCAT
>CAJTIY010000008.1 GCA_910576555.1 uncultured Alistipes sp. | reverse complement strand
AGCCGTCGCCACCCGAAGAGGCATACAAGGCACGCAGCGCAGTACGCTCCGGATCGCTGTCCGTAGAACCCGACTGCACGACGGTGACTGTCTCCGAACCGGTGCCGTCCGAAGACCGGAAAACAACCGAACCCCTACGATCCGAAGACGTACCGTTCGACAGCACGACGAAACGAGACTCCCCGGGAACCGTATTCATATACGCTGGAAGAAGCCAATCATCCCCCTCCGTGACCTCCACGGTATGAGCAGCATCCGAAACAAGGACGATGGACAGGATCTGTTCCGAACTCGTAACACGGTAGAGCGTTTGCTCCGCAACCGAAAAGACAGGGGCCGGAGCCGGGGAGTCGACATCCGTGTCGCTGCAACCCGAAACGAGCACGAAGAAAAGACCGGAAAAAAACGACCGGACGACAAGACGAAGAAAAGCGGAATACGGCATAGAGGCGAAGGTTTTATCGTAAACGTAAGAGAAAACAGGGGCGGAAACAAAGGCACGGAGGCACAGAGGCGCGCGGAGGTGCACAAAGACGCGGAGGCGCAAAGGCACAACGACGCAACGGCATTAAGGGCCCGAGCATACCACAAAAAACAGAAGCAGCGTACGAGCCCGCAAAAGGTCGCGAACGGAGACGAACATCCCACCTCCGCTGAAGAGGTCCGGAAACATAAATACAGATTTTTAGGCGTCTGCTTCAAAGATAGCAAAAAAGCGGATTATTCCAACCCGAAAAACGAAAATAAATAAAAACGCCGCCCTACAAAGCGGTGCCGCGCACGAACCCCGCCGCGGAGGTCCGCCTGCCGTGGCCGGGCATCCCGCTACGGGCACGAAAAAAGGAAGGCCGCAGCGGGATTCGCTGCGGCCTTCCATCGATTCGGTACCGGCTATCAGAACTCCTGTTTCGAGAGACGTACGTAGCCGTTGTAACGCCACTTGGCATTCTCCTCGGCGGCGGCGAAGAGCTCGTCGGCCTCGGCCGGGAACGCCTTCTGAAGCGAGGTGTAGCGCACCTCCCGCATCAGGAACTCGCGGAACTTCGACCAGTCGGGCTCCTTCGAGTCGAGCACGAAGGGGTTCTTGCCCTCGGCCTCGAGCTGCGGGTTGTAGTGCCACAGGTGCCAGTAGCCGCATGCCACGGCCTCCTTGCCGACGGTCTGCGTACGGGTCATGCCGCCCTTGATACCATGGTTGATACAGGGAGCATAGGCGATCACGAGCGACGGACCGGGATAGGCCTCGGCCTCCTTCAGCACGTTGAAGAGCTGCTGCTGCGAAGCGCCGATCGAAACCTGCGCCACATAGACGTAACCGTAGGTCATGGCGATGGCGCCGAGATCCTTCTTGCGGATGCGCTTGCCGCTCGACGCGAACTTCGCGACGGCACCCACGGGCGTCGACTTCGACGACTGGCCGCCGGTGTTCGAGTAGACCTCGGTGTCGACCACCAGAATGTTCACGTCCTCGCCCGAAGCCAGCACGTGGTCGACGCCGCCGAAGCCGATGTCGTAGCCCCAGCCGTCGCCGCCGATGATCCACTGCGACTTCTTCACGAGCCAATCCTTCATTTCGAGGATCTTGCGGCAGTAGTCGCAGCCGCAGGCCTCCAGCAGCGGAAGCAGACGGGCCGTCGCCTCGGCCGACTTGGCCGACGAGCCGCGGTGCTCGATCCACTCCTTCATCGCGCCCTTCAGCTCCTCGGAGCACTTGTCGCACGAAGCGATCGCAGCCTCCATCGTCTCCTGAATGCGGTTGCGGAGCTTCTCCACGCCGACGTGCATACCCAGACCGAACTCGGCGTTGTCCTCGAAGAGCGAGTTGGCCCAAGCCGGACCCTGCCCCTTCGCATTGGTGCAGTAGGGCGTCGAGGGGGCCGAACCCGAGTAGATCGAGGTGCAACCCGTGGCGTTGGCCACCATCATCTTGTCGCCGAAGAGCTGCGAAATGGCCTTGATGTAGGGCGTCTCGCCGCAGCCGGCGCAGGCACCCGAGAACTCGAACAGCGGCTGCGCGAACTGCAGGTTCTTCACCGACTTGGTCTTGTCGACGACCTCCTTGTAACCGATCTTCTCGGTGACGTAGGTCCAGTTCTCGGCCTGCTTCATCTGCGTCTCGAGCGGCTTCATCACGAGGGCCTTCGTCTTCGCGGGGCAGACGTCGACGCAGTTGTTGCAACCCGTACAGTCGAGCGGCGTGACCTGAATGCGGAACTTGTAGGCCTTCGTCTCGCCGAGCCCCTGCTTCCACTCCAGACCCGAAGCGGCAGCCTCCTCCTCCGTCGCGAGGAAGGGACGGATGGCGGCATGGGGGCAAACGTAGGCGCACTGGTTGCACTGGATACAGTTCTCGATCTGCCACTCGGGCACGTTCACGGCGATGCCGCGCTTCTCGTAGGCGGCCGTGCCGTTGTCCCACGTACCGTCCTCACGACCGTTGAAGGCCGAGACGGGCAGGTCGTCGCCCTTCAGCCCGTTGATCGGATCGACGATCGAGCGCACGAACTCGGGGCGTGCGGCATCCGACGTGTGCTCGAAGCCGCGGTCCTCGATCGAGGCCCACTCGGCCGGCACCTCGATCTTCTCGACAGCGTCGCCGCCGGCATCGACCGCCGCGTAGTTCATATTGACGATATCCTCGCCCTTCTTGCCGTAGGACTTCAGGATGGCGTGCTTCATCTCCTCGACGGCCTTCTCGAACGGAATGACGTTCGCGATTTTGAAGAAGGCCGACTGCATGATGGTATTCGTACGCGAACCGAGACCCAGCTCGGCGGCGATCTTCGTGGCGTTGATGATGTAGAAGTTGATGCCGTTCTTCGCCAGATAGGCCTTCATATGGTCGGGCAGCGTCCGGCAGGTGGTCTCGGCGTCGTGCACCGAGTTGAGGAGGAACGAGCCGCCCTTCTTGAGGCCCTTCAGCACGTCGTACTTGTCGACGTACGAAGGCACGTGGCAGGCCACGAAGTCGGGCGTCGTCACGAGGTAGGGCGAAGTGATGGGCTTATCGCCGAAACGGAGGTGCGACGAGGTGTAGCCGCCCGACTTCTTCGAGTCGTAGGAGAAGTAGGCCTGACAGTACTTGTCGGTCGAACCGCCGATGATCTTGATCGAGTTCTTGTTGGCACCCACCGTACCGTCGGCGCCCAGACCGAAGAAGAGCGCCTCGAACGTACCGGGCTTCGCGAGCGATATCTCCTCGCCGACGGGCAGCGAGCGGAACGTGACGTCGTCGACGATGCCCACCGTGAACTGGTTCTTCGGCTCGTTCATCTGCAAGTTGGCGAACACGGCCAGCATCTGCGCCGGCGTGGTGTCCTTCGACGAGAGGCCGTAGCGGCCGCCGATGATGAGCGGCTTCTCGCCGCAGGGAAGCGTGCGCGCCGTAGCGAAGGCCTCCACGACATCCAGATAGAGCGGATCGCCGTTGGCTCCCGGCTCCTTCGTGCGGTCGAGCACGCAGATGCGCTTCACCGAAGCGGGCAGCACCTCCATGAGGTACTTCACCGCGAAGGGACGGTAGAGGTGTACGGTCACGACACCCACCTTCTCGCCTTTGGCCATCAGGTAGTCGACCGTCTCCTTCAAGGTCTCGGTCACCGAACCCATCGCCACGACGATACGGTCGGCATCGGCGGCGCCGTAGTAGGTGAAGGGCTTGTAGGTGCGGCCGGTGATCTTCGAGATCTCCGTCATGGCCTCGGCCACCATGTCGGGCACGGCGTCGTAGAACTTATTGGCCGCCTCGCGCGTCTGGAAATAGATGTCGGGGTTCTGGGCCGTACCGCGCGTCACGGGGTGCTCGGGGTTGAGCGCACGACGGCGGAACTCCTTCAGCGCGTCGCGGTCGAGCATGGCCGTCAGGGCGGCATCGTCGATCAGCTCGACCTTCTGGATCTCGTGCGAGGTGCGGAAACCGTCGAAGAAGTGCAGGAACGGAACGCGCGCCTTGAGCGACACGATGTGGGCGATGCCGGCGAGGTCCATGACCTCCTGCACCGACGAGGTGGCCAGCATGGCGAAGCCCGTCTGCCGGGCGGCCATCACGTCCTGATGGTCGCCGAAAATCGAGAGCGACTGTGCGGCCAGCGCACGCGCCGAGACGTGGAACACGCCCGGGAGCAGCTCGCCCGAAATCTTGTACATGTTGGGGATCATCAGCAGCAGACCCTGCGACGCGGTGAAGGTCGACGTGAGGGCACCGCTCTGCAGCGAGCCGTGCACGGCGCCGGCGGCACCCGCCTCCGACTGCATCTCGACCACCTTGACCGTCTCGCCGAAGATGTTCTTGCGCCCCTGCGCGGCCCACTCGTCCACGAGTTCGGCCATCGTCGACGACGGCGTGATGGGATAGATCGCAGCGACCTCCGAGAACATGTATGCCACATGAGCCGCAGCGTAGTTGCCATCACAAGTGATGAATTTCTTTTCTGCCATTTCTATTGAAATTTAGAATTATGTGTGTTCTTTTACAGGCATCCGGATTCGATCCGTGGAATAATGCGTTGCAAAGATAACGATTTCGGCGGAAAAATCGCCCCTGTTTTTCTACAAATAAATACGAAATTTCGTCGCGCGGCGTGTTATCCGGATAACAGCCGACGGCCCGCCGCACCCGGAGGAACGGCATGGCTCCGTGCCGGTTACGCCCGGAACGGCCCCGGTCCGGGGAGCGGTCCGCACGGCCGCTTCCGCATTCGGTTTTTTATCGTTACCTTTGTGCGGAAAACCGCTCACGCACGATGATTCCCTACCGACGACATACGCTCGACAACGGCCTCACGGTCGTGGTCAACCGCGACCGCACCTCGAAGCTGACCGCAGTGAACATCCTCTACAAGGTCGGGGCCCGCAACGAGGACCCCGCGCGCACGGGCTTCGCCCACCTGTTCGAACACCTGATGTTCCGGGGCACGCGCGCCGTGCCCGACTTCGACCTGCCCGTGCAGCAGGCCTCGGGCGAAAACAACGCCTTCACGAACAACGACTACACCGATTTTTACATCACCCTGCCGCGCGACAACGTCGAGACGGCCCTCTGGCTCGAGAGCGACCGCATGGAGGGGCTCGACATCACCCCCGAGAAGCTCGCGACGGAGAAGAAGGTGGTGATCGAGGAGTTCCGCCAGCGCTACCTCAACCAGCCCTACGGCGACCAGACGATGCTCCTGCGCGCTTTGGCCTACCGCACCCACCCCTACCGCTGGGCGACGATCGGGCTCACGCCCGACCACATCGCCGCGGCGACGCTCGACGAGGTCGAGGCCTTCTACCGCACCCACTACCGGCCGTCGAACGCCGTGCTTTCGATCTCGGCCGACATGGAGGAGGAGCGGATGTTCGCCCTCGCGGAGCGGTGGTTCGCGCCCCTCGCCGACCGGCCGGCGGCCGCGGCGCCCATCCCGCAGGAGCCGCCGCAGACCGAAGCGCGGCGGCTGGAGGTCGAACGCGACGTTCCGGCCACGACCGTCACCGTCGCCTTCCGCATGGGCGGGCGCACCTCCGACGACTTCCGCACGGGCGACCTCGTCTCCGACCTGCTGGCCGGAGGCGACTCGGGCCGGCTCCACCGCCGTCTGGTCAAGGAGCTGCGCCTGCTCGCCTCGGCCAACGCCTACGTCTCGGGCGACGTCGACCCGGGCCTCTTCGTCTTCACGGGACAGCTGCTGCCCGAAACCACGGTCGAGCAGGCCGAAGCGGCGTTCCGCGACGAAATCGAGGCGCTGCAGCGGCACGACGTCGCCGCCTATGAACTCGAGAAGGTGAAAAACAAGTTCGAAGCCAACACGCTGTTCGGCGAACTGAACGTGATGAACAAGGCGATGAACCTCGGCTTCTACGAAATGCTGGGCGACCTCGCCCTCGTCAACCGCGAGGTCGACGAATACCGCGCGATCGACCCGGAGACGATCCGCGACTTCGCCCGCCGCACGTTCCGCCCCGAAAACAGCTCCACCCTCATCTACAAAGCACGCAAATGAAACGTCCGCCCCTGCACATACCCTCCCCGGTCGACATCGCGCAGGCCGAAAAGAGCCTCCTCGCCAACGGCACGGCCCTCTACGCGCTCCCCTCGTCGGAGTTCGAGGTGCTGCGCGTCACCTTCGTATTCCGCGCGGGCTCGGCCCGGCAGCGGATTCCCTTCGCGGCCTCGACCGCCGCGAACATGCTCGCCGAGGGGACGCCCGACCTCACGGCGCACCAGATCGCCGAACGGCTCGACTTCCTCGGTTCGTGGTTCGACGTCTCGATCGACCGCGACTACGCCTACATCAGCTTCGCCACGCTCTCGAAATTCTACCGCGAGACGCTCGACATCGCCGAGGCGATCCTCCTCCGCCCGACCTTCCCCGAGGAGGAGCTCGCCGTCTACCGCGCCAAGCGCAAGCAGCGGCTCGCAATCGAACGCAAGAAGGTCGACGTCGAGGTCCGCGAAGCCTTCGCACGGGCGTTGTACGGCGCGGAACACCCTTACGGCACATCGTCCGACGAGGCGGCCTACGACACGCTGACGCGCGACGACATCGTCGCATTCCACCGCCGCCGGTACACGGCCGAACATTGTTTCGTGGTCTGCAGCGGCCGCGTGGGCGATGCCGAGCGGGCGGCCGTGGCGGCGATCGCCGAGCGGATTCCCCGCGGCGAAACGGTCGTCGAGGAGCCCTTCCCGGAGCCGCATACCGAGCACGAGGTCTTCGTCGCCCACCCCGGCGCCGTGCAGTCGTCGATCCGCGTGGGACGGCTCCTCTTTCCGCGCAGCCACCCCGACTTCACGGGGATGCAGGTCGTGGCCACGGTGCTCGGCGGTTATTTCGGATCGCGCCTGATGCGCAACCTGCGCGAGGAGCACGGCTACACCTACGGCGTCGCGGCGGCGGCGGTCAACTTCGAGCATTCGGGCTATCTGGCCGTGGCGACGCAGGTCGGCACGGAATCGACGGAGTCGGCGCTCGGCGAAATCTACGCCGAGATCGAACGGCTGCGCAGGGAGCCGATGCCGGAGGAGGAGCTCGAGCTGGTGAAAAACATCATGACGGGCGAGATGATGCGCATCCTCGACGGACCGTTCGGCATCGCCGACGTGACGATCGAGAACATCCTCTGCGGCACCGACAACTCGGCGATCGACCGCACGATCCGGCTCATCCGCGCGATGACCCCGGCCGACGTGCAACGGCTGGCGCAGCGCTATCTGGCACGCGAGGATCTGGTGACGGCCGTGGCGGGCCAGCCGCAGGCGTGAATCGGCACCGCAACCGCACGCGGGACGCGGGCCCGTCGTCGGACGACGACGGAATCGGAACGCGGCGGGTCCGGCAAACGGCTGCTGAAGCTCAATCGCAGATCTTTTTGAGCAGATAGGACGCCGCGAAGACGAGCGCGAAATAGAGGGTCAGCAGCATGCCGTCCGGAAGGTGCAGATAGGGATTGGCCTGATGCAGGCACAGCGAAATGACATTGTGCACGAGCAGCATTTCGAAGGTGAGCCCGCCCAGAAACACCCATACGCGGCCTTTGATCCATCGGCGGAAGATACCCGCCGGAGCGAAACAGCCCGACAGGATGCCGGCCGAGCAAAGTACCGCATACTGGTCGGGCGCATCCGCACGGAAGACCAGAACCGTCATCAGCAGCAGCGCGGCCACCGACAGAACATCGAACAAGCGGGCATAGTTCGCGTCGGTGCGCAACCGCTCCTCTTGGTTGCGCAAGAAATGGCAGAGCAGCACGCCGGCAGCCATATCGGCCATTCCGCGCCACAAAGGCATGTAGAACCACTCGCCGCTGACCGACCAGACCTCGATGTCGTGCCGGTCGGCATGACCGAAAATACGGGTATATACACCGACGAAGAGCAGCGGGAAGATGACCTTGACGGCCCAGTCGCGGTTCACCTTCAGCAGATTGTAGAGGAAGCCTCCGCCGAAGATCAGGACGCTCAAATACCATGTCGGCAGATTGATGCCGCCCTTCCACGGGCCGACATTCTGTATGAATGCCAGATCGGTAAACACCGTCAGCAGCTTATCGAACGAATAATCGCCCCACGAAAGGATCTTGCCCGCAAGATAGTCGTATCCGATACCGACGGCCAGCACGCAGCACATGACTATGGCGTATTTCTTGAAAAACCGCCGGATCTTGCCGAGCGTGTAGCGGATCGCCCCCTCCGAGGAGGGTTTCAGAAAGGATCGGTAAAGCAACATGCCCGACAGGACGAAGAAAAATTCCACGCAATAGTAGCCGTGCTCGACCGTCTTCACGTTGTAGCCGAAATGCTGCAGACAGAGCAGCACCATGAAAAAGACGCGGAAGAATTCGACGCTTACGTTTTTACCGGGCGATGCAATTTCCCCCCCCCTCGTAATTTTTCGATCCAACATACTCTAAACCAAAATTCTATCGATTTTCGCCATCTGTTTTCCCCGAAAACGCTCCGGCCCGGCCGAACGGCATGCGCGCGTCCCATCGCGACGACCGGGTGCGCCCCGGCTTCTGAAACGCCTATCGGTGCTCGGCGACCCACTGCGTGAGTGCGACGAACTCGGCGACGGAGAGCTGCTCGGCGCGGCGCGTGAAGAAGGGATGCTCGGCGCCGCCGAAGTCGCCGAAGGCCGCACGGAGCGCGTTGCGGATCATCTTGCGCCGCTGTCCGAAGGCCGCCTTGACGACCCGAATGAAGAGCGCCTCGTCGCAGTCCAGCCGTTCGGTGGCGTTGCGGCGCAAGCGGATGACGGCGCTCTTGACCTTCGGAGGCGGATTGAACACCGTTTCGCCCACCGTGAAGAGGTATTCGATGTCGTACCACGCCTGCAGCAGCACCGAAAGGATGCCGTACTCCTTCGAACCCGGGGGCTCGGCCAGCCGCACGGCCACCTCCTTCTGGATCATGCCGACGCACTCGGGCACCAGATCGCGGTGCTCGAGCACCTTGAAGAAGATCTGCGACGAGATATTGTAGGGAAAATTGCCGATGATGCGCACCCCTGCGGGGAACAGCGCCCGCAGGTCCATGCGCAGGAAGTCGCCCTCCATCAGGCGCGGCGCGAACTCCGGATAGCGGGCATGGAGGTAGACGACGCTCTCGGAGTCGATCTCGGCGCCCCACGTCACGATGTCGTCGCGCCGCAGCAGGAACTGCGTCAGCACACCCATGCCGCACCCCACCTCCAGCACGTCGCAGGGAGCGGCGACTCCGGCCGACGGCCCGGAGACAGCGGCCGAGTCGTCGGGATGCGGAGCGACCGTCAGCCGATCCGCCGCGCACCGGCCGGCGCACGGCTCCGCATCGGAGGAGGTTCCGCCGCCCGAAAGCGCATTGCAGATCTTGCGCGCAATATTGAGATCGACCAGAAAATGCTGGCCCAAAGCCTTTTTTGCCCTAACTTCCGTCATACGGCCGCAAAGATACGGAAAAAGCGCATGCCGCCAACCGATCGACTGCCTTTTTCGGTCGATTCGGAATCGAACAGCCTCTCTTTGCCCCGAATCCCGCGTCCGCGCCATGCGCCGGGGAGGGCAGACGGGCGGCCGGGCATCGCAGAAGAGCGCCGCCCGCTAACGGGCGCTCCGGCGACCGGAACGGCGCCCCGGCCGCTTCGTGCGCCGCTCCGCCGCCCGGCGTTCGAGGCGCATGCGGCGCTGCTCGATCCGGAACGTGTAGAGCAGCCCGACGAATCCGACACCCAGCACCCCGACCCAGAACCACACGGCGAGGCGACGGTCCATGAACTCGAGCGCATAGATGATGCCCGCGATCGCCAGCACCATCGCCACCAGACGGACCGCCTGCATTCCTTTCCAATTTTTCATAACATTCGGTATTTTTTCGTTGCAACGATCCCCCGACGCACCTGCGGCGCCGGGCGATGCGCATCGCCTCCCTTTTTCCGCGACGAAGAACGCCCGATAACGACCGGACCGCCGCGAGACGTACGACATCGGAAGCCCCCGCGGCACGAAGCCGAGGAGACCTTCCGGATCCCGGCCCCGGCCCCCGACAACTCGCCGTCCCCGCCGAACGATCGTCCCCGACACGGACGCACCGCGAGGCACGGCCGACGGCACACGCATCACGGAATCTGGTGACGGTTCGCCTTGTCGAGGTGGACCCGGCGTTTCTTGCGGAATTCGTGGCAGACGATGCAGACGGCAGCGACCGTCACCGCCACGGCGACCGCCGCGGTGAAGATGTGGCAGCTGCAGCAGCAGCGCAGCAACTCATAGATGTTGTATCCCAGCCATACGAGCGTCAGGATCAGAAAGCAAAGCGCGAGCGTAAAGGTTTTCCTGTTCATAGGCGGTAGTATTTGAAGATTGACAGACTCTACGACAGTCGCACCGTCCGTTCCCGAACGGGCCGGAGTCCCGACGGACGGATCCCCCGGAAGCGCCGCACGCCACGCGGGCAACGCCCGCACGTGCAGCACCGGCTCGGCATGCGCGCATCAGTTGCCCTGCTCGCAGATGAACTTGATGCGCACCAGCCGGATCTCCTCCTCGGCATAGTCGGCGCCCAGCTCCTCGATCGCGGCGTCGAGCGAGTCGCTCTCGGCATCCTCCTTGAAGTAGAGGTAAATGTCCTCGACCTTGTCTTCGTCCATGAACTCCTTGAGGTAGTAGGAGATGTCGAGTTTGGTGCCCGAGTTGACGATGCCTTCGATCTCGGTGAGCAGCTCGTCGAAGTCGAGGTCCTTCGCCCGGGCGATGTCCTCGAAATCCATCTTGCGGTCGATCGACTGGATGATGAAGATCTTGTTGCCCGACTTGCTGGCCACCGACTTGACGATCATGTCCTGCGGACGGATGATCTCCTTCTCCTCGACGTAGGCCTTGATGAGCCGGACGAACTCCTCGCCGAACTTGTGGGCCTTGCCGGCGCCCACGCCCGTGATGTTCTGCATCTCCTCGAGCGTCACGGGATACTGCACGGCCATATCCTCGAGCGAAGGATCCTGAAAGATGACGAACGGCGGCAAACCGTGTTTCTTGGCCACCTTCTTGCGCAGATCCTTGAGCATCAGGAACAGCTCCTCGTCGGCCGCACCGCCCTTGCCCACCGGCGCGACGGTATCGCTCTTCTCCTCCTCGGCGTCGTAGTCGTGGTCGAGCGTGACGGTCACCGGGAAGGGCATGGCGATGTAGTTCACGCCCTTGCGGTTGATCGACAGCAGACCGTAGTTTTCGATGTTCTTGTCCACGAGCCCCAAGATCAGCGCCTGCCGCAGCACGGCGCCCCAGAACTTGGCGTCGCGGTCGGCGCCCGCCCCGAACCACTTCGAGGTGTTGTGGCCGTAGCTCTTGATGAGCGCCGTATTCTTGCCCGAGAGCACGTTGACGAGGTAGTCCGACTTGAACTTGTCGCCGATGTCGCGCAACGCCTCGAGCGCCGTCTTGAGCGAGGCCTTCGCATCGATGGTCGGCTTGGGATGGCGGCAGTTGTCGCAGTTGCCGCAATTCTCTTCGGTATACTCCTCGCCGAAGTAGTGCAGCAGCGTCTTGCGGCGGCACATCGAACTCTCGGCATAGGAGACCGTCTCCTGCAGCAGCAGCTTCCCGATCTCCTGTTCGGCGACGGGCTTGCCTTGCATGAATTTCTCGAGTTTCTGAATGTCCTTGTAGCTGTAGAAGGTCAGGCAGTAGCCCTCGCCGCCGTCGCGGCCCGCACGGCCCGTCTCCTGATAGTATCCTTCCAGCGATTTGGGAATGTCGTAGTGGATCACGTAGCGCACGTCGGGCTTGTCGATGCCCATGCCGAAGGCGATCGTGGCGACGATCACCTCGACGCGCTCCATCAGGAAGTCGTCCTGATTCTGGGCGCGCGTCGCGGCATCCATGCCCGCATGATAGGCCCGCGCACGGATCCCGTTGGCGGCGAGCAGCTCGGTGAGCTCCTCGACCTTCTTGCGGCTCAGGCAGTAGATGATGCCGCTCTTGCCCTCGTTCTGCTTGATGAAGCGGATGATGTCGCGGTCGATGTCGTGCTTGGGCCGGATCTCGTAGTAGAGGTTCGCGCGGTTGAACGACGACTTGAAGACCGCAGCGTCGCTCATGCCGAGGTTCTTCTGGATGTCGAGCTGCACTTTGGGCGTGGCCGTGGCCGTGAGCGCGATCAGCGGCGCCGTGCCGATCTCGTTGATGATCGGGCGGATACGACGGTACTCGGGACGGAAGTCGTGCCCCCACTCCGAGATGCAGTGCGCCTCGTCGATGGCGTAGAACGAGATCTTGATCTTGCGCAGGAACGCGACGTTGTCCTCTTTGGTAAGCGACTCCGGAGCGAAGTAGAGCAGCTTGGTCTTGCCGTCGAGCACATCCTGCCGGACCTGCTGCACGGCGGTCTTGTTGAGCGACGAGTTGAGGAAGTGGGCGATGCCCGGCTCCTCGGAGAAGGTGCGCATGGCGTCGACCTGATTCTTCATCAGGGCGATCAGGGGCGAAATGACGATGGCCACGCCCTCCATGAGCAGCGCAGGCAGCTGGTAGCACAGCGATTTGCCGCCGCCCGTAGGCATCAGCACAAACGTATCCTTTCCTTCGAGCACGTTGCGGATGACCGCCTCCTGATTCCCCTTGAACGAGGAGAACCCGAAGTAGGCCTTGAGTTTCTCATGAAGCAGGGATGATTCGAATCGTTCCATCTGTTCGCCGTCGTCGCTTGTCTAAATAAATCCGATAATTCTATGTAAAGATAGAAATACTTTTCCGAATACGCAACACCTCGCCGAATTTTCCCGCGAGCCGCCGGCCACGGGCCGCCCCGGCAGCCGGAGCTCGTCCGGAGGCGCAGGCGATAATTAATAGGTGGGCGCGGCGAACGGGCGCAAGGCTCCGCCGAAGAGCCGCCGTCGCGGCACGATCGGACCCGTCGCTTGCATTCGGGCGCGCATATTCGTATCTTTGACTCCGTCGAAGATACTCCGTCTCGGCAGAATCAAGTCTCCGGCTTGTTTCTGCGCTCGACTTTTTATATCTTTGCCCTTGTTCAATCCTAACTGAAGATGCGTCTCTACACCAGCGAACTCGTCAAGAAATACAAGGCCCGCACCGTGGTCAACCATGTCTCGATCGACGTCAATCAGGGCGAAATCGTCGGTCTGCTCGGCCCCAACGGCGCCGGCAAGACCACCACGTTCTACATGATCGTGGGACTGATCAAGCCCAACGAAGGAAGGATCTTCCTCGAAAATGACGAAGGCGCGGTCGCCGAGCTGACCGACCTGCCGGTCTACAAACGCGCCCAGCTGGGCGTGGGCTACCTCGCGCAGGAGGCCTCGGTGTTCCGGCGGCTGTCGGTCGAGGACAACATCCGCGCGGTGCTCGAGATGACCTCCTACTCGAAGGAGTACCAGAACGAGCGGGTCGAGGCGCTGATCGAGGAGTTCCGCCTGCAGAAGGTGCGCAAGAGCCTCGGCATCCAGCTCTCGGGCGGCGAACGCCGACGCACCGAGATCGCCCGCGCGGTGGCCATCAACCCCGCCTTCATCTTGCTCGACGAGCCTTTCGCGGGCGTCGACCCGATCGCCGTGGAGGACATCCAGTCGATCGTCGCCACGCTCAAGCACAAGAACATCGGCGTGATCATCACCGACCATAACGTCGACGAGACGCTGGCCATCACCGACCGCACCTACCTGCTCTACGAAGGCAAGATCCTCAAGACCGGCACGGCCGAGGAGCTGGCCGCCGACCCGATGGTGCGCAAGGTCTATCTCGGCCAGCACTTCGAACTCAAGAGAAGCCACCAGCTCACGCAGGAGATGAAAAACCGCAAGCCGGAGGAGCCCGTCAACGAATGATCGCCCGCCCTGCCGCCATGACCGTCACCGTCGTTCCCGCCGCGGTGCGGGGCACGCTCGCACCCCCGCCCTCGAAGAGCTACGCCCAGCGCGCCCTCGCGGCGGCGCTGCTCGCCGACGGCACCTCCCTGCTGCATAACATCGGCTGCTGCGACGACACCCTCGCGGCGCTCCGCTGCATCGAGGCGCTCGGCGCCCGCACGGAGCGGCTCGACCCGCAGACCCTCGCGGTGCACGGAGGCCTGCAGCCCGCGACCGGCACGCTGCATGTCGGCGAATCGGGCCTCGCGGCACGGCTCTTCACGCCCGTGGCGGCGCTCTGCGACCGATCGGTCCGCATCGAGGGCACGGGCACGCTGCTCCGGCGGCCGATGGGCCCGATGCTCGATGCGCTGCAACGGCTGGGCGCCCGGATCGAAGCCTCCGGCGACCGTCTGCCGATCGAGGTCCGGGGTCCGCTGCGGGGCGGCGAGGCGGAGATCGACGGCTCGCTCTCGTCGCAGTTCACCACGGGGCTCCTGCTGGCGCTTCCGCTGGCGGCCGCCGACACGACGCTGCGCATCCGCGATGCCGTTTCGACCCCCTACGTCGACATGACGGCCGAGACCGTGCGGCACTTCGGCGCGGAGATCTGCTACAACGACCACGCGGAGTTCTACATCCCCGGCGGCCAGCGCTACCGGGCCGCCGAGCTGACGATCGAAGGCGACTGGAGCGCCGCGGCGATGCTCCTCGCGGCGGGCGCCACGGCCGGCGAGGTGACCGTCCGCAACCTGCGGATGCTCTCGACGCAGGGCGACACGGCCGTCTGCGAAGCGCTCGTGCGTGCGGGCGCCGCGGTGACGAACGACGAGCGGACGGTGACGGCCGCCCGCCGCCCGCTGCGGGCCTTCGCGTTCGACGCCACCCACTGCCCCGATCTGATTCCCGCGCTGACGGCGCTGGCGGCAGCCTGCGACGGAGTGAGCGAACTGCGCGGCGCAGCGCGACTCGAACACAAGGAGTGCAACCGCCGGGATGCGCTCCGCGAACAGTACGGCCGGCTCGGCATCGCGATCGAAACGCCCGATCCCGACACGATGCTCGTCCGCGGCGGACGCCCGAGGGCGGGCTGCGTCGATGCCTGCGGCGACCACCGGATCGCCATGTCGCTCGCCGTCGCGGCGCTGCGGGCCGAAGGTCCCGTGCGGATCGAGGGCGCGGAGTGCGTGGCCAAGAGCTATCCCGACTTTTTCGGAGCGTTGGAGGGCATCGCCCGGTAAGCCGCAGCGGCACGCGCTCCCGAACCATTTCGAATTTACGACATGAACCGATTCGGACATAACTTCCGCCTCGCGATCTGGGGCGAATCGCACGGCCCGCAGGTCGGCATCGCGATCGACGGCGTGCCGGCGGGCCTGCCGCTCGCCGAGGCCGACTTCGAGGCCGACCTCGCACGACGCCGCAGCGGCGCTCCGGGCACGACGCCGCGCCGCGAGGCGGACCGGCCGCAGATCGTCTCGGGGCTCTACGCGGGTCGTACCACGGGGGCCCCCCTGACGATCCTCTTCGCCAACGACGACACGCGGCCGCACGACTACGCCGCGCCGCGGTTCCGGCCCTCGCACGCCGACTGGACGGCGCACCGCCGCTTCGGAGGGCACAACGACCCGCGCGGCGGCGGACACTTCTCGGGCCGCCTCACGGCACCGCTCGTCGCGGCGGGCGTCGTGGCGAAGAAGACGCTGCCCGCCGGGGTGCGCTTCGCGACGCGGATCGTGTCGATCGGAGGCTGCGCCGACCCGGAGCGGTTCGACGAGACGCTGCGCGCCGCAACGGCCGCGGGCGACTCGGTGGGCGCCGTGGTCGAGTGCCGCGCGACGGGCGTTCCGGCCGGCTGGGGCGACCCCCTCTTCGACACCGCGGAGAGCCTCATGGCCCACCTGCTCTTCGCCGTGCCGGGGGTCCGGGGCGTGGAGTTCGGCAGCGGATTCGCCGCGGCCGCGATGCGCGGCTCGGAACACAACGACCCCTTGCGCGACGCCTCGGGCGCCACGACGACCAACCACGCCGGGGGCATCGTCGGCGGGCTGACCAACGGCAACGAGCTGGTCGTGCGCGTCGCCTTCAAACCCACCGCGAGCATCGCCCGCCCGCAGACCACCTACGACCCCGCTACGGACTCCGTGCGGCGGCTCGCGATCGGCGGCCGCCACGACACCTGCATCGCCCTGCGGGGCGCCGTCGCGGTCGAAGCCGCCGTCGCCATCGTTTTAGCCGACCTCGCCCTATGACCCGCCTCGACGACGATACGCCGCGCACCGGATGCCCCGATGCGAAGCGCGACCGACAGCCGCTCACCCGCCGTGCGGCCGTCGAACGCATCCGCGCGGCGCTCGAAGGGCTCTACGACGCCCGCGAGGCGACGAGCATCGCCCGCATGGCCGTCGCCGAAGGCTCGGGCATCACGCTGTCGGCGCTGCTGACCGCCCCCGAGGCACCGGCCGCGATCGACGACTTCGAACAGACGGTCGCCCGCCTCGCGGCGGGATGCCCCGTGCAGTACCTCCTCGGCAACGCGGAGTTCCTCGGCCGCCGCTTCGCCGTCGGCGAAGGGGTGCTCATCCCGCGGCCCGAGACCGAGGAGCTGGCCGCATGGATCGCCCGCGACGAGCGCGGGGCCGCCGCCATCCTCGACGTCGGGACCGGCAGCGGCTGCATCGCCGCGACGCTGGCGCTCGAACTTCCCCGAACGCGCCTCTACGCCGCCGACATCTCGGAGCGGGCGCTCGCCATCGCCGCCGCCAACTGCCGCACGCTGGGCGCACGGGTCGCACTGCGCCGGGCCGACGCGCTCGCCGACCTCGCCGAGGTCTTCCCCGAGCCGTTCGACGCGATCGTCTCCAACCCGCCCTACGTCCCCGAATGCGAACGCGCGGCGATGCACCCGAATGTCCGCGACTACGAGCCCCGCGAAGCGCTCTTCGTCCCCGACAACGACCCGCTGCGCTTCTACCGCGCCATCGCACGCGCCGGACAGCGGATGCTCCGCCCCGGCGGCCGCCTCTACTTCGAAATCCACCCGCCCTTCGCCGAAGCCATGCGCCGCATGCTCGACGAGGAGGGCTACGCCGGCACGGAGGTCCGCGACGACCTCTTCGGCAAACCCCGCATGACATGCAGCAGACTCCAATGACCGGAAAACAGCCCCGCGAACGGCGGACCAAGAGCCCCGAGCAGGCGCTCGCCGCGCTGATGCGCCTCTGCGCCCGGGCCGAGAAGGCGGAAAGCGACGCCCGGCGCCTGATGCGCGGCTGGGGCCTCGCCCCCGCCGATGCGGAACGGATCGTGGCGCGCCTCGTGGCCGACCGCTTCATCGACGACCGCCGCTACGCCGACGCCTTCGTGCGCGAGAAGATGCGCTTGAGCGGCTGGGGCGCCTACAAGATCCGCGCGGCGCTCCGCCGCAAAGGGATCGCCCCCGAAACGATCGACGCCGCATGGGCCGCGGTCGACCCCGCAGGGATGGGCGACCGCCTGCGCACGCAGCTCGCACGCAAGGTGCGCACGCTCCGCGCGGCGACGCCCCGCGAACTGAAAACCAAACTGATCCGCTACGGCCTCTCGCTCGGCTACGACTACGAGACGGTGCTCCCGGCCGCGGCGGAGTTCATCGAAGAGTGCGACGCATGCGACGACTTCTGACCCTCGTCTTCGCCGCCCTCGCGGCGAGCCTCCCGGCGGCCCGCGGAGCCGAACCGGGCGCCTACGCCTACCCCGTGCGCGGCGTCGCGGGGCTGCACGCCGCCAGCTTCGGCGAGATCCGGCCCGGCCACTTCCACGCCGGCATCGACATCAAAACCGACGGCGCGGAGGGCAAGGAGCTGGCGGCCGTGGCCGACGGCTACGTCTCGCGCATCGTCGTCACGCCGGGCGGCTACGGCCGGGCCCTCTACCTCGCCCTGCGCGACGGCCGCACGGCCGTCTACGGCCACCTGCAGCGCTTCCGCGACGACATCGAGGAGCGCCTCCGCAGCGAACGTTACGCCCGCCGCGCCAACGACGTCGACCTGCACTTCGCCGCCGGGGAGTATCCCGTACGCCGGGGTGACCTCGTCGGCTACTCGGGCAACAGCGGCGCCTCGATGGGTCCGCACCTCCACTTCGAGTTGCGCGAGGGACGCACGCAGCGCCGCTGCAACATCCTGCGCGAAGGGCACTTCCGCCCCGCAGACGATCTTCCCCCGCGCATCGTGCGCATCCACTACATCGAGATCGACACACTCGACGGCATCGCGGTCGAGGCGCCGGCCGAATCCTACGCCGCGGTCCGCACGGCCGAGGGCCGCTACCGCCTGACGCGCAACGAACCCGTCGGCATCGGACGCAGGGGATACTTCGTCGTCGAGGCGACCGACCGCCGCAACGGCGTGCACAACACCTTCGGCATCTGGCGCCTCACGGCCTCGATCGACGGGGAGCCCTACTTCGAATACCGCATGGAGTGCTTCGCGCCCGAGGCAGCCCGCTGCTGCGACGCCGTGAGCCGCTACGGACTGCAGCTCCGCACGCGCAACGAGGCGATCCGGCTGGCGCAGGCCGAAGGGGCCCCCGACTGCTTCTACCGCCTCGCGAAGGAGCGGGGACTCGTGCGCACCGACGCAGGCCGGCAGCGCCGCATCCGCATCGAGGCCGAGGACGACATGGGCAACCGTTCGTCGCTCGAATTCACCGTCGAAGGCCGCGCGGAGGAGTTCCGGGCCCGCCGGGAGCCGGGCAGCATCGCCCTGCGGCACGACCGTGCGGGTTCGGCGGCCATCGGCCACGAGGCGACGGCCCGCATCCCCGCCGGTGCGCTCTACGCCTCGTGCTACTGCCACCCCGAACGCCGCGAAGCGCCCGCCGCCGTGGAAGGCGCCGCGGTGCTCTCGCCCGCCTACCGGATGCTCGACGCCGCGACGCCCCTCCGCCACCCGATGACGGTCTCGATCCGCGCCGAGGTGCCCCGCGCCCTGCAGCTGCGCGCCGCGCTGGCACGCCGCACGGCGAAAGGCGACATCGCCTTCGTGGGCGGTCACTACGCCGGGGGCACCGTCACCGCCGCGACCCGCGCGACGGGCGAACTGTTCGTCGTGGCGGACACGCTGCCGCCCGTCGTCCGTCCCCTGTTCGCCGAAGAGGCCGATCTGGGCGGAGAGCCGGCGCTGCGCTTCCGCGTCGGCGACAACCTCGCGGGCATCGCCGCCTGCCGGATGACGATCGACGGAGCGTGGGTTCCCTGCGACCGCTTTCCGATGCGCGGCACCCTCGTCCACTTCTTCGACACCCCCGCGACGCGCCGGCGCCACACCGTGCGCCTCACGGTGACCGACGCAGTGGGCAACACCGCCCGCTGGGAAGGGAGCTTCTACCGCTGATCCGCCCGCACACACACGAAAGAGCCCTGCCGTCGGAAAACGGCAGGGCTCTTCCGTATCGCAGCGGAGCGCTAAAGCACGGTCACCTCGTCGATGAAGAACCAGCAGGGATGCCCCACGCCGTAGTGCCAGTGGGGACAGGTCTTGGTGCCGGTCACCTCCACACGGATGTAGCGGGCCGCAGTCGGGGTCGCGAAGGCGTGCTTCACGCCCACGAACTTCACCGAAGCCGAACGGTCCTCCGCAAGGTCGTAGGCACCCGCCTCGACGAAGCGCTCGCCGTCGTCCGACACCGAGTAGACGACGCGCGTCGGAAGCAGGATCCACTGTCCCAGCTGGTGCAGGAAATCCGCCTCGACGCTGCGCAGCTCCTTCCGCTCGCCCAGATCGATCACGAAGGCCGCGTCGCAGCCCTCCCAGCCGATCCAGCTCTCCACGAAGCTCGAACCGCCGAAGAGCTCGTCGGTCAGCGCCGTGCGGCCCAGTGCGGCGTATTTGCCCGTCGGCTCGGTCTCGAAACGCACCGCGGCGCCGCGGGCGAGGCTCCGCTCCGCGCGCGGCATGTAGCGCGTGCGGAACAGCGCGCAGTACTCCACCGGGGAGTTGCTCCGCTCGTTGAGCGTCGGCACGCCGAAGCGTTTCACCTGCCGCTCGAAATAATCGAGCTTGCGCGTTAGCTCGTCGAAATCCTTCTCGGGCTCCGTGCGGGCGATCTCCAGCTCGGAGTAGAGCAACGGCAGACGCGCACGCTGCACGCGAGCCAGCAGCAGGCTGTCTCCCGCGACGGCCTCCTCGGCCCGGTCGAAGAGCTCGCCGTAGCGCCGCATGAGCGCCGGCTTGAGCATCCCGCCCTTGTGCGATACGGGCGAGTCGTAGATCCACAGCCGCTGTCCGCTGCCGATCAGGGCCCCGGTGATCGTCTGGATATAACGGTAGAGGTGGGGCGCCGCCGCACCGTAGTAACCGTCGAGGAAGGTGCGCATCAGCTCGTCGGTGTCGGCGTCGGGATTCCACATCAGTTTCGACACGAGCCACGTGCGCAGCTCGGCGAAGTCGCCGCCGCGGCTCCCCGCGATCTGCGAGAAGTGCATGTTGGCCCCGTGGTCGCGGAACAGACGGATGTTGTCGGCCAAGATGTGGAAGTTGGGGAAGGGCGCGAGGTAGTTGTCGAAGTTGATGCCGTAGTCCCAGACGAAAATGTTGCGCGTCTTGGCGCTCCAGCCCTCCATCGCGGCCATGAAGGCGCGGCCCGAGGCGTTCTCCGTGAGCGACACCTCGCGGTCGCAGTCGATGTCGCACAGCATGATGTTGACGTTGGGCAGCGGCACGACGTGCTTCGGGGGCGTCATCGTGTAGAGGTAGGCCAGCGTCGAGAACTCCTTGTCGGGGAAGCGTGCGGCGAGCTTGTTGAGGAAGTGGATCAGGCTGCCCGAAGGGCCGCCCTCGCGCTCGTCGATCGCCCGGCAGGCGTCGCAGCGGCAGTTGGTGTAGTTGCCGTCGTTCTGGCTCACGGAGACGATCCGCCGGTCGGGATGCGCCCGGAAGATCGAATCGAGACGCTGCGCGACGACCTCGAAGAGCTCGGGATTGGTCAGGCACCACTGGCTCGCCTTGCCCGGGTGGCGCTTGCCGTCGAAGAAGGAGTAGTATTCGGGGTGCTCGGCACCATACCGGGCCGAGGGGAGCAGCCGGTCGAAGGTATGGACCCAGTAGCTGCCCGCGAAGACCTCCTGCGGCTCCTCGAGACGCATCCAGAGTTTGTAGTCGGGATCGTTGCGCATGCCGTAGAACTGGCTCTGGCGGTAGCGGAAGGCGGGATTCTCGACAAGGTGGAGCCGCGGTAGCCGCACGTCGGCCGAACGCACGAGCGTGTACTCGTTCTCGCCCCAGTACTGCACGCCGAGCCAACGCTCGAGCAGCGTCGCCACGCCGTAGACGCTGCCCTTGTCGCCGCCGCTGACGATGCGCAGCGCCCCGTCGCGGGTCGAGAGCAGGAAGCCGTCTTCGCGCAGCGAGTCGCTCGCGAAGGCGGCGTTGGAGAGGCCGTTGCCGATCAGCACGTCGCCCGCGCCGGGCGCCCGGCGCAGGTCGTCGGCGGCGACTATGGGCAGTTCGGCATCGCTGATGCGCCGCACGAAGCGCTGCAGGAGCGAGGCGGCGACCGAGTCGGCCGGATCGGGGGTCGTGAGGACGATGCGCGCCGCCGGTTTGTGTTTGGCCGCAAGGCGGATCTGCGCCGCAGCCGGACCCGCCGTGCAGCAGAGCGCGCAGACGAAGACGGGCAGCAGCCGGAAGAACGGGATTCGGAAGTTATTCATAGATCGTGTCGTTTGGCGTGTCGGATCGCGAAGCCGCGCAGCGGCGTCGGGGAACAAAGATAGTCCTAATCCCACATACGGGCAAGCGCCGCGCGCAAAAAAAGCCGGTCCGCCCGCTTCCGAACGGCGCCGGCGTCGCATTTGGCATCATAATTGGATCGGCGATGCCGGTTACCTGTTTTGCAAACGCTTCAACACCCGAAACACATCATGCAACGACTGATTCGAACCCTGCACGAGGGCGGATATTCGTGCGTCGTGCGCAACGGCGCCGAGATACGCACCTGCTCGCGCCGCGGCGTCGCGGACCTCTACCGACTGCTCAAACACGACCCCGCATTTCTTGAGGGAGCTTCCGTCGCCGACAAGGTGGTCGGCAAGGCGGCCGCCGCACTGCTCGCGGCGGGAAAGGTCCGCAGGCTCCACGCCGACACGATCAGCACCCCGGCTCTCGAACTGCTGCGCCGCGCCGGCATCGAAACGACCTACGAGCGCGAGGTGGACCACATCGTCGACCGCACGCAGACGGGCTGGTGCCCGCTCGAACTCCGCTGCCGCGACGCCCGCACCGCCGAGGAGTGTCTTCCCCGCATCGAAGCCTTCATGAAGGCCCTCGGGGCACAGACCCAAGCCGTATGAAGAGCGCGGCAACGACGCTCGCTGGCTGTCTGCTCGCGCTGGGCACGACGCAGGCCCGGACCGCCCCGCTCCCGCCGCGCGACACACTGCCGGCGGCGCGCACGCTCTCCATCGGCGAAGTGGTGGTCACCGGCACGCGCCACGAAACCGACCCGCGCCACCTGCCCATGACCGTTTCGGTCGTCGACCGCAAGACGATCGCCGAAAGCCGCCGCTCCTCGCTGCTGCCCTCGCTCGCCGAGCAGGTGCCGGGGCTCTTCGTCACGGGCCGCGGCACGATGGGCTACGGCGTGGCGACGGGCGCCGCCGGACAGATGACCCTGCGCGGCATCGGCAGCGGCCTGCAGAGCGGCAACCCGACTACGGGACTCCTCGTGCTCATCGACGGTCACCCGCAGTACATGGGGCTGATGGGCCACCCCATCGCCGACGCCTGCCGCTCGGCGATGGCCGAGCGCGTGGAGGTGGTGCGCGGCCCGGCATCGGTGCTCTACGGCTCGAACGCGATGGGCGGCGTGATCAACATCGTGACGCGCAAGACGGACGACGACGGCATCCACGCCGACCTGCAGGCCGACTACGGCTCCTACAACACGCTGCAGACGGCGCTCACCGCACGCATGCGTCACAAACGGTTCACCGCCACCGCGGGCGGCACCTACAACCGCACCGACGGCCACCGCCGCGACATGGGATTCGAGCAATACGGCGGCTACGCGAAGGCCGGCTACCGCATCGGCCGGGCATGGGAGGCGGTCGTCGACCTCGATCTCACGCATTTCAACGCCTCGAATCCGGGTCCGGTGACGGCCCCCATCCGCGACAACGACGCCCGCATCACGCGCGGCATGGTCTCGGCATCGGTGCGCAACGACTACGGCAACACCTCGGGCGGGCTGACCTTCTTCGCCAACTGGGGCCGCCACCGGATCGACGACGGCCACGCCCCCGGCGAGCCGCCCCTCGACTACCGCTTCCGGTCGCACGACCGGATGATGGGCATCGCGTGGTACCAGAGCGCGACGCTCTTCCCCGGCAACCGGCTGACCGCGGGCTTCGACTGGCAGCGCTTCGGCGGCAAGGCGTGGAACCACTACCTCGCCACGGGCAAGGACGTGACCACGGCCGACAAGACGATGGACGAGGTGGCGGCCTACGTCGACTTCCGCCAGCGCCTCGCCCGTCGGCTGACGCTCGACGTCGGACTCCGCGTCGACCGCCATTCGCACACCGGCACGGAGTGGGTGCCGCAGGGCGGCCTTTCGCTCCAGCTGCCCCGCGACGCGCAGCTCAAGGCGACGGCGGCGAAGGGATTCCGCTTCCCGACGATCCGCGAGATGTACATGTTCCCGCCGCAGAACCCCGATCTGAAGCCCGAACGGCTGATGAACTACGAACTCTCGTTCGCCCAGCGGCTGCTCGGCGGAGCGCTCTCCTACGGCGTCAACCTCTACTTCATCGACGGCGAGAACATGATCGTGCGCCGGCCGGTCGACGGCCGTCCGATGAACGTCAACACGGGCAAGGTCGAAAACTGGGGCGTCGAGGCCGAAGCGGCCTACCGGATCTCGCCCGCATGGCGGATCGCGGCCAATTACAGCTACCTGCACATGCGCTACCCCGTCGTCGCGGCGCCCGAACACAAGCTCTATTGCGGCATCAATTTTGCGAAGGGACGGTGGAGCGCCTCGACCGGCCTGCAATACGTCCGGGGGCTCTACACGCAGACCGATCCCGCGACGCAGGAGCGGTTCGCGCTGTGGAACGCCGACGTCGCCTTCCGGGCCGCACGCCGGATCGAACTCTACCTGCGGGGCGAGAACCTGCTGGCGCAGCGTTACGAAATCAACGCCGGCTTCCCGATGCCCCGCGCCACCGTCGCGGGCGGAATGAACATTCACTTTTAAAACGATAAACGTATGAACACCTCTTCGATCGAATTCCGTACGCTGACCTACCGGCAGCCGAAGACCTACGCCGCGGCGGCACTCTTCGTGCTGGGCAACATCGCCCTGCCGCAGCTCTGCCACCTGCTGCCGCAGGGCGGCGCGACGCTGCTGCCGATCTACTTCTTCACGCTCGTGGGCGCCTACCGCTACGGCTGGAAGGTCGGTCTGCTGACCGCCCTGCTCTCGCCGCTGGCCAACGCCGCGCTGTTCGGCATGCCCGCCGTCGCCGCGCTGCCCGCGATCCTCGCCAAATCGACGCTGCTGGCACTCATCGCCGGCTACGCCGCAGCCCGCTACCGCCGGGCGAGCCTCGCTCTGGTGGCCTCCGTCGTGCTCCTCTACCAGTTCGCCGGCACGGCCGTCGAGTGGGCGATGACCGGCTCGCTCCGTGCTGCGCTGCAGGACTTCCGCATCGGCACGCCGGGCATGCTGCTGCAGATCTTCGGCGGCTGGGCCGCGATCAACTTCCTCGAGCGCAAGTAGGCACATGGAGCGCAAACTGGGATTCGGGTGCATGCACCTGCCGCTGACCGACCCGGCCGACGCCGGGTCGATCGACGTCGCGGAGTTCGCCCGCATGGCGGACCTCTTCCTCGCGCGCGGCTTCGTCTACTTCGACGTCGCCTCGACCTACCACGACGGACAATGCGAAGCCGCCCTGCGGCGGGCGGTGGTCGAACGCTATCCCCGCACCGCATTCGAACTTACGGACAAGCTCCCGACGCTGCTTCTCGACGACGAGCAGCAGCAGGAGCGCACCTTCGCCCTGCAGCTCGAGGCCTGCGGCGTCGACTTCTTCGACCGCTATCTGGTCCACTGCGCCACGCGGGCCTTCTACGAGAAGGCCGAGGCGCTGCGCAGCTTCGAGTTCGTCGAACGGAAGAAACGCGAGGGGCGCATCGGCCTGACGGGCTTCTCCTACCACGACTCGCCGGAGCTGCTCGAGGAGATCCTCGCGCGGCATCCCGAGATCGACTTCGTGCAGCTGCAGATCAGCTACGTCGACTGGGAGCGCACGCCGATTCAGGCCCGCCGCTGCTACGAGACGGCGCGCCGCCACGGCAAGCCGGTCGTGGCGATGTGTCCGCAGAAGAACGGCATGCTGTCCGACGTGCCGGCCGAGGTGCGGCAGTTGTTCCGCGCCCATCGGCCCGACCTCGCGCCCGCCGCATGGGCCATGCGCTTCGCGGCGAGCCTCGAAGGGGTGACGACCGTATTGAGCGGCATGTCGTCGCTGCGCCAGATGGAGGAGAATACCGCCTTCATGCGCGACTTCGAACCGCTCGACGCCGAGGAGCGGCGGATCATCGAGGCGGCGACCGACGCCATCTGCCGCACGACGCCCGTGCAGTGCACCTCGTGCGGCTACTGCCTGCCGACCTGTCCGCAGCGGATTCCGATCGCCGACGACCTGAAGCTCTACAACGCCCGCACGGCATTCGGCCAGACCGAGGCCACGGGTCCGGCGCAGTACGCCGCCTTCGCGAAGGAGCGGGGCAAAGCCTCGGAGTGCGTCGCCTGCGGCAACTGCGAGCGGGCCTGCCCGCAGCACATCCGGATCATCGACTGGCTGAAGCGCGTGGCCGAGGTCTTCGAGGGCACCCCCGCGCCGGCGGGCGTCTGACCGGCCGCGACGCGGAGAGACCGGATGCGGGAAGCGGAACGCGGAAGGCGGGGAGCGAACCGGAGTTCGCCCCGCCTCACCCCCGCACCAGCGAGCGGCCCAGCCACACGAGGAGCAGACCGAGCAGGAAGCTCGCGCCGACGTAGAGGCCGAAGAAGAGCCAGTGTTTCTGCTGCAACAGCAGGTACATGTCGTCGGCCAGCGACGAGAAGGTGGTGAAGCCGCCGCAGAAGCCCGTGATGAGAAAGACGTTCATCGACGGCGAGATGAGGTGCGTCTTCTCGGCCATGCCGAAGAAGATGCCGATCACGAAGCTGCCGATCACGTTGACCGTGAAGGTGCCCCACGGAAAGGCCGAGGCGCAGACCATGTGGCAGAGTTTTCCGGTGAGAAACCGGAGGCAGGTGCCGATGAATCCGCCGAAACCCGCGATAATCATTGCTTTGAACATATCGGTAAGATTTAGAAGTCGTCCGGCCCGCATCAAATTCGGTGCCACCCCGCGCACCGCACGCCGACCGGCGACCCGCCGAACCGACAAACCGTAAAACATTCAGATACCATGCATTTGACACCGAAAGAGATCGACAAGCTGATGCTGCTGTCGCTCGGAATGATCGCCGAAAGACGCAAGGAGAAGGGGCTGAAGCTCAACTACCCCGAGGCGGTGGCCTACATCACCTCCACGGCCCTCGAGGGGGCCCGCGAAGGCAAGACCGTCGAGGAGGTGATGAAGGGAGCGGCCAGCGTGCTGACGAAGGACGACGTGATGGAGGGCGTCGCCGACATGATCGGCCTGCTGCAGGTCGAAGCGATGTTCACCGACGGCACGCGACTGGTCAGCATCCACAACCCGATCCGTTAACCGCAAAAAACCGACGACATGAATCCTACGAACAAACCCGCCCCGGCCGACGGCCGCACCACGCAGGCGGGGCTCTATCCGAACCGGCCGGGATTCGCCCCGGCGAAACCCGTGGCCGTGGGCGGCATCATCCTCGCGGGCGACCCGATCGAATACAACGTCGGCCGCCCGACCGTGACGCTGACCGTGCGCAACACGGGCGACCGACCCATTCAGGTCGGCTCCCACTTCCACCTCTTCGAGGTGAACCGCTATCTGGAGTTCGACCGCGACGCCGCGTTCGGCTACCACCTCAACATCCCCGCGACGACGGCCATACGCTTCGAACCGGGCGACGAAAAGCAGGTCGAGGCGGTGCCCTACGCGGGCAAACGCCGCGTGATCGGCTTCAACGGGCTGGTGATGGGCTACACGGGCGACGAAGACGCCCCGGGCTACTTCCCCGCCCGGCTCAAGGCGCTGCGCGTCGTGCGCGAGGCCGGGTTCAAGGTCTCCGCGCCCGCAGCCGACCGGCAGCCGCAGACGGAGACTCCGGCGCACGCCGCACGGCCCGCGACGGCGGCCCGGCAGCCCCATGCCGACCGCAGCCGGCAGCAGCCGGCCTCCGCCCCGAACACGCCCGCACACGACGCCCCGGGGGACAAAAACAACCGAAAGAGATAAACACGGCCGCATGCGCACGCAAAAACAACGAGACATGGCTACGATAACACGTCAGGAATACAACAACCTGTTCGGCCCGACCGTCGGCGACAAGATCCGGCTGGGCGACACCGATCTCTACGTCGAGATCGAAAAAGACTTGCGCGAATACGGCGACGAAGTGGTCTACGGCGGCGGAAAGACCATCCGCGACGGCATGGGCCTCGCCAACACGATGACCTCGAAGGAGGGTTCGCTCGATCTGGTGATCACCAACGTCACGATCATCGACCCCGTGCTGGGCGTCGTGAAGGCCGACGTGGGCATCAAGGACGGCAAGATCGCCGGCATCGGCAAGGCGGGCAACCCCAACACGATGCAGGGCGTGCACCCCGATCTGATCACCGGTGCGGCGACCGACGCCATTTCGGGCGAGCACCTGATCCTCACGGCCGCGGGCATCGACGGCCACGTGCACATGATCGCCCCGCAGCAGGCCTACGCGGCCTTGAGCAACGGCATCACCACGCTCTTCGGCGGCGGCATCGGCCCCTCCGACGGCAGCAACGGCACGACCATCACCTCGGGCCGCTGGAGCACCGAACGGATGCTCGAGGCCCTCGAGGGAATCCCCGTGAACGTGGGTCTGCTGGGCAAGGGCAACTGCTCGGTGGCGGGTCCGCTCGAGGAGCAGATCGAAGCGGGCGTCTGCGGCCTGAAGGTCCACGAGGACTGGGGCTCGACCCCCGCGGCGATCCGCGCCGCGCTCGACGTCGCCGACCGCTACGACGTGCAGGTGGCCATCCACTCCGACACGCTCAACGAGGGCGGCTACGTCGAGGACACCATCGCCGCGATGGACGGCCGCACGATCCACACCTACCACACCGAAGGCGCCGGCGGCGGACACGCACCCGACCTGCTGAAGGTGGCCTCGATGCCCTACGTGCTCCCCTCGTCGACGAACCCCACCCTGCCCTTCGGCATCAACTCGCAGGCCGAGCTCTTCGACATGATCATGGTGTGCCACAACCTCAATCCGAAGATCCCCTCCGACGTCGCCTTCGCCGAGAGCCGCGTGCGGCCCGAGACGCAGGCCGCCGAGAACGTGCTGCACGATCTGGGCGTGCTGTCGATGGTCTCGTCCGACTCGCAGGCGATGGGCCGCATCGGCGAGTCGTTCATGCGCACCTTCCAGATGGCCTCCTACATGAAGAACGCCGTGGGCAAGCTGGCCGAGGACGCCGACGGCAACGACAATTTCCGCGTGCTGCGCTACTTGGCCAAGATCACGATCAACCCCGCCGTCACGTTCGGCGTCTCGGACTACCTCGGATCGGTCGAGAAGGGAAAGGTGGCCGACCTCGTGCTGTGGGAGCCGCAGTTCTTCGGCGCCAAGCCCAAGATGGTGATCAAGGGCGGTCTGATCAACTGGTCGAACATGGGCGACCCCAACGCCTCGCTGCCCACGCCGCAGCCCTGCTACTACCGCCCGATGTACGGCGGATTCGGCACCGCGATGCCCCATACGAGCATCTCGTTCGTCTCGAACGCCGCCTGCGAGAGCGGCATCCGGGAGCGTCTCGGGCTGCAGCGCATGGTCTGCCCCGTGCGGCGCACGCGCCAGCTCACCAAGTTCGACATGGTGCGCAACGGAGGCACGCCCCGCATCGACGTCGATCCCGAACGGTTCGACGTGCTGATCGACGGCGTACGCGCCTACGTCGCTCCGGCCGAGAAGTTCTCGCTGGGCCAACTCTATTTCTTCGGATAGCAACCAACGCACGCCTCATGAAAATCCATACCGAAATCCTCGGAAATCACTCCGCCCCCGAGTGGCGGGAGCAGGCGCGGCAGGCACGGATCGACTACGTGGAGCTCGACCAGTGGACGGCCCAGAAAAGCCGCTTCGTCGCCGCGACCGACGCGGGCGAGGAGTGCGCCGTGGCCCTCAAGCGCCACACGCAGCTGCTCGACGGCGACATCCTCGAATACGACCCCGACCGCCGGCATATCCTCGCCGTGCGCATCCGCCTCAACGACGTGCTGGTCGCCGACCTCGGCGCCCTGACCGCCGAATCGCCCGAGACGATGCTCCGCACGGCGATGGAGCTGGGCCACGCCGTGGGCAACCAGCACTGGCCCGCGGTGATCAAGGGCACGAAGGCCTACATCCCCCTCACGGTCGACCGCAAGGTGATGGAGAGCGTCATGCGCACGCACCGTCTCGAAGGGGTCGTCGTCTCGTTCCAGCCCGGCGCGGAGATCATCCCCTACCTCGCGCCCCACGAAATCCGCCGGCTGTTCGGCGGCACGGGGCCCGACAGCCATGTCCACAGCCACCACGACACCGGCTGCGGCTGCGAACACGGGCACGATCACAGGCACGACACCGGCTGCGGCTGCGAACACGAGCACGACCACGAGCATGACTGCGCCTGCCCGCACCGCCATGAACATGCGCACGAGCATCTCCATGCCGACGGCACGCGCCACGCCCACCCGCACACCCACTGAAGCGCCATGTCCGAGAACGCCATGCAGCTGATCCGGCTGCTCGAATTCGCCGACTCGGCCTTCCCGGTAGGCACCTTCTCCTTCTCGAACGGCCTCGAAACGGCCGCCGAGGAGGGGTTGGTGCACGATGCCGCGACGCTCGAAGCCTACACGCGCGACATCGTGCGGCAGGCGGCCTTCACCGACGGCATCGCGGCGCTGCATGCCCGCCGGAGCTACCTCGCCCGCGACCGGGCGGGCATCGCGGAGGCCGACGGCGCGGCGATCCGCTGCAAGCTCAACGCCGAGGCGCGGCTGATGACCTGCCGCATGGGGAAGAAGATGGCCGAGCTGGCCGTGCACATCTTCCCCGACGCGGAGATCGAGGCGTGGCTCGCCGACATCGCCGCGGGCCGCACGCCGGGCACCTACCCTGCGGCGCAGGGCATCGTCTTCGCCGCCTGCGGCCTCTCCGAACGGGCGCTCTTCGCGGCGCAGCAGTACGGTGCGGCGAACATGGTGGCGAGCGCCGCGCTGCGCTGCGTGCGGGTCTCGCACTACGACACGCAGCGCATCCTCTTCCGGCTCGGCGACGAGGCCGACGCGCTCTACGAAACCGTGCGCGCGATGGAGCTCGACGAGATGAACGCCTTCGTGCCGCAGGTCGACATCCTCGCCTCGCTGCACGAGAAGGGGCTCAAGCGGATGTTCATGAACTGACCGAGCCCTCGTTTTTCGACCGATAACCCATAATTTTACCCATGAACAACACATGCAGAATCGGAATCGGCGGACCCGTCGGTTCCGGAAAGACCGCCCTGATCGAGGCGATCACGCCCCGTCTTCTGGAGATGGGCTACAAGGTGCTGGTGATCACCAACGACGTGGTGACGACCGAAGACGCCAAACACGTCCGCAAGATGCTCAAGGGCGTCTTGGTCGAGGAGCGCATCATCGGCGTGGAGACGGGCGCCTGCCCCCACACGGCCGTGCGCGAGGACCCCTCGATGAACATCGCCGCCGTCGAGGAGATGGAGGCGCGCTTCCCCGACGGCGAGATCGTGCTGATCGAATCGGGCGGCGACAACCTCACCCTCACGTTCAGCCCGGCGCTCGTCGACTTCTTCATCTACGTGATCGACGTGGCCGCAGGCGACAAAATCCCCCGCAAGGACGGTCCGGGCATCTCGCAATCGGACATTCTCGTCATCAACAAGACCGATCTGGCCCCCTACGTCCACGCCGACCTCGAGGTGATGCGCCGCGACTCGGAGGCGATGCGTCCGGGCAAGCCTTTCGTCTTCACCAACTGCATGACGGGCGAAGGGATCGAGGAGCTGCTGGCGCTGATCCGACGGATGGCGCTTTTCGACATCGACCTGCGCAAGCGGGAGGAGCCGGCCGCGGCGGCCGGAGCGCGATGAGGGAGTCGGGCGCCCGCGAAATGGCGCCCTACCTCGCACAGCCCCCGGCGATGCCCGTCGGCACGCCGGGCAAGACGGGCTACCTTCGGCTGGGTTTCGAACGCGACGCCTCGGGCCGCTCGATCCTGCGCGAATGGGAGCGCCGCGCGCCCCTGATCGTGCAGCAGGCGCTCTACTTCGACGAGGAGATGCCCGACATGCCGTGCGTCTACATCCTCTCCTCGGGAGGCCCGAACGTCGACGGCGACCGCTACGAGCAGCACATCACGCTGCGGCGCGGCGCCTGCGCCCACATTTCGACGGGCGCGGCGACCAAGCTCGCGGAGATGCGCTACAACCACGCGGCGCTGACGCAGCGCTTCGAACTCGACGAGGAGGCCTACATGGAGTATCTGCCCGAGCCGACGATCCCCTGCCGGCACACGCGCTTCCGGGCCGACACGACCCTGCGCGTCGCCCCCTCGGCGACGCTCTTCTACGCCGAGATCTACATGAGCGGCCGCAAGCACTTCGGCGCGGGCGAGCGCTTCGCCTACGACATCCTCTCGGTCTGCACGCACGCCGAGCGGCCCGACGGCACGCCGCTGTTCCGCGAGAAGTTCGTGGTGCGGCCCGAAGCGCACCGGCCCGAGACGCTCGGCACGATGAACGGCTACGACGTCTTCGCCAACGTCGTCGTGCTGACCCCGCCCGAACATGCCGACCGCCTCTACGACCGCACCGAGGCCTTCATCGACCGCGATGCGGGGCTGGCGGCCGGCATCTCGCGGCTGCCGAACGACTGCGGCCTGCTCTACAAGGCGCTCGGGCGCGAAACGGGCCCCGTGAAGCGCCTCGTGCGCGCCTTCTGCTCCGACGTGCGGCTCGAGACGCAGGGCCGGCCGCTGCCGCCGGAGTTTCCGTGGCGGTGAGCCGCGCCGGCGGAAGATCGCCCGACAGGCCCCGACGAGACGAATATTCCCTATCTTTGCAACCCGCCTTCGGGCGAGGGTCCCCGCGCGCCTTCGGGCGGGCGGCGGGGCCCTGCGCACCGGAGGCCGCCGGGCCACCGCCCGCAAAACAACGACTGAACGATGAAAAACACGACTACGACCGTCGCCCCGATGCGCGGCGGAATCTACGAATTCGGCGCTTCGCTGCTGCGCGGCGCCGGGCAGGTGATGTTCCAGAACAACGTCTGGACGGGACTGCTCTTCCTCGCCGGCATCTTCTGGGGCGCCTACGAGCAGGGCACGGGCCTCGTGGCTTGGGGCGCGCTGCTGGGCCTCGTCGCCGCGACCCTCACCGGGCGGCTGCTCGGCCTCCCGGCCTCAGACGGCGCGCAGGGGCTCTGGGGCTTCAACGGCATTCTGGTGGGCTGCGCCTTCCCGACCTTCCTCGGGAGCACGGCGGGGATGTGGCTGGCACTCGTCTTCTGCGCCGCGCTCACGACGTGGGTGCGGACGGCCTTCAACAACGTGATGGCCCCGTGGCGGGTCAACTCGCTGACCTTCCCCTTCGTCTTCTGCACGTGGTGCTTCCTGCTCGCCGCCCGCGCCATGCACGGCATGCCGCCCGCCCACATGGCGACGCCCGAGCTGCCCGCGGCCGTGACAGCGCTCGGCCGGCTGCCCTTCGGCGACCTCGTCGAGGGATGGCTCAAGGGGCTTTCGCAGGTCTTCCTCATCGACTCGTGGGTCACGGGGCTCTTCTTCCTGCTCGGACTCCTCGTCGCCGACCGCAAGGCGGCGCTCTGGGCCGCTATCGGTTCGGCCGCGGCGCTGCTCGGCGCGTGGGCCTTCGGTGCCGAACGGAGCGCCATCGCCACGGGACTCTACGGCTTCAGCCCCGTGCTGACGGCCATCGCCCTCGCCACGGTATTCCACCGACCCACGCTCCGCTCCTCGCTGTGGGCCCTGCTGGGCATCGCGGCGACGCTCTTCATTCAGGCCGGCATGAACTCGCTCACGGCGCCGCTCGGCATCGCCACGCTCACCGCCCCCTTCTGCGTGGCGACATGGCTCTTCCTGCTGCCCCGCCTGCAGTTCGACGAGCAGCCGAAACCCGACCACTCCGACTGGAACGGCCGGCAGGCATAGCCCCCTTTTCCGCACGACGACGGCCCGCAGGAGGCTCCCCGGTGGAGTTCCTGCGGGCCGTCGCCGCATGCGCCGCTCAACGGCAGGGCAGGATCTTGCGGCCGAGCGCGGCCGTGACCCACGCCCCCGCGAGCTGGAGGAGGATCACCGTCGCGAGCACCAGCGTCATGCCGCCCCAGCGGAGCAGCAGCGGCATGAAGAAGACGCCGAGCACCGCGCCCGCCTTGCCGCAGGCGGCCGCGAATCCGGCGCCGGCGCCCCGTTCGGCCACGGGGTAGATCTGGGGCGGCAGGATGAAGGTCATCAGATGGGGTCCCGCATTGAGGAAGAGCTCGAAGATCATGAATCCGACCACCGAGAGCCACACGGGAGCGTGGAGCAGCTGCGCCAGCAGCAGCACCCCGAGCCCCGCGGCGCAGAGGAGGAAACCCCACGTCTGGGTCCGCACGTGGCACCGGCGGCGGACCGAAAGCAACCCGAGGACGAAACCGGGCAGAATGAAGAGGTTGATCCACGCGGTCAGCTCGACCGAGCGGACGATGCGGTCGAACGCCCCCTCGTGCGCCGCCCCCGGCACGAGCGCCATGAGCAGCACCGGGAGGAAGACCCCCACGCCGTAGACGCCCACCCCCTCGCAGGCCCACGGCACGCCGCTGAAGATCGCCTTGCGGGCGTTGCCGCCCCGGAACAGATCGCGCCACGAAGGCTCCGGCGCAGCCCCCTTGCGGGGCCGGTCGCGCAGCTCGCCGATCACCACGTCGGGCCCGAGGAAATAGTGCACGGCGCGTTCGGCCTCCTCGTCGCGGCCGTGGGCGTAGAGCCACCCGGGGCTCTGCGCGAAACGCACGCGGGCCAGCAGCATGACGACGGCCAGCAGCGCGATGAGCAGGAAGAGGCGGTTCCACAGCTGCGGGTCGTGCCACGTGCGCAGCAGGAAGAAGCAGGCCACGGCCACGAAGATGTTGCCCAGAGCCGAGAAGGCCTTCGCCACGCCCACCATCGTCAGCCGCCAGCGGCGGGGCATGATCTCGGAGACGTAGTCGGAGTCCAAGCTGTAGCCGCCCCCGATGCCGAACCCCATGAAGAAGAGGGCGAAAACGAGTCCCGTCATCCCGTCGGTGAAGTAGGCGAGCAGCGCGGCGGCCAGAATCAGCGCCGGGCAGGCGCGGAAGAAGAACAGGTAGCCCCGCTCGTCGCTCCAGCGGCCGATGAGCAGCGAACCTGCTGTGATGCCCGCGAGGCTCGTGGCGGCCAGCGCGCCCTGCTGCAGCGGGGAGAGGCTCCCGTGGTCGGCGATACGCAGCATGGGGAGCACGATACCGACGAGCGTGGCCAGCGCGGCGCCCGTCATCTGCCCGAGCGAGGCGACGATCAGCACGCGGAAGTGGCCCCAGCGCAGCGGCATGTCGTCCATGCCGACGGATTGCTGGTCCGTGCGCTGCCCCATGCGGAGCAGCCGCTGCCGCCAGCGGTTCCACTGCTCGATGAGCCACAGCAGTCCGACGCCCACGCCGACGCCCACGGCCGACTCGAAGAAGCGCAGCATGCAGTTGACGGCCGGATCGGCGTCGGGGGTCATCTGCGAGACGAGCATGATGATCAGCAGCGTCATCGTGGCGATGTGGCCGTTGTTGTAGATGTCGAGCATCATGAAGATCATCTCCAGCACGAAGACCGAGGCGAGCATGCCCACCACCGTGAAGGGGAAGCAGATCAGATAGACGTAGGCGACGAGCGCCCCGACGAAGGTGCCGAAGATCCGCGTGAGCCCCACCGGGAGCGAATCCTTGTAGGCGGACTTCTGCAGCACGACCACCACCGACGTGCAGGCCAGCATGGCCCCCATCCAGCGCGAGGCTGCGTGGAACGATCCGGTGACGTACATGCCCATGAGGTAGGCCAGCAGCACACCGAGGCAGACGACCGTCAGCACGAAGGGATGCACCCGCGCGACGGCGGCCAGCAGGCGCGCGCGGAGCGGCATGTTCTGTTTTTCCATGTCGAGCGATTTTACCCGCACGCGGAACAAGAAACGCGCCGAAAACGCCTTCGCACGGCGGTCCGGCACCGAGCGAAACAAAGGGCCGCGGAAAAACGTATATAACGACGGGCAGGCCCCCGCCGGCTCCGACAACGACCCTCGCTCCATGTTCCCGCTCCGCACCACACTCGCCCTGCTGCTCTGCACGGGCTGCGTCGCCCTCGCGGCCCGGCCGCCCGTAGGCATCGCCTACTGGGACCTCGACCACTTCCACGACACCCTGCCGGCGCTCTTCTACGACGACAGCGACTACACGCCCGAGGGGCGGCTGCGCTGGACCGCGGAGCGCTACGCACGCAAGGTGCGCTGCGCGGCCGCCGTCATCGACTCGATGGCGCTGCCCGTCGTCGCTCTGTGGAGCGTCGAGAACGAGGAGGTCGTGCGCGACATCGCGGCGACGGTCGAAGGCGACTACAGCTACCTCCACCGCACGCTCAACTCGCTCGACGGCATGGACTTCGCCCTGCTCTACCACGGCGATCGGTTCTTCCCGCACTACGTCGAACCGGGCCGGCGCTACCTCTACGTCGAGGGCCTGCTGCGCCGCGGCGAGGGACTCCGCGACACGGTGGGGCTGCTGCTCTGCAGCGACGCCCGCATGGCGGGAGGGCTCATCGCCGATCTGCGCGACGAACATCCGGGCGTGCGGCTGATCGTTGCGGGACGCGCGGCTCCGGCCGATCCCGCGGCCTGCGGACTCCGCGACGGGCATGCCCGGGCCGAGCGTGCCGGACGGGGCAACATCCGCGCCCGGGGCGGCTGGCGGATGCGCGACCGGATCCTCGCCGACACGGCCTTCCGCCTGCGCGGCGGCGACGTCTACCTCCGCCGCTTCCTGCTCGACGACGCAACGGGCTATCCGTCGCCGACCTACGACAGCAGACGCTATCGGAGCGGGTGCAGTTACGCGCTGCCGGTATTCGTCTACTTGGAGTAGAATTTTTTGGATATTCCGAAAAGTTTCGCTATATTCGCTGTCCGCTACGGCGCGCCCGTATCTTTATTTAAGAACGAGGCCGCCGAAACACGAAACATGTAACAACTCAATAAACAATCTCAAAAAATTATGGCAGACGTTAAACGAGTCTACACCTTCGGCAACAAAGAGGCCGAGGGCAACGGCAAAATGCGCGAACTGCTCGGCGGCAAGGGTGCCAACCTCGCGGAGATGAACCTCATCGGCATCCCCGTACCTCCGGGCTTCACGATCACCACCGAGGTGTGCACGGAATACTATGCGCACGGCAAGGAGGCCGTCATCGAGATGCTCCGTCCGGAGGTCGAGAAGGCGGTGAAGAACATCGAGCGCCTCACCGAGCGACAGTTCGGCGGCAAGGAGAAGCCCCTGCTCGTATCGGTGCGTTCGGGCGCACGCGCCTCGATGCCGGGCATGATGGACACGATCCTCAACCTCGGTATGAACGACGAGGCAGTGGAGGCCGTGGCGAAGCTCTCGGGCAACCCCCGTTTCGCATGGGACTCGTACCGCCGCTTCGTGCAGATGTACGGCGACGTGGTGCTCGGCATGAAACCCGTGTCGAAGGAGGACCACGATCCGTTCGAGGTGATCATCGAGGAGCAGAAGGCCCTGCGCGGCGTGAAGAACGACACCGACCTGACGACCGACGACCTGAAGGAGCTCGTCGCGAAGTTCAAGGCCGCCGTGAAGGCCCAGACGGGCGAGGACTTCCCCGCCAGCCCGTGGGATCAGCTCTGGGGCGCCATCTGCGCCGTGTTCGGCTCGTGGATGAACGAGCGCGCCATCCTCTACCGCAAGCTCAACAACATCCCCGCCGAGTGGGGTACGGCCGTGTCGGTGCAGGCGATGGTGTTCGGTAACATGGGCCAGAACTCCGCGACGGGCGTGGCCTTCTCGCGCGACGCCGCGACGGGCGAGAACATCTTCAACGGCGAGTATCTGATCAACGCGCAGGGCGAAGACGTCGTGGCCGGCATCCGCACCCCGCAGCAGATCACCGTCGAGGGTTCGAAGCGTTGGGCCAAAGCGCAGAACATCTCGGAGGAGGATCGTGCAGCCAAATACCCCTCGCTCGAGGAGGTGATGCCCACCGTCTACGCCGAGCTGAACGAAATCCAGCACCATCTCGAGCAGTACTTCACCGACATGCAGGACATCGAGTTCACGATTCAGGACGGTAAGCTCTGGATGCTGCAGTGCCGCAACGGCAAGCGTACGGGCGCCGCGATGGTCAAGATCGCGATGGACATGCTGCGCGAGGGTCTGATCGACGAGAAGACTGCCGTGCTGCGCTGCGAGCCCGCGAAGCTCGACGAGCTGCTCCACCCCGTCTTCGACAAGGAGGCCATCAAGCACGCGCAGGTGATCACGAAGGGTCTGCCCGCCTCGCCGGGCGCCGCTACGGGTCCCGTGGTGTTCTTCGCCGAGGAGGCCGAGAAGGTGCTGGCCGCAACGGGTCAGAAGGCCGTGCTGGTGCGCATCGAGACCTCGCCCGAGGACCTCAAGGGCATGCTCGACGCCGCAGGCATCCTCACCGCACGCGGCGGCATGACCTCCCACGCGGCGGTCGTCGCACGCGGCATGGGCAAGTGCTGCGTATCGGGCGCCGGCGAGCTGGAGATCGACTACAAGGCACGCACGATCAAGGTGAACGGCTTCACGGTGAAGGAGGGCGACTGGATCTCGCTCAACGGTTCGACCGGCGAGGTCTACCTCGGCGAGGTGGCCACGAAGGCCGCCGACCTGTCGGGCGACTTCGGGCAGCTCATGGAGCTGGCCGGCAAGTACTCGGTGCTGAAGGTCCGCGCCAATGCCGACACGCCGAAGGATGCCGCACAGGCCTTCGCATTCGGTGCCGAGGGCATCGGTCTCTGCCGCACGGAGCACATGTTCTTCGAGGGCGACCGCATCAAGGCGATCCGCGAGATGATCCTCGCCGACGACGAGGCCGGCCGCCGCGTGGCGCTCGCGAAGCTGCTGCCCATCCAGCGCGGCGACTTCGAGGGTCTGTTCAAGGCCATGAACGGCTATCCGGTGACCGTCCGCCTGCTGGATCCCCCCCTGCACGAGTTCGTGCCCCACGATGAGAAGGGTCAGCGCGAAATGGCCGAGGAGATGAACCTGCCGCTGGCGAAGATCGTCGCCAAAGTCGAGTCGCTCGCGGAGTTCAACCCGATGCTGGGCCACCGCGGCTGCCGTCTGGGCAACACCTACCCCGAGATCACCGAGATGCAGGCGCGCGCCATCATCGAGGCCGCGATGAACGTCAAGGCCGCAGGCACGCCCGTGCATGTGGAGATCATGGTGCCGCTGGTGGGCAACCACAAGGAGCTCCGCTACCAGAAGTCGATCATCGACCGCACGGCCGAGCAGGTATTCTCGGAGCGCAACGACCGCATCGAGTACATGGTCGGCACGATGATCGAGGTGCCGCGCGCCGCCGTGACGGCCAACCAGATCGCCGAAGTGGCGCAGTTCTTCTCGTTCGGTACCAACGACCTGACGCAGATGACGCTGGGCTTCTCGCGCGACGACATCTCGAAGTTCCTGCCCGTATACCTCGAAAAGGGCATCCTGAAGAACGATCCGTTCCAGATTCTCGACCGCAACGGCGTCGGCCAGCTCATCCGCGAGGCGGTGTTCAAGGGCCGCGGCACGCGCGAGAACCTCAAGTGCGGCATCTGCGGTGAGCACGGCGGCGAGCCCTCGTCGGTGGAGTTCTGCCACTATGCGGGTCTGAACTACGTCAGCTGCTCGCCCTTCCGCGTGCCCATCGCACGTCTGGCGGCCGCTCACGCAGCGCTCAACCAGAAATAATCCGCAACGGATATCGACCGCAAAGCCCCGGAGCCTCGCCGCTCCGGGGCTTTTTCATCGGAGCCCGCCTCCGGGAGCGCATCTATTACCCCGGCATCCCCCGCCGGACCGCTGATCGGCAGATCGGCTGCCCCGCTGACCCGCTGACCCGCTGTGCCGGTATCCCCGCCGGACCGCCGGACCGTCGGACCGCTGCCCCGACCCCGCCGCATCGCACCGGCCGGAACATCCCCCGGCAAGCTGCACCCGACCGCAACGCAGAGACGCCGCATGCCGCAGCGAGACGCATCGCGAATCGCTCCGCTCCGGCGACCGAATCCATCCGCCACCCCGATCGCTCGGCCGCTGCGACATAAGACGCAGGAATCCGCCACGCAGCGAATCGGATGCAACGCCTTCGCAATCCCCATCGGCGAACGACCGCCGCAAGGGCCCCCGCCGCGAAAGGCCGAAAACTTCGCAGCATTTATTCGTCGGAAAAATAGCCGGGTTCGTTGAATTTGTTTGGATGCCGGGCGATTTTTTCCTACATTTGTTTGGCAAACAGTTCCGCAAAACGTTTTTTTAACCCATAAACGACCATGAAAAAGTTTCTCATTTCGGCACTCGTCGCATTGTGCGCCGTCACGACGGCTTCGGCACAGGACAGTGGTAACTGGGCGGTAGGTCCGCGCATGAACATCTACACCAACACGAGCACCATCGTCGGTCTGACCGCTTTCGGACGCTACAGCTTCACGGACAACTGGCGTATCGAACCCTCGATCACGGCGCTGCTGCATAAAGGCTGCTCGATCGACTTGAGCGTCGACGCCCAATACGTATTCCATGTGGCACCCTCGTGGAAGGTCTACCCGGCGGTAGGTATCACGGCCAACGACATCGGTCGCTGGGCCGCAGGTCTGAACATCGGCGGTGGCTTCGACTTCTCGATCACGCGCGACTGGGACCTCTCGGCCGGTCTGAAATGGCAGCCCATGTTCGACGACTGGCGCTCGAACCCCGTCGTAATCAGCATCGGCGCCTCCTACAAATTCTGACGCCGCGCTCATCCGACGGCATCGGTCGCACAAGATCGGTCTCCCGCCGATCCGTCCCCGGCGCAACGCCGGCGGTGGAACCGACCGGCCGTCGACTGCCGGAAACGGCCGCAAACGAACCTCCCGGAATCCTGCTTCGGATTCCGGGAGGTTTTTTGTGCGCCCGACCCTCCCCCGACGGGCTCGGAATGCGCACGACCGAACCGTCGCGGCACGAGTGTTGTACATCATTGCGCATCGGACGGCCGGGGCGCCCGAAAGCGACTGCCCGAAAGCGACCGGCCGATCCCGAACACCGCTTCGAACGCCCCGGAAACACCCGGCAGACGCGAAGTTCGGAACAACGCAGCGACGAAACCAAAATAGAAACAGTTCACCAAAATTCAGTTACACCAAAACAATCAAACATGAAACGAATTCTTCTTATCGCAATGGCTGCCATCTTCGCCTGCACGGCGTCGGCACAGACCAGAAGGACTTTCCGCAACTCGGTGGGTCCGCGCGTGAACTTCTACACCAACACCAACGATGCGGCGGTCGGCATCGGTGCCTACTACCGCTACGAATTCGACTCGCACTGGCGCATCGAGCCGTCGATCTACATTCTGGCGGAGAAAGACAGCTCGGTGGACATCAACTTCGACGCCCACTACGTCTTCCGCATCGCCGACTGGTGGGGCGTCTACCCGCAGTTGGGTCTCGTGGCCAACGACATCGAGGACTGGGCCTTCGGTATGAGCGTCGGCGGCGGTTTCGACTTCAACGTCGGACACCGCTGGAACATCGCTGCCGGTCTGAAGTACGAACCGATGTTCGACAGCAACCGCAGCAACCCGCTCGTGGTCTACGTAGGCGCCGCCTACAAATTCTGATCGGAGCGCTCCGACAACAACGCGACGCCCCGGAATCCATCGATGGATTCCGGGGCGTCGCCTATCTGTACCTCTGTCGGAACGCACAGCCCGCGGCAGGGCCGACGGCCGAAAAAGTCCCTGCGGCGAATCGACCCTACCCGCCCGCAACCGACCGACGGGGCGCACACGACGCGCGTCCCGAGCCGCCGCAGCGAGATCGTGCCCGCGAACCGGCAGCGGCTCCGTCGCAAGGAATCCGGCATGCAGGGCCGGCGACACTCCCGCCGCGCGGCCCTCGAACCGCTGCGGACGCGGCTCGCCGGCGCCACCGCTTACCGCAATGCTTGCCAACCGCCGCAGGCGACTGTCGCAGACAGCTGCCGGGACCTCCGCCTCTTTCGCCCTACTTCGTCTTGTAGGCGGCGCGGTACTTGCCCTTCGCGAAGTTGAGCAGCTTGCTCTTGAGCAGCTGACGACGGAGCGGCGAGAGGCGGTCGGTGAAGACCTTGCCCTCGAGGTGGTCGTACTCGTGCTGGATGACACGGGCGCGCAGGCCGTCGAACTCCTCGTCGTGCTCCTCGAAGTTCTCATCGAGGTAGCGCATGCGGATCGCCACCGGACGGCGCACATCCTCGTGCAGCCCCGGCAACGAAAGACACCCCTCGTTGAAGAGGTCGGTCTCCTCCGACACGGCGTAGATCTCGGGGTTGATGAAGGCCCGCTTGTAATCGCGGCACACCTCCTCCTCGTCGCCCCACGGCGTGCAGTCGACGATGAACAGACGGATGTTCTTGCCGATCTGCGGTGCGGCCAGACCGACGCCCTCGGCCTCGGCGAGGGTGAGGAACATATCTTCGATGAGCTTCTTGAGCTCGGGGTACTCCGGCGTCAGCGCCGCACTGGGTTTGCGCAACGTCTCCGAGCCGAATACGACAATAGGATAGATCATATCATTCTTTTTTTATTCGATCGTTTTTCCCGAACGAGGAACCGTATCGCCGAACAGGCCACGGACCTGCAGCGATCGCCTCCGGAATCGGTCGCAGGCGCCGGCAGCGAAGCCGTAGCGGCGACGGGGCTCAACCCCGCAGGGCGATCGAATCCATGTAGCCCTGCAGGATGATGGTGGCCGAAATCCGGTCGACCAGCGCCCGGTCGCGGCGGGCCATGCGGCCGATGCCGCTTTCGAGCATCGCGCGATGCGCCAGCACGGAGGTGAACCGCTCGTCGTAGAAGACCACCTCCTTGTCGGGCCATGCGCGGCGTAGCCGGGCCGCCAGCGGCTCGACGAAGCGCCACGTATCCGACGGCGTGCCGTCCATGCGCGAAGGCTTGCCGAGGACGATCGTCGAGACCTCTTCGCGGGCGAAGTACTCCGCGAGCCAGCGTTCGAGCCCCTTCGTCTCGACCGTCTCCAGCGCGCCGGCGATGATGCGCAGGGGATCGCTCACGGCGATCCCCGTGCGCTTCGTGCCGTAATCTATAGCCAGAATGCGTCCCACAGCCATCGAAGCGCTAACGGAGCACGGTGCTGCCGAGCAGCCACCCCGCCACCAGACCGAGGACGAAGCAAACGGCGATGACGACTCGCCGCAATCGCCGCGGATCGGCGAAGATCGGGTTCCGCACTCCCTTCACGATCTTACAGATTCAGTTTGCGGAACAGCTTGCGGTAGGAGCACTCCTCGTCGACCATCGCGCGCAGCGCCCCGATGGCGACGCGCTCCTGCTGCATGGTGTCGCGGTGGCGGACCGTGACGGTGCCGTCCTCCAGCGTCTGGCCGTCGACCGTGACGCAGAACGGCGTACCGATGGCGTCCTGACGGCGGTAGCGCTTGCCCACCGAATCCTTCTCGTCGTAGACGACGTTGTAGTCGTACTTCAGCTCGTCGACGATCCGCTGCGCCACCTCGGGCATGCCGTCCTTCTTGACGAGGGGCAGCACGGCGACCTTGACGGGAGCCAGCGCGGCGGGGAACTTGAGTACCGTGCGCGAATCGCCCCCCTCGAGCTGCTCCTCGACGTAGGCGGCCGACATCACCTGCAGGAACATGCGGTCGACGCCGATCGAGGTCTCGACGACATAGGGCACGTAGCTCTCGCCCGTCTCGGGATCGAAGTACTGGATCTTTTTGCCCGAGAACTTCTGGTGGTTGCCCAGATCGAAGTCCGTGCGCGAGTGGATGCCCTCCACCTCCTTGAAGCCGAAGGGGAAGTCGTACTCGATATCCGTGGCGGCATTGGCGTAGTGGGCCAGCTTGTCGTGGTCGTGGAAACGGTACTTGTCGTCGCCGAAGCCCAGCGCACGATGCCAGGCCATGCGGGTGTTCTTCCATTCGTTCCACCACTCCATTTCGGTGCCGGGACGCACGAAGAACTGCATCTCCATCTGCTCGAACTCGCGCATGCGGAAGATGAACTGACGCGCCACGATCTCGTTGCGGAACGCCTTGCCGATCTGCGCGATGCCGAACGGCAGCTTCATGCGGCCCGTCTTCTGCACGTTGAGGAAGTTGACGAAGATGCCCTGCGCCGTCTCGGGACGCAGATAGACGGTATTCGCGCCCTCGGCGGTCGAACCCATCTGCGTGGAGAACATCAGGTTGAACTGACGCACCTCGGTCCAGTTGCGCGTACCCGAAATCGGGCAGACGATCTCGCAGTCGAGGATGATCTGGCGCAGCTCCGCGAGGTCGTTGGCGTTCAACGCCTCGGCGAAGCGCTCGTGCATGGCGTCGCGCTTGGCCTGCGTCTCGGCGACACGGGGCGAGGTCTCGCGGTACTTGGCCTCGTCGAAATCGGCACCGAACCGCTTGCGGGCCTTTTCTACCTCCTTCTCGATCTTTTCGTCCTGCTTGGCGAGCCACTCCTCGACCAGCACGTCGGCACGGTAGCGCTTCTTCGAATCCTTGTTGTCGATCAGCGGATCGTTGAAGGCTCCCACGTGGCCCGAAGCCTCCCACGTGCGGGGGTGCATGAAGATCGCAGCGTCGATGCCGACGATGTTGCCGTGGAGTTTGACCATCGAATCCCACCAGTAACGCTTGATGTTGTTCTTCAGCTCGACACCGTTCTGACCGTAATCGTAGACGGCACCCAGTCCGTCGTAGATCTCGCTCGAAGGGAATACGAAGCCGTACTCCTTGCAATGGGCGACCAGCTTTTTGAAAAGTTCTTCCTGTGTCATCGTATGTATGCGTTTATCGTATTTTCCGAAGGGCAAAAATACAAAATAAATGGGAATCCGGGAAAGGAAGCGGACGAAAAACGGCATCTTCGCATACCCGGTCCGCCGACGGGCGGCACCGGGGAGCGGACCGCAAGGCCGCAGGCGACGGAGCGTCGGAGGGGCAAGTGAAGAGGGAAGAGATCCCCCAAAATAAATTCGAACGCCGTACGACATTGCCGTGCAATGTCGGCCGTTCGCCGCCGCCCCACGCGGCGGACTGCAACTCGCCGAAGGCTCGTGCCGTCCTGCCGCCGCCGGCGAACAGCCTTCGATGTCACACACCCGCGCGCGAAGCAGCCCCCGGTCAGTCGTACCGGAAGAATCCGCCTATCGGTCCCGGCAAACACCGGCGGCCCCGACGAAAAACGATCGAAAAGGAAACGCTAACGAACGATCAGCCCAGCAGCCCCTCGCGGCGGAACGAGAAATCGCCCTCGCGCGAGATGATGATGTGATCGAGGACCCGGATGTCGAAGAGCGCGGCAGCACGGACGATCTTGTCGGTGAGCACGCGGTCCTGCGGGCTCGCCTCGGCCGCTCCCGAAGGGTGGTTGTGGATCAGAATCAGCTGCGTGGAGAGCAGTTCCAACGCACGTTTGACCACCAGACGGTGGTCGACGACCGTGCCCTGCACGCCGCCCTGACTCACGCGCTGCCGCTCGACGATGCGGTTCGAACCGGAAAGATAGAGCACCCAGCACTCCTCGTACGAAAGCCCCTCCAACAGCGGTCGGAACAGACGCACCGCGTCGTCGCTCGTGCGGATGATCTCCACCTCCTGCGCCCGCGAAGCCGCGATCCGGCGGCCCAGTTCGGCGCATGCGAGCAGCATGCGCGCCCGCGGCAGCCCCAATCCGCCGACCATCCGCAGCCGCGCTTCGGGTTGGCTCGCCAGCCGTGCGAGCGATCCTCCCGCGGAGCGCAACAACGCCTCGGCCAATGCGGCATCGCCCGTCAACACCGCCAGAAGTTCGGTATCGTCGAGCGCCTCAGCTCCCCGCGAGGCCCACTTATCGAGCAAGTTTTTCACGCGAACGAATGATTGATTGAATTCCGGACGGCACCCGCCGCCCCATGACGAAAGCCCGCACCTCGGGTCGCAACTGCCGGCAAAGCGCGAACGTCGCGTCCAGCGGCTCCTCCACACCCGCCGGCGCAAGCGCCATCTACGACGCAACGCCTCGCCGCGAGCCCCGCATGCAGGAAGACTCCGGGATTTCCGACGGTCAGCCCCGCAGACGCCGCTCATCGACCTCCCGGGACACCGTCGAGAAGCATCCGGACGCACCGACGCATCCCCGGAACCTGCACGCGACTGCGCCGACCCTCCGTTCCGCAAACCGACGAACATCACTTCGACGACTCCTCCGGGCAACCCTCCGGCCCCCCGCAGGCGCCGCCGACCGAACCCGTCGAAAGGGCCCGTCGAAAGACCTTCCGCGCCGCCGCTTGCGTCGCCGTGCGACCTACGAAACGGATTTTTCGGGCTCGGCAACTGCCTCGGCAGCAGGCTCCGGCCGCACGTCGGTCCGAACGGAACGCCCCGCCATACGGTCGAGCCGGTCCATGCGGTCGAGCAGCGACGCGCACCGCTCGTCGGAGAAAGTATGGGCCACCGAGCCTGCGGCACGCTGTTCCGCCTCCTTCTTCGACTCGCCCGAGCCGTGCCCCACCTCCACGTCGTCGATCAGCACCGTGCAATAGAACATGGGCCGCGGGACGGTGTGGCTCCGTTCGGAGTCGATGCGGAACTGAATCCGGTGGCGATTGCGCTGGCACCACTCGATCAGGCGGCTCTTGAAATCGGTCTCCGCTTCGGTCAGCTCCTCGAGGTTCACCAGCCGCCCGTAGATTCGGTGGATGAGCAACCGGTTTACGAACTCGTATCCCTGATCGAGGTACATCGCGCCGATCATCGCCTCGAACGCATCGCCGTAGATGTGTTTCTGGGCGATGGCGACGCCTCCGTTCGAAATCACGTGCCGATCGAGCCCCAGCTCCACGGCGAGGCCGTTGAGCGACTGGCGCGAAACCATCTTCGAACGCAGCTGCGTGAGGAACCCCTCGTCGCGATCGGGAAATTCGATGAACAGATAATCGGAGGTGACGGCCTCGATCACGGCGTCGCCGAGATACTCGAGACGCTCGTTGTTGATCGTACGTCCATCCTCCAAAACCAAAGAAGCTGACTTATGAACCAAAGCCAGCTTGTAGAGCTCGATGTTGTGCGGAACGAATCCGAACATCTCATCGATGATCTTGTAATACGCCCTGTCCGCGCCGAAACGGCAGCGGAAAGGGCGCAAAATGAAATCCAGCACAGCGTCAGAACTTACGGAAGATGACCGTCGCGTTGTGACCGCCGAAACCGAACGTATTGCTCAACGCGCACTTCACGTCGCGCTTCTGCGCCGTGTTGAGCGTCAGGTTGAGCTTCGCGTCGATCGCCGGATCGAGGTTCTCGCAGTTGATGGTCGGGGGCACGACGCCGTGCGTCAGTGCGAAGACGCAGGCCAACGCCTCGACGGCACCGGCGGCACCCAGCAGGTGTCCCGTCATCGACTTGGTGGAGGAGATGTTGACATCGTAGACATGCTCGCCCAGCACCTCCGCAACGGCCTTCAGCTCGGGAAGGTCGCCGGCCGGCGTCGACGTGCCGTGCACGTTCACATAGTCGATATCCTCCGGTGCGAGGTGCGCATCCTTCAGCGCATCGCGCATCGCCTTGATGGCACCCTTTCCTTCGGGATGGGGCGCCGTGAAGTGGTAGGCATCGGCGGATGCTCCGCCGCCGACCACCTCGCAATAGATCTTGGCTCCGCGCGCTTTGGCGTGCTCCAGCTCCTCGAGAATCAGCGCTCCGGCACCCTCGCCGATCACGAAGCCGTCGCGGTCCGCATCGAACGGACGCGAAGCGTGCTGGGGATCGTCGTTGCGCGTCGAAAGCGCCTGCATGGAGTTGAAACCGCCCACGGCCGGTTCGTTGACCGCAGCTTCCGAACCGCCGGCGATCATCACGTCGGCCTTGCCGTAGCGGATGGCGTCGAACGCGGCGATCAGGCCGTGGTTCGACGAGGCGCAGGCAGAAACCGTACAATAGTTCGGGCCCATGAAGCCGTACTTCATCGAGATGAAGCCGGCCGCGATGTCGGAAATCATGCGGGGGATGAAGAAGGGGCTAAACCGAGGGGTCTTGCCGCCCTCGGTATAGCCCACGCACTCATCGAAGAACGACTTGAGTCCTCCGATGCCCGAGCTCCAGATCACACCCGCCTGCTCCTTGTCGAGCGCCTCCATGTCGAAGGCTGCGTCCTCCACGGCCTCGGTGGCCGCGATGAGCGCATACTGGGTGAACAGATCGTACTTGCGGACCTCCTTGCGGTCGAAATACCGGCTCGGGTCGTAATCCTTCACTTCACAAGCGAACTTCGTCTTAAACTTTTCGGCATCGAAATGAGTAATCGGCGCTGCACCGCTGACTCCCTTCTCCAGATTCGTAAAATACTCTGCTGCGTTATTGCCGAGCGGGTTGATCGTACCGATGCCCGTAACGACTACTCTTCTTTCTGTCATAAATTTAAGGCTTTGAGGCCGTGAAAAAACGTCGTTGGAAAATTATTTCTTGTGCTCCTCGATGTAGTTGATGGCGTCGCCTACGGTCGCGATCTTCTCGGCGTCCTCATCGGGAATCGTGATGTCGAAAGCCTTCTCGAACTCCATGATGAGCTCTACGGTGTCGAGCGAATCGGCGCCGAGGTGGTTCGTGAAGCTTGCTTCGGGCACTACTTCCGACTCCTTTACGCCCAGTTTGTCAACGATGATCTCGACGACTTTAGATTGAACATCTGCCATGATTTTAAATTTTTAGTTAAACAATATTAGGTAATAGTTCCTTGAATTTATCAAACAAATGCGCACAAAAGTAACACTTTTTTTATTATTTTTGACAAACCGGCCCAAAATTTTGCGCACAATTTTTCGGACATTTAGCACATTTTGCAAAACAACATACTATGAATCAATCGATTAAGAAACTGCTTCTGATCTCCAATTCGACCAATGCCGGGGAGGAGTATCTCCGCTATCCGCTGCCCGAAATCGATCGTTTCCTCGGTTCGGTGCGCGAGGCCGTGTTCGTTCCCTACGCCGCCGTCACCTTCTCCTACGACGAATACGAGCGCCGCGTGCAGGAGCGTCTGGGCGAAGCGGGCATCCGCATCCGCTCCGTACACCGGGCCTCCGATCCGATCGAGGCGATCCGCACGGCACCGGCCGTCTGCGTGGGCGGCGGCAACACTTTCGCGCTGGCCCAAAAGATGCAGGAGCAGGGGCTCATGGAGGCGATCTGCGCGGCGATCGACGCCGGCACGCCCTACTTCGGCTGGTCGGCGGGCAGCAACGTGGCCTGCCCCACGATCTCGACCACAAACGATATGCCGATCGTCGAACCGCAATCGTTCGCGGCCATCGGCGCCGTCGGCTTCCAGATCAATCCCCACTACCTCGACGCCAACCCCGCGGGCCATGCCGGCGAGACGCGCGAGCAGCGCATCCTCGAATACATAGAGGCCAACCCCGGCCGCTGGGTCGCCGGCCTGCGCGAGGGGTGCATGCTCCGCCTCGAAGCGGGTCGTCTCGAACTGATCGGCAGCCGCCCGATGCGCCTCTTCCGCAAGGGCGAACGGCCCTTCGAGGTGCAGCCGGGCGAGGACCTCGGATTCCTGCTGTAAGCTCCGGACGGCCCGGCGGCGCGGGGCAGTCATGCCCGAACGCACGGAACGCACGCGCCGGGCCACCCCGGACATTGTGCCCGAACGACGGCTTTCGAATTCATATTGTGTCATGGCGGCAGTTCCGGTCTCGGCCGAGGCTGCGCCGCCGAAACCCTCCGACCATGCCTCTCGATCCCACGCGGCGCACAGGCGCCGTCAAATACTTCCGCCGGCCATGACGAGCGCCGAAACGGGCCGGGCCGGCGAGCGGGCTGCGGCGGAATATCTGTGCCGCGCGGGTTACGACATCCTTGCCCGAAACTGGCGCGCAGGGCGCTACGAACTCGACATCGTGGCCCGGCACGCCGGTGTGCTGCACTTCGTGGAGGTCAAAACCCGGCGCGCCGCGGGGCTCACGACGCCCGAACAGGCCGTCACTCCGGCCAAATTCCGGGCGCTGCAGCGGGCCGCGCTACGATACATATCCCTGCACGGTAACGCGGAGGAGGAGCTTCAGTTCGATCTGGCGGCCGTGGACGTATGGCCCGACGGATCGATGGAGGTACGCCTGATCGAACGGGCGATGGAGTGCCACTGGTAATCGCGGCATAACCATCGCCCCTTCCCATTGGACCACAGCCGGACGTCGCCATGGTTTCGCGGCGCCGTCCCGATACGCGCATGCAGGAGCGCCCGAAACCGGCAGGGACACCTTATATATAAAGCACCCGTCGCGACCGACGCGCATCCGCCGCCCGGACGCCCCGGCGAACGGCTCCGCACGAAAGCCCTCCGGCCTGCGGTCGCCGGCATCCGGCACCCCCTTCCGCTGCGCCGGCGAAGCGCCGCCGACGGCCGCAAAACGCAAAACGGAGACGCCGATTTTGGTTTTCCGGCAAAAAATGCTATCTTTGTCGGCTGATAAGAAAAACGGTCGGACCGATTCGTCCACAGGGCGGCGCTCCGGCCGATACCTCCGTTAATCGCCGACAAAGGATGTGGCTCTATAATTTCGGCCTCACGCTCTACGTTTGGATCATCCGGCTCGTGGCTCCGCGACACCGGAAGGCCCGGCTTTGGATAGACGGCCGCAAGGATCTGTTCCGCCGCATGCAGACGGCCATCGGTCCGGCAGACCGGATCGTGTGGGTGCACGTCGCCTCGCTCGGCGAATTCGAACAGGGACGGCCGATCATCGAACGGATCCGCAAGGAGCATCCCGAATTCAAGATTCTGCTGACCTTCTTCTCCCCCTCGGGCTACGAAATCCGCAAGGATTACAAGGGGGTCGACTACATCTTCTACCTGCCGATCGACACGCCCCGCAACGCCCGGCGCTTCCTCGACGCGGCGCACCCCGAAATCGCGATCTTCGTCAAATACGAGTTCTGGCTCAACCTGCTCGCCGAGCTGCGCCGGCGGAAGGTCCGCACCTTCATCGTCTCGGCCATCTTCCGGCCCGACTCGATCTTCTTCCGCCCCTACGGCGGACTGTGGCGGCAGGCGCTGGAGTCGTTCCACGCGATGTTCGTGCAGAACGAAGAGTCGAAGACGCTGCTCGCCCGGCTGGGTTTCGACAACGTGATCGTAGCGGGCGACACCCGTTTCGACCGCGTGGCCGAGATCGCCCGCGCAGCCAAGCGCATCGATGTCGTAGACCGCTTCAAAGGCGACGGACGGCTGTTCGTGGCCGGTTCGACATGGGGTCCCGACGAGGAGCTCCTGATCCGGCTGATGAACGACAACCCCGACGTGAAGTTCGTCATCGCCCCCCACGAAATGGACGAGGCGCGCATCGCCCGTCTGATCGCCGAGACGCGCGGCGGCGCGCTGCGTTACACCGAATGCACGCCCCGTACGGGCTACGGCTCGCGCCAGCTGCTGATTCTCGACACGGTGGGGCTGCTTTCCTCCGTCTACGGCTATGCGACGTGGAGCTACATCGGCGGCGGATTCGGCGTCGGGATCCACAACACGCTGGAGGCCGCCACGTTCGGACTTCCGGTGGCGTTCGGCCCCAACTACCGCAAATTCAAGGAGGCACGCGATCTGGTGACGCTCGGCGCCGGACACGCGATCGCCGATTACGACTCCCTGCGCGCGTGGTTCACGCCGCTGCGCGACAACGAGGAGTTCCTGCTGAAGACCAGCCGGATCGCCAAAGACTACACCACGCGCCATCAGGGCGCTACGGGCATCATCGTCCGGACCGTTTTCCAGTAACCGTTCCGCATCCCCGTCGCACGGACGGGATAAAAGGCTCCGTTCGCCCGCAGCGCAACGGCAGACGGCGCTGTTCGCCCGACGGACCCCAACGCTCCCTGCGTGGGCCGCAGATCGAACGCAGCCGAGAAACGTCCTGCACCGCCAACCGCAGGCGACGCCCGGTTCCGCCGCCGAAGCCCTGTCCGACCATCCAAAACGCATACGAAAAACGTCGGGAAGCCGCATGAGGCGGTCTCCCGACGCAGAATTCCGACCGAAACAGTCCTCTGTGCCACCCGAGCTTCCGGCCCGGCAGCAGTCCGCAGCGTCAGCTCTTGTGGGTCATGATGTGCAGCACGAGACGATCGGTCTCCCTCATGCTGTCGCGACCGATGGAGGTGAGGTTGCGGATGCACTTGTCGACATCCTCCTCGATGATCCCTTCGACCGGGGTAACGCAATGGCCGTCCATCGCCATCATGGCCGAGAGCACGGCCGTCGAGACGCCGCTCGCGAGCTTCATCGCACAGCTGGGCTTCGCACCGTCGCAGATCATGCCCGTGAGGTTGGCGATCATGTTCTTCACCGCCGCGACGATCTGCGGATAACCGCCGCCCATCAGGTAGGCGATGCCGCAGCTCGACCCCGTGGCGGCCACCACGCAGCCGCAGAGCGCCGACAACCGTCCGAGGCTCTGTTTGATGTAGATCACCGTGAGGTGGCTCAACATCAGCGCACGCACGGTCCGCTCCTCGTCGGCCCCCGTCTCCTCGGCATAGACCACGACGGGCAGCGTCGCCGCGATGCCCTGATTGCCGCTTCCCGAGTTGCTCATCACGGGGATCGGCGCCCCGGCCATGCGGGCGTCGCAGGCCGCCGAGGTGCAGGAGAGTATCCGCGCGAAGATGCTGTCGCCCATCACCGCGCGCTCGCGTTCGCGCCGCAGCGTACGCCCCACCTCGTGGCCGTACGCGCCGGCCAACGACCGCTCGGCCGCGGCCCGGTTCAGGCGGCGCGTCTCGAGGATGAAGCGCAGCTCGTCGAGCGGCGCCGTCGTGGCGAACTCCCACACACGTGCGAGCGAGAGCTCCGCCTCGTCCGTCTGCGCCGCATCGCTGCCCCCGCCGGTCGCGTCGAAGAGCGTCTCGCCGTCGCGGACGAGCCGCACGAAGCGGGTATGGCCCCCCGCGATCACCGCCGTGGCGGTGTGTCCGCCGCCCGTGAGCGTCGCGGCGATGTAGAGCACCTCGGGCGAATCGGTTTCGAGCACGATGGCGATGCGCCGCTCGTCGATCAGGATGCGTCCCCGCTCCACCGCCTCGGGCGTCACGTCGCGCAGCACCTCCAGACCGTACTCCGAACGACCGATCGTGGCACCCAGCGCCACGGCGATCGGAAGGCCGATCATCCCCGTACCGGGGATGCCCACGCCCATCGCATTCTTGAGCATGTTGGCGCTCAACCGCACCTCGATCCGCTCCGGCTCCGCACCGAGCAGCTCGGCGGCCCGCGCCGCACACAGCGCCACGGCGACCGGCTCGGTGCACCCGATGGCGGGAATCACCTCGCGGCGCACGAGGTCCAATATCCGTTCTCTCTCACGGGGTGAAATCATCGTCGTCGTTTTTCTTGCGACCGCATCGCCTCGCACCGCCGCCATTCCGCCGACACGAGCGACTCCCGAGGATCGGATGTGGCGGAACATCGGCCCGCGCCCCGACCGGAATCTGCGGACATCGGCGCAGCGAAGCGTGCGAACGCGGTTATTCGTACAACAAATATAACTATTTTTCGCTACTTTTGCACGCAAAAACCCCGAGCCATGCGAAATCCGAAAAACCGGCGTTGGACCGTTCGCGCGAGCGAATACCTGATGCGCCGTCCGTGGTGCACCGTACGCCGCGAGACGGTGGAGCTGCCCGACGGGCGGTGCATCCCCGAATACTACGTCTTCGAATATCCGGCATGGGTCAACGTCATCGCCACGACGCGCGACGGCCGTTTCGTCATGATCGACCAGTACCGCCACGGCCTCGGCGAGACCTCCTACGAGATCCCTGCCGGCTGCGTCGAGTCCGACGACGCCTCGACGCTCGCCGCCGCGCAGCGCGAGCTGGCCGAGGAGACGGGCTACGGCGGCGGCCGATGGCGGCAGCTGACGGTGCTCGCCCCCAACCCGGCGACACAGAACAACCTCACCTACTGCTTCGTCGCGGAGGGTGTCGAGCCGCTCGGCGCCAGCCGCCCCGATCCGACGGAGGACATCCGCGTACACCTCATGACGCGCGACGAAGTGCTCGAACTGCTGCGCGACGACCGCATCCGGCAGGCCCTGATGGCGGCGCCGCTGTGGCGCTATTTCCACGAACAGGGACAATGATCCCGCCCCGCCGGCGACCGGAAGCCCCTCCCCGCACAGGGGCCCGCAATACCGAACATCCACCCCGAACCGCACCGACCATGACACCCACCTCGTGCAGCATCTTCTGCTTCTCGCCTACGGGCACCTCCCGGAAAATCGCCGACGCCGTAGCCCGCGGGCTGCAGCAGAAGACCGCCGCGATCCGCACCCACGACCTGACCCGCACCCCGGCGGAGCGCACCCTGACCGGGACCGACGCCGTCGCGATCTTCGCCGTGCCGGTCTACGGCGGACATGCGGCACCCACGGCGCTCGAACGGCTGCAGCAGGTGCGGGGCGACGCGACGCCGGCGGTGCTCGTCGTCGCATACGGCAACCGCGACATCGGTCCGGCCGCCGCGGAACTCGCCGCCTTCGTCGCCGAGCGCGGCTTCGTACCCGTCGCCGCGGGAGCCTTCGTCGGCGAACACTCCTACAGCACGGCCGAGACGCCCATCGCCGCAGGACGCCCCGACCGGCAGGACCTCGCCGAGGCGGAAGCCTTCGGACGCTCCGTGCGCCGGCGGCTCGAAACGCACGGCACCGCCCCCGTCGACGTCGGACGGCTGCGGGCTCCGCGCACGCCCCTCCTCCCGCTGCTGCGGTTCCTGCGCTTCGTCATCGGCTACCGCCGCAGCCGACGCCGCGACGCCGCTCCCCTGCTGCCCCGCACCGACACCGGACGTTGCACCCGTTGCGGCCGATGCGCCGCGGTCTGCCCGACGCAGGCCATCGCGCGCGGCGCGGAGGAGCGCACCGACCCGGCACGCTGCATCCGCTGCTGCGCCTGCGTCAAGACTTGCCCGGCAGGCGCTCGCACGTTCGGGACGCCCTTCGCTGCGGTGCTCGCCCGCAACTTCCGCCGCCGCAAGGCCAACCGGACGCTGCCCGAATCGTAACGCGAAACGTACCGGACATCCGCAACTGCGGCTCGGCCGCCGACGGAAGCGGCCCCGACCGATCATACACCCACAAAGAGATGGAACACTACAGAGAGACGGCTGCGCGCAACCTCGCGCGCGCCCGGCAGATCATCCGCGAGGCGGAGATCGAAGACGCATGGCGCTCGATCGGCGCCGAAGTGCGGCAGGTAGGCTCGGTACGGACGGGTCTGCTGGCCAAGCACCGCGACATCGACTTCCACATCTACACCGACCGGCTCGACCTCGCGCAGAGTTTCGCCGCGATGGCGCGCTTCGCCGCGCACCCCGAAGTCACGCACATCGAATTCCGCAACGGCATCGACACCGAGGAGCGGTGCATCGAATGGCACGCCGGGTGGCGCGACACCGACGGCGCGGAGTGGCAGATCGACATGATCCACATCCTGCGCGGCTCGCGCTACGACGGCTGGTTCGAGCGCGTCGCCGACCGCATCGCGGCCCGGCTCACCGACGAGGAGCGCGACGCCGTGCTGCGCATCAAGTGCGCGGTGCCCGACGGCGTGCATGCCGCCGGCATCGAGATCTGCCGCGCGGTGCTGGAAGCGGGCGTCCGCGACTACACCGGATTCGAAGCATGGAAACGAACGCACCCCGACGGGGATACGCTGGAATGGATGCCCTGAAGGCCCCGATCGAACGGCTCGAACGGCCCGCCGCCGAGGAGCTCGACGCACTGACCGACCTGTGGGAGGCATCGGTGCGTGCGACGCACGACTTCCTCGCGCCGGACGACATCGGATTCTTCCGCCGCATGGTCTGCGACGAGGCCCTCGCGGCCGTCGCGCTCTACGTCCTGCGCGACGGGCAGGGCCGGATCGCCGCCTTCGCGGGCGTCGACGGCCGGCGGCTCGAAATGCTCTTCGTCGCCCCCGAACGGCGGGGCTGCGGCTGCGGAGGCCGGCTCGTCGCCCATGTCGTCGAACGCTGCGGCGTGCGGGCCACGGATGTCAACGAGCAGAACGGGCAGGCCGTCGGATTCTACGCCCGCATGGGATTCCGCGTCGTCGGGCGCCATGCCCGCGACGCCTCGGGCAAGCCCTACCCCATCCTCCGTCTGGAGCTCCCGCGGCCGGTCGCGGAGGGAGAATAACCCGCTCGCGGACAGCCTGCGGCCGGAAAACCGCCCGCGGCCCGACGGTCCGATCGCCCAATCGCCCGGTCGCCCGGCCGGCGTTCCGACACCGCCGACGACCCGTGCGGCCCGCAACGCTCCGCCGCACGATGGAACATCGACGCGGCGACGGTTCGACGCGGCATGGCGAAAAAACGCGGCCCCGGAACATCCCGGGGCCGCAGTCATCGTCACTCCATGTAGCCTGTCACGGTTATCGGCTCGTCGCCCACCGTCACCGCCACCTCCGCGGCCTCGCCGCGGGCATCCGCGTAACGGAACGCATAGGTACGCCCCTTCTCGAGCAGGAACGTGAGGCAGTCGTTCATGTCCTGCAGGGGCCCCGCCGTGCGTCCGCCCCCCGTCTGCAGCCCCTCCGAGAAGACATCGACGTTGGCCGCCACCCGATCCGCCGAGGCCGACGCATGGGCCGCATCGCGGAACATCGCGAAGCGCACCGGCACGTGCGTCCCCGCCTCCAGCCGCTCGCCGGCGGCCGCAGCATACCCTGCGACATACTCCTGCGTCACATCCTCGCCGTGAACCGCCCGCGAATCCTCGCTCCAGACCATCGGGAACCAGTCGCCCGTCGGACGGAACGAAACGGCGTAGATGCCGTGCGCATGCCCCGGCACGGCCTTGCCGGCATCGGCATGGAACCATGCGCTGTCGAATCCCGGGAAGTAGTACTCCGTAAAGTGCCAAGCGCCGTCGAACCACACCTCCGTCCAGCTGTGGTTGCCCCGGTCGTCGTGCCATGCGGGCGTCCCGACGAAGCGGGCCGGCACGCCGACCGCCCGCAGCGCATCGACGAGCAGCACCGAAAGTCCCGTGCAGGAGGCCATCCCCTGCCGCATCGACTCGGCGGGGCTTTGGTTGGTCTTCTCGCGCGCCGTGTTGTAGTCGACCCCCACGGCATCACGCAGGGCCCGGTTGACCGTCTCGGCGGCACTCCGCAGATCGGTGCATGCGGCGACCATCGGCGCGAAACGGTCGTAGAAGTCGCGGCGCCAAGCGTCGCGCACCTCGTCGACCGCCGCATAGGGCAGCACTTCGTTCAGGAACACCGAGTCGGGCAAGGTACGGCACCAGCCGAACTCGCGGCGGGCACGGCACGCATAGGCGACGTTCTCGCGCAGCAGATCGAGCCGCATCGTATCGCGATCACCCGCAGGCATGTAGGCGATCAGGCAGGCCATCGCCTCGCGGTCGGACCGAGGCGTCTCGCGCAGCAGCGCACGCAGGCTGTCGCTGCGGGAAGATTGCGCCAGCGCAGCGTCGAGCAGCAGTTCGTAAGCGGCCGGAACACCCGCACCGTAACGACCGCAGGCGACCGTCGCCGCCGCAAAAAGGAGAAGGAGGATTCGTTTCATATCGAAGTTTTTGGGTTGTTGCAACTACACGCGGACCGGCCGCTGTCGCAATCTGCGGATTGCGGCTTCGGCCAACGGTCCGGAATACCTGCCCAGCATCGTCCGCCGGTCTGCAACCCGCGCACCGCAGCTTCGGGCAACGGCCCGCCGCCGGTCTGCGCTTGCGGCTCGTCGGCCCGCCCCGACGAGGGCCCCGCCCGGCTCGGCTACGATCGGCCGCAGGCGTCGAGCGCGCACAGGATGCGACGCACGATCCCCTCGTCGGCACAGGGCGATGCGAACTCGGGAATTCCCGGCACGCCGCCCATCGAAATCGCCGGATTGCGCCATGTCATGCCGCTCTCGCGCATGCTTCGGGCGCTGAAATGGACGGCATCGATACCCGTCGCCGCGATGCGCCCCACGTTCGCGGGATTCACACCGCTGCCCGCCATGATTTCGATGCGCCCGGCCGCCCGTCGCACCAGCCTGCGCAGCGGTTCGAGCCCCTCTTCGGCCGTATTGCAGCCGCCCGAGGTGAGGATCCGGGCGCATCCGGTCCGGATGACCGTCTCGAGGGCCTCCGGAAGGTCGCGCGCCATGTCGAACGCCCGGTGGAACACGGCCCGCATGGGTCCCGCTTCGGCGACGAGCGCCGCCGTGCGCTCCCTGTCGACACGACCGTCCGCCGTCAAGAGACCGAACACGGCGCAGTCGGCCCCCTCGTCGCGCGCGAAGCGCACCTCCTCGATCATCTGCCGGAATTCGGCGTCGGAGTAGAGGAAATCGCCGCCGCGCGGACGGATCATCACGGAGAGCTGCAAACCGGGAATACGGCGCGCCATGCGGATGGCCGCCGCCGAAGGGGTCGTGCCGCCCTCGTAGGGCGCAGCGCACAGCTCGACCCGCGTCGCGCCGCACCGGGCGGCGATCGAGCAGGACTCGACGGAGTAGGCGCAAAGTTCGGTGGTCATAGAACAAAGATAGGCAATCCGCACGGGAAAAGCAAGCCCGCAGCCACGGAAGGCGCCGCACCGCAGGCCGCCCCTTTCGCTACGGGCTCCGCATCGCCGCATCCGGCGCCTCTTCCCGGCCGCAAGCGACATCGCAGGCCCCAGCCGCGGGAGCCGCTTCCATCGATGATGCCGGCGGCCCTCCGCAGCGCCATTTCCGGCTACCGGCAACCTTCCGCTGCGGCCCACGGCCTCGCACTGCGGCCACCCTCCCAGGCCGCACGAAACGGATGCGAGCTCCGCAGCATCCACGAAAAAAACCGGCCGGGAGGATTCCCGGCCGGTCGACGGGCTTCGCGCCCGAATTCGCGAAAGCCGCTCTCGACGGCGGCTACTTCACCTCGATCTGGCGCGCGGTGACCTGCGCCTCGACCTCCCTCTTCTTGGGGATGTCGATGACCATGACGCCGTGCTCGACCTTCGCCGAGATCTTGTCGCGCTCGATGTTGTCGGGCAGCAACAACCGCTGCTGGAACCGCGTGTAGGAGAATTCGCGGCGCAGGTAGGTGCCTTTGCTCTTCCGCTCCTTATCCTTGTCCTCCTCCTTCTGCTCGGACTTCTTCTCCAGCGAGATGACCAGCTCGTTATCCGCATCGAGGTGTACCTTAAAGTCGTCGCGGGTCATGCCCGGAGCGGCCACCTCGACCTTATAACCCGACTCGGTGTCGATGATATTGACGGCCGGAGCCGAAGAGTTGCGGTGCTCGAGCCATTCGGGCCCCAGAAAATCGCCGAAGATGCTCGGCAGCCAGTTCTGATTGCGTCTTGCGGGTGTCATACGTGCGCGTTTTGAAATTTTACGGTTCATCCCCGTCGCAGCGAACGCGACGGGCTCGCTCCGAACGGGTCAAAAGCCATGCCAATGCGCCCGGGCCGCAATCCCGCAACCATTCGGCCTGCACCCCTCGGCACCGACGCCATCCCGGAGCAACGAACCTCGAAACTTTACCGCCGCCGGCAGTTTACGCGCCGCTTCGGAAGAAACCCGATACAACCGAACAAGACAAAAGAAAAACGACCTGCATCGCTGCAAGTCGTTTTCGTGGTACCACCAGGAATCGAACCGGGGACACAAGGATTTTCAGTCCTTTGCTCTACCAACTGAGCTATGGCACCATCCGCCGAGTCATCGGACTCGTCTGCAACCGACCCGAACCTCGACCGGCATAACCGGCATCCCTTTCGGTTTCGTTGCGTGTGCAAAGGTAACCATAATTTCGGGAAATGCAAAAAAAATCGAACTATTTTCGTTTTCCCAGCCGCAAGCACGTACCGAAAACGGCATTTCCACCCCCGTCAGTCCCCCGACGACCGATATGGCTCCCGGAGCCGCACACACCCGCGAACGGCCCGATCCCATGCCCCACTCCCCTATCGCCTCCCGCGATCCGGCCCCGAAGACAGATGCAGCCACGAAAGCAGACGCAGCTCCGCCATCCCCCCCCTCTCCCGCAACGACGAAAAACGCCGGCACAAAAAAAAGGCCGCCCCCGAAGGGACGGCCCGAAAGCGCTTACGGTAAGAATCGATTACTGGAGGTAACCCGGATTCTGCGTACCGATATTGGGATTGTTGGACATCTCGAGCTGCGGGATCGGCCAAACGAACATGTACGTACCGGCCGGAATATTGTAGATATAACCGCGGAGCACGTTCTGCAGACTCGTCTGGTAATCGCGCGAAATACCCTCGTTCCAACGCTTCAGGTCGGTCAGACGCTGGCCTTCGCCCAACGTCTCGCGAACGCGCTCGTTCTTGATCTCCGTGAAGAGGTCGTCGCCCGTCACCGTCGCCGACTCCAGCGCCGAGAGACCGCGCGACTCGCGCAGCGCGTTGAGCGGCGTCAGCGCATCGCCGCCCGAACGATACTTCGCCTCGGCGTCGATCAGATACATGTCGGCGATACGGAAGACCTTCGGCATGTTCTTGTAGACGTAGATCTTCTTGTCGGTCTGGAACATCTTGTTGCCGAGGAACTTCGTCATCAGGAAGCCGTTGAAGGTTTTGTCGTTGTAGAACACGCGCGAATTGGCGAGATATACGCCGACCCGACGGTCGCCGGCCTCATAGAGCTCCTTGACCCAGTTTTCGAGCACATAACCCGGAGCGCAGTTGAATGCCGATACGGCAGAGCTCCACGTTCCCGAATAGTAGTCGTACATCGAACCTACCGAACCGAGCGAAGCGGGCACCACTTCGGGCTGGAAGATCGTCTCCGAGGAGCTATCCTCACGCCACATACGCTCCAGATCGGTCTGCGACTGTGCGAGCGGATACTTCGCATAGAGCGACGAAGCATAGGCGGAAGCATTCGTGTAGTCGTGCATCTGCAAAGCGACCTGCGCCTTGAACGCCGTCACGGCATCGCCCGACAGATAGATGTTATCCGCTTCGCCCTGAATGTTGCGCAGCAGCGTCTCCGCGGACTTGATGTCCTCGTTGATCTTGCGATAGGTGTCGACCAGCGTTTCGCGCGGCAACTTGGCATCGGGGTTGAACTCCGTAGGATAAGGTACACCCGGCTGCTGCGAAGCGCTTGCGGGATCGTAGTCCTCGCAGAAGCGCAGCACGAGCTGATGCACCGTATAGGCACGGAGCAGGCACATCTCGGCACGATAGAGCGCCAGCTGTGCGAGGTTCTCGGTCACATCGTCCTTATCCGACACGACGTCGATGGCGCGGATCGTATAGTTGATGCGGTCGATCATGCTGTAGTAACCCGACCAGATGCCCGTTACGTCCTGATCGTTCGGATAGAGGTTCCAGCGGTGGAAGAAACCGCCGCGGTTGCCCGACATGGCCGTCTCGTTGAAGAGGTCCGACTGGTAGTCGGCATCGTAAAGGTATGCGCCCGAGGTAATGGACTTGAGTCCGCTGTACACGCCGGCACGCTCGCCCTCGACGTATTCGAACGTGTAGGCGTCGTCTCCCTTGATGGAGGTATCGGGATCGATATCCAGATCGCAGGAGGAGAAGACGAGCAGTGAGCCGAGCGCTACGGCCGTTAAAATCGCTATCTTTTTCATATGCATATTCTCGTATGTTGTTAATTCCGAATGAGGTGATTAGAACTTGAACTCGCAACCGAACGTCCACTGACGCATGTTGGGATATACGTCCGTATCGAATACGTTCTCCGTCACCTCGGGGTCGAGACCGTTGTAGCCGGTCAGCGTCCAGAGGTTACGTGCGCCGACATACACCTTCAGGCCCTTGATGAAACGGGTCTTGTTGAGCAGCGACTTGGGCAGCGTGTAGGCGATCTGGATGTTCTTCAGACGCAGGAACGAAGCGTCCTCGATCAGACGCGAGTCGAACTGCGTGCCGCTGCTGCCCAGACGCGGGTACTTCGTGCGGTCGCCCGGCTTCTTCCAGTAGTCGAGCACCTCGGTCACCTGATTGTAACCTGCCGCGAAGTCGGTGTTGGCCCAGAAATAGAGGTTGTTGTTGACCATGTAGTTGCCTGCGACCCACGAGAAGTCCGCGATCAGCGAAAGGCCCTTCCACGTGGCCGAGACACCGAAACCGCCCGTGAAGGGAGCCTGCGGCGACTTGTCGAGGTTCACCAGCACGGCCTCGTTGAAGTCGTTGGTGATGCCTCCGTCGGCAGCCGTCCACTGCGGATCGCCCGTTTCGGGATTCACGCCGCGCCACTCCTGGCAGTAGAACGTAGGATAGGCCTGACCTACGACATAGTACATCATATCGCCTGCGACCGACTTCTTGAGTTTCGGATCCCAGAGCTTGACGAGCTGGTTCTTGTTGTAGTTGAACGTCGCGTGGAAGTTCACGAACCAGTCCTTATTCTGCAGGATGTTGTAGTTCAACGTCACGTCGACGCCCGAGTTGCGCATCGCACCGATGTTGCTCGTGATCGACGAATAACCGGACGACGGAGCTTTGGGCATGGGCATCAGCAGGTCGTCGGTCTGACGGCGGTACCACTCCACGCCCAGATCGAGCTTGTTCCACAGGCTCACGCTGGCACCTACGGTGAGCGTCGACTGCTTCTCCCAGCCGAGGTCGGGGTTGCCGGGGTTGGCGATCGCCCACGACTTCAGACCGCCATAGGGATACCCGCTCGACAGGTATTCGTACTGCGCGTAGTTGCCGATGCCCGAGTTGCCCTGCGTACCGTACGATACCTTGAGGCTCAGATCGGTAACGGTGGCGTTGTCGCGCAGGAAAGCCTCCTGCGAAATCTTCCACATGGCGCCTGCGGCCCAGAACAGACCGTTGCGCTTGTTGGCGCCGAAACGCGAGCAGGCGTCGTTACGCACCAGACCGTCGACGAAGTAACGGTTGTCGTAGTTGTACTCCACGCGGCCGAAGACCGAGTTGTAGGCGTAGCGGCTGTTCGAATAGGAGGGAAGGCCCGAAAGCTCGGTACCCTGATTGATCGTCATGAAACGGTCGTTGGTCAGACCCTTCATCGCCACGCCGAAGAGCTCGCCGCTGCTGTAGAGGGTCTCCTGACCGAGCAGCACGTTGATATTGTGCTTGTCGGCTACCGTAAAGAGGTACTCGGCCGTGTTGGTCCACGTCCAGTTGTAGCTGCGCTGGAACGACTCGGAAGCCGAACCGCTGCCCGAGACGCCGCTCGAAGTCGGCCACAGGGGGCTGAAGTGCGTATGGCCACGATAATCGAACGCATTGGCCGAGAGTGCCGAACGCACGGTCAGACCCTGCACGGGAGTGATCTCGACGAAGGTCGAACCGTTGATCTGCAGACGATTGGCCGTACGCGGCGTGTAACGCGGCGTAACGAGGGGGTTGGCATCGCCGTAGAGGCCGAGGAACTCGAGCATCTTGCCGTCGGCATTCTTGAAGGGCTGCCACGAAGGGATCATGAACGAAGCGAACATCGGGTTCGACGTGAAGAGCGAGCCCTCCGTGTCGGCCGACGAAGCCATCGACGAATCCTGATAACCCAGTGCGAGGTTCATACCCACCTTCAGCCAGTCGGTAGCCTTCGTATCGATGTTCGAACGGAACGTATAGCGGCTCTGCTTCGATCCGGGAAGGATACCCTCCTGATCGGAGTAGTTGCCCGAGAAGTAGTAGCTCGTCTTCTTCGAACCGCCCGACACGGCGAGGTCGATCTGGTACATCGGGGCATTTTTGCTGATGATCTTGTCGTACCAGTTCACATTCACATCGGAATCGATACCCAAGAAGTCGATAGCGAACTTCCGGCCGTCGTTATAGCCGTAAGCGGCCATCATATCGCCGTAAAGCGCCGGCATGTAGTCCGACATGTAGTTGAGATACTGCGTCGTGTTCATCGGCGTCAGACGCGGCTGGGTAGCGCTCGACATCGAGTAGGAGGCGCGGAGCGTCACCTCGACGTCCTCCTGACCGCGTGCGCCGCGCTTCGTGGTGACGTAGATCACGCCGTTTGCGGCGCGCGCACCGTAGATCGAGGTGGCCGAAGCGTCCTTCAGGACGTTGATCGACTCGATATCGTTCTGGTTCATGGCCATCAGCGTACCCGACGTGATGGGAGCGCCGTCGAGCAGGATCAGCGGCTCGTCGCCGGCCGAGAGCGAACCCATGCCGTGGATACGGATCGTCGACGTGGTGTTCAGCTCACCGTTGGAGGTCGAAATGGAGAGACCTGCGACCTGACCCTGCATGGCGTCCATGATGTTGTTCGAAGGGCGGTTTTCGAGCTTCTCGGACTTGACCTGATCCACCGATCCGATCACCGTGCCGACCTTGCGGCCCGTACCGTAGCCGATCACGACCACGTT
>CAJTIY010000007.1 GCA_910576555.1 uncultured Alistipes sp. | reverse complement strand
TTGATCGTCCGTCGGATCATGGAGCTTTCGGGCGAAGAGTATACGTTCGAGAAGTTTCTGGAGCGGGACGTGCCTCCTGCTCCTGAATTGTACCACGCGCCGGCAGCAGCAGACTACGTACATCTGCCGCCGATCATTAACGGCGGTAAGCCCTGAAAGATGAATACACGCTTTTGTGTAGATATCAATCCCCATTAACCCAAACAACTAAAAAAATGAAGAAACTGTTTCTGATTTTCCCGCTGCTGTTCGCGCTGGGCGCGTGCGAGCGGGATGGCGGTGCGGAGGATTCGCAATCGTCGGTATCGGGAGTTATTCCCCGTTTTTACGGTGCAGCGCTGCCCGATGATTCGTCGCCCGCGACCCGCGGTGTGGCCAACGCGTTGAAGGTGTGGTCGCGACCCATCGCCAAAGAGCAATTGACGGTCAAGTTCCTGAACGGTACGGATCGCTACCGGGAGTTCGTCAAAGAAGTCGTCCTCGAGTGGGAACGATGTGCGGACGTCAAGTTCCGGTTCGTTGACGACGATCAGGATGCGCTGATCCGCGTAGGTTTCGACTATGTGCGGGGCATGCAGTCGAGCTGGGCGCTGACCGGCACCGACCATGCGCAGAAGTTCGCCGCGCAGGACGAGGCGACGGTGCACTTCGCGCAGTGGCGCCGTGCGTCGGATGCGGCCAAGCGCAGCGACGTGCTGCGTGCGTTCGGTCAGGTGCTCGGTCTGGAACTGGAGTTCCGCCATCCGAGCTTCTATCCGGAGTGGATCGTCGATGCCGACGGCAACATCGACGAGGAGACGATCCGCTACTACTGGGAGAACGAATTGGCCGAACTGATCGCGTGGGAGGAGCTGAAGAAGGTGGTGCTGGAACCGTTGTCGGACCACGCGTTTCTGATCAGCAAGACCGAATCGTACGACCCCCGGTCGGTGATGTGGTGGCCCTTCTACGAGATGATCGCCAACAATATTCCGGTGGTGGAGTTCGACGAAGACTACAGAACCGAGCTTTCGGAGCAGGACAAGGCGTTTATCGAGGCCCTTTACGGAAAGCCAGCTGAAGTTCTTCCCCCTCCTACTGAGATAATCGGTCAGCATTTGGTTTCATTCGACACTTCGAGGTCGTTTTTGGATCTGTCGCTCGTGATGTCGAAGCATCTGGTGATTTTGGAGCAGCAACCCGAAGACGAGAAGCCGAAGGAGGTCGCTCGCGTGTTCATTCCCGAAGGTGCTACGACGCCCTACACCGCCGATCTCTCGCTGAACTTCTCTTCGAGGGGCGAATTCAAGGTTATTATCGCCGAATTGCAGAAATACGGCGAGCAAGATCCGTCGGAGAGCTATGCGCTGTCGGGCCTCGATTTTCAGCACGGCGAGGGTATAGAAAACCTGAACCTGCAGGTGGGGATTCCGAATAAGGCGTTGACCTACCTGCGCATGATCTGCGACGGGTGCTCCCAGCCCCGGCATTTCGTTTTCACCGGGAACGAAGTGTTGAAGGAACTCTATCTGGTGCGTATCGGCAACTCGAAGGTCACGCTCGACAACTGCCCCAGTCTGGAGGTGTTCGCGACGACGAAGTATCTCTGCATGCTGGATCTGGAGGGTTCGGGACTTCTGCCCGACGATCCGCTGTTCGTACCTTCGTCGGTACCGGGCGACGGTGCGATCGAAGGGTTCGTCGTACGGGAGCCCTATCTCTCTACCCCGACCGGTGCGCCCGTGGATTCGCTCGGTCGGAACCCGCTGAAGGTGCTCAAAGACGATTGGATCGGTCCGCATCCTACACCCGATCCTATTCCTTGTCTCTTGTCATGGCCATACTCTCCGGAACAGGACATATCGATCAGCGAGAGGGAGGGCTCGGGGCTCACGATCCGCAATTGCCCCAATATCCGGGCGATCGCTCTGGAGAATACACAACTCAAAACGTTCGATTTCAGCGATCTGACCAAGCTGGAATACGTCTATCTGTCGTCGCTTTCGACTTTTATGGTAGGCGGCGGAACCGGGACTGGCGGCAATCTACTGCTCACATTGGGTACGTTGCCGTTCAAGCGCGGAACCCCGGGACAGGTCATCGTCCGAGGTATCGGATTGAGCTTTACGAAACCTTCGCAGATAAGATGTATTTATAAACCGATTGATTTCGAAACTTCTGTGATCAATCAATGGGTGACGCGCCGGAACTGGATCATCTGCTGGGATCCGGTGATTACGGAGAAGTAGATCCGTCGCGCGGGCATGCGGCGGGCGGCGGCGGGTTCCGAGGTGCGGACGCTTGCGGCGTTCGGGGACCGTCGCCTGCCGCGCGGTGATCGGACTCGGCGAACGGACGGGCACAGTATTGTGAGGGGCGATTAATGGGGCGTCCTCGTGTGGTTATCAGGGGGAAAGGGAGCGCCCGCCCGTTCGCCGTTTCCGATTTCGGCGAATATTTGTTACGTTTGTCTGCCGGGAGGTTGCGGCCCGTTATTTGCTACGCCCTCCCGACGAACACAAAAGAAACCAAAATCAATTCAGATCCTATGAAAAAGTACATTGCGGCCCTCGGGCTGATCGGTGCGCTCACGGCCTGCAACTGCCACACGGGCAACCGCACGCTCGAAGGCACGAACTGGAAGCTTACAAAAATGGCCGGCATTCCGGCGTCGGCGCTCAACGGCGAGGCAGACTTCTTTACGCTCTATTTCGACGCGGCCGAAACGACCGTGCACGGACGCACCAACTGCAACCGCTTCTTCGGTGCCTACGAGCTGAAGGGCGACAAGCTCGAACTCGAGAATATGGGCATGACCCGGATGGCCTGCCCCGACATGGAGTACGAGGATGCCTTCGTGAAGATGCTCGACGAGACGGACCGTTATGCGATCGACGGCGCGGAGCTGACGCTCTACGACGACGGCCGCGTGCTGGCCGTGTTCGAGGCGGTCGACCCTGCAACGGTCGAGAACGCTGCGAAGTAGGCTGACACCTTGTCGGGCCGGCGGAGCTGCCGCCGGCATTGTCCGATTCGACGTCCGTCCGGTTTGTGCCGGGCGGCGTTTTTTATGCCTGTCGCATTCCCGGCGGCCGGGGCGGGATCGGGGCGGTACGACGGGGCAGTAGGAGCTGCGCGACGGAGCGTGCGGTCGGTGGCGGGGAACCGAGGGCCCGGATATTTCTGCGCTGAGGCCGGGGCCGGGCACCGGAGCGAACTGCTGCAGATGGGCATCGAAGGGTGGACGGTTCTAAAAGAGGGATTGTGCCGTTTTGTGGTGTATTTTGGCGGAAAAGTTGCAGAAAGTGCGGGTTTCACGATTTTTTTCGTATCTTTGCTGGTAGTTGATAAAGGGTAAAACAACTCTTTATACCTTCAGCGAACTTAGGGAGCCTCTATGCAGGGGTTGTTTGATCTGGGTATGATAGTTGTCTGTCCCGGTTTGCTCCGGCTATCTTCGGGCGGAGCCTACCCGGGGCGCAGGACAGTTTCCGGATCGTGGTTCCCTAAGGCCCGCTGAAGAGACTGACACCGCGCCCTCTTTTTTTTGTCTCTCCATCTACTCCCGGAGGGGTGAAATGGGATGGTCGGATAATACGGGCGGCGGCGTGGAGTTGCGTCACTACCGTTTTTTTCGGTTCTTCATAGGATATCCTGTGTACGCCGTCGCCCTTTTTTCTTTTTTTTCGGAGAAGAGAAGGTCCCTTTTTTCGGTTCGTCCGAAGATCGAGTGCCGCTGTTTTCTCCATCGGATTCCCGTCCTCGCGTTCTGCTGACATAGAGCGGCCATCTGTAAAGGTGGCCGTTCTTTGTATGGTGTCGGCACGATCGGGACCGGGCCGGTGTCAGTCTGGCGTGCTCTTTCCATCCGGCTGCGCCGGGGCCTTGCCGCCCGCTCCGCTGCGGGGCAGTCGGTCGGTGTGAGGGCGGGTATCGGTATCGGCTTCGGGAGCGTAATCGCTGCTCGGGGGCGGGTCTCTGTTTTCCTGTCGGAGTGCGGGGCGGGACGAGGGTCGCGAATTTCGAAGTCATCCTGCAGGTCCGCGCTGCGGAGGAAAAACGGTTGCGGGGTGTGTTTGCGAACGGCTCGGGCCGTCCGGAGCCGGAGTCGGAGCGGAGCTGGGACCGGAAGAAGGCCCGATCCGGTGGTTCGGGCGCAGCGGGAGATCGGTTGCGCCATTGCGGATGCGGACAGCCAAACGCCCGACCCTCGGGCGGAGGATCGGGCGCTTGGTCCGTAGGAATGATGGTCGTTATTTGGCCGTCATGGTCTGTCCTTTGATTTCGACATAGGTGTCGGCGGCGCTGCTGCCGTCGAGGCCTGCCGAACGGATCGTTTTCTCCTCGGCGAAGGTCATTGAATTCTTGTCGGCCGCGACATGCAGCACGAAGGACTCGGGCCCTACGCCGCCTGCCGCCGTTCCCACCTCGTCGACTTCGAGCGTGAGGGTCATGGCCGCGGGGTCGTACGTATAGGTTCCGGTGCTCCGCACGACGACGCTCCAACTGAAGATGGAGAGATCCATGAGCTGCGTCTCCAACTTCACCGTACCTTCGCCGTCGGCATCGGCGTCGAGGCGGATGAAGACTTGGGCGTAGGTGCCGCTGCCTTTGTAGAAGGCCTTGCTCATGTCGGTGATCTGTACGTAGAAGGTCGTCTTGGCACCGTCCCATTTCGCGGGCGCGTCGCCGCCGCCGATATCGCTTCCTCCACCCTCGGCGGAGAGCGCTACGCCGTATACGTCGATGTAGGTGTCGGCGCCGCTGATGCTCGTGTAGCCGGCGCGGGTGGTTGTCGAGCGCAGCTGCTTGTGCTCGGCGAAGGTGAGCGTCTTCTTGTCGGCCGAGATGTTGAACAGATAGTCGGCGCGCTCCGTGCCGCCCGCGCTGCTGTTCGTGCCGACGAGCACCTGCGAGACCAGAATGGTGTTGGCCGCCGGGTCGTACGAATAGGAGGTGCCCGACGATGTAGCGATCACTTCGTGGCCGTCGATCCGGACTACGAGCTTCACTTGGCCCTCAACCTCGTTGCCGCCGAAGTCGGAGTCGAGGTAGAGTTCGATTTCGCCCTTCGTCGTGGCGGTCGAATTGCCGGCGAAGAAAACCTTTTGTCCGCCCGTGACCGTGGCGGTGAAGGACTTCGGTCCTTCCCACTTCGCGGCCTGCGACTCGGTGTAGGTCTTGGCCGTCATGTCGAGCGCGAAGGTGCGGGTGTCGCTGCCGAGCTGTGCCGTGACGACCGAGCCGGCGATGGTGTAGGTGCCGCTCTGACCCCCGAGGGTGAGGTTGCCCAGACCGTCGAGTTCGAGCATGCCCGCCGTACCCGTGTAGGTCCCGGCCTCTCTGCCCGTATAGGTGAAGACGGGAGTTCCCGACTCCGAGGCGAGGTCGTAGCGCAGCAGCTTGACGCCGTCGGCCGAGACGATGGCGCTCGATGCGTCGCCGATCGAGGAGCCGCTGGCGAACTGCAGTTCGACCTTGCGGGCGCGCTTGGCGCTGCGCTCGACTAAGTACCAGTTTTTCCGGGTGCCGCGCGTGGTCTCGAGCAGGAAATCGGTGTTGCCGGCCGTGTATTCGTTGCTGGCGGCGCAGATATACCCGAACGCCTGCTTGCCGACGAAGTAGTAGCGGTTGTTCTCCGCCTTGTCCTCGACCAGATCCGTTACGAAGACGAAGGCGAAATCCTCCTCGAACCACTGGCCGCTCACGCCGTAGTCGGCTTTGCCGTAGCCGTCGTCGCTGTATGCGATATCGTAGGCGAAGCGGTTCGTGGCCTCGTCGAACGTGTAGCATCCGTCGAAGTCGAAGTCGCTCTCGTCGGTCGATCGGGCGAAGAACGACGTATTGGCATTGAGCTCCAGCGAAAAGTCCGTCTCGTCGCCCGTGATGAGCTGCTTCGCGCCGGGGACGATGGGATAACCCGTGTAGGCCCCCACGAAGTCCTTGCCTTTGAAGTCGGTTTTCTCCGTGGCGACGGTGCGGATCGTCACCGGTTCGTCGGGCATGATGGCGACCCAGAAGTCTTTGCCGTAGTCGCTGTTCTCGTCGTCCGACCACGTGACCTCGACCTCCTCGCCCGTGTTATCGCCCGTGACCGAGACGCTGGGCGTGAAGCCCAGATCGCCCGAGTAGCGGAAGTTGATCGGGCTTCCCGGAATCTGGCTGTAGGTCCACTCCTCGCGGGGATCCTCGTTGTTGTCGATGACGTTGAGCAGGATCAGCGTCGTATGGGGTCCCTCCTCCTTGTTGATGGTGACGAAATTCATGTCGGTGAGCGCTTCGAGGTAGACATCCTCTGCGGGCATGACGAACGAATAGACGGAGACCTCCGCCTGCTGCGAGACGAACTTGCACGGCTGTGCGTTGTAGGTGACCGCAACGATTTTTTTCAGCGAACCCTCGATCGTGGCGTTGACGATGACTTCGGCGCCGGCTTTTGCCGCGGGCTGCACCTCGAGGGTAATGCCTTCACCGGGATAGGCTGTTATAGAGTAGGTTTTGTTTCCCCCCCCCTCGGTGTTGTCGTCTTTACAGCCGACGACGGTCAACAATGCGATGCTCAAGCACGCGAAGATCAGTCTTTTCATACTACTGGTTTTAGTGACGGAGTGCTCGGGCGATGGCGACCGAAGGCTCCGTGCGGTTTGTTCGATAGGGGGCCTTTCGCTTCCGACCGTAAGTTGGGGCGGCCGGCAGGCGGGATCGGAACGATGCGCGATCCGACTTCTCAAAGATAGAAAAAAAATGACAGATTCGGTCGTCGGAACCGCTTTTTTCGGAGGGGTGCACGTTTTTCGTGCGCAGGAGGTGTTCGGGGGCGGGGGCGAAAGCCGGTTCGGAGGCACGCCGGGCAAATGACGGTCGTCCGTGGCGCGGGACTCCCGGCGGGGCGAAGTCCTGCCGGTCGGTGGGGCGCGCTGTGGGCGGGATGCCGCGGGGTGCATGCCCTTCGATCGGCGAGCGCGGGTTGCGGGGGCGGGGCGGACGAGGGGCGACATAGTGTGTAGGCCGCGCGCGTCGCCCCGGCCGACAGACGACCGATCGACGGAAGATATACCTATTATGTATAAGGTATGCGGCGGTGGGGTGGCGGATGCGCCGCGGCGTGTGCGCGGAGAGGCCGGAGGGGCGCAGGCAGACGAAAGAAGCGGCCCCGAAATTCGGGACCGCTTCGTATCGGATCGTGCCGGAAACTACTCGTTGAGCGGCATGACGCTCACGTAGGACTTGCCGGCGCCCTTCTTGCAGAACTCCACGGTTCCGTCGATCAGAGCGAAGAGCGTGTGGTCCTTGCCGATACCCACGTTCTCACCGGGGTTGTGTACCGTACCGCGCTGACGTACGATGATGTTGCCCGCCTTTGCGAACTGACCACCGAACAGTTTGATGCCGAGTCGTTTGCTTTCCGACTCACGGCCGTTCTTCGAACTACCTACACCTTTCTTGTGTGCCATGTTGATTCAGTTTTTAAAGGGTTACGCAACGATTTCCTCCACCAGAATCTGCGTGAGGTACTGGCGGTGGCCATTGCACTTCTGGTATCCCGTGCGGCGCTTCTTCTTGAAGACGAGGACCTTGTCGTCCTTCAGGTGCTTCAGGATCTTGCACTTCACAGCGGCGCCTTCTACTACAGGTGCGCCGACTTTAACCTGACCGTCGTTGTCTGCGAGCAGGACTTTGTCGAAACTTACGGACGAATTCTCTTCGCCCTGAAGACGGTGAACATAAAGTTTCCGACCTTTTTCAGCTTTGAATTGCTGACCTGCGATCTCTACTATAACGTACATTTAGTCGTTTGTTATGTATGTGAACATAATTCAGAGCGCAAATATACGCATAATTTCCGGAACTGCAATACGTGTCGGAAAATTTTCCGCGCCCCGCCCGCTGCGGCACGGTTTTCGACCGCCCGCTGCGTCCGGCAGAAGCCGGGCCGATGCCTATGCGGAGAATTTTGATTGTTTCCGACGACCCCTTTTCGGGCGAACTGATCCGTGCCGCGCTGGACGGATTGCGGGCCGAAGTGCGTTGCGTCGCCGATATGTCCGCGATGGAGCGGATGTGCCGGCATGCGGCGTTCGATCTGGTGGTCGTGTCGGGGGCCGGAGGATTGATGGCCAGTGCGCGGCCGTTGGCCGCGTTGCGCTCGGGCGGGCTGCAACGGCCGCTGGTGTATGTCGTTTCGTGGCTGCAGTCGGAGCAGACGGTGCTGGGGTTGCTGGAGGAGGGGGTCGATCAGTACCTGACCTTCCCGGTCAGCCTGCGCCGCTTGCGGGCGAAGGTCGAAACCGGGCTCGCCCGGCGGTGCGTGTGATGCGGATCGCGATGCCGGCGCTGCTCCTCGCGGCGATGACGATGACCTGCCTGCTGGCGTTCGCCGGCGCGTACCGGTGGCGACGCCGGCGCCGGGAGGCGTTGCTGCGGCGCCGCAGCATCCGGCTCGCAGCGGCGCTGCTGCTGCCCGAGGGGACCTCCGCTCCCGGGATTCCCCGGGTGCGGGGCGCTGCGATGCGCCGGGTGCTGACCGAAGTGCTGGCGGCATGCGTCGCGACGGCCGTGGATATCGACGAACGTGCGCTGCGCCGGATCGTCGCTGAGAACGGACTCGACATAAGGCTCTTGCGCACGGTCCGCTTCACGCGCGGCTATCGGCGCGCCTATGCGCTTTCGCTCCTCGCGGCGTTTCCGCTCGCCCGGGCGACCGCCCGGCGGACGGAGCGTTACCTGCGCAGCCGTCACCCGCAGGTGGCTTTTCAGGCTTTGCTCGTGCAGCTTGCCGCCGCACCCGGGGAGGCGCAGCGTCGTCTCTGCGAATTTCCGCGTCCGTTCACCGACTGCGAGATCGCCGAGCTCGAACTGCTGGCTCGGCGCGGTGCGCTGCGCTTGTGCCCTGCGGAGCTGCTGCGATCGCGCAGCCGCAACCTGCGCCGCTTCGGGCTGGGGCTCGTGCGGCACTTCGGCATCGACCGGGCCGAGAGCGACCTGCGACGGATCGCTGCCGAGGACCCCGATCTGGGCTGCGATGCGGTCGCGACGCTCTGTGCGCTGCACCGGCCGCTCGCGGGGGCCGGGATCGAGCGGCGCATCGCGACGGCGGATGCGTTCCGGCGCCGGTCGATGCTGCGCCGCATGGCCCGGGAGGGCTATGCGGCCCGGACGTTGTACGGTGCGCTCGCGGAGGCCGACCGGCAATATTACGAATCGTTGATCCGTTCCTATAAACGATGCTTGGGGTGATCGTCTCTTGGTGCGTGACGCTCGTGTCGGCCGCGTTGCTGCTCGCATGCGGCGTCGTGCTGCGGTGCGTGTCGCGGGCCCGTGCGGCGCGGCGGCTCGCGGAGCGGATGCGGTGCGTCGCGGCGGATGCACCCGGCGGTATCGGCATCTCGGTGCTGTGCTTCGGTGCGACCGATGCGGCGCAGGTCGCGGCGCTGCTGGCCGAGGAGTATGCCTGCTACGAAGTGATCGTTGCGCTCGACCGGCAGCGGCAGCCGGCGCTCTATGCCGAACTGGTCGCACGTTACGGCATGATCGCGGTGACGCCTCCCGCCGGGGTGCGGGAGTTGTGGCGCTCGTGCCGGCGCAATTTCCGGCGGCTCGTGCTGCTCGACCGAGCGGAGGAGAGCGCCGCGGGCGGCAGCGAAGCGGCTCTCTGCGCGGCGTCCTGCGATTATGTGCTGCCGTTGCACGGCGCGACGGTGTTGCGGCCCGGGGCGATCCGCCGCTTGGCTATGGCCGTCGGGGAGCGCCCTGCGGGGCGTACGGCGCTCGTCCGCACGCGGGTGGGACCTGCCGTGCGGCTGTTCGCGCGCGAGACGGCGGCGGACGACGGGTTCGGTCGCCGGGCGCAGCGGCGCATCGGCCGGGCGTACCGCGTGACGCTGTGGGAGCCTTTGGCCGAGCGTGCGCCGGGGCGCTCGCGGTCTCGGCATGCTGCTGCTGCGATCGCGGCGGCGCTGTGCGCCATGGCGGCGGCGCTGCGGTTCGGCTGCTGGCCGGCCGCCTTGGCGGCGTCGACTGCGGTCTGTTGTCTCGCGACGCTCCTCTATGTCCGTGCGACGGCGGAGGCCGATGCGTGGCGACCTCGCGGAACGGTCGACCCGAAGCGGCGTTGATGCGGTGCGTGTCCGTGAGGCAGCGGAGCGCGGCGTATAATCGCCGAAAATTTCACGATCCGATGAATTTTTATTATCTTTACGATGGCAACGCGAATTAACCGATATCCAAAGCGAGTCAGCATGATAAACGACGAGGTGAGGCGATACCTGCTGCCGCCGCTTTTCAATGCGGCGGTGCGGGCGGGCGCCGAAATCATGAAGATATACAAACATCGCGACGACTACGACATCAGTCTCAAGAGCGATCGTACGCCCATCACGGTGGCCGACCGGGCGGCACACCGCACCATCCGCGAGTACCTCGGTCCGACGCGCATCCCGATCCTCTCGGAGGAGGGGCGCGAGATGGGCTACGAGGAGCGCCGCAACTGGGAGCTCTACTGGCTGGTCGATCCGCTCGACGGGACGGTGGAGTTCATCAAGGGCAACAACGAGTTCACGGTGAACATCGCCCTGATGGAGAACAATGTCTGCATCGGCGCGGTGATCTATGTCCCTTATTATAACCGGATGTATCTTGCCGGCCGCGACGCCGGGGCTTACCTCAAGGAGGGGGTGGCGCCCGATTCCGCGGCGGGGTACGGCTACGAGGCGATCATGGAGGGGCTGCGGCCCCTGCCGCTCGCCGACGAGGCGCCGCACGGCCGGTTGCGCGTCGCCGTGTCGCGGTCGCACCAGACCCCCGAGACGCACGAGCATATCGACCGCCTGCGCGAACGGTTCCCCGATCTGGAGGTCGTCGAGCAGGGGAGTTCGTACAAGTTCTGCCTGCTGGCGGAGGGACGTGTCGACTACTACGTCCGCACGACGCATACCTACGAGTGGGATACGGCCGCCGGGGAGCTGATTCTCGCCGAGGCGGGCGGCGAAACCCGCTCGCTGGCCGACGGAAGCGCGCTGCGTTACAACGAGGCCGACCTGCACAATCCGTGGTTCTGCTGCCGGGCGAAGGGGTGCACCCTCTGACGGGCGGCAGCGCGAACGTCATGCCGAGGCCGCTCCGGACGGAAGTTCGGGGCGGCCCGTTCATTGAAGGGCTTTTCCGTTCGTTCGGGGCGGCTCCGTATCATTGGGGCGGTTTCGTTCCGGAGGAGGGGCGCTGCTGGGAAGTGCTCGGTACGGGGCGGTCGGTAGCGGGAGCGGTCCGGGAAGCGGTCGCGACGGATCGGAGCGGAAGCAGAAGATCGCGCGCGTGTCGGCCGAGCGTGTTCGAGGCCGCTTCGGCCGTCGGTACGTCGGGCGACGGATGTCGCGGGCCGGATCAGCGTTCGCGGTCCGTTTCGGCGGCGTGGTCGATGTCGCAGGCGCCGCAGTTGCCTGTGCAGCCCGGGAGCGAGCCGCCGCTGTCGGAGCAGGCTGCCGAGCCGTCGGCCTCGCGCGTTTCGTGCACGGCGCATTTGATGCCGAGGCGCTGCATGTTCTTGTTGGTCGCGATTTCGGAGTCGATATGGTGTCCCTTGATCATCAGCGTCAGCGACATGCCGACGACGAAAAAGGCGACGGCGCCTACGGCGCAAAGCAGAACGACGGACCATGCGGGCATACGCTTCGTTTTTTAGGGACGGAAATTTGTGCTTTCGCCGACAAATATATACATTTGTCTGTTAAATTGCAAAAGTGCGGACCTGTCGGTCCGGAGGGGCGGACGGAGGGCGCTGCGGCCTGCTGCTGCGGTCGCGAACGACCCGATTCCGCTGCCCGTAGGACGACGCGGCGTCGGCCTTCGCCTCCGGGAGCCGTGTCCGCAGCCGGAATCGGCACGAGAAACGAACGACGTATGAAGATAGTCATAGCGGGAGCGGGCGAGATGGGCAGCCATCTAGCCAAGATGTTGAGCGGCAACGGCCACGATATCACGGTGGTGGATGCCGATCAGAAGCTGCTGTCCGATGTGGAGAACCTCGCCGACGTGATCACCGTCGAGGGCGATTCGACCACCTTCGCCACGCTGCGCAAGGCCTCGATGCGCAGGTGCGATCTGTTCATCGCCGTGAACCACGAGGAGAACGACAACGTCGTGGCGGCGATGCTGGCCAAGAAACTCGGGGCCAAGAAATCGATCGCCCGCATCGACAACAACGAATACCTCGAACCGAACAACAAGGAGATGTTCATCGACATGGGCATCGACTACCTCTTCTATCCCGAGAAGGTGGCGGCGAGCGAGGTGATCAACCTGCTGGGTCACACCTCGACGTCGGAGTACGTCGATTTTTCGAGCGGGAAGCTCTCGCTGGCGGTCTTCCGCCTCGAACCCGCCTCGCCGCTCAACGGCCGGCCGTTGGAGGCGTCCGAGGGCGAGCAGCCCGACTACCGCACGGTGGCCGTGATGCGCGGCGGGCAGACGATCATCCCGCGGCCCGGCGAGCGCTATGCGCCGGGCGACGTGGTCTACATCATCGCGCGGCAGGACGCCGTGCGCGAGGTGATGGAGCTCTCGGGGCGCACGAACATCCGGATCAAGAACCTGATGATCCTCGGCGGTTCGCGCATCGGCATCGGCATCGCTGCCGAGCTGCAGGAGGAGATGAACGTCAAACTGGTCGACTACAACGCCGAGAAGGCCTACCGCTTGGCCGAAACGCTCGACAAGACGCTGATCATCAACGAGGACGGGCGCAATACGGAGGCGATGATGGAGGAGGGGCTTTCGAACATGGATGCCTTCGTGGCCGTGACGGGCCGCAGTGAGACGAACATCCTCGCAGCGATGCTGGCCAAACGCATGGGGGTCAAGAAGGTGATCGCCGAGGTCGAGAACCTCAATTACATCAACCTCGCCGAGTCGATCGGCATCGATACGATCATCAACAAGAAGCTGGTTACGGCGTCGAACATCTTCCGCTTCACGATGTCGACCGACGTGCAGGCGATCAAGTGCCTGACGGGCAGCGACGCCGAGGTGCTCGAATTCATCGTCAAGCCCAACTCGCCGGCCACGAAGGCGCGGATCCGCGATCTGGGGCTTCCCGAGGATGCGATCATCGGCGGCATCGTGCGCGGCGACAAGGTCTTCATCGCCGTGGACAACATGGAGATCGCCCCTTACGACCGCGTGGTGGTCTTCGCCATGCCGGCGTCGGTGGGCAAGGTGGGTTACTTTTTCAATTGAGCCGGCCGCCGCGGCGTGCCGGGCTTGCGGCGGGGAGGTTCGCTTCGCGCCGCAGCGAGGCCGGAGGCCGGCCCGAAACGGTAATTTAAGAAAAGGATTGCTACATTGTCACTTCGAAGCAGCATATTGAAGGCTTGGTTCGCGCAGCGGCTGCGGTCGATCGACCGTTTCCGCCGCCATCCGGCCGAGGTGCAGGAGCGGATGCTCCGCGAGCGGTTGCGGCAGGGCGCCGCGACGGCGTTCGGCGTGCGATACGGGCTGAAGGGCGTGCGCACGGCGGAGGAGTTCCGGGCGGCGGTGCCCGTCTTCGACTACGAGTCGTTCAAGCCCTACGTCGAGCGGATGCGCGCCGGCGAACGCGATGTCGCGGCGCCGGGACGCGTGACGCTCTATGCCCGCTCGTCGGGGACCACCTCCGACCGCAGCAAGTACATTCCCGTGACGCACGAGTCGGTATGGCGCAACCATACGCTCGGCATGCGCGACGTGGCGGCGCTCTATGCCGAGCGGCATCCGCAGACGCGCGTGTTCGAGGGCAAGACGCTGACGCTCGGCGGTTCGTGCACCCGCGAGGGGGCGAACCTCGTGGGCGATCTCTCGGCGCTGCTGATCTGCCGCACGCGGCTCTTCGGCGGCTGGTTCCGCGCCCCGCGCACGGCCACGGCGATCATTCCCGACTTCTGGCGGAAGGCCGACGCCATCTGCCGCGAATGCGCCGGGGAGCCCGTCACGGCGTTCGCCGGCGTCCCCTCGTGGAACCTCGCGCTGATGCGCCGCGTGCTCGAGTATACGGGCCGCAGCGACCTGCGGGAGGTGTGGCCGCGGCTCGAATTCTTCGCCCACGGCGGCGTGGAGTTCGCCCCCTACCGCCGCTCGTTCGAGGAGCTGATTCCCGGCGGCGGCATGCACTATATGAATACCTACAACGCCTCGGAGGGATTCTTCGCGCTGGCCGACGACCCGGTGCGCGACGACATGCTGCTGATGCTCGACTACGGTACCTACTACGAGTTCCGCGACGGCGAGCGGATCGTGCCGCTCGAAGGGGTGGAGCGCGGCCGCGCCTATGCCATGCTCGTGACGTCGAACAACGGACTCTGGCGCTACGAGATCGGCGACCGGGTGGAGTTCACCGCCACGGATCCCTACCGGATCCGGTTCGCGGGGCGTACGAAGCAGTATATCAATGTCTTCGGTGAGGAACTGATCGTCGACAACGCCGACCGGGCTTTGGTCGAGGCGTGCCGCCGGACGGGGGCCTCGGTGAGCGAGTACACCGTGGCGCCGTGCTACATGTCGCTCCGCGAGCGGGGTGCGCACGAGTGGATCGTGGAGTTCGACCGCGAGCCCGACGACCGCGAGCGCTTCGCCGAGGAGCTGGACCGGGCGCTGCGGGCCGCCAATTCGGACTACGACGCCAAGCGGCTGACGACGCTCGAGAGGCAGCGCGTGACGGTCGTTCCCGCGGGGCATTTCCTCGCGTGGATGCGCGCGCAGGGAAAAAACAAGGTGCCGCGACTGGTCAACGACCGCCGCGTGGCCGAACAGGTGCTGGCGCTGCGTCGTTGAATCTCGCGCGGAGGATCGGATGTGCGGCCGGCGGGAGAGGCACGGATCGAGTGGACCACAAAAAACGAAAAACCATGTATATCGCCATTGCAGGAAACATAGGGAGCGGCAAAACGACGCTTACCCGCATGCTGACCGAGCGTTACGACGCCACGGCCTACCTCGAGGAGGTGGACAACCCCTACATCGGGGATTTCTACGAGGATATGAACCGCTGGGCGTTCAACCTCCAGATCCGCTTCCTCGGAAGCCGCATCCAGCAGACGATGGACATGCTCTCGGCGAGCCGCGAGCGGACGATCTTTCAGGACCGCACGATCTACGAGGATGCCCACATCTTCGCTGACAACCTCCACGAGATGGGGCTTATGTCCTCGCGCGATATCGAGACCTACATGAAGATCTTCCGGCTGGTGACGACCCTCATTCCGAAGCCCGACCTGCTGATCTACCTGCGGGCGAGCGTTCCGACGCTCATTTCGCAGATCCGCAAGCGGGGCCGCGAGTACGAGATGAACATCGACGAGCAGTATCTCAACCGGCTCAATGTCAAGTATAATAACTGGATCGACACGATCTACGACGGTCCGATGATGGTCATCGACAAGGATCGCGAGGATTTCGTGGACGATGCGACGGTGTTCGACCGGATCTGCGCGCGGATCGACGCGCTGAACGTCGCGAAGTGACCGATGGAACTGCCTGAAAAATTCGTCGAACGGGTCCTGCGCGACCTCGGCGCCGGGGAGGGCGCGGCGCTGTGCGCGGCGCTCGACGGGGCGCCCGAGGTGTCGGTGCGGCTCAACGAAGCCAAGTGCGACGGGGCGGGGATACCCGACGTCGTAGCGCAGGGCGCTGCCGAACGGGTGCCGTGGAGCCCGCAGGGTTTTTACCTCGCCGAGCGGCCGCAGTTCACCTTCGACAGCGACTTCCACGCCGGGGCCTACTACGTGCAGGAGGCCTCGTCGCAGTTCGTGGGGCATCTGCTGCGCGACGTGCCGACGCGGGGCGCCCGGATCCTCGACCTCTGTGCGGCGCCGGGCGGCAAGACGACGCTCTATGCCTCGCTCGCCGGTCCCGAGGGGCTGGTCGTGGCCAACGAGATCGACCGCAAACGGGCGCAGGTGCTCGCCGATAACGTGCGCAAGTGGGGCACGGGCAATGTCGCCGTGACCTGCTGCGAGCCGGGGCGGATGGCCGATTTCGCGGGCTGGTTCGATGTCGTGGCGGTCGACGCCCCCTGCTCGGGCGAGGGCATGTTCCGCAAGGATGCGGGGGCTCGGGCTGCGTGGAGCGAGGGCAACGTACGCCTCTGCGCGGCACGGCAGGAGGAGATTCTGCGTGCGGCGTGGCGGCTGCTCAAGCCCGGAGGCACGCTGATCTACAGCACCTGCACCTTCAACCGCGAGGAGAACGAAGGGTCGCTCGAACGGCTGTCGGCCGAGGTGGGCGACGAGGCGGTCGCATGCGGAGCGATCGCCGCGGCCGAGGCGTGGGGCATCGTCTGCGGTCGGGTCGGAGCGTTCCGTACGTTCCGGTTCTATCCCCACAGGGCCCGCGGCGAGGGGTTCTTCGCCTCGGTGGTCCGCAAGGCGGAGGATGCGGCGTGCCGCGGACGCCTGCCCCGCGGCCGGCGACAGCCCATCGCGGCGGTCGATCGGACGACGGAGGCCGAGCTGCGGCGCTGGGTGCGCGAACCCGAGCGGATGCGCTTCGGCGTCGTGGCCGACACCTGCTACGCGTGGTACGAGGCGCAGGCGGATGCCGTCGCGGCGCTCTCTGCCGCGCTGCCCGTCATCTGTTCGGGCGTGGCGCTCGGACAGCTTTTCAAGGGACGGCTGAAGCCCGACCCGGCGCTGGCCTTTTTCGCGGGGCTCGATCGTGCGGCGACGGCCGTCGCGGAGCTCGACGAGGAGCAGGCGCTGCGCTACCTGCGCCGGCAGGAGGTCGCTCCGGCGGCGTTCGCCGAAGGGATGAACCTCGTCGCGGCGCGCGGTCGTGCGCTCGGCTTCGCCAAGCGGATCGGCGGCCGCGTGAACAACCTCTATCCCCAGTCGCTGCGGATCCTCAAGGGGGAGTGACCCATGCGCCGGGCGGCAAAACGCGGGGAGTGCAGTCATCGGAAAAAGTAACGAAGATATATGGCCGAAAAAATTTTCTATTCGATGGGCGAGGTGGCCGAGATGTTCGACGTCAACCAGTCGCTCATCCGCCATTGGGAGTCGCAGTTCGGGGTGCTCAAACCCAAGCGGAACAAGAAGGGCAACCGCCTCTTCTCGCCGCAGGATGTCGAGAATCTGAAACTGATCTACCACCTCGTCAAGGAGCGGGGCATGACGTTGGAGGGCGCCAAGCGGGCGCTCAAGCGCCCGCACGGCGAGTCGGACGGCATGAAGCGCGAGGTGGAGCTCATGGAGCGTCTGCAGCGCATCCGTGCCCTGCTGGTGGAGGTCCGCGAGGAGCTGAAGGAGCCGCAGGAGGCGATCGGGATGGACGATGATCCGGAGGCCGAAACCGTCGAAGCGGAACCGGCGGCGGAGCATGTCGATCCGGCGCCCGGGCATGTCGTCTCGGATAACGAAGAGGCCGCGGTAGCGGAGCTTGCCGTCCCGGAACCCGAAACGGGGGAGCCGGGCGAGCCTGCCGTTCCGATGCCCGAAGCGGTAGAGGCGGCCGAAGATGCCGGCTCCGATGCCGAAGCGGATGGGACCTCGGATTGTGCCGGTCCGGAGACCGACGCGGAAGCGGGGGCGGATCGTGCGGTCCCGGAAGACGAAGCGGAAGAGGAGGCCGAAGATGCCGGCTCCGATGCCGAAGCGGATGGGACGTCGGATTGTGCCGGTCCGGAGACCGACGCGGAAGCGGGGGCGGATCGTGCGGTCCCGGAAGACGAAGCGGAAGATGCGGCCGAGGTGTCCGTACTGTTCGAGGTGCCTCCCGTGTCCGGGGCTGCAGCGACGCCTGCCGGGTGCGGGACGGCCGCTGCTGCATCCGAACCGGATGCCGCCGGAGGGGAGAACGCCGAACCGGATGCGTCCGCATCCGGAACGATCGCGGCCGGAGCCGACGCTCCCGACGGGGCTGCTGCGGGCGAGATGCCCGGAGCGCCGTCGCGGCGGGGACGGCGCAGGAAGGAGGAGGCCGAGCACAAGGAGCTGTTCGCCTTCTACGAGCAGTCGCTCTTCTGATCCGAGGCCGGAAGGCGGCGCGTGTTGCGGCGACGGTCCGCAGAAGCGGATTCGGCGGCAGGGTGGTGTCGGCGTGCGGCGACGGTCCGCACGGTCGGCCCGGATCGGTCGTGCAACGGAGAGTAAAACGATGTAATGATATGAAGATAAGAGAGATAACTGAAGTGATCGAGCGGTTCGCGCCGCTCGCGCTGCAGGAATCGTACGACAATGCGGGGCTTATCGTGGGCCGTCCCGACGACGAGGTGCACAAGGCCCTGCTGGCGGTGGATGTCACCGAGGAGGTGCTCGACGAGGCCGAGCGCGAGGGGTGCGATCTGGTGATCGCGCACCATCCGATCGTCTTCCGGCCGCTCAAGCGCTTCAATTCGGCGGATGCCGTCGAGCGGTGCGTCGAGCGGGCGATCCGGCGGGGCGTCGCGCTCTATGCCTGCCACACGAACCTCGACAGCGCGCCGGGCGGCATGAGCTGGCGTCTGGCCGAAGAGTTGGGCATCGGCGACCTCGCCGTGCTGGAACCCTCGGCCGAGCACGCGGGGGCCGGCTTCGGCGTCGTGGGCGAACTGCCCGAGGCGGAGCCGACGGAGGCCTTCCTGCGCCGGATGCAGGAGCGGCTGAGGGTGCGGGTCGTGCGCCACAGCGACGTGGCGACGGAGTGCGTGCGCCGCGTGGCCGTCTGCACCGGATCGGGAGCGTCGCTCATCGGTGCCGCACGGCGTGCGGGCGCCGAGCTCTACATCACGGCCGACCTCAAGTACAACGACTTCATGACCCCCGATAAAGCGCTCACGGTGGCGGATATAGGCCACTTCGAAAGCGAATATTGCGCAATTCGGCTTTTGTTTGACATTTTATCGAAAAATTTGTTTACCTTTGCGGTTCGCGAGAGTGAAGGCTCTCGTAATCCGGTGAATTATCTGGTTTCAGTCTAAAACTATACGACACGATATGGCAACACAGAAAAAAACCGCCGAAGCCGACTATTCGATGCAGGAAAAGATTCTCGCACTCTACGAACTCCAGAAGATCGACAGCAAGATCGACGAGATCAACAAGGTGAAGGGAGAACTTCCGCTCGAGGTGCAGGACCTCGAGGACGACATGACCGGCTTGCGGACGCGTATCGACAACATCGCGGGCGAAATCGAGGAGCTCAACGCCCTCACCAAGCAGCGTCGTCGCGAGGTCGATCAGGCCAAGATTCAGATCGGCAACTACAAGGAGCAGCAGAACAACGTGCGCAACAACCGCGAGTTCGATGCCATCACGAAGGAGATCGAGTATCAGGAGTTGGAGATCGAACTGGCCGAGAAGCGGTTGAAGGAGTATTCCGCCGGTGTGAAGGCCAAGAAGCTCCAGCTGGAGGAGGCGGAGCAGGCGGCTGCCGAGCGCAGCGCCGACCTCGAGGCCAAGAAGGCCGAACTGACGGGCATCGAGGCCGAGACCGCGCCGCTGATCGCCGAGTACGAGGCGCAGGAGGCGCGTGCGAAGGAGAAGATCGACGAACGTCTGCTGGCCGCCTACGACCGGATCCGGCGCAATGTCCGCAACGGTCTGGCCGTCGTGACGGTGCGCCGCGATGCGTGCGGCGGTTGCTTCAACCGCATCCCGCCCCAGCGTCAGTCCGACATCCGGCAGGGCAAGAAAATCATCATCTGCGAATATTGCGGTCGCATTTTGGTGGCCGATCCGGAGACGGAGACGCAGGAATAGAAAGTGGAACGAAACGGTTTCCGGATGCTCCGGGAACCGTTTTTTTTGTGCCCGTGCGTTCGGGGTGCGGAGAGCCGGGGCCGACTTCGGGCCGGGCTCTATTTTTCTGCCGAGACGACGCCCGGTCCGCCTGCCGGTCGGGGCGGCGGCTTGCGGACGATGGGTTTGCGGGGGCGATGGTAGTCCGGGCTGCAATCGCTTGTCTGCCGGACCGTGAGTTTGCGGACAGCTCGCATGCGAGGCTGGCGGCGATCGGGAACGGTAGCTTGTCCGGCGGGGCGGGCTCTGCGGGCGATTCTTATGCAAGACCGGCGGCGAACGGGAGCCGCCCGTCTCTGTCGGGCGAGGCGGGATCGGAGGTGCGGCCCGCTTGCAGCGAGGCCCGACCGGTTGGGAACGAGGTGCGATTCTTTGGGAACGCTTGCGGCAAGCGGCGCCTTTTTCGGTCGTGCGATGCGTACGGGATCTCCGGTATCGGGTATGGGCGGCGGATCGTGCGTTTCTGCGCATCGAAGGCCGTCTGTGCAGGCGGATCGTATGGGGGCTCGTGCCGTGCACGGGCGTTTCGCCGACGTGCGGAGTGTTTCGGATTCGGAGTGTGCCGAGCATTGCAGTTGGTATGCCGGAGCGTCGGTGTGCAACCGGGCGGTCGACGGCCCGGCGTCGGTAGGCGGCGCGTGCGATCGGGGCCGTCATCGTGCGCTGCTGCCGGGCCGCATGCCGGTCGGGCTGCCCTGCGCGTTGTTCCGAAGGAGCCGCGACCGGTTGCGCTACCGCCGGAAAACCGCCTCCGAAGGGGGTGTCGCGCCGTTTTCGTCATGGTCCGGACCGTGCGGCGATGTTATATTATTAACATCGAAAATTTTTCCGTCTTTTGCAAATAATCCTTAACTTTGCGAAGTTGTAACTGCGACTAAACCCACGCCCATGAAAATAGCTATTGCCCAGTTGAATTACACCATCGGGGATATCGACGGCAACGTCTCGAAAATCATCGATGCGATCAACAAAGCAAAGGCCCGGCGGGCCGATCTGGTGATCTTCGCCGAGCAGGCCGTGAGCGGAACTCCGGCATTCGACCTCCTGCGCAAGACCACGTTCCTCGAGCTGTGCGAGGATGCGCTGGTCGAAATCGCCTCCTGCTGCGACGGCATCGCGGCGATCGTCGGACTCCCGATGCTCACGCACGACGGAACGATCAGCGCCGCGGCGCTCATTCAGGACCGCAAGGTGCTCCGCTACGTGGGCAAGAAGTACATCACGGCGCGTCGCGAAATGGGGTTTCTGACCCCCTCGAAAGGGTATGAATACGCGACGATCAAGGGCCACAAGTGCGCGATCATCGTCGGCGACGACCTGAGCCGCGAGCGCAACTACGACCAGTCGGTCGAGACCGTCATTTCGATCAATGCCCGCAAATACGGCCGCGGGACGATGACCTACCGCTACGAGCTGATGCGTAACCTCGCCTTCGTCGAGGGCAAGAACCTCGTGATGGTCAATCAGGTGGGCGGCGCTACGGATATCGTCTACGACGGCACGTCGGGCGCTTTCGACCGGCGCGGCAATCTGGTGCTGATGATGAAGAGCTTCGAGGAGGATTTCGCCCTGTTCGACACCGAAGCGGCCGGCGAGCCGGTGCATGTTCCCTCGACCTACGAGAGCCGTACGCGCATGGTCTACGAGGCGGCTTGTTGCGGCGTGCGCGACTTCTTCCGCAAGAACGGCTACCGCAAGGCCTGCATCGGCCTTTCGGGCGGTATCGACTCGGCCGTCGTGGCGGCGATCGCCGTCGAGGCGCTCGGCCGGGAGCATGTCCGGGCCCTGCTGATGCCCTCGCCCTTCTCATCGGACCACTCGGTCGAGGATGCGAAGGAGCTGGCGCTCAACTTGGGCATCGAGTACAACGTCATCCCCATCAACGAAATCTACCGCAGCGTCGTCAACACGCTCAAACCCGTGATCGGGGGCCGCGAGTTCGACGCTACGGAGGAGAATATCCAGACCCGCATCCGCACGGTGCTGCTGATGGCCGTGCAGAACAAGTCGGACTACATCCTGCTCAACTCCTCGAACAAGAGCGAGAATGCGCTGGGACTCTGTACGCTCTACGGCGATACGGCGGGTGCCTTCAGCCCCACGGGCGACCTTTACAAGAGCGAGATGTACGATGTGGCGCGTTACATCAACCGCGTGCACGACAACGTGATCCCCGAAAAGATCCTCGACAAGGAACCTTCGTCGGAGCTGCATCCGGGACAGAAGGACAGCGACATCCTGCCGCCCTACGAGGTGGTGGACGCGATCCTCTACCGCATGATCGAGGAGGGGCAGCATCGCGAGGAGATCGTCAACGCCGGATTCGACGCCGAGGTCGTGGAGAAGATCCACGGCATGATCATGCGCAACGAGAAGAAGCGCTATCAGTTCCCGCCCGTACTCCGCCTCTCGGCCTGCTCGTTCGGACACGAGCGGCTGATGCCCCTCACCAACAAATACGGAGACTGATACGGTGGCGACCCGGATGATCGAACACGAGGGCGCGGTGGTGAGCGCGGACCGGGATCGGGTCCGCGTGCGGATCGTCTCCCACAGCGCCTGCGGCACGTGCCGGGCACGCGAGGCGTGCGGCATGGCCGAAGCGCAGGAGAAGATCGTCGAGGTGGCTACGCCCGAGGCCGGGCGCTACGCGCCGGGCGACGCGGTGCGCGTGGGCGTGCGCCGCGGCATCGGACTGAAGGCCGTGGCGCTGGCCTACGGCGGAGCGCTCGCCGTGCTGCTGGCGGCGCTCGTCGGCACGATCGAAGGCTTGGGTTGGAGCGACGGACGGGGCGCACTGGCGGCGCTGGCGGCCGTCGCGCTCTATTATGTCGTGCTGTGGCTCTGCCGGCGTAAAATCGAACACACAATTCAATTTACAATAACGAAAATCCGATGGAAGTAGAAGTGTTACTCTACACGATCCTGACGCTGTGCGCGTTGGGTGTACTCTCGGCGGTGATTCTCTATTTCGTGGCGCAGAAGTTCCGCGTCGAGGAGGATCCCCGCATCGACGAGGTGGAAAAGATGCTGCCCGGCGCCAACTGCGGCGGTTGCGGCTTCGCCGGCTGCCGCGGCATGGCCGATGCGCTGGTCAAGCGCGACGACATTTCGGCGCTGTTCTGCCCGGTGGGCGGCGGCGACTGCATGAAGGCCGTGGCTGCCTATCTGGGCAAGGCTGCCGCCGAGAAGGAGCCGCAGACGGCGACGGTGCGTTGCGGCGGTACGTGCGCGAAGCGTCCCCGCACCAATAAGTTCGACGGTGCGACTTCGTGCGCCGTGGCCGCATCGCTCTACGTGGGCGAGACGGCTTGTGCGTTCGGCTGTCTGGGATTCGGCGACTGCGTGGTTTCGTGTGCGTTCGATGCGATCCGCATGAATCCCGAGACGGGGCTGCCCGAGGTCGATCCCGACAAGTGTACGGCCTGCGGCGCCTGCGTGAAGGCCTGCCCGAAGATGATCATCGAGCTGCGCAAGAAGTGGCCCAAGAACCGCGCCGTCTACGTATCGTGCGTGTCGAAGGATAAGGGCGCCGCGGTGATGAAGGCCTGCAAGGCGGGTTGCATCGGCTGCGGCAAGTGCGCGAAGGTCTGCGCGTTCGACGCCATCACGGTGGAGAACAACCTCGCCTACATCGATCCCCAGAAGTGCAAGCTGTGCCGCAAGTGCGTGAACGAGTGCCCCACGGGTGCGATCCGGCTCGTCGGCATGGAACCCCTGCCCAAAGCTCCTAAGGCTCCGGCGGCTCCGGCTGCCGCCGCCGCGCCGAAGGCCGCACCTGCTGCGGAGGGCGCACCGAAAGCCGCTCCGGCACCGACCCCGAAGGCCGAGTAGGACTTCCGGTAGGGCGGACCGGCCTTTCCGAGGAGCCGTGGGGCTCGCGGAGGGGCGTGCGGCGGCCGTCGGCTGCTGCGGTCGGTTCCGTCCGGGCGGAGCGAAGAGAATTCCGGTTTCTGAAACGTAAAAAAACGAACCAAGCTATATGAAAACATTTCCAATGGGCGGAGTCCATCCGTCGGAAAACAAGTTGAGCAAGGCGAAGCCGATCGAGGTGCTGGCGTTGCCCGATACGGTGCGCATCCCCCTCGCGCAGCATATCGGCGCACCCGCCGTGGCGAAGGTCGCCAAAGGCGACAAGGTGCTCGCGGGACAACTCATCGCCGAGGCGGGGAGCTTCATGTCGGCCAACATCCATGCGCCCGTGTCGGGTACGGTGACGGCCGTCGACATGCAGCCCAACGGTCAGGGACTGCGCCAGATGATGATCACGATCCAGCGCGAGGGCGACGAGTGGGCCGAGGGTATCGACCGCTCGGAGACGCTCGTGCGCGAGTGCACGCTGTCGGCGCAGGAGATCGTCGCCAAGATCAAGGCGGCGGGTATCGTCGGCATGGGCGGCGCCACGTTCCCCACGCACGTGAAGCTCTCGGTGCCCCCGGGCAAGAAGGCCGAGTGCGTGATCGTCAACGGCGTGGAGTGCGAACCCTACCTCACCTCCGACCATCGCACGATGCTGGAGCACGGCGAGGAGCTGTTGGTCGGCGTCACGATCCTGATGAAGGCCGTCGACGTGAAGAGGGCCTATATCGGCATCGAGAACAACAAGCCCGACGCCATCGCGCATCTGACGCAGCTGGCGCGCGCCTACGAGGGCATCGAGGTGGTGCCCCTCAAGGTGATGTACCCGCAGGGCGGCGAGAAGCAGCTCATCGCGGCCGTCACGGGCCGTCAGGTGCCGCCTCCGCCCGCGCTGCCGATCGATGTCGGCGCCGTGGTGTGCAACGCCTCGACGACCTACGCCGTATACCGCGCCGTGCAGAAGAACATGCCGCTCGTCGAGCGCGTGGTGACCGTCACGGGCAAGGGCATGAAGGAGCCCAAGAACCTCCTCACGCGCATGGGTACGCCCGTGTCGGCGCTGCTGGAGGCTGCCGGAGGCCTTCCCGAAAGCGAGACGCTCAAAGTGATCAACGGCGGTCCGATGATGGGCCGTGCGATGGTCGAGCTGGACTCGCCCGTGACGAAGGGCTGTTCGGGCATCACGGTGATGAGCGGCGCGGATGCCGTGCGCCGCGAGGCGTCGCAGTGCATCAAGTGCGCGAAGTGCGTCGCCGCCTGCCCGATGGGTCTCGAACCCTACTACCTCTCCAAGATGGCCCGCAAGAAGGGCTGGGAGGAGCTCGAGGCGCAGATGATCACCTCGTGCATCGAGTGCGGCTGCTGCCAGTCGTCGTGCCCGGCCTACCTGCCGCTGCTCGACTGGGTTCGCCTCGGCAAGCAGACCGTGATGGGCATCATCCGCTCCCGCGCCGCCGCTGCGGCTCCGAAGAAGTGATCGGAGCGACACACAGATCGAAGATTATAAAAATAGGATAAAACTTATGGCAAACAAACTTGTGATTGCTCCCGCGCCGCACGTGCAGTCGACCCGCTCGACCGCATCGATCATGCGCGACGTGGTGATCGCGCTGTTGCCGGCATTGGCCGTCTCGACCTACGTGTTCGGATGGAACGTGCTTGCGGTGACGGCGTTGTCGGTCGCTGCGTGCGTGGCGTTCGAGTTCCTGATTCAGAAATTCCTCGTCCGCGGCGAGCTGACCCTCTGCAACTGGTCGGCGGTCGTGACGGGCGTGCTGCTGGCGTTCAACCTCCCGGCGACGATTCCGTGGTGGATCGTCGTGATCGGCGCCTTCGTGGCCATCGCCGTGGGCAAGATGCCCTTCGGCGGGCTGGGCAAGAATCCGTTCAACCCCGCGCTGGTGGGCCGCGTCTTCCTGCTGATCGCCTATCCGGTGCAGATGACTACCTTCCCGGTGCCCGCGAGGGGTGCCTTCGACGCGCTGTCGGGCGCTACGCCGCTCGCAGCCGTCAAACACGGCGCTGCGGCCGATGTGCTGGGCGTGCAGGAGCTGCTGCTGGGCAACATGCCCGGTTCGCTGGGCGAGGTGGCCGCGCTGATGCTGCTGGCCGGCTTCGTATACCTGCTGTGGCGCAAGGTGATCACGTGGCATACGCCCGTGACGATCTTCGCCACGATGGCCCTGTTCGCTTTCGTCGTGGCGCTGGCCCGCGGCGGCGAGGGTGCCCAGCTGTGGCAGTTCCCGCTGTTCCACCTGCTGGCCGGCGGTGTGATGCTCGGCGCCATCTTCATGGCGACCGATTATTCGACCTCGCCGATGACGGTCAAGGGCAGCGTGATCTTCGCCGTGGGTATCGGTGTCATCACGATGCTGATCCGCCTCTGGGGCGCCTATCCCGAGGGTATGTCGTTCGCGATCCTGATCATGAACGCCACCGTGCCCCTGATCAACAAATATGTCAAACCCAAGCGTTTCGGCGTTAAATAAGAGAGGACGATGAAAAGCACACTTATCAATATGGTGGCCGTGCTGCTCGGCATCACGCTCGTGGCTTCGGCCGGCGTCGGCGCCGTCTACATGATCACGAAGGAGCCGATCGCGCAGGCCGATGCGCAGGCCAAAGTCGAGGCGCTCACGAAGGTGCTGCCGTCGTTCGAGACGACGACTTCCGACGTGCTGACGATCGATGACATGCCGATCACCGTCTATACGGCGACGAATGCGGGTGCCGTGGCGGGTTATGCCGTGGAGACGATGTCGAAGAACGGTTTCGGCGGTGCGATCAGCCTGATGGTCGGCTTCACGCCCGAGGGCGAGGTGGTCAACGTCAGCGTGCTGAAGCAGGCGGAGACCCCGGGCCTCGGCACGAAGATGGCCGACGAGGACAACGTGCTGCTGGCCAGCATTCAGGGACAGCGGCTCGAGGAGAAGAAGCTGGTCGACGGACGGCTGGCCGTGAAGAAGGACGGCGGCGACGTCGACGCGCTGACCGCGGCGACGATCTCGTCGCGCGCCTATGTCGATGCGATCAACCGCGCGTGGATGGCCTACCGGAGCGCAGCGACCGGTGTCGCAGCGACCGATACGGCTTCGGGCGCCACGCAGCAAAACCTAAATGAGGAAGGAGGACAAAATGAATAAGCTGAACATTATTTCGAGCGGCATCCTCAAGAACAACCCGACCTTCGTGCTGGTGCTGGGTATGTGCCCCACGCTGGGTACGACCACCTCGGCCGCCAACGGCATGGGTATGGGTCTGGCGACGATGGCCGTGCTGATCATGTCGAACATCGTGATCTCGCTCGTGAAGAACATCATTCCGGACAAGGTTCGCATCCCGGCCTTCATCGTCATCATCGCTTCGTTCGTGACGATCATCGAGATGCTGATGAAGGCCTACGTGCCGGCGCTGTACGCTTCGCTGGGCGTCTTCATTCCGCTCATCGTCGTCAACTGCATCATTCTGGGCCGTGCGGAGGCCTTCGCCTCGAAGAACTCGGCCCTCGACTCGATGCTCGACGGCGTAGGCATCGGTCTGGGCTTCACCCTGTCGCTCACGGTGATCGGCGCCGTGCGCGAGCTGCTGGGCAGCGGCGCGATCTTCGGACATGCGCTGGGTCTGGACTACGTCTCGGAGGCGGGCGACAAGTTGAGCTACATGCCGCTGACGTTCGTGCTGGCGCCCGGTGCCTTCCTCGTGCTGGGTTTCCTGATGGTTTTGTTCAACAAATTAGCCAAGAAGTAAACTATGGAGGTATCCTATTTCGCAATCATCATCGGCGCCATCTTCGTCAATAACGTCGTACTGGCGCAGTTCCTCGGCATATGTCCCTTCTTGGGCGTCTCGTCGAAGGTCGAGACGTCGCTCGGCATGGGCGCGGCCGTGACCTTCGTCATGGCGCTCACCGCCGTGGTGGCGTGGCCGCTCCAGCAGCTGCTGGCACTGTGGCACATCGAGTACATGCAGACGATCGTCTTCATTCTGGTGATCGCCGCACTCGTGCAGATGGTCGAGATCATCCTCAAGAAGATGTCGCCGTCGCTCTATCAGGCGCTGGGTATCTTCCTGCCCCTCATCACGACCAACTGCGCCGTGCTGGGCGTCGCCATCCTCATGATCCAGAAGGAGTTCAACCTGCTGCAGAGCGTCACCTATTCGGTCGCTACGGCGCTCGGCTTCGCGCTGGCGCTGGTGCTGTTCGCCGGCATCCGCGAGCGTCTCGAGTTCGAGGACGTGCCCAAAGCGTTCCGCGGCGTGCCCGTAGCACTCGTGACGGCGGGTATTCTGGCTATGGCCTTCATGGGATTCTCGGGTCTCGTGTAAGGGTCCGATAGGGCGCCCGTCGCCCGGAGTCGTTCGCCCCGGAGGACTGCATCCTCCGGGGCGAACTGCGTTCGGGAGTGCCGGATTAGGTTGCGCGGACGGTTCGGACTCCGCGGTGCGGACAAGCGATCTTCCGGACAAAAAAATACCCCTGCCGGATGACTTCGGCAGGGGGAGCAAGGGGGCGTACCGCCTCTTCAGGGCCGGCGGCGCCGGTCGTTGCGCGTCGGAGGCGGAACCCGGCGGACGACGGCCTGCGGATCGGAGGCCCGGAGCCTCGACGGATCCGCGGTCCGGTGGATCAACGGATCGCTGCGACGATCCGCTCGACGATGTAGCGCACGTCGTCCTCGCTGACGCAGGGGCCGCTCGGCAGGCAGAGTCCGCGTGCGAAGAGCGACTCGCTCACGCCGTTGACGTAGCGCGGATTGGCGGCGTAGACCGGCTGGCGGTGCATGGGCTTCCACAGGGGACGCGATTCGATGCCTGCGGCATCGAGCGCCGTGCGCATCGCCTCGACGTTGCGGTTGGGCTCGCAGTCGGTGCGGAGCGTCGCGGCGGCGTGCGTGACTCCCGCGGCACCGCCCACGGCGCCCTGAACGGCCGTTTCGTAGGCGTGCGCCTCGCCGGCGACATGCAGCGCTGGATCGAGCAGGATCGTGTTGAGCCAGTAGTTGCTCTCGTAGCGCGGCGAGGGGTTCTCGTGCAGCGAGATGCCGTCGACCCCTGCCAGCAGTTCCCGGTAGAGGTCGCAGAGGCGTCGGTGGTGGGCGATGTGGGCGTCGGCCACGGTCATCTGCCCGCGGCCGATGCCGGCGCAGATGTTCGACATGCGGTAGTTGTAGCCGATGTGCTCGTGCTGGTAGTAGGGGTAGGCCTCGCGCGCCTGTGTGGCGTAGAACATGATCCGCTGCTTCGCGGCAGCATCGGGGCAGATCAGCGCGCCGCCCCCCGAGGTGGTGATCATCTTGTTGCCGTTGAACGACAGCACGCCGTAGCGGCCGAACGTGCCGCAGACACGGCCGTCGTAGCGGCTGCCGAAACCCTCGGCGGCATCTTCGACGACCGGAATGTCGTAGCGTTCGGCGACGGCCATGATCTCGTCGATCCGGGCCGGCATGCCGTAGAGGTAGACCGGGACGATGGCCTTCGGCTTGCGGCCCGTCTTGGCGATGCGGTCGCGGATGGCCTCTTCGAGCAGCTGCGGATCCATGTTCCAGCTCTCGGCTTCGGAATCGACGAAGACGGGCGTGGCGCCGAGGTAGACGACCGGGTGCGACGAGGCGCAGAAGGTGAAGCTCTGCACGAGGACTTCGTCGCCCGGACCCACGCCGCAGGCCAGCAGCGCGAGGTGTACGGCGGCCGTGCCGGAGGAGAGGGCCACGACCTCGCGGTCGCCGCCGACGAACTGCTTGAGCTCCTCCTCGAACCCGTTGACGTTGGGGCCTAGCGGCACCACCCAGTTGGTGTCGAAGGCCTCCTTGATGAATTTCTGTTCCTCGCCGCTCATGTGGGCCAAGCAGAGGTAGATTCTGTTGTGCATAATCGGATATGATGTATGATTCGTTCGATGCTGTCGATGCTTATCTGCGGCAGGTATTCGGCCGGGAGGTCGAACCGCTGCCGGTGGATGTTCCGGCCGTCGTCGAGCAGGCAGATCGTCCGCCAGCCGAGCCGGTTGGGTGCGAGGAAGTCCTTGCACGGATTGTCGCCCACGTAGGCGAACGTCGCGTCGGGGTATCTGCGGACGAAGTGGGCGTAGTTGGCTTCGCACGGCTTCTCGCTGCCGAACTCCTCCGATACGACGATGTCGTCGGGTGCGACGAAGGCGTCGAGGCCGAGCGCCGCGATCTTGTTGCGCTGCGTGACGCTCCTCCCGTCGGTGAGCAGGCCGATCGTGCAGCCGCGGGCCCGCAGCGTTTCGAGCGTCGTGCGCGTCTCGGGCCACAGGGCGATGCGAGGCCGGTGGTTGCGGTAGTGTGCGAGGTACTCCGCCGGCGGGATGCCGAGGCCGTAGATGCGGTCGATCGTCCCGAACACGTCGGCGCCCTGCGCATGGAGGTCGAGCATCCGCGGGTAGGGATCCGCGTCGAGCCGGTGGTCGCGGAGCAGCCGGTCGGCGATCGCCCGGAAGGCCGACCGCAGGAAATCGATCTCCTTGCAGAGCGTGTCGTCGAGGTCGAAGACGACGACCTCGCGACGGAGGTCAGACGAATACGGCGTCATCGTAGCGCAGCATGAGCATGCCGTCCCGCCAGTCGTCGCGGTAGGCGATTCGCTCCCCGAGGAAGTATTCGCGGATCAGCAGTTCCGGATAGTCGGCCCCGGCAGCGAGGGCGAGGGGATATCCGCCCCCGAAGCGGGGATTGATCTCGATGCCGACCGTGTCGTCGGTCGCGGGGTCGCGGAACAGCTGGATGCAGATGCAGCCGACGCACCCTTCGATGCGGCCGAGCCGCGTCCGCAGATAGTCGACCAGCGGCCCCTTCTCGGTGCGGCCCTTGCTGATCTCCCCGGCCCGGATCTCGATCCGCTCGCGCGGCACCGTCGCCTTGAGCTCGTGGTCGCGGCCGTAGTAGAGGTCCGCCGTGTACTCCTTGTAGCGGTTCGTGTCGATGTACTCCATGAAGATCAGCTTCGGGTCGGTCAGCAGCTCCTCCGTGAGCTCCTCCGCACGGGTGATGCGGTGGAGGTTGCAGCTCAACGAGCCGTCGTAGGGTTTGGCGAAGAGCGGAAAGGTCGGGGCGTGTTTGTCGACCGGTTTCGGCGTCCGGATGCCGTGGGCGGCAAAGAAGTCGCCCGTGCGTCGTTTGTCGCGGCAGGTGGCGACGAACGGGCGGGCGGAGACGATCGCGGCGATGCCCTCGGCTTCGAACCGGTGCTTGTTCTCCGCGAGAACGAGCAGTTCGGTGTCGATCGTCGGGACGATCATTCCGACATCGTTGCGTCGGCAGATGTCGAGCAGCGTCGCGATGTAGTTCGGGGCCGTGACCCGCGGCACCGCGAAGCAGCCGTCGGATGCGTAGCCCGCCGGGGCCATCCCCGGATTCATGTCCGTCGTGAGGACCTTCCCCTCGGGGAAGGTGCGGTCGAGTGCCCGACGGAAGGCCCGCACGAGCGCCACGCGCTTGCCGGCCGATGTGACGAGGATGTTATGCCGCATGGTTCGTGGTTTTTCGAAGATGCGGCAGGGCCGGTGCGAGGCGGTAGCTTATCGGGAGTTCCCCCCCCCTCGTTCGGGGGCTCCGTAATCGGGCGTACGATCTTTGTATTTGATTAAGCGAGCCGGAACGCCGGCCATGATCGCATATTTTTCGACGTCGCGGATGACTACGGCGCCTGCACCGATAAGACATCCCTCTCCGAGCCGGTGGATGCCCGTCATGATCGTAGCGCTCATACCGATATAGGCATAAGGTTCCGTGCGGATATTAGCTCCGAAATTGACGCCGGTCGAGATAAATGTGCCTTGTGCGAGGTAGGAGTGGTGGTGGATGTTCGTCCCGGAACTGATCATGACGTCTTTTTCAATGGTTACGTACGGCATAACGTTCGTGCCGGGAAGAATGTATACACCTTCGTTTGCGATCGATATTTGAGGTGATAGGATCACGGACGGATGAAAATAACACGGTGTCCGGTAACCCATTTGGCGTGCGCGCGTCAACATCCGGACACGTATTTCATTCGATCCGATCGGACAATATACGGCTTCGACGTCGAGCTCTTCGCGTAGATCGGCGAGCCGATCCGTGCCGCCGAGGACTCGTTTCCCCCGTATTTCCCGATTCCATAGAGACGCGTCGTCATCCAGAAATCCGACGATCTGTACGCCTGCTTCTTCCAGATACGCGAGATAGACTTCGCCGTAAGTACCGGCGCCGATAATTACGCTTTTCATCGTATAGATATGGTTTTATTAATTATTCCCGTTGAACGGTTCCGCTGTGACGGAGTTTGCCGAGGAGATGTCCGCTCTGCGGAGTACTTTCGATATGGTGACGCAGATGATTTTCAAATCAGTTATCAGGGTCACATGATCTACGTACCAGACATCCAATTCGAATTTTCGGGTCCAAGAAATGGCGTTGCGGCCGTGGCATTGCGCCCAGCCCGTGATGCCGGGCCGGACCTCGTGGCGCCGGGCCTGCACTGCGTTGTATAACGGCAGATAGTGCACGCGCAGCGGCCGCGGCCCGATCAGCGACATGTCGCCCTTGAGGACGTTGAGCAGCTGGGGCAGCTCGTCGAGCGAGGTCGAGCGGACGAAACGTCCCACGCGCGTCAGCCGGCGTTCGTCGGGCAGCGGATTGCCGTCGGCATCGCAGGCGTCGGTCATCGTCTTGAATTTGATGACCTTGAATATCTTGGCGTTCTTGCCCGGACGCTCCTGAAGGAAGAACGCTCCGGCGCCCTTGTTGGCGAAATGGAGCCATACGGTGACGACGACGAGCAGCGGCGAGAGGGCGACGAGCGCCGTGAAGGAGAGCACCAGATCGAAAAAGCGTTTGAAAAAATGACGGTACATCGTTATAACGTTTGATACATTTCGCGTGTGGCGCGCCAGACATCCTGCTGGAGGTAGCGCGAAGCGGTCAGGTCGCGGGCCGCGGCGGCCATCGTGCGGGTCGCGGCGCGGTCGGCGACGAAGCGCCGCATGGCATCGTAGAGCGCATCGGTGTCCTGCTTGGGGATGATCGTGCCGTTGCGGCCCTCGATGATGGCCTCGTTGCAGCCGTTGATGTCGGTGACGATGCACGGGAGCCCCATCGCTCCGGCCTGCAGGACGACGTTGGGGAAGCCCTCGCGGTAGCTGGGCAGCACGAGCGTGTCGGAGGCCGCAAGATAGGGGCGGACGTCGCTCTGGAATCCTGCGAAGCGGATCTTCGGGTTCCGTTCGATGATGCTCTTCGCGGCGGGCGACACGGGATCGAGTTCGTCCTCGAAGTTGCCGACGAGCAGCAGCCGGACATCGTCGCGTTCGTGGGCGAGGCGGTCGAAGGCGGCGAGCAACTCTTCGATGCCCTTGTCGCGGACCATGCGGCCGATGAACAGGAACGTGAATGCCTCCGATCCCGCGCGGAGCTCCGCGGCACGCCGCTCGACCTCCGCCGTGCGGTCGAAATGGGCGATGTCGATGCCGTTGATGTTGCCGTGGTGGATCTTCTGCAGCGGTTTTCGGGTGATTCGCTCCCGGAGGAGGGTCGCCTTGACCCCTTCGCCTTCGGGAATCACCTTCGTCGCGCAGAGGCAGGTGATCCGTTCCATCGTCTTGAGCACGAATCGCAGCGCGCCGTGCGTCGTCTCGAAGCGGAGCCCGGTGACTAAGTAGATGCGGTGGGGAACCCGGGCGAGCCATGCGGCGACCATGCCCAGCAGGCTCGCCTTCGGCGTGTTGGCGTGGACGATCAGGGGGCGTTCGCGGCGGAAGAGGCGGAAGAGTCGGAGCAGCGACCGCAGATCGGCCAGCGGGCTGATCGCGCGCCGCATCGGCACGGCCACGGTGCGGATCCCTTCGCGCGCGGCCACGGCGTCGAGCCGACCCGAGTCGTCGGCGACGCCGACGACCTCGAACGATTCGTTCATGTAGCGGAGCTGGCCCTTGAGCAGGGTGTCGAGGCTGCCGTCGATGGTGGTCAGGCGGAGGAGTTTTTCGCGGATTTGCATAATTTCAGCTATTTTTGTTCAATTGCGGCAAGCGTTGTCCGGAACGCCTCGATTTCGGACGGATTTGCAGGAACGCCTCTGCGGGCGATGAAGAATCCGGATCCGAGTACGGGTAACGTACATCCGTATACGAATAGCTTCAGTATATCGAAAAGCATTATTTTCAGACCGGCGACGGGAGTTCTGCGGAACTGGTACCAGCCGCGTTTGATGTCGTGGGCAGTATAGCGCATTATTTTCATGCTCGAAGTCATTCCTAGATCATAATAATACATTGCATCCGGAATGTTCGCATAGTATCGTCCGTCGAGGTAACGCGAGAAGTAATCGATGTCTTCGCCGACGTCCAAAGCCGTATTGTATTCGATGTTGCGGGCCAGTTCCGTGCGTACCATGACTGCCGCCATGACCGTAGGCAGGCTGTCGCCGTCGCGGTACAGCGCTTTGATCGATCGTGTGTTTGCGGAGCGGTTGAGTGGCTGCAGGCGCCGGTCCAGCATCAGTGCGCCGCAACCGACCAGATCGAGTTCGGGGTCCGAACGGAACCGTTCGATCTGAAGGCGCAGCTTGTCCGGATGGATGAAATCGTCGGCGTCCAGATAGGCCAAATATTCGCCGTCGGCATTGGCGATCGCCGTTTTGCGGGCATATCCTCTGCCTCGATTGGCTTCCAAATGGATAATCCGGAACCGAGGATCTTCGATCCGATCGAGGATCGCTGCGGTATCGTCCGTCGAACCGTCGTCGACGATCACGCAGGCCCAGTTGGCATAGGTTTGAAGTTGGAGCGACCGGATGGCACGGCGGATCGTTCCGGCGCCGTTGTATACGGGCATTACGACGCAGACTTTGTGGGAAGATGTCGTCATAAGATTCGGTTTGAGGAGAATATCAAGAGATAAGCCACATGCCGTAGGTGAAACCATAGTACAGGATGAGGGTAATAGCGATCGTTTGGTTCTGATTGCGGAAATTGTGCATTCGAACCAAAGGATAGACAATAACGATCGGAATCAGAAACCAAGACAGCGATGCGATACGATTCGAGAAATTGGCGCGAATCACGAGTACCCAGATGGCGTTGGCCAGAACATAGGTACAAAATATCCAATCGTAGTATTTGTCCTTGACTTGGGATTTAATGATGTTGTAATAACCCCATAGGATCGGAATGACACTGTAGAGTACGAAGTCCCATCGAAATCCCGTGTGGGAAAATGTGACATCGTCATTTACCTCTTCCTCAAGCGATAAGTAGCCTTCGCCTTCTTCTGCGATGAAGTCGTATTGCAGGAATATGTCTTCCGCGTAACGGCCGATTATGACGGAGAGAAGTACGCAACCCAGCCAAAAAAGAAGCATGCTTTTCGGTTTCGCGTAATAACGGGTAACGCATATGGCGCCGATGGTCAGCATGACCGATCCGTGAATGGCGTAGCCGAGGGCCAGAAACGCATAGAAAAGGAAGGGACGATCGTAGTAATAAATCGCCCATAGAATCATGGCGAATGCCCAACCGTTCCGTATGCCGTTGACTCCGAAAGAATACCAGATGAGCGAAGTGGCGAAAAAGAGTAGGGGCAGAAAGGGGCTTCTCGAATTTTTCAGCTTTTTCGAGAGCGCATACATCGGGGCGCAATAGATCAATGCGGAGAGCAGGAAGAACGACTCCGCCGAAAGATTCCATTTATGCCAGTAATAATAGATGTATCCGAACAGTTTGCTTTTCGAATACCAGACGCTTTCCGGGCTGGTCGCTAATTTCAGGTAGTTACCGTATGTGTTGGAGTCTCCGAACAGAGGTGAGGTCCAATCCCGATATCCGATGATCAGTACCATGAATAGGAAAAGCAGGACGGCGGGTGTTTTCGAATGGATGCTCGGGGCATTGGCTCCTCGTGTCAAATAGCTGATAGCGGTAATTAAAACGAGAAAAAGCAGGAAGTTGTGGAGGATGAAATATTGTAATTCAGCGTTTAACATCTGCCGTAAGTTAGATATGGATGATTTCGCTCAAGCTATTCAGGTAGTGCTGCCATGTGCAGGAGGCTTCGATGCGTCGACGGGCTTTGTCACCCATCGTACGGCATTGGTCCGGATGAGCAATAAGATGGTGGAGCAATGCGGTCAGTTCCTCTGTCGTTTCGATCAGCCAACCTCCGTTGCCGAGTTCGATCGCCGAAGGTATGCCTCCGGCATTGGTGCCGACTACCGGAGTGCCGCAAGCCTGCGCTTCGAGGAACACCAGACCGAAGCCCTCGACATTGGCTGTGCGATCGTCTTCCCGCGTACAGAGTGCGAACAGGTCCGAACGACGATATAATTCGGGAATGTCTGCATCTGCGACGAAACCCAGCATGGTGATTTGGTCGGCGACGGAGGATTGTTCGATCAGTTGCCGCAGCTGCTCTTTGTCGGGCCCTGAACCCGCGATTTCCCATCGGATTCGTCTTTTCGTCTCCGCCGGAAGCCGATCGATCGCTGTGAGGATCGTGTCGAATCCCTTGAACATGCAGATACGGGCTACGGTGCAAATCCGAAAGCAGTCCGAATCATTGCTCCGCTCCGTTGCCGGCGTGAAAAAAGCATGATCGACCGCCAGCGGAAGTTCGAATACGTGGGCCCGAGGCGAAACACGACGACTCAATGCGGCCGTATAAGCGCTGTTGGCGATGACTCCCTCTGCTCGTCGTAATGTCCAATTGGCAACGATCGGGAGCCATATCCGTTTGCGGAACCACGATTTAGCAGTACGCAATTCTGCGGCATGTGTTAGTATGTACGTATGTTTGAATCCTGCTAATGCTGCTATTAAGCCCTCCGGCCACCATAAACCGCAAATGACGGTATACGAGTCTTTTTCGGGTAGATGACGTAAATACTGGTAGGCTTCGAAGATGCGTCGCCATCGCGATCCGGCGATGCGGTGGGTCGGAATCCGTTCCGTGTCGTATGTTTCGGTATTGTTGCCTTGATGATCGGAGGTGAGCACGGAAACGTCATGTCCGCGGCGACGGAAGTTGGCAGCGATCTGGTGAGTCAGCCGTGCGATTCCACCGTCGTTGGGCGGGTAATCGTATGAAAAGACGAGTATTTTTTTCATGGTGCGTTTATTTCTTCAGCATATGGATGACGGCGGTTGTCATGCGCAGATTCAAAAAGGCGGAAAACAGTACGATTCGCTCTTTGAGGGAGAATAGCCGGGCGTAGGAACGCGGCAATTTGAACTGGCCGGAGAGATGCTTATCGGCGAATTCGGATTCGACGTATCCCCGGACGATGCAGGAATAGATTTCGCGCAGCGCGAAAACGGTCATTTCGTGCCGGATCTTATCGTAAAAGCCATGCGAGTTTGCGTATTCGAAAAGAAAGGTGCATGCTTTATTGCGTTTTTCGAGATCGTAACGGGACAAACGGTTCGTAACCGAACCGCTGCGTTGCACGTAATAAAGCACTGGATAGTTGACTTTCACAGATTTATGCAGTTGCGAAATGATCTGCAAGACGGCGATGTTGTCTTCTCCGAACGTAATGTCGCTCGGTATTTCAACGCGGATGGCATCGTAGAATGCCCTTCTGATCAACCTGCCGGTATAGTAGAAATCGTTATGGAGAAAGGCGTAGCGCAATGCACCCGTGGAGTCGGCTTCCTTGAAATCGAAGAACCGCCGATCATACGACCTACCGTCTTCGAATGCGATTTTGAAATCGCCGATAACGAAATCGGCCGCCGCATGTTCGGCTGCTTCCGACATGATCTGCAAAGCATCGCGATCCAAATAGTCGTCTCCGTCCAAGAAGAACAGATACCGACCGTGGGCGAAGGTCCTGCCTTTTTCCCGTGCTGCGGTGACGCCCCGATTGGGCTGATGGTGAACGACGATTCTGTCGTCCTGACCTGCGTATCGTTCCATGATCGCTCCGCTGGCGTCCGTAGAGCCGTCGTCTACGAGAATGATTTCGATGTCGGGTTGCGTTTGCCCGATGCACGATTCGATCGTCCGTTCCAGATAGGGAGCGACATTGTATACCGGAATGATGACGGATATGAGCGGTGAATTCATGGAATCAGTTTTTTAGAGCCTGATCGAGAAAGATGCCGGCCTTTGTTCTGTATGCTTCTAATCGGGTGTTGACGTCGTTCCAATCGTTGTCCGTGTCGAGCCGGTCGAAACGCATAGTATTTTCGGAGCGCAGACGCGATTCCAGCCCGAACATCTGGAGGAGCGACCTCAATCTTGTCTCTCCGCGTGTTTCGTTGGCGATGGTAATGAACGGACGATTGAACAGAATCGAGAAAACGGTGCCGTGAAAGGAATCCGTGACGACCAATCGTGCATGAGCGATGGCCTGCAGCCAATCCTCGATCGATTGGTAACCGTTCTTCCCTCTGATGCCGATTCGCTGCAAAGGAGTCGCGCATCGGCCGGCAATCGATTCGCATATCGTTTTCTTGGCCGGCGAATAATCCAAAATATAGGAGACGATGTGCGATTCTTGGGTATCCGCGGAGGATGCGAGCTGAAGATAATCCTCTGCGGATAACAGCATCGTGGGGTCTATTACATGGCAGGCTGCGACGTTCAGGTATTGTCGGCATAAATCGACACCCGATGTTTCCCGGACGGAAATCGCATTGAATTTTACCGCAAGAGCCGCGAGTGTCGGGGTCAATTCGGGCTTTGCTTCCCAATGATCCACGCCGAACGATGCGGCATAAGCGATTTTACGGGCCGGACTGTTCTGTGCGAAATCCAGATAGAAGTTCGTGATGCAGGGAGAATAGAAGGGTCGCCAGACCTGATCGCTCCCTACGATGTAGGCATCGTAATGATGCTGGTCGCAGAATTCCGGCGTGAGCGGTGGGTGGATATCCAGTTTGCGGATGTGGGTTGCGATAAAACGCTGCTGGTGCATATCGACGCGGAACGTTTCCCGGTCCTGTCTGATCGGATCGATGTAACGGATGTCCCGACCGAGGATTTTTTGCAGAGTCCGTTTTCCCACGCTTAACAGGAAGTGCGGAACGGAGAGTTTCAGGGGCGTGTGTGCGAAATTGACGGTGGTCGTCTCGTGTCCCTGTCGCCTCAAATAGGTCTGAAGCGCATAGTTTTGTAAAATACCGCCGTAATTGTTGTAGAGCGGTTGTGTCAGTATAGCGATTTTCATGATCGTTCCGTTTGAAACGCTTCGGCGTATCCGGTTAGTTTCGGAATGATGGAAGGGAGGCTTGTCGTTAGCTCTGGTTCAGAAGCAGTTTTTTCATCCTGCTTTTCAGGGCCGTAACGATTTTCGAGGTTCGCGACGGACCCATGCCGCGCGTTATTTCGGAAACCGTTCGTCGCAAATCCGTGTTTCCCGATGCGAACGCATCCCAAAAGATCTTCCTCTGTTTCGGCATCGGTACGCTGGATTCGATGGCGGAGTTGCTGCCGAGTGCCTGTTTGTATGAAGCCGTACAACGCTCCATGTGGAGCGATTCGATCCTACGATTCCCATGTTCCGAGTAGTTCAGTAGCAGGGATACCCCTTTGTCGTCGGCGAAGCGCGGAAGGACCCGCCGGATTCCCCAGAAATCCGCGATGGACAGATCGCTGCAGCTGCGGCCGCTCTTCGCCGGGCAGACGTGGCAGATGGGTCGGAGGTACAGGTTTGCCAGAAAACCTTTCATGAAGGGATCGTCGCCGACCGTAGCATTGACCAGATCCCGGTCGGTGCCGGAAACACGGATGCGGAAATTCGTCCATCCGGTCGATTTGTCCCGCATCGAGATGCGCGAGATCCCCCCCCCGCCGATTTCGTCGAGGTAGCGCCGCCACACCAGCGGGCTCGGTACGCCGTGGCAGACGACGTCGACGGTCAGCAGGTTGTCGTAGCTGCGTCGCAGGAAGCGGTTCAGACCCGCGATCTGACACGGGGTGCCCGTGAAGAGCACCTGCCGTCCCTGCTTGAGGAACTCCTCGGCCCGGGCGAAGCTCGTGCCGATGCGGCTCTGGACATATTTGCTGCCGCGGAAGGCGGCCAGCCCCTCGATGGTCTCGGTGCTGTCGTGCACGACCTCCCACGCCTCGTCGAACCGCGCGCCGAAGACCACGCCGCCGGCGCGGATGGTCCGCTCGGCCAAGAGCGTGAAGACGCCGCCCGAGGAGCTCTCCATGCGGATCCGCTCGTCGGGGTTCTTGGCGGCGTAGACGGCCGTCGGGGTGCGCGGTGCCGCCGGTCGGAGCACCGGGCAGACCTGCTCGCAGAGACCGCAGTCGATGCAGGCCGCAGTATTTATGCGGGGATAGAGAAACCCTTCGGCATCGGCGTGCATCGCGATGCACTGCTTCGGGCAGCGTTGCGCGCAGGCCTCGCAGCCGCAGCAGTCGGTGGGACGGTCGATTCGGATCATCTTATTCTGCGATAGAATTTGTATGCGTAAGAACGGACACGGCAGTAGGCAGAAATCCCGAGTAAGCGGACCATTGTCATGCCGATCCGTTCTTTTGTTCGAAGCGCATTCCAACATTGCAATGCATCATACGATTTCGCCATATCTTCTTTGCGACCGTATGCCGATGCCAACCTGTATTTTTTTCGCAGGTAGTCGATTCGTACCTCTCTCGTATATCGATCGCGTAAGGTGTCGGGTAGGTTTCTGATCTTTTTCAGGGTTTCTACCAGTGTTTCCTCATAAGTATCGATGCGACACAGCTCCTTTTCATAGCCTGCGTATTGTCCACGACTATGGGAGGCCGGGCGAACCGTCACATTGTAAAGCGGTTCCAAAATGGTTTTGCACCGGTAAGAGTGTAAAATCGGCAGCAGCAACTGCCAGTTCTGTCCTGCATGTTTCGATGTGAAAATGGGTAATTCGGTCGTTTGGAACAGGGTAGCTGTTCGAATCATATAAGCCCCCGCACCGAAATAAAATTTTTTTGTCCCGAACAGGCAATCTTCGAACAGCGATTGGGGCTCCTCCTCATGTGCCTGCGTTCCGGCGACGTGAAGAATCCGATCCGTGCCGTCTTCGATCATGTTTTCCTGTATGCGAACCATCGCGAAACGGGCGGAAGCCTGTTCGAGCGTCTCTGCCATTTTTGCGATAGCGTCCGCCGATGCGTAGCAGTCGTCGCTATCGGGCCATACGAGGTACTCTCCGCGAACGTGCTGAAGTCCGGTCTGAATGGCTGCGGATTGTCCGCTATTGGGCTGGTGTATGCAAGTCAGCCGATAACCTCTCGCTTCGAAACGGGGAATATAGGAGGCGACGATATCTGCCGAGCCGTCCGAGGACCCGTCGTCGATCACATACATTTCGATCCGGGGGTAGGTCTGAATCAAGATGGAATCCAACAATCGGGCGATGTATCCGGCCATATTGTAGCAGGGGCTTAAAACGGATACCAGATCTTTCTGGAGTGACTGCATATATTTTTTCGGTTAGGATCTTTTCAACCTCTGGACGATGAATCGACGCACGAAACTTTGTTCCTGATCATTCAGTGCCAATAGATAAGAGAAGGTCAACGTCGTGATGAGGGACGATACGCCGATGGATATGAATCGAAGCCAGCCTTCGTCGCATGATAGCAGGATCGCGACCGGAAGAATTGCCGAAGCGGCCGAGACGCAGAGCACCCTTCCCAGCACTTGCATGAAGAATGTCCCGACGGATATCTCCGGAACGTATTTTTTGAGCGAGAACAGATTGATTATCGCTCCGACGCATACGAATAGAACATTGCAGAGGAATGGTACGACCGGATTCCCTCCGAAGCGGAATGCGATATAGGTCAGCGGAATTACGGACAGATACAAAGTTCCGTTGATGAGACTCGGACGTTTGATATTTCCGGTTGCGTGCACGCCGGTCACCAGCACGGTCGAGAGAATGGCGAAGAAATTGAAAAGCAGCGTGAGCCGGCAGAAGGCTGTCGTATATTCCGGAACGGTTTTCAGCCAGATGGAAAGTACGAAGTGCGTATCGACGAGAATCGGCAGGGAGAGGACCAGAAGGAGCAGGTACATGAAACGCGACGACGAATAAATCAGACGGGTCATATACGCTTTTTCGCCGCATGCGTAACTTTTGATGATTTGCGGCTTTACGGCCGTCATGATATTGTTGGCGAAAGCGCCCACGGCGCTTTGCACCTGTGCTGCGATTCCTGCGGCGGCGTTGGCTACCGTTCCGAAAAAGATATTCAACAGAATGTTTATTCCCTGCGTTCGTGCCGCAACGCTCATGTTGCCGTAGAGGTCCCACCCGGAAAAAGAGAGCATGGGTTTCAAAATCGAAGGTATCCATTGCCATCTGACGCGGCATTCGGCGAATTGCCGGATGCAGTATAGACGGTAAATGGATGCGATTGCTATATTGACGCCCAGAATCAAGGCTCCGTAGAGAATCAGCTTGTCGCAGTGCGCCAGAGTGAGCAGATAGACGATCAGCAATTTCAGGGAGACGTTCAGAATCTCGATGTAGGCATAGATCGACATTCGCTCATGGGCGATGATGCTCGCATTGTAGGGCACCTGCGTGAAAGAGACCATGACCGCCAGAATCGAAAACTGATAAATCCACGATGCGGCTTGCATGCGGCCTTCGGGAATCATCAGTTGGGTCTTCAACAGCCATAAGCCGATCGTTTCGGCAACGATCAGTGTGACGATCGCGATCCCCAAGTGGATGATCAGTGCGCTTGTGAATGTTTCCTGTAGTCGCCGGTGCGTGTTGCGACCGAGTTCGAACGTGATGAATCGGGCCGTAGCGCCGCTCATGGATGTATTCAAAAAGCTGAACAAAACGACGATTCCTCCCACGACGTTGTAAAGACCGTAATCTTCTACTCCCAATACTTCGAGCACGACTCGGGACGTGTAGAGAGTGACGATCATCGACAGCAGCATGCGCACGTAAAGAGCTGCTGTATTTTTAGCGATGCGCCGTGTCGGTTCCGAAGACATGGATGTGCGGTTTGTGTTTCAGCTTTGAGGAATCAGTGTACCGTCGCCACGAGGTTGTTCAGTCCCAAGACGACGTAGTTGAGCAGTGCGCCGGCTTTCAGTTGGTTGATCGGCATGGGTGGGCGAAGGGTGATCGGGTGTGTTTGCGGGACGGGCGGATGCGGCCGTCGGTTGCGGAGCGAACGGGTGCTTCGGAGGCTTTTCGGAGCGTCGGTCGCCGGTCGTCGTGCGGACGAACGGGGGCGCGTCTGCGCGATGCACTCGTGCCCGAACGACGGAAACAGACTGATGCTCTTGCCGTCGGGATATATTCCCGGCTCCTCGATTAATTGTCAATATGTTGACTTTTAATCGATTGCATCTGTTTGTCCGTCGATTGTTCCGTAGCGGCCTCTTCGGTAGCAGGCCTTCGAATACGGCGCAAAGTTAGTAAAAATCGGGAATACGGCCGCTATTTCTGCGGTTTTTTTCGTGCCCGGAACGGACGGATTTCGCAGCGGCAATGTTTTGATAATTAGTCGTTCGGAGTCGCACGAAAAAACTTCCCTCGGCGCAGTGCGGAGGGGAGCTTGGGCGGACCGCATATCGGCTCCGGTCCGGCCGGGAACGGGGGCGCTGCAGCGTCGGACGATGCGCTGCAGCCCCGCCGGTTCAGATAGACTCGCCGGCCGTCAGCCAGTCGTACGAAAGCCGCGTGAAGCGGATTTCGAAGCCGGAGTCCCAGTCGCCCACCTCGGTCAGCAGACCGATCGTGCCGTCGGCGAGCCGCGTCAGCGAAGAGTAGCCTGCGGGGCAGTCCCAGACGGTACGGCGCACGGGCCATGTGCGTCCGTCGTCGTAGCTCAAGGCGATCGACACGTTGCGCCGGTCGGTCGAATCGGCCGGGATGGAGTGGAGCAGGATGCCGTGCGGATGCGCTTCGCAGGGCGGGGCGTAGCGCATGATGTCGCCGTTGCAGGCCGGGTCGGGGAGTTCGGACCATACGCCCGTCTCGTGCCATGTGGTGCCGGCATCGTGCGAGAGCGCATAACGGCGGCAGCCCTTGTCGGGGTTGCGGATGCTCATCAGCCATGCGCCGTCGCTCCGCTCGACGAGTTTCGCCTCGTCGCCGATGGGAGGCTCCGCGACAGGTGTCGGGAGCAGGCGCCACGTGCGTCCTCCGTCGTCCGAGCGGCAGACGTAGTTGTAGAGCGGCGGCCAGCTCTCTCCCGTGCGGTGCGCGGCGACGACGAACGCCAAACCGCCGTCGGAGAGGGCCAGTGCGCGTCCCGATGCGGCGAACATGCCCGAGAGGCAGCCCGATGCCGGATCGGCACAGGCAGGGCCGTAGAGTTGCGGAGTGATCTCCTCGATCTCGCTCCACGTCTGCCCGTGGTCGGCGCTGCGGCAGACGCAGACCTGTTGCGGCGCCTCGGCCGAGGAGTCCCACATGCCGCAGCCGGCGGCGAAGATGCAGACGACCTCCTGCGAGTTGGGGTCGACGACCAGCGCTGCATCGCCGTAGCCGCAGTCGGGTCGGTGGCGGGCGATGACGATCTGGTCGCTCCACGTGCGGCCGAGGTCGCTGCTGCGCCGCAGCACGATGTCGATGCCGTTGGGCAGGTCGCCCTGCGAGTCGTTGCGGCGGTCGGCGACGGCGAGCAGCGTGCCGTCGGCGGCGGTCGCGAGGGCCGGGATGCGGTAGTACTTCGAGCCGTGGTCGCCCGAGCGGAAGAGCACCGCGTGTTCGGGTTCGGCGGGCTGCGGAGCCGTGCCGCAGGCGGTTGCGGCGCAGAGCGCCAGCAGCGGGAGGAGGTAGCGTTTCATGATGTTCGGGTTAATCGGTCCGTGGGTTTTCCATCGCCCGGTGCGGCTCCTGCGCGGTCTCGGCGGACGAAGGCCGGGGGCACGGCGCGTCGTTTCCGGGAGGGCGGCGCGGGTTCGGTCCGCGGAATTTTTTCGGGTCGATGTTTCGTTTCTTGCGGGCAAATCGTTACTTTTGCAAAAATAAATAAAATCCGAATAAAATGAAGGACGTCATTCAACTTCACGACAAAAAATTCCGTGTGATGATTCCTGCGGCGAAGATCGACGAGGCCGTGCAGGCCGTGGCCGACCGCATCAACGCTGATTATGCCGATAAGGAGACGCCGCTGTTCGTCGGCGTGCTCAACGGTTCGTTCATGTTCATGAGCGACCTGATCAAGAAGATCGAATTCAACAACGAGCTTTCGTTCGTGAAACTCTCCTCCTATGCGGGCACCGAGTCGACGGGCGAGGTGAAGAGCCTCATCGGACTGAACGGTTCGATCGAGGGCCGTCACGTGATCGTGGTCGAGGACATCGTCGACACGGGCGAGTCGATCGAGCACATGATCCGCGATCTGGAGGCGCGGCGTCCGGCCAGCATCGCCGTTTGCACGCTCTTCTTCAAGCCGGGGTCGTACCGCAAGCAGGTGCCCATCCGCTACCGCGCGATGGAGATCGGCAACGAGTTCATCGTGGGCTACGGCCTCGACTACGACCAGCTGGGCCGCTCGCTGAAGGATATTTACGTCGTGACGGAGTGATGGCGCCCGCGACCGGTTCCGAACAGCTCGACGGGGGCCGCCGTCTGCCCCTCGTCGAGGATTTCTACACGATTCAGGGCGAGGGCTTCCACGCCGGAAAACCCGCCTACTTCATCCGTCTCGGGGGGTGCGACGTGGGGTGCCGCTGGTGCGACGCCAAATATACGTGGAACCCAAGGCTCTATCCGCCTACCGGCATCGAGACCGTGATCGCCCGGGCGACGGCCTGTCCCGCGCAGGCCATCGTCATCACGGGAGGCGAGCCCTTGCTCTATCCGCTCGGGCCGCTGACCGGAGCGTTGCGCGACCGGGGGCTGGAGATCTTTCTGGAGACCTCGGGGTCGCATCCCTTCAGCGGCGAGTTCGACTGGGTGTGTCTCTCGCCCAAGCGGCAGTCGCCGCCGCTCGATGAGGCCTTCGAACGGGCCGACGAGCTGAAGGTGATCGTCGAGACGGAGGAGGATTTCGCATGGGCCGAGCGCAATGCGGCGCGCGTGCGTCCCGGGTGCCGGCTCTACCTGCAGCCCGAGTGGAGCGTGGCCGAGCGCGTGATGCCCGCGATCGTCGAGTATGCGAAGGCCCATCCGCAGTGGAACGTCTCGATCCAGACCCACAAATACATGCACATTCCCTGATCCGATGATCTCGTTGCGACCCGGCAAACGTTTCTGGACCCTGCTGACGGGGGTCATCCTGCTCGTCACGGCCTTCGTCGTGGTGCGCAACGCGGTGCATGCCGTCAAGATCAAGCGCCAGATCGCGCGGCTCATGCGCCAGCGCGAGGAGTACCGTACGAAGATCGAGCGCGACAGCACGCTCATCGAGCGGCTCCGTTACGACGATTACCTCGAGGAGTACGCCCGCGAGCATTTCCGCATGCAGCGGCGCGACGAGCACGTCTACGTGCTCGAGGAGTGACGGCGTTGCGACGGACGGCATGTTGCGGCACCGGTCCGGCAAACCGAAAGGAGGGCGATCGTTCGTAGGAGCGGTCGCCTTCGTCGTTGCGAGGGGAGGGATGTATCCGGTTCCGAGCGGGGCTCGGTGTCGGATGCGGCGATTCGGCGGGGCGCGGGTCAGTAGTGCCGGAAACCCTGCCAGTCGAGCGGGACGGGCTCTCCGTCGCGGAGCCAGACGAGGCCTCCGCCGGCGGTGATGCGGCCTATGGGGTGGAGCGGTGTGCCGAAGCGCTCCCCGAAGTCGGCGGCGAGCCGTTCGGCGCCTGCGGCTTCGGCCGTGAGCAGCAACTTGTAGTCTTCGCCTGCGCAGGCGGCCGTTTCGAGGTCGGAGCCTGCAGCTACGGGGATGCGGTCGATCTCGATCGCGGCGCCCGTGCCCGAACGGTCGAGGATGTGGTGGATGTCGGAGGCCAGTCCGTCCGAGAGGTCCATCATGGCGCGGACCTCGGGACGTGTCCCGAGCCAGAGCCCCTCGGCGAGCTGCGGCTGCGGATTGCGATGGATTGCGGCGAGGGGCGTGTCGCAGCATCCCGCGAGGATGTCGCGCAGGCCGGAGCCCGAGGCGCCGAGCGCCCCGGCGACGAAGACGACATTGCCCGGACGGGCGTCGCTGCGTCGCTTGAGGTGCTTCTGCCGGGCGCGGCCGATGGCCACGACATTGATCGCGATGCCGTCCGCCGAGCGGGTCGTGTCGCCCCCCACGAGTGCCGCGCCGGACTCCTCCGAAAGGGAGCGGTAGCCCTCCATGAACTCCTCGGCCCATGTGCCTGCCGCATCGGGCGGCAGTGCGAGCGAGAGCAGCGTGGCGACGGGACGGGCGCCCATCGCGGCGATGTCGCTCAAGTTCACGGCCAGGGCTTTGCGGCCCACCTCGCGGGCCGAAGCGGCGGAGCGCAGGAAATGGACGTTCTCGACGAGCAGGTCGGTCGTGAAGACGAGGGCCTCGTCGCCGTCGAGCGGCAGGACGGCGCAGTCGTCGCCGATGCCCTCGAACCCGTTGGCGGGGAGTGCGGCGAAGAGCGTGCGGATGTGTTCGATGAAGCCGAATTCGGTCATGGTTGTCCGGGGATATGCGGTCGGTGCGGACAAAGATACGAATAAGCGAGGGCAAACGCAAGCTCGCTTGCAGTTTGCCGAGCGAGAGTATCTTCGGCGCAGCCAAAGATACGAATAAGCCGAGTGCAAAAGCAAGCTTGCTTGCGTTTTTTCCGAGGCGCAGTATCTTGGGCACAGCCAAAGATACGAATAAGCCGAGTGCAAAAGCAGCTTGCTTGCGTTTTTTCCGAGGCGCAGTATCTTGGGCACAGCCGCCGCAGGTGCGGTCTTTTTCCTGCGAAGAAAAGAGGGGCTGTTGCCGGAGCATGGTGCCTGTCGGGGGCGGACGCAGCCTGCGGAGGGACGCACTCTTGCGGGCCTCCGCGCCCGGAGGCTGCGGCCCGCGCGGCTCCGTCGGAGCCGCATTCGGTACGATACGACCCTCGCAGCGCCTCGTCAAAAGCATCGCCTGCGTTTGCTCTTGCCCTCGGCATGGGGTGTACTTTGGCTTTCGCCGAAGATCGGCAGCGCCTCGTCAAAAGCATCGCCTGCGTTTGCTTTTGCCCTCGGCTTGCACTATCTTTGCTCGCGAAAACGGCGAGCAGGCTCCCGCCACGAATACGATCCCGATATGAAACTATTGATACTCAACGGTCCCAATCTCAATCTGCAGGGCCGGCGCGAAACCGGCGTGTACGGTTCGCAGACGTTCGACGAGTTCATGGCGGAGCTGCGGGAGGCCTTTCCGGCGGTGGAGTTCGGCTATTGCCAGTCGAATATCGAGGGCGAACTGATCGATGCGCTGCAGCGCGCCGAAGGCCGCTACGACGGCGTGGTGTTCAATGCCGGCGGCTATACGCACACCTCCGTGGCGCTGCGCGATGCCGTGGCCGCGGTTGCGGTGCCGGTCGTCGAGGTGCATATCTCGTCGATCCTCGCCCGCGAGGAGTTCCGTCGTGTATCGCTGCTGGCCCCGGTGGTCCGCGGTTCGATCATGGGCTTCGGGCTCGACTCCTACCGCTTGGCCGTCGCCTACTTTCTCAAAGACCGGGAACGGTCGTCTTTCGTTTAATTTAAGGTTGGGTTATGTACAGAATGAAAAAAACCAAGATCGTGGCCACGATGTCGGACTTCCGGTGCACCGAGGAGTTCGTGAAGAACCTCTACGACGCCGGCATGGACGTCATCCGCGTCAACTCGGCGCATGTGACCGAAGAGGGTGCCACGCATATCGTCGAGACGGTGCACCGCGTCAATCCGTCGATTCCGATCATGATCGATACGAAGGGTCCCGAAATTCGCGTCACGACGCTCGACGACGCGTGCGGCGAGGCGATCGAGTTCCGGGCCGGCGACCGGGTCGCGGTCCGCGGTTCGGACGGCTCGATGCGCACCACGCGCGAGACGATCTACATGAACGTCCCGGGTATCGTCGGCGACATCCCCGTCGGGGCGCGTATGCTCATCGCCGACGGCGAACTGGAGCTCCGCGTCGTGGAGAAGAGCGCCGAGGAGCTGCTTTGCGAGTTCGCGACCGGCGGCTCGCTGCGTTCGCGCAAGAGCGTCAACGTTCCGGGCGTGTCGATCGACCTGCCGTCGGTCACCGAGAAGGACCGCCGGTTCATCGAGTGGGCCGTGGCGCACGACGTCGACTTCATCGCCCACTCGTTCGTGCGCAGCGCCCGCGATATCGCGGCCGTGCAGGAGATCCTCGATGCGCACGGAAGCCCCATCAAGATCATCTCGAAGATCGAGAATCAGGAGGGCCTCGACCGCATCGACGAGATCATCGAGGCGTCGTACGGCATCATGGTGGCGCGCGGCGATTTGGGCGTGGAGCTGCCTGCCGAGATGATTCCCAACACGCAGCGGCGCATCGTCGAGAAGTGCATCGCCGCCAAGCGCCCCGTGATCATCGCCACGCAGATGCTCTATTCGATGGTGCGCAATCCGCGTCCGACGCGGGCCGAGGTGAGCGATGTGGCCAGCGCCATCTACGAGCGCGTCGATGCTGTGATGTTGAGCGACGAGACCGCTATGGGCGACTTCCCCGTGCAGTCGGTCGAGACGATGGCCCGCATCGCCCGCGAGATCGAGCGCGACGAAACCCATTTCAAGCCGATGATCGACATGGATATGGTCTCGGTCAACCACGAGATCACGGCCCAGTTGGCGCGTTCGGCCGTGCGCGCCTCGACCAACCTGCCGATCAAGTACGTGGTGCTCGACACCAAGACGGGCCGCACGGGCCGTTACCTCGCGGCGTTCCGCGGCCGCAAGACGGTGATGGCCGTCTGCTACCGGCTCCACGCGCAGCGTATTCTGGCCCTCTCGTACGGCGTGGTCCCCATCCTGCGCAATCAGGAGGTGCACGACCGCTACCACTTCTTGGTCGATGCGCTGGAGTTCATCGATCAGTACCGTAAGCTGCGGGACGACGATCTGCTGGCCATCGTCGGCGGCAGTTTCGGTCCCGACGGCGGGGCTTCGTACGTCGAAATCGCCGATGTGCGCAACATCCGGCATCGCAATGCCCTGATCGAAGCCGCCAACAAGGCCTGAAATACCGGGAGCGTTGAACGGGGAGCTTAAAGAGCGGGTCGCGCGCGGCGTGGCGTGGTCGATGGCCGAGAAGATCGGCACGGCGCTGGTCCAGATGGGCGTGCGCATCGTGCTGCTGCGCCTGCTGCTGCCCGAGGACCTCGGCGTGGTGGCCGTGCTGATGGCCTTCTCCACCGTGGCGCTCGTGGTGGTCGACAGCGGGTTCTCGCAGACGCTCATCCGCAAGGCGGCGCCCGAGCCCGGCGACTTCACGTCGGTCTTCGTCTTCAATGTCGCCGTGTCGCTCGCGCTCTATCTGCTGCTGACCGCCGTGTCGCCCTTCGTGGCGGCGTATTACGACATGCCTCTGCTGGCGCAGCTCGCTCCGGTCTTCTACCTGCTGCTGCCGGCCAATGCGCTCGGGGTGGTGCAGATGGCGCGTTTCGCCCGGCAGTTCCGCTTCGCGCTGCTTTCGAAGGTGACCTTCGCGGCGTCGGTCGCGAGCGGCTTCGCGGCCGTGGTGATGGCATTGGCCGGATGGGGCATCTGGAGCATCGTCGCCCAGCAGGTGCTGACGCTGCTCGTACGCGCGGCGCTGCTGTGGTGGCTGAGTGACTGGCGCCCCCGTGCGTCGTTCGACGGTGCCGCGCTGCGCCGCATGGCGCCCTACAGCTTCCGTCTGATGGCCTCGGACCTCATTTCGGCGCTCTATAACAAGCTTCCGCAGTTCGCTCTGGGGCGGATGTACGCCTCCGAGACGCTCGGCTATTTCGATCAGGCGCAGAAACTCAAGGACCTGCCCGTCGCTTCGACGACGATCGCGGTGCAGGGCGTCACCTTCCCCGCGCTGTCGAAGATCCGCGACGACCGGGAGCGATTCGCCGAAAGCTACCGCCAGATCGTGATGGTCGTGGCGTTCGTGCTCTTTCCCGTCATGCTCGGCATGTCGGCCGTGGCGCCCGACATGTTCGCCGTGCTGCTGGGCGAGCGGTGGATGCCCACGGTGCCCTATTTCGAGACGATCTGTCTGGCCGGCCTGTTCTACCCCGTGGCGCAGGTGGCCCTCAACGTGCTGAAGGTGCAGAGCGACGGGGCGGTCATCGTGCGGCTGGAGGTCGTCAAGAAGGTGGTGCTCACGGCGATCTTCTGCGTCACGATTCCGCGGAGCGTCGACGCCGTGGTGCGGGGACTCGTGCTCTTCGCCTTGTTCGAGATGGCGGTCAACTTCCTCGCCACGACCCGTTACACGTCGCTCACGCTGCTGCGCTTCGTGCGGACCCTCCTGCCCGTGGCGCTCACGGCTGCGGCGATGTACTTTTCCGTACGGCTCTCCGTGCGCTTGCTGCCCGACGATGCGCTGCTGCGCCTCGCGGCCGGCATTGCCGTGGGGGTAGTCAGCTATGCGGGGTTCGCGGCGCTGTTCCGCCTCGAGGCGTTCCGCGAGACGGTGGTGCTGCTGCGCAGCCAATTGCTGCACCGGTAGCCTCCTTTGCGGAACGCGGCTCCGGGCCATCCTTCGGTTCCCGACGCAACGGCCCGGCACGAATCGATTCGTGCCGGGCCGTTTTTCGTGCGCCGGGGCTCCGTCAGAGATACTGTTTCGCCTCGATCGTGCCGCGGAGTACGACCAGTGCGTTGATCGCCAGCGACTCCAGCTCGTTTTCGCCCGGATAGACCGTGACGGGAGCGATGAAGGAGCAGTGGCTGCGAATGTATTCCACGACCGGTTCGTTGTAGGCGATGCCGCCCGTGAGCAGGATGCCGTCGACCTTGCCTTCGAGTGCCGCACCCATCGCGCCGATCTGCTTGGCGATGTTGTAGCACATGGCCTCCAGCATCTTCCGGGCCCGCTCGTCGCCCGCCTCGATGCGCTGGCGCACCTCCATCACGGAGTTCGTGCCCAGATAGGCCACCAGTCCGCCCTTGCTCGAGACGAACTTGAGCAGCTCCTCGCGGCTGTACTGCCCCGAGTAGCAGACCTTGATCAGCTCGCTCGACGGAATGCTGCCGGCGCGGTCGGGGGCGAACGGTCCGTCGCCGTCGAGGGCGTTGTTGACGTCGACGATGCGGCCCTGCCGGTGCGCCGCCACCGAGATGCCGCCGCCCATGTGGGCGACGATGAGGTTCGAACGCTCGTAGACGGTGCCCGCGCGGTCGCAATGCAGGCGGGCGATCGCCTTCTGGTTGAGGGCGTGGAAGATCGGTTTGCGCGTGCACATGGGCATACCCGTCAGGCGTGCCGTGTCGTCCATCTCGTCCACGACGGGAGGATCGGCGATATAAGCCTTGACATGCGCCATGTGGGCGATCTGCGCCGCGAGCAGGCCGCCGAGGTTGCAGGCGTGCTTCATCTGTGCCGTGCGCAGGTCGTGCCGCATGCGCGAATTGACCTCGTAGACGCCCGCTGGCACGGGGCGGATCAGACCGCCGCGGCCGATGACGGCCGAGAGACGGTCGAGTGCGAAACCGTTGTCGCGCAGCGCCTCGAGAATCAGGCCGCGGCGCCAGTCGAGCTGGTCGATGATGTCGGCGAATCGGGAAACCTCCTCCGTGGTGTGCCGCAGCGTCAGTTCCAGCAGCGGATGTTCGTCGTCGTAGAGGGCGAGTTTGGTGGAGGTGGAGCCGGGATTGATAGCCAGTACTTTGTAACCCATAAGAAGTTTTTCGGTTCGGTTGAGGTATTCGGGGTAGCGGTCGGAGCTTTCCGGAACGCGGGTTCCGGCACGGGCCCGGACGAATACGCCCCGTACCCGGTTGCGGTGCGGGGCGTATCGGGCCGTTCGGTTATTTGGCGGCCAAGCAGGCCAGTGCGATCGAGTAGAGCTTGGTCTTGCTCGAATCGCCGCGCGAGGTGAGCACGCAGGGAACTTTTGTACCCATGACCATAGCGGCCAGCTCGCCGTGGCAGAGGTGCGAGGCGGCCTTGAAGAAGACGTTCGCCGACTCGAGGTTGGGGAAGAGCAGGCAGTCCGGATCGCCGGCCACCGCCGAGCCCTTCACCTTCTTGTGCTCGGCGACCTCTTTGTAGAGGGCCACGTCGAGCGACAGCGGGCCGTCGACGATCACGTCGCCCAGCTGGCCGCGGTCGGCCATCTTGGCCAGCAGCGCCCCTTCGGTCGAGGAGATCACGTTGGGCAGCAGCTGCTCCGAGGGTGCGATGCAGGCGATCTTCGGCGTCTTGATGCCCAGCAGCTTGGCCGTCTGCGCGAGGTAGCCGATCTGCTTCTGCTTCTGCTTGAAGTCGGGCAGCGGAATCACGGCGACGTCCGAGATGACCAGCAGCTTGGGGTAGCAGGGCATCTCGACGATCGAGACATGGCTCAACACGCCCTTCGGGGGGAAGAGCCCGGCCTCCTTGTTGAGGATGCCGCGCATGTATTTGTCGGTCGACACGAGGCCCTTCATCAGCACGTCGGCATTGCCGCCGACGACCGATGCCACGGCCAGCTGCACGCACTTCACGTCGCTCTTCTCGTCGACGATATTGAAGGCCGCGATATCGATGCCCTGCTCGGCGCATACCTGCTCGATGACGGCCTTGTCGCCGTAGAGCGTCGGTGCGACGAGCCCCTCCTTATAGGCGTCGTAAACGGCCGCCAGCGTGTGCGAATCCTGACCGTAGGCTACGGCCAGACGTTTTTTCCCTTTCTTTCTCGCCTCTTCGACGATTTCCGTAAGATGTTGGATCATGGTTGTTTATTGTTTTGGTATCCGTTATTTCACCAGATTGTAGGTGTCTGTGGCGATCACCAGCTCTTCGTCGGTGGCGACCACGGCGACCTTGACCTTCGACGTCGGAGCCGAGAGGATCTTGTTCGTGCCGCGCACGCCCTTGTTCGCCGCGCGGTCGAACTCCACGCCCATGAATTCGAGCCCCGAGCAGACCGTTTCGCGCAGCTCCTCCGAGTTCTCGCCCACGCCGCCCGTGAAGACGATCAGGTCGACGCCGCCCATTTCGGCGGCGTACTGGCCGACGAACTTCTTCACGCGGCCGTAGTACATGTCGCGCGCGAGGATCGCCCGTTCGTCGCCCTCGTCGTAGGCGCGGTCGATGTCGCGCATGTCGCTCGAGAGGTCGGTGAGACCCAGTACGCCCGACTTCTTGTTCATCATGGCGTCGAGTTCGGCGTAGCTCATGCCCTCCTTCGCGCCGATGAAGGTGATGGCGCTGGCGTCGACGTTGCCGCAGCGCGTGCCCATCACCAGACCGTCGAGCGGCGAGAAGCCCATCGAGGTGTCGAACGAGCGGCCGTCGAGCACGGCCGTCACCGAACCGCCGTTGCCGATGTGGCAGGTGATGATCTTCGCGCGGTCGAAGTCGAGCCCGGCCAGCTCGGCGCCCGCTTTGGCCACGTACTTGTGGCTCGTGCCGTGGAAGCCGTACTTGCGCACGCGGTATTTTTCGTAGTAGGCGTGGGGCAGGGCGTACATGTAGTTCACTGCGGGGATCGTCTGGTGGAACGAGGTGTCGAAGACGGTGACCTGCGGCACGCCGGGCAGCACTTGCTCGATCGAGAGCACGCCCTCCAGATTGGCGGGGTTGTGCAGCGGCGCGATTTCGAACAGCGAGCGGATCTTGGCTTTCACGTCCTCGTCGACGATGCAGCTCGCGGGGAAAAACTCGCCGCCGTGGGCGACGCGGTGGCCGACGGCCTTCACCTCGTCGAGCGAGGCGATCACGCCGTGCGCGGGGTCGGTCAGGGCGTCGAGCACCAGCCGGATGCCGGTGGTGTGGTCGGGGATGGGGCGGTGGAGCTCGAAACGCTCCTTGCCCACGGGCTTGTGCGTCAGATCGCCTTCGGCGAGGCCGATGCGTTCCACGATTCCTTTGGCGAGCAGTTCGCCCGATGTCTCCTGCATGTCGATCACCTGATATTTGATCGAGGAGGAGCCGCAGTTGAGTACCAGAATTACCATATCGATTTCGTTGTTTTGTGTTTGTCTTTTTTTTCTACGTCCCGTCGCAGCGGAGGCTTCCGCCGCGACGCGGGGGCCGTTCTTCCGTGCGAGCAGCCTCCGATGCGGAGGCGTCGTTCCCGCGTTCGCCGGGATGTCCGGGAATTCCTTGCCGGATGTCCGGAACCCCTCCCCGCCGGTCACCGGGCGAGCGCGCCGCCGATCCGCATGCCGAGCGCCGCGAAGGCGATGCAGAGTACGAGGCTCGAGCCGGCGTACGCCGCCGCAGGGCCGTAGCTTCCCGCCTTGAGCAGACGCAATGCGTCGAGCGAAAAGGTCGAAAAGGTGGTGAAGCCGCCGCAGAAGCCCGCCGTCAGCAGCCATGCGGCCGTCTCGGAGCGCAGCATCGCCGTCAGCAGGCCGATCAGCAGCGAACCCGCGGCGTTGACCGCCAGCGTGCCGAGCGGAAAACCGAGCAGATGGATGCCGCCCAGCGCCACGCCGGCGAGCGCATACCGGGCGATGCTGCCCAGCGCGCCTCCCGCACCTACGGCGATGAACTCACGAATCATAAGTTAAAAGTAGCGATTATTTCGTTGTTTTGCAAATTTATGCAAAAAATGATTGCGATCCGTACGATTCGGCCGCAAATTTTCGGAAAAGTCGGCGAGGAGCGCATTGATCGGTATTTTGGGACCGGCGTTTAACGGATCATATCATGGCTGAATCTTCGTCGAGACAATCGAACATGGAGTTGCTGCGGATCGTGGCGATGTTGTTCGTGCTGATCGTGCATGCGGATTTCTTTTCGCTGGGAGCTCCCTCTGCGGGGGAGATCCGGACATCCCCGTGGACATCGGCCGCGGCGCTCTTCGTCGAGTTCGCGACGGTCGTCTGCGTCGATCTGTTCGTGCTGATTTCCGGCTACTTCTCGATTTCGTGGAAGATGCGGAGCTTCGCGGGGCTCGTCTTCCAGTGTCTGTTCTTCTTTCTGGGGATATGGATGCTGCTGACCTTCTCGGGGCTCGCGCCGTTCAGCGCGAGGGATCTGGCCGCCGGTTTCGGGCTGATGGAAAACAACTGGTTCGTCAAGGCCTATGTGGGGCTTTATCTGCTCGCCCCGGTGCTGAACGCATTCGTGGCGCGGAGCACGAAGCGGGAGCTGGCGATCTTCCTCGTCCTCTTCTATCTGTTCCAGTTCTCGTACGGATGGCTGTTCATCAAGGCGATGTCCGATTATCGAGGGGGCTATTCCGTCCTGTCGTTCGTCGGTCTGTATTTCATCGGCCGGTATATCCGGCTCCACGGAGGCCGCTGGTGCGCGCTGAAACGAAGCTGCTATCTGGGCGTTTATCTGGGGATCGTCGCCCTGCTCACCGTTGCGGTACTCGCCGATCGGGTTCGTATCGCTTGCTGGAACCGGCTTTGGCGCGCTCTTGAGCACGCGATGACCTTCTTCAGGCTTCGAACCGGTAACCTACGCCCTTGATCGTCGTGATGCGTCCTTCGCCGATCTTCTGACGCAGTTTGCGGATGTGCACGTCGATCGTGCGGTCGCCGACCACCACCTCCGATCCCCAGATCTCGGTGTAGATCTCCTCGCGCGTGACCAGCCGTCCGGGCGAGGCGCAGAGCAGCTCGAGCAGCGCGAACTCCTTGCGCGGCAGGACGATTTCGCGGCCGTCGCAGACGACCGTGTGGCGGGCGCTGTCGACCGTGATGCCGGCGGGCGCGGCGGGGACGGCCTCGGGCTGCGGCGTCGCTTCGATGCGGTTGAGGATGGCCCGCACGCGGCTCACCAGCAGCTTCATCTTGATCGGTTTGGTGAGGTAGTCGTCGGCGCCCGCGCCGAAGCCCGTGAGCTGCTGCTCCTCTTCGCCGAGGGCCGAGAGGAAGACCACCATCGAATCCTTGAGCTGCGGGTCGTTGCGGATCGCGCGGCAGGTCTCGGCGCCGTCCATCACGGGCATCATGCGGTCGAGCAGGATCAGGTGGGGACGGTGTTCGGCGGCCAGACGGAGCGCTTCGGCGCCGTTTTCGGCCGTGAATACTTCGTAGCCCTCCCTGACGAGGTTGTAGCGCACGAATTCGAGGATGTCGATTTCGTCGTCGACTAACAGGATGCGGTGTTTCATGGTCTTCGAGGCGATTCGCGCCGGGACGGGAGTGTCTCGGACGCAGTCAAAGATACGAATAAGCCGAATACAAAACCAAACTCGTTCGGGTTTTTTTGAGGCGAAGTATCTTGGGCGAAGCCAAAGATACGAAAAATCCCTCGAAATCGTTCGGCAGCACGGGAAAAATGGTTATATTTGCGAAATTTATGTGCTTCCGCGTTCGCGGGGCGGAATAAGACGACTAACGATGGCTACTGAAAAACCGACACTTCACGCTCCCGAGGAGCGCGTCAGCCCGATGGCTGAAGATGTGCAGGCTGCCTCCGGGGCGGCATTCGAATCCGACGAACACGTTGCGGACCGTACGGGGGAGGCGGTCGGGACCGAGGCCGGGCCCGTCGTGGAAGCGGGGCGCGAGGAGTTCGCCGCGGAGTCTTCCGCCGCAGCCGTGTCGGACGGGGAGCGGGTCGATTTCGCCGAGGAGGAGGCTGCGCTCGCCGCGCGCGATGCGGGGCTGGAGCTGGGTGCCGAAACCGCCGAGGAGGAGGCCGCCGAGCCCGCGGCCGGAGCGGAGGACCTCTTCGCGGGCAAGTCGAAGGAGGAGCTCGTCGAGCTGTTCGCCCGGATGATCGCCGAGCGCCCCGTGCAGACGATCCGTCGCGATGTCGAGGCGCTGAAGATCGCCTTCTACCGGCTGCGCCGCACCGAGGTCGAGGCCATGCGCCGCACGTTCCTCGAGGAGGGCGGTGCCGAGGAGGCCTTCGTTCCCGCGGTCGACGGCGCCGAGGTGCGCCTCAAGGAGCTGTTCCGCGAGTACCGCCGCCTGCGCGACGAATTCATCGCGGGACTCGAGGCCGAGAAGGAGGCCAATCTGAAGATCAAGCAGGGGATCATCGAGGAGCTCAAGGAGCTCGTCGGCTCGGAGGAGACCCTCAACCATACGTTCGCCAAATTCCGCGAGCTGCAGCAGCGCTGGAAGGAGACCGGGGTCGTGCCGCAGCAGCATGTCAAGGATCTGTGGGAGACCTACAACCTCCACGTCGAGAACTTCTACGGCTTCGTGAAGATCGACAAGGAGCTGCGCGACCTCGACCTGAAGAAGAACTACGAGCGCAAGGTGGCGCTCTGCGAGCAGGCCGAGGCGCTCGTGCTGGAGCCGTCGGTGGTCGAAGCGTTCCGCAAGCTGCAGAAGCTCCACGACGAGTGGCGCGAGACGGGTCCCGTGGCGCACGAATATAAGGAGACGCTCTGGGAGCGTTTCAAGGCGGCGTCGACCCGCATCAACAAGCAGCATCAGGAGCACTTCGAGGCGCTGAAGGCCGAGCAGGTGAAAAACCTCGGGCTCAAGACCGAGCTCTGCGCCGCGGCCGAGGAGCTCTCCGCGCGTCCCTTCACGACGCGCAAGGAGTGGAACCGCGCCGGCGACCGGCTGCTGGAGATCCAGAAGACGTGGAAGACCATCGGTTTCGCCCCTAAGAAGGACAATAACCGCATCTACGAACGGTTCCGAACCGCCTGCGACCGCTTCTTCGAGGCGAAGCGCCGCTTCTATGCCGGGCTGAAGAGCGAGATGGACCACAACCTGCAGCTGAAGAACGAGCTGTGCGAGGCGGCCGAGGCGCTGGTGGCCAGCGAGGATTGGAAGGCGACGACCGACGAGCTGATTGCACTGCAGGCCCGCTGGAAGGAGATCGGAGCCGTATCGCGCCGTCATGCCGATGCCGTATGGAAGCGCTTCCGTGCGGCGTGCGACCGCTTCTTCGAGCGCAAGAGCGCCCATTTCGCCTCGGTGGACGGCGAGCAGGAGGAGAATCTGCGCCGCAAGTGCGCGCTGCTCGACGAGATGGCCGCCGCCGATGTCAAGGCGGGCGGTTTCGAGACGATCAAGGAGTTTCAGCGCCGCTGGGGCGAGATCGGGTTCGTGCCCATCAAGAAGAAAGAGGCTCTGCAGAAGCGTTACAAGGCGGCTGTCGACCGGCTCTTCGACGAACTGCGCGGCTCGGAGCGCGACCGTTCGATGAACCGTTTCCGTGAGAAGGTCTCGGCGCTCAAGGGTGCCGGCGACCGGCGCATGCGCTCCGAGCGCGAGCGGCTCTGCGGCAAGGTGCGCCAGCTCGAGCAGGAGATCGCTCTGCTGGAGAACAACATCGGATTCTTCGCCAAGTCGAAGAACGCCGAGGGGCTCATCGCCGACGTACGGGCGAAGATCGACCGTGCCCGCGAGGAGATGGCCGCGACGATCGAGAAGGTCAAGCTCATCGATCGCGAGGCGCAGCAGGCGCACGCCGAGGAGTGATCCGCCGGCGGACGGGAGGCGCTACGGTCCGGACTTCGGTCCGGAGCGGTGCTACGGAACTATAACAAAGGATACAACAATACCATGAAACTCGCGAAACCCAAGTACATTTTCGTGACCGGCGGCGTGGCGTCGTCGCTCGGCAAGGGAATCATCTCGGCGTCGATCGCCCGTCTGTTGCAGGCGCGCGGCTACTCGGTGACCATCCAGAAGCTCGATCCCTACATCAACGTCGACCCCGGTACGCTCAACCCCTACGAGCACGGCGAGTGCTACGTGACGGAGGACGGCGCCGAGACCGACCTCGATCTGGGCCACTACGAGCGCTTCACCAACCAGCCCACGTCGAAGGCCAACAACGTGACGACGGGCAAGATCTACAAAAGCGTGATCGAGAAGGAGCGCAAGGGCGAATACCTCGGCAAGACCGTGCAGGTCATTCCCCACATCACCGACGAGATCAAGCGCCGCATCCAGCTGCTGGCCCAGCGCAAGGAGTACGACATCATCATCACCGAGATCGGCGGCACGGTGGGCGACATCGAGTCGCTGCCCTTCATCGAGTCGGTGCGTCAGCTGCGCTACCAGCTCGGCTACCGCAATACGGCCCTCGTGCACCTGACGCTGATCCCCTATATGGCCGCTTCGGGCGAGCTGAAGACCAAGCCGACGCAGCACTCCGTGAAGGCGCTGCTCGAAAACGGTCTGCAGCCCGAGATCCTCGTCCTGCGCACGGAGCATCCGCTCACGCCGTCGCTCAAGCGCAAGGTGGCGTTGTTCTGCAACGTCGATCCCAACGCCGTGATGGAGTCGATCGACGTGCCGACGATCTACGAAGTGCCGATGAAGATGCACGAGCAGCACCTCGACGAAGTGGTGCTCGACAAGCTGAACCTTCCGGCCGACAAGGAGCCCGACATGGCTGCGTGGACGGCCCTCGTGGATCGGATCAAGCATCCCTCGACGACGCTCGACATCGCGCTGGTGGGCAAGTACACCGAGCTGCCCGACGCCTACAAGTCTATCAGCGAGTCGTTCATCCATGCCGGTGCGGTCAACGACTGCAAGGTCAAGCTCCACTACGTCAACTCGGAGAAGATCACGGCGGAGAACGTCGCCGAGAAGCTCGGCTCGATGGCCGGCATCCTCGTGGCGCCGGGCTTCGGCAACCGCGGTATCGAGGGCAAGATCGAGGCCGTGCGGTTCGCGCGCGAGCAGCGGATTCCCTTCCTCGGCATCTGTCTCGGCATGCAGTGTGCGGTGATCGAGTTCGCCCGCCACGTCCTCGGCCATGCCGATGCCAATTCGAGCGAAATGGAGCAGACGCCCCATCCGGTGATCGACCTCATGGAGGAGCAGAAGGGCGTGACGGCCAAAGGCGGCACGATGCGTCTGGGCGCCTATCCCTGCCAGCTCAAGAAGGGCTCGAAGGTGGCCGAGGCCTACGGCAAGCTCCATATTTCGGAGCGCCACCGCCATCGCTACGAGTTCAACAACGACTACCTCGAGCAGTTCGAGGCCGCCGGCATGAAGGCCGTGGGCGTCAACCCCGACACGGGACTGGTGGAGGTCGTCGAGGTGGCGGACCATCCGTGGTTCGTCGGTACGCAGTACCATCCCGAATACAAAAGCACGGTATTGAGCCCCTCGCCGCTCTTCGTGGCCTTTGTGAAGGCTGCGCTGGAGTACGCCGGAGCCCGATAGCGGATTCGGACCTTCGTCGGGCCGCGTGCCGGGCCGGAGGCGGCCGGGCTCGGGTCCCGCTGCGGGGGGGGCGGAGGCGCAGAGGCCGTGCGGCACTGCGGACCGGGACCCGGTTCGCATGTTATGGCAGCGGCGGGCGTTCCTGACGCCGTGCGTGCGTCCTGCGGGGTGCGCTGTGCGGCAGAACGGAGCCCGAGCGTCCGGCGAGGCCCGATGCGCGGTCGTCGCGGGCGATCGGCAGGGCGGCAGGGCGACTGGGTAGCAGGGTAGCAGGGCGGAGCGTTTTGCCCTCCCTCGGTACGGGACGTTGCGTCCCCGGAGCGGAACCCAGTCGGTTCTGCGGATAAGAGTGAGTAATACCAAAGGAAAAAGGAGGGTCCCGTGCGGATCCGAAATCAAGTATGGATAAAAAATCGATTATCGGTATCGTTGTCGTTGCGGCTCTTTTCGTCGGATTCGCTTACGTCAACAACAAGGAGCAGAAGAAATATCAGACGGAGATGGCCGCATGGCAGGCCCGTCAGGATTCGCTGGCCGCAGCGGCCCGTGCGGCCCGGCCGGTCGAGCCCGATGCGGCGACGCCTGCGGAGATCGGTCCCGGCGAGGCGGCTGCGGAGGCCGACACCGAGTTCCGGCGTCGTGCGGCCCAGCTGGGCGAGTACCTCGCTGCGGCGCGCGAAGGCGCTCCGGAGGAGTTCGCGGTGGAGAACGACGTGATGACCGTGCGCTTCTCTACGCTCGGCGGCCGCATCGCGGGCGTGACGCTCAAGGGGTACGACCGCTATGCGCCGCGCGGTGCGCAGGGTGCGCCGATCGAGCTGTTCGATCCGGCGACGGCCCGTTTCGACCTGTCGTTCCACCTCAAGAACGGTACGCGCAACGTCCCGGTGCATACGATGGACTACCTCTTCACGGCGGCTCCCGTGCGGACCGACGGCGAGGGAACGCGGATCGTCGAGATGCGCCTGCCCGTGGCCGAAGGGGCGACGCTCGTCTACCGCTATTCGATCTACGACGGCAAGGCGCCCGAGCGCGACTACCTCGTGGATTTCGACGTGCGGCTGGAGGGCATGGCCACGGCGATGGCCGCGCAGAGCACGCTCGGCATCGACTGGTCGAATACGTCGTTCCAGAACGAAAAGGGGTTCAAGAACGAAAACATGTACACGACGCTTTCGTACCGTTTCGCCGGCGAGACCTCGATCGAGGAGCTGGGCATGAGCGACGGCGCCAAGTCGGAGTCGGTGACGGGGGCGCTGAACTGGGTCGCCTTCAAGCAGCAGTTCTTCTCCTCGGTGCTCATCGCGCCGCGCAACTTCGGCGATGCCGACCTTGCGTTCGACACGGCGCAGCCCGGCTCGGGCCTCGTCAAGGCGTTCCGCGCCTGCATGACGGTGCCATACGACCTCGGCACCGAAGGCTACGACTTCGCTTTCTACTTCGGTCCGAACCTCTATCCCGTACTCAAGAAGGTCGCCGTCGGCGATAAGGACGACGACCTTTACCTCGAACGGCTGATCCCGCTCGGATGGGGCATCTTCGGCTGGATCAACCGTTGGTGCGTGATCCCCGTGTTCGATTTCCTGCGCAACTACATCGGCAGCTTCGGCATCATCATCCTGATCCTCGCCGTGCTGATCCGCCTCGTGATCTCGCCGCTGACCTACAGGAGCTACGTCTCGATGGCCAAGATGCGTCTGATCAAGCCGCAGGTCGACGAGCTGGCGAAGAAGTATCCCAAGCAGGAGGATGCCATGAAGCGCCAGCAGGCGACGATGGAGCTCTACAAGAAGGCGGGCATCAACCCGATGGGCGGCTGCATCCCGATGCTGATCCAGATGCCGATCCTGATCGCCATGTTCCGCTTCTTCCCCGCGTCGATCGAGCTGCGCGGGCAGTCGTTCCTCTGGGCCGAGGACCTCTCGTCGTACGACAGCATCCTCGATCTGCCCTTCTCGATTCCCTTCTACGGCGATCATGTCTCGCTGTTCGCCTTGCTGATGGCTCTGTCGACCTTCGCCTTCTCCTACATCAACTACCAGCAGACGGCCTCGTCGCAGCCCCAGATGGCCGGCATGAAGTTCATGATGGTCTACATGATGCCCGCGATGCTGCTTCTGTGGTTCAACGACTATGCGAGCGGCCTGTGCTGGTATTACCTGCTTTCGAACTTGCTGACGATCGGTCAGACCTTCGTGATCCGCCGCATGGTCGACGACTCGAAGATTCAGGCGATCATGGCGGCCAATGCGGCCAAGAGGTCCAACGGTAAGAAGTCGAAGTTCCAGCAGCGTTACGAGGAGCTGCTGCGTCAGCAGGAGGCGGCGCAGCGTGCCAAGCGCAAGTAGCGTCGCCCCCTCCTGTTCGGGGGGTTATGCCATGCCCCTCCGCACCGAATGTGCGGAGGGGTTTTTGTATGCGAGCGGGATGCGGAGGAGTGCGGAAGGGCGGCGGCGTGGGGCGGGCGCGTCCGGAGTGGGTGTCCGGAGTGGGCGTTCGGGGAAGGTTTTAGGGTCGTGTCCTCCGGGTGTGCGGATGCTACGGCGCGGTGCGAGGAGATCGTTTCGCTGCGAAAGGTACTCCGCTATTCGTAGCGGCGGGGCCTTTTGATGCGAAAAGTGCCGTTGGATTCGGCGGCGGTGCCGCGCGATTCGGTGCGGGAGGATGGCCGTGTTGTTACAAGGGGTGCCGTTGGATTCGGCGGCGGTGCCTGTTTGTTGCGTAAAGTGCCGTTGGACTTGGCAGCGATGTCCGTTTGCGCGAAGCGGGGCCGCGCGAATCGGGGTGGCGCGAGGGCGGTTTGCGGCGGCGCCTTACCGTTAGCCGTCCGTCGGTCGGCTTGCCCGCCGGTCGCTCTATCGGTCGAATCCCGTCGACACGAAGGTCAGGATTTCGGGTAGCGCCGTCTGCCAGTAGCGCCACGTGTGGCCCCCGTCGCGCATACGGAATTCGAGCGGGATGTTCCGCTTGCGCATGAGCGTATAGAAACGGATGTTGCCCTCCCACAGATAGTCGTCGTCGCCGCAGTCGACCCGCCAGCGCACGGTGCGCAGCGCCTCGGCCTCGTCGTCGGAGAGCCTCTCGAGCCGCTCCAGCGGACTGGTGGCGCGGACCGACGCGGCGAACTCCTCGTGGCGCGTGCGTCCGTCGTCGACGCTCATCAGCGCACTGATCGGGCACGCTGCGGCGAAGAGTTCGGGGTGGTGCTGGGCATAGACCGCGGTGCCTCCGCCGCCCATCGAGAGCCCCGCTATGGCGCGGTTGGACTTGTCGCCCGCGATGCGGTAGCGACGCTCCACGGCGGGCAGCAGCTCCTCGAAGAAGAACCGCTCGTAGGGCCAGTCGGGCTGGTCGAAATACCCCATGCGGGGCCCCATGCCGCGCTCGCCGTCGCCCGAGGCGTCGGGCATCACCACGATCATCGGCACGGCGCGTCCCTCGGCGATCGCTTCGTCGAGGATCTGCTGCGCTTTGCCCTTCCGGAGCCAGTCGGTGTGGTTCCCGGAGGCGCCGTGCAGCAGGTAGAGCACGGGGTAGAGGCGTTCGCTCTCCCCGTAGCCGTCGGGGAGGTAGACCGAGCAGGTTTTCTCGCGTCCGAGCAGTGCGCTCTGGATCGTGCAGGTCTCCGTGCGGCTCTGTGCCGCGACGCTCCAGATGGCCGCGAGGGCGGCGGTGGTGAATAACAGACGTTTCATGCGGTAGGGGTTCGTTTGTCGGCGCGACGGACACGCGTCGCGCGCTGTCGTTATTCGACGTAAAGCACCAGTCCCTTGAGGTATTCGCCCTCGGGGTGGTAGATGTCGATCGGGTGGTCGGCCGGCTGGGTCAGCTGGTGGAGGATCCGCACCTTGCGGCCCGCGATGGCGGCGGCGGAGAACACGGTGGTGCGGAACAGCTCCTTCGACACGGCCTGCGAGCAGGAGAAGGTGAAGAGGATGCCTCCGGGCCGGATCTGCGACAGCGCCCGCGCGTTGAGCCGCTTGTAGCCCTGCATGGCGTTGCCCAGCACCTTGTGGTGCTTTGCGAAGGCGGGCGGGTCGAGGATGATCAGGTCGTACTTGTCGCCGATCTCCTTGAGGTACTCCACGGCGTCGGCCGCGATCTCCGTATGGCGGGCGTCGTCGCCGAAGTTGAGCCGCATGTTCTCGGAGGCCAGCGCCACGGCACGCTCCGAAGAGTCGACCGAGCACACCTCCTTCGCGCCGCCCGAAAGGGCGTAGACCGAGAAGCCGCCCGTGTAGCAGAAGGTGTTGAGCACGGTGCGTCCCGCGGCATAGCGCTTGACCAGCTCGCGGTTCTCGCGCTGGTCGAGGAAGAAGCCCGTCTTCTGCCCCTTCTCCCAGTTGACGAGGAAGCGTTCGCCGTTTTCGAGCACCTCCTGCGCCGGGTCGCCGACGCGGCCCCACAGGTAGCCGTCGACGGCGTTGAGACCCGCCTTGAAGGGCACCGTCTGCGACGACTTGTCGTAGATGGCCGCGATCCGTTCGCCGTAGACCGTGCGGATCGCCGCGGCGATCTCCATGCGGGCGCGGTACATGCCCACCGAGTGGCACTGGACGACGGCCGTCGTGCCGTAGATGTCGACCACGAGCCCCGGCAGCGAGTCGCCCTCGCCGTGTACGAGGCGGTAGCAGGTCGTGTGTGCGGAGTCGGTCAGCCCCAGCGTGCGGCGCACGTCGTAGGCCACGGCGAGACGCCGCTCCCACCATGCGCGGTCGATCGGCTCGCGCTCGAACGAGAGTACGCGCACGGCGATCGAACCGATCTGGTAGTGGCCCTGTGCGATGAAGTCGCCCGTATGGGTGTAGATTTCGACGAGTGCGCCCTCGGCGATCTCGGACTCCTCCTCGGCGCGGATGTGGTCGATGGCGCCGGAGAAGATCCACGGATGGCGGCGGCGGAGCGACTCCTCCTTGCCGCGGCGCAGGTAGATTTGGGGTATCATGGTTCTTGTCGTTTGATTTTCGGGGTGCGGAGCAGCCGTTCGTAGATGCGGATGCAGACCCATGCGTCGGTCGATGCGTAGATGCGCTGCTTGGGGGTGAGCGTCGTCGCCTCCCAGTTGCTCAGACGCTGGGCCTTCGAGACGCGTTGTCCCAGTACGATGGCCGAGAGTTTGCGCAGGCTCTTTTCGGCGATGCCCCAGTCGGCGGCGATCTGTTGCAGATCGACGAAGCCGGCGTCGCGGAAGCGGCGGAGCTGACGCAGCGAGCGCAGGTCGCCCGCGACATCGGCGCCGACCTTCACCACCTGTTTGTTCTCGAGCAGCCGCAGGATCGGCTTGGCCAGCGGAATGCGGTTGAGCCGGAACAGGTAGCAGCGCTCCGGCGTGGAGAGCTGCAGCAGCGACACGCGGAACGAGACGCCCGGGCGGAACGAGGGCCGCGTTTCGGTGTCGAAGCCGATCAGGGGCTGTGCCGCGAGGTATTCGCAGGCGTCGGCGATGTCGCGTTCGTGGTCGACGATCCGCACTTCGCCCCGGAATTCGATGGCGGGGAGCTGGGCGGTCGCTTCGTTGCTTATTTTGTCGATAAAACTGTTCTGGGTACTCATCCGGTTGAAAAATTCCCACAAATTTAGCGATTTTCGCCGAGAATCGCCGTCCGCGGGACGGATTTATTTTCGGGCGGGGATCGGCGGAGGGATGGAGCGGCGAGGCGGGGAGGGCGAAAAGACGGAGGGATCTGTCCGGCGCGGGCCGCGCCGGCGGGGCAGTGCGCCCGTCAGGAGCCGATGCGCTCCACGCGCCCCTCCTCGCGGGTGCGGATCCGTCCGGCGGCCAGCAGATCGCGGATCACCTCGGCCAGCCGCGCGGGGTCGCAGCCCAGATCGTCGCAGAGCGTATGCGGGTCGGCCGGGCCTGCGGCGAGCCGGCGCAGCAGCGCGTCGCGGAGCGAAGGTGCTGCGGCCGAACTCTCCGCAGCGGAGCTTCCGGCTGCCGGAGCCGCGGGCGCGGGGGTGTCGCTCTGCGCGCGTCGTTTCTCGGCCCGCCGGCGGGCCAGACAGACGTCGCAGACGCCGCAGGGGACGGGGTCGATGCCTCCGAAGTAGGTTTCGAGCACGACGCTGCGGCACTCCTCCTCGTTGGCGGCGTAGGCCAGCATGCGGGCGAAGCGTTCGCGGACCAGCTCCTGCCGGCGGGCGTAGGTCTCGGGGGCGATATAGAGGTCGCCGCGCGGGAGCCGCTCCTCGTCCATGAAGAGGATCGGCGAGCGGTTGGAGGGGATGTAGCGGATCAGGCGCAACTGCCACAGCTGTTTGAGCAGCTCCTTGACTCGCTCGACCGTATAGCCGCTCCACGTGGCCAGCTCCCCTTCGTCGATGGGCCGGAACTCGGTGAAGACGCCGTTGTAGAGGCGCAGCAGCGTGCGGATGAAGTGGTCGAGATCCTCCCGGCGGATGCGGACCTTGTAGAGGTCGTCGCGGCTCACGCAGAAGAGGATGCGCGCCGGGTTGTCCTGCGCGTCGGTGAGGGTCATGTAGCCGTTCTGCCGCAGCAGCTTGAGGGCGCTCTGTACGGTGCCGGGGTAGAGGTGCTCGCGGGCGCAGAAGTCGTGGATGTTGAACAGCATGGAGGCTTGCGCGCCGTCGCCGATGCCGATGCGCAGGTAGGAGCAGATGCGGTCGTAGATATCCTTGATCTTCTCCAGCGGCGGAAAGTCGAGTTCGAAGCGGCGGACGATGCGCTCCTCGTCGTCCGAGGCCACGAGCAGCAGCGCATAGGCCCTCTGCCCGTCGCGTCCGGCGCGTCCCGCCTCCTGATAGTAGCCTTCGAGCGAGTCGCAGAGCGAGTAGTGGACCACGAAGCGCACGTCGGGCTTGTCGATGCCCATGCCGAAGGCGTTGGTGGCGACCATCACCCGGAGCTTGTCCGCGAGCCACTCCTCCTGCCGGCGCGCACGTTCCGTGTGGCCCAGTCCGCCGTGGTAGGCCGCGGCGGCGATGCCCTCCTCGCGCAGCAGGTCGGCGACCTGCTCGGCCCCTTCGCGCGTGCGGACATAGACGATGCCCGAGCCGGGGACGTTGCGCAGCAGCCGGAGCAGCTGGCCGTTCTTGTCGTCGGTGCGGCGGACGCTGTAGGAGAGGTTGGGCCGGGCGAAGCTGCTCCGCACGACGTGCGGCTCGGCGAACTTCAGGTGGCGCATGATGTCCTCCGCCACGGCATCCGTCGCCGAGGCCGTGAGGGCTAGCACCGGGACGCCCGGAAGCCGTTCGCGCAGCTCTGCGATGCGCAGATACGAGGGACGGAAGTCGTAGCCCCACTGCGAGATGCAGTGGGCCTCGTCGACGGCCAGCAGCGAGACGTTCATCCGCACGACGCGCAGCCGGAAGGCCTCCGTCGCGAGGCGCTCGGGTGCCACGTAGAGGAACTTCACGTCGCCGTAGACGCAGTTGTCGAGCGCGATGTCGATCTGGCGCGGCGAGAGCCCCGAGTGGATCGCCACGGCGGAGATGCGGCGGGCCCGCAGGCGGTCGACCTGATCCTTCATCAGGGCGATGAGTGGCGTGACGACGATGCACAGCCCCTCGCGCGCCATCGTCGGGACCTGATAGGTCAGCGACTTGCCGCCTCCGGTGGGCATCAGGGCGAGCGTGTCGCGCCCCTGCATGGCGGCGCGGATGATCCGCTCCTGCACGGAACGGAACTCCGTGAAGCCCCACCAGCGGCGCAGCGCGTCGTGGATTCGTTTCGTCTCTTCGCCCGGTTCCATACCGCAAAGGTAACGATTTTTCGGCGGGGACCTCCTCCTTCGCCGCGAAAAACCGTGCGCGGGCGAGGGGCGGGAGCGCCGACGGTCGGGACGGGGCGTGCGCTCGGCATCCGGCGCCGTCGCGGGAAGCGGCGGGGCGGAAAGGAGGGGGCGGAAGGGAGCTTTTGCGGCAATCGGGAGTGCGGGAGGGCAATCGAGTGGCGGAATATGCGGTGTTGTCGAAAAAAATACATACTTTTGTGCGATCGTAATACGTTTCCGAAATGAAGATCGACCCGAAATACAAGGTGCGCGAGATGGCGGGCGAACACATCGTCGTCATGCCGGGGCGCTTCGGTGCGGACATGACCCGTGTGCTGGCGCTCAATCCGTCGGCGCTTTTTCTGTGGGAGGCGCTCCGCGACCGGGAGTTCACCGCAGCGGATGCGGCCCGCCTGCTGACCGAACGCTACGGCGTGGAGGAGGCGACGGCCCTGCGCGATGCCGAGGCGTGGACGGCGCGTCTTGCCGAGTGCGGCGTGCTGGAGCGGTAGTCGGAGGCTGCGGGTCGGGGCCGGACGTTAAGTCGGAACGGCCCGGAGCGATTCGGGAACTTCGAAGAAAAGGAATGGAAAACGAACACGTGGGAGCGAAACGGTTCATAGCGTTGGGATTGCTCGCCGTCTATCTGTCGACGGCGTTCGGGGCGGCGTACGCCTCGCTCACGTGTGCCTGCATATGGGGGACTCGCACGACGGAGCATGCCGTCTGCGCCTGCGGCCACAGCCACGGAGACTCCGCCGATGCGCACACGCCGTGCTGCGGTGCGGATGCGGGGAGGGGCGGAGATGCGGTGTGCGGCAGGGGCGCATCCGACTGCGCTGCGGCCGCCTTGTCGGCACCCTGCTGCGGTGACCGTCATTCTACCGAGATCGCGCTCTACACCGACGGTGCGTCGGAGGAGGAGCGTCCGGTGCGTGTCGCGGTGTCGGAGCTGCTGCCGGAAGCCGCTGCGGTGTGCCCCTGTCCGGCCCATCGGCCGGCCATGCGCCGTCGGGCAGTCGATCCTCCGGCGCCCTATGTCCCGGCGACGGAGTTCCCTGCCGCGGGGTTCCGCGCCCCTCCGGCATCGGTCTGAATCTGCGTGGCGGTCGCTGCGAGCGATCGTCCGGAACCGAGTTTCAACCGATAACGGAGCTATTCCATGAATACGAAATCACTCATTGTTTTCTTTTTGGCGACCTTCGCCGCTGCCGGCGCCGTGCGTGCGCAGGATGTGCGGGGTACGGTGCGCGATGCCGACGGACAGCCCCTCGTCGGCGCATCGGTCTACTGGGCCGGAACCACCATCGGGGCGAGCGCCGATGCGGCGGGGGCCTACCTCGTCCATCGGGTCAAGGGCTACGACCGGCTCGTAGCCTCCTATCTGGGTTATGTCAACGACACGGTGCGGGTCGCCTCCGGCGGAGGCCCCGTCGACTTCGCGCTCCGCGCGGAGGGGGTGGAGCTCGAGAGCGTCGTGATCGAGGGCGCGCAGAGCGGCAACTACGTGAAACGCGACGGCATCCTCAAGAACGAGATGATCTCGTTCGCGGGTCTCTGCAAGATGGCCTGCTGCAACCTCGCCGAGTCGTTCGAGAACTCGGCGTCGGTGACCGTTGGCTACAGCGACGCCATCTCGGGTGCGCGGCAGATCAAGATGCTGGGCCTTGCGGGCACCTATACGCAGATCCTCGACGAAAACCGTCCGATCATGCGCGGCTTGAGCGCCCCCTACGGCTTGAGCTATACGCCCGGCATGTGGCTCAATTCGATTCAGGTGTCGAAGGGCGTGTCGTCGGTGACGGCCGGACACGAGGCCATCACGGGCCAGATCAACCTCGAGCACCGCAAACCGACGGACGACGAGCGGCTGTTCGTCAACCTCTACCTCGACGACGAGCTGCGTCCCGAGGCCAACGTCACGACGGCCTTCCCGGTGACGAAGGACAAGAAGCTGTCGAGCGTGGTCCTGCTCCACGGTTCGATGGACACCGACGTGCGGAAGATGGACCACAACCGCGACGGATTCCGCGATCTGCCGCTCGCCGACCAGATCAACGTGGCCAACAAGTGGCTCTATGCCGCCGACAACGGCACGCAGATCCGCTGGGGCTGGAAGTTCGTACAGGAGAACCGGCTCGGCGGCATGATCGGGTATGAAAATACGCGGAAGATGCGCGAGGCGATGCGCGACGACTGGGACAAGACCGGGGCGGAGATGCCCCTCTACGGGTCGCACATCCGTAACCGGGGTGCGAACGGCTACTTCAAGGTGGGCATGCCCGTCGGACCGGCCGTCTACGACGCCGACGAGCAGGACGAGCAGCGGTCGAACATCGCGCTCGTCGTCGACTTCGACCACTTCGACGAGTCGGCCTACTTCGGACTGAACGACTACGGCGGCAACGAAAACACCGTCTCGGGCAACCTGATGTATGCCCACTGGTTCTCCTACCGCTCGTCGCTCAACGTTGGGGTGCAGGGCCGCTTCTCCTATTACCGCGAGGATCTGCGCAATGCCACGCCGTGGATCGCCGACGCGCCGCTGCGTAACTACGTGCTCGACCGCAACGAACGCGAGGTGGGCGCCTATGCCGAGTATACCTATAACATAAAGGACAAGTTCTCGCTCGTGGCCGGTGTCCGGGGCGACTACAACCACTACTACGACCGTTTCTTCCTGACGCCGCGGGGCCATATCAAGTGGAACATCACGCCGACGACCGTTTTCCGCGGTTCGGCGGGTCTGGGCTACCGCTCGACGAACGTCATCACGGACAACATCGGCATCTTGGCCACCGGACGCGCCATCGTGATTCCCGACCACACCGCCATGACCTGCTCGGGCCGGGCGTTCGACCGCATGGAGAAGGCGCTGACCGTCGGGGGAAGCCTTACGCAGACCTTCTCGCTGGCGGGAAGCGACAACGCGACCTTGAGCTTCGACTACTTCCGCACGCAGTTCTACAACTCGGTGGTGGCCGATCAGGAGTACGATCCCGAGACGATCCGCATCTACGACACGCACGGACGCGCCTATACGGACACCTACCAGATCGACTTTTCGTGGACGCCCGTCGAGCGGCTCGACATCTTCGCCACGTTCCGCTATACGGACAGCGAGATGACGCTCGACCGTCCCGGCGGCAAGCACGTGCGGGTCGAGCGGCCGCTGGTGAGCCGCTACAAGACGCTGCTCAACATCCAGTACGCCACGAAGTTCCGGCGCTGGGTGTTCGACGCCACGGCGCAGCTCAACGGTCCGGCCCGCGTGCCGCGCTTCGGAGCCGACGGACAGCCCGACTACGACAACTACTCGCCCCGCTACCCGATGTTCTTCGCGCAGGTGAGCCGCAAGGTGGGCAAGTTCGACATCTACGTCGGCTGCGAGAACATCGCCGACTACCGGCAGAAGGATCCGATTCTCGGAGCGCGCGATCCCTATTCGACCGACTTCAACTCGATGAATGTCTGGGGGCCGCTGATGGGCCGCAAGTTCTACGTCGGCATGCGCTTCAACCTCTATTGATGCGGCGGGGCGTTCCCCCGCAAGTATGGAATCCGTTAACGAAAAAAATAGGAAAAGATGAAGAAAATCGTTCTGATGTGCCTTGCCCTCGCGATGGGTGCGGGCATCGCTACGGCCGCGAAGCCGGCCGCAGGCAAGAAGATCGTGACCTCGGTGTTCGTGACCGACATCGACTGCGAGCACTGCGTGAAGAAGATCATGAACAACGTCCCCTCGCTCGGCAGAGGGGTCGAGGAGGTCGAGGTGGACCTCGCGACGAAGGAGGTGAAGGTGACCTACGACGCCTCGAAGAACAACGAGGCGCAGCTCGTCAAGGGATTCGCTTCGCTCAAGGTGAAGGCGGAGCCGAAGCCGGCCGAGGAGGAGCGGAAGTAGCGTCCTCTCCCGTTTGCGATGCGCAAGCCGGATCGCCCCCGAAAGGACGATCCGGCTTGCGCGCATCGGCGGCGGAGCGCTTCCGCGCAGGGGTCACTCCATCGGGCGGATGCGGACTTCGGCGATGTGCTGCAGTTCGCGCACGAGGCGGCCGATATCGGTCCGCTCCTCCACCTCGCCGTAGTGGTAGGGGTAGAAGATCTTGGGCCGCAGTTTCCGGATCGCAGCGACGGCCTGATCGACCGTCATCGTGTAGGGTTGGTTGACCGGCAGGAAGGCGATGTCGATGTCGCGCAGCGCCTCCATTTCGGGCGTCGGCTCCGTATCGCCGGCGATGTAGATGCGCGTGCCTCCGAGGGTGAGCACATAGCCGCAGTCTTCGCGTTCGCGGGGATGGAACTGATGCCGCTCCCCGGTGGTGTTGTAGGCGGCGATGGCCTCGACCTTCACGTAGCCGCGCGGCGTGGCGGTGCAGCCCGGCCGCATGACGGTGCACTCCATGTCGAAGGCCTCGGCCGTCGTGCGGTCGCAGAGGATGTCGGTGGCGGAGTCTTCGAGCGCCTCGATGGCGGCGCGGTCGAAGTGGTCGTAATGGGAGTGGGTCACCAGCACGAGGTCGGCTTTCGGCAGGGCGGCATAGTCGGCGTATTCGCCTACGGGGTCGATATAGATCCACTTGCCGTCGACGCCGATGGCGAGCGACGCGTGCTTGAAGAAGCGGATCGATGCTTGCGAGCCGTCGCGCAGGGTCACCAGATCGGTCGGATAGGCCGGGGCCGTTTTGCGGCTCCCGAAGCGGGAAAAGAGCGACATGGTATGTTGTGTTTAAGGTTCGTTCGGTTCGGGAACCGAGATATTGCAATGCCCAAGATAGTGAAAAAAACGGAGTAATTCGTATCTTTGACTCGTTTCCGGATCGATAAGGACGAAATACGGCATGCGGATGGCGGCCGACGGTCGGGAAAAGGCGTGTGGTGCGAAGGCCGGAATCGTGCGGACGGGGATGCGCAGCGCGGTCCGGCGGGGCGCGGAGCGGCGATCGGCTGGCATGGAATTGGCTGCACGGCATAGGTTGCGACGGCGCTGCGGCGCGATGGATGATGAATCGAATAAAACGATAGCATGATGAAAAAAACGTTATTATGGTTGGCGGCTCTGCCGCTGTTGTGTCTCTCGTGCGTCGAGAACGACACCTCTTTCAAGGAGTATCAACGCGTGGCGAAGGGCGTGGGCATCTACTCGATGGCCTCGTCGCAGAATCGTATGGCGCTGCAGCCCGTCGATATGGCGCTGCGTCTGGCAATACTGGACGCCGAAGCCGAGGCGCAGCGGAATCCCCAGACGGGCGTGCGTCCCGCGCTGACGGCGGTGACGGTCGATCACGAGAATATTTTCCAGCTTTTCTTCGGCCGGAACGACCGGACGACGCTCGAGACGATGGCTGACGGCCAATACAAACTCACCTTCGCGCGTCCCGTGCAGGTCGAGGAGTCGGTCATGTGCCGGGGTTCGATCGTCGTGTCGACCGGCGGCAAGCTGCTCGCCGAGACCGATGCTTCGTCTCCGTGGACCGTGACGCTCGGCTCCGATTTCCGGGTGCTGGTCTACAGCGGCGGCGATTACGACATCTGGACCGAGGCTTCGCTCACGGCACGCACTATGGCGATCCACCGTGCGGATGCTGCGATCTACCGCATCACGGTGCTCGGGGCCGCCGCTTCGTTCGAGGCCGGCTCGGTCTTTGTCTCGGATTGGGACGCTCACTTCGACTTGACGCCGCCGACGGGCGCCGAGGGGTTGGCCTTCTCGAAGATCGAGGACCGCACGTTCGGATTCGCAGGTCAGGCGTCGGGCCCTTCGGCCTACACGATCGACAATGCGACGCCGGTCGTTCTCGACTATCGGCTCACCGACGGACGCTACTATTCGTCGCAGCAGATCGTCGGCGGCAAGGAGGAGGCCTCGTTCGAGGGCACGAATCCCAATTATCCCTCCAACGAGGTGTCGATCGAGTGGGCGCTCTCCTCGCAGGGGCGCTACCTCGTGCAGACCATCCGTTATAACGGATATACGTGGTCGAACCGATAGGTTCTCACGATGATTCGACGAAAAAGCGGACCTCGCATCGATGCGGGGTCCGCTTTCGTTCGATGGCGCGGGTAGTCAGACGCTGCGACGCGGGGGATCGAGCCGGCGGATCGCCGGGGAGAGGAAGCCGATCGTGCCCAGCAGGCAGATGACGGCGCCGGCCCCCACGAAGGCGTTGGTGAGGCCGATCCGGTCGGCGAGAAAACCCGTGGCAGCGAGACCGATCGCCGATGGGAGGAGTGCCATGCTGTAGTAGAGCGACATGACCCGGCCGAGGAGTTCGCTGCCGATGCGGCTCTGCACCACGGCGATGAACGAGGCGTTGTAGACGCTGCTCGACACGCCGGCGGCCGCCGTGAAGAGGGCGAACCAGCAGAATGCCGAGGGGGGAAGCAGGCCCGAGAGCAGGAACGAACCTCCCACGACCAGATACATCGTATCGATCAGCACGATGCGGCTGACGTCGTAGTTGCGCAGCCCCATGATCGCGCCGCCGAGAAGGGCGCCGCCGCCCCAGATGATCTCGATGAAGCTCATTTCGTAGGCACCGCCGCCGAAGTGGCGGAGCGTCATGAGCGGGAACAGCACCCCGATCGGCATGATGAAGAACCAGACGGCGAGCGCCAGTGCGAAGAAGCCGCCCATGCCCGGCACGGCGTGCATGGCGCCGAAACCTTCGCGGAATTCGCGCCACAGACCCGGGTGTCGCGTCGTGCGTCGGGGCCGGGGAATGCGCACGAAGAGCAGTGTCGTGCAGGCCACGGCAGCGCCCGCCACGTCGAGCAGCAGGATGTTGCCGAGCGACGTGATGCCGAGGAGCAGCGCCCCGAGCGCGGGGGAGGCGATGTCCGACACGGAGCGGATCATCTGGTTGATGCCCGCGATGCGCGTGAGTTGCGTTTCGGGGGCCAGCAGCGGGACGGAGGCCTGCATCGCCGGGGTGTGGAAGGCCGCACCCGCCGAGCGGCAGGCCAGCAGCAGGTAGATGTGCACCGTACGGGCCGCGTCGAAGAGGAACAGCAGGGCGAGGGCGAGCGTGCAGAGCGCGATGAAGGTGTCGGCGGCGATCATCGTCCGCTTGCGGTCCCAGCGGTCGATGTAGACGCCGACGAGCGGTCCCAGCAGCGACTGGGGCAGCATGCCCGCAATCGCGGCCGTGGCCAGCACCTCGGCCGAGCCGGTTTCGAGACTCATCCAGAAGATCACGGCGTAGCCTACGACCGAACTCGAAAGGATCGAGACGAACTGGCCGCTCCAGATGAGGGCGAAACTTTTCTTCCACTGTTCCATATGCGATCTCTGATGCGCACGGTACCGCCGGCGTCGGTGCGCGGCATCCCGTGCGCTGTCTCTTCCCGCTGCGGGGAGGCTGTCCGCCGCAGCGTCGCCCGCTCCGCCGCCCCGTAGGACGACCGGGCGCCCGCTCCGACGGCTCAAAGGCGTTGCGGCGGCGGTTTTCTGCGGGCGCGGTGCGTCGCGGCTGCCGCCCGGGGCCGGTGTCGCGGGCGAATGCGTTTGCAAGATACGAAAAAAAGCGGACACCATAGGGCGTCCGCTGCTGATGTTTTCTCCCGAAGGAGTTTACTTAACGGCGTTTACGATTGCTTCGAATGCTTTCGGTTCGTTCATCGCCAGATCGGCCATTACCTTACGGTTGAGGACGATGCCTTTGGCGTTGATCTTGCCGATGAATTGCGAGTAGGTCATTCCCTGCGCGCGGACTGCAGCGTTGATACGCGTGATCCACAGCGAACGGAACGTCCGCTTCTTGAGCTGGCGGTGCGCATAAGCGTAGCACAAGCCCTTTTCGACCGTATTTTTCGCAACGGTCCATACGTTTCCCCTTGAACCAAAGTTACCCTTGGCGAGTTTCAAAACTTTCTTTCTTCTTGCGCGGGACGCAACAGCATTGACTGAACGTGGCATAATCTGAAGTTTTTTGAGAGCTGACAGCGACGCGGTTCTCCCGCGTTCTTCGGGGCTGATTCACTCCGGTTGAAAAAATGGGTGGTCGTTCCCGATATACCTATTTATAATATATACGGAAAACGTCGATCCGCAGGTCTTATTTGACCAGCAGATTCTTGATTTTGGCCTCGTCGGCCGCAGAAACGGTACCCGAATAGCAGAGGTTGCGCTTCTGTTTCGTCGTCTTTTTGGTCAGGATGTGACTGTGATAAGCGTGTTTGCGCTTGATCTTTCCTGTGCCGGTGAAGGTAAAACGCTTCTTCGCCGCGGCATTGGTTTTCATTTTCGGCATTGTCGTAAAACGTTAATTAGTTAAACATAGCCCGCAAAAATACGAAAAAAAACGCTTTCGGCAATTCGAATCGTGAAAAAGTTGCGGTTTTCGTGCGATTTACGGTTCGTCGGCCGGTTTTGCACCATATTTGATACGCGTAGCGGCAAACGTCGAAACGGATGGAGTGGGTTCTGATTCTGCGCCTTTGCGCGGCAGGTGCATGCGGCGCCGTGATCGGGCTCGATCGGGAGTATCGCGTCAAGGACGCGGGCTTCCGGACCCATTTCCTCGTATCGCTCGGTGCGGCGCTGATGATGATCGTGTCGCAATACGGCCTTGCGGGCTTCGCTGCGGAGCACGAAGACGTACGGTTCGATCCGGGACGGATCGCTGCGCAGGTCGTCAGCGGCATCGGATTCATCGGTGCCGGAACGATCATCGTCCGACGGCAGCTCGTCCGCGGCCTGACCACGGCGGCGAGCCTGTGGGCGACGGCCGGAATCGGTCTTGCGGCCGGTACGGGCATGTACGGCATCGCGGCCGTGGCTACGCTGCTGACGCTGTTCGGACTCGAGGCGCTGACGCTCTTCTTCGGCGATCTGGGGCGACGCCGGATCATGATCGTTTTCTCGGCGCCTGCGCGGGAGACGGTCGATGCGGCCTTCGAGGCGCTCCATGCCGCCGGATTCGAGACGATCACCTACGAAGTCGAACCGCTGCGCGAAGGCGGCGAAGAGTTCTTTCGGGCGACGCTCGTCGTGCGGTCGAAGCGGGGTGTCGATCCCGAGGGTTACATGAAGATCCTGTGCGGATTTCCTGAGGTCTCGGTGGACCGTGTCGCCTGAAAAACCGCCTTGCAGCGCATTTCCGCCGCGGTGTCCGTAACGTCTTTTTTTTTAGGCGGTTCGGACGGATGAAAATAATAATAAAGTTTTTTAAGATTTTCTGATTTTTATTTGTGCGATTGGATGGAAATGTATACCTTTGCCGCATAATTGTGAACAGAATATCATTGTTAAATCTTTAACTTCAAACGTTTATGTTTTTTAAAAGAACATCGGAGCTGTACGATGCTCCTGCAATTGAAATGCTCGAAGTGACCGTGGAAGCAGGATTTGCCAATTCGACGGGGGGTAGCCATGAAGATTTCGGATACGAGGATCAGGAAGGCGATTGGGAATAAATTACGAAGCACGAAACATCAAAGCAACTATGAGAAAATATATTCTTGGAATCGCAGCTCTGGCGACGATGATCTCCGGCTGCTCGAACGACGATAACATCGCTGCCGAGGAGAACAACGGCGGCATCGTAACCGAACTCGGCGCAACGCTGGGTACGACCCGTACGACGCTCGGCGAGGGCGGCAAGGTGCTCTGGTCGGTAGGCGACGCCGTAGCCGCTTGGAACGAGGGCGCATCGTCGGTTTACGAATACACGCTCTTCGAGGGCGCAGGTACCGGCACCGCGAAGTTCCGTACGGCGAACGAGAAGGAGGGTGTCAATGCCGATGCCGACGTATACGCGTTCTATCCCTATTCGATGGTGACCGGCATCGGTCAGGTGGAGCTGCCCGCAACGCAGAACTACCAGAGCGCTGCCAACTTCTCGACGAACACCAACCCTGCGGCTGCCGTGGGTTCGGATCGCAAGAACCTCGCGTTCCAGAACCTGTGCGGTGTCGTCTCCATCAAGCTCAACGCTGCGGAGGCCGGCCGTATCGTGGTGAACTCGATCGTGCTCCAGTCCTATTCGCAGGCGCTGGCAGGTACGGCTACGCTGACCAACGAGGGCGGCAATCTTTCGCTGAACTGCTCGGGTACCAGCACGCTGACGCTCAACTGCAACGTCGTGCTGACGACGACCAACACGGAGTTCTACATGGTGGTTCCCGCCGGCACCTACAACGGTCTCGACGTGCTGATCAACACCACGGACCGTGTTACGGGCGCCGTAGCCGTGAAGAAGGTTTCGTCGAGCGTATTCAACATTTCGGCCGGTAAGATCACCAACATCGGTGCCGAGTGGACGCTGTCCAACAAGACCTACGCCGTAGGTGAGCTCTACGACAACGGCAAGGGCATGAAGGGTATCGTATTCCAGGTGGACGAGACCGGCCGCTCGGGTAAGATCGTCGCACTGACCGATGCCAACAGCGGCGCTACGATGCTGTGGGGTCCCACTGCTTCGCCGCTCGGTGTGATCAACATGGCCAACGGTATGGCGAACATGGAGGTTGTGGTCAATGCCGGTCAGCTCGATGCTTATCCCGCATTCAAGGCTGCCCGCGAGTACGACGCTACCGGCAAGTGGTATCTCCCGGCACACGACGAGCTGGAGGTCATCAACAACATGTGGCCCGCACTCGAGAACGTGACTGCCGCGGGTTGGACGATGCTGAAGGAGGAGGCTTACTGGTCCTCGACCAACTACGGACGTAAGGCTTCGATCTACTACTTGGGCGCTGACGGCGAGTTCGCATCGGATCTGCCCGCTTCGCAGACTGCAAAATTGGTACGCGCCGTAGCTGCGTTCTGATAATTAGTAATAGTCATCGACGACGATCCGCTCCTTTGGGGGCGGATCGTTTTCGTTTGGTGCAATCGATCGGAAATTCCTAAATTTGCGGTATCGATCCTTTATTACCGATGAAAGCCTATACCTATATCGAACACGGCCGGTTCGGACTGCTCGACAAGCCGAAACCCGTTTTACAAGAACCGCGCGATGCCATCGTGCGCGTGACGCTCGCGAGTATCTGCACCAGCGACCTGCATATCAAACACGGCAGCGTGCCGCGCGCCGTCGAGGGCATCACCGTCGGGCACGAGCTGGTCGGCATCGTCGAGGCGGTCGGAGCGGAGGTGCGCGGCGTACAGGTCGGCGACCGCGTGACGGTCAACGTCGAGACCTTCTGCGGCGAATGCTTCTTCTGCAAGCATGGTTTCGTGAATAACTGCACCGATCCCGACGGAGGTTGGGCGCTGGGCTGCCGCATCGACGGCGGACAGGCGGAGTATGTCCGCGTGCCGCATGCCGATCAGGGACTGAACCGCATTCCCGATACGGTGAGCGACGAGCAGGCGCTGTTCGTCGGCGATATTCTGGCCACGGGCTATTGGGCGTCGAAGATTTCGGAGATCGCACCCGACGACACGGTCCTGATTATCGGTGCCGGACCGACGGGTATCTGCACGCTGCTTTGCGCAAGGTTGAAGCGCCCGAAGCGAATCATCGTCTGCGAACAGTCGCCCGAACGGCGGCAATTCGTGCGGGAACACTATCCCGAGGTCCTGACGGTCGCACCCGAAACGTGTCGTGAGGCGGTCCTCGCGAACAGCGATCACGGCGGCGCCGATGTCGTGCTGGAGGTGGCTGGTGCGGAGGATACGTTTCGTCTGGCGTGGGAGTGCGCCCGACCCAACGCGACGGTCACCGTCGTGGCGCTCTACGACCGGCCGCAGGTGCTGCCGCTGCCCGACATGTACGGCAAGAACCTCACCTTCAAGACGGGCGGCGTGGACGGCTGCGACTGCGCCGAGATCCTCCGCCTGATCGAGGCGGGTGAGATCGACACCACGCCGCTCATCACGCACCGCTATCCGCTCGGCCGCATCGCCGAGGCATACGACCTCTTCGAAAACCGCCGCGACGGAGTGATCAAGGTAGCGATAACCGTTAAAGGCATAGCCGAATGAAAAACGCCCGGCCGACAGCCGGGCGCTCCCGAAGAAGAATATTAGTTGCGTCACGATCTTCGTCGGATGTTCTGTTGCAAAGATATAAAAATTCCCCCCCCCACAAGTTTTGGGCCTTATGGCTTGAAAACAGGTCCGAACAGTATATTATGAACCGTCCGGGTCGTGTTTCGATAGCCTTTGTCGGGTCGTGTTCCTTATCGGTTTCGGCCGAGCGGTGCTCGAAGTCGATCGAGCGGGGTTGGGCGGAGCCACTTCCGTAGCGGCAGCATTTCCTGCCATCGGCTAGGGGCGAGGGGCAAGAGGATCAATAGTAGCGTCCGATGCACTTCAGCTGCGGATCGCGGGCCATATCATTGGGGTTGGTTCCGGGTAAGCCTTCCGGTATGGACTCGCCGAGGCGGTCGAAGAGCTCGATCCAGAAGGCGGGCATCGTGCCGTCCGCTGCGCGGAAGTTCATAGGCCGAGTCGGAAAAATCGGCGATCCGTCCCTTGTCAGATAGGTTTCCCACACCAGTTCGCTGCAGTAATAGCGTCCGTTGTCCGGGTGGAACGAGTAGTCGTAAGGGCTTCCGAGCAGTTTTCTGGCCCGTTCGACCGCTCTGGCCACACCCGTAGTATCGCGTAAACGCAGGGCTATTGCCGCGGGACGACCCTCTATTCGTGCGGCCCGGGCGAGAAAATCGGCGAGCGATGTCATCCTAACACCGCCCTCGGAGGTCGCTTCGAGTACGGAATCGACTCGATTTTGCACGATCGCAATCCCAATATGCGAATAATCGAGGTGATCTTTTCCGCCCGTAGCACTGGTTATGGCATCGTTCATACGGCTTTTTTCGCCTGCAAAGGCAATCAGATCGCCCGTTTGCAATTCGGGCGCAGGGGTAGTGCATGCGGCCGCTTGCAGAAGTATACCTATATATATTAGTATGCGCATCGTAACGGTGTTTGTGATACGCTGCAAAGATAGAAAAAAATGCGATAACTAAAATACTGTAAACGAATCGAATGCGAAAAACCGGAGTGAAGCGTTGTGAAAAAAATGTCCGATTTATTTGGAAGTTATTTTAAAAAAGCCTTATCTTTGCACCCGCTTCAAGTAAGAAACATCGCTTGAAACGACGAAAAAGGTTCTTAAAAAGTTTTGAAAAAAGTTCTGAAAAGTTTTGGAGTTTCAGAAATTTGAATTACCTTTGCACCCGCTTCGAATAAGAAACAATGTCTGACGCGAGGCGATCGAGGTTCTGAAAATTTTTGAAAAAAACTTTCGAAAATATTTGGCGGTTTGAAAAATTTGATTTACCTTTGCAACCGCTTTTCTGCTGAAAGTCAGCAGGGCAGAACGAAGGAGAGGCTGCAAGGCCGATCCGGCAAAACGGAAAGAAATTGTTCTTTATAGCGATATATCGAACAGCGTTCTTTGAAGTAATTGAGCAGCTATTAGTTTTATCCACTCTCGCAAGAGAGTGATTTCAAACAATACCTTTGAGATTAGAGCGAAAGATTTAAAACAAAACATTTTTTACAATGGAGAGTTTGATCCTGGCTCAGGATGAACGCTAGCGGCAGGCTTAACACATGCAAGTCGAGGGGCAG
>CAJTIY010000006.1 GCA_910576555.1 uncultured Alistipes sp. | reverse complement strand
TGTCCAATATTCCCAAGTGTTGTCCATACCCAACTTTCGGGTATCTCGAACGGCACGTTCTCATAAGGGGATGTATCAGAAGAGGCAGACTTCTTGCTGCGCTTGATTTTCCCATCCTTTATCAATTGTTCTTTTTCGGCTTTGATGCGTTCGAGCAATACGGATGCTGGCTCGTCGTTCGGGTCTTGCGGAACAAGTTTACCACGAATAGCCAAATCGAGAATCTTTTGACGTAGTTTCTTCGTATCCATATTACTCCTCGATATTTGCCAATAATTTTTGTAACTCGGCAACCGCCTTGCTGATATGATCGCTTTTTTCCTGAATCGTAGTCATTAATTCGCTCAATGTCAAATCGGCATCGTCATCACCAAACTTTATCCACGATATATCGAGGCTCGTTTTGTCGCGTTTGAGTACTTCTTCAACACTATATTTACGCCAACGGCCATTAGGATTAGTCTCGGCATCATACGTTTCAGTACGAGCAATGATATTGTCGGCCTTATAGCACTCGACAAACTCATCGAGGTGGTGCCGCAGCATCGGATTCGTAGCCAATGTATGTTTTACCCCCGTGCGATAGTCGAAAAACCAAATATCTTTGGTCGGAGTTCCCTTTGTAAAGAACAGGACATTCGCTTTTACGCCTTGCGCATAGAAAATGCCCGTAGGCAAACGCAAAATCGTATGCAAGTTAAAGTTTTTCAAAAGCTCTTTGCGGATAGTTTCGCCGGCTCCACCCTCGAACAGGACATTATCGGGTAGAACGACAGCAGCCCGCCCTCCGTTTTTGAGCATCACCATCATGTGCTGCAAAAAATTGAGCTGGTTATTCTTCGTCGTGGCATAGAAATCCTCACGATTTACATCGACAGAGCCAGACGGACGAGTACCGAACGGAGGATTAGCAAGAATTACATCAACAAGCACCGACGGGGTTTTCTCCAACGAATCCTGACAAATAATAGGGCTGCGGTCGGTACCGATTCCGTGCAGATAGAGGTTCATCGAGGCAAGCGTAACCACCAAAGCCGTATTATCATAACCATGCAGTGCGCTGTTTTTCAGAAAATCCTGTTTCCCTCGGTCGGCCGATTGCGGTTTCATGTGGTCGTATGCTGCAAGCAGGAAACCGCCCGTACCACAAGCAGGGTCGCAAACTGTTTCGCCAATCTGTGGGTTGGCAACATCGACCATCGCCTTTATCAACGAGCGCGGCGTGAAATACTGCCCCGCACCGCTTTTCTTATCCTGACCGTTCTTTTCTAAAATACTTTCGTAGATAGCACCTTTCACATCGCCATCCATAACCAGCCACGACTCACCATTGATAAGTGTAATAACCTTTTTGAGATAAACCGGCTTGTCGATTTTATTCTGCGCTTTGGTATAGATTGTTCCAATCAGGTTCTGCTCCTGACTCAACTTTTCGAGCGTATTTTCATACTGCTTGACGAGATCAAGACCATCGAGGTTCGTCAAATCTTCCCAGCGGTATCCTTCGGGGATAGCGGAATCTTCGCCAAAAATCTTGACATTCTCGTCGTCCATCTTCAAGAAAAGAAGATAAGTCAGCTGCGTGATATAGTCTGTAAAACCTATGCCTTGACCGGCAAGCGTAGTTGCCAGTGTCCAAACCTTTTTTGTGAGGTTCTGTTCGTTTGCGGTTGCTTGTGCCATATATTGTTATGCCGTTTTTCTATAAATCAGGAACTGCGTGAGTGACATGAGTGAATTATTTACCTGCTCGGGATTATCGAATGCCTGAATCAGTTGTGCGGCATAAGTTCTATCCCAGTCGCGAATATCTTTTATCGTACACGAACCATTCGATGCGATGTATGATACGATTTGTTTGATTAACACTGCTTGTGTATCGGTAATGCTTCGCTGCATCTGACCGCACCAAAGATTGAAATACTGATTGGCGGTAGAATGCAGGCTGTTTAATGTTGTAATCTGACGAAATGCAAAGCGTACCAGTTGAATGATATTGGTAACAGCCTCTTTTTCTTCCTTTGTCGAGAATTTAGTAACGGCTTCGGGATTTATAAGCGAATAAGTATTCCACAACAACGTAGGATTAAACTTGCTGTTGGTAAATTTCAACTTATTCTCCAAATCTTTCAGCATCGTGTAGGTAATCGGCTCACCGTGATTGTTATATATGACTCGCAGGGCTTCAATCTCGTCTTTATGCTCGTTGATATATGTTTCAAACGCATCAATCGTATTTTGTGCCTCCTCGATTGAAAATCCCTTGGATATCAGCGTATCTTCGCCCGGCTGCAATATCGTTACGAAACCTGCATTCAGAAGCAACAGATAATATCGGGCATCGGGATGGTTTACGATTGCCGCCACTAAACCTTTGCGCTCGTTATTCGGCTCATTGATGTCGATATATGGCGAAAGTGTATCTGCTTCCAATACCTCGTATATACCGACAGCAATATCTTTCATATCAGCTTTCGCCAACTTTGCAAATTCGTCGCGTTCGGATGCTTTGCATTTATTATAGATACGGGACAGGCGTGCAGCCAAAAGGCGCAGATATTCATCCTGCACATTGCCGTGCGTGATACGCTCCAACAGTTCTTTGAGTGTCATCACCGGAGTCGTCTCGTCATCCGCTCCCGGACGGGTTACCTTCATTTCGTGTTCTGTTACACCAACAGCATCGACCAAATAGAACAAGTCTTTACTATACGCATTCGGAGTAACATTCCGCAACTGTTCATCCCCAATCGTGCGCACTCCGCGCCCCTTCATCTGGGTATACAGAGAATCCGACTCAACATCACGCATAAACATGACCACTTCGAGCGGCTTGACATCCGTACCCGTAGCAACCAGCGTTACAGTAACAGCAATGCGGAATTCCTTATTATTGCGGAATTGCCGTATCAATTCGTTGCTATCTCCGGCAGAATAGGTAATCTTTTGCACGAATTCGTCATCGTTCCGACCGAAAACCTCTTTTGCAATCTTGACGATATTACTTGCATGAGCATCGTTCAGTGCAAAAATGAGCGTTTTCGGCAAATAGTCCATATTCGGTTCGCGCTGTGGATCGACGAACATTTCGGAATATACTGCATCCCGATAGGTTTCAAGAACCAGCTTTATTTGAGCAGGATTGATTATGCTGCGATTCAGCTCTGTTTTAGTATATGTCGATTCTTCGCGCGTTTTTATATTCTCAACCGTGCCGGTATATCGGGTTATCTTTTTTACTTTCTCCCCTTCACGAATAGCTCCGCCATCCTCGGTAGCCTGCGTTTTGATTCGATATATACGATAATCGACATTCACACCATCGGCGATAGATTTTTCGAGCGTATAATTTACAATGCGGTTATTATTAAAGAATGCCAATGTTTCCGGCGCAGGCGTAGCCGTCAGACCGACCATTTTTGCCGTATTGAAGTAATCGAGCACTTTCCGCCAACTACCATAGATAGAGCGATGACACTCATCAATGATAATCATATCGAAATAGTCGGGTGGCAAAGTCAGATTGGCAGGCAATGCAACATCCGCCATTTCATCATTGCTATAATTTTCATCGTCATCACTGTCCGTAATATCATCTCCTTTCAGCAACGAAAACAGACGCTGTATCGTAGAAATAACCACATTGGCATCTTCCGGAATCTTGCCCGATTTAAGCCGACTTACTGTGAAAATCGTATTAAATGGCTCGCCATTATCAGTCAATCGAAACATGCCGAATTCACCTTCTGCCTGTTTCCCCAGATTGTTTCTATCGACCAAGAATAAAATGCGGCGCATCGGCGTATATGACAGCATACGATAGGCGGCCATACATGCCGTATAAGTTTTTCCCGCACCGGTAGCCAAGACCATCAACGCACGATTCTGTCCTGTACGGAAACTATTTTCCAACTCACTGATTGCCTCAAACTGACAATCCCGCAATCCTCGTCTCTTCAAAGTCGGCAGCCCAGCAAATTCGTCCGTTATACCCAGCATATTAACGATCTCTTTGGGCGAATGAATTCTGTTCAACTCCACATGCTCGGAATTTTCATCCCTTATATCTTTGAATATTACAGTATTACCGTTTGACTGATAAACGAACGGCAACGGTCGCAAATATGCCTGATACTTAGACGGCACACTACGAGCATACAGAGTAGCCTGAGCGCATACCACATCGGATTTGACATCAACCTCTTCCCGTTTTGCTTCAAGGACTCCAACCGCCTTGCCATTTAGGAATAAGAAATAATCCGCTTCGAGGTTGTGCTCCAACAAACCTTCTTCGATGGCAACAGTAGAGATATTCGGAGCATAATGATCCCTATCTACGACCTTCCAGCCGGCATCATCGAACATCTGGTCTATCTTCTTTCGGGCTTTCTCTTCCGGGCTCATATTCCTATAATTATACAGTATCAGAAGTTTACGCAAAATTAACGAATAATACTCAAATAAGCTATACTAATTATATGAAATATATTTCGACAAAAGGCAAACTATTTATACCCGAAAAGATATAATTACAAATTATTTCATTATTTTTGCACCCAAAGAGGTATAATATGCAGACGACATTATCGAAATACGTGAAGGCTATGCGTAAGCAGCATCGGCTGACGCAGGTCGAACTGTCCGAGAAATCGGGTGTGGGACTGCGGTTCGTGCGCGAGCTGGAGCAAGGAAAACCGACTCTGCGACTGGACAAAGTCAATCAGATTCTCAACCTATTCGGAGCCGAGGTCGGAGTGGTGCCGATGACAAAAACGGATGACCGATGAAACAGGCTGCCATCTACCTCCACGACCGCAAGGCGGGACTATTGACCGAGGACGAAACCGGTTACACGTTCCGCTACGATGCCGACTATCTCCGCCTGCCCGACGCCGAAGCGGTCAGTCTCACGCTGCCGCTTACGGAGCAGGTCTATCGCGACAAGGTGCTGTTCCCGTTCTTCGACGGATTGATTCCCGAAGGGTGGCTGCTCGACATTGCCGAAAAGAGTTGGAAAATCGACAACCGCGATAGGATGTCGCTGCTTTTGGCCTGCTGCAAAGACTGCATCGGTGCAGTCGGTGTCGTACCCATCGAATCAAAGGAAGAGTAACATGGAGCGTTGTTTATATTGCTACAAAGAATTAGCCGACGGCGAGCGGGATTTCCACAAATCCTGCTCCAAGAAGATTTTCGGCACTCCCGAAGCTCCTTTGCTCCCCTACACGCGCACCAATATCGCGGAACTTGCCCGCGAGGTAATCCGCAGCCAGACGACGCTGACCGGAGTGCAGGCGAAACTATCGCTCGATATTGCCAAAGCGGGCAAAGGCACCCCGGAACGCTTCACGATTGTCGGTCTCTGGGGCCGCTATATCCTCAAACCGCAGACCGAACATTATCCGCACTTGCCGGAACTGGAAGATTTGACCATGCACATGGCCGAAACCGCGAAGATGCAGGTCGTTCCCCACTCGCTCGTCCGCTTTGCCGATGGGGAGTTGTGCTACATCACACGCCGCATCGACCGAGGAGCGCACGGCGAAAAATATCCGATGGAAGACCTCTGCCAGCTCTCCGAACGACTGACCGAACACAAATACAAAGGTTCCTACGAGCAGATTGCCAAAACGATTCTGCGCTATTCTTCCGCCCCGAAACTGGATGCCGTCAATTTCTGGGAACAGGTATTGTTCTCGTGGCTCACGGGCAATGCCGACATGCACCTCAAAAACTTTTCGCTATATAGCCTAAATCCGGGTATTTATGGGCTGGCACCGGCTTATGACCTGCTATCGACAGCCCTCGTTTTACCCGAAGACACCGAGGAATTGGCCCTGACGCTGAACGGCCGCAAACGCAAGCTTTGCCGCAGCGATTTCGTGCAGGCAATGACGGCTTCGGGCATGGACGAAAAGGTAATCGACAACCTGTTCAAGAAATTCATCAAGGCTATTCCGAAATGGAACGAATGGATCGACGTTTCGTTTCTGCCCGACGAGATGAGAGGCAAATACAAAGCGCTTATAGCAGAAAGAATCGGAAGAATATAATAACAGAGAAAAAAACAAACCACCGAACACCAATGACAAACATTTCTCAAATCATAGAATGTATCGACAAATACTTGATTCGAAACAACCAAATCGACATCACTCCTGTTGACGCAAATAAAATATTGGCTCAAGCAGGTTTATTATCCGATTCCAAAGATCGTCCTGGATCACCGCTCCGCAAACTATTGCGTGACGGGAAAATTCCCCACGCAGATCAAATCGGCGACAAGTGGCGTATACCACACTCTAAGAACGGTCAGAAAAGAGCTTCAACACTCCCAGCATCACACCCTAAACCAACTACGGTAATATCATCCTCCAATAAAAAATCATTACCGCCTTTGGTCAGGAGCAATCCGACAATTTTAATTCTCGGAACATTACCCGGAGACGAATCATTGCAAAAGAAGCAATATTATGCTAAATCAGGAAATCGTTTCTGGTCTATTATTGCTCATGTCGCAAATAGCCCTATCCCTCTAACATACGAGGAGAAAAAGCAATTATTATTTTCTCATAAAATTGCCTTATGGGATGTCGTACATACAGCCGACCGTCATGGGAGTTTGGACTCCGACATACGATCCGAACTCCCGAATGATTTGCAAAAGTTCCTCCGTCAATACCCTACGATTCGAACTATTGCATTCAACGGTCAAAAGGCAGAGCGACTATACAACAAATATTTCGCAGGACAATTTTCCGATATAAGACACCTCACATTACGTAGCAGCAGTCCGGCAAACCGACAATTCAATGATGCCGTAATGATTAAAGATTGGAAACGGCTATTTTGGATATAGACATGCAAAAATTCGAATATAGAACCCTATCGTTCCACAATCTGACGGATGAAGAAATCGATCAAGGCGTCGTTAAGAAGCTGAACAAGCTTGGTGACCAAGGATGGGAACTCATTTCGGTTGTTCCGGAAAAAATTATCGGCATTTCGACGACCCCGAATATTTATTAACCGCCTTTTACAAAAAAGAAATAAAAAAGTAAGTGTAAATTTCCTCCAAAAATCCGTCGAAAAATAATTTGCCGCTTATTTACAACGGAGCGAACAACCGGCATAGATAACAATATAACAAGCAAATAATTAGCGACTTACACTTCGTTTCTGCATCGGGAAATAGCCGGCCGAAGGTCCTCGGAATACTTCAATCAGCTTGAATCGACGAAGCAGCGGATACGATACCGACGCCGTCCCCGCTGCGGGAAGGCGCTACCTGCGCCGCAGCCGTTCGGCGATCGGCCGATCGAGCGCGAAGCGTCCGGGCCCCGCGAGAAAGAGCAGCACGAAGACGGCGAGATAGGCCGCAGCCAGCTCCTTCGCGGTGAAGGCATCGCCGCCGTGGACCACCAGCAGCGCCACGCACAGCATCACGATCGGCGGAATCAGCGTCAGGCGGAAGAAGGCCCCGACGATGATCCCGGCCGAGCAGACCACCTCGGCGAAGATCGCCAGCACCAGCGCGACACGGCCTCCGAGCCCGATCGGGTCGGGGAATCCCGCCGCCAGATCGCCGAAGTGGCGCCACTTGTCGATGCCGTGCGAGAGCAGCATCAGACCGAAGACGACCCGTGCGGCGAGCAGCAGCCACGATGCCGAGGCGTCGTAATGTTTGGTCGGAAACAGAAAACGGTAGATTCGATCCATAACGCATCTTTTTCCCGCATTGCTATCAAATTCGGTACCGGACGCACCGCGATGCCGCCTCGGAGCGCCGCAACAGGCTCCGGCAGCGGCGCGGCGCACGGCGCGGCGTCGTACCGCGGCACACGGCGACACCGCCCGCCGCACAAAAGCGACAGCGCAAGCGGATCCACAAGAGCAGTCGCGGAGGCACGGCCCCAGCGAAACGTCCGCACGGAAAGCCGAGCCAAAGCGGACGCACGGAAGCAGCCGCACGGGAGCAGGCTCCGAAAAAGCAGCGGGCATAGCAGCATCGGAGGGAGAGTGCGGTTGCTGACCGCCACCGGCGCTCCGGCAAGCACCGGCAGACACCCGGCCGACGCCTGACAGACACCCCGCCAGCACCCGGCAGACACCCCTCCGACACCCGACAGACACCCGACAGACACCCGGCAAACACCCGACAGACGCCCGCCCCGAAAACGGCGCATCCGTCCCCGCAACTGCGGAAACGGATGCGATCCGGCACGATGTCCCGCGCGTCACTCCTTCGCAGCGAGCGGCGAGGGGGTCGCATAGGTGCGCGCGGCGAGCTCCTTGTCGAGCGTATAGAGCCCGAACTTATTGCCCTCGACAGCCTCGCAGGCCTGAATCATGTCGCGGGCATTGGACTCCTCCTCGACCTGCTCGTCGATGAACCAGACGAGCATGTTCGCCGAAGCGAAATCGCGGTCCTCGGCGGCGATGGCGGCGAGGTTGTGGATCAGCGCCGTGACCTTACGCTCGTGCTCGAGCGTGTCGCGGAACATCTCCAGCGGCGACGACCACGCGGAACGCACCTCGTCGATGGGTCGCAGTTCGACCTTCGCGTCGCGCGAATTGAGGTAGTTCATGAAGATGCGGGCATGGTCCTGCTCCTCGCGGAACTGGATGTAGAACCAGTTGGCGACGCCCTTGAGCCCTTTGGCCTCGGCATCGAGCGACATGGAAAGGTAGAGATAGGCCGACCACAGTTCGGCGTTGATCTGCGCATTGAGCGCATCGTGGAGCTTCTGACTCAACATAATCGGATTGTTTTTGGGTAGTTGTATGCGTTGCGGCAAAGATACGACGCTTTTCGGCAAACTGTTCCGAAAACGCATCCGAATATCGGCCGGGGACCTCCTTTATTCCGATTTCGGGCGCGATTCGCCCGCCTCGGCCGCACGCTGCCCCACCCTTTCGCCGACAGGCTCTGCACGAGCCGCCCGCGGGCAACGGAAAACGCGGACGCGGGAAACCGGGGCATGGGCGGAGCCGGGGCATGAGGAGACCGGCATACGGGAAGGCTGACGCATGGGGGGGGCATGGGCGGAGCTAAAGCGTCCCGGGCAGCTGTCCGGTCGCGGCGAAGTAGCGCTCCAGCACGAGCAGCGAGACGAGCCGCTCGCGCCGGCGGTCGCGGAAGCGGTCGACGTAGGCGTGCGCATGGGCGATGATCGCCTCGGCCTCCTCGGGATGCGCGATGTAGTAGCGCATCCGCTCCTCCAGATCGGAGTAATCGGGGCGGATCTCGACGTAGTGGTAGTTCGGGATCAGCGTCCCCTCCATGAACCACGTCTCGTAGGTCGGACGCGGCATCACGGCCAGCGAATTGGACGACAGGATCCACTTGAGGTTCGTCGCCACGTCGTTGCCCTCGATCGCCAGCACGAACTTGTATTTCAGGTGGTCGTACAGCGAAATCCGGGGCTTGGTCCACTCGGGCGGCAGCGACGGGTGCCGGTTGGAGATGCCCGCATCGCAGATCTCCGAACCGAAATAGCGCTCCATGAAGCGGCGGCGCAGCACATGGTTGGGATGGTGGCAGTTGATCGTCAGGCGGAAGATCGCCCGGTCCTCCTTCTCCCGGAAGGGAATATCGTCGCGCAGGAAGACGAAATGGCGCGCCTTGTCGAGGTTCAGCAGCACCGAAGCGGCGTTGTCGCCCGCTATGGGGCGGCTTTTGACCACGGCCGGGAAGGGCGGCACCGTCGTTACGTCGCCCGGGATCATCCGCCACAGCAGCCGGTCGTCGAACCAGCGGGTGAACTCATAGGAGTCGAAGAAGTAAGCCGTGCGCACGCCGCGGCGGAGCCGATGGTCCCCTAACGGACGGTAATCGGCAGGCAGCGCTAGGGAGGCTGTTTTCCGCGCCGCCGGGTCGAGCTTGCAGTAATAGGCGACGCGCGTGCGGATCTCCTCCCAGTCATCGCGCCGTCGTGCGGCCGCGAGCATGCGGGCGAGACGCCGCTGCAGAAACGCCTTCGGCATGAAATAGCGTAACAGATTGCGCGCAAACCAGAATGCCTTGACGTTCTTGTTGCGGAAGATTCGATTCAGACGGTTCATCGCTCGGCGGATTATCTGCGGTCAAAGATACGAATAAGCCGAATACAAAACCAAACTTGTTTGGGTTTTGTTGAGACACAGTATCTTCGGCTTCGCCGAAGATACGAGAATACCGCAAGAATACAGTATGCCGGGCTATTTGTCCGCCGCAGGCCCCCCTTGCGACGCCGAACCGGGGACCACCGATGCGCGACGGTACGAAAAAAGCGGAGGTCGCATGACCTCCGCCGAACATTTCATCGCGGTTCGAACACCTACTCGCCGGCACCGAGCTGGCAAGTCTTCGATCCGTCGTAGGCCCACTTCACATAGATGGCGCCCCACGTGTAACCGCCGCCGAAGGCCGAGAGGATCAGGTTGTCGCCCGGACGCAGCTCCTTCTCGTAGTCGTAGAGGCACGAGGGGATCGTGGCGGCCGTCGTATTGCCGCACCGGTCGATGTTGATCATGCACTTGTCGGCCGTGATGCCCATGCGGCGGGCCGTGGCGTCGATGATGCGCAGGTTGGCCTGATGGGGCACCAGATAGCGGATGTCGTCGCCCGTCAGGTGGTGGCGCTCCATCATCTCGACCGAGACGTCGGCCATTTTCGACACGGCGGCCTTGAACACGGCGTGACCGTCCCACGTGATGGTGTGCCAGTTGTTCTGCACGGTCTCGGCCGTCGCCGGATAGCGCGAACCGCCCGCCTTCATGTAGAGCTGCAGCTCGCCCGAGCCGTCGGAGTGGAGGATCGAGTCGACGACGCCCAAGCCCTCGGTGTTGGGCTCCAGCAGCACGGCTGCGGCGCCGTCGCCGAAAATCGGGCAGGTCGAACGGTCGGTGTAGTCGACGATCGACGACATCTTGTCGGCACCCACGACGATCACCTTCTTGCTCGTGCCGGCCTCGATGAACTTCGCACCCGTGGTGAGGGCGAAGAGGAAGCCGCTGCACGCCGCCGAAACGTCGTAGGCGAAGGCGTTCTTGCAGCCCGCCTGATCGGCGATCAGGTTACCCGTCGAGGGGAAGAACATATCGGGAGTCACCGTGGCGCAGATCACCACGTCGATCTCCATCGGGTCGATACCCGTCTTGTCGAGCAGGTTGATCACGGCACGCGCTCCCATGTAGGAGGTGCCGAGGCCCTCGCCCTTGAGGATGTGACGCGTCTTGATGCCGACATGCGACATGATCCACTCGTCGGTGGTGTCCACCATACGGCTCAACTCGTCATTCGTGAGGATATAATCGGGAAGGTACTCACCCACGCCCGTAATCGCTGCGGTAATCTTACCCATAGCTTTTCTTACTTAAATCAAGGTTAGTTATTAAAGACCCGTCGCAACTTAGCGGTAAGCTCCGCCTCGATGCACCGCTCGGTCGAAAGAATCATGCTCCGGATCGCCGCCGGCGACGATATGCCGTGGCCGATGACCACCGGCGCATTGACGCCCAGCACGGGCGTTCCGCCCACGTTCTCGTAGTTCATGGCATCCCAGAAGGCATTGCCGCCGCCCAGCGCCTTGTTGATGCGGTAGAGCCCCTCGGCCATCTTCAGGGCCGTGTTGCCCACGAAGCCGTCGCAGACGATCACGTCGGCGACCTTGCCCGAGAAGATATGCGAGCCCTCGACGTTGCCCACGAAGCGGATGCGCGGCTCCTGCTTCAGCAACTCGTGCGCCGCCTTCGCCTGCGCATTGCCTTTGGCCTCCTCCTCGCCGATGTTGAGCACCGCCACGCGGGGGTTCTCGATCCCCAGCACCGACTCGGCATAGACCGAGCCGATCAGGCCGTACTGGGCCAGCACCTCGGGCTTGCAGTCGACGTTGAGTCCCACGTCGAGCAGCAGCGCCGGGCGTCCCGCCACCGTAGGCACGACCGACGAGATCGTCGGGCGGATCACCCCCTCGATCGGCTTGACGGCATACATCGAACCGACCATCATGGCACCGGTCGAACCGGCGCTCGCGAAGCCGTCGACGAGGCCCCGGGCCAGATGGGCGAAGCCCACCGCGATGCTCGAATCGCTCTTCGTCTGGAACGCTTTGGCCGGATGGTCGCCCATGCCGATCACCTCGGTGGTGGCCACGATGTCGAACCGCTCCGCAGGGCAGTTCTCCGCCTCCAGCACGGCGCGGATGCGCGCCTCGTCGCCGAAGAGCACGATCCGGCTGTCGGGACCGATCCTATCGAGCGCCAGCACGGCGCCTTTGACGGCCGCCTCGGGGGCGAAATCGCCTCCCATAGCATCTAAACCAATCTTCAACATATTCGTGCGATGGATTAGTATCGACCCCGGCGCCCGATGGCAACGGAAACCTGCGCCCGGTGTTCCGGACGCAGCGCCGCAGTCGTCGTAAAATCAAAAAAAGAGGCGCCGCATGCGGTGTCTCTTTCCGCCGCGACTATTCGGCGGCCTTCTTCTCGATCGCCAACTTCCCGCGATAGAAACCGCACTCGGGGCACACGCGGTGGTAGAGCACGGCAGCGCCGCAGTTCGAGCAGGCTACGACCGTAGGAACGACAGCCTTGTAGTGGGTTCTTCTCTTATCGCGTCGCGTCGACGAGATCTTGTGTTTAGGATGTGCCATTTTACCTTATGTTTATTAGTTCAACGTTTATTCGTTCGCAGGGTCGGCATCGGACTCCGCCGCCATCGCGTCGCGCAGCGCGGCCAGCTTGGCCCACTCGCCCCCCTTCCGCTCCTCGGCGATCCGCGCCTCGAGCTCGGAAAACTCCCGCTCGGAGACGACCCGGAAGCGCTCCGTCATCGCCGGATCGCAACCGCCTTCGGGGTGCACCCGCTGGTAAGGAAGCGACAGGACGATGCTCTCGTAGAGGTACTGCGCGAGGTCCAGCTCCGCATCGCAGGGATGCAGCCAGAGCGTCTCGCCGTCGTACTCGTGCTCTTCGTCGGAGATACGCACCGCCAGACGGCCCGAGTAGTCGATCGGTACCTCGCAATCCTCCAAGCAGCGATCGCACGCCACCACCACATGGCCCCCGATCGCGACATCGAGCGTCAGCAGGCTCTCGCCGCGCTCCATCCGCACCTCGGCCCGGCAGGCGCCGTCCTTGATCTCGGGGCTCTCGAAGGCCTCGAACAACGCGCGATCGATATCGAAAGCGAAGTCGTACGTGCCGTTTTTCAGCCCCTTGAATGCGATGGAATATCGGTTCGCTACCTCCATTTGTGCACAATTAGTGCGCAAATTTACGAAAAAATAGAACATCTGCAAAGAAATCCGACACATTTAGCGCTCCGCGGCCGCATGCCGCGGCGGGCGTACGTCGCGGGCAGCGGCCGCCGCATCCCCGGCTGCGGGGGCGCACGGAGGCGCCAACACCGCCGCAACGCCCGGCACCGGGTGCGGTATCGCGAAACTACAGTCCGAAACCGCGCAATCGGAGAATCATATCCGGAAAAAATCGTATATTTGTGTCACCGACACCGAACAAGCGATCTATGGCAGCGGAGAGAGGATTCACCATCGAAGTCACGAGCCGTTACGACGGCTTCTGGCGCTACAACACGGCGCTCACATGCGGCTGCTTCGACGCCGCGGGCAACCGCACGGGATTCGCCGCGGCCTCTTCGCACGTCGCCGATGTCGGCGCGGAGCTCTCCGCAGCCCCGCACGACCTTCCCCGCGACCGGACGACGCGCCTCGCGACCGGCCCCTGCGACCGGATCGACTGCTTTCTCTACGTCGTGCCCCACACCCTGCCGCGCGACAACGACATCGATGCGACCCGCCCGTTCGACCTCGAGGTGCGCATCGCCTACGGCGGACGCCCGATCCGCACCGAGCGCCACGCGATCAACCAATGGTCGGGGGCCTCGATCGAACTGAAGGCCGAAGCCGACGAACGCTGACCGACACAAACCCGAAAACATCCCATAAAAATGAAGAAAACGCTACTTCTCGCGCTGTTGTTCGCGACGGCCGTCGTTGCGACGAGCCAAGCCCGCATCCGCATTCCGGTGGGCCAATACCAGAAGATCGAACCCGTACTTGAACTCCCCGAGGAGGATTGGTACCGCACGGACGAAGGCCACAAGGTCGACCTCGGCCACATGTATACGGTCTACCAGATCGCCTACGTGCCGGTGTGGACCATCGAGAAGGGCAAGCTCGTAGGTTACACGAAGGAGGATCCCGACACCTACTACGATCTCGACGAATCGATGCTCGAGCGCATCTCGGTCGACACGGGCGTCGAGAATTTCGACGAACTCCGCACGATGCCCTTCTGGGACGCATGGGGCGGCAAGCTGGTGGCGTTGGCCGTGATCGCCGCCATCGTCTACTACTTCTGCTCCAAGAACGACGACGACGAATCCGAAGCCGTGCCCGAAGCCGAGAAACCTGCGGAGTAACCCCCGCGCAGCGGAGGAGCTCCGGAACCTTCGGCAGAGAGCCGGCGGCCGACCGATGCGGCGAAACCTCGGCGGAGCGTGCGGTCTTCGAAAGATAACCCGTACTCCGGGACAGGACCGGCACCTCGGGGCAGGACCGGCATCTCGGAACAAGGCCGAAACCTCGGGGCAGGGCCGACGCCTCGACCCCGAGAACGGCACCGAACGGCTCGTAAAATCCCTGTCTACACCGGAACGGAACCCGTGTCGAAATCCCTGCCGCCGAAGACAAACCGGGAGCTTTTTTACTGGTCCGGAGATCCCGAGCCACCGCGAAGCCCCGCGGGCGTTCCGGTATCGCGACGAACGCCCTGCCGTTTTCAGACGCGCGCCCGGTGGCGCACGGTCCGCATCGCAACCATCGTACGCACACCCCTGCAGCACACCGCAGGGGTGTTTTTATGCGCCATAGTCTCCCCGCCGCAACAACTTCGAGCGCTACCGATAGGCTGCCGTTCGCGGTGTTTTTTGCACCATAATCTCCCCGCCGCAACAACCCGGTCGCAAGTCCCGGGCTCCGTCCGAACAACCGCAGCTTTCGCCCGGCCTCCGCCCCAGCGCATATTCGCAGCTCCCGGCCACCGCCCGACGCGGACACAGTAAAATCCGAAGTCCCCGGCTACCGCCCGACCGGAGTGTGCCTCCGACCCTGCCGCCTGCCCGGGGACCTATTCGGTAACACTCCGCCGCAACCTCCAGACGCACCCCGGCAGAATAAGGCCTCATCCCGGCTCCCGAAGTCGCTTCCGCACCGAAGACCGTTTGCCATCGACGAAGCGCTACATCATCCGCGCACGAACGCGACTGCGCCGCCCCCTCCGATCGCACGGCCCGCCCTGTACCTCGCGCCATCCGGCCCCTCCCCGAGCCCAGCAGTTCCGGGACCGATACCCCCAAATATGCAACCCCGAGACCTTACGGCTCCGCATCACCCAAACCGGCACCCGGGCCTCGCGCCACCGGAACATCCCCGGCTCCGGCAGCACCGGCTCCACCCCCGAATCCCCCGGACCCGCAACCGAAAGGGGCCCGCGAAGCCCGCGGCGTCCCGGTCCCGGATCCGAAGGCACAAAAAAAAGAGGGAATCCGAAGATTCCCTCCCGTGTTATCGGATGACCGACGACTACTTGTTGTTGTAAGCGGCCATCGTCTCGATGAGCATGAGGACCTTGTTCGAGTAGCCCCACTCGTTGTCGTACCACGAAACGACCTTTACGAAGGTGTCGGTCAGTGCGATACCGGCAGCCTTGTCGAAGATCGACGTGCGGGCGTCGCCCAAGAAGTCCGACGAAACGACAGCCTCCTCGGTGTAACCCAGAATGCCCTTCAGTTCGCCCTCCGAAGCCTCCTTCATGGCAGCGCAGATCTCGTCGTACTTGGCCGGCTTGGCGAGGTTGACCGTCAGGTCGACGACCGATACGTCGAGGGTCGGAACGCGCATCGACATACCCGTCAGCTTGCCGTTCAGCTCGGGGATCACCTTGCCTACGGCCTTGGCGGCACCCGTCGACGAGGGGATGATGTTGCCCGAAGCGGCACGGCCGCCGCGCCAGTCCTTCATCGAGGGACCGTCTACGGTCTTCTGCGTCGCGGTGGTCGAGTGTACCGTGGTCATCAGACCGTCGGTGATGCCGAACTTGTCGTTGAGGACCTTAGCGATCGGGGCGAGGCAGTTCGTGGTGCACGAAGCGTTCGAAACGATCGTCTGGCCGGCGTAGGTGTTCGTGTTCACGCCGCAGACGAACATCGGGGTGTCGTCCTTCGAGGGAGCCGACATCACGACGTACTTGGCACCGGCAGCGATGTGCGCCTGAGCCTTCTCCTTCGTCAGGAACAGACCCGTCGACTCGACTACGTACTCGGCACCCACCTCGTTCCACTTCAGGTTGGCGGGATCCTTCTCGGCGGTCACGCGGATGGCCTTGCCGTTAACGATCAGCTGGCTCTTCTCGGCGTCGAAATCGACCGTACCGTTGAAGCGACCGTGCATCGTGTCGTACTTGAGCATGTAAGCCATGTAGTCCACCGGAACGAGGTCGTTGATACCTACAACCTCGATGTTGTCGTTCGTGCAAGCGGCACGGAACACCAGACGGCCGATACGGCCGAAACCGTTGATACCGATTTTGATAGTTGCCATAATCTTGTGATTTATTTGTTAGTTAAGACTCGCATTCGCTTTTTTACAGTGCAAAGGTATATACTTTAAGTATATTACGCAAATAAATTTTTTAAATTTTTTCGTTAACCCCGCTCCGCCGGTCCTTGCGCGAATGCCGCGCAGAACCCCTCGCAGCGTCGTTTCCGCCGCATTCCGCCGTCCGGAACCACTCGCGGGTCGCGACGCCTTTCGCGCAGCGCGGCACCCCGCCTGCGGCGGTCGTCCGCTCCGATCCCTCCGCGCAGCCGGATCGGACCGCAGCCGCGGTCGGCCGCTCCTCCAGCCGCGAAACCGTGCCGCCCGTCCGACGCCCCCGGCCCGCGACAGCGCTCCGCGGGCCCCTCTTACCGCACCGCGGCCTTCGCCCGCTTGGCCATCGCCGAGGCGAAGACGAAGGCGTTGAGCTCGGGGTTGTCGGCATGCAGAATGTCCTCCTTCGTGCCCTCCCACCACTTGCGGCCCTCGTGGATATAGACGATCTTCTGGCCGATCTCCATCACGGAGTTCATGTCGTGCGTGTTGACGATCGTCGTGATGCCGTACTCCTCGGTGATCTCGTGGATGAGGTTGTCGATGACGATCGACGTCTGCGGATCGAGGCCCGAGTTGGGTTCGTCACAGAACAGGTAGCGCGGATTCATGACGATGGCCCGCGCGATGGCCACGCGTTTGATCATGCCGCCCGACAGCTCGGCCGGGTAGAGGCGGTTGGCGTTCTCGAGCCGCACGCGCTGCAGGCAGAAGTCGACGCGCTCGCGCTTCTCGGCCGCCGACTGCCGGGTGAAGAGGTCGAGCGGCAGACGGACGTTCTCCTCGACCGTGGAGGAGTCGAGCAGCGCCCCGCCCTGAAAGATCATGCCGATATCCTTGCGCACGGCCTTGCGTTCGCGGAACCCCAGCCCCGTGAAGTTGACGTCGTCGTACCACACGTCGCCCGCATCGGGTTCGTGCAGCCCCACGAGCGTCTTGAGCAGCACGGTCTTGCCCGAGCCGCTGCGGCCGATGATCAGGTTCGTCTTGCCGGTTTCGAAGGCGACCGAAACGTCGTCGAGCACCACCCGGCCGTCGAACGACTTGACGATATGTTCGGCCCGGATCATATGAGCAGGATTTGGGTGAGAATGAGGTCGAAGAGCAGGATCACCACGCAGCAGGTCACCACGGCGCGCGTCGACGCGGCGCCCACCTCGAGCGAGTTGCCGCGGGCGTTGTAGCCGTAGAAGGCCGAAACCGAGGCGATGATGTAGGCGAAGAAGACGGTCTTGATGAGCGTGTAGGTGATCGAATAGGGCCGGAAGTCGAGCATCAGTCCGTCGACGTAGTCGGCCGGAATCATGATGCCCGTCAGGTAGGCGATCACCCACCCTCCGGCCACGCCGATGAGGATCGAGAGGATCGTCAGGAAGGGGAAGAAGAGCATCGCGGCGACGATCTTCGGAAGAATCAGGTAGGAGGCCGAATTGACGCCCATGATCTCCAGCGCGTCGATCTGCTCGGTGATGCGCATGGTGCCGATCTCGGAGGCGATGCTCGACCCGACCTTGCCGGCGAGAATCAGCGCCACGACCGCCGACGAGAACTCGAGGATCATCGTCTCGCGCGTGGCGTAGCCGATGAGCGAGCGCGGAATGAAGGGCGAATCGAGGTTGATCGACATCTGCAGCGTGATCACCGCGCCGATGAAGATCGAGATGATGGCCGTCAGGCCGATCGAATCGATGCCCAGCGCCTCCATTTCGTAGAGGATGCGCCGGCGGTAGATCGCCCCCTTCTCCGGACGGGAAAAGACCTTGCCCATCAGGATGAAATAACGACCGATCGCTCCGAATACCTGCCACATAAATCGCTCAATGTTTCGTCTCCTCGAACTCGACGTAATCGCCCACGTCGTTCGAAACCCGTTTCTCGGGGGCCTCCGCCGTGCGGCGCACCTCCACGTCGCCCTCGCGGCGCGTCTCGCCGCGGGGACGGGCGCCGCCGAACGGAGCGCCGCCGAAACCGCGGGGGTCGAAGCCCCCTTCGCCGAAGCGCTCCTCCATCTGCCGCTGCACGCGGCGGATGCGCCAGCGGAAGTAAATCATCAGTCCGATGACCAGCAGTACGAAGCCCATGATCGCATAAAGTATGAAAAAAGCGATGCCCTTCAGCAGCGCGGGCGCTCCCAGCGCCAGCAGAAGGATCGCCAGCACCGTCAGCGGATTGCGCCGCACGAAGCCGGCGAGCGCGTCCGCTATGTCCGTCAAAATTCCCATCGTCGCATTCCGGTTCGTTACACAACCCCACAAAGGTAGGGAAAAATATGCGTATTTCAATTAAATGTCGTAATTTTGGCCATCCTTTTCGACCCCAGTACGAACCGAAACGACAAAAATCCATACCGTCATGCTCAACACACTCACCGCCATCTCGCCCGTCGACGGACGCTACCGCAAGGCGACCGAACGCCTCGCCGACTACTTCTCCGAACAGGCGCTCATCCGCTACCGCATCCGCGTCGAGGTCGAATACTTCATCGCTCTGTGCGAGCTGCCGCTGCCCCAGCTCTCGGGCGTCGACCGCGCCGCACTGGAGGCCCTGCGCACGCTCTACACCGACTTCTCGCCGGCCGACGCCGCTCGCGTGAAGGAGATCGAGGTCACGACGAACCACGACGTGAAGGCCATCGAGTACATCCTCAAGGAGAAGATGGACGCGCTGGGGCTCGCCGAGTTCAAGGAGTTCGTCCACTTCGGCCTCACCTCGCAGGACATCAACAACACGGCGATTCCGCTCTCGCTCAAGGAGGGCCTCGCCGAGGTCTACCGCCCCGCGCTGGAGGAGCTCGTCGCCAAGCTCGCCGCGATGGCCGAGCAGTGGCGCGACGTGCCGATGCTGGCCCGCACGCACGGGCAGCCCGCCTCGCCCACGACGCTCGGCAAGGAGTTCCGGGTCTATGTCGAGCGCCTCGAAAAGCAGCTCGCGATGCTCCTTGCAATTCCCGTTCCGGCCAAGTTCGGCGGCGCCACGGGCAACTTCAACGCCCACCATGCGGCCTACCCCGACCGCGACTGGGTGGCCTTCGCCAACCGCTTCGTCGACGGCACGCTGGGGCTCTGCCGTTCGCAGTACACCACGCAGATCGAGCATTACGACAACCTCGCGGCGATCTTCGACGCGCTGAAGCGCATCGACACGATCCTCATCGACCTCGCGCGCGACATGTGGATGTACATCTCGCAGGAGTACTTCAAGCAGCGGATCAAGGCCGGCGAGGTGGGTTCGAGCGCCATGCCCCACAAGGTCAACCCCATCGACTTCGAGAACGCCGAAGGCAACTTGGGCATCGCGAGCGCCCTCTACGAGCACCTCGCGCAGAAGCTCCCCGTCTCGCGCCTGCAGCGCGACCTCACCGACTCGACCGTGCTGCGCAACGTCGGCGTGCCCGTGGCCCACTCGCTCATCGCCCTGCGTTCGCTGCTGAAGGGACTCGACAAGGTGATCCTCAACCGCGAAGCGCTCGACCGCGATCTGGAGCAGAACTGGGCCGTGGTGGCCGAAGGCATCCAGACCATCCTGCGGCGCGAGGGTTTCCCGAAGCCCTACGAGGCGCTGAAGGCCCTCACGCGCACCAACACCCACATCACCCGCGAATCGATCGCCGCCTTCATCGAGACGCTCGACGTCGCCGAAGGGGTGAAGGAGGAGCTGCGCGCGCTCTCGCCCGCGACCTACACGGGCGTCTTCCGCTGATCGGCGGCGGCGCTCCGCCCCGACCGATGAAACGCCCCCGCAGAAACGAGTTCTGCGGGGGCGTTCCGTTCATGCGCCGCGCCGTCCGGAGGCCTCGCGCCGTCCCGGCCCGTAGGCGCGGGCTCACTCCTCGATACGCACGTTCGCAGTCCGCTCCAGCAGGAAGCGGCTGCGGTTCCAGTGGAAGGGCGGATAGTCATCGTTCGTGCGAATCGTATTGCGGCGGAAAAGGAGTCCGTCGACCGACTTGGCGTAGAGGATCGGCGCGTCGAAGGTGTCGAACACGTTCTCCTCGACGACGATGCCGCCCTCCGAGCCGCCGTGGAAGTAAGCGCGTTGTCCCGCGAGGTCGGGAATCTCGGGACAGATCGATATCACGGCGTGGGTGAACTGGAAGAGGCTCGTCAGCGCATCGACGAAGCGGTTGCGGCGGATGACGACCTCGCGGCAGGCACCCGTCTCGTACCAGCCGTTGCAGTCGCCGCACAGGAGGATCGCGGCGCCCGAAACATGGTCGAAGAGGTTCTCCTCGACGACGACGCGCCGCGGCGTGCTGAACAGCGCTCCGCGCGCCCGGTTGTTGCGCACCGTATTGCCCGCGAAGAGCACCTCGGGCGTGCGCGTCAGATTCTCCAACCCGTACCCCTCTTCGGGCACGACCTCCGCAGGCAGCGGGCGGTCGAAGCGCACGACGAACTCGCGGGCTCCTTCCGTCGTCGCGGTACCCCGGGGTTCGATCGACCCGATCCGCACGGGCTCGCCGACCCGGTCCATCGTCGCCGCACGCACGACCTGCACCTCCTCGCCGCGGGCGCCCCACGCGAAGCCCCACGACTGTCCGTGCATGTAGCGACCGACCAGCGTGCGGTCGTCGAGCCGCTCCACGACCTTGAGGTAGGTTCCGTGGACGTTGATCGCATCGTCCATCATCGCCTCGTAGAGACCGTTGCGCGAGACGATCCGCCCCCGGCACCCCGAGAAGTGGGTCGCATCGGCCTGCGTGGTGAAGCAGCGCGGATCGTCGGCGCCGCGCAGGTGCACGCCGAATCCGTCGAGTTCGATGTCCGTGCAGTTCTGGGCGAGCAGCCCCATCCCCTCGGCATAGTGCACCGTAACCCCTTCGATCGTCGTGGCGGCGGCGTCGTCCAGAAAAATACCGGGCGCCGGACGTCCGTAGCCGCGCATCGCCACCTCCGTGCCCGGCACGAGGCGCGCATCGCGCCACGCGGGCGCAAGGATCCGCCCCGGCTCGGTTTCGCAGACGCCGTGCAGCGGAATCGCGAGGTCGGCGGTGTTGTAGACGATGCGACCCGTTCCCGATTCGAAGGCGATGCCCGTCTCGGGGCGCAGCGTCCACCCCTCGCCCGCATATTCGAAGAGCGAGTCGGGCGTGATGCGCCACCGCACCTCGGCGGCCGGTTCGAAGAGGATCCCCCGCTCGGGATCGTTCGCCACGATGCGGACCTGCGCGATGTGGGGCGTCGCGAAGTCGATGCCGAAGTCGCGCAGGCGGCAGTGCGCCGCACCCGTGAGCGCCACGGGCAGCATCCGCCCGTGGAAGACGAACTCCGAGCCGCAACCGTCGAGCGTCAGGCGCCGCACCCCCTCGAGCGCGATGCCCACGCGCTTGGGTTGCGTCTGATCGTGGTTCGAGATATAATAGGTCCGCTCGGCGGCGCCCTCTTCGTAGAAATCGTAGCGCCCCTTCGGGAAGCGGAGCACGACCTCCTCCTCGCCCGTGCACCGCGCGGCGATCTCAGCCACGGCGCGGGCGACGGCCGGCGCGGCATTTTCACGGCTGTCGGGCCGCACGCCGTAATCGGTGATGTCGTAACAGCGCGGCTGCGCGGCGAGCCGGCCGGCGAAGCAGAGCGACACGAGCCCTGCCAGAACGTAAATCGCTTTCATGACAGATGTTGTTTTCCGAACCGAAGATACGGAAATTTCCGGAAAAAACCGCAGCGCCGCAGCGCCGGCTTTCCCGCATGGCGCCGCGCCGCATGTCCGAACGGGCGCAAGCATCCCGCACACGGACACTCTCCGCACGTGCGCATCGATTCCGGCACGCGCTTTGCGATTTGCTCCATCGACTGCGAATCTGCTTCGCAGTTGAGGTTTCTTCATTTATTTAAGTTTGGGTTAGTAGTTTTAGGAGGGTGACACCTCCGGGAGCAGCAGGCAATCGTGACGATTCCCTGCTGTTTCTTTTTTTTCGCGCAGCTACGCCTACACGCCGAACAGGAACTCGAACGGCTGCGCCACGGGCCGGAACTGCGCCGTGGCATCGCCTTCGTAGTGCGTCCCGTCGGTCAGCAGCAGCACCCGCTCGGGCGTACCCGCCGAGAAGTCGATGCGGGCGAGGTCGACGTAGAACGGCGCCAGCGAAAGGGTCGGTTCGAAATAGTAGACCCGGTTCTTCTGATCGGCGACCGAACGCCAGCGCGTCGAGGCGATATGGGGGCTGCCCGGCGTCGAGATGCCGTAGGGCACCGAGACGTTGCGCATGACCGACAGCACGGTCGGCACGGCGATCGCCGCATCGGAGCTCTGCTCCACGGCGTCGATGTAGAACGAGGCCCGCACGAAGCGGTCGGAAGAGCGGTTGGTGCCGGGCAGCATCGTAAGGCCGCCGATCGAGCGCCAGTAGTCGTCGATGGCCAGCTGCCGGTCGTAGGTCGGCGAGTTGGTCAGCACCTTGTACCGGCGACCGCGGTGGATCCTGAGGCGCCCGTCGACGTATTCGAAGATGGCGCTGTCGCCCGACGGATCCGAGATGGCCATGTGGAGCCGCGACTGCACGCCGTTGGGCAGATCGGGCGAGTCGATGCGGAACCGCTCCTTCGCGAGCTCGGCGACCGCCTCTTCGACCGTGGCGAAGTTGTCCAGCACATACTGCGTCCAGATGCTCAACCCCATCACGGGCCGCGTATCGCCGGGACGGTCGTAGACCGACTCGGGCAGGAAGAGCAGGTTGGCGACGAGGCCCTTCTCGTTCATGCCGTCGCAGATGCCGATGTCGTACCCGGCGACGGCCAGCGACCCGTACTTCGAGGTCCAGAAGATCGTGTCGTCCGTCTTCGCGCCGCGACGCTCCATGCCGCGCGGAAAGAGATAGAGGTTGGTGAGCGGATCCTCGCGCCAGTCCATCGTGCGGCCGGTCGCCGTCATGCCATCGGGTCCCGTGTAGACGGCGCGCGTACAGGCCTCCACGGACCGGTCGGCGACCAATGCACCGACGCACAGCGTAGATAAGAGCAATGCTTTCATGGGAAAAATTCGGTTTGTTCGGATTTCCGCCTGCAAAAAAGATGCAAAGCGCCGCCTGCGGCCGTGCCGCCCCTGCACCGCACAGCGTCCGCCTACAGACGTCGTCCCCGACGATGGAAGGGGCGGGTAGCACGACGACGGACTTCGGCATCGAGTACGGGCATAAGGATGCAAATGCGCTGAAAAACGATCAGATAGGAAAAAGGGGCCGGAATCGACCGATCGCCGCCGCGGAGAGACGGACGGGAGACACCCGCGAAAAACGAAAAAACCGCTCTCGGGAGCGGTCGGTTTTCATTTCGATGTCGTGGGAGCTGAGGGATTCGAACCCCCGACCCTCTGCTTGTAAGGCAGACGCTCTGAACCAGCTGAGCTAAGCTCCCTTATTGCTTGTTGCGGGTGCAAATATAGGACAAATAAATCACATCCGCAAATCCGCAGCCCATTTTCATCCTCTTTTTCGCCGGTTCCGCGGCCGGAGCTGTGTACCGGTTCAATACGAAGAGCGCGAAAAAAAGCGGCCGCATCGGTGCAACCGCTTGATTTTCTTGGTGGGAACATGCGGATTTGAACCGCAGACCTCCTGCTTGTCGAGCAGGCGCTCTAAACCAACTGAGCTATGCTCCCGTCATAAAAAAAGCCGCTTGCATCGCTGTAAGTGGCTTTCGGTGTGGGAGCTGAGGGATTCGAACCCCCGACCCTCTGCTTGTAAGGCAGACGCTCTGAACCAGCTGAGCTAAGCTCCCGAAAGAATGGCTTGGGACTGCAAAGGCAACTCGCGCCCGATGCTCCTCGCGGAACATCCCTTGCAGTTTTTTAAAGAACCTTACGCAACCCTCGCGCATTGGCGCCTGAACAAGGACTTGAACCTAGGACCCCATGATTAACAGTCATGTGCTCTAACCAACTGAGCTATTCAGGCTTTTCGAAACGTTGTATCCTCGTTTCGGAGTGCAAATATAGAGCAAAAATCCGTTCCTGCAAAATTATTGCACGTTTTTTTCGCAAAAAATATATCTTTGCATATCGGACAAGAGGCAAACGCATGGCACGAACGACCGCTAAAATACTAGTTTTCTTCGCATTATGGCTCGCAGCGACCCCGCTGCGCGCACAGATCGTCTTCGAGCCCGCCGCATGGGACTTCGGCACGATCCGCGAAACGGACGGGCGCGTGAGCCATACGTTCCGGGGCGTGAACCGCGGCACGGCGCCCGTCGTGCTGCTCGACGTGGTAACCTCGTGCGGCTGCACGGTGCCCGAATTCTCGAAACGGCCGCTGCTCCCCGGCGAGGAGACCGCCGTGAAGGTGACGTTCGACCCCGCAGGTCGCCCCGGCATCTTCGAGAAGGAGCTGGGGGTCTACTCCGCCGAGCGGCGGAAAATCGCGACGCTCACCATCCGCGGCACCGTCGCGCCCCGCCCGAAAAGCCTCGAAGAGCTCTACCCCGTCGATGCGGGCGGCGGCCTGCGCCTCGCGCAGACGCTCTGCGCCCTCTCCTATTTATATCCCGGCTCGCCCAAGCAGGCCTCCGTCGGATACGTGAACGCCTCGCAGCGGTCCGTCCGCCTCGAATTGCGCCCCCGCACCGAAAGCGGCGTCGTGGAGGTGCGCTACCCGCAGCGGATCGAACCCGGCGAGCGGGGCGAGATCAACTTCATCGCCCGCATCCCCGCCGCGGAGCCCCGCTACGGCACGCTGCGCGACGCGATGGAGGTCCTCGTCGACGGCCGCACCGAAGGCACGCTGCTGACCGTGCACGCGATCGGCGTCGACACCCCTCCGAAGCAGGGCGCACCCCGCCCGGTTTCGGAATTGTCGGAAAATATTCTTAAATTCGGGACCGTAAAATACGGCAAAGGAGCGCAGCGCCGCACCTTCGCACTCCGCAACACGGGCACCGCGCCGCTCGTCGTGCGGGCCGTCGAGCACGACGACCGCATCGCGACGTCGCTCGCGCCGGGTGCGCGGATCGCCCCCGGAGGCCGGCTCGAAGCCTCCGTGACGTTCGATCCCGCACAGGCGGAGTTCGGACCCGCGAGCGCGTTCCTCGTCGTCGTCACCGACGACCCCGACCGGCCGATGCGGCGGCTGCGCATCACGGCGATCGTCGAGGAGTGACGCCGCACCGCACACGATTGAAAGACCCAAACGATTCCTATGTATCCCATACTCGAAAAACGCCTCTTGGCCGAAGGCATCTGGCTCATGAAGATCCTCGCGCCGCGCGTCGCCCGGTCGGCCCGACCGGGACAATTCGTCATCGTACGCACCGACGCATGCGGCGAACGCATTCCGCTCACCATCTCCGACTTCGACCCCGAGGAGGGGAGCGTGACCATCGTCACGCAGGCCATCGGCGTCTCGACGCGCAAGATCTGCGCCCTCGGAGCGGGCGACCGCCTCGCCGACTTCGCGGGCCCGCTGGGCCGCCCCTCGGAGTTCGTCGCCGAACCGATCGAAGCGCTGCGGCAGCGCCGCTATATCTTCATCGCGGGCGGCGTGGGCACGGCCCCGGTCTACCCGCAGGTCAAGTGGCTGCACGAACACGGCGTCGAGGCCGACGTCATCATCGGCGCCAAGACGCGCGACATGCTGATCTACACCGACGAGATGCGCGCCGTGGCGTCGCACCTCCACATCGCCACCGACGACGGCTCGGAAGGATTCAAGGGGCTCGTCACGCAGCTGCTCGAAAAGCTGATCGCCGAAGGGGCCCGCTACGACGAGTGCGTGGCCATCGGCCCGATGATCATGATGAAATTCGTGGCCCTCACGACCCGCAAATACGACCTGAAGACCACCGTGTCGCTCAACGCGCTGATGGTCGACGGCACGGGCATGTGCGGCGCCTGCCGCGTGACGGTGGCCGGGAGCACGCGCTTCACCTGCGTCGAGGGCCCCGAGTTCGACGGACACGAGGTCGACTTCGACGAAGCGATGCGCCGTCAGGGCATGTACCGCACGCAGGAGCAGCGCGCCGCGGCCATCGAGGCCGAGCGTGCCGCGGGTCACGTATGTAAAATAGGATTGGACAAATAGTCATGGCGAACAGAATACCGCGCGTGCCGGTGCGCGAAGAGGATCCGGCCAAACGGGCGACCGACTTCGGGGAGGTCTGCCTCGGTTACGACCTGCAGGAGGCGACGCTCGAGGCGTCGCGCTGCCTGCACTGCAAGAATCCCCGCTGCGTGGCGGCCTGCCCCGTGGGGATCGCCATTCCCTACTTCATCGCGGCGCTGCACGAGGGCGACCTGCAGCGCGCCGCCGACACCATCGCGCGCGACAGCTCGCTGCCGTCGATCTGCGGCCGCGTCTGCCCGCAGGAGACCCAGTGCGAAGGAGCGTGTGTGGTGGGCATCAAGGGCGAGCCGGTGGCCATCGGCAAGCTCGAGCGCTTCGTCGGCGACTGGAAGCTCGCGCAGAACGCTGCGCCGGCCCCGGCGCCCCGCAACGGACACCGCGTGGCGGTCGTGGGCAGCGGCCCCGCAGGACTGGCCTGCGCCAGCGATCTGGCGAAGGCGGGCTACGACGTCACGGTCTTCGAGGCGCTCCACGAGGTGGGCGGCGTGCTGGTCTACGGCATCCCGGAGTTCCGTCTGCCCAAGCAGCGGATCGTGGCCCGCGAAATCGAGGAGGTGAAGAAGCTGGGCGTCGTCTTCGAGACCGACGTGGTGGTGGGACGCACCGTCACGGTCGACTCGCTGCTCGACGAGGAGGGCTACGACGCCGTATTCATCGGCTCGGGCGCCGGTCTGCCCCGCTTCATGGGGATCCCGGGCGAGAACCTCAACGGCGTGGTCTCGGCCAACGAGTTCCTCACGCGCGCCAACCTGATGCACGCCTACGACGCGTCGTACGACACGCCGATCCACGTCGGACGGCGGGCGGTGGTGGTCGGCGGCGGCAACGTGGCGATGGATGCCGTGCGCACGGCCCGACGGCTGGGCGCCGAGGCGACGATCGTCTATCGCCGCTCGGAGAAGGAGCTCCCGGCCCGCGCCGAGGAGGTGCACCACGCCAAAGAGGAGGGCATCGCCTTCCGCATGCTCGCCAACCCCGTGGAGGTGCTGGGCGACGAACGCGGCTGGGTCACGGGCCTCCGCTGCGTGGAGATGGAGCTGGGCGAGCCCGACGCGAGCGGCCGTCGCTCGCCCGTCGAAAAGCCCGGCTCGGAGTTCGAGATCGCCTGCGACACGGTAATCATGGCGCTGGGCACCTCGCCCAACCCGCTGATCGCCTCGACGACGCCCGGGCTGGAGACCACGCGGCGCGGCTGCATCGAGGCCGACGAGGCGGGCGCCACGACGCGCGAGGGGGTCTTCGCCGGCGGCGACGCCGTGACGGGCGCCGCAACGGTGATCCTCGCGATGGGCGCCGGCCGCAAAGCCGCACAGGCGATCGACGCCTACATCCGCGGAAAGGCGGACGAAGGGCGGCGATAAACCGCATGATGGCGGCTCCGTCATGCGAAGTCGGCGGTTCGCCGCACCCGCAGCGGGCCGCCATTCGCCGTCGGTCCGTGCGCCCCTGCCGCCGCCGGCGAAACACCCCAAAATAGCACGAAACGCCCCGCACCCTGAAAAGCGCAAGAGGCCCGCATCGACTGCGGGCCTCTTGCGCTTTTTCCGAATTCAGCGTCCGATCGTCTCCGCCACGCGGTCGACGATCGTCTGCGGCGCGATCGACGTCAGACAGCGGTAGTCGCCGTAGCGGCAGGGCTTGGCCCCGTAGACCGAGCAGGGCCGGCAGGGCAGGTCGGCCTGCACCGCACCCCGCGGATCGGCTCCGTAGCCGAGGAACCCCAACGCGGGATGGGTCGCGCCCCAGACCGAAACGACGGGCGTCGCCGTGAGCGCCGCGAGGTGCATCGCCAGCGAATCCATCGTCACGAGGCAGTCCAGACGCGCGATGAGGTCGATTTCCCCGGCGAAGCGCACCTTGCCGAAGAGCGCCGTGACGTTGGGATACGCCGCCTCCATCCGCTCGGCGAAGCGCTGCTCGTCGCCCCCGCCGCCGTGAATGAACACCCGGTCGTAGCGCGCGGACAGCAGCCGCACGAGCTCCTCGCACTGCGGCTCGGGGTAGGTTTTGCCCCGGTGGGCGGAGAAGGGGGCGAAGCCGACCCACGCGCCCTCTTTCGGGCCGAAAGGATCGCTCCCCCCGGCGCATCCGGGGTGCACCGCCGGAGCCGGATCGGCCACGTCGAAGCCCAGCCGGCGGAAGACGTCGCAGTAGCGCAGCACCGTGTGGCGCAGCGGCTCGGCACCGGTCGCGCCGCTGCGGATCAGACGCCGCTTCTCGGCGCGCCCCTTGCGGATGCGGGCCACGGGAATCCCGTGCAGCCGCAGCGCGAGCCGCAGCGCCTTCGAACGCAGCACGTCGTGCACGTCGGCCACGGCATCGACGCCCAGCCGCCGCGCCTCGGCCGCCAGCCGCCACATGCCCGCGAGGGTGCGGTGCTCCCCGCGCAGATCGACGTCGAGAAAGGCCACGTCGAGCCCGGCGAAGAAGGGGCGGAAGAGCTTTTGCGTCGCCACCGTGATCCGCAGCCCGGGAAAGGCCGCCCGCAGCGCCCGCAGGGCGTGGGGCAGCATCGCCACGTCGCCCATCGCCGAGGTGCGCACGACCAGCAGATGGCGGCAGGGCGCCGGCGCGGAAGCCGGAGCACCGGCGCCGGACGCGGGCACGGCCTCCCCTCGGCGGCGACCGGACTCAGATGCGGAAACACTCCGGACATCCTCATCCGCAAGCCCGTCGGCTGCGGCCGGACGCTCCGGCGCACTACTTTTTCGTGCCATAGAGCACCGGATTGAGCGCCGGGTCGTTGTACATCTTCATCTGTTTGTAGGTCTTCATGTATTTGCGGCCCGCCTCAATGTCCTCGATCAGCTCCTCGATCGCCCGCGAAAGGTCGACCCGCTGCGTCCGCAGCACCTCGAGCTTCCGGCGGCACGACGCGAGGTGCTCCTCGCCCACGTCCGTGCGCTCGGTCTCGCGCTCCATGTGGTAGATCTTCAGCGCGAGGATCGACAGGCGGTCGATGGCCCACGCCGGGGTCTCGGTGTTGAGCCGCGCATCGGCCGCGGGGGTCACCTCCCGGTACTTTTCGAGCAGGTAGGAGTCGATGTACTCCACCATGTCGGTGCGGTCCTGATTCGACTTGTCGATGCGGCGCTTGATCAGGAGCGCCTCCGCCGGATCGATCTGCGGGTCGCGGATGATGTCCTCCAGATGCCACTGCACCGTGTCGATCCAGTTCTTGCGGTAGAGCAGCGCATCGAGCGAGGAGGCCTCGTAGGGGTTCTCCATGGGGCGGTCCACGTCGTCGTGGAGGTGATAATCGGCGATGGCGCGGTCGAAAATCGAATTTGCGTGTTCGGTAAACATAGTCGGGTCGTTTGTGTGTTGTTATTTTCGTCGGAAAATCCTACCTTTGCTCGGTATGGATTCAACAAAGATAATGATTTTTTCCAGAAACGCAATTTTCCTCGCGGCGATCTTCGTCGCAGGCCTCGCCTCGGCCGCCCAGCCGGCCGCGCCGCGCAAGAGCCGGCAGACGCGCGAGGAGTACATCGACAAATACAAGTCCATCGCCGTGCGGCACATGGAGCGCTACGGCATTCCGGCCAGCATCACGATGGCGCAGGGCATCCTCGAATCGGACTGCGGCAACAGCCGCCTCTCGGTGCAGTCGAACAACCACTTCGGCATCAAGTGCAAGCGCGGCTGGCAGGGCGAGACGGTCTACCACGACGACGACGCGCCGGGCGAATGCTTCCGCGCCTACCCTTCGGTCGAGGCCTCGTTCCTCGACCATGCGGAGTTCCTCGACCGGCAGCCGCGCTACGACTCGCTCTTCGCCTACTCCTCGTCCGACTACAAGAGCTGGGCGCGGGGCCTCAAGGCGGCGGGCTACGCCACGGCTCCCGACTATGCGCAGCGGCTCGTGCGCATCATCGAGGAGAACGAGCTCTACCTGCTCGACCGCAACGACGGCGAGCGACTCTACGCCTCGCGCACGGGCGGCCGCACCGATCCCGAGGCGTGGTTCTCCGAGCAGACGAGCGTCGAGACGGCCGCGGCATCGACTTCGCTGATCGATCCCGACGACTACCGCGTAACGATCAACGCCCACTGCGGCTACGACGTCTACGCCACCAACGGCGTGCACTACATCCTCGCGAAGGAGGGCGACACGTTCGAGCGCCTCGGCGAGCTGTTCCGCCTCGCGCCGCGCAACCTGCGCAAGTTCAACGACCTGACCGACAAGCGGGCGCAGCCCATGACCGGCGAGGTGATCTACATCGAGCGCAAGCGCAGGCGCTGGGAGGGCAATGCCCGCCACCACCTCTGCCGCGAGGGCGAGACGGCCTACGCCGTGGGACAGTCCTACGCGATCCGCACCCGCTCGGTCGAGCGCCTCAACCGCCTCAAGCCCGGCGAGCGGCTCCAGCCCGGGCGCCAGCTGGCCATCCGCTGATCCGGCGCGCGCCGCCCCCGAAACCGACCACGTACCACCATGACCGAAACAGATATGGAAACGACCCCGTTGCGGGCGAAGATCCTCGAGACGATCGTCCGCAAATCGACCCTCAAGCAGAAGGTCTTCGACAACACGTTCGCCGCGTTCAACTTCCTCAAGGAGACCCTCTTCGAGATGGCCTCGGAGATGGACGACGAACTCGACGGCCGGCTCGACCGCCGCGTGCGGCTGGAATACCGCGACCGCGGCAAATTCGAGGCGCAGCTGCAGGTGGCCAGCGACCTGCTGATCTTCCAGATGCACACCGACGTCTTCGACTTCCCCGCCGACCATCCGATCCGGCGCAACCCCTACGTGGGCGAGGCGCGCGAGAACGCCTACTGCGGCGTGATCAGCATCTACAACTTCCTCTCCGACTCGTTCAAGTTCAACCGCAACGCCGACGAGGGCTACCTGATCGGCCGCATCTTCGTCAACCGCGAGCGCCGCTACTTCGTCGAGGGCAAGGAGCAGCGCTCCGTGCGCGCCGCATCGTTCGGCACGGCGGAGATCGACCGCGAGGCGCTCGTCGCGATCCTCGAGGCGGCCATCGGCTTCGCCCTCGACTTCGACCCGCTGATGCCGCCCTACGCCGAGAACAAACGCGTGACGGTGGACCAGTTCAACACCAAGATGGACAACTCGAAGTTCGTGACGGGCAAACGTCTCGGCTACGACTTCGACGTGGAGGACATCTGACCCGCCCCGACCGGCCGGCAACACCACCCCCTAACCCGCATCCGCACTTGAAAACCCAGCTTACGCTCCTTGCGGCCCTCCTCCTCGCGACGACGGCCGCCGCCAAAGGCGAATACGCCGAAATCGCCCGTCTGCGGGCCATGAACGAAACCGTGCGCGGCATCCGCCCGATGGCCGACGGCGAGCACTACACGCGCCTCGAGCGCAACGAGATCCTGCGCTACGCCTACGCGGCCGACACGCCGGGCGAGCGGCTGCTGCCCGCCTCGGCGCAGGGCATCGCCGTCACCGACTACGCCTTCTCGCCCGACGAGCGGCGCATCCTCATCGCCTCGGGCCGCACGCCGATCTACCGCCACTCCTACACCACGACCTACCACCTCGTCGAGCAGGGCGCGGTGCGCCCCGTGCTGCGCGAAGCCGAGGCGCCCCGCGACGCGGGCTTCTCGCCCGACGGCACGAAGATCGCCTACTCCGACCGCAACGACCTCTACGTCCGCGACCTCGACGCCCACCGCACGCTCCGCATCACCGACGACGGGGCGTGGAACGAGGTGATCAACGGCACGACGGACTGGGTCTACGAGGAGGAGTTCGGCTTCACGCGGGCCTACGCCTTCTCGCCCGACAGCCGCCGCATCGCCTTCCTGCGCTTCGACGAGCGCGAGGTGCCTCTCATGGAGATGATGCGCTTCGACGGCAAGCGCTACAACGAGGCCTTCTCGTTCAAGTACCCGAAGGCGGGCGAGCGCAACTCCACGGTGCAGCTGTGGGTCGCCGACCTCGCCACGGGGGCCAAAACCCGCATCGACACGGGCACGGAGAGCGACCAGTACCTGCCCCGCATCGGCTGGACGCCCGACGGGAAGCTCTGGTTCCAGCGCCTCAACCGGCGTCAGAACACCTTCGAGGTGATCCTCTGCGAGCCCAGCGGCGCCCAGCGGACGATCTACGAGGAGCGCTCGCAGCAGTACGTCGAGCGCGCCGGAGGCCAGACGATCACCTTCCTCGACAAGGATCGCTTCCTCGCCCTGCAGGAGAGCCACACGGGGTACATGCACCTCTATCTCTATACGGTGCGCGGAGGACTGCAGGGGCCCGTGACACGCGGCGCATGGGAGGTCACCGAGGTGATCGCGGCCACGCCCAAGCGCATCTGGTACCTCTCGACCGAAGGGTCGCACCTGCGGCGCAGCCTCTGGTCGGTGCGTCCCGACGGCAAGGAGAAGAAACGCCTGACCGACGGCGAAGGGTTCTGCACGGTCGCACCGGGCACCGGCATGAAGTACTGCATCGTCACCCGCTCCGATGCCGCGACCCCCAACCGCGTGGAGGTGTGCGACGGCGAGGGCCGCACGGTCCGCACGCTGGCCGACAGCCGCGCGCTGCGCGCCGAGCTGGAGCGGACGGGGCGCCCCGCGAAGGAGTTCTTCCGCTTCGCCACCGAACGGGGCGACTCGCTCGACGCCTACATCCTCAAGCCCCGCGACTTCGACCCCGCGAAGCGCTACCCCGTGCTGCTGACCCAGTACTCGGGCCCCGGCTCGCAGTCGGTGCAGGACCGCTGGTCGATGGACTGGGAGGACGCCCTCGTCGAGAAGGGCTACATCGTGGTGTGCGCCGACGGCCGCGGCACGGGCTTCCGCGGCGAGCGCTTCAAGAAGCAGACCTACGGTCGGCTGGGGGCGCTCGAGGTCGAGGACCAGCTCTCGTTCGCCCGCTACATGGCCGCGCAGCCGTGGGTCGATCCCGACCGCATCGGCATCTACGGCTGGTCGTTCGGCGGCTTCATGGCGCTCAACTGCGCGATCCGCGGCCACGGGCTCTTCCGCATGGCGATCGCCGTGGCGCCGGTCGCCTCGTGGCGCTTCTACGACACGATCTACACCGAGATCTACAACAACCTGCCGCAGTACAACGCCTCGGGCTACGACGACAACTCGCCCCTGAACCACGCCCGGATGCTCGACGACGCACGCACGCGCCTGCTGCTGATCCACGGCACGGCCGACGACAACGTCCACTTCCAGAACACGGTCGAGATGGCCCGGGCGCTCAACCGCGCGGGCAAACGCTACGACATGATGGTCTACCCCGACCAGAACCACTCGATGCAGCCCGACGATACGCACAACGTGCGGCAGAAGATGATCGACTACACGCTCGAGCACCTCTGATCCTGACCGTGCGGCCGGTCGTCCGTGCGGAGCTATCCGGCCGGACCCCACCGGAGGCCGCAACCCGCGTTTCATGCCCATGACCCTCCGCCATACCATCGACTCGCCCGTCGGTCCGCTGACGCTGACCGAAGCCGACGGCGCGCTCGCGGAGCTGCGCTTCGGGGGCGTTGTCTCCGGTGCGCCCGCCCCCTCGCCGCTGCTGCGGCAGGCCGAAGAGGAGCTCGCGGAGTACTTCGCGGGCCGGCGCCGGCGCTTCACGCTGCCCGTCGCGCCGCAGGGCACCCCCTTCCAGCGATCGGTGTGGGAGGCGCTGCAGCGGATTCCCTACGGCGCGACCAGCACCTACGGCCGGATCGCGGCGCACGTAGGCCGTCCGAAGGCCTGCCGCGCCGTCGGCATGGCCAACCACCGCAATCCGATCGCGATCGTCATCCCCTGCCACCGTGTGGTGGGAAGCGACGGCACCCTGACGGGGTATGCCGGCGGCCTCGGCGTCAAGGAGCGGCTTCTGCGGCTGGAGCAGCAGGGAGCGGGCCGCACCGACCCGACGCGGCGATAGGCTCCGGGGGCACCCGAAGAGCGGCTGAACTGCGTCCACCATATACGAAGGAGCGGAACCCCACGCGAGGGTTCCGCTCCTTTTGCAAACGGGGAGTCGCAGCGGGTCAGCGCTGCTCGTAGCGGCGTTCCACCGCACCCCAGTCGATGCAGTTCCACAGCGCAGCCACGGCATCGGCGCGGCGGTTGCGGTAATCGATGTAGTAGGCGTGCTCCCACACGTCGAAGCAGAGCAGCGGCACGAGCCCGCGGCGCAGCGGATTGCCGGCATTGGGTTCGGCGACGATCGACAGATCGCCCTGCTTGTCGGCGACGAGCCACGCCCATCCCGAGCCGAAAAGCCCCACGGCAGCCTTGTCGAGCTGCGCCTTGAGGTTCTCGACCGAGCCGAAGCTGCGCTCGATGGCAGCCAGCAGCGGACCCTCGGGCCGCGTCTGCGGCTCGGGCGACAGCTGGTCGAAGAAAAATTCATGGTTCCACATCTGTGCGGCGTTGTTGTAGATCGGACCGTCGGCCGAGACGACGATATCCTCGAGCGGCTGCCCGGCATAGGGCGTGTCGAGGACCAGCTCGTTGAGTTTGGCGACATAGCCCGCATAGTGTTTGTCGTGGTGGTAGCGCATGGTCTCCTCCGAGACATGAGGAGCCAGCGCATCGTAGGCATAGGGAAGATCCCGGGGCACGAAACGCGTCGTGGTGTCGGTGGTGGTCATAGTCGGTATGATTAAAAGTGAAAGAAAAAGCGTCGCGATCATCGATACAAACATTAAAATCCGATGTTTCGGGTAACAAATCGAATACCAATCGCACGAATTCGGAATTTTTTCGCTAATTTTGGAGACGAACCCTTCGAAACCACACCTAAAAAACATACCTATGGAACTTCCCTATGCCGAACCCTACAAGATCAAGATGACCGAGGCGATCCGCACCTCCACGCGCGAGGAGCGCGAGCGCTGGATCCGCGAGGCGAACTACAACCTCTTCAAGCTCCGCTCGGAGCAGGTGACGATCGACCTGCTGACCGACTCGGGCACCGGATCGATGTCCGACCGCCAATGGGCCGCGATGATGACCGGCGACGAGAGCTATGCCGGCGCCTCCTCCTACTTCCGCCTCAAGGAGACGATCGAACGGCTCTTCGACATGCCCTACTTCCTGCCCACGCATCAGGGCCGCGCGGCCGAGAACGTCATCTTCTCGGCGCTGCTCAAGGAGGACGACATCGTGCCGGGCAACTCCCACTTCGACACGACGAAGGGTCACATCGAATTCCGCCGCTGCCACGCCGTCGACTGCACGATCGACGCGGCGGCCGACACGCAGCTCGAGATTCCGTTCAAGGGCGAGATGGACCTCGCCAAGCTGGAGCGGATCCTCGCCGGAAACCCGCGCGAGAAGATCCCCTGCGTCGTGCTGACGATCACCAACAACACGGCCGGCGGACAGCCCGTATCGATGCGCAACATCCGCGGAACGTCCGAGCTGTGCCGCCGCTACGGCGTGCCCCTGCTCATCGACTCGGCCCGCTTCGCCGAGAACGCCTACTTCATCAAGACCCGCGAGGAGGGCTACGCCGACCGGACGATCAAGGAGATCGTGCGCGAGATCTACGCCTATGCCGACATCATGACCATCTCGGCCAAGAAGGACGGCACGGTGAACATGGGCGGCTTCGTGGCGATGCGCTCCGAGGAGCTCTTCCGCCGGGCCATGTCGTTCTGCATCATGAACGAGGGTTACGTCACCTACGGCGGCATGTCGGGCCGCGACATGGATGCGCTGGCCGTGGGTCTGGACGAAAACACGGAGTTCGGACAGCTCGACGCCCGCATCCGTCAGGTGAAGCTGCTGGGCGACCTGCTCGACGAGTACGGCGTGCCCTACCAGCGGCCGGCCGGCGGCCACGCCATCTTCGTCGATGCCAAAAGGATCCTGCCCAATCTGCCGAAGGAGCAGTTCATCGCCCAGACGCTGGGCGTGGAGCTCTACCTCGAGGCGGGCATCCGCGGCGTGGAGATCGGCTCGATCCTCGCCGACCGCGATCCCGAGACGCACGAGAACCGCTACCCGGCCCTCGAACTGCTGCGTCTGGCCATTCCGCGCCGCGTCTACACGGACAACCACATCCGCGTGATCGCCGCGGCATGCCGCAACATCTACGAGCGACGCCACGAGATCACCACGGGTTACCGGATCGCCTTCGAAGCGCCGATCCTGCGCCACTTCACCGTGGAGCTCGAGAAGATCTGACGCCGCACGCGGCACCGCACCGTCCGCTCCCGACCATTCGGTCGGGAGCGGATTTTTTCGGTCCTGCCGCCCCGTCGCCGAATAGCGCCCCTCCGCCGGACGCCGGCCCCGGCAAACGAAACGAGGAGCCCCGAAAGGCTCCCCGTTTTCCGTTCCGACGGTCCTGCGCCTCGCCGGTCAGAGCAGCGTCTCGAGAATCTGCACGGCATTGAGCGCCGCCCCCTTCTTGATCTGGTCGCTCACGCACCAGAACGCAAGGCCGTTGTCGCACGTGAGGTCCTTGCGGATGCGTCCCACGTAGACGGGATCGTCGCCCGCGACGAAGAGCGGCATGGGATAGACCTTGGCCGCAGGATCGTCCGCCAGCACGACGCCCGGCGCCGCGGCGAAGGCCGCCCGGGCCTCCTCGACCGAGACCGGACGCTCGGTCTCGAGCCACACGCTCTCCGAGTGGGCGCGCATCACCGGCACGCGCACGCAGGTCGCCGACACGCGGATGTCCGAGTGCATGATCTTGCGCGTCTCGTGGAACATCTTCATCTCCTCCTTCGTGTAGTCGTTCTCGGTGAAGACATCGATGTGCGGAATGACGTTGTAGGCGAGCTGGAAGGCGAACTTCTCCACCTGCGGCTCCCGCCCGGCGCTCAAGGCGGCGTGCTGCGCCGCGAGTTCGTCCATCGCCGCGGCACCTGCGCCGCTGGCCGACTGGTAGGTCGAGACATGCACGCGGCGGATGTGCGACAGCCGCTCGATGGCGTTCAGCGCCACGACCATCTGGATCGTCGTGCAGTTGGGGTTGGCGATGATGCGGCGCGGGGCGTTCTTGGCATCCTCGGGGTTGACCTCGGGCACCACCAGCGGCACGTCGGCCTCCATGCGGAAGGCGCTCGAGTTGTCGATCATCACGGCACCGTGGCGCGTGATCGTCTCGGCGAATGCGCGCGAAGTGCCGGCTCCGGCCGAGGTCAGGGCGAAGTCGACGCCCCGGAAATCGTCGTTGTGCTGCAGCAGCCGAACGGTCAGATCCGCACCGCGGAACCGATAGGTGCGGCCCGCGCTGCGCTCCGAGCCGAACAACAGCAACTCGTCGATCGGCAGCCGCCGATCCTCCAAAATCTTCAGAAACTCCTGTCCGACAGCGCCGCTGGCGCCTACGATCGCAATTTTCATAGGTCGATTATTCTTTTCTTGATGTTCCGTTATTCGCAACCGGCCCTGCACGCCCCCGCTCCGATCAGTCGAAGAAGAGGTCGTCCTCGGCGATGCCCGTCTCCGCGGCGCGCCAGTCCTCGGGATCGGCCTCCTGCTCGCAGTCGTAGCGGGGCACCGAGACCGGGCGGACGAACCGGTCGTCGCGGGCGAGGCCGAGGCTGCCGTTGTCGTAAACCCGCTTGAGGAACTCGCCGACGATCGGGAGCGCCACCACGCCGCCTTCGCCGCGCGAGAGCAAGTGTACCGACTGATCCTCGCCGCCGACCCATGCGCCGGCCACCAGCTTGGGCGTCACGCACATGAACCAGCCGTCGCGGTTGCGGTTCGAGGTGCCGGTCTTGCCGCCGGCCTCGACCTCGCGCGGGATATACTGCCGCAGACGGGAGCCCGTACCCGCATTGACCACGTTCTGCAGCATCGTGAGCATCGTGTAGGCCGTACGCTCACTGACGGCATCCTGCGACTGGGGGATGAAGCTGGCGATGAGGTTGCCCTGCCGGTCCTCGATCCGCGTCACGAAGATCGGGTCGTTGTGCACGCCCTGATTGACGAAGGTCGAGAAGGCGCTCGTGAGCTCGAAGACGTTCGACTCGGACGAACCCACGCAGAGCGCCGGCACGGGGTCGATGTAGCTGCGGATGCCCATGTTGTGGATGAAGTCGGCGACGGCCGCGGGCTGCTTGGCCTGCTTCATGATCCACGCCGAATAGTTGTTGCGGCTGCGGGCGAGGCCCCAGCTCAAGGGGTGCAGCACGCCGTCGTACTCGACGCGTCCCGCCTCTTTGGGCGACCACGCCGTGCCGCCCGCCGTCTCGATCGTCACGGGCAGGTTGGGCACCATCGTGCAGGGGGTCAGTCCGAGGTGGTCGATGGCGAAGGTGTAGACGAAGGGTTTGATCGTCGAGCCGATCTGCCGCTTGCCCTGCTTGGCCATGTCGTACTTGAAATAGCGGAAGTTGGGACCGCCGACATAGGCCTTGACGAAGCCCGTGCGGGGGTCGAGCGCCACGAACGAGGCGCGCATGATCCGCTTGTGGTGGAGGACCGAGTCGCGGGGCGTCATCACCGTGTCGCGCTCGCCCTTGTAGGTGAAGACCTTCATCGGGCAGGGACGGTCGAACGCCGCATCGATGTCGCGGTCGCTCGCCCCGGCGTTCTTCATCTCGCGGTAGCGGTCCGAGTAGCGGATCGCCCGGCGCACGATCGCCTCGCGCTCTTTGGCGGTGGTCTCGAGGAACAGCACCTTCGTACGCTTGTACTGCGCATCCATCTGGGGCTGTATCACCGTCTCCATCTGCTTCTGCAGCGCCTGCTCGGCATAGGTCTGCATCGCGGAGTTGATCGTCGTGTAGATCTTCAGGCCGTCGCGGTAGATGTTATAGGGCGTGCCGTCGGCCTTGAAGTTCTTGCGGCACCATCCGTAGAGCGGATTCTCCTCGTACTCGCGGAGCGCCTCCTCGTAGTCCCACTCGTTGTAGAACTGGTTGCGGCGCGGCTTTTCGGCATTCATCACCAGCCGCAGCATCTCGCGGAAGTAGGTCGCCGTACCCTCGTTGTGCGACACGGGGCGGTAGTCGAGCCGGATGGGGAGCGCCGAAAGCGAGTCGCGCTGCCGCTGCGTGAGGGCTCCGGCCGCCTCCATGCGCGCGAGCACGAGGTTGCGGCGCGCCAGCGCGTTCTCGGGGTTCCGCACGGGCGAGTAGCGCGTGGGAGCGTTGACCACGCCCACCAGCACGGCGGCCTCCTGCACGTTGAGCTGGTGGGGCTCCTTGTTGAAGAAGGTCTGGGCCGCCGACTTCACGCCGTAGGCGTTCGAGCCGTACTCGACCGTATTGAGGTACATGGCGGCGATCTCCTCCTTCGTGTAGTTGTACTCGAGCTTGAGGGCCGTGATCCACTCCTTGAGTTTGGCGATCACGAGCTTCGTCTTGCGCACGATCGGACCCCGGTTGCGGGCCGTGTCGCGCGGGAAGAGGTTCTTGGCGAGCTGCTGCGTGATGGTCGAGCCGCCGCCCTGCGAGGTGTTCTGCAGCAGCACGGTCTTCACCGCAACGCGGGCCAGCGAGGGGATGTCGATGCCCGAATGGTTGCGGAAGCGGACATCCTCCGTGGCGATGAGCGCCGCGACGATCGGCGGCACCTCGTGGCCGTCGAGCCGGATGCGCAGCGTCGAATCGGACGAAAAGAGGTCGTCGTACTGCACGTAGGAACGGTTCTGCACGAAGAACGAGCCGAGCACCTTGCCGTCCTCGGCATAGATCTCCGTGGCGAGGTTGCTGCGCGGATTCTCCAGCTCCTCGAACGACGGCAACCGTCCGAAGAGACCGAAAGCCGTGAGCAGCAGCATGAACGCGAGCAGCGCGAAGGGGGCGAAGACCACGCCCCAGATCCATTTTATCGTTTTGCGGCTGACGGCCGCACTCTTCTTCTTTGCCATATATATGCCCGAATTTGCGGTAAAGATACGAATAAGCCGAGGGCAAAAGCAAATTTATTTGCATTTTGCCGAGGCGAAGTATCTTCGACGAATATCAAAGATACGAATAAGCGAGGGCAAATGCAAGCTCGCTTGCGGTTTGCCGAGCGAGAGTATCTTGTGCGAAGCCAAAGATACGAATAAGCCGAATACAAAACCGAACTCGTTCGGGTTTTGTTGAGGCGAAGTATCTAAAACGAAGTTAAAGATACGAATAAGCCGAATACAAAACCGAACTCGTTCGGGTTTTGTTGAGGCGTAGTATCTAAAACGAAGTTAAAGATACGAATAAAGCCGAAGGATCTACCGAGACATAATATCTCGGGCAGCGAAAAATCAGAAAGGCAGCCCCACCCCCGCGCCGAACCACACGCCGCCCGTCGACAGGGCGTAGCACGAGAGCCGCACGGCCGAGGTGGCCGAGGCGGGCTGGCGGAAAACGTTGATGTCGAAGACCAGATCGCCACCCGCCGACCAGATGCGCCGCCACGCGAGGTGCCGCCGGCCCGCACGGCCCCCTTCGGGGCGCCGGAACTGCGCATAGTCGCCGCCGATCTTCAGCCGGATCCGCTTGAAGTAGAGCACCGAGCCGATGCCGCCCTCCGGGTACCACACCGGCAGCTGATAGCCGAGCGAGAGGGCCGTGTAGTCGTTCGACACGATATCGGCCGACGAGAACCCGTGGGGAATCAGCCGCGTGGACTTGTAGCTCAAGGGGGCGTAGCCGCCCGGGAACTTGTAGCCGCCGAGCGAGGTCTGGTAGGTCGCGGCCGCCGTGAGCGAGTGGTGCTGCGCGAAGCCCGGCAGGTAGAGCTGCCCGTAGACCGAGACGAGGTCGCTGAAATAGCTGTCGGAGGGGTTGAACGTATACCCGGCGCTCACCGTATAGCCCCAGCGGGGCGCGAAGTCGCGGTGGGCGAGCCGCACCTGATCGGAGAACCCCGCCCCGAACGAGAGTTTGTGCAACCCCTCGCGGAACCCGATGCGCTGGATGTTGTGGATGCTGCCGTTCTCCCACTCGATCTTGTCGAGGTCGGCGACCATGCCGTTGGAGTAGTTCCAGCCGCCCGAGAGCGACAGCACGCGGGTGTGGTAGCCGCACTGGAAGTAGAGGGGCAGCGTCGCGGAGAGTCCCACCGAGTAGTAACGGTCGGGCGCCGGACGCGACTGGTAGACCGGGCGCCCCGTCTCGGGATCGTACGAGGAGAGGGCGTAGAAGAGCTGGTTGCCGCCGTAGGAGGCGTCGAAATCGAGGTGCACGCCCAGCCCGAAGTAACGCACGCCCACGTTGACGAGCGACCCTTCGCGCCGGTTCCAGCCGTAGGAGGCGAAGGCCTCGGTGTTCGAAAGCAGGTTCTGCGAGATGAACGTGGCGCCGATGTTGAGGTCGATGCGGTGCTCGTCCACGGCGCTGAAGGGGTCGAACGCCACGGGCATCCAGCTATGGATATTGACGAGGTTGGGCACCTTGCGGTAGCGCTTCGCGCGGAACCGCCGCTCCTGCCGCTCCTCGTCCGCCGCCGTGAAACGCACCGTATCGAGGTTGACGACCTCCCACCGCGCGCGCGGCGGATTGACCCGGTCGACGGGCAGCCGTGCCGGCGCGACGGGCGTACGCGCAGCCGCCGGTTGCAGCGCCGGGCGATATCCCCGGCGGTCGTAGGTCGCCACCAGCACCGCCCCGCTCGCCCCGGCGTCCGCAGCCTGCACGGCATCCCCGGCACATCCGGCAGGGGTGGCATTCCCGGTTTGTCCGTCCTCCGCGGTACTTCCGCCAGCACGGGATTCCGGCACGGAGGTCCGCATTCCCGGTGCGGGCGCCGGGTCGAACGACCCGTAGGCCGAGGTCGTGAGCCGGTATTCGCGCCCCGCGGCGAGGTCGTAGCAGTGGGCCTCGTCCTTGCCCGAGGCGATCGAGCCGAAGTAGAGCACGCCGTCCGCCGCCCGGAGGTTCGAGAGGGTGATGTAGGCTCCGTCGGTCACGCGGTGGAGCCCCGCGGCGTCGATCCGGGCGATGCGCATGCCGTCGTCGTCCGTCACGAGCACGTACCACGCAGCCGTGCGGTCGTCCCACGCCAAGCCGTGGAGCTCGACCCCGAAGGGGGCCTCATAGCGCCGTTCGGGGCCCGCGTCGGACCGCACGACCACCGTATAACGGCCGTCGGGCGCATACTCCACCCATCCCACGGCATCGTCCGACGGCGCGGGATAGAGCGCGCTGCGCACCCCCGCGACCGTGCGGGGCACGCCGTCCGACAGATCCATGCAGCAGAGCTGCGAGCCGACCCGCTGCTCGAACAGCTTCGAGCGGCGGTATTCGGTCCACCACACCCGGCCGCGGCCGATCGCGGGGCGCGTCGAAACGGAGCCCGTGTAGGCCACCGTCGTCTCGGCGCCCGTGCGCACGTCGCGCCGCACGAAACGCATCGGACGGTCGTAGTCGCTCTTGAGCACGAGCAGCGCGGTGTCGCCGAGCGGCAGCGGCCAACGGTATTCGGTGTAGTTGCGTTCGGGGAGTTCGGCGAGGGGCGCGGCGCTGTCCCGCTCCCGGGGCAGCGAATCCCAGAAGCGCTCCAGCTCGTCGAAGGTTTCGCGGAAGAGCTTCGTGGCGTTGGTGCCGTAGTATTTTTCGAGGGCGATGCGCGTCGTGGCCAGCATGTAGGGATTGCGCGAGCCGAAACGCGCCGTCTTGTTCCACACGTTCTCGCCGTAGCGCGCCCACGCATAGGAGCAGATCTGGTAGCCGAGCTCGTAGTGGTCGGGAATGTAGTCGAGGTAGGAGCCGCAGAACCATTTGTCCACGTTGCGGCGATCGCGTCCCCGGCGGTCGGTCCCGACGCGCCCCATCGCGCGGTAGCCCATCGAGAAGGAGGGCTGCAGGCCGCGCCCGTACGACGACATCATCGTCTCGGCCATCACGGCGTCGCCCTCGATCGCCCAGATCGGCATGCAGAGCAGGCCCACGGTCGACCCCTGCTGGCCGAGCAGGTAGCTCAACACGCGGATCACGCCCCGGTCGAGGTTATTGTACTGCACCGCATGGCGGTACTCGTGCGCCGCCAGCTGCTTGTACCACGGCATCGAGTAGCTCCCGACGGCGGGCGCCGTGAGGAACTCCACGCGCTTGGGCAGGTACATCACCAGTCCGTTCGAACGGAAGTTCTCGGGGTGCATGACGAAGGGGATGCGCATCGGCCCGTAGGTGAAGCCGTAACCGATCGACGGACGTACGGTGCGCAGGTAGAAGAGCGTGCGCTGGGCCAGCGCCGCGGCCGTGTCGGGATAGATCATCCGCACGTCGGGCGTGCGGATCGTCGACCACTTCATCGGCGCATCCGAGCCCCACGTGTAGTATTGCGCCGCGGCACGGGGTGCACGGCAAAGGGCCGCTGCGGTCAGCAGCAGGGCGAACAGGTATCTGAAGAAACGTTCCAAGTCTCTGACGGTTCGTGCGACGAATCGGCGGCGAAGGGCGACGCGGCACTCCGCGGACCTCCGCGGCCGGCATTTCTACGGCATTTCGGACGGCCCGGCAGCCCGCCGGGGGCGTGTTGTCGGGGCCATGCTGTCGGAGCTGCGCTGCCGGGGCCGTGTTGTCAAGGCCGCGCAGCCGGGGCCGTGTTGTCAAGGCCGCGCAGCCGGGGCCGTGTTGTCGGGGCCGCGCAGCCGGGGCCGCAACGGAGGCTCCGGTCAGCCGCCGGCCTTCTTGCAGCCGTACCCGGCCTTCGCGAGCAGTTCGACGATCCGGTCGCGGTGGTCGCCCTGCACGATGATCTCGCCCGCTTTGGCCGTGCCGCCCACGCCGCATTTGTTCTTCAACATGCGGGCCAACTCCTGCAGGTCGGCGTCGCTGCCGACGAATCCCCGCACGAGCGTCACCGTCTTGCCGGCACGCTGCTTGCGGTCGAGCCACACGCGCAGGCGCTGCTGCGCCGCAGGCAGCGTCTCCGCCTCGGGCTCCGTATCGGTGACGTATTCGAAATTCGGGTCGGTCGAGTAGACCATACCCAAGCGTGCTTTCCAGTCGTTGTCGGCCATAGCGTCGTTCGTTGCGGCACGGACGCCCGAAAAGACGCCCGTATTTTGCACAAAAGTAATAAAATAATTATCTTTGGGAGGCATGGCACACGATTTCCGCGCGAAACTGCGCAAAATAAACCCCTTCGCACCGAGGGAGGCCCTCGGCGAACTCCCCCGGCCGCTGCCCGCCGATCCCGACCAGCGGCTGGTGAAGGTCTACGTCGAAGGATACGAGGACGTGGCCTTCTGGCGCGGGATCTTCGACCACTTCCGCAACCCCTACCTGCGGTTCGAGATCTCGGTGCCCGACCGCGGCGACCTGCCGAAGGGCAAGAAGGTGCTCATGAGCATGATTCCCCGCTCGTCGGAGGAGCTGCTGCTCTGCGTCGACTCCGACTTCGACTACCTCTTCGCCGGAGGCACCGAGCAGTCGAAAGCGGTCGCCGGGGCCCGCTACATGTTCCACACCTACGCCTACGCCACCGAGAACTACCTCTGTTACGCCCCCTCGCTGCACAACGTCTGCGTGAAGGCCACGAAGAACGACGCGCGGATCTTCGACTTCGTGCGCTTCATGCACGCCTACTCCTGCACGATCCACCCGCTCTTCGTCTGGTATGCCTTCTCGGCCCGCAACGCCACCGAGCACCGCTTCACGCTCGCCGACTTCCGCGCCTCGGTACGCCTCGGCTACCTCGACACGACCGACAACGGCGCCCGGACGCTCGAATGGCTCCGCCGCAACGTCGACAAGCGGCTCAAACTGCTCGCGCAGCACAACCCGCACATGGTCGAACCCGTGCGCGCGTTCGGACAACGGCTCCGCGAACGGGGCCTGACGCCCGAGAACACCTATCTGTTCATGCACGGACACACGCTGATGGACAACGTCGTGATGGTGCTCCTCAACTCCGTGTGCGAAAAGCTCCGCGCGCTGTCGATCGCCCGCATCACCGCCTCCGAAAAACGCGGCGTGGCGCTCAAGAACGAGATGGCCAACTACACCAACTCGCTGCGGTCGATCCGCGACGTGCTGCTCGACAACGAGAACTACACGCGCTGCCCGCTCTACAAACGCCTCGAACGCGACATCGAGCGCTACATCGTCCGGACGATCCTCGAGATGAAACGCCGCGACGAGATCGAGGGCGACTCCTACCTGACGATCCTGCGCAACCTCCGGCAGCGTCCCTGACCCGCGGCCCCCGCCCGACACCCACTTCCTCTTACGCGGAGGCTTTCCGTCGCATCGTTCCGCCGACGAATGCGCCGCGCCGCCGCGACGAAGAGTCCGCCCGCATACCGCCCGCCGCGACGAACTCTGTCCGACCGCAAACCGCCCGGACGAACCGTCCGCCCGACCGAACGCGCCGCGGCGACACACGTACGCTCCGCCCGAACATGGAAGCGGGCCTCCGACACTCCGGAAGGCCCGCTTCATGCAAGACAGAGAGGCGCTACTGCTTCGCGATGCGTCGCGCACCCAGAAGCGGCAACGAACGCTGCAGCGAGGAGAGCTGGGCGGGATTCTCCGCATAGCGCACCGCCAGCTCGCCGCCGATGCGCACTCCGGCATCCGCCGACGGAGCGATCCTGCGTGCGGCGGGAAGCGGCTCGAACGTCCGCTCCACGGTGGGGCAAGCTGCGCCGACCCGCATCGCACGGGCCGCTCCCGGGGTCCGGACGGCCGCTGCGGCCGCTGCGGCCGAAGGACGGTCGATGGTGAAGTTGACGATTTCGTACTCGTCGCCTTCCAGCACGTGGAACTCCTCGCCGTCGTAAACCAAATAGGTCATCGTCTGGAAGGAGTACCAGCGGTTGTTGACCTGCAGCATTTCGCCGAACATAGCGAAATGATCGTCCGTAACGCGTCCCGTATAGTAAGTGCCCGTATAACCGGTGAGCAGCGCCAGCTGGCCGTTGGCGGCGATCATTCCCACGAATACGATGTCGGCCACGCCGCCGCCGTCGAGCTCCATCTGACCGAGCGTCTGCATGCCGTCGACGCTGATCTTGCCCGTCTCGGGATGGTAGCGCATGACGAAGGGATAGCGCTGCGACACGTCCGAATGCGACCAGCCGTAGACCTTGTAGCTGCGGTTGGGCGTCAGCTCCTCGATGCGCAGCGTGTAGGTCACGTAATCCGTCCAGTTCTCGGTCGTCTGTCCGAGCACCGTCCACGTGCCGAGGTAGGACTTGTAGGCCTCGTCCACCGTGCCGGTAACGGGCGAAGCGGCAGTGCGGGCCGTAGCGATGTTGCAGACGAACTGTTCGCCGTTGAGCGCCATGGCGATATAGACGTATTCCGTATCGGGAGTGAGATCGGTGACGATACGCTCGAAATAGCCCTTCGTCTCGATCGACTCGATCTCCGCGTCGTTGTAAAGCGGGAAGAGTATCGAGCCGTTGAACATGTAGTAGAGCGTCATGGGATCGGCCTCCAGATCCTCGAGCGACGATCCGCCCAAGCCGAACGCGTCCAGATAGGAATCGAACGTGGCCCGATCCATCGGAGCGGCCATACATACGATCTGCGAGGGATCGAGATCGGGGAAGTTCATCGGCGCGACGTTGAGCAGGAAGCTGTCGTAATCGTGGTAGCCCTGCAGCTCGCGATCGTAAGGCATCATCTCTACATAGAGTTCGGGGATGAGCTCCGGAGCGGCGGTCTCAAGCTCGGAGAAGAATTCGTCGCCGTTGCGATCGACGCCGTAGATGCCCAGCATGTAGGACTTGCCGGGATCGACGCCCCACGTATCGGTGTAGGTATTGGTCGCCGGATAACCGTATTCGCTGATGTAATCCATCATGCCGCGCTCGCCCTTTTCGGCCTTGAAAGCGTCGTACTGCGTCTTTTCGAACAGATTATAGTAGTAGAAGCAGACGTCGTCGGGACACTCCATGCGTACGACGGCACGCTCGGAGGTGATCTCCGTGACCGTTGCCTCGATCGTCGCCGAGGAGGTTCCGCCGGGAGACATTTCGAAGTCGATCGCCTCGGGCACGCCCGACCACATGGTATTCTCCGTATCGAACAGGCTGGCGACCGCATAGTATTTCTTGCCCGGCACCAGCAGCGCGACGTGGTTGCGCAGGGAGTTCTCGGCACCGGCGCGCCACGTGATCTGCCGCGAATAGGTCTCCTCGTAGCCGTAATCGGCCAGCAGGTTCCACAGGAAGACGCTCATGTCGAACTTCTCGCCCTCGACCTCCATCGCCATCGAGAGTTCGTACTCGAAGAACCACCCCTCGAAGTAGGTATGGTAGCAGGTCGCGCCGTCGGGCATTACGATCTGATAGGTGAAGTCGGTCTTCGACGAGGATATGAACGACAGAATCTGCTCGTGGGAGGTGGTCGTCGCACGCACCGTCTTCACAGCGCCGTAGGTATCCTGCTTGCGCGCCGCAGCGTAGATGACGTAGCGGGTCTCGGGGTCGAGCGGCATGATCCGCTGCGGCACCGCCTCTTCGGCGACGAGCACCGTGGTGCCCTCGGAAAAGATCGTGATCGCCTCGGGTTTGCCGGTATCGTCGGCCTCCTTGACGCACATGTAGGCCATCTCGTCGGCATTCTCGCCGAGGAGCTGGAGCTCGATGCTGTTCTCGCCCACGGCCCCCAGCGTAACGGTCACCTTCGGTGCCCCGGGACGATCGGGACCGTCCGTCTCGTCATCGCCGCACGACACCGTCGTGACGAGCAGACCGACGAGCAGCGCCCACAGCAGGCGAGCCGGGGGGGGGAGGAAATTTCTCATCTTCATAAATCATTGTTTAAATGGGTTTGACATAGCGGGAACGGGCGAAGCCGACGAGTCACCCCGAAAAAAGAGAATTTCCCGGACACCGAACCGTAACCGTCCGCAATATACTCAAAAAATTTATAATCTTATTGATTTATGTCAAAAAAAGTGGATTCCGCGCGTTGAGAAAATAGAGTATGGCGTCCGATCCGAAGTCCGATTCGGCCGCCGATTCGAGCCGAAAAGGCCGAATATCGGCCGTTTCGGAATACGTATGACACGCAGCGACGCACGATCTGGCGCAACATTTTCGCCGCCGGCCGATGCGTCGTCGGCCGCAAAAAGCTATCTTTGCAACCGGCGGCCCTGCCGGGGCCGCACCGCGAACGATGGAAACTTTCACGCAACTGCTCATCGACTGGGGCTACTGGGGCCTTTTTCTTGCGGCTTTCGTCGCAGGGAGCATCGTGCCCTTCAGTTCGGAGGCCGTACTGATCGCCCTCGTACACATGGGGCTCGACCCCGCGGGCTGCGTCGCGGCGGCGGCCGCCGGCAACACGCTGGGCGGCATGACCTGCTATGCGATCGGCGCCCTCGGCGATGCGAAGTGGATCGCACGGCTGGGCATCGGCGAGCGGCGGCTCGGGCAGGCGCAGCGTTTTCTCGCCGGGCGGGGCGCCCTGATGGGTTTCTTCGCCTTCCTGCCCGTCATCGGCGAGGCCGTGGCCCTCGCATTGGGGCTCATGCGGAGCAACCCGTGGCTGACATCGGGCTCGATGCTCGCGGGAAAGGCCGCCCGTTACATCGTCATCTTGGCCACCTTCGAGGGGGCCGTTTCGCTGCTGTAGCCCACCCCGCGACAATTTAAATAGATATCATGGACACGATCGTACGCACCTGCACCCCGCCGCGCGCCTTGCTGCTGCTGGCCGACGAATCGGAGGAGTCGGTCGCCGACTACATCGACCGCGGCGACTGCTACACGGCCCTGCGCGACGGCGCGGTGGTCGGAGCATACGTGCTCATCCACACGCGCCCCTTCACGGCCGAGGTGGTCAACATCGCCGTGGAGCCGGCCTGCCAACGGCAGGGCATCGGCACGGCGCTGCTCCGGCATGCGATCCGCACGGCCCGCGAGCGGGGCTTCCGCCGGCTGGAGATCGGTACGGGCGACTCCGGCAAGGGGCAGATCGCCCTCTACGAACGCTGCGGCTTCGTCCGCTGCGGAGTCGACCGCGACTACTTCCGGCTCCACTACCCCGCTCCGATCTTCGAAAACGGCGTCGAGTGCCGCCATATGGTGCGGCTCGCCATGCGATTGAAATAAGCCCATGTCGGTCCGTTGGAACCCGTGGCACGGATGCCGCAAGATCAGCGAGGGCTGCCGCCACTGCTACGTCTACCGGCAGGATGCGCGCCACGGTCTGGCGAGCGACGAGGTGCGGCGCACCGCCGCCTTCGACCTTCCGGTGCGCCGCAGCCGCGACGGACGGTTCCGCATCCCGGCCCGGGAGACGGTCTACACCTGCTTCACGTCGGATTTTCTGGTCGAGGAGGCCGACCCGTGGCGCGCCGAGGCGTGGGAGATGATCCGCCTGCGGCACGACCTGCGCTTCTTCTTCATCACCAAGCGGATCGACCGCCTCGCGGCGGCGCTGCCGCCCGACTGGGGCGACGGGTTCGAACACGTGGCCGTGGGGTGCACGGTCGAAAACCAGACGGAGGCCGACCGCCGGCTGCCGCTCTTTCTCGAGGCGCCCCTCCGTCACCGGATCATCATCGGCGCGCCGCTGCTCGGGCCGCTCGATCTGACGCCCTACCTCACCGCGGCGATCGAGGAGGTCTCCGTGGGCGGCGAATCGGGCTCCGACGCGCGCCTCTGCGACTACGACTGGGTGCGGGCGATCCGCGACCAGTGCGTCACGGCGCACGTACCGTTCCGCTTCCACCAGACCGGCGCCCGGCTGCTCAAGGAGGGCCGCCTCTACCGCATTCCCCGCGACCGCCAGCACGAACAGGCCCGTAAGGCCGGCATCGACTACCTGCCCTGAACCGTCGGGGCGGCGCTGCCGCACGCCTCGCACCGTCGGACATCGGACGCCCGACCGCAAAGGCCGTCGGCTCGACGCTCCGCCCGGCCGGGGCGCACTTCGGGCGCCGCGGACCGAACCGCTCGCCACGGCCGCTTCCGGCCGCCCCCGTAACGAAAACCGCCCGTCGCCGCCGAAGCGGGACGAGCGGTCGATCACAGGCACCCGGGGCTGCTACTCCCGTTTGCGCACGATGCGCACGGTCGACTGCGTGGCCTGCCGGATGAAGACCTGCGGCCCGCAGGCGTATCGGTGCCACAGCTCGTCGGTATAGCCGCGGATCGTCAACAGCTCCATCCGTTCGGCCTTCATCACGTCGAAACCCGCCTCGCGCAAGGCGCGGATCGCCTCGTCGATATGCCACGACTCGTCGACGCAGAGGCTCAAATTGACCGCCGAATTGTGGATCAGGTTGGCCTTGATGCGGAAGCGCTCCAGCAGCGAGAAGATCGAGGCGAACTTCTCCTCCAGCACGAACGAGAAGTCGCGCGAACGGATCGTCAGCAGCACCTGACTCTTCTTCAGGATCAGGATCGGAACCTCGACCGGCGCCGACATGCCGCGGATCACCGTGCCCGGCTTTCGCTTGTCGCCGAAAGGCCGCACGTAAAGGGGTATATTCTTGTTCTGCAGCGGCTTGATCGTCTTCGGATGGATGATCTGCGCGCCGCTGTAGGCCAGCTCGATCGTATCGAGGTAGTTCAGCTCGGCGATCTGCACGGCATCGGGGAAGATCTTCGGATCGGCGTTCAGCACCCCGTCGACATCCTTCCACACCGACATCGACTCGGCGTCGAGGATGTGGGCGACGACCGCCGCCGAGTAGTCCGAGCCTTCGCGGCCGAGCGTCGTCGTCGTGCCGTCGGGCGCCCCGCCGATGAATCCCTGACCGACGAAGAGGCCCTCCCCGCCCTCGGCGACGGCCGCGCGCAGCAGCGGCGCCGACGCCTCGATGTCGACGGCAGCATCCTTGTGGCGCTGCTCCGTGCGGAAGCAGCGGCGCATGTCGATCCAGCGGTTGGCGCTCCCCGCATGGGCGAGGTACTCCGAGATGATCGTCGTCGAGAGCAGCTCGCCGTAGGCCACGATCGTGTCGTAGTGCGCCTCGGCCTCCTCGGGGCGGTAGACCGTCCCGGCGACGTAGCGCTCCAGCTCGGCGAAGAGCGCCTCGACGCACTCCAGCCGCACGGGAGCATGCCACAGATCGTCGACGATGCCGGCATGGTAGGCGCGCAGCGCCGCGATCTCCTCCGCGACGAGCGCCCGATCGCTCTTCTGCAGCCCCTCGAAAACCCGCTCGAGGGCATTGGTGGTCTTGCCCATCGCCGAAACGATGACGAACAGATTGCGCTCGTCGCCGATGAGCCGGTGCAGGTTGCGCACCCCGTCGGCGTTGCGCACCGACGCACCTCCGAATTTATAGACTTTCATCTCTTATCGCTAATGAACCTAACCGATATTCTTCCCTGCCGTCACTTCACCGCCTCGTAGGGCACGCCGACGTTCTGGAACAGGAACGCGAAGCAGTCGGCCGCCTCGTCGATACGCTTCGAGGTGGGTTTCCCGGCCCCGTGTCCCGCCTTCGAGTCGATGCGGATCAGAATCGGAGCGTCGCCCCCCTGACAGTGCTGCAGCGTCGCGGCGAACTTGAACGAGTGGGCCGGCACGACGCGGTCGTCGTGGTCGGCGGTGGTCACGAGCGTCGCCGGATACGCCACCCCTTCACGGATGTTGTGCAGCGGCGAATAGGGGTAGATGTAGGCGAACTGCTCCGCGACATCGCTCGTGCCGTACTCCACGGCCCAGCCCCAGCCGATCGTGAACTTGTGGTAGCGGAGCATGTCCATCACCCCAACGGCGGGCAGGCAGACGGCGTAGAGATCGGGGCGCTGCACCTCGCAGGCGCCGACGAGCAGCCCGCCGTTCGAACCGCCGGCGATCGCCAGCTTCTCGGAGGAGGTGTACTTGTTGTAGACGAGCCACTCGGCCGCCGCGATGAAGTCGTCGAAGACGTTCTGCTTGTTCTCCAGCATGCCGCCCCGGTGCCATGCCTCGCCGTACTCCGAGCCGCCGCGCAGGTTGGCCACGCAGTAGATGCCCCCCTGCTCGACGAACATGATCGCCGCGGGGTTGAATCCGGGCGTGAGGTTGATCTGGAAGCCGCCGTAGGCGTAGAGGTAGCAGGGATTCTGCCCGTCGAACTTCATGTCCTTGCGGCGGGTGATGAACATCGGGACCATCGTGCCGTCCTTCGAGGGGTAGAAGACCTGCTCGGTGACGAACAGCGAGGGGTCGAAGGCGACGTCGGGCGCCTTGTAAAGCGTCGAGACGCCCGTGGCGATGTCGTAGCGGTAGATCGTCGCGGGCGACGTGTAGTTGGCGAGCGTGTAGTAGAGCTCCGTATCCTCCTCTTCGCCGCCGAAGCCGCCCGCCGAGCCGATGGCCGGAAGCTCCACCTCGCGCACGAGCGTGCCGTCGAAGCCGTACTGGCGGATCTTGCTCTGCGCATCCTCGAGGTAGGAGGCGAACAGGTAGCCGCCGGCCGAACCGACGCCCTCCAGCAGGTTGCGTTCGTGCTCGGGAATCACCACCGCATCGTCCTGCGGCGCGGTGAGCGACACGCTCCGCAGCGCGTAGTTCGACGCATCGCGGTTGGTCACGTAGTAGAGCCGGTCGTCGCGGCACTCCACGGGTGCGTAGTCGGCATCGAAGCCCGGCAGCAGGATGCGGAATTTCGCGTCGGCGACCTTTTTATAAAGCACCTCCGTGCCCGACGTGCCCTCCGAGGCCACGACGAAGAGCCAGCGGCCGTCGTCGCTGGGCCATGCGTGGAAGTAGCGCAGCGGGTGCTGCCGGTCCTCGTAGATCAGCCGGTCGGCCGACTGCGGGGTGCCCAGCGCATGGTAGTAGACCTTCTGGAAGCGGTTCTGCTCCGAGAGCGCGCTCCCCTTCGGGGCGTCGTAGGCGCTGTAGTAGAAACCCTTCGAGTCGGGAGCCCACACGGCGCCCGAGAACTTCACCCACTCGATCCGGTCCCCCGTGGGGGCGAGGGTCTCGGTGTCGAGCACGCGGATCTCCACCCAGTCCGAACCCGACGCCGAGGCGGCGTAGGCGAAATAGCGGCCGTCCTTCGAGAAGGAGACGGCCGACAAGGCCACCGTGCCGTCCTCCGAGAGCGCGTTGGGGTCGAGGAACACCTCGCCCGGCTCGCCGGGACGCTTCGTGCGGTAGAGCACCGACTGGTTCTGCAGTCCGTCGTTGTAGGAGTAGTACCACCAGTCGCCGTGCTTGGCCGGGGCCGACTCTTTGGCGTAGTTCCACAGTTCGGTGAGCCGCTCGCGGATCGCGCCGCGGAACGGAATTTGCGCGAGGTAGTCCTGCGTCACGGCATTCTCGGCGGCCACCCACGCGGCCGTAGCCTCCGAGGTGTCGTCCTCCAGCCAGCGGTAGGGATCGGCGACCGCGACGCCGAAATAGTCGTCCACGACATCGCCGCGTTCCGCAGCGGGATAGGGTCGATGCTTGATCGTTTTCATGTTCGAGCAACCTGCGATGGCCAGAGCGGCTGCGCACAGCGCAGCGGTGCGGCCCAGAAACGTGTTCATATCCGGAATCTGTTTGGGTGAATACCGAAGGCAAAGGTAACAAAAAAACGGGGACGCGCACGCTCCGAGGCACCGATTTTCGCCCGACGGGGCCGACCACCGGCGCACGCGGCGCAAAAAAGCGGCGCCGAAAGGCGGGAAATCGGTGCCGCGGCATTTCCGGGATCGGATTTTTCCGTACCTTTGGACCATCGAACAGCAAACGAAGCATTATGTACGAAGCACTCAAGAATACGATCGAAGCCGCGTGGGAGGAGCGCGCGCTGCTTCGCGACGCAGCCGTGCAGCAGGCCGTGCGCGACACGGTGGAGCTGGTGGACAAGGGCCTGCTCCGCACCGCCGAGCCCTCGGCCGAAGCCGACGGCGGATGGCGGGTCAACGAATGGGTCAAGAAGGCCGTGATCCTCTACTTCCCCATCCAGCCCATGCGCAAGATGGAGGCGGGCGAGCTGGAGTGGTACGACAAGATGGAGCTCAAGCACGGCTACGAGGAGCTGGGCGTGCGCGTCGTGCCCCACGCCGTGGCCCGCTACGGCGCCTACATCGCCCCCGGAGCCATCCTGATGCCCTCCTACGTCAACATCGGCGCCTACGTCGACACGGGCACGATGGTCGACACGTGGGCCACGGTGGGTTCGTGCGCCCAGATCGGCAAACACGTCCACCTCTCGGGCGGCGTGGGGATCGGCGGGGTGCTGGAACCCGTGCAGGCGGCTCCCGTCATCATCGAGGACCACTGCTTCATCGGCTCGCGCTCGATCGTGGTCGAAGGGGCCCGCGTCTGCCGCGAGGCGGTGCTGGGCTCGAACACCGTGATCACCGGCTCGACGCACATCATCGACGTCACGGGGCCCGAGCCCGTCACCTACAAGGGCTATGTCCCGCCCCGCTCGGTGGTCGTGCCGGGATCGTACCGCAAGCAGTTCCCCGCGGGCGAGTACAGCGTCTCGTGCGCGCTCATCATCGGCCGCCGCAAGGAGTCGACCGACAAGAAGACCTCGCTCAACGACGCCCTGCGCGACTTCGGCGTGAGCGCATAATAAGCGGCCCATGATCCACCGCATCGCAGAGACCACCTCGACCAACGACGACGCGCGCGACGCGCGCTACCGCCACGGCGACGTCGTCTGGGCCGAACGCCAGTCGGCCGGCCGCGGCCAGCGGGGCCATGCGTGGAGCAGCGCCGAGGGCGAGAACCTCACCTTCTCGCTGGTGCTCGAACCCGTGCAGCTCGCCGTGGGCGAGCAGTTCCTGCTCTCGCAGGCCGTGGCGCTGGCGCTCGTCGACACCTTCGCCGCCTGCGGCATCGACACGCGCATCAAGTGGACCAACGACATCTATGCGGGCGACCGCAAGCTGGTGGGCATCCTGATCGAGCACCGCTATTCGGGTCCGACGCTCGCGCGCTCCGTGGTCGGCATCGGCATCAACGTCAACCAGACCGCATTCGATCCCGCGCTGCCCAACCCCGTCTCGATGGCACTCGCCGCCGGGCGCCGGTTCGACCGGCGCGAGGTGCTCGACCGCCTGCTCGCGGCGACGGAGCGCCGCTACGCGCAGACGATGCACGGCGACCGGGAGGCGCTGCGCGAAGAGTACCGCCGGCGGATGTACCGCCTCGACGCCTTCCACCCCTTCCGCCTCGCCGACGGCACGACCGTCGAAGCGGCCGTCCGCGGCACGGCACCCGCCGGAGCGCTCCTGTTGGAACACCGCGACGGCTCGCGACACGAATACCTCTACGGCGAAGTGCAGTTCGTGTTGAAAAAATAGCCTTTCCGTTTGCTGTTACAGAAATAACAATTATATTTGCATAAGGAATACGAACCGCTAAAAACAACTGCAATCATGAACGTACCCGCCGATCTGAAATACTCCAACGATCACGAGTGGTGCCGCGTCGAAGGCGACATCGCCGTGGTGGGCATCACCGACTTCGCGCAGAGCCAGCTGGGCGACATCGTCTTCGTCGACGTGCCGACCGTGGGCGAGACGCTCGCCGCCGGCGACGTCTTCGGCTCGATCGAGGCCGTGAAGACCGTGAGCGACGCCTTCCTCCCCGTCTCGGGCGAGATCCTCGAGTTCAACGAGGCCGTCGACGCCGACCCCGCCACGGTCAACCGCGACGCCTACGGCGAAGGATGGCTGGTGAAGGTGAAGATGTCCGACCCGGCAGAGGTCGACGCGCTCCTCTCCGCCGCCGACTACGAGCGTCTGATCGGCTGATCCCGACGAGCGTACGCGCCTTCGGACGTCTCCCGATTTCCGGTCCCCGAAGACCGGAAGCGGGAAGGTATTGCGCCGCACGGCGGCACGGGGCTACCGAGCCGCCGCCGCGGCATCGGACACCGCCGCACGCGGCGCGTACGATCGATGCAACGAAACACTAACACCCAAATATTTCGAACGTTATGTCTAAAGTCACCGTCGTAGGTGCGGGCGCCGTGGGCGCCACCTGCGCAAACGTAATGGCTTGCCGCGAAGTGGCGAGCGAAGTGGTTCTGATCGACATCAAGGAGGGCCTCTCGGAGGGCAAGATGCTGGACATGTACCAGTGCTCCACGCTGATGGACTTCGACACGAAACTCGTCGGCGCGACCAACGACTACAAGAAAACCGCCAATTCGGACGTGGTGGTCATCACCTCGGGCATTCCCCGCAAGCCGGGTATGACGCGCGAGGAGCTCATCGGCACCAACGCCAAGATCATGAAGGGCGTCGTGGAGAACATCATGAAATACTCGCCGCGCGCGATCATCATCGTGGTGGCCAACCCGATGGATACGCTGACCTACCTCGCGCTGAAGGCTTCGGGTCTGCCGAAGAACCGCGTGATCGGCATGGGCGGCGCCCTCGACTCGTCGCGCTTCAAGTGCTACCTCGCGAAGGCCACCGGCGCCAACATCAACAACGTCGACGGCATGGTGATCGGCGGCCACGGCGACACGACCATGCTGCCGCTGCTCTCGAAGGCCACGGTGAACGGCGTGCCCGTCGCCCAGTTCGCCTCGAAGAAGAAGCTGCAGGAGGCCGTCGCCAACACGATGGTGGGCGGCGCCACGCTAACGAAGCTCATCGGCACCTCGGCATGGTATGCGCCCGGCGCAGCGGCCGCGATGATGGTCGAGGCGATCCTCCACGACCAGAAGAAGCTGATCCCCTGCTCGTGCTACCTCGAGGGCGAGTACGGCCAGTCGGACCTCTGCATCGGCGTTCCGGCGATCATCGGCCGCAAGGGCATCGAGAAGATCGTGAAGATCGACCTGACGAAGGAGGAGGCCGCGAAGTTCGCCGACTCGGCCGCCGCGGTCCACAAGACCAACGCCGTGCTGCACGAGATCAACGCACTGTAACCATACGGCTTTCCGCCTGCACGAAGGGACGGCTCCGCAAGGAGGCCGTCCCTTTTTCGTCGGCACCTGCGGCAGCGCGCGGCGGAAAGCCGTCGCGACCGTCCGCGCGCCGCAGCCGCCCGCCCCGCACCCACGGCAAAGGGCCGCCGCATGCGCTGCGACGGCCCTTATCGCACGGGCTGCGTCCGTCAGAACATCAGCTTGGCGCCGACGAACCAGCTGCGCGGCAGCGAAGGTCCGTAGACATAGCCCGAGTCGCGCTCCTCGCCGAGGTCGAAATCCCGCTGGTAGGCGTCGAAGATGTTCTGCACGCCGCCGTAGAGCTGCAGCGTCAGCTCCTTGTAGAGACGCACGTCGTAGCCCAGCCGCAGGTTGACGTCGACGAACCGGGGCGTCGTCACCGCCACGTCGCGGTCGGTGCCCGAGCCGGTCATGTGCTGCACGAGCATCTCGCCCGTGCAGGTGCCGGTCACGTCGGCCGTAAAGCCGCGGAAGGGTTTGAAGGCCGCCGTGAAGTAGCCGTAGATGTCCGGGGTGCGGAACATGCGCCGTACGGGCGGCACCTCGGGATCCTCGCTCCAGTACTCCGGTTCGGCATAGCGGCTCTGCTGCACGGTCATGCCCGCCTGCAGTTCGAACCAGCGGGTGAAGATCGCACGGCCCTCGATGTTGAAGCCCCGCACGACGGCCCCCGAACCGTTATAACGCTCCTTGACGACGCTGCCGTCGGGCGCCGGTTCGGGCAGGTCGCGCAGGGCGAAGACATCGTCGAGGATCGTATAGAAGCCCTCCACGAGCAGGTTGGTCTGCACCGAGCCGAACGTATGGTAGAGGTCGGCCGAGGCGCTGAAGCTGTGCGACCGCTCCTCCTTCAGGCCGTCGGCGAGCCGGATGCGGACCCGCTCGCCGCCCACCACGGCGATGTGCATGTCCTCGTCGAAGGCCTGCGGCGCCCGGTAGCCGCCCGCATAGCTCGCCCGCAGGTTGACGCGCTCCGAAGGGTTGAAGCGCAGGTTGACGCGCGGGCTGAAGATGGGACGGTCGACCAGATTGTGCTTGTCGAGGCGTCCGCCGAGCAGCAGCGACCACCGCTTCGTCTTCCACTCGTTCTGGAAATAGCCGCCCGCGATGTGCACCGTCTGATCGGTATGCAGATCGTAGCCGATCGAGCGGTCGCTCATGTCGTCGAAGCTGTACTCGACGCCGAGGGTCAGCTCCGCGGGCATGAACCACAGCCGCTCGAAGGCATGGATGTACTGCGCGCCGGCCGCCACCGTGATGTCGTGCGTCGTGCCGTAGGCATCGGGGTCCTCCTTGCTGCCGTAGTAGCTCCTGCGGGCCGTGTTCTGGAACGAAGCGTAGGCGTTCATGCGGTCGCTGCGGTCGGACGACGACCAGTCGAACGCGAGGCTTCCGCCGTCGATCGCATGGTCGGTCTGCTCGGCCACGCGGGCCTCGTGGGGCGGCAGATCGAGCCGGTCGCCGCCGCGCCGGTACTCGTCGATGTGGTGGTACTGCGCCGTCATGCGCGAATAGGCGCCCGTGCGGAAGTAGGAGCGCATGCCCGCCGACTGCGATTCGATGACGGGCAGTTCGGTGAATCCGTCGCCGTTGCGGTCGTACCCCGACCGGTGGCGGCTCTGCCCGAAGACGCAGAGACCCGCCCGTCCGCTCTGCGACACGAGCGAGGCGTTGAGCGTCGTGGCGTTGTCGTAGGAGCTGCTGCCGCCGAGCGACGTGAGCGTGTGCGACAGCTGGGCCGAGCTGCGCAGCGGCTCTTTGGTGATGACGTTGATCGTGCCGCCGATGGCCGACGAGCCGTAGAGCGCCGAGCCGCCGCCGCGCAGCACCTCGACGCGCTCGATCATGTTGGCCGGAATCTGCTCCAGTCCGTAGACGCCCGTGAGGGCCGAGAAGACGGGATGGGAGTCGACCAGAATCTGCGAATAGTGGCCGTCGAGGCCGTTGATGCGCACCTGCGCGAAGCCGCAGTTCTGGCAGTCGTCCTCGACGCGCACGCCCGGCTGGAACGAGAGCCCCTGCGCCAGACACGCGGCGTTGGTCTTCTCGAAGAGCGCGGCGTCGAGCACGCTCACCAACGCCGGCGCCTCGCGCTTGAGCGTCGCCGTGCGGCTGGCCGAGACCACCACGTCGTCCATCGAGATGCCCTGCTGGACGATCTCGAAATTGACCTCGCGGCTCTCGTCGGCGCGCATGCGCACCTGCGCATGCTGCCCGGCGTAGCCCAAAGCGCGCACTTCGAGCGTCAGGTCGCCCTCGGGCAGGTTTTTCAGGTAGTAGTGTCCCGACGCATCGGTCGTCGTGCCGAAGGTGGTGCCCACGACGGCGATCGTCGCGTAGGCGATGTGTTCGCGGGTGTCGCGATCGACCACATGGCCGTGGACGTTGGCATCGGTGGGTCGGGTCGGCGCCTCGTAGGCTCGCACGGCAAAGGGGCACGAGCAGACGACGAGCAACGCCGTATAAAGAAAAAGAAAGCGTTTCATCGGATCGATTTTTTTCGGATAAGGAATGATTGCCCGGATACCCCCGGACACGGAATCGGGCGGCAGCAGCCGCGCACCGATCCGTCGAACGCCGCACCGCGGAGCGCGCACGCGACGAAGCACATCGCAGGCACGCTCCGCGCCGGCGATCGGCCTCCTCGCCGCTGCCGGCAGGGGCGATTTCGAAGGATCAGCAATGGAATCGGTCCGCCGCCGGAGGCGCGCGCAGCGAGACGGTGTGCGCAAGCGCGCCGCAACGGCAACACGTGGCCGCACCGTGCAACACCGCGAGCGGCGTCGCATAGAAGGCATGCACGGCGGGTGCGGTCTGCAGGAAGGGGAAAAAGTAGAAGTCGTCGACGATACAGCGTTCGCTCACGCCTTCCGACGCGCCGTTGTCCGGCGCCAGTTCGCTGCAGTAGGCGACGAAATGGAGCGGATTCTCCGTATGGATGTGGATCTGCTGCCCCACACGTGCGGCCAGCAGCAGCAGGAGCAGCGGAAGCGCCCCGAATCTACGAAGAACGGATCGTGTCATATTCGGACGCGAAGATACGAATTTTATTCGATTCCGCCGTGGCGGAGATCCGGAAAACTGGAGTCGGCCGACGCAACGCATGCGTCGCAAAGGAGCACACCGCCCCCGCTGCAACGAAAAAGGGCCGCGCGATGCGGCCCTGCAAATCCGTCCGCACATACGCGGAGCGGGAATATGTCGGTGCGGCGGCCGCCCGGGCGGGCGGCGCGCGCGTCAGATGCTGATGTCGAGAATCTCGAACCGGAGCGTTCCGGCCGGAACGTTCACCTCGACCGTCTCGCCCTTCTTGCGGCCCAGCAGCGCCTTGGCGATGGGCGTACCGATGGCGAGCTTGCCCTCGCGCAGGTTCGCCTCGTGCTCGGCGACGATCGTGTAGGTCACCTGCTTGCCGTTGTTGTGGTTGAGCAGCGTCACCTTGCTCAGGATCTGCACCTTGCTGCGGTCGATCTTCGTCTCGTCGATCACGCGTGCATTGGCGAGCGTATCCTCCATCCGGGCGATGCGCATCTCCAAGAGTCCCTGCGCCTCGCGCGCAGCGTCGTACTCGGCATTCTCCGAGAGGTCGCCCTTGTCGCGGGCCTCGGCGATCGCCGCCGACATCGCGGGCCGCTCCACGGAACGCATGTGATCCAACTCGTCCTTGAGCTTCTTGTACCCCTCCGCCGTCAGATAAATAATCTCTTTAGCCATATCTATTTTTCACTCTGTGCCCGCACAGCCGCGGGCCGAAATACGAACTTGCGAACGCTCCGCCGCACGGGCGGACATCCTTTCGGACAAACGCACAAAAAACGAAAATCCCGGCCGCGGAACGGCCAGAACTCTTCGCTCGTGCAGACAAAGATAGGGAGTTAAATCCGGATTTCCAAATCTTTTTCCCGCTTTGCGGCACGATTCGTGCCATCGGGCGGCGCTCCTCCGGCAGGCCCCTCCGCAGGGTCCCGGCACCCACTCCGGCACCCCCTCCGGCAGCCTCGGAAAGCCGCCGGAGGGAGGCAATAATTTTTTTTGCAAATCGTTAATTTATGCGTAACTTTGCGCGATAAAGCGCCGTAAAAGAATTATCGATGAAGCAAACATGTGCATATGCCGCCTGCGCGGCGCTCGTCGCCGTCCTGCTCGCCGGGTGCGGAGGCATCAACGCCCTGCTCAAGAGCGGACGCCCCGAGGAGATCTATGCCAAAGCGATGGAGAACTACGAGAAGGAGAAGTGGCAGCGCGCCTCGACGCTCTTCGAGGGCGTGCAGCACTACTACGCCGGCTCGACGCGCGAGGACAGCATCTCCTTCTTCAACGCCCGCTGCAAATACAAGAACCGCGACTACGACACGGCGTCGGTGCTGCTCGACGAGTTCCGCCGCAAGTTCGGCCGCAGCGCCTTCATCGAGGATGCCGAAGGGATGTACGCCATGTGCTTCTACTACCTCTCGCCGGGTCCGACGCGCGACCAGACCATGACCGGGCAGGCGCTCATCGCCGTCAACGAGTTCATGTCGCGCTATCCGCAGAGCGAGCAGGTCGCCAACTTCCGCAAGATCGACGCCGAGCTGACCGAGCGGCTCCACGACAAGGCCTACATCAACGCCTATACCTATTATAAAATCGGACGTTACAAGTCGGCCATCACGGCCCTGAAGAACGCCCTGAAGGAGTACCCCGAGAGCAAGCACCGCGAGGAGATCATGTTCCTGATCGTCGACGCGGGCTACCGCTTCGCCAGCAACTCGGTCGACGAGAAGCAGACGGACCGCTACCTGCAGCTGCTCGACTCGTCGCTCTCGTTCCGCGAGGAGTTCCCCGAGTCGAAGCACATCCGCGAGGTGGAACGCATGACCGCAAAGGCGCGCGACTTCCTCGCCCGCAACAAAAAGGAGGACAATATCTGATACGACATATGGAAATCAAGAAGAACATCCCGAACAACACCGTCACGCGCAAACTGGTCGATCTGGACAAGGAGACCGGCAACATCTACGAGACGGTGAACATCATCGCCCGTCGCGCCAACCAGATCGCCACGGAGCTCAAGACCGAGCTCAACCGCAAGCTGGCCGACTTCTCGTCGCCCACGGACACGATGGAGGAGACGTTCGAAAACCGCGAGCAGATCGAGATCTCGCGCTACTACGAGCGGCTGCCCAAGCCGGTGATCATCGCCACCGAGGAGTTCCTCGACGACGAGCTCTTCTACCGCGAGGGCAACGAGGAGAAAAAGCAGGCGCCGGAGGCCTGATCGCGCGACGATGGATCTGCAGGGACGCCGCATACTGCTCGGCATCACGGGCGGCATCGCCGCCTACAAGTCGGCCGCGCTCTGCCGTCTGCTGAAGACGGCGGGCGCCGAGGTGCGCGTGGTGATGACCGAACATGCCAAGCAGTTCATCACGCCGCTGACGATGGCCACGCTCTCGAAGAATCCCATTCTGGTGGAGTTCTTCGACCCCGAGAACGGCGCTTGGAACTCCCACGTCTCGCTGGGCGAGTGGGCCGACTGCTTCGTCATCGCGCCCGCCACGGCCAACACGCTGGCCAAGATGGCCGCAGGCATCGCCGACAACCTGCTGCTCACGACCTACCTCTCGGCCCGCTGTCCGGTGGCGGTGGCTCCGACGATGGACCTCGACATGTACGCCCACCCCGCGACGCGGCAGAACCTCGCGACGCTCGCCGCACGCGGCGTCGGAATCGTCGAAGCGGGCGACGGCGAGCTGGCCAGCGGACTTCGGGGCAAGGGCCGCATGGCCGAACCCGAGACGATCGCCGCCTTCGTCGGCGAGCTGCTCGCCGGTAAGGGAACGGCTGCGGAGCGGCAATCTGTCGACAGCGTCCCCGCCGAAGCGCCCGACAGCCGACCGCTCGCCGGCAAGCGCTTCGTAGTGACGGCCGGTGCCACGATCGAGGCGATCGACCCCGTGCGGTTCCTCTCCAATCACTCCTCGGGCAAGATGGGCTACGCCATCGCCGAGCAGCTGGCACGGCGCGGAGCCGCGGTGACGCTCGTGAGCGGCCGCACGGCCCTCGACGCACCCGCCGGCGTGACGCGCATCGACATCCTCTCGGCCGAGGAGATGTACGAAGCGACGGTCGCGGCCTTCGCCGATGCGGACGGCGCCGTGATGTGCGCCGCCGTGGCCGACTACACCCCCTGCGAAGTCGCCGACCGCAAACTGAAGAAGGGCGACGGCGAACTCATGATCCGCCTCCGCCGCACGCGCGACATCGCCGCCGAGCTGGGAGCCCGCAAGGGCGATCGGCTGCTGGTGGGCTTCGCCCTCGAGACGGACGCCGAGCGGGAGCATGCCCGCGAAAAGCTGGAGCGGAAAAATTTCGACTTCATCGTCCTCAACTCGCTGCGCGACGCCGGGGCCGGGTTCCGCGGCGACACGAACAAGGTGACGCTGATCGACCGCACGGCGAGCGAGGAGCTGCCGCTGCTCTCCAAGCGCGAGGTCGCGGCCCGCATCGCCGACAAAATCGCCGGACTCGCTGCAATGCGCCCCGCCCGATAGAGCCGGGAAGACGGAGCCCGATGCCGGAAGCCGCAGTCGCCCGCTCCACAGCGAATTCCGACCCGTCACCGGCGAGGCGGCGTCCGAAGCACGAAATGCGGATGCGCCCCTGCCCGCCGAAGCGGCATACGCCGGGAATCGCCGCACGGCCGTCGGGACGGTCCCGAATACGCTGCAGCGAACCTGTCACCGACCGTCACAACATTCATCCAATAAAAAGACACTTCACGATGCTGCGCCGCCTCACGATCGAAAACTACGCACTGATCGACTCGCTGTCGATGGAACTCGATCCCCGTCTGAACATCATCACGGGCGAGACGGGTGCCGGCAAGTCGATCCTGCTGGGTGCGCTCGGCCTGCTGCTCGGCGGCAAGCACGATGCGGCTGCGACGAAGGATGCGACGCGCAACTGCACCGTCGAAGGAGTTTTCGACCTCGCAGCGACCGGTCTGGAACCCTTCTTCGCCGAGAACGACCTCGACTACGCCGCGGAGACCACCCTCACGCGCATCATCACCCCCGCGGGCAAGAGCCGCGCCTTCGTCAACGATGTACCCGTATCGCTCGCCCGCCTGCGCGAGCTGGGCGAGCGGCTGATCGACATCCACTCGCAGCACCAGACCCCGATCCTTTCGTCGGAAGAGTTCCGCACGGCGGCACTCGACACCGTCGCCGGCAACGGCGCGACGCTCGCCGCCTACGGCGCGCAATACGCCCGCGTCACGGAGCTGCGGCGCCGGCTCGCCGCCCTGCGCGAAGCGGCCGAAACGGGCCGCCGCGACGAGGAGTGGCTCCGGTTCCAGTCGGAGGAGCTCGCCGCCGCGGGGCTGCGCGCCGGCGAGCAGGAGCAGCTCGAGCAGGAGCTGGCCCTGCTCCAGAACGCCGATCGCATCGGAGAGACGCTCACCGGGCTGCGCAACGCGCTCGATGCCGACGAGACGGGGATCCTCGCGCAGCTGCGGCGCGCCGAAAACGCCCTCGCCCACGAGCGGAGCCACTACCCCGCCGCCGAAGGATACGCCCGGCGGCTGCATGCCGTCGTCGAGGAGCTCAAGGACATCAACGCCTCCGTGGCGGAGGAGAGCGAGCGCATCGAAGCCGACCCGGCACGGCTCGCCAAACAGGCCGCGCGGCTCGACACGCTCCTCGCCCTGCAGCAGAAGCACCGCGCCGCGAACGAGGCGGAGCTGCTCGCCCTGCGCGACCGCTATGCCGCGCAGCTGGCATCGATCGCCCGCTCGGACGAGGAGATCGCCGCCGCGGAGCACGACCTCGCCGATGCGGAACGGACGGCCCGCTACCTCGCCGACCGCCTGCACGAAGCGCGCGCGAAGGCCGCTCCCGCCTTCGCCGAACGGATCTGCGCCACACTGGCGAAGCTGGGCATGGCCGAGACGCAGTTCCGCGTCGACCTCGCACCCACGCCGCTCGGACGCACGGGACACGACGGCGTGCAGTTCCTCTTCACGGCCAATCCCCGCACGACGCTCCGCCCCGTGGAGCGCATCGCCTCGGGCGGCGAGCTCTCGCGCGTGATGCTGGCGCTCAAGGCGCTGCTGGCGACCCACATGCAGCTGCCCACGATCGTCTTCGACGAAATTGACACGGGCGTCTCGGGCCGCATCGCCGACGCGATGGGCGAGATCATCGCCGCACTCGCCGGGACGATGCAGGTGGTCGACATCACCCACCTGCCGCAGGTCGCCTCGAAGGGTACGGCCCACTTCGTCGTCTCGAAGCACGACGGGCGCACGCAGATCGACCGCCTCACGGACGCCGAGCGCACGACCGAAATCGCCAAGATGCTCTCGGGCTCGACCGTTACCGAAGCGGCCCTCGCACAGGCCCGCATCCTGCTGCAGGGCAACGGTGCCGAATAGGGCCGAAAACTCCTCGCTCGCCCGGAAAGGGCCCCGCGCATAAAAAACTACAGTCGAAGAGCGTTTCGAATCCGCTCGGCAAACCGTCCCGCACCAGACGAATACGCCGTTAGGCGCGGTCCGCAACGGCGACGAAGGACCTCGGATGCGATTTGCATACTTGTTTTCTCGGATAATCTTGTTATCTTTGTATGACCATTCGCGTTAGCACGCGCCTCATTCGACACACATAAATCACTGAATCCGAACGTAAACGCTATTATTAACCGTAAAACCTCGAAAGAACGCCTCGAAAAAAAGAACGACAAACCGAACTTCGATCGGACACGCACGAAGCGTCCGGTCCACCCATTCAAACCAACCCGCTTATGTTTCATTTATTACACTAAACCATGCTGAAATCGATTAAAAGAATGGTTGCAATGTGCTGTGCGACTGCGCTTCTCGCAGTCATCGGAGCCGTTGCGACGGCCCCTGCGGCCTATGCGCAGGGGGGGGGTAATTCCTCCGTTAAAGGTACCGTAACCGATGCGATGGGACCGGTGGTCGGCGCCACGGTCATCGTCAAAAACGGCACCTCGGGAACCACGACCACGTCGGACGGTTCCTTCGTACTGAACAACGTCAAGCCCGGCGACGTGATCGCCGTATCGTTCGTCGGTTACAAAACCGAAGAGATTCCCTATGCCGGGCAAACCCGACTCGATGTCACCCTGACCGAAGAGAGCCAGACGATGAATGCCGTCGTCGTGACCGCCCTCGGTATCAAGCGTCAGGAAAAAGCGCTGGCCTACAACGTACAGCAGGTGAAAGCCGAAGATATCACGGCCGTCAAGGACGCGAACTTCGTCAACTCGCTCGTCGGCAAGGTGGCCGGTGTGACGATCAACTCCGGAGCCGGCGGCTCGGGCGCCTCGACGCGCGTGGTGATGCGCGGTATGAAGTCGCTCGAAAAGAACAACGCCGCACTCTACGTGATCGACGGTATTCCGATGTACAACCGCAGCTTCGGCGGCGAGGGCGGCGCTATGGCCGATCAGGTCGGCTCGGAGAGCGCCGCGGACATCAACCCCGAGGACATCGAGTCGATCTCGATGCTGACCGGCCCCTCGGCCGCAGCCCTCTACGGTTCGGACGCGGCCAACGGCGTGATCCTCATCACGACCAAGCGCGGCGCCGAGGAGAAGACCGTGGTGACCGTCTCCAACAGCACGATGTTCTCGACCGTGACGCGCCTGCCCGAGATGCAGAACCGCTACGGCACGAGCGACGGCGTCTACAGCTGGGGCGACGCGCAGCGCGGCACGTTCGATCCCGCCAGCTTCTTCAACACCGGCACGAACATCATCAACTCCGTATCGCTCTCGACCGGCACGAAGAAGAACCAGACCTACATCTCGGTATCGACGACCAACGCCGCCGACATCATTCCCGAGAGCAAGTACGACCGCTACAACTTCTCGGCACGCAACACCACGACCTTCGCGAAGGATAAGCTGACGTTCGACTTCGGCGCCAACTTCATCATCCAGAACGACCGCAACATGGTGTCGCAGGGTACCTACTACAACCCCCTGCCGTCGCTCTACCTCTTCCCGCGCGGCGACGACTTCGACGAGATCCGTCTGTTCGAGCGCTGGGACAACAACAACGGCTACATGGCCCAGTACTGGCCCTACGGCCCCGGTGCGCACAACCTGCAGAACCCCTACTGGATCCAGAAGCGCATGAAGCGCGAGACCGACAAGCGCCGCTACCTGCTCAACGCCTCGCTCAAGTGGCAGGTGACCGACTGGCTCGACGTCACGGGCCGCGTACGCGTCGACAACTCGGAGTACCGCATCACCAAGAAGCTCTACGCCACGACCCTCGAGACCTTCGCCGGCAAGAGCGGCGGTCTGACGGATCAGACGCAGACCGACCGCACGTTCTACGGCGACGTGATGGCCAACATCAACAAGACCTTCGGCGACGACTGGTCGCTGTCGGCACAGGTCGGCGCCTCGATCAACAACCAGCGTTACGAAATGATGGGCAACGCGGGCGACCTGAACATCCCCAACCTCTTCTCGACGCTCAACCTCAACACCACGAGCAACTTCAAGACGATGCAGAAGGGCTGGCACGACCAGACGCAGTCGATCTTCGCCAACGTCGAGCTGGGCTGGAAGTCGATGCTCTACCTCACCGTGACGGGCCGCAACGAATGGGCTTCGCAGCTGGCCTACACGAGCAACTCGTCGTTCTTCTATCCTTCGGTGGGTCTCTCGGGCGTGATCTCGAACATGGTCGAGATGCCGAAGTGGTTCTCGTTCCTGAAGGTCCGCGCCTCGTACACGCAGGTGGCCTCGGCGTTCAACCGCTACCTGTCCAACCCGCGCGCCGTCTACAACGAGCAGTCGCACGGCTGGGAGGCTCCCTCGACCTACCCCAACGACAACCTCAAGCCCGAGGATACGAAGTCGTGGGAGGTCGGCGTCAACGCCCGCTTCCTCAACAAGATCAATCTGGACGTGACCTACTACCGTTCGAACACCTACAACCAGCTGATCTACATGCCGCTGGCCGCATCGACCGGTTACGAGAACTACCTCGCGCAGACGGGTAACATCCAGAACGAGGGCGTCGAGGTTTCGCTCGGCTACAACAACAAGTGGGGCGACTTCCTCTGGTCGACCAACGCCACCTACTCCTACAACGACAACAAGATCATCGAGCTGGCGCACGGCATGCTCAACCCGCTGACGGGCCGCTACGAGGACATGCTCGAGATCCGCAAGAACTGGCTGGGCGAAAGCGGCGTGGCTCCGCAGGTGATCCTGCGCGAGGGCGGTTCGATGAGCGACATCTACATCAACCACGAGATCGCACGCGACGGCAACGGCGACATCCTGATCAACCCGACCACGGGCGACATCTCGATCAAGGAGATCGCCCCGAAGAAGGTGGGTCAGCTGGCCGCCAAGCACAACTTGGGCTGGAGCAACAACTTCGCATGGAAGGGCATCGACCTCGGCGTGGTCTTCACGGCCCGCATCGGCGGCGTGACCTACTCGGCGACGCAGGGTATCCTCGACTACTACGGCGTATCGGAGGCTTCGGCGGCGCTGCGCGACCGCGGCGGCATTCCGGTCAACTACGGCACGTTGAGCGCACAGAAGTACTACCAGAAGATCGCGACGGCACGCGGCGGTCACGGCGCCTACTACATCTACGACGCGACCAACGTCCGTCTGCAGGAGTTGAGCCTCAACTACACGCTGCCGCAGAAGTGGTTCCGCAACAAGGCCAAGCTCACGGTCGGCTTCGTGGCCAAGAACCTCTGGATGATCTACTGCAAGGCGCCGTTCGATCCCGAACTCTCGTCGGCTACGGGCAGCAACTACTATCAGGGCGTCGACTACTTCATGCTCCCGAGCACGCGCAACATCGGCTTCAATGTCAAACTGCAATTCTAATTTCCGCACAGACCTATGAAAAAGATAATCAAATATTCGCTCCTCTCGCTCATGGCCGGCGGCATCGTCGCCTGTACGGGCAATTTCGAGGAGTATAACTCCGATCGATACGCTCCGGCGAACATCACGCCCGATATCGTGCTGCCGACGATGATCAACGCCATCCTCTACACGCAGCAGAACGATGCGCAGATGGTGGAGGGCATGATCGGCCAGCTGGGCGGCCACTTCTCGCAGACCAACCGCTGGGGCGGTCAGAACTTCGACACCTACAACCAGTCGGAGGGGTGGAATCAGGAGTTCTACAAACTCACGTTCCGCGACATCTACGGCAACTACTTCAAGGTGCAGCAGTACACCGACAACGCCGGTCACTGGATGGCGATGGCCAACCTCGTGCGCGCCGCCGCGATGGCCCGCGTATCGGACACCTACGGCCCCATCCCCTACAGCCAAGTGAAGAACGGCATGATGTACGTGCCCTACGACGATCACCGCGAGTTCTACAAGACGATCATCGCCGATCTCGAAGCTGCGGCCACCACGCTCTACAGCTACTCGCAGGAGCTGCCCGACTCGCGCCCGCTGGGCAGCGGCGACCTGATCTACGGCGGCGACTACGCCCTGTGGGCACGCTTCGCCAACTCGATGGCGCTCCGCGTCGCCGTGCGTACGGCCGATGAGGCCGCCGTGCAGGCCATCGTCGCCCATCCGGCGGGTCTGATCGAGAGCAACGCCCACAACGCGATGAAGGATCCCGGTGCCGAGTCGAACCCCTACTACCTCCATTCGGCAAGCTGGGGCGAGCTGCGCGTCAACGCCGCGATCGTCGACTACATGAACGGCTACAACGACCCCCGTCGCAGCGCCTACTTCACGCTCGCCTCGATCTCGGGCCACAACCGCCAGTACTACGGCATGCCCTCGGGCCACGCCAGCTACACCATGTCCACGGCACAGGGCTACTCGATGCCCAACTTCACGGCGACGAGCAAGCAGCCCGTATTCACGGCCGCCGAGACGCAGTTCCTGCTGGCCGAGGCCGCACTGCGCGGCTGGATCGCGGGCGACGCCAAGACGTTCTACGAGCGGGGTATCGAGCTCTCGATGGAGCAGTGGGGCGTGAGCGCCGGCTCCTACATCACCGATGCGACCAGCACGCCTTCCAGCCACACGGGCGACACCTTCCTCGGCAACTACAGCCGTCAGACGACCGTAAAGATCGCATGGAACGCCGAGTCGACCACCGAGAAGCACCTCGAGCAGATCATCACGCAGAAGTGGATCGCCATCTATCCGAACCCGATCGAGGGTTGGGCCGAGTACCGCCGTACGGGCTACCCCGAACTGGCTCCGGCCGTGGACAACCTGAGCGACGGCGTCGTCAGCTCGGCACGCGGCGCCCGCCGTCTGTTCTACCCGCTCGACGAGCGCGACTACAACACGACGAACTACCAGCAGGCCGTATCGAACCTGCTCGGCGGTCCCGATACGCAGGCAACCGATCTGTTCTGGGCCAAGAAAAACTAATTATCACCTAAAAACGGAATGATTATGAACTTCAAAATCAATATCGCGAAAACCGCCGCGCTGGCCCTCATGTCGCTCGCGGCGGTGGGGTGCAGCGACTGGACGGAGCCCGAAAGCAACGTGATTCTCGACGCCGACCTGACCAACCCCAACAAGCCCGAAAGCTATTACGAGGCGATCCGCGCCTACAAGGCCACCGACCATGCCATTTCGTTCGGCTGGTACAGCGGCTGGCAGGAGCCCAGCCTCGCCATGACGGGCATGCTCTCGCAGCTCCCCGACTCGATGGACATGATCTCGCTGTGGGACAACGCCACGGGCCTGTCGCAGGCGAAGATCGACGACCTGCGCAACGTGCAGCAGAAGAAGGGTACGAAGGTGCTGATGTGTACCTTCATCCAGTACATCGGCAAGGGCTTCACGCCCAAAGAGCACGATTCGAACGACGCGGACCGCAAGGCGTTCTGGGGCTGGCCCGCGAACGATGCCGATTACCAGACCAACCCGGAGACCGAAGCTGCCATCAAGGAGTCGATGGTGAAGTACGCGCAGGCCATCTCGGATACGATCCACAAGTACGGCTACGACGGTCTGGACATCGACTTCGAACCCAATGTCGACGGCTTCAGGGGGCACCTCGATGAGAATCCGACCTTCGTGGAGTGGTTCCTCACCATCCTGAAGGACTACCTCGGCCCCCAGTCGGATTCGGGCAAGATGCTCGTCATCGACGGCGAGGTCTACAACCTTCCGGCCGTGACGTCGCCCTATTTCGACTACTACATCGCACAGGCCTACTCGGTATCGGGCGGCACGCCCTCCCCGACCGCCGGCCAAAGCGAGTCGAACATGGAGTATCGTCTCTCCCAGATCGTGAGCCGTTATGCGAGCTACATGACCGAGGAGGAGGTGACCAACCGCTTCATCGTCACGGAGAACATGGAGAGCGCCATCAACGCGCTGGACGGCGGCTACTACTGGACCACGCGCGACGGCGTACGTCAGGACAAGAAGGTGTGCCCCTCGCTGCTGGGCATGGCCAAGTGGGAGCCCGCGAACGGCTTCCGCAAGGGCGGTTTCGGCGGCTACCGTTTCGACGCCGAGGCCGTGAATACGCCTCCCTACAAGTGGATGCGCGCCGGCATTCAGGCGCAGAATCCCGCGCAGAACTAACCGTTTCACCATTCTAAACGAACACAAGCAATGAAAAATAGCATGAAAGCGACGGCCGCCCTGCTCCTCGCCGCACTCGCGGCAGGTTGCAACGACGCCGAATACGATGTACTCGGCACGCACGCGTACATCAGCGAAAGCACCTCCGCGTCGAGCGCGAAGGTGGTGATCGACGCCGTGAACGGCGCCACCGCCACCGTTACGGTGAGCCTCACCCAGAAGGCCGAGAAGGACACCGAGTTCCGTCTGGTGGCCGACGAGGCGGTGATGGAGGCCTTCAACAAGCAGGAGAGCTCGAGCTATGTGACGCTACCCGAGAATGTCTACACGATGGCCGAGACCGTGACGGTGAAGGCCGGCTCGTACCTGTCCGATCCGGTGAACATCCACATCGATCCGCTGCCCAAAGAGCTGGTCGGCGAGGTGTACGCCATTCCGCTGCGCCTCGAGAGCGCCGACGGCGCCGTTCCGACGACGAGCAACACCTCGAAGTTCGTCATCACGACCGAGAGCATCGTCATGTCGTCGCTCCCGCAGTTCACCAGCGGCGCGGGTCTCGTAGCCGACGGCTTCCCCCAGACGCTGCCGAACTTCACCGTCGAGTGCCGGTTCCAAATAAGCAACACGGCCAACCGCAACCGCGCCGTCTTCACCAACGGCGGTTCGGTGCTGCTGCGCTTCGAAGACCCGCAGAACAACACGTCGGATCATAAGGCGCACTCGCTCGTGCAGTTCCAGGGCGAAGGCTGGTACCTCAACCCGACGATCTCCTTCACGCCGAACGTTTGGCAGCATTTGGCCCTGACCTACGACGGCAAGGCCGTGACGCTCTACGTCAACGGACAGTTCGCCGGCAGCAAGGAGGGCGTCGCAGCCCCCGAATTCGGTGTCGCATACTGGTTCGGAGGCGATGCCGGCGGCGGACACGGCACGGGCAACTCGTGGTGGAGCGGCTGCAAGATCCTCTGCGCCGAACTCCGCATCTGGTCGGTATGCCGCACCGCAGCGCAGATCCAAAACAACATCACGACCACCAGCGCGAAATCGGCCGATCTGGTCGCCTACTGGCGCATGAACGAAGGTTCGGGCAACGTGTTCGAGGACTGCACCGGCAACGGTCACACCCTGCGCACCTCGAAGACCCCGGTGTGGGTCGAGGGCATTCTCTCCACCGACACCGCCACGCCGTGGATGTAGTCGCGGAATGATGTACGGCAACGGCGCATGCTTTCGGGCATGCGCCGTTTTTTCATGCTGCGGCAGCCGCGGCTGTATCTGTTTCCCGCCGACGGGCAACAGCCGCATGCAGCGAAATCCGTGCAGCGAGCCCCGTGCAGCGACGTGCCCCACGCAAAAATCCCCGAACGGAGATCCTATGCGGACCCACCCGTTCGGGGATTCGAGCGATGTGCGGCGCCCCCGCCGCCATCAGGGAAGAGCGATTACATCATGCCGCCCATTCCGCCGCCCGGCATCGGGGGCATGGCGGGCTGCTCCGACTTCTTCTCGGCCAGCACGCACTCGGTGGTGAGGAACATCGAAGCGATCGACGCGGCGTTCTCGAGCGCTACGCGCGACACCTTCGTCGGGTCGATGATACCCGCCTTGAGCAGGTCCTCGTAGCGGTCGTCGCGGGCGTTGTAACCGAAGGCACCCTCGCCCTCGCGCACCTTGTTGACCACGACCGAACCCTCGCCGCCGGCATTGGCGACGATCTGGCGCAGCGGCTCCTCGATGGCGCGGCGCACGATCTGGATACCGGTCGTCTGATCCTCGTTCTCGCCCTTCAGGCCTTCGAGCGAAGCCGTAGCGCGGATGTAGGCCACGCCGCCGCCCGGAACGATACCCTCCTCGACAGCGGCACGCGTTGCGGCCAGCGCATCGTCGACACGGTCCTTCTTCTCCTTCATCTCGACCTCCGTCGCAGCACCGACATAGAGCACCGCTACGCCGCCCGCCAGCTTGGCGAGGCGCTCCTGCAGCTTCTCCTTGTCGTAATCCGACGTAGCCTTCTCGATCGACGCGCGGATCTGCGCCACGCGGGCCGCGATCTGGGTCTTGTCGCCCGCACCGTCGACGATCGTGGTGTTCTCCTTGTTGAGCGTCACCTTGTCGGCCGTACCGAGCATTTCGAGCGTTGCATCCTCGATCTTCATGCCCTTGTCGGTCGAGATGACCGTGGCGCCGGTCAGCACGGCGATGTCCTCCAACATCTCCTTGCGGCGGTCGCCGAAGCCCGGAGCCTTGCAGGCGGCGATCTTCAGCGTGCCGCGCAGCTTGTTGACCACGAGGGCCGACAGCGCTTCGCCGTCGACATCCTCGGCGATGATCAGCAGCGAACGGCCGCTCTGCGCCACCGGCTCCAAAACACCCATCAGCTCCTTCATCGTCGAGATCTTCTTGTCGGTGATCAGCACGTAGGGCTTCTCCAGCTGGGCCTCCATCTTCTCGGGATCGGTGATGAAGTAGGCCGAGATGTAGCCGCGGTCGAACTGCATGCCCTCGACCACCTCGACGTGGGTCTCGGTGCCTTTCGCCTCCTCGACGGTGATGACGCCCTCCTTGTTGACCTTGCCCATCGCCTCGGCGATCAGCTTGCCGATGTTGCCGTCGTTATTGGCCGAAATGGTGGCCACCTGCTCGATCTTGGCGAAGTCCGAGCCGACCTCCTGACTCTGCGCCCGCAGCGACTCCACGACCGTGGCGACGGCCTTGTCGATACCGCGCTTGAGGTCCATCGGGTTGGCGCCGGCGGTGACGTTCTTCAGACCCACGCCGATAATCGCCTGCGCGAGCACCGTAGCGGTCGTCGTACCGTCGCCCGCATCGTCGTTGGTCTTCGAAGCCACCTCGCGCACCATCTGCGCGCCCATGTTGGCGAACGCATCCTCGAGCTCGATCTCTTTGGCTACCGACACGCCGTCCTTCGTAATCTGCGGAGCACCGAACTTCTTGTCGATGATCACGTTGCGGCCCTTCGGGCCGAGCGTCACCTTCACGGCGTTCGACAGTGCGTCGACACCCTCCTTCAGCAGCTCGCGCGCCTCTACGTTGTATTTGATCTCCTTTGCCATGACTTTTCGAAAATTAGATGATTGCCAAAATATCGTTCTGCTTCATGATCAGGTAGGTCTCGCCCTCGATCTGCAGCTCCTGACCGGCATACTTGCCGTAGAGCACCTCGTCGCCGGGCTTCACCTCCATCGCGACGTCCTTGTTGCCCGGACCCACGGCAACGACTTTGCCTGCAAGGGGTTTCTCCTTCGCCGTGTCGGGAATGATCAGTCCGCCGGCCGTCTTCTCTTCCGCGGGATTCGGCAGAATCAGCACGCGGTCCGATAAGGGTTTTACATTCATGGTTCGTTTATTTTTTGGTGTTTGACATTTGTTAGCAAATACATCTCCTTGTCCAACAAGAGATATGCCAATCGGCTTTTGGCAGAAACGAAGTGACAAAGCTACAGGCGCGCCTGCCATTTTGTCATTCGGCGCCGCTTCGGACGATTTTTCCGGCAAAAATCTTGCAGGTCCCGAAAAAACGTATTACATTTGCACTCCGAAAGGCCGAAAACGGTCAGATGGTGGATGTAGCTCAGTCGGTTAGAGCGTCGGATTGTGGTTCCGAAGGTCGAGGGTTCGAGCCCCTTCTTCCACCCCATCTTTACGAACGAAGCGTTCAGTCAGACTGAACGCTTCGTTTTTGTGCGGTATAGAGTCCTGCGACCGCTTCGCGGGTCGAGCCTCTTCCGAAGCCCGTATCACGGCCTCCGCCCCTGTTTCACCGACACTCCGTCCGATACGGACCGTCAGCCGGCCGCGGCGGCTCCCGCCCTCAAGCGGGATCCTGCGGAAAGCCCTGCGCCTTGAGGGCGATCTCGCCGCCGTCGGGAGTCACGAGGCGGCAGCCCGTCGACTCGGGGGTGATGTGGCCGATGATGTCGACGAGGCCCGTGCGTGCGACCTGCTCCTGCATGGCGAGCGGCACGGTGAAGAGCAGTTCGTAGTCCTCGCCGCCGTTGAGTGCCGCCGTGACGGGATCGAGGTGCATCTCCTCGGCCAGCGCCGTGGTCTGCTTGGCCAGCGGGATGCGCTCCAGATAGATGCGGGCGCCGCACTTCGAGGCGCGGCAGAGCTGCATCAGGTCGCTGGAGAGACCGTCCGAGAGGTCGATCATCGCCGTCGGAAGCACCCCCTCCTCCTGCAGCGCCTCGAGCACGTCGACGCGCGGACGCGGCCTGAGGTAGCGCTCCAGCAGGTATTCGTAGCCGGCGAATTGCGGTTCGGGATTGTCGAGCCCCGCCAGCACGCGTTTTTCGCGTTCGAGCAGGCGAAGCCCCATATAGGCGGCGCCGAGGTTGCTCGTGATGCAGACGAGGTCGTTCTGCTGCGCGCCGCTGCGGTAGACGATCCGCCCCTCCGGGGCGTGGCCCAGAGCGGTGACCGAGATCACGAGGCCCGTCATCGAGGCCCGCGTGTCGCCGCCCGCGAGGTCGACGGCCAGTTCGTCGCAGGCGGTCGCGATCCCCTCGTAGAGGTCCTGCAGGGCTTCGACCGGGATCTTCGCCGAGACGCCGAGCGAGACGGTGATCTGCGACGGCGTGGCGTTCATCGCCAGCAGGTCGCTCACGGCAGCCACCACGACTTTATATCCCAGATGCTTGAGCGGGAAGTAGGTCAGATCGAAATCCACCCCTTCGTAGAACGAATCGGTCGTGCAGAGCATCGCCTCGCCCGCAGGCGGCGCGATCACGGCGGCGTCGTCGCCGACGGCGCGCAGCGTCGAGGCGTTGCGGAGGGGAAACTCCTTCGTCAGCAGATCGATCAGTCCGAATTGCCCCAGCGAGGCGATTTCGGTGCGTTTTTTCGGGGTCATGATTCTAAATTTTTTTACAAATCTAATGAATCTTTGCCGTTTCCCAAAAAATTGCGTTATTTTTGTCCGTTCAACCAAACAAACGGGTTTCGGATATGATAAACATCGTTTTATTCGGCGCGCCGGGATGCGGCAAGGGTACGCAGGCGCAGCGTCTGAAGGAGCACTACGGCATCGACCACGTGTCGACCGGCGAGGTGATTCGCGACCAGATCCGCCGCGGCACGGAGCTCGGCCGCAGCATGGAGAGCTACATCGCACAGGGCAAGCTGGCGCCCGACGAGATCGTGATCGGCATGATCGCCGAATACGTCGCCGCACACAAGGAGTCGGCAGGGTGCATCTTCGACGGATTCCCCCGCACCACGGCGCAGGCCGAGGCGTTCGACGCGATTCTCGAGGAGCACGGACTGAAGGTCGACATCATGGTCGACATCCACGTCCCCGAGGAGGAGCTGGTTCGCCGCATCCTGCTGCGCGGCAAGGACTCGGGCCGTGCCGACGACGCCTCGGAGGAGGTGATCCGCGGTCGTCTGGAGGTCTACCGCATGCAGACGGCGATCGTCTCGGACTACTATGCCGCGCAGGGCAAATACGCCTCGGTGAACGGCACGGGTACGATGGACGAGGTGTTCGGGCGCATCGCCACGGTGATCGACGGATTGAAGTAAGCATCGGCCGTCGCGGACCGATGCGCTCGCAGCATGCGGGTCTTCGGGAAGTCTCGGCGCCTCGCATGCGCGACTAAAGAGCATTCCGGCCTCACTGGGCCGGAATTTTTTTAGATATAATTATACCGTGTCCGCGGCCGGTCCGAACAGCCGCAGCAAGGAAGACGCCGGGCGAGGGAGAGACGCAGGACGATCGGCATCGCGAATCAAGAGATGGAAACGAAATCGAACGGCGGCGCTTATGCCGCAAAGGTGGAACGGGCCATCGGGCTCGTATGGACGAGCTACGACCCCGCGGCCATGCGCCGGGGCTACGATCTGCTGGAGGAGGCCGCCGAGGAGGGCGACGCCGACGCCTGTTGCTATCTGGCCCGCTGCCACATGGGCGAAGAGTATGTCTGGTCGGGCGGAGGATTCGTACGGGACGAGGCGCTCGCTGCGCATTACATGGCGCAGAGCGTCCTGCGCGGTAGCGCCAGCGGTGCGATAAGCGCCCTGCGCATGGGGATGCTGACGCCCGAATTGCGCGACGCGATGCCTTGTCCATCATTGAAGGAGGCCTTCGAAGCGGTGCGCGCACGAGCCGACGCCGGGCAGGCATTCTGCCAATACATGGTGGGCAATGCGCTGTTCTGGGGCGATAGCCTCGAAATCGAGGGCGAGTCGTTCGCCGCGCGGTTCGACTCGGCGGAGGAGTACGAAGCGTATGCCTATCCGATCGCAGCCGAATACTACGAACGCTCTTTCAGCAACGGCCTTGCGGCGGGGTTCGGAAACTACCGGACCATCTACGAATCGGATCTCGCCGATATAGATTCCGACATCTACGAGGATTACCTCAAACAGCTCGCCGACTCGGGCGATCCCCTCACCTGCAACGATTACGGCAAACTGCTCGAAGACGAATACGACGCCCCGGAAGAGGCGTTCGCCTATTTTCTGAAGGCGGTGGAACGGGGCGATCTTCGCTCGGCCTACAATGTCGGGAGCTGCTATGCGCGCGGGTACGGAGTAGCGGAAGATCCGGGCAAGGCGTTCGCCTACTACACGATGGCGGCCGAGGCGGGCAGCGCGAACGCGCAGTTCCAGACGGGCAACTTCTACTTCGAAGGACGCGGCGATGTGGCCCGCGACTATGCCGGCGCAGTCCGCTGGCTGGAGCGGGCCCGCGACAACGAAGAGCGCGACGAGGAGGACATCCGGCCCCTCGCGGAGCTCGCCGTCTGTTACCAGAACGGGTGGGGAACGGCGGTGGACGACAAACGGGCGTTCGACTGCCTGATGCGGCTCGAAGAGCGACTCGACGAACTGTGGGAGCCCGTCGACGCACAGGTGCTCCATGCACTGGGCGTGGCCTATGCGTTCGGTCGCGGAACGAAACGCGATATGCGCCGCGGCATCGGCTATCTCGATCGGGCCATCGCATACGGCTCCGAGCAGGCGGCGCGCGATCGCGCCCGGTTCAGGCGCTCGTTTTTCGGACTCGGCGGCTGGAGGCTCCGATAGGACTCGATCGCAGGAAGACATTACGGACCTTCGAACACACGGCCGTTCATCGGATATTCCAGCAGCGCGACGACATTCGTGTCGTCACGCTTTTCGTTGTTATGAGGAGACATCCATAGCCTTTTGGCGGTTTATGCCACGATTTACACAGACCGCGTAAAAACGAGACCATAAACCACGAACGGACCAACCGACATCAAACGAAAAAGCTCGGCAATCATCAGATTACCGAGCCTTTCCAGCAGTCGGGGTGACTGGATTCGAACCAGCGACCACACGCCCCCCCAGAATTAAATTTTATTTTTTCTAATAAATTTAACAAACTATATTCCAACGGATTTTCATCTCTTTCAACGAGTTGCGATTTACCATTATCGGGAGTTGTTGCGATTTCGCGTGTTCCACCTGTGTTCCACGCATCGTTCCCCACCCGATCAAAATTGAAAAGTGAATCCCCGACATCCGAAAATGTCGGGGATTATTCATTCGGACAACCGACCCAAGATTCCTATTTTAGATCGCGGGCCTTGATGCGCACGACCTTTCCGTCGCGCACGACAACCAGTTCACCGTCCTCTTTCTTAGTCTTTTCAATCAGACGCTTACGGGCGAGCAAAATACCTGCGTTGATTTTTTCCTGCATTTGTTTGATTTCAATCTCGCTCATAATTCGTAATCAGTTTATAGGATAACGCATCTTCAACATGAATTGTTATGTTCTTCTCACCCGACGCAACTATTTTAATCTCTTCGTCTGCCGAGCTGTTGTCGTAAATTGTCCAGAAATCGCAAATCGGAGTATAAAGGGTAGTCAAATTTTTGATGCCGTTCGCATAACGCCGCCGAATCACATCCGACGGAATATTGTGCCCGCCCTCGCTTACTCGTGTTGCAACACGCTCGATAGCCTGTTCGGGTGTCGGCAACCAAAAGTAGAGCAACGTCACAAAGTAGCCTTTCGCCTGCGCCCGCTCCACGAATTTCACATAGGAACGGGTCGCCAACGTCGTTTCAAACGCAAAATCCTCGCTTTCAGACAAAAGATCATCCATTCGTTGCAGCATCAACCGTCCTGCCTCGATCGCCACGCTTTCGGGATTGAACGGCGACAGTCCTTTTGCTATTTCGTCGGCATTGACGAACTCCCGGCATCCCAACATTTCGGGCAACACGGTATAGGATGCAGTCGTTTTCCCTGCACCATTGCAACCCGCTATGATATAGAGTTTCGGCATACTTCGTAACAAAGGTACGAACAAGCCGCGCACAAAAGCAAATTTTATTTGCGTTTTGTCGGGGCGGAGTACCTCGACAAGGTCAAAGATAATAATTTTCGGACAATCTTTCGCTAAAACAATCTTTGGGTTACTTTGTAGATTTCAGTCCGGGTGCAATAACTTTTATTTCTCCGTTCAAGACATCTTTTAGAATTGCTTTTATGAAATATCGGGCATCAATATCAAACACTTTCTTCTCTCGTTCCTGTATAAAAACATATTTCACTTTTTTGATTTTAACACGCCCCATATTCCGAGTATCGACATAAGCATCTTCAAAATTGAAAATATACTCTGGTTCTGTATTTTCAGACGGCAATTTATCCTCAAGCTCATCAAAAGACACAATTGGGATGCCATTTTTATCACATATTTTAGCGTCTGGCAGTGTTTCTAAAGGGAAATAATCAGTTGTTGTCCAATCATTATCCCCACTAAAAAACATAAGATATTTCCTATAACCCTCCAAATTTATGCTGGATTTGGCCCATTCATCATCCAGTAAGAATAAACGTCGTGTAATGGATATATTAAGATTAAGTTCTAACCGTCCGATTATGCTTTCCTCTTTATTTGGCAGTCTTAACTCCTTCAGGTTAATACCATAGTGGGCCGCAAATTCTTTTGCACCTTTTTGATATCCCACTTTGGTGACCATAATTCCATTAACATTATTCAAGTCGGATAAAACGCCATAAAAATCCCGAACCTTACCCACAGAGACCGGTTTATTATAATTCTTGCATTCGATTGCAACTTTATGATTCACTCCCGCAAGTTCATATTCCCAATAGACATCAACCTGATGCAATTGCCCCGATTTACCGCGCAATTTCACATTGTGCTGTACTTGGATTGCTTTAATACTTTCTTCGTTCAGTAACCCCTGATAAATTTCTTGGGCAAACTTCTCATATTCCGTATTAGGATTCATATCTACACCTTATAAAATTTCGGCTGTTCATTCCATACAAAAATACTAATTCAATTCATTATTTCGGATGTATTCGCCAAAAGCCGACACACTATAATTTTATCCACAAATTGCAATTATTTTCATCCAAAATCAAAATTGACACATCCGAATTATTCAAATTCAACGGCAAATTCATAACACATAACTATCTGTATCTATTGTGATTAAGCAGCGTCTAATTTCAAAATTCAGGATACAAAATTTTAAAATACTTGGAATCCCTTAATTGCCGTTCTATTTTTGCAATGCCACGTGCGAGTTATTCTGTAATCGTATAATTGGAATCGATAATCCCGCGTATACGGTTAGTGCTGAGATAGTTTGTTGCCATTCTATTGCAAGTAACTCATAACTCGTAACGCAATGTCGGTGGCGCAATCATCTTTTTATCAACACGAATGCAGATAGAATGGCACATTCCATCCGATTTCCCCGTCGTCACGACAAAGCCGACCGCAACGGACGTTACGCCGTCAGGCTGTGTATCACCAAAAACAAGCGGCGCAAATATATCGCTCTCGATCTCTACGCCGATCCCGCATATTGGGACGAGGCCGGCGAGCAATTCATCATTCTGCGCAACCTGAAAGGAGCCGAGCAGAAAGCCGAGAACAAACAACGCGAGGCCGACAATGCGCTGCTGGCGAAATACAAGGTCCGCGCCCGCGAGATCGTCGAACGTTTCGAGATCGAAGGCATCGACTGGACGCTGAACCAGTTCGAGGACGCCTTTCTGAATACCTCCAAACAGGGCAAGTTCAACGCCTATTTCACCGACCGTATCGCGGAACTGCATGCAACGGGACATATCGGCAATTCCCAAACCTATAAGCAGACGCAGGACATGTTGAGAAGCTATGACCGGAAGCTGGATCAACGGCTCTTTTCCGACATCGACCTGCGTTATGTCCGGGGATTCGATATGTTTCTTCAAAAGGGGGCTGTTGCGGCAACACACGCAAATTCTATTTCAAGGCGTTGCGGGCCATTCTGAACCGGGCCAATGCGGAGGGCGTCGGCTCGGTGGCGACCTATCCGTTCGGACGGGGCGGATTCGAGGTCTCCAAACTCGAAGAGGCGACCGCCAAACGCTACCTGCCTGCCGCCGAGCTGTCGAAACTCAAAAGCACCACGGCCAGCAATCCGCAATGCGAATACGCCCGCAAGCTGTTTCTATTCTCCTACTACTGTTACGGCATTTCGTTCATCGACATGGCGATGCTCACGACCGCCCAGATCAAACAGATGGAGGACGGCGATTATATCGTTTACAAGCGGCAGAAGATCAAGCGGCAGAAAGGGGTCAAACCGATTTCGATCAAGATCACGCCCGCAATCCGGCAACTGATCGGGAGCCTACAAGCGGCCTCGCCGACCGTGGACGATTTCCTGCTGCCGATCGTCACCCGCTCCGGCTATACGGGCGAGCGGCTCTACATGCACATTCGAACCCGTTACAGCAAGTACCAGAAATACCTGCGCCTGCTCGCCGAGGAACTCGGAATCGATCTCCACCTGACGAGCTACGTCTCCCGCCATACGGCGGCCATGACCTTACAGCGCAACCACATCCCGCGCGAGGTGATTTCACAGATGCTCGGCCATGCCGATCTGGAAACCACGAACATATACCTCGACAGCTTCGACAACGGTGTGATCAACGAGGCAGCGAAAGTTCTCTAACAGCCGCCGCGGTTTAATTCTGCTCGTCTTTTTACGCTATTAGCACAAATATACAACTCAAAATAAGCTACAATGAAAATTCCTTTCAGCTATCAAGCCTTTTCAGCATTACTCCCGGATGAAACGACCGCTATTGCCTACTATACAGAACGGCACTCGACCTATTGTCCCGACTGTAATATTCGGCTCACACGACCTTTGAGGCGAAGAAATCCGCTGCTGTTGCGTTGCCCGCAATGCGGAAAGACCGTCTCCGTTTTCACGGGGACCGTCCTTCAGGGGACGCGGACGGACCTCCGATACTGGCTCTATACCGGCATGCTGTTTTATTTCTGCAAGAATCATTTCCCCCAGTTCCAGCTACCTCATCTGTTGTCCATAAAATCCATAAAGCAGGAGGTCGGAGCCACCTCGGATCAAACCATGCGCCGGATATACACGACCCTCAGGCGGCTTTTCGATAGTACGGATGAAGACGACATAAATTCTCGAAACCTCATATTCCAATCCCTCTATTTACGCGCCCAGCAATACCGACCATTCTCATTGACCTATACGGGCTGTAATCGTTCATTAAATTCATTACTTTCATTAAGTACCCCTGCGGAATAGCATTCTCGCAGGGGTGCTTTCATTTTAGGCCCTATGTATATTCCATTATCATATTTCAGTATAGAAACACATCTAAAATAATATTGATTATGACAAAATTCACAGACGACACCCCGATCGCAATGCTGACCGTGGGGCAACTGAAAGAGATTCTCGGCATCGACCGAATCTTGGGTAACCTTACCGCGCATCAAACTCCGACCGAGCAAGTGATGACCGTCGAGGAGGTCGTGCGCCTGACTGGATACAGCAAGGCGACGATTTACAAATTTACGAGCGAACGAAAGATACCGTTTCGCAAGCCGGAGCATGGCGGACGGCGACTCTACTTTCAGCGCGAAGAGATCCTCGACTGGTTGCAGAGCGAATTGCACCCGACGATCGAACAGGAAAACATTCAGAGAATAAACCAATTAAAAAAGCATTAGTTATGAAAGACGAAAAAACAACGACCAAGCCCACATTCGACCCGGAGGTTCCGCCCCGTGAAGGGTTCATCTTCTACCGTGCTTTTTATGAAGCGCTGGCCTCGATGAAGCCCATGGCAAGATTACATCTCTATGATGTGATTATGAGATATGCCCTCTACGGCGAGGAACCGACGGATCTCAACGGGGAGCAGATGCGAACCTTCATACTGATCCGACCCCAGTTGGATGCCAATGAACGAAAACGACAAAAAAAGTACAAGGAGAAGGCAATCAAAAAGAATAACGACGAAGAATTCAACGAATTTTTCACAAAAACTGAAGACGAAGAAAACGACAATTTACCAATACTCAACGATATACAATATAAATAGGTCGCCCCTAAAAGATAATTTTAACATGAAAGAAAACGAATATAATAATGGGTATACGGAAAGACAAACAGTCGGTTCGAATCCCCCGGAACTCCCTCAGATCAGGGTCTCCGTGTTCGAGAACTACTTCGCACAGAAACCACTCGGCGATGTTGACCTGATAAAGTGGTGTAAGACTGCCAAATTCAAGGAGCAGGTTATCGCGTTCCGCACGACCTCCAACGAGAAGGTCCGCCAACGGATTAAACGCAACCTGCCGTGCATCACTCCCAGCGGGATATTCAAGACTCGGAGCCGTGACGGGCTGGTTCAGCACACCGGGTTCATATGCATCGACATTGACCACAAGGACAACGGCGTATTCGGGCTGGAGTGGTTCGAGAAGAAGAGACTCGTCGCCAAGACCTTCGACAGCTTGTTCTGTGCAAGCATGTCGATCAGCGGGAATGGCCTGTACCTGATTTTCCGCATCGCTCACCCGGACATGCACTTGGCACAATTCGACGCTCTGGTTCGGGAGATCTACGAGAAAACGGGGCTCGTCGCCGACCAAGGGTGTTGCGATGTCTGCCGCTTGCGGGGAGCCAGTTACGATGCCTACCCATACATCAATCCGCACGCGAAGCCTTATCGGGGCGTGCTGAAAGAAAGAACCGCAAGGGCCAAAGTCCGGACGGCCCGGGAAAAGAAGCTGCTCGATGAAAAGGTCTATAAATTAATCAAGAAAATCCGTGAAGAAAAAAAGGATATCACCGACGACTATCACGACTGGTATTGCATCGGATGCGCCTTGACACACGAATACGGCAAGGAAGAGGGACTGCGGCTATTTCATCTGGTCAGCATGCACTCCAAGAAGTATTACCCGACCGAATGCGACGAGCAGTTCGCCAAATGTCTGCGGAGCCGGAAAATCGGGATCGAGACCTTCCTATGGATTTGCAAGAAACACGGGGTGACGTTCAAGTAGCCCGCCGTCCTGCACGCGGAGCCGGAACCTTGTCGAAAGGTTTCGGCTTTTTTATGATGGCCTCGGAACGTAGAGAATCCCGAGGCCGATTTCGCCGAAATTTATACGGCGATACCCCATCGAGTGTTGTTCGAGCGAAAATAATTTCTAACTTTGTCACTGCCAACGTCCGCAAGGACTGCGGCGGACATATTGAAAGTGTTTTCGCACGCCTTTCAAAGAAAATGTGGAAGTTTTCAAAGCGGAAAGGCAAACGAACAGCACTCATTCTTGTTTGGATCATGGCGGGCGCACTCTCTGCGTCCGAATACCCCATATCCATCAAGTGTGGGGTATTGCATCGTTTATTTCCGCTTGGGTCATTCCACAACCTTCTTTGAGATGAACGAAACCGACTCCACACTTTCTTTTTGCGATTAACCCAAGCCATACAGGAGCCGAGTGGCGACAAAACATTTTGTTACTATGTCACGCATCGCTGAAATCTTAAGCAGCAGAGCCCCGAAGGTCATCTGCGGCTTGCCCGATCCCTTCACGACCCGTATGTTCATCTGGCGCCTGGCCGACGAATACCAAGTGGATTATGTCGAAATGCTGATCGAAGCCTACAACGAGAAGAACGAGCAGCCGCGAATCTTCCACAACCTGCATGCGCAGATAGGCCGCTATCTGCTGAATCATACAGAGGAGTTAGGCATCGATAAGCTCGGAAAGATTAAGGAAACCGACATCAATCCATTCGGCCGTGAAACACCTACCCAATTATGGGGGAAACGATAATCAAATATGTATTTAATTATCCAATAACTATGAAAAAAATTGTTGTCGTTCTATTAGGAATACTCTTGAATTCGTGTGGAGGAACAGAAATAACAGAAGTAAATCTGCAGGGAATTCAATTCGTTTGCAATCAATATTATTACCACGTGCAGTTGGACGATGGACAACCAATGAAAATTATGTATTATTCGCCCAATGGAACGGATATAACCATAGCAGTTCACAAAGTAGGAGTAGAACCCATTTTCATGAGAGTAAACAATGCAACGATATGGAATAATCCTTATAACAGCGATAGGGATCTTTTGATCAGATGCATCGCGCAACAAGGCGAGAACGTTACCATGAACTGGCCATATATAACAGATGGATATACTATGCACAGTAACGATATCACTGTCATTACAGTGATTAGTTCAACCGGTAGCCTTAATGAGCTGGGAACAGTACTCGGAGGTCACAGCATAGAAAAAATCAGTACAAATACCGGAGCCAAAGAAGTTATGGATCGACTAATACGATATCATGAAAGTCTTTATTGGGAACTATCCGCTAAAAAATAGTTGATTATGCGACGTCTACTCTTACTTACAACCCTAATCGGGTTACTATTCATCGCCCCCGGCGGTTTCGCGCAATCGCACAAACCCAAACGAGCCACCATCAAATACAAGCATGGAGCCAAATATGTCGGAGAAATCAACAAAAGGCCTAAAAAATACATACAAGACCCATTGTTTCAGCTATTTATCGGCAAAGACAAGGTGAAGCACGGCAAGGGTGTCATGTATTTTGCCAACGGGGATCAACTCGACGGGTGGTGGGTCGATGATCAATGCAGATACGGAACTTACAAATTTGCTGATGGTAATATTTTCGTAGGCAAAATTAACAATAGTAAAATGCTTCATGATGGTTCCATGAGTTTTTCTTCCGATCGCGGAACAATGACTTTTGCATCCGAAGGCGAGATCGTACGAGGTGATAAGAAATGGCATTACCCTGCCGGCTGCCGATTCTCGGGAACCATCAAAGACAAAAACAGACTCTGTACCGGCACATTCGATTGCACCCTGATAAATGAGGAGGGCGACCGCTACATGGGAAAATTTTCCGAGAAACATCTCGATAACGGCAGAATCGAATATGCCAATGGCGACACGTTCGAGGGAAATTTCATGTCCGACGCTCCGTCAAGTGGCAAATATTGCTACGGAGAACCCACGGAAATCGTAAAAGCGGACTGCAAATGGAAAATCCCTGCAGGATGCGTTTTCGAAGGCAATATCGCCACATTCACAGGATCGGTCAACATGGAGATCATCGACTCGGTCGGAAATAAGTTTGTTGGAAAGCTCAATACCGGCGAGCCGGACGAAGGAACGATGACTCTTGCCAATGGCGCAACCGAAACCGGCAAGTGGCAGGACGGTATGTCGCCTTCGGCATATAAGGCCTATTTGGTAGAACAAGAAGCACAACGGGCAAAAGAGCGACAGATATATGACCGAAAATGTTTATCTGCATTTGAATCATACATCAATAATCATATAGCACAAGAAAGAGAAAAAAATATTTGGAATACTTGTTTCAAGTCCATTGTTTGCGGGAATTACTGGAACCGAGATAACAAGGAATTAGTACATGGTGCAAGTATAAAGTTGGCTCAATTGTATGTAGGCAAACAAGTCACATACAGCAAGACTGGTAAGAAGATATATGTTTGCACTGCGATTAATCATGAAGCATCTGCTCCGTACATTGAGATGATTCTCGAACCTGAACAAGGAGGTGCAACTAAAACATTATATCTTACTAAGGTAAGGATTTCAAAATCTCCAGAACTATCTTCTCTTTTGCCAATCAACTACCCTTATCCCAATACGCTTCCTCATGTTTATTATCGTTGTGAAGCCATTGAATCCAAAGGATCGGAAGGTTCCTTCTATGATAATCTAATTTGCCTTGTTTCTGACGATGAACAAAATGCGTCCGCTCAAGCTAAGAACTATTGGACGCGGCGATTCGGAGAGAACTTTGGCGAAGCAGTGTTCAATAGAAAGGCAAAACTTGGCATGACCGTCGAAATGGTACAAGTCATCGAAAAGAGCGAAGGTCGTATGCGCCGTCATGTAGAACAAGGACGCAAAATTATCGTATTGACCTATGGAGGAGACTATAACATCTTCTTTGAAAATTTTAGCAAGAGGCGCACCTATAGGTTCGTAAACAATAGACTGACTGAATTCACGGAATAAAAACCGACATGCGAAAATATCTCATCATAATTATTATCGGCATTTTACTATCGCTCTGTTATGCAATCGTCTCCTCAGAAAAAGATACGGAGTGCCTGAATCGGCAGAAAATAACAGCAGTCGACGGAGAATCGATGGAACAAACAGAACATTCTAATGAGCGCGTCCGCCCACTGAAAGGACGCCCGTTTCAAGAGTTGGTCGACCTATGTGAAGAATTGAACGACATCTTGTTTTGCACGATGCTGAAATCTGAACAACGGGCAGAGGCACTCCTTGCAAAGGGGGCTCCGATGGAATATACCGCTCTGATCGAAATGGCGAAGTTGGTAAACCTCAGTGAGAAACAACAGTGCGACGCCCCGTGTTTTGCCGCGATACAGGATTCCATCATCCGCTCAGCTACGGACGAAACCCTCGATGTATACTGGTATTACAAAGTTCAAGGGCAGGATTCAGTCTTAATGTTCAATATGGCTGAATATAAAAAAGATTATCCGGAATTGTATTTTCTCGAAAACCTTACAACCGATGCAAACATGTTGAATTGGAAAGCTATGACAACTGCGTTTGCAGCATCAGCACGGCAATCTTCCCAACTGGACGATTCAATATACAAAGCGACCTTTGAACAAATCTATGCAATGGGATTTATCGTCGGCTTAAACGATGGAGATTGTACCGCACAACAATTTTTCAAGCATGCAAAACAAACGGCGGGTATGACACCCCAAGAAATTTTAACCGAGAACTACCAAAACGACCTGCCGGAAATGGACTCTTTCGGTCTAATTAAACAAATACATGATCCACAAGAATTTTATGATCTGATAACTGGCGATCAAAAGGATTTCGGATTCTATTTTATGCTGAAAGGATATGAAGCTGCAATCCGCGTATTAGGATGTGATGACTTAATCCGAAAGAAATACAATAACAACCAACAAAGAATAGTTCAAAAATGCCGCGAATTATACTCCGCAGCGTATTCTTCGTCTTGTAAAGAATAAACTTAACGTACTGCATAATTACTAACTTGCATTATTATGGGACTAATTGTATCTATAACTTTAGTATTAGGCCTCATATTTTATTGGGAAGGCCGCCGATTATATAAAGAGACTGAAGAACATTCGAAACTACAAAGAATTGCAATCACGATAAAATTGGGAGGCATAAGCTATCTCAAATCACTCTTTATGCTTGCATGCCTAATAGCACCCGCTGTTATTATGTACTTAATAGGAGATGCTATTAAAGACCTTTATGATTTTTCAAAAGATTTCAAGGAAAACCCCTCTTTAACGGACCTTATCGACTCAATCAATCATCTACTTCTCTCTATTGGGGCAGGACTCGCCATTGGAATAGCCGTAACTGCTTTTTGTTTAGGATTGTTAATCATCTATCGCACCCGAAAATTGGAGAAAGACGAATAAATTAGCCTTCCATGGAAGAAACCACACCAACCTTTATACAGGAATATTTCGGTGAATACGGTATTATGGGGTCAATTATCGTGATTCTGTTGTTCATCATAGGATTTTTGTACTTAAGACAGAAATATCCAAAAATGACTTTAACATAAGAAGCCCCGGAAGAAACTCCTGCCGAAGAACCGGAACCGGAAACAGAACCTCTTTTGATTCATTGCCCGGCTTGCGGCACAGAGGTTTCCCGCTATGCTCCGGCATGCCTTAAATGCGGACATCCGATATGCCCGACCGAATCGACACACAATGAAACTGTTATCAATGTTCAACCGGAGAAGAAAGAGGATCGAGGTTGTTTATGGACGTTATTGGGCTTAATTGTGCTGATAGTAGCCTCCGTGTTTTTTAATTTCATCGGCTATTTTATTGCGCTCATTATTTTAGCTCTTTGCCGGGTATTCAGTGCAGGAGAGGCTATTTTCCTATTTATCGTAGGCTTAATTCTCACATTATTACTACCCATTCTCGGAATCATATCTTTAGGAGCATTGTTTTTATCATAAAGAAATTAACGAACCTTAAACATCATGGAAACCTGGCATATTTGGATTATTATAGCTCTTCTTTTGTTCATTATAGAGATTTTTACCTCTGGATTCGCTATTTTCTGTATTTCCGTCGGAGCGATAGCAGCGGCAATAGCTTCAGAATTGGATATGGAATTAAAAGGACAACTGATATGCTTCTCTATCGCAACATTTGCATCGTTTGTTGCCGTGCGGCCGCTGATGATAAAATATTTCCACAAAAAAAGCAAACAGGTACAGACCAACACGAATGCATTAATTGGCAGAACGGCAATCGTCACGGAGACAATAGACGTTGGCCATAATAGCGGCAGAGTAAAAATCGACGGCGACGTTTGGAGAGCTATCGCATCTAAAGGTGAAATTATCGAGATCGGAGAAGAAGCAATCGTAGAACAGGTAAACAGCACAATATTAACCGTAAAAAAACTTTAATACCATGGGAACACTTATTATCGTAGGCATCATCGCTTTTGTCGCAATCTTATTCGCAATTCTGGGATTAAAAACTATTTCTCAATCTGAAACAATGGTTATCGAGCGACTCGGTAAATACCACTCTACACTATCGGCGGGCATAAACATCATATGGCCTATATTGGATAAGCCACGTCAAATATACTGTCGTTATATTAAAGAGGATTATGACGGCAATAATATTATTATATCCAGATTATCCGATAAAATAGATTTGCGTGAGCAGGTTTATGATTTCCCCGAACAAAATGTAATCACAAAAGACAATGTCACGACACGCATCAATGCACTGTTATATTTTCAGATAACAGACCCGATTAAAGCCGTCTACGAAATAGACAATTTACCCAATGCAATTGAAAAATTGACACAAACTACATTGCGAAACGTTATCGGTGAATTGGAATTGGACGAAACGCTAACCTCACGTGATACGATCAACTCAAAATTACGTGCGGTATTGGACGATGCTACGAATAAATGGGGTGTCAAAGTCAATCGAGTCGAGTTGCAGGATATCACACCTCCCGACAGTGTTCGTAATGCGATGGAACAGCAGATGCAAGCCGAGAGAGAGCGTCGTGCCAAGATCTTGAAGGCAGAGGGTGAAAAAGCATCCGCCATTCTGCAATCCGAAGGGGCCAAAGAGTCACAAATTAATCATGCTTTAGCCGAAAAACAATCTCAAATATTAAGGGCCGAGGGCGAGGCGGAAGCCAAGGTGCTGCAAGCACAAGCCGAGGCCGAAGCAATTTTGAAGATTACATCGGCGATAGACGGAGCGCAATATAATCCCGCTAATTACTTATTGGCAACAAAGTATATCGACTCCCTGAAAGAGATGGTAAGCGGTAAAGATAACAAAGTAGTCTACATACCCTACGAAGCCTCTTCGTTACTTGGCTCACTGGGAAGCATAAAAGATATGTTCAAATAATCTTAAACTCTGTGAATCGACACTCGTATATAATTCTGGTCTCGGATAAAGCACATAGTTACAAGTTGTTATCCAAATCCTTTCCGAATCTTTATCCCGACCGTTCTTAGTTGTCCCGACCTGCCGCAACCCGGCAGGTCGCTTTGTCAAATCCCAACAGAAGATACTGCAACGCGATTACAGCTCATAGAGCCATGACCACAATTAAAATTCATTATCTGCCTGTTCGGAGCGACTGTATAGGCCCAAATACAGCAACCACCCAACAACCAAATACTTAACGACTGAGATTGAAATTTTCGGATAGCGACCATTTATGTACCACTTGTGTACCACCGCCACTTTTCCGGCTATACATCACAAAAGAAAAATCCTCGATATTCGATTGAATATCAAGGATTTTTCATCAGTCGGGGTGACTGGATTCGAACCAGCGACCACACGCCCCCCAGACGTGTACTCTAACCGGACTGAGCTACGCCCCGATTCCTGCCGCAGGAGCCGAAACTCCTGCTTTGGGACTGCAAATATAGTAACTTTTTCTGAAAACAATACATTTTGCCGTAATTTTTTCTATTTTTGCAGTCAATGAAACGATTCGCCCCCCTTCTGGCCCTCTTCGCCGCACTCGTTGCGGGCGGCTGCGCCCGAGCGCCGAAATTCGTCGCCGACGACTTCGCCGTGCCGCTCTATACGCCGGCCCACGCTTCGGGCTTCGCCATCCGCGGTGCGGAGGGCAGCGATGCGGTGCTCGTCGCGATCCGCAATCCGTGGCAGGGGGCGACGGATGTCGAGCAGCACCTGCTGCTGCTGCCGGAGGAGGCGCCCGTGCCGGCGGGATTCGACGGCACGGTGATCCGCACGCCCGTGCGGCGGGTAATCTGCATGTCGTCGAGCCATGTGGCGATGTTCGACGCGCTGGGAGAAATCGGCCGCGTGCGGGGCGTCTCGGGCATCGACTACATCTCCAACGACTACGTGCGTGCGCACCGTGCCTGCGGCGAGGTGCGCGACGTGGGTCCCGACACGCACATGAATTTCGAACTGCTGGCCACCCTGCGCCCCGACGTCGTCCTGCTCTACGGGGTAACGGGCGAAAACTCGGTCGCGACCGCCAAGCTCCGCGAACTGCAGATTCCTTATGTCTATGTCGGCGACTATGTCGAACAGTCGCCGCTGGGCAAGGCCGAGTGGACGGTGTTGTGTGCGGAGCTGTGCGGCTGTCGCGAAAAGGGATGCGAGACGTTCGGGCGGATCGCGGAGCGCTACGACGCCGTCCGCCGGCGCATCGGGGCTTATGTCGCCGAACACGCGCCCGATCGGACGTGCCGTCCGAAGGCGCTGCTCAACGCGCCTTACCGCGATACGTGGTTCATGCCCTCGGCCGACAATTATATGGTGCGCCTGATCCGCGACGCGGGAGGCGACACCTTCACGGTCTCCGAAGAGGGTTCGGCATCGCTCCCCGTGGATCTGGAACAGGCCTACCTACTGGCCGCGGACGCCGACGTATGGCTGAATCCGGGCATGTACGACACGCTGGCGGAGTTCCTCGCCCAGAACCCGAAGTTCGCCGACATGCCCGTCGTCCGCGAGGGCCGCGTGTGGAACAACAACCTGCGGCGAACGCCGGCCGGCGGCTCCGATTTCTGGGAGTCGGGCGTCGTGCGGCCCGATGTCGTGCTCTCCGACCTGTTCGCTATTCTCTATCCCCGGAGCGGCTTCGACCATCTTCCCGTCTACTATCATGCGCTCCGATAACCGGCCTTCGCGCACTGCGCTGCTGTTCGGCCTGCTCGCGGCGGTCGTCGTGCTGCTGTTGATCGCCGATCTGCTCGTCGGCTCGGTCGCCGTGCGGCCGGGAACGGTGCTGGATGCGCTGCTCGGACGCGCCTGCGACCCTGCGATCGCGGATATCGTGCTGCGGATCCGCCTGCCGAAGGCCGTCACGGCCCTCTTCGCCGGCGCAGCCCTCGCGGCGAGCGGCCTGCAGATGCAGACGCTGTTCCGCAATCCGCTGGCGGGCCCCTATGTGCTGGGCGTCAGCTCCGGCGCGGGTCTCGGCGTCGCACTCTTCCTGCTCGGCGCGCCGCTGCTGGGCGTTGCCGGACACACGCTCGTGCAGTCGCTCGGCATCGTCGGCGCGGCATGGATCGGCGGCGCCCTCGTGCTGCTCGTCGTGATGGGCGTCAGCCGCCGGATCAAGGACATCATGGTGATTCTGATTCTGGGCATGATGTTCGGTTCGGGCGTGGGCTCGCTCGTCGAGATGCTGCAGTACATTTCCGACGAGGCGGCGCTCAAGTCGTTCGTCGTGTGGACGATGGGGTCGCTGGGCGATGTCACGGGCGAGCGGCTGGCGGTCATGCTGCCCGTCGTCGCGGCGGGCCTGCTGCTCTCGGCGGCCCTCGTCAAACCGCTGAACCTGCTGCTGCTGGGCGAGCACTACGCCCGCACGATGGGGCTCGACGTGCGGTACACGCGGCGGCGGCTCTTCGTCGCGACCATCCTGCTCGCCGCGACGGTCACGGCATTCTGCGGCCCCATCGGGTTCGTCGGCCTCGCCGTGCCGCACCTCGCGCGCATGCTGTTCGCCTCGGCGGACCACCGGGTGCTGATGCCCGGCTCGATGCTCGCGGGCGCCGCGCTGCTGCTGCTGTGCGACCTCGTCTCGAAACTCGGGGCGCTGCCCATCAACACGGTCACCGCCCTGATGGGAATTCCGGTGGTCATCGTCGTCGTACTCCGTAATCGCTCCCTCCTCCGATGAGTATCGACCTGAACCGCATCGCCCTCGCATACGGCGCGCGCACCCTGCTGCACGAAGCCTCCGCCTCGCTGCCCGCCGGCTCGCTGACGGCGCTCATCGGCCGCAACGGCGCCGGGAAGAGTACCCTGCTGCGGGTCGTCGCCGGACTGGAAGATCCGGCGGCCGGCTCCGTCGCCCTCTGCGGCCGCCCGCTGGCAGCCTGCTCGCCGCAGGAGCGGGCCGCCGTCGTGAGCTTCGTCGCCACCGAGAAGATCCGCATCGCCGATCTCGCGTCGGAGGAGGTCGTGGCGCTCGGCCGCGCGCCCTACACCGACTGGACGGGGCGGCTGCGTCCCGAAGACCGCGCCCTCGTCGCCCGGGCGCTGGAGCTCGTCGGCATGGCGGCATTCGCCCGCAAGTCGCTCGACCGCATGTCCGACGGCGAATGCCAGCGGGTGATGATCGCCCGCGCGCTGGCGCAGGACACCCCCGTGATCCTGCTCGACGAACCCACGGCTTTTCTCGATCTGCCCAGCCGTTACGAACTGGCGATGCTGCTCCGGCGGCTGGCGCACGAGGAGGGCAAGTGCATCCTCTTCTCGACGCACGACATCGACGTGGCGCTCGGGTTCTGCGACTTCGCAGCGCTGATCGACACCCCCTCGCTGTGCTGCCTTCCGGCCGCCGAAATGGCACGCAGCGGCCGCATCGAACGGCTGTTCGCCGGCTCGGGCATCCGCTTCGACGCCGCGACCGGACGGGTCCGGCTGGCCGACGAGTGACGGCCGGTGTTTTTTTTCGCATATTTTTTGCACAAGAAAGTTTTTTGCTTACCTTTGCACCGCTAAAGCACCCGCCATTCGGCAGGTTGCGATAGCGGCAGGGGCCCATTCGTCTATCGGTTAGGACGCAAGATTTTCATTCTTGAAAGAGGAGTTCGACTCTCCTATGGGCTACACGAGGAAGGGGCGAACGACCGGGCGCATTCCGGTGCGCAGCGTGTCGGACGATCCTTTCGACGGGTGAACGACCAGAAGGAGCGGACCGCAGGGTCTATCCGCCACCGGTTACGACCGGCACGACGAACCGCCGCGAGGCGCGTTCTTTTCGTTTGAAACGAATGCTGTCGCAGACAGCCGCAAGGGAAGAAACTGTAAAAGTAAAAAAATAAATCAACGATTATGGCAAACCATAAGTCCTCGAAGAAGCGGATTCGCCAGACCCTGACGAAGCGAGCTCACAACCGTCTGTACCACAAGACTGCACGCAACGCCGTGAAGGCACTGCGCAACACCTCCGAGAAGAGCGCCGCCGAGGCTCTGCTTCCGAAGGTCACGGCCATGCTGGACAAGCTCGCCAAGCACAACATCATGCACAAGAACAAGGCTGCGAACCTGAAGAGCGCGCTGCAGCTCCACGTGAACGCGTTGTAGTTCGCCCGCATTCGAACGCTCGAACGTCCGCCCCGAAAGGAGCGGACGTTTTCGTTCGTCGTCCCGCCCGAATGAATTGCGGCACAGGGCGAAGGCTCCGATGAAGAAAATCGTGCCGCGACGGACGATTTTCGTACGCCGATTTTTCATTTCCGATATTTCTTCCTATCTTTGCGGTCCCGAATCGACGGGAAACCAAATTAATCAAACGCATTATGAACAATTACGAAACCGTTTTCATTGTCACGCCGGTTCTGTCCGATCAGCAGGTACAGGAGGTCGCAGACAAATTCCAGGGTGTCATCACCGAGAACGGCGGTCAGATCGTAAATCGGGAGTCGTGGGGCCTTCGCAAGCTCGCCTACCCGATTCAGAAGAAGACCACCGGTTTCTACTTCCTCATGGAGTTCACGGGCGAGGGCACGATCATCAACACGCTCGAGACGCAGTTCCGCCGCGACGAGCGCGTGATCCGTTTCTTAACTTTCAAGCAGGACAAGTTCGCCGTGGAGTACTCGGCGAAGCGTCGTGCGAAACTTTCTAACAAGCAGGAGGAGTAAAAACATGGCACAGGAGAAAAAGGCACAGTCGGAAATCCGCTACCTCAACCCGGTATCGGTCGATGTCAAGAAGAAGAAATACTGCCGCTTCAAGAAACTCGGCATCAAGTATGTGGACTACAAGGACGGGGAGTTCCTGAAGAAGTTCCTCAACGAGCAGGGCAAGATTCTGCCCCGCCGTCTGACGGGTACTTCGCAGAAGTTCCAGAAGAAGGTCGCTCAGGCCGTGAAGCGTGCGCGCCACCTCGCGATCCTGCCGTTCGTAACCGATTGCATGAAATAATTAAAAGGAGGACGGAAGTATGGAAATCATTCTGATCAAGGATATCGAGAATCTGGGCTACGCCAACGACATCGTGAACGTGAAGCCCGGTTATGCGAACAACTACCTGATCCCGCAGGGCTTCGCCAAAGCCGCTACGGCTTCGGCCAAGAAGGTGCTTGCAGAGAACCTCCGCCAGCGCGCCCACAAGGATGCGAAGATTCTGGCCGACGCTCAGGCGCTGGCCGAGACGATCGCCAACCTGCCGCTCACGCTCTCGGCCAAAGCCGAGGAGGGCAAGCTGTTCGGTACGATCACCGCTACGGACCTCGCCGAGGCGCTTGCCGCCAAAGGCATCGAGGTCGACCGCAAGGCGATCGCCGTCGAGGCGATCAAGACCGTCGGCGAATACGAGGCTGTCGCTCGTCTGCACCGCGAGGTGAAGGCCACGATCAAGTTCTCGGTCGTAGCCGAGGCATAAGCCTTATTCGACGCGGGACGGAGTGATCCGCCCGAAAAAAGAAAAGCCTCCGGAGGGAATCCTCCGGAGGCTTTTTTCATCGCCCTCGGCGCCGTGTCCTGCTGCTCGCGACGGCCGCCGAAGGCGGCGGATCCCGCCGGGGCATACGACACCGCGGACTTCTACCGGCAAAGCGACTCGGGAAGATGCGCGACAGGCAGGAGATTCGCCCCGGCACGCTCCCGTCCTATGACGGGCCCCACGAACCGCCGAGAAACATACGACCACGCGCCCGTTCCCGCACCGAACAGCCGCCGTGCGACAGGAACGTTTTATCGCCCCGGCATCGCGGCTCCGACCGCTCGCGGCGGCACAGGCGGCGGCACCGATCGTCGTGCGCGGCCCATCCGCCCTCCGCGACCTCCGAACAAGGTCCGGTCGCAGGCTCAATACCCGCCGGGCACCTCGAACGTAGCGGACGAGGCACCGGGGATCGCCGCACCTTCGAAATAGACCCGCCACGCGTCCTTCGCATAGCCTCGGCCCAATACCACGAACGACTGCGCCGCAGCCCCTTCGACCTTCCGGCCGCAGTAATAGACCGTCCACGCATCCTTGCCGTAGCCGCCGCCCAGCACCACGAACGACTGCGCCGCAGCCCCTTCGACCTTCCGGCCGCAGTAATAGACCGTCCACGCGTCCTTGCCGTAGCCATCGCCAAGCACCTCGAACGACTGCGCCGCAGCCCCCTCGACCTTCCGGCCACGGAAGTAGATCTCCCCGCACTCCGCGGCATAGCCGTCGCCCAGCGGACACCCCGGGTCACAAACAGCCCCACAGCGGTCGGACTCCGGCCGGCCGCGGAAATAGCTCCGCCACGCAACCTTCGCACGACCGCGACCTACGTACTCGAACGACTGCGCCGCGGCTCCTTCGATCTTCCGACCGCGGTAGACCACCGTCCAAGCATCCTTGCCGTAGCCGCCGCCGAGGTCGACGAAACCCGATGAGGAGAGCCCCTCCACCTTACGACCGGCATAGTATACGCTCCAAGCGTCTTTCGTATAACCGCCCCGCTGCCGCCCGACGACAGCCTGAGACCGCTCCGCCGCCGAAACGACGGCAAACTCCGCCACCGCGAAAAAGACGAGCACCGCCGACAACGACAGCGACCGTCCGAACCTTACCCTCTTCATGCTTTCCGAATATTTATCATCAGACTCTTCTTCCGAGCCTTTCTGCAACTATATACAAGTAAACCCCAATCGCAACCGTTTATTGCGCCGAACAGCGAGAAAACGAAGCGCATGTCCGCCGTCCGAAGGCCGCTCCGGCCACCTATGGGTCACCCTCCGGATATAAAAGGCCTCCGAACGCATGAACCTGCCCCGAACGCATAAGCCGTAGCTTCCGGACACATAGACCGCACCTCTCCCGGGCTCGGGATACGACAAGGGCCGCCCGATCGAATCGGACGGCCCCCAGTCTGTTCGGAATCGCGGGAAGCGGATTACTTCTCGTTCTTCTCGGCGTTCTCCATCGCAGCCTTGAGCGCAGCCAGACCGGCGATGTCGCCCAGCGTCGTCTTCTCGACCGAAGCGTTGATCTTCTTCACGGTCGACTTCGTGGCGTCGGCTGCAGCGCGCTTCTCAGCCTTCTCGGCAGCTACGGCCTCGCGGCGAGCGTCATCGTACGTGCGCAGGTGCGACAGCGTGATGCGCTTGGTAGCCTTCGAGAACTCGAGCACCTTGAACGCGAGCGTGTCGCCCGCCTTCGGGGTCGTGCCGTCCTCCTTGACGAGCTGACGGGCGGGGCAGAAGCCCTCGATGTTCTCGCCCAGCGCTACGACGGCGCCCTTGTCGGTCATCTCGACGATCTTCGCCTCGTGGATGCTGTCGATCGCGTAGCGGCTCTCGAACTGGTTCCACGGATTCTCCTCGAGCTGCTTGTGGCCCAGCGAGAGACGACGGTTGTCCTTGTCGATCTCCAGTACCACGACCTCGATGTCGGCGCCCACCTGCGTGAACTCGCCCGGGTGCTTCACCTTCTTGGTCCAGCTGAGGTCCGAAATGTGGATCAGACCGTCGATGCCCTCCTCGATCTCGACGAATACGCCGAAGTTCGTGAAGTTGCGTACTTTGGCAGCGCACTTCGTACCTACCGGATACTTCACCTCGATGTTCTCCCACGGATCGGGCGTAAGCTGCTTGATGCCCAGCGACATCTTGCGATCCTCGCGGTCGAGCGTCAGAACCACGGCCTCGACCTCGTCGCCGACCTTCATGAACTCCTGAGCCGAACGCAGGTGCTGGCTCCACGACATCTCCGACACGTGGATCAGACCCTCGACGCCGGCGGCGATCTCGACGAACGCACCGTAGTCGGCCATGACGACCACGCGGCCCTTGACCTTGTCGCCGACCTTCAGGTTCTGGTCGAGCGCCTCCCACGGATGCGGGGTGAGCTGCTTGAGACCCAGCGCGATGCGCTTCTTGGCCTCGTCGAAGTCGAGGATCACGACGTTGATCTTCTGATCGAGCGCCACGATCTCCTCGGGGTGGCTTACGCGGCCCCACGACAGGTCGGTGATGTGGATCAGACCGTCCACGCCGCCCAGATCGACGAATACGCCGTAGGAGGTGATGTTCTTGACGGTACCCTCGAGGATCTGACCCTTCTCGAGCTTCGACATGATCACCTGCTTCTGCGCCTCGAGTTCGGCCTCGATCAGCGCCTTGTGCGACACGACTACGTTGCGGAACTCCTGATTGATCTTCACGACCTTGAACTCCATCGTCTTGTCGACATATACGTCGTAGTCGCGAATGGGCTTCACATCGATCTGCGAGCCGGGGAGGAAGGCCTCGATGCCGAACACGTCGACGATCATACCGCCCTTCGTGCGGCACTTGATGTAACCCTTGATGATCTCGTCCTTCTCCAGCGCCTCGTTGACACGATCCCACGACTTGAGCTGGCGTGCCTTCTTGTGCGAGAGGGAGAGCTGACCGTTCTTGTCCTCGGCCGAGTCGACGTAGACCTCGATCGTGTCGCCGACCTTCAGGTCGGGGTTGTAGCGGAACTCCGATACGGAGATCACACCCTCGCTCTTGTAGCCGATGTTGACCAGCACCTCGCGCTTGGTGATGCCCGTGACGGTACCCTCTACCACCTCGCCCACGTTGACGTTCGACAACGTCTTGTCATAGGCTGCGGCAATCTCCTCTTTGGGCTGCGAGTAGACGCCCAGATCGTTCTCGAACGCGTTCCAGTCGAAATTCTCGTTCGCAACTGCGTTTTTCATTTCTTCCATGCGGAAAATTTTGCGATACAATCGCTCGTTAAATGATTAATAATAAGTTCGGTTCGTCGCGCATGCGCGCGAAACGACCGCAAAGATAGCGTTTTTTTTCCGAATATGCAAAACCGGAGCGGCCGCCGGGGCGAATCGTCCTGCAATCGCCCCGACAGCCGCTCCGCACGCCTCCTGCGGACATCGCCGCCTTACGGCCGCGCGATGCGCTGCCGCGGACGGTTGTCCGGCACGATCGTGCCCTCGTCCTCCAGCTCGTCGAGCAGCTCGTCGGCCACCCGCTCGTCGAGGATCGCCCCGTCGGCGTAGTTGAGCCCTTTGTAGTTGCGGAACACGTAGTCGCTGACGGCCACCCGGTACGTTCGGCCCTCGCGCAGCGCGGGAAAACGCACGTCGAGGGCGCTGTCGGCGGCATCGGTCACGATCGTGTAGGGCGTCGTCGACACCAGATCGATGCGGTGCGCCTCCTTGCGGTTCTCCTCGTCGTTGTATTTGGTCACGATCATGCGCCGCATATCGGCGGGGGTCATGCGCATCACGGCGACCTGCGTCCCGAAGGGTTCGAGGTCGTAGATGCGGGCCGTGCTCACGCCGCCGGCCGGCAGCGTGTCGAGGCGCACGCCGCCGATGTGGTAGAAACCCACCTCGGCATCGCCCTCGTCGGCCACGGCGGCCGCCATCCAGTTGGCCAGCCCCCACTTGCCGGCCGCACGGGCGAAGTCGCCCACGGGGGCGTTGAGCGCCGGGTCGTCGTAGGCCTCGGCCACCATCAGCTCGTAGGCGGGATCGGGCGCATACCCCTCGAGCGGCACCACGCGGTAGTCGATGCCGGCGATCCGGCGCCCCTTCATGCGCACCGTCATGGCCCCCACGCTGCGGAGGTCCTTGCCCGTCTGCGTGAGCAGCGTGCCGCCCACCACCGTGTCGCGGACCTTGTGCGTATGGCCGCCGATCACCGCGTCGTAGGGCGTTCCGGCCGCCAGCAGCTCCGCATCGCGGTCGTCGCCCATATGCGAGACGAGCACCAGCACGTCGACCCGCGGCCGCAGCTCGGCGGCACAGCGCAGCGCCTCGCGCTGCGGATCGGGAAAGCGCAGCCCCGCATAGCTGGCCGCATTGCCCGCCGGATAGCCCGGTCCTTCGTAGTTGGTCACCGCCCCCACGAAGCCGAAGCGGACGCCGTCGCGCTCGACGACGACATAGGGCGGCAGCTGCGGGAAGGTCGTCGTGTCGCTCACGACGTTGGCGCACACCACCGCGAAGCGCATGCTGTCGAGCATGCGGCCCAGATAGGCCTGCCCGCGGTCGAACTCGTGGTTGCCGAGCGTCGCGACGTCGTAGCCGAGGCGGTTCATCAGGGCGATGATCGGCATCCCCGGCACGGGGGCCATATCGACATAGGCGTTGCCCGTCCAGCGGTCGCCCGCATCGACGAGAATCACCTGCGCCGTGTCGCGGCAGGCCTCGACGGCCGCGGCGAGCTGCGGGAAACGCTGTATTTTGGCGTGCATGTCGTTCGTGGCCAGCAGGACGAAGGTCCGCTCGCGGGGGGCGCAGGCCGCAGCGAAAGCCGCGACGACCAGCAGCGCCGTTCGGATGGTTCTTTTCATGGAATCGTTTTTGTGTGTGCCAAAAATACGAAATTATTTGCTATCTTTACCCGACGATCGAATCGCGCCGCATCGGAGCGGACACGCACCGGCCTCGCCCGACGCTGCCGCACCGCCCCGCACCGGGGACGACGCCGGCTCCGGGACACCCCGGCCGGCCGGGCGCGGACCGGTCGCCGCATTCAAACGCACCGCCATGTCGGACACCGTACAAGTCCTCTGCGAAAACACCGGCGGCACGCTCGACGTGCCGGCCGGCACGACCCTCGCCCGAATCGCCCGCCGCATCGCCGCGGGCCCGCAGCCCTTTCTGGCCGCTGCGGTAGACAACGTCATCAAGGAGCTGGGCTACAAAATATATACCCCGGCCACGCTGCGGTTCGTCGACGCCACGTCGTTCGACGGCATGCGCGTGCTGCAGCGCACCTCGTGGTTCCTGCTGCAGAAAGCCTGTCGCGACCGCTATCCGGGCCGCACGCTCCGCATCCGCCACTCGATGGGGCAGAACGGCTTCTACTGCGAACTGGAGGGCATCGACTCCTTCACGGCGGAGGAGGCTGCCGCCCTCGAACGCCACATGCGCGACCTCGCCGCACTGGACCTTCCCCTCACGCGCCGCAAGATGCTCACGAGCGAGGTCCGCGCCCGCTACGTCGCACAGGGATTCGACGACAAGGTGGCGCTGCTCGACACCCGGCCGCGCCTCTACAGCGAGCTTTACGAGCTGGACGGCATCCCGGGCTACTTCTACGGGCCGCTGGCCCCCTCGACCGGCTGCGTGCGCCGCGCGGGCATCGTCCCCTACTACCGGGGCTTCTACCTCGCCCTGCCGCTGCGCACCGACCCCGACCGCATCCACCGGCAGGTGCGGCAGGAGAAGATGTTCGGCATCTTCCGCGAATACCAGTCGTGGGTCTCGATCATGGGCGTGCCCACGGTCGGCGCGGTCAACGCCCGCGTGCTGGCGGGCGACGCCGGAGGCATGATCATGCTCGCCGAGGCGTTCCACGAGCGGAAGTTCGCCGAGGTGGCCGACGCCGTGGCCGCCGCCAACCGCGAACGGGGCACCCGCGTGGTGCTGATCTCGGGCCCCTCGTCGAGCGGCAAGACCACCTCGGCCAAGCGGCTCTCGGTGCAGCTCGGCGTGCTGGGACTCCACCCCGTTCCGATCTCGCTCGACGACTACTTCGTCGACCGGGAGCGGACCCCGAGGGATGCCGACGGCGACTACGACTACGAAGCGCTGGAGGCGATCGATCTGGAGCTCTTCAACGACCACCTCGCCCGCCTGATGCGCGGCGAGAGCGTCGACATCCCGCGCTACGACTTCATCACGGGGCGCCGCACGTGGCACAACGCCCCGCTGACGCTCGACGAGCGGTCGATCCTCGTCATCGAGGGCATCCACGGCCTCAACCCGCGCCTCACCCCCTCGATCCCCGATGCGCAGAAGTTCCGCATCTACGTCTCCTGCTTCACGTCGGTGGCCATGGACAACCTCTCGCGCATCTCCACGACCGACAACCGCCTGCTGCGCCGCCTCACGCGCGATTACCGGCAGCGGGGCGCCGATGCGCAGGCCACGCTCGCGCGGTGGCAGTCGGTGCGCCGCGGCGAGGAGCGGCACATCTTCCCCTATCAGGAGAACGCCGACGTGATGCTCAACTCGTCGCTCTTCTACGAGATCTCTGTGCTGCGCCCCTTCGCCGAACGGATCCTGCGCGAAGTGCCCGACACGGTCCCCGAGTACGGCGAGGCACGCCGCATGCTGAAGTTCCTCGACAACTTCATCCCCATCGCGCCCGACGAGATTCCGCCCTCGTCGATCCTGCGCGAATTCATCGGCGGCAGCGCCTTCGCCTACTGACACCCGCGAGGCACCGACCTCTTCCGGCAGCCTGCGCCGCCTACGGCTCGCCGTCATACCGCAGAAACAACTATAATTCAAACGATACGACATGTTCGACAAATTTTCCGCACGCCACATCGGCGTCACCGACAAGGAGGAACTCCGCGAAATGCTCGCGACGATCGGCGTCGGCTCGGTCGACGAGCTGATCGCACAGGTCGTGCCGGCATCGATCCGGCTGAAGAAACCGCTGGCGCTCCCCGCCGAGGGGATGAGCGAGTACGAATTCGCCGCCCACATCCGCGCGCTGGCCGACCGCAACCGTCCCCTGCGCTCGTTCATCGGCATGGGCTACTATCCCTCGGCCGTACCGGCCGCCGTGGTGCGCAACGTCTTCGAGAATCCCGCGTGGTACACCTCCTACACACCCTATCAGGCCGAAATTTCGCAGGGCCGCCTCGAGGCGCTGCTCAACTTCCAGACGGCGCTGATCTCGCTCACGGCGATGGAGATCGGCAACTGCTCGCTGCTCGACGAGGGCACGGCCGCCGCCGAGGCGATGCTCATGATGTTCGCGCTGCGCTCGCGCGAGGCGGTGAAGGAGGGGCGCACGCAGCTCTTCGTCGACCGCAACATCTTCCCGCAGACGCTCGACCTGCTGCTCACGCGCAGCGAACCCTTCGGCATCGAGCTGATCGTCGACGACTACGACGAGTACGCCTTTACGGGCAAGGAGTTCGGCGCCATCGTCCAGTATCCGGCCGCCGACGGCGCCGTGCGCGACTACGCCGACTTCGCCGCCGCGGCCCACGCCTGCGGAGCGCTCGTCACGGCCGTCGCCGACCCGCTGGCGCTCGCCCTGCTGAAGGCTCCGGGCGAGTGGGGCGCCGACATCGCCGTCGGCTCCACGCAGCGCCTCGGCACGCCGATGGGCTTCGGCGGTCCGGGCGCCGGCTACATGACCACGCGCGAAGCCTTCAAGCGCAACATGCCGGGCCGCATCATCGGCGTCTCGGTCGACCGCCTCGGCAACCGCGCGCTGCGCATGGCGCTCCAGATGCGCGAGCAGCACATCAAGCGCGAACGCGCGACGTCGAACATCTGCACCGCCTCGGCGCTGATGGCCTCGATGGCGGGCTTCTACTGCGTCTACAACGGCCCCGAGGGGCTGCGCCGCGCCGCCGAGACGGCCCACGAGGCCGCCCGCAAGGTCGCCGCGGCGCTCGAAGCGATGGACTACCGGCTCGCCTCCCCGGCCTTCTTCGACACGCTCGACGTCGAGGCCGAAGCGGCCGTCGTGCAGTCGGTGGCGCTCGAGAGCGGCATCAACTTCCACTACCCCTCCGAGGGGCGCGTGCGCCTCTCGTTCGACGAGGTGACGACCCCCGACGAGATCGAGGCCGTGATCCGCATCTTCGCCGCCGCGAAGGGCCGCAAGCCGAAGGCCGCGAAGGCCGCCGCCGAGGCGATCCCCGCCGTGCTGCGCCGCACGAGCGCCTACCTCGCCGAACCGGTCTTCAACAGCTACCGCTCCGAAAGCGCCCTGATGCGCTACATCAAGCAGCTCGAGCTGCGCGACATCTCGCTGGCCGACTCGATGATCTCGCTCGGCTCGTGCACCATGAAGCTCAACGCCGCGGCGCTGATGCAGCCGCTGTCGCTCGCCGGCTTCCAGAACATGCACCCCTTCGCCCCCGAGGATCAGACCGAGGGCTACCGCGCCCTGATCGCCGAACTGGAGCGCGATCTGGCGACGATCACGGGCCTCGCGGCCTGCTCGCTGCAGCCCAACTCGGGCGCCGCGGGCGAATACGCGGGTCTGATGGTGATCCGCGCCTACCACCAGAGCCGCGGACAGGGCTACCGCAACATCGTGCTGATCCCCGCCTCGGCCCACGGCACCAACCCCGCCTCGGCGGCGATGGCCGGCATGAAGATCGTCACGGTGGCGTGCGACGAGCGCGGCAACATCGACGTCGACGACCTGCAGCGCAAGGCGCAGGAGCACGCCTCGGAGCTCTGCGGCCTGATGGTGACCTACCCCTCGACCCACGGCGTCTTCGAGAGCCGCATCCGCGAGATCGTCGACGCGGTGCACGACGCGGGCGGTCAGGTTTACATGGACGGCGCCAACATGAACGCGCAGGTGGGCCTCACCAACCCGGGCTACATCGGCGCCGACGTCTGCCACCTCAACCTGCACAAGACCTTCGCCATGCCGCACGGCGGCGGCGGTCCGGGCGTCGGGCCGATCTGCGTCGCCGAGCACCTGCGGCCCTTCCTGCCGTCGCACCCCGTGGCGGCGACCGGCGGCGAGGAGGGCATCACGGCCGTCGCTTCGGCGCCGTGGGGCTCGGCGCTGCTGCTGCCGATCACCTACGGCTATATCAAGATGCTGGGCGAGGAGGGACTGCGCCGCGCCACCGAGATGGCCATCGTCAACGCCAACTACATGTCGGCGGCCCTCGCATCGGAATACCGCACCTACTACTCGGGCGAGACGGGCCGCGTGGGCCACGAGATGATCCTCGACCTCACCCACTTCAAGAAGGAGTACGGCATCGACTGCGGCGACATCGCCCACCGCCTGATGGACTACGGCTTCCACGCCCCGACGCTCTCGTTCCCCGTGCACGAGACGCTGATGGTCGAGCCGACCGAATCGGAGCCGAAGGCCGAGATGGACCGCTTCATCGAGGCGCTGGTGCGCATCAAGCGCGAGTGCGAGGCCGCGGCGGCCACGGGCGAGCGGGACAACCCGGTCGTCAACGCGCCCCACACGGCCGTCGAGCTGGCGGGCGAGTGGTCGCACCCCTACTCGCGCATGGAGGCCGCCTTCCCGCTGGAGTGGATCCGCACGGCGAAGTTCTTCCCCTACGTGGCGAAGATCGACAACGGCTACGGCGACCGCAACCTCTGCTGCGTGAACCGGGATTGACGCACGGACACCCGTCGGCAGCGACGCCCGCACCGGCGACGGAGCCGGGCCGACGCATCCGTCGCAAAAAGAGGACGAAGCGGCAATTTTTCGGCTGCCGCTTCGTTCTTTGGTAAAATTGGCTTATCTTTGTCGGATATGCCCGCTCCCCGGAGCGAAACGACATCGAACAAAACCATTCGCATATGAAAGCAGAACAGAACAAAATGGTCGGCGTGGACTACAAGCTCACCGTCGACGGAGCGATAGCGGACCAGTCGCGTCCGGGCCAGCCGCTGGAGTTCATCTTCGGCACGGGGATGCTCCTGCCCAAATTCGAGGAGGCGATCCTCGGCAAGGAGCCCGGCGAGAAGGTATCCTTCACGCTCGAACCGAAGGACGGCTACGGCGAGGTGATCGCCGATGCGATCGTCGACCTGCCGAAGAACATCTTCATGGTCGACGGCAAGCTGGCCGAGGACATCCTCTTCGTCGGCTCGCAGGTGCCCATGAGCGACAATCAGGGCAACCGCATGATGGGCATCGTCAAGGAGGTCGGCGAGGAGACCGTGAAGATGGACTTCAACCACCCGATGGCCGGCAAGACGCTTAACTTCGAGGTGGAGGTGGTGTCGGTGCGCGACGTGACGCCCGAGGACCTGCAGGGACACTGCTCGTGCGGTTCGTGCGGCGGCGACCACGAGTGCGGCGACGGCTGCCACGACGGTTGCTGCGACCACGACCACTGCGACTGCCACTGATCCGAGTGCAGGGCTCCGGTGCGTAATCCTTCGGAGGGCGAAGCTCCGATGCGCGGTGCTTCGGTACATGGGGCTCCGGTGCGCAGGGCTCCGAAACACGATGCGCCGGCCGCCATCGTCCGCAACCGGACGGTACCGGATACTACCGGCCGCCATCGTCCGCAACCGGACGCAACCGGATGCTACGACGGCTCCGGGCACGGTCCGCAGCGCCACACCGTTCGTCCCGGCCGATCGCCGCACCGAACGGATCCGAATACCGAAAGGGTGTCCGACTCGCGAGTCGGACACCCTTTTTCGTTTCCGCAGTCGGGACGCCCCTTCCCGGGCACCGCGTCGCGAGCCGCCCCGGCGCCTAATCCCAGTGCTCGACTTCGGGCGGCCAGCGCGGATCGTAAGTCCGCGCCTCCGACTCGCGAACGGCCCAGTCGTAGTCGTCGTCCGTGAAGATCAACGTCCAGCAGGCCACGTTGTCGTTGTACGCTACGTAGTGCCAGCGCGTCGGATCGTCGATGCCCCCCGAACGGTTGTCCAGCTTGAAGTTCGCCGCTTTGGCATAAATCGCATAACGCTGAATCTGATGCCCGATCGGATCTTCGGTGTCGAAAATTACCTCCAGACTGACGATATCCTCGAATCGGCACAGACGACCCGTATCCGCATAGGGCGGAATGTACTCTCCCGTAAGCGGCGTGGTGTATTTCTCGCCCGAACGAACCCGGCTGCAACCTTGACCGAACATACCAAACTCCTCCCATATGAATATATCGTGATTGCTGTTGTTGCAATAACAGATATACGTATAATAGATGTTCGGATAATAGTATGCGAAGCCGCTGCTGCCCTCGCACTCATCCCACCAATCCTCGCGCCCGACACCGGGAAAACTCTTCGCCGGGTCGTCGGGATCGATATCCGTCACCGGAGGCGGCAAACGCTCCTCCGAAGGCTCCGGAGCCGGCTCTTCGGGCCGCTCGACCGGGTCCCCGCCGCTGCAGCCCGCCGCGGCGAACAGCCATGCGGTCGCCGCACCTATAATAATAAGGTATACTGACTTTTTCATGATCGCAAACGTTTTAAGTTACTCTTCTTCCAGCCGTCGGTAGACATCGTCCAGTCCGTTGACATCGCGCGCCGTATAGCCGTATTCGGTACGGATCTGCCGCAGCTTATCCATCAACGTCTCCACCGAATAGCATTGGTATCGCATCGTTTTCAGCACATCCATGTCGCGGATCGAGATGGCATCCGCAGGACGTTCGTTGTCCAGATCGTCGTCGTAGAACGCATACTGGTCGAAATCGTCGTAAATATCGATAAACATCGCAGTGCGCTCACGGTCGCCGTTGGTGAAGGTCCACCACTGCAGATTGTATTGGTCGGGATACTGCACCGTCTCACGGCCGAACGTAATCAGATCGTGCACCGCATTCAGCGCTTCGTACTGTTCATACTGCCTGTCGAGCAGATACCAACTCGCAAAGGCGGCCCAGCTATAAATGATATGGGGATTCGGGGCCCGATCCAGTTCATTGCGGACGCACCAGAAGTCGGCCAGACCGATTCCGTAGCCGGCTCGTGCGATGATCTGCGGACTGGAGTCATCCCTCGTAGCATAGATCTGCATATTACGTCCAACCCGATCGTATACGCACTCCTTGCCGGGCTGGGGCAACTGCGTCTTTGCGACCACGATGCCGATCGGCTCCTGCGCCTCGGGGGGCATGAGCTTGAAGTCGTGGCGCGGCGCATCGTACATCGCGCGATAGATCGTCGCCGGAACGAGAGCCGGGCCGTAGCAGGCGCGCGAGATGGGAATGTCGAAGTCGCGAACGCGGTTGAAATACCCGTCGAAGCAGTCGGTCAAGCCCTCGCCATCGAGCTGGCGGTACTCCTCCGTCTCCCAGAACAACGTAAAGGTGGGCATCAGGGGGAATGTCACAGCCGATTCGTACCGGCCGTCGGCATCCGTCGTCACCGTATCCTGCGTGATCCACGTATAGTCTTTGTAGCAGATCAACAAGATCCTGCAACCGGCCAGCGGCACGTCGGTGCGCAGTGCATCGTCGCGCACGGTCACCCGGCCTGCAGGGCTATACCGCGTGGTCGCACGAGTCTCGGGACGGAGTTTTTCCGCCTCGGCGAACAGCCGTGCGGCGAGCGTCGGATCCGCAACGCCCGAGCACTCCGCAAAGGGATTGCAGAACTCCGCCAGCACTTCGCAGGGCGTCTTCTCGAGCCATTCGTCGTCCGCATCCACCAGCGCATAGAGCCGGCCGTCCTTCGGAGGCTGCTCCGAATCTTCGGGTCCCGCGGCCGGAGCATCGAACGCATAGGGCGTGATCAACAGATCCTTGCGAGACATCAGCGTCCTCGTTTCGGCCGCATCGCGGGGCTCGAAGGCGACATAGAATGCGGTAGCCTGCAGTTCGGGCAGGACGTCGCCCGTCTCGGCGGCGACCTCCGCGGCGATCGCACGCATGGCTTCGAGCGTGAAGGTCGTGTGCTCCGCCCGGGTGCGCAACGCCGCGGGGTCGTCCGTCACCGGCCGCACGGGTTCCGACAGTTCGGGTTCGGAACAGGCGGCAGCGATGGCCGCGAGCATCAGGAAAAGGATTTTCTTCATAGCGATATGTTTTTAAAATGTGCGTCGATGCTGCTGGCGCCGTACGGTGCCCGTGCGTTCATTCAAGTCCGAACCGAAATCCGAACCGTGTCTCTATCCCGCTGACAATATAATCATTTTTCCGTAAAGGACAAAGAGTCCGGCTCTTTTTTCCGGCTCTTTTTCCGTCGTTTACGGCCTTCCGGCGGCGCACCGGCGGAGGATGGGCGCGACCGTTTGCGGCATCGAGGCGCCTTTCGCGGAAAAATCGTTATCTTTGTCTGCGACCGACGCCCATGCACACCCTCCGCCAATACCTCACGACGCTCGACGATCCCCGCGGCCTGACCCGCACGCTCCGCGACATGGAGCCGTGCCGCGACGCCGAGGGGCGCCTCAGCTACACGGCGGGCAACAGCGCCGTCGTCTTCCGCATCCGCCTCGCGGGACGGCTCCGCACGCTGCGCTGCTACGCCCGGCCGCCGCGCCACCTGCAGCAGATCTACGGCGCGGGCTACCTCCCGCGCGAACTCTACCTCTACGACTCGCCCCGAAGCGGCACGTGGGTCGACACGGTGCTGGGCGACTGGATCGAGGGCACGACGCTGCAGGAGGCGATCCGGGACGCTGCCGCCGCCCGCGACACCGCCCGTCTGCGGAGCCTCGCCGAGGCCTTCGACCGTCTGGCCGCGGCGCTCGTGGCGGACGACTGCGCCCACGGCGACCTGAAGCCCGACAACATCGTCGTCGCACCCGACGGCACGCTCCATCCGATCGACCTCGACGCCTCGTTCCTGCCCGCCTTCGCCGGCGAGCCGAGCCCCGAGCTGGGCACGGCGGCCTTCCAGCATCCGGCCCGCACGGTCGCCGACTTCGACGCGCACCTCGACGACTACCCCGCGGCGCTCATCACCTCGGCGCTGCACGCCCTCGCGCTCGACCCCGCGCTGCTCGAACGGCACGCCGCCGCGGACGGGCTGCTGTTCACGCCGCGCAGTATCCGGCACGACCCGGCGCTGCGCGAGGTCCTCGGGCTGTTCGAGCGCACCGGCCGCGCCGCCGAGTACCGCATCGCCCGCCTGCTACTCGCCCCGACCCTCCGCCTGCCCGAACTCCCGGCCCTCTACGACGCGCTGCTGCGTCCGGCGCCCGCAGCCGCCGCGGAGACGCCCGAGTTGTTCGTCGCCGGCGGCCTCTGGGGCTACCGCACCGCGACGCAGACCGTCGTGCCGCCGCTCTACGACTGCGGCTTCGACTTCACCGAGAGGCTGGCCGCCGTCCGGCTGGGCCGCACGTGGCACTTCATCGATCCGACGGGCCGCACGCGGATCAGCTGCCCCGGCTGCGAGGCGGTGAAACCCTTCCGCGACGGCCGGGCGATGATCCTGCGCGACGGACGCCGTTCGTGGATCGACCGCACGGGAGCGCCCGCACCGCCTGCGGCCGACGAAGCGATCTGCTGGACAGACGCCGAAGCGGCCGTCGGGCGATAGCGGGCAGAATCGACCGCGGCGCCACGACCCGAAGCGCCTTCGGCCCGCGCCCCGGTCCATCCAGCAGGAGATCCGGGCGGCGAGACAGCAAAAAAACAGGAAGGCAGTGCGGCATACCCCGGGAAGCGGCATATCCGGGGAAGGGAGGAGGTGCATTTGCTACTTTTCCGACAAATCGTTATATTTGCGATCGGTTCGGCCGCCCGGCGGCCGGCTCGAAGCAGACGCAACCCTACACGGAACATATGAACTACACCCAAAGCATCACCCGCGCGCACCGCACGGCCTTCGTCCTGCTGCTCGACGGCTCGGGATCGATGGCCGAAACCATCCGGTTCCGCGACCGGGAGACCACGAAGGCGGAGGCGGTCGCGGCGATCACCAACGACCTGCTCTTCGAACTGATCGAACGCGCCCGTCGTTACGACGGCGTGCGCGACTACTACGACATCGCGGTGCTCGGCTACGCCGGGGCCGACGAGGTGCGCTCGCTGCTCGACGCCGATCGCGACCTGATCCCCGTGACCGAGCTGGCGACGATCCGGCCCGCCGTGCGGACCGAGACCGTGGAGCACCGCCTGCCCGACGGCTCGATCGCCCTGCGCGAAATCCCCGCGCCCGCATGGGTCGAACCCCGCGCCGCGGGTCAGACGCCGATGTGCGAGGCCCTGCGCCGCGCCCGCGACCTCGTCGCGGCATGGTGCGCGCGCCCGGAGCATGCGGAGAGCTTCCCGCCCGTGGTCTTCAACATCACCGACGGCGAGGCCACCGACTGCGACGAGGCGGAGCTGCGCGCCGTCGCCGCCCAGATCCGCGCCCAGCGCACGACCGACGGCCATGTGCTGCTGGTCAACATGCACATCGCCGCCGACGGCTCGGGCCGCACGGTGTTCCTCCCCTGCGAGGAGGAGGCCGCGGCCTGCCCCAACCGCTATGCGAAGCTGCTGTGGGAGTGCTCGAGCGAGCTTCCCGCAGCGTTCGAGGCCGCAGCCCGCGAGGCGAAAGGGCCCGGGGCGCTGCCGCCCTTCCGCGGGATGAGCTTCAACGCCTCGGCCGCCGAGCTGGTGACGATGCTCAACATAGGTTCCGTCAGCGTCAAAACCGAATAGCCATGACACCGACCCTCGCCACCTTCATGCGGGCGCTGCTGACGCCCGAGAGTTCGTTCGCGACGCTCGCCGGCCTGCGCGCCGTCGCCGGCTCCGACGGATTGCCGGTGCTGCGCCGCACGACCCGCTTCGTCGAGGCCGAAATCCTCCTGCACGACGCCCGCTGGCTCCTCTCCATGCCGCTCAACGCCGCTGCCGCGGCCCGCATCGAACGCACGGCGTCGCGGCTGGGCCGCATGCGGGCTCCGTGGCTCGCGCCCTACCGGCTGCTGCCCGCCGAGCTCCGCTGGAGCGACGCCGCAGGTACGCAGCATACCGCCGACCTCGTGCTGCAGGCGCTGCCCGCGGGCATCGGATTTGCGGAGGCACTCCGCAGCGAACCGGCCGAACGGCTGCTCGCGGCCCTCGACACGCTGGAAAACGAACTGCGCGAAGCGGGCGTCGCGCACAACAACCTCAAGGCGGAGAACCTCTGCTGGTCGGGCGGACGGCTGCTGCCGCTGCGCTACCACGACGCCGCGTTCGGCGCCGGACACGATGCCGATGCGACGGCCTTCGAGGCCCTGCGCGAAAGCGTCGCACCCCGCACCTCCGCCCCGCTGGAGATGCACGACGTCGCCGCGGACTACGATGCGCTGCCCGCCGAACTCACGGGGCATCTGTGGGCGAGCCACACGTTCGAGGGGCTCATCTGCGTCGAGGACGAGACGGGGTACGGCTTCGTCGACACGCACAACCGCACGGTGATCCCCGCGCGCTTCCGCTGGGCGGGCGATTTCCGCGAAGGACGCGCCGAGGTGGAGACCGACACGGGCATGGGGCTGATCGACCGCACGGGCGCCTACATCCTGCCGCCCGAATACGAAATCGTCGACTACGACCCCGCCGAAAGCCGCATCCGCGTACGCCGCGACGGCAAGTGGGCGACGTTCGACTACACGGGACGGCGGCTCACGCCGTTCGCATGAAGTGAGGCGGCCGGCTCGGCCGGCCGGCCCTGAAAAAAAGATACTTAACGACCTAACATACCACTATGGAAAAAACGAAAGTGCTGATCGTCGGCAGCGGCCCGGCCGGATTCACCGCCGCCATCTACACCTCGCGGGCCAACCTGCAGCCGGTGCTCTACGAGGGCATCGAACCGGGCGGACAGCTGACCACCACCACCGAGATCGAGAACTTCCCGGGCTATCCCGAAGGCGTGGACGGCAACCGGATGATGGCCGACCTGCGCCGTCAGGCCGAGCGTTTCGGCGCCGACATCCGCACGGGCGTCGTGACGAAGGTCGACCTCTCGTCGCGCCCGTTCCACGTCGTGATCGACGGCACGAAGGAGATCGAGACCGAGAGCCTGATCGTCGCCACGGGGGCCTCGGCCAAGTACCTCGGGCTGCCCTCCGAGACGAAGTTCCGCGGCATGGGCGTGAGCGCCTGCGCCACGTGCGACGGCTTCTTCTACCGCAAGAAGGATGTCGCCGTGGTCGGCGGCGGCGACACGGCCTGCGAGGAGGCCACCTACCTCGCCTCGCTCTGCCGCAAGGTCTACCTCATCGTCCGCAAGCCCTTCCTGCGCGCCTCGAAGGCGATGCAGGAGCGCGTCTTCGCCACGCCCAACATCGAGATTCTGTTCGAGCACAACACCGCCGAGGTGCTGGGCGACGACTCGGGCGTGACGGGCGCCCTGCTGCGCCGCAACGACGGCTCGGAGACCACGATCGACATCTCGGGCTTCTTCCTCGCCATCGGACACCACCCCAACACGGAGCTCTTCGCCGGACAGCTCGATCTCGACGCCGAGGGCTATATCGCCGTCGTGCCGGGCACGTCGCAGACCTCCGTCGAAGGCGTCTTCGCCGCGGGCGACGTCAAGGATCCCCGCTACCGGCAGGCGATCACGGCCGCCGGTTCGGGCTGCATCGCGGCGCTCGACTGCGAGCGGTTCCTGCTCAAGTAGGCAAGCGCCCGGTCGCGGCAGGCGGCCCGCTCTTCGGGAGATCCGCAGGGCGGGCGGCCCGCAACGCCGGATGCTGCGGACCGCTCCTGCCGCCCGAGGCACGCGCACCCTCCGCCGGCCGCAACGGCAACCGACGAATTACCGCACAGACAACCGACGATTTGAGCTTCAAGGTCACCATACTGGGCTCGGCCTCGGCCAAACCCACCGCCACGCGCCACCCCTCGGCGCAGGCGGTCGACATCCACGAACAATACTACCTCGTGGATGCGGGCGAGGGCGTCCAGCAGCAGCTGGTGCGCTGCGGCATCAACCCGCTGAAACTGCGCGCGGCGTTCATCTCGCACCTGCACGGCGACCATGTCTTCGGGCTCTTCCCGCTCCTCTCGTCGCTGGGGCTCTACGGACGCCGCACGCCGCTCGAGGTCTTCGCCCCGGCGCCCTTCGGCGAGATCCTCGCCTGCCACCTCCGCTACTTCGACGCCGACCTCCCCTACGAGGTCGTGTGGCACGCGACCGACACCACGCAGCACGCCCTGCTGTGGGAGAACCGCACCGTCGAGGTGTGGAGCATTCCGCTGCGCCACCGCGTGCCGTGCGCCGGATTTCTCTTCCGCGAAAAGGAGCCGCCGCTGAACGTCGACAAGTTCCGGATCGCGAAGTACGGCCTCTCGATCGCCCAGATCACGGCGGCAAAGCGGGGCGAGGACGTACTCCTCGACTCGGGCGAGCGGATTCCCAACGCCGAACTCACCTACCGCCCCTACGCGCCGCGCTCCTACGCCTACCTCTCCGACACGAACTTCTCGGCCAAAGCCGCACGGTTGTGCACGGGCGTCGACCTGATGTACCACGAGGCGACCTACGCCGCTGCCGAGCGGCGGATCGCCCGCGAACGGGGCCACGCCACGTCGGCCGAAGCGGCCGAGGCGGCCTTGCGCGCCGGTGCCCGCAGGCTCGTGATCGGCCACTACTCGTCGCGCTACAAGGACGAATCGGTGCTGGTCGAAGAGGCCCGCCGCATCTTCCCCGAGACCTTCGCCGCCATCGAGGGAACCACCTTTACGATCGAAAAACATGACTAAAGCCGAAATACGACTCGTCCGCGCGCTGGCCGACAAACGGGGCCGCGAGGAGCACGGACTCTTCGTCGCCGAAGGGGCGAAACTCGTCGCCGAACTGCGCGCGTCGCACCTGCGCGTGCGACGGATCTTCGCCCGCGAAGGGCTCTTCGCAGGGCCGGAGGTGGAGACGGTCTCGCCGCAGGAGATGGAGCGCCTCTCGCTGCTGAAAACCCCCTCCGACGCAGTGGCGCTGGTCGAGATTCCCCGCCGCCGCCTCGATCCGGCCGCCCTCGCGGGGCGGCTGACGCTGGCGCTCGACGACGTGCAGAACCCCGGCAACATGGGCACGATCATCCGTCTGGCCGACTGGTTCGGCATCACCGACATCGTCTGCTCGGAGGCCACGGCCGACTGCTTCAACCCCAAAGTCGTGCAGGCGACGATGGGGGCCATCCTGCGCGTCAGGGTCCACTACACCGACCTCGCGCGGCTGCTCGCCGAAGCCCCGGCGCTCGGGCTCCCCGTCTACGGCACCTTCCTCGAAGGCGACGACCTCTACGATGCGCCGCTCACGGCGGCCGGCATCGTCGTGATGGGCAACGAGGGCCGCGGCGTCACCCCCGCGGTCGCGCGCACGGTCACCCGCAAGCTCTTCATCCCGCCCTACCCCGCCGACCGCCGGGGCTCGGAGTCGCTCAACGTGGCGATGGCCGCCGGCATCGTCTGCGCGGAGTTCCGCCGGCGCACGGGCCGTTGAGCGGACCCCGCACGCACTAGGGCCCGACCCGAACGGCCTCCGGCAACCCTTCCCCGCCGGAACGCCCCCGCACGCCCGCTCCGCACCTCCGCCGCCACCCCGATCGGCACTCCTGCCAGCATCTCGCCGACACCCCGACCGACGCCCCGCCGGCCGCCGGAGGGATCCGCTCCGCGGCACAGCCCCCCCCGCGAGGCGCCCGAATTTCGGCGCGAAGCCCCTAAATTTTCGGATTTTCGCGTTCAAACCGCCGAATTCTTCCTATATTTGTGGTTTGAAACGAAGCACACCATGTCACAGAACATATACCGCATAGGCATCGCGCAGGGCGACCCCAACGGCATCGGCTGGGAGGTCATCCTCAAGGCATTGGCCGACGCACGCATCACGGAGCTGTGCACCCCCGTGGTCTACGGCTCGCCCGATGCCGCGGCCCGCTACGCCGCGACGCTCGCCGACACCGAAGCGATCGACTTCCATCCGATCGTCTCGGCGCACGAGGCGCGCCGCGGCCGCGTGAACCTCGTTCCGTGCGGGACGATCGGCTCCGTCGAGCCGGGCAAGGCGACCCCCGAGGCGGGCCGCGCGGCCGTCGAGGCGCTCCGCACGGCGGTCCGCGACCTGAAGGAGGGGCATCTCGACGCGCTCGTCACGGCACCCTTCGACAAGGAGACCGTGCAGAGCGACGACTTCCGCTTCACGGGCCACACCGAATACTTCGGCGCCGAGTTCGAAGGCGACCCGATGATGATCCTCTGCAGCGACCGCCTGCGCGTGGGACTGGTCACCAAGCACATCCCCGTGGCGCAGATCGCCGCCAGCATCACGCGCGAGAAGATCGTCGCCGACCTCCACGCGCTGCGCCGCACGCTCAAGCAGGACTTCGGCATCGTCGAGCCCCGCATCGCCGTGCTGGCGCTCAACCCCCACGCCGGCGACGGCGGACTCTTGGGCCGCGAGGAGCAGGAGATCATCCGCCCGGCGATCATCGAGGCCTACGAGGCCGGCGTGCTGGCCTTCGGCCCCTTCGCCGCCGACGGGCTCTTCGCCGGAGGGGGATACGCCCGCTACGACGGCATTCTGGCCATGTACCACGATCAGGGGCTCGCTCCGTTCAAGACGCTCTCGCCCGACGGTGTGAACTTCACCGCGGGGCTCTCCGCGATCCGCACCTCGCCCGACCACGGCACGGCGTTCGACATCGCCGGCAAGGACCGGGCCGACGCGCAGTCGATGCGCAACGCGATCTACGCCGCCTGCGACATCGCGACGCGACGCCGCGCATGGGCGGCATGGACGGCCCGCCCGCTGCCGCGCGCCGAGCGCGAGAAGAGCCGCCGCGACGTCTCGGTCCGCGAACTGCCGCAGAGCGAATGACCCGCACCCGGGGGGGGGAGTTCCCGGGAGAGAAACGAACGATAAAGGAAGAACACCGCAGGGGTCCGACGTATTCCGTCTCGTAATTGTGGAAGCGCCGGATGTCCCGCAACAAACAACCATACGCACATGATCAAAATCACTTTTCCCGACGGTTCGGTAAGGGAGTTCGAACAAGGAACCACCGCCTACCAGATCGCAGCGAGCATCAGTCCTCGTTTAGCTGCTGACTCGCTCGCGGCGTCGGTCAACGGCACGACGGTCGACATGACGCGCCCGATCGAGGAGGATGCCTCGATCCGATTCTTCAAATGGGACGACGCCGAAGGCAAGCACGCCTTCTGGCACACCTCGTCGCACCTGCTGGCCGAGGCGCTCGAAGCGCTCTACCCGGGCATCAAGTTCGGCATCGGCCCCGCCATCGAGAACGGCTTCTACTACGACGTCGACACGCCGACGCCGATCACGGAGTCCGATCTGGCGACCATCGAAAAGAAGATGCAGGAGCTGGCCCGCAACAAAGAAGAACTCGTGCGCCGCGAGGTTCCGAAAGCCGAGGCGCTCGCGACCTTCACCGAGAAGGGCGACCAGTACAAGGTCGAGCTGATCTCGGACCTCGAGGACGGCACCATCTCGTTCTACACCAACGGCGCCTTCACGGACCTCTGCCGCGGTCCGCACATCCCCGACACGGGCTACATCAAGGCGATCAAACTGACGTCGGTGGCCGGCGCCTACTGGCGCGGCAACGAGAAGAACAAGATGCTCACGCGCATCTACGGCATCTCGTTTCCCAAGAAGTCGCTGCTCGACGAGTACCTCCAGATGATGGAGGAGGCCAAGAAGCGCGACCACCGCAAGCTGGGCAAGGACCTCGAGCTGTTCACCTTCTCGCAGCGCGTCGGTCAGGGTCTTCCCCTCTGGCTGCCGAAGGGCGCCGCCCTGCGCGACCGGCTGGAGCAGTTCCTGCGCAACGTCCAGAAAGAGTACGGCTACCAGCAGGTGATCACCCCGCATATCGGCAACAAGGAGCTCTACGTCACCTCGGGCCACTACGCCAAGTACGGCAAGGACTCGTTCCAACCGATCCACACCCCGATCGAGGGCGAGGAGTACCTGCTCAAGCCGATGAACTGCCCCCACCACTGCGAGATCTACCGCTCGAAGCCCCGTTCGTACAAGGAGCTGCCGGTGCGTCTGGCCGAATTCGGCACGGTCTACCGCTACGAGCAGTCGGGCGAGCTGCACGGACTGACGCGCGTGCGCGGCTTCACGCAGGACGACGCCCACCTCTTCGTGCGTCCCGACCAGCTGCTCGAGGAGTTCGAGCGCGTGATCGACATCGTGCTCTATATCTTCAAGACGCTCAAGTTCGACGACTATACGGCACAGATTTCGCTGCGCGACCCCGACAACCGCGAGAAGTACATCGGTTCGGACGATAACTGGGAGAAGGCCGAGTCGGCCATCATGCGGGCGGCCGAGGAGAAGGGCCTCAACACCGTCGTCGAGTACGGCGAGGCGGCCTTCTACGGTCCGAAGCTCGACTTCATGGTCAAGGACGCCATCGGCCGCAAGTGGCAGCTGGGCACCATTCAGGTCGACTACAACCTTCCGGAGCGTTTCGACCTGACGTACAAGGGCGCCGACGACAAGCTCCACCGCCCGATCATGATCCACCGCGCGCCGTTCGGCTCGATGGAGCGCTTCGTGGCCGTGCTGCTGGAGCACACGGGCGGTAAGTTCCCGCTCTGGCTCTCGCCCCAGCAGGTCGTGGTGCTTCCCATCTCGGAGAAGTTCAACGACTACGCGCAGCAGGTCGCCGAGCGCCTCAACCGTGCGGACATCCGCACCGAGGTCGACGACCGCAACGAGAAGATCGGCCGCAAGATCCGTGACAACGAGCTCAAGCGCATCCCCTACCTGCTGATCGTCGGCGAGAAGGAGGAGGCCGAAGGACTCGTCTCGGTACGCGCGCAGGGCGAAGGCGACAAGGGCCAGATGCCGATCGACGGCTTCCGCGACCTGATCGCCGGCTTGGTCCGCGACGAGATCGAGGCCAACAAACTGGAACGCAAGTAAACGACCCTCCCGCATCCCCCTGCCGTCCCGACGGCGGGGGTTCGGGCCGGGGGCGCAACGCGCCGAGCCGCCGCGGAACCCTCCGTCGGCGGAGGGGCGCCGACCGCTTACCGGACCGATGCGGACGAGGAGCACAGGAAATTATTCACTTAACTAATACGTACAACTATCGCAGCACCGAAACCATTCCCGCCGAGGCCGTTCAACCCCGGGAATAACCGACCGAAACCGGCAGGAGGCAACCCCCGATTCGGACGCCGTCCGCCCGAGAAGGAGTATCCGCACCGGATCAACGACCGCATCACGGCACCCGAAGTGCGTGTCGTGGGCGACAACATCGAACAGCCGAAAGTGCTTCCGATCCGCGAAGCGCTCCGGTTGGCCGACGAGCTGGAGCTCGACCTGATCGAGATCTCGCCCAAAGCCGATCCCCCCGTCTGCCGCATCGCCGACTATCAGAAGTTCCTCTACCAGCAGAAGAAGAAGGCGAAAGAGCTGAAGGCCAATCAGGTGAAGGTCGTCATCAAGGAGATCCGCTTCGGACCCCAGACCGACGACCACGACTACAACTTCAAGCTCAAGCACGCCGCCAACTTCCTCAAGGAGGGCTCGAAGGTGAAGGCCTACGTCTTCTTCCGCGGCCGCTCGATCGTCTTCAAGGAGCAGGGCGAAATCCTGCTGTTGCGCTTCGCCAACGACCTCGAGGAGGTAGCGAAGGTGGAGATGATGCCCAAGCTCGACGGCAAGAAGATGAACATGATGCTCGCGCCGAAGACGAAGAAATAATTCGCTCGGACCGAACGCCGCCTTCCGCACGAAGACGGATAGATACGAACGACGACCACGGACCGACTCCGCTCGGACCGGGATCGTCGTTTTTCGTATCGGAGCGCACTCTCCCGGCACTCCCGCCCCTTGCTGCAGTGCGCCGGCTGCCGTCCCGTCCCCTCCGGCCGGCGTCCGCACCGACCGATGAGAGACGCACGCGCCCCCGCACGGAAACTCCGGCCCGAGAGATGCCGATCGAAAAACGCCGGATCGTACGGCTCTTCCCCGAAAACCCCGGCCGGCATGCCGCCGTGCATCCGCACCGACGCAGCGCCCCGGCGCGGCAGTCGCAATAGTCGTGGCAGTCACGACTGTCACGGAAATCACGGCAACCCGCCGCTTCGGGCCGCCGCACGACGCCTCCCGTCGCGCCGAAGAGGGCGCGATCGACACACCGCGCGACGGCCGGCACCGGGATCCGAAACGGAGTCCGACGCCAAAAACCTACGCCGGATAAGCGAAATATGGCCGCCTTTCGTTATCTTTGTACCTATGTTCACTCCCGACGACCTTTTCCGCATCGACAGCGACGAAGCGTTCGAGCGCGCGGCGCTGGAGACCTTCCGGCGGCAGGCGGCGACCTGTCCGCCCTATGGCCGCTATCTCCGGCTGATCGGCGTCGAGCCCGACGCGGTGCGCACGGCGAGCGCCATTCCCCACCTGCCGATCGGCCTCTTCAAGACGCACGACATCTACTGCGGCGACGCGGCTCCCGAGGCGGTCTTCACCTCGAGCGCCACGACGGGCATGACCTCCTCGCGCCACCCGATGCGGTCGCTGGCGCTCTACGAGCAGGCGTTCCGCGCCTCGTTCCGCACCTTCTACGGCGATCCGGCCCGATGGAGCCTCTACGCGCTGCTGCCCAACTACCTGCGGCGCAAGGGTTCGTCGCTGGTCTACATGGCCGACCGGCTGATCGCCGACTGCGGCTCGGGCGGCTTCTACCTCGACGACTACGACGCCCTGCTGCGCGACATGGCCGCCGATCCGAAACCCAAGATCCTGCTGGGCGTGAGCTACGCCCTGTGGGACCTCGCCGAACGCTACGCCCCGAAACTCGACCGCACGATCGTCATGGAAACGGGCGGCATGAAGGGCCACCGCGAGGAGCTGCCGAAGGAGGCGTTCCACCGGATCCTGTGCGACGCGTTCGGCGTCGCGGAGATCCACTCCGAGTACGGCATGGCCGAACTCACCTCGCAGGCCTACTCGCAGGGCGGCAACCGCTTCCGCTGCCCGGCATGGATGCGCGTGGCGGCCCGCGACGTCAACGATCCGTTCGACCGCCTGCCCGCCGGCGCACGGGGCGGACTCGACATCACCGATCTGGCGAACCGCTGGTCGTGCGCCTTCATCCAGACCGAGGACGTGGGCCGCACCTTCGCCGACGGCTCGTTCGAAATCGAAGGACGCATCGACCGGGCCGATATCCGGGGGTGCAACCTGCTGGTGCAATAAACGATGCGGCTCACAGAGCCGCGCGGGCCGCAGCCTCCCCCGGCGGAGGCCCGCATCTGACGAAGCGTGCCCCGCAGGCTGCGTCCCCAATACCCGACACGATGGAACACCGAACGAGCGACATAGATTTCGTGATCTTCTGGGTCGACGGCTCCGACCCCGCATGGCTCGCCCAGCGGCGGGAGTGGGTCCCCGCGCCGAACGACGAGCTGGAGGACGCCTCGCCGATCCGCAGCCGCGACTGGCGCACGCTGCGCCACTGGTTCCGCGCCGTGGAGCGCTTCGCCCCGTGGGTGCGGCGCGTGCACTTCGTCACGTGGGGCCACATGCCCGCGTGGCTCGACACGTCGCACCCCAAGCTGCATGTGGTCAACCACCGCGACTTCATCCCCGCGGAGTACCTGCCCACGTTCAACTCGCTCACGATCGGCCTCAACCTCCACCGCATCGAAGGGCTCGCCGAGCAGTTCGTGGTCTTCAACGACGACATGTTCCTCGGGCGTCCCTGCCGCCCCGAACACTTCTTCCGCGGAGGCCTTCCGCGCGACATGGCGCGTCTGTGCGTCGTGCAGGCCTCGTCGATCGGCCACATCGTCTACAACGACCTCGAGCTGCTCAACGCCGCATGGAGCGCCCGCACGACGCTCCGCCGCCATGCCGGCAAGTGGTTCTCACCGCGTTACGGGGCGACGAACCTCCTCAAGACGCTCTCGCTCGCGATCTGGTCGTTCTTCCCGGGGATCTTCGACCCCCACCTGCCGCAACCCTACCTGCGGCGCCAATGGCAGCGCGCATGGGAGCTGTGGGGCGACCGGCTCGACGCCACGTGCCGCCACCGGCTGCGCTCGCTGACCGACGTCTCGGACTACCTCGTGCGCTACGACATGCTCTGCCGCGGCGAGTTCCGCCCCATCGGCTTGGGCGACGGCCGCCTGCTGACGCTCGAGGACACGACACTGGAGTCCACCTGCCGCGACATCGAACGGCAGCGCTGGCGCCTCGTGTGCCTCAACGACAGCGAGCGCATCGCCGACTTCGAGGCCGCGAGCCGCCGCCTCTGCGCCGCCTTCGAACGCATCCTCCCCGAAAAATCGAGCTATGAACGTTGAATTCTCGGTCGTCGTACCGCTCTACAACAAGGAGCGCGAAGTGACGGGGGCCCTGCGCTCGGTCCTCGCGCAACGCCTGCCGCCGTGCGAGGTGATCGTGGTCGACGACGGCTCGACCGACGGCAGCGCCGCAGCGGTCGAGCGGCTGCTGGAGGAGCTCGCAACCGCACCCGCACCGCCGCAGGCCCCGGACGCCGACGAGCCGCAGCCGGCGCATGCTCCCGCGGGCGAACCCTACGCCGAAAACCGGAGCGTCCCTTTCCGAAGCGCCGACGAGCCGCAACCGGCGCATGCCGCCGTTTCCGCCCGCGCCGCCTCCCGCCCCGAAATGCCGCCCGTGCGGCTCGTGCGCCAACCCAACGGCGGGGTCTGCGCGGCACGCAACCGCGGCATCGCCGAGGCGCGGGGCACGCACATCGCCCTGCTCGACGCCGACGACGCATGGCGCCCGGGCTTCCTCGCCGAAATCGCGGCGCTCATCGCCGAATACCCCGACTGCGGCCTCTACTGCACGGCCTTCGACATCCGCAGCGACAGCGGCGAACACCCCGCCCCGACCCCCGCGACGCGGGGCATCGTCGCCGACTTCTTCCGCGACTCGGCCCACCGCTACATCGCCATCCCTTCGGCCGCGGTCGTCCCGCGCCGCGTCTTCGACGCCGTGGGCGGATTCCCCGAGGGGATGAAGCTCGGCGAGGACCAGTGGATGTGGATCCGCATCGCCGACCGCTACCCCGTCTGCTTCTCGCCCGCGCGGCTGGCGATCTACGCGCGCGAAGCCTCCAACCGCTCGGCCTCGATCTACACCCCCGAGCGCACCGCCCACTCGTTCGAGTCGCTCTACGATCCCGCGGGCCCGGCCGACCGCAACGAGTTCATCGCCCGTGTCGCGCTGGCCCGGGCGCTGACGATCAGCGTCAAGGGCGGCACCGCGGAGGCCGCGCGCGCCGCACGCTTCTTCGCCTACACGAAGGTCTACCGCCGCACGCTGTACAAGGTGCGCGTGCTCAACGCACTGCCCGCCGGCTGGCGGCGCCCGCTGCTCGGCCTTTACGACCGCCTCGCGTGGCTGCTGGCCAAAAAGGGGCTGTAACCTCTCGCCGCCGAACCATACGCGAAACCCCCGTTCCTTTGCGAGGAACGGGGGTTTTCGGTCATGGGGAACGATGCGCTCCGCTGCGGAAAGGCCGGACGGCGGAAACCGCATGCTCCCGGGAGTGGACGGCGGAAACTGCATGCGATCGGCGAAACGGTCCGCAGTCCCTCCGCCGCCGTCAGTTGGCGAAGGTCAGCCCCTCGTCATCGGCATCGATCGAGATGGGCTTCGTGCGGTCGACCTCGCCGGCGAGGATCCGCTTCGAAAGGTCGTTGACCACGTAGCGCTGGATCGTACGCTTCACGGGCCGTGCGCCGTAGAGCGGATCGAAACCCGCCTCGGCGATCCACGCCCGCGCCTTCGCCGTGTACTCCAGACGGATGCCGTTGCCGGAGAGCATGCGGCGTACGATGCCCAGCTGGATGTCGACGATGCGCTCGATGTCGCGGCGCGTGAGCGGCTCGAACATCACGATCTCGTCGATGCGGTTCAGGAACTCGGGCTTGAGCTGCATCTTCAGCAGGTCGATCACCTCGTCGCGGGTCTCGGCGACCAGCTTCTCCGGCAGCCGCTCACCGTCGGCGGCCGCTGCGAAGCGCTCCTGAATCACCTGCGAACCCATGTTCGAGGTCATGATGACGATCGTGTTGCGGAAGTCGACCGTGCGGCCCTTGTTGTCGGTCAGACGCCCGTCGTCCAACACCTGCAGCAGGATGTTGAAGACGTCGGGATGGGCCTTCTCGATCTCGTCGAGCAGCACCACCGAATAGGGCTTGCGGCGCACGGCCTCCGTCAGCTGGCCGCCCTCGTCGTAGCCGACGTATCCCGGAGGCGCGCCGACGAGGCGCGAGACGCTGTGGCGCTCCTGATATTCGCTCATGTCGATGCGCGTGAGCATCTGGTCGTCGTTGAAGAGGAACTCGGCGAGGGCCTTCGCCAGCTCGGTCTTGCCGACGCCCGTCGTGCCGAGGAAGATGAACGACCCGATCGGCTTGCGGGGATCGTTCAGCCCGGCGCGCGAGCGGCGCACGGCATCCGATATGGCCGCGATGGCCTGCTCCTGCCCCACGACGCGCTTGTGCAGCTCCTCCTCCATATGGAGCAGCTTCTCGCGCTCCGAGGCGAGCATGCGCGTGACGGGAATGCCCGTCCAGCGCGACACCACCTCGGCCACGTCCTGCGCGTCGACCTCCTCCTTGATCATCGAGCCCCCGGCCGAAGCGATCCGGTACTCCTCCTGCAGGGCCCCGATCCGCTGCTCGGCCTCGCGGATCTTGCCGTAGCGGATCTCGGCCACGCGGCCGTAGTCGCCCTGACGCTCGGCCTGCTCGGCCTCGACCTTCAGCCGCTCGATGCCGTCCTTCTGCTCCTGCACCTTGCGCAGCAGGTCGCGCTGCCCCTGCCACTTGGCCCGCATGGCCGCATCGCGCGCCTTGAGCTCCTCGATCTCCTTCGTCAGCGCCTCGATCCGCTCCTCGTCCTTCTCGCGGCGGATCGCCTCGCGCTCGATCTCGAGCTGCCGCACGCGGCGGTCGAGCGTGTCGATCTCCTCGGGCACGGAGTTCATCTCCAGACGCAGACGCGACGCCGCTTCATCCACGAGGTCGATCGCCTTGTCGGGCAGGAACCGCGAGGTGATGTAGCGCGTCGAGAGCTCGACGGCGGCCACGATCGCCTCGTCCTTGATGCGCACCTGATGGTGGTTCTCGTAGCGCTCCTTCAGGCCGCGCAGGATCGATACGGCGTCCTCCTGCGACGGTTCGTCGACCGTGACCTTCTGGAAGCGGCGTTCGAGCGCCTTGTCCTGCTCGAAATACTTCTGGAATTCGTCGAGCGTCGTGGCGCCGATCGTGCGCAGCTCGCCGCGCGCCAGCGCCGGCTTGAGGATGTTGGCGGCGTCCATCGCCCCCGACGACTTGCCGGCCCCCACGAGCGTGTGGATCTCGTCGATGAAGAGCAGGATCTCGCCGTCGCTGGCCACGACCTCCTGCACGACGGCTTTGAGCCGCTCCTCGAACTCGCCCTGATACTTCGCCCCGGCGATCAGGGCGCCCATGTCGATCGAATAGACGATCTTCGACTTGAGGTTCTCGGGCACGTCGCCGTCGATGATCCGGCGGGCGATGCCCTCGGCGATGGCCGTCTTGCCGACGCCGGCTTCGCCCACGAGGATCGGGTTGTTCTTCGTGCGGCGCGAGAGGATCTGCAGCACGCGGCGGATCTCCTCGTCGCGGCCGATCACCGGATCGAGCTTGCCCGAGCGGGCCTGCTCGTTGAGGTTCACGGCATATTTGCCCAGCGCATCGAACTCCTGCGAAGCGGTCGGCGAATCGACCGTCGACCCCTTGCGGAAGGTGCGGATCGCCTCGACGAGCTCGCGCTCGGTCGTCCCGGACTGTTTGAGCAGATCGGAAGCCTGCCCGCGCTCGGCCACGAGCGCCAGCAGCAGGTGTTCGACCGATGCGTAGCGGTCGTTGAATTTCTTCGTGAAGTCGACGGCGCGCTGCACCGTGCGCGAGGCATCGGGGGCGAAATACTGCTCGCCGGCCCCCTCGACGCGGGGCAGCGACCCGACGGCCCGCTCCACGTCGCTGCGCAGCGTCCGCACGTCGACGCCCGTGCGCCCCAAGAGGAACGCGGCGAGCGAATCCTCCTCGCGGAGCAGCGCCGCGAGGATGTGGAGCGGCTCGACAGCCTGCTGTCCCCGCTCCCGGGCAAGGGTGAGCGCCGCCTGCAGCGCCTCCTGCGCCTTAATGGTCAAAGTGTTGATGTTCATAGTCGTTGTCTGTTGTTGTCCTTTGTCCCGATATGTCGCAAAATGCCTGCCACGCCGCCCCGGCGCGACAGCGTGTCACACGGATGGCGCGCTTTGTCATCTTTTGTCGCACCGTGTCACGACACGCCTGCCATCCGCGCGACAGAATGGCCGGAGCGCAAGGCGCCTTCCCACCCCCGCAGCCGCTCGTTCGCCCCAGCGCAGGCCGCGCTCCGAAAACATGCCTAATTCTCCGCTTTTCATTTTCAATTTGCCCCCGATTTTCGTATCTTCGCCCCATCATGAGTGATTTCATCGTCAGCGCACGCAAATACCGCCCCGCGACCTTCCGTTCGGTCGTCGGGCAGAGCCACATCACCTCGACGCTCCAGAACGCCATCGAACGCGGACAGCTGGCCCACGCCTACCTCTTCTGCGGACCGCGCGGCGTGGGCAAGACCACCTGCGCCCGCATCTTCGCGAAGGCGATCAACTGCCTCGCCCCGCAGGGCGCCGAGGCATGCAACGCCTGCGAATCGTGCCGCTCGTTCAACGAGGGCCGCTCGCTCAACATCCACGAACTCGACGCCGCGTCGAACAACTCGGTGGAGGACATCCGCACGCTCATCGAGCAGGTGCGCGTCATCCCGCAGGTGGGCCGCTACTCGGTCTTCATCATCGACGAGGTCCACATGCTCTCGGCCGCGGCCTTCAACGCCTTCCTCAAGACCCTCGAGGAGCCGCCCGCCCACGCGATCTTCATCCTCGCGACGACCGAGAAGCACAAGATCATCCCCACGATCCTCTCGCGCTGCCAGATCTACGACTTCAACCGCATCCGCGTGGAGGATGCCGTCGGCTACCTGCGCTACATCGCCTCCGAAGAGGGTGTCGCGGCCGACGAGGAGTCGCTGAACCTCATCGCCCAGAAGGCCGACGGCGGCATGCGCGACGCCCTGTCGATGTTCGACAAGGCGGTCTCGTTCTGCGGCACGACGCTCGAATACCGCAGCGTCGCCCGCACGCTCAACGTCCTCGACTACGACACCTACTTCAGCGTCACCGAGATGCTGCTCGCGGGCAACTACGCCGACTCGCTCGTCGCCTTCGACACGGTGCTCGCCAACGGATTCTCGGGCCAGACCTTCATGGCCGGCATGAACCGCCACATGCGCGATCTGCTGATGGCCAAGCGGCCCGAGACGCTGCGGCTGATCGAGATGACAGGCACGCTGCTCGAACGATACCGCGCGCAGGCGGAGGCCTGCACGGTCGAGTTCCTGTTCGGCGCCATAGCGTTGCTGACGGAGCTCGACGGGAAGATCCGGCAGTCGTCGAACCAGCGGCTGCTCGTCGAACTGGGCCTGATGAAGATCGCCGGGCTCGGTCAAAAAAAAAATGACACGCTGATCGCCCCCGGGGAGTATCCGCTCCCCGCGCTCGAGCCGCAGGCCGCCGCACCGTCCGCGGCACCGGCAACAACACCGGCAGCACCGACCCTCGCAACGCCCGCTGCGCAACCGGCACCGGCACCCGCGACGACACCGGCTCCGACGCCTGCAACGACACCGGCGCCAACCGCGCCGAGTGGACCCGCGACGCCTCCGGCACCCGCAGCACCGACCGAGGGGTCGGCGACAGTCGCCGCACCGCCGAGCGCGACCGCACGGCCGGCGACCGACACAGCGACACCGGCGGCCGCGACCGACCGTCCGGCCCCCGCGCAACCGGCACCGCAACCGGCTCCCCAGCCGGCGCGCCGCTCCCTGATCTCGGGGCCCTCGCTCGCGGAGCTGCTGGCCTCGGCCGGAGCGCCGGAGCCCTCCGACGAGGAGGAGCGGCCCGCAGCCGCCGTCGCGATCGACCCCCGCTGCGCGGAGAAGCTCGGCAAGGCCCGCGAAGCCATCCTGCAGCTGATGCAGGAGCGGCGCCCCCGCTTCGTGCCGGCCTTCGAGCAGATGGAGCTGCACGACAACGTCATCCGCTTGAGCGTCCCGACGCCGGAGCTGCGCGAGGAGATGCTGCGCAACAAGACCGGGATGCTGATGCGCATCGCCGAGCTGGCCGGCGTCGCGGGGATGATCGAACTGGAGATCGCGGTCAACGAAGAGATCCGGGCGGCACGCCCCATCAAGCTCGAAGACCGCATGAAGTACATCGCCGACAAGAACCCGCTCGTCGCCGAACTGCGCCGGGCGCTGGATCTGGAGGCGGAGTAATGCGACGGGGCGGCGCAGCCCCTCGCCCCTCGGCGGCCCGCACCGACGGTGCGTCCGGCCCGGCCGCCGGGAAGGAATAGGCAGGGGCCGGAACGAATGCGAACAAGAAAACGACACATAACATGGCAACGAAAAACTTCATCGAAGAACTCGAATGGCGCGGCATGATCCACACGATCATGCCCGGCGCGAAGGAACAACTCGACAAGGAGATGACCACGGCCTACTTGGGCATCGACCCCACGGCCGACTCGCTCCACATCGGCCACTTGGTGGGCGTCATGATCCTCAAGCACTTCCAGCTGTGCGGCCACCGTCCGCTGGCCCTCGTGGGCGGCGCCACGGGCATGATCGGCGACCCCTCGGGCAAGTCGCAGGAACGCAACCTGCTCGACGAGGAGACGCTGCGCCGCAATCAGGAGGCGATCAAGGCCCAGCTGGCCAAGCTCCTCGACTTCGACTCCGACGCGCCGAACGCCGCACGCATGGTGAACAACTACGACTGGATGAAGGAGTTCTCGTTCCTCGACTTCATCCGCGACATCGGCAAGTGCATCACGGTCAACTACATGATGGCCAAGGATTCGGTCAAGAAGCGCTTCAACGGCGAGGGCGACGGCATGTCGTTCACCGAGTTCACCTACCAGCTCGTGCAGGGCTACGACTTCCTGCACCTCTACGAGACGATGAACTGCAAGATCCAGCTGGGCGGCGCCGACCAGTGGGGCAACATCACCACCGGCACCGAGCTGATCCGCCGCAAGCTGGGCTCCGAAGCCGAGGCCTTCGCCATCACCTGCCCGCTCATCACCAAAGCCGACGGCACGAAGTTCGGCAAAACCGAGAGCGGCAACGTATGGCTCGACCCGCGCTACACGTCGCCCTACAAGTTCTACCAGTTTTGGCTCAATGTCAGCGACGAGGATGCCGAGCGGTACATCCGTATCTTCACGCTGCTCGACCGCGCGACCATCGAGGCGCTCATCGCCGAGCACCGCACGGCTCCCCACCTGCGCACGCTCCAGAAGCGTCTGGCGCAGGAGATCACCTGCATGATCCACTCGACGGAGGAGTACGAAAAGGCCGTCGAGGCCTCGGCGATCCTCTTCGGCGGCGCGACGTCGGAGGCGCTGCACCGGCTCGACGAGCAGACCCTGCTGCAGGTATTCGAGGGCGTGCCGCAGTTCCGCATCCCCCGCGCCGAACTCGGACTGCCCTTCATCGAGCTCTGCGCCGAGCGGACGCAGATCTTCCCCTCGAAGGGCGAATGCCGCAAGATGGTGCAGGGCGGCGGCGTGTCGCTCAACAAGGAGAAGGTGGCCGACGCGATGCGTCCGGTGACCGATGCCGACCTGATCGCGGGCAAATACCTGCTCGTGCAGCGGGGCAAGAAGAACTACTACCTCGTCATCGTCGAGTAGCGATGGAGTACACGATCCGACTCGATAGGATGGAGTTCCGGGCGCTGCACGGCTGCTACGAACTCGAACGCAAGGTGGGCAACCGCTTCACGGTGGACCTCGCGCTCACGGCGGAGCTGGGCGACGTGGCCGTGCGCGACGACGTGACGCTCGCGGTCAACTACCTGACCGTCTACGAGATCGTCCGCGAGCAGATGCGCGTGACGCAGCACACGATCGAACGCGTGGCGACGAACATCATCGAAGCGCTCTACACCGCATTCCCGCAGCTGCGGCACGTGCGGTGCACCGTCGCGAAGCTGGCGCCGCCTTTAGGCGGCAAGCTCGACCGCGTGAGCGTCACGCTGGAGCGATAGAACGCCGAAGGGCCTGCCGCATGGCAGGCCCTTCGTGCGTTTCATGCCGCAAGACGCAGACGCGCCCCCCCGAAACGCAGCGACGGCCCCCGGTCGTACCGGAGGCCGTCGTTCTATCCGTAACGGAAGGCGCGTCAGTTGATGTTGCGCCGATCGGGCTCGCGATCCGGCGCCGCGGCATCCATGTCGATCTGCAGCTTCACCATATTCACGGCCGTGGCCGCAGCCTCGTCGCCCTTGTTGCCCAAGCGTCCGCCGCAGCGGTCGAGCGCCTGCTGCATGTCGTTGACCGTGAGCACGCCGAAGACGATCGGCATGTTCCACTGGAGCTGCAACTGCGTGATGCCCTGCGTCACACCCTGACAGATGAAGTCGAAGTGGCGCGTATCGCCCTGAATGACGCATCCCAGCGCGATCACGGCGTCGACGTCGGTGTACTCGGCGAAGAACTGCGCCCCGAGCGCCAGTTCGAACGTGCCCGGCACGTACTTGATCTGGATGTTGATGTCGGGACAGCCGGCCGCACGCAGCGTACGCACGGCACCTTCGAGCAGCGCCTCCGTAATCTCGCGGTTCCACTCGGCCACGACGATGCCGAACCGCATGTCGGCGGCCGACGGCAACGTGCCGAACTGGGAGAGGTTATGGTTCCGGGTCGCCATCTCTACTGCAGGCTGCCGATGAGTTTGTCGGCCTCGCGGGCATCCATCGAGGCGGGATAGTCGTCGGCAATCCGCCGGAAGAAGGCCTCGGCGCCCTTCTTGTCGCCGGCGGCACGAGCCGCAAGACCCGCCTTACGCAGGTACATGGGAGCCGTCAGGTTGTTGTCGGCGGCCTTCACGGCCCTCTCGTAGAACTTCACGGCCTTGCCGTAATCGCCCCGCTCGACGGCCACGTCGCCCTGCAGGCCCCAGTTCTGTGCGTTGACGATCGCACCGGGAAGCCCCTTCACCGGCTTGAACTTCGCAAGATAGGCCGCAGCCTGCTCCAGATCGCCCTGACGCAGGTAGCAGATGCCCGCATAGTGCTTGGCGAGGTTGCCGGCGGGCGTCGAACCGTACTTCTCGACGACATCGAGGAATCCGGCGCCGTTGGCATCGCCCGCGAGCGCCAGTTCGAAGTCGGGGTTCTCCGTCTCGAAACGGTACTGCGCCTCGGCGATCAGCGCGGCGGCCTTCTCGGCGCGCGGCTGCGAAACCAGCGAACGGTAGCCGAAGACGAGCGCCGCCGCGACGAGCAGCGCCGCGAAGACGTAGACCATCTTACGGCCGTTGTTCTCGAAAAAAAGTTCGGTCTTGTCCATTGCCTCGCCGAGCGTCTCGGGTGCGGCGACATTCTCCTTTGCCATAGTGGGTTATCCTGTTTTTAGTTTGTATGCGCGCTTCGCGCCGCTCCCCCGGATCCCGCTCGGATTCCGGCCGGCGGAATCGCGCGGAAGCCCTTCCGGGGCGGACGCATATTGTTCGCAAAGATACAAAACTATTCAGAATGCACAAGGCCGTCTCGGGATTTTTTGTACCTTTGCTTCATGTATCTGAAGAAAATAGCGCTGCTGAATTTCAAAAACATCGCACAGGAGGAGCTCGAACCCTGCCCCGGCATCAACTGTCTGGTGGGCGACAACGGTGCGGGCAAGACCAACATCGTCGATGCGGTGTGGTACCTGTCGATGTGCAAGTCGTCGCTGCAGACGACCGACGGACAGAACATCCGCCACGGCGCCGACTTCTTCCTCATCGACGGCTCCTACCGCAGCGACGCCGAGCGTTCGGAGAGCGTCTCCTGCTCCTTCTCGCGCAAGGGCGGCAAGGTGCTCAAGCGCAACGGCAAGGAGTACGAGCGGCTCTCGGACCACGTGGGACTGATCCCCGCCGTGATCGTCTCGCCGTCCGACAGCGCGCTGATCAGCGATGCCGCCGAAGAGCGGCGCCGCTACCTCAACGCCTTCATCGCACAGCTCGACCGCCCCTATCTGGCCGCGCTGGTGCGCTACAACGCCGTGCTCGCCGAACGCAACCGCCTGCTGAAGATGCACCCCGACGAGACGATGCTCCGGATCTACGACATGCAGCTGGCCGAGCACGGCGGGCTGATCCACGCCCGGCGGCAGGAGTACGTGCACCGGCTGCGACCCGCCGTCGCGGAGTACTACCGCATCCTCTCCGACGACCGCGAGCAGGTCGAGCTGCACTACCGCTCGGAACTCGACGAGCGCCCGTTCGACGAACTGCTGCTCGCCGCACGGCAGCGCGACCTCGCCAACGAGTTCACCACGGCGGGCATCCACCGCGACGACCTCGTGCTCAAGATCGGCGGCTATCCGCTTCGCAAATACGGTTCGCAGGGGCAGCAGAAGTCCTTCCTCATCGCGCTTAAGCTGGCCCAGTACGCCATCGTGGCCGAGACCTCGGGCGAGCGGCCGCTGCTGCTGCTCGACGACCTGTTCGACAAGCTCGACGCACGCCGGGTCGAGCAGCTGATCCGCCTCGTCTCAGGCGAGCGGTTCGGGCAGATCTTCATCACCGACTGCAACCCCACGCGCCTGCGGACCATACTCGACAACGCAGGCGGCGACTATGCTCTCTTCGCGGTGCGCAACGGCGCGCTCGTCGCCGAGCGAACCCCGCAGGCGAGCGGGCTTGCCGCCGGAACGAAAGCCGCCGGGACACCCGACAACGGCACGGACCCGAATGCCCCCGAAGCCGCCGAGGCCGCGAACGAGACGGCGGAATCCGCGCCCGAGGCGATGGAGACCGCAGCCGAAACGGCGGAAGCCGCCTCCGGATCGGGTGCCCCCGATATTTCGGACACCGTCCCCGAACCGGCAGAGAACGAGGTCGACACAACGGATTCCACAGAGCCGAGTGCCGCTGCGACGTCGGACATCTGCCCCGAAACGATGGACACCGCAGCCGAAAATCCCTCCGAAAACGCCGCCGCACGGCCGAATACCTCCGAAGCATGAGACGCACGAAGACGATGCTGATGGGCGATCTGCTGGAGGAGTTCTTCAAACGCCCCTACATTGCGGCGAAGGTCGCCGAAGGAAAGCTGCCCGACACGTGGCGCGCCATCGTGGGCGACCCGGCGGCCGATCGCACGACCGAACTGCGCCTCGAACGGCATATTCTCTATGTCCGCATCCAGTCGAGCGTGCTGCGTCAGGAGCTCTTCTACCAGCGCGAGGCGCTCAAGGAGGAGATCAACCGCCGCTCGGGCGTGCGGCTCGTCAACGCCGTCATCATCCGCTGAATCCGCCCCGCACAGGGCTCCGCTCCTGCATTCGCTCCGCACGACCATCGCACCACCACTACACCACCGCGGCACCTACGCCAGACCTCGCATCGTACCTATCCGGCCCATATCCGGAACCGGCACGGCAACCGGATCCGCGCCTCCGTCGCATGCGGACGCCCCACCATCTTCTCCGCCCGCTCCGCACAACCCCTGACACGTCAAGTACAGCCGACATAGCCGCGCGCACATCGCATGCAGACGCCTGCCATCTTCTCTGCCCGCTCCGCACAACCCCTGACACGTCAAGTACAGCCGACATAGCCGCGCGCACATCGCATGCAGACGCCCCACCATCTTCGCCCTCCGCACAACCCCTGACACGTCAAGTACAGCCGACATAACCGCGCGTGCCGTCGCACGCAGCGGAGCCGTTGCGGCCCGCACTTCCGTCGCATAGATTCCTGTCCGGCATCGCAAACACCGCCGCACAATCGTCGTATGCGGAGGCCCCGCTATCCTCGCCGCCCGGCCCCCGCGCAGCCGCAGCACGCGCTCCGCCGCTCCGCATCCTCCTTCCCCCGAAACGAAACGGGACATAAGGTCCCGCACGAGCGTCGGAAAACGAAAACCCCGAGGTTCGCACCTTTGCGAACCTCGGGGTTACTCTTCTCAACCGTAAAGACTACTGAATCTTCACGACAGCCGAACGGTTGGCCTTCTGGATCGAGAACGGATTGTCCACGCCGCCGAAGCCTTCGTACTTGAGCTGCTTGGGGTTCACGCCCTGCTTTACGAGATAGTCGTAAACGGCCTTCGCACGACGCTCCGAGAGACGCTGGTTGGCAGCAGCCGTACCGGTCTGGTGGTCGGCGTGTCCGCCGATGTTGTAAACGCGATCCTGCGGACCCTGCTTGATCTTCTGCGCGAGCAGCTGCAGACGGGTGAGCTCCTGCTGCGAGAGCACGGCCATACCGTAATCGTAGAGGATCACCGACTGATCGGCCTCCTCGCGGGCACGAGCGGCATCGGCCTCGGCTTTGGCAGCCTTCGCAGCCTCGGCTGCGGCGAGCGCCTTCGCTGCGGCGAGCTCCTCGTCGGCGTTCTGCAGACGCGAGTTGAGACGACCGTTCTCGGCTTTAGCCGAAGCCAGAGCCTCGTTGCCGTCGGCTACGGCCTGCTGGAAACGACGGATATCGTCGGCCGTGTAGCCTGCGATGCCGCGCTCCCAATCGCGCTTGTTGAAGCGATAGGTGAAACCGGCCGTAGCGCTGAAGCCGAACAGGTAGGAACCCGGCATCTTCGCCGGCGACATCTGCGACGGCACGAGCAGGCCCTTGAGCTCGATGTTGAAGTCGAACGAACGCGACAGACGGAACTTGTTCAGGATACCGTACGACATCGCGAAGTTGTGCGACGTACCGCGGTGGTTGTCCGTATGGCTCTTGTCCGTGATGTTGGAGGCCATGTAACCGAAGCCGACGAACGGCACGCAGTAGTAGGCGCGATCGGCACGGTAACCGCCGAACCAGTTCGAAATGTTGAACATGGCGTCGATGTGCGCGAACAGATAGGGCCACTTCATCTTACCGTAGCTCGGATCGAAGTTGGCGAACTGACCGCCCTGAAGCTGGAAACGACCGCCGAATGCGGGGTGGAGCCACTTCGTAGCCGAGAAATTGGCCTCGAAACCGAGACGGTCGCCGAAGGCGCCCGGGTTATCGCCGTTGGAGAGCGCCGTACCGACACCGCCGCCCAGCGAAAGTTCCCAGTTGTCCCAAAAACCGTTCGTGACGAAACCGGCGACACTGGGCTTCTTAGCCGGCTCTGCGGCCATTGCGGCCGATACGAATGCAGCGAATGCAAAAAACAATAAAATCTTCTTCATATTGGTCTTTTATCTTTGTGTTCCAGTGCATCGAGATACACGGGGCAAAGTTAAATATTTTTTGCAGACTGCAACAAAATCCGCGCAAAAAAAATATGCGGGGCCCTTCAATACGGAAAAAGGTCCGAAATTTACATTCCGAACCTTTTCGCGTCATTTGCGGTGCGTCAGCCGCACTTGGAGTAGCCGCACGACATGCACGTGAGGCAGCCGTTCTGGTAGGCCATCTGCTCCTGCCCGCACTGCGGGCACTTGCCTTTGGACTTGGTGCCGTCGGCGATATACTGCTTCAGCGCGCGGCAGACGCCGGTTTTCCACGTATTGATCGATTCGCTGTCGAGATGCAGCGACTCGACGAGCGACACCGTCTTCTCGATCGGCATGCCGTGGCGCAGCACGCCCGAAATCAGCTTGGCGTAGTTCCAGAACTCCTCGTCGAACAGACGCGAAATGCCGCCGATCGTGTTCGTATAGCCGTAGCGGTCCTTGTACTGGAAGTCGTAACGCTTCGTGCCGTCCGCGTCGCGCACCTTTATAATAAAACCTTTGGTGATCTTGCGCGGAATATACATCGCGTCCTCCTCGATCTTACCCGTGAAGACCTCGTAGGGACGGCCGTCCTGCAGCCCCACGAAGGCGATCCAGTCCTCGGCGCCGTTCTTGAAACGGACGATATCGGCCGGAATCGACTTGGGACGCTTGGGCGCCTCCCCGGGATGCTCCTCGCACTTGCCCTTCTTCTTCGAACCCTTCTCGAGCAGCACGCCCGAGCGGCAGCCGTCGCGGTAGACCGTGACGCCCTTGCAGCCGCACTCCCACGCCGTGCGGTAGACATCGGCCACGAGCGCCTCCGAGACGTCGTTGGGCAGGTTCACCGTCACCGAAATCGAGTGGTCGACCCACTTCTGGATGGCGCCCTGCATCTGCACCTTCGCCACCCAGTCGATGTCGTTGGCCGTGGCGCCGTGATAGGGCGATGCGGCGACCCACTCGTCGAGCTCGGCATCGGAGATCGTCGCCAGCTTCGCGGTGTCGTATCCGTTCGCCTCGAGCCACTTCACGAAGTTGTGGTGGTAGACGTTGTACTCTTGGAACTTCTCGCCCGTCTCGTCGACGTAGTCCACGTGGGTGTCGACATCCGACGGGTTGATCTTGCGGCGGCGCTTGTAGACCGTGCGGAACACGGGCTCGATGCCCGAGGTGGTCTGCGACATGAGCGAGGTGGTGCCCGTGGGGGCGATGGTCAGCATCGCGATGTTGCGGCGGCCGACCTTCGTCATCTCCTCGTAGAGCGCCGGATCGGCCTCGCGGATGCGGGCGATCATCGGGTTGCCGGCCTCCTTCGCGGCGTCGTACACCGGGAAGGCGCCGCGCTCGGCGGCCATCTTCACCGAGGCGCGGTAGGCCTCGACGGCCAGCGTCTTCTGCACCTCGACGGCGAAGTCGATCGCCTCCTGCGAGCCGTAGCGCAGGCCGAGCGCCGCGAGCATGTCGCCCTCGGCCGTGATGCCGAGGCCCGTGCGGCGGCCCTTGCGCGCCATCGTGCGGATCTTCTTCCACAGATCGAGCTCCACGCGGCGGACATCCTCGTCCTCGGGGTCGGCGGCGATCTTCCCGATGATCAGCTCCACCTTCTCCAGCTCGAGGTCGATGATGTCGTCCATCATGCGCATGGCCTTCGCGACGTGGCTGCGGAACTTGTCGAAATCGAACCGCGCCTCCTTCGTGAAGGGCCGGTCGACGTAGCTGAAGAGGTTCAGCGCCAGCAGGCGGCACGAGTCGTAGGGGCAGAGCGGGATCTCGCCGCAGGGGTTGGTCGACACCGTGACGAAGCCCTCGTCGGCATAGCAGTCGGGGATGCTCTCGCGCAGGATCGTGTCCCAGAAAAGCACGCCCGGCTCGGCCGACTTCCACGCATTGTGGATGATCTTCTCCCAGAGCTTCTTGGCGTCGATCTCCTGTTCGTACTTGGGATGTTCCGCTCCGATGGGGAACTGCTGGCGGTATTTCTTGCCGGCGATGGCCGCGCGCATGAACTCGTCGTCGATCTTGATCGAGACGTTGGCGCCCGTCACCTTGCCCGTGTCGACTTTGGCGTCGATGAAACGCTCGGCGTCGGGGTGCTTGATCGAGAGCGAGAGCATCAGTGCGCCGCGGCGGCCGTCCTGCGCCACCTCGCGCGTGGAGTTCGAGTAGCGCTCCATGAAGGGGACGATACCCGTCGACGTGAGCGCCGAGTTGAGCACGGGGCTGTTGGTCGGACGCAGGTGCGAGAGGTCGTGGCCCACGCCGCCGCGCCGCTTCATGAGCTGCACCTGCTCCTCGTCCATGCGGAAGATGCCGCCGTAGGAGTCGGCCGGGTTACGGTGACCGATGACGAAGCAGTTCGAGAGCGAGGCCACCTGAAAGTCGTTGCCGATGCCGGTCATCGGACCGCCCTGCGGAATGACGTAGCGGAAGTGATCGAGCAGCCCGTAGATCTCCGACCGCGACATCGGGTCGGGATAGTTGCGTTCGATGCGTTCGATCTCGGCGGCGATGCGCTCGTGCATCTGCGCCGGCGACGTCTCGTAGATGTTACCGAAGGAGTCCTTGAGGGCGTACTTGCTCACCCACACCGTAGCGGCGAGATCGTCGCCGTCGAAATAGGCTTTCGATGCGGCCACCGCATCGTTGTAGTCGACTTTCCGCGGCGGCTGCGCGTTCGTGGCTTTTGACATGATTTTCTTGTTTCTCTGATAGTTGCGGCTTTTCCGGGCTATCAACCGGATTACAAAGTTGGTCTTTTCGGCGCGAACCGCCAAAAACACGCCCTACAATTTATCGACAAAATATCTACATCGCGGCCTAAGGCCGCACCGGCACGCGGAACGGCGCATTTCCGGTCCGATGCCTCCGGCATCACTTCGCGGCTACGGCGTCGATCTCCACGCGGGCACCCATCGGCAGCGCGGCGACCTGATAGCAGACGCGGGCCGGCATCCGCCCGGTGAAGAACTCGGCGTAGACGGCGTTCATGGCGCCGAAATCGGCGATATCGGCCAGCAGCACGGTGGTCTTCGCCACGTCGGCGAAGTCGTATCCCGCCTCGCGGAGGATATGCCCGAGGTTGACGAGCGACTGGCGCGTCTGCGCCTCGATCCCCTCGGCCATCTGCCCGGTGGCGCCGTCGATGGGCAGCTGCCCCGAAACATAGAGCGCAGCATCCGTCGCCACGGCCTGCGAATAGGGTCCCACGGCCTTCGGCGCCAGCGGGGAAGCGATGATCTTTTTCATGGATTTCAGTCGGTTTCCGCTCCCGGAACATCCGGGAATCGTACAAAGATACGATTTATTCCCTATATTTGCACAAAACAAAACACACCGCCGCATGAAATCGTTCCTCCGCATCGCGTCGCTCGCCGCACTCGTCCTCACGTTCGCAGGCTGCTGTGCCTGCCGCCACGGCGCCAAGAAGAGCCGGCTGCCGCTCGCCGGCACCCGCTGGAGCCTCGTACAGCTGGGCGGAAAAACGCTGCAGAACGACCCGGAGCGCTTCACCGTCGTCTTCCGCGACGAGGAGCGCCGCCTCGCGGGGGTCGGGGCCTGCAACCGCCTGACGGGTTCCTACGAAACGGACGGCAAGCGGACGCTGACCATCGGCCGCATCGCCGCGACCCGCATGGCGTGCCCCGACCTCGAGCTGGAGGGGGCCTTCATCCGCACGCTGGAGCGTGTCGTGCGCTACGACATGGACGGCGACATGCTCCTGCTCTTCTCCGACGAGGGGCTGACGGCCGTGTTTCAGGGCCGGCCCTGATCCGCTCCGGAGACGTTGCCGGACTCACCTTCCGCAAGCCTCGACAACCCGCCGCGCCGCCGGAGTGTTCCGCCGGGGCCTGCGCGATAGATCCGGCATGACCGGCGGTGCCGCCGGTCGCTCCTTGCAGCCGCAGCCCATCTCGCCGTGCAGCCCGGCGGCACGGCCACAGCGCTCCGCAGCATGACAGATTCTCCGCGCCGCCGGAGTTATTCCGCCGGGATCGGTCCGATAGATCCGGCATGACCGGCGGTGCCGTCGGTCGCTTCTTGCAGCCGCAGCCCGCTGCGGAACAGATCTTCGGAACGCCCCACCCCCTCGCCCCTTCGGCGGGAGGCTCGTCCCGTTCCTCCGCCCTCTTCGGCAAGCCCCCCGGCACACACCTCCCGGCACGACCAGCCGGCACACGCTTCCCGGCACACACCTCCTGCACACGTCCCCGGCACACACCTCCCGCACACGCCCCCGGCACGACGAACGCCCCTGCCGCAATGCATTGCGGCAGGGGCGTCCTCGCTTCGGCGGAGGCTCTCCGGCCGCGCATGCGCGGCCGGAGGATCCGTTCCGATTACTTCAGGTTGGGATTGAGCGCGCTCCACTCGGCGACGGGCGGGATGATGCCCATGCCGATCACCTCGTCGCGCAGCTTGCAGAGGTGCTCGTAGCTCTCCTTCAGTTTGGCATGCTCCTCGGGCGTGCCCTTTACCTCCATGCAGGCGATGCCCTCCTTCGTGATGCGGGTCTCCATCGCCATGAGGATGTGGTCGAACTCGGCGTTGTGCACGTAGACGCCCGCAGGGTACTCGAACGGCTTGCCGCCCATCGCCGCAGCGATCATGCAGATCGAGACGTAGGCCGGGCTCTGGAACGACGAGCGGCCGCGCAGGTCGATGATGTGCTTGCCGCCCTGAATCACGCGCTGCTGCAGCGCATGCCACTCCTCCTCGGGCATCTCCGTACCGATCAGTTCCGAGAGGGGGCGTCCGGCGACGAGCGTCGTCGAGGCGAAGACGGCCATCTGCTCGCCGTGGCCGCCGTAGGTGCGGCAGTTGCGCACCTCGTCGGGCGAGATCCTGAAGTAGCGGGCCAGCTCCGTGCGCAGACGCGTCGAGTCGAGCGCCGCGAGGGTCGACACCTGCGACGGCTTCAGTCCCGAGTAGAGCAGCGTGATGAGGCCCGTGATATCGGCCGGGTTGAAGATCACCACCACGTGCTTCACGTCGGGGCAGTACTTCTTGAGGTTCTTGCCGAACTCGGCGGCGATCTCGGCGTTGCCCTTGAGCAGGTCCTCGCGCGTCATGCCGGCCTTGCGGGCGGCGCCGCCCGACGAAACGACGTAGGAGGCACCCGAAAGCGCCTCGGCGATGTCGGTCGTCCACGTGATGTTCGCGCCTTCGAATGCGCAGTGGCAGAGCTCCTCGGCCACGCCTTCGAGCGCGGGGCCGAAAGGATCGTAGAGGCAGATGTTGGGCGTCAGACGCATCATCAGCGCCGTCTGGGCCATGTTGGAGCCGATCATGCCGGCCGCACCCACGATCGTGAGTTTCTCGTTGGTCACAAAATCCATATCCATCGTTGTTTGAGAATGTGTTCGCATCCGGCCGTCGGACGGAAAAATCGCAGCGGCCGCCCTATCGCCCCGCCGCGGTCCGAAACGGACCGCCGGCCCGGGCTCACTCCACCTCGCGGCGGTTGAGCAGCGCGTGGGTGATCGTCAGCTCGTCGACATACTCCAGTTCGTCGCCGAAGCCGATGCCGCGGGCGATCGCCGTCACCTTCACGTCGGGAAACCGCCGCAGGCGGTTCATCAGGTAGAAGAGCGTGGTCTCCCCCTCGACCGAGGTGGAGATGGCGAGAATCACCTCGCGCACGCCTCCCTGCGCGATACGCTCGCACAGCTGGTCGATCTTCAGGTCGGAGGGCGAAATGCCCTGCATGGGCGAAATGACGCCGCCCAGCACCTGATACAACCCTTTGTACTGGTGCGTGTTTTCGATCGACAGCACGTCGGCCACCTGTTCGACGACACAGATCGTGCCGCGATCGCGGTCGCGGTCCGAGCAGATCGGACACACCGTCTCGTCCGAGAGGTTGCTGCACACGCTGCAGTACTTCACCTCGCGGCGGAAGCGGTCGATGCTGCGCGTCATCTCGCCCACCGACTCGGACTCCATGCGCAGGATGTGGATCGCCAGCCGCAATGCCGTGCGGCGCCCGATGCCCGGCAGCTTCGACAGCTCGCCGACGACGTCTCCCAAGAGTTTCGACATAGGCCGCGCGTCAGATGATTTCGATCCGTTTCGCCTCGATCCAGCCCTTCTTGCCGTCGGCGATCGCCACCTCGCACCACTCCTCCAGCCGATCGACGATCCGCACCGTCGTGCCTTCGTGCAGCACGAAAAGGTCCTTCGCCGATCGGTCGGGCGAACTCTTCACCGAGACCGCGGGAACCATCACCACCGCCTGCGTGCGGTCGCGCAGCTCGCGGCGTTCGCCCGCGGCGAAGGCCGTGGCGAGGGCGAAGAGCGCGCCTGCCGCGAGCGTCCCGTAGAAACCCGCCTTGCGCAGCGTCAGCCGCGCGGCGAGCAGGTAGAGGAGAAACGCTCCGGCGGCGAGGAGCAGAAAGCCCAGCGAGAGCAGCGTCCACGCCGTGCAGCCCATCGTGTGGCGCATGCCGCGCAGCCACGTCGCGAGGAAGAACTCGGGGATGGCCTCGATGTCGTCCTTCGTTTCCGCCTCGGCCACCGCGAGGTTGTGGCGGATGTCCGCATTGCCCGGAGCCAGCCGCAACGCACGGCGGTAGCGGAGGATCGCCTCGCCCGTGCGCCCCTCCTTGAAGCAGGCGTTGCCCCAATTGTAGTAGAGCTTCGCGGAGCTCGCGCCGCGCCCGGCAAGGAGTTCGTAGTTCGCCGCCGCGACGCCGAACTCGTTGTTGATGTAAGCCGTGTTGGCCTTGTCCCACAGCGCCTCGTCCGAAAGTTCGGCCGCGGAGTCCTCCCCCGCGGCGTCGGACGGCGCGACCGTCGTCTCCGCGAGGCTGTCGGCCGGCTCCTGCGCACGCAGCGCCGCCGTCGACCAACCCATGACGAGCACCAGAAGAATCAGGTATCTTTTCATAACATTCGTTTCGAATAATCCGCCCCTCCGCAGCGCGCCGCAGCGCCTTCGGACGGGGTATTCGTTGCTATTCGACCGCCGGAGCGGCTTCGCGCGCCTGCGCTCCGCACCGGCTCTCGCCGAGCGCTCCCGCAGCCGGGCAGCACCGGAGCCAGCGGCTTCGCCCCTCGCAATCCGGACGGGCAGCGCAGCGCCGCCCCGCACGCATCGCGACCCGGCGGCCGCATCACCGTTTGATCGTCGCCTCGATACGCGAAATCAGCTCCACGCCCTCCGAATAGACGTCGGACATCTGCGCCGAAGCCGCCGGAGCGTACTGCGCCTCGTCGCAGCGCGTGATGATCGTCGTGAACCGCTGCGACTCCTCGGCCGCGACGCCGCGTTTGTGCAGCTCCTCGCGGACGTTCTCCTTCGTGAGGTTGGCCACCGGGATGTTGAACCGGTCGCTCATGTAGCCCCACAGCGCGCGGAGCATCTCCTCGTAGAAGGCGTGGCGGTTCTGCGCCTCCATGTATTTGCGGGCCGCACGGAAACGCTGCACGGCGACCTTGCTCGCCCGCTTGCCGCGCACGAGCGCCACGTTGCGCGACTCGCGGATCCGGCGCCGCAGCGTCGCATAGACCGCCCCCGTCGCCAGCACGATGGCGGCCAGCAGCGCCCAGTAGAGGCCGCTGAAGAGCAGCGGCTCGCGCCGCGCGCGCAGCTGGGGATTGCCCAGTTTGATGAAGCGGATGTCGCGGCCCAGCAGGCGCACCTCCTCCTTCGACATGCCGCGCCCCTGCAGGACCACGGCCTCGCCGCCGCCCGCCGCATCGGGTGCGACATCGAGCGTCAGCGGCTTCGAGCGCAGCGTGACGTACTGCATGCGCGAGGGGTCGAAGTAGCTGAAGGCTACGGGTTCCACCTCGTAGGTACCCTCGGCCCGCGCGATGAAGGGGTATTCGAACTGGCGGTAGCCCGAAATGCCGGATGCCGAGGCGTGGATCGACTCGACGGTCTTGACGTTGTACTGCTCGAACGAACCGGGCAGGTTGAGCTTCGGCGCCTGCACGAAGGTGAGGTTGCCCGAGCCCGCGATCCGCACCGTGTAGGTCGCCGAGGAGTTCGCCGCCAGCTGTTCGGGCGGCAGCGTCGCCTCCAGCGTGAAGTCGCCCACGGCGCCGCTGAAGCTCTCGGGAGCACCGCCCGGCAGCGGCTTGACCGCCACCGCGACCCGCTGGCTCTGCACCTTGCGCGGCACGTTGTAGATCTCGGGGCCGCCCATGAATCCGAACGGATCGGCGTTGCGGGCGCTGCCGCGCACCACGACCTGCACCACGGCGGTCAGCTCCGCCGGATCGATCGTGAGGGTCCCGGCCTGCTGCGGGTAGAGCAGGAATTCGCGCGCCACGAAGGTTTCGTAGACCTTGCCGTTGTAGGTCTCGCGCTGCCGGCGCTGGTTGCTCTGATCGAGCTCCTGCGCCCAGAAGCCGTTGAACGAGGGGAAACGGACATCGTTGTAACCCACCACGTTGGCCCGCTCGTAGATCTTGAAGGCCACGCGCAGGGGCTCGCCCTTGTAGACCGACGTCCGCGACACCACCGCACGCAGCAGCACGGCGTCGGCATCGACCCGGCCCCGGGCCTCCGCGCTCTCGCCGCGCCCCGCATCGCCCGACGCACGGCCGCCCGGCGCGGCCGAAGAGGAGCTCCCGCCGCTCTCCCGCACCACCTCGATGGGCAGGGGCTGCGTACGGTAGACCGTACCGTCGACCGCCACCTCCGCGGCACCGATCGTCACGGTGCCCTCCTGCTGCGGCATGACGTAGAAGGTGTAGGTGACGCTGACGCTCTTGGTGATCGAGCCGTTGATGACCTGCGTCGTCGCACCGCGCGACAGCGCGGGTCCGGCCAGCACGTCGAACCCCTCGAACGAGGGGGCGACGAACGTGTCGTCGTCGGGCACGGCGTTGAGCGCGAACTCCACGCGGAACGGTTCGCCCGCGGCGACCGTGAGCGGAGAGCGGGCCTCAAAAGTGACTTTCTCGGCGCCGAACGCCGAGAAAGTGACCGCCGCAAGGAGCAGCATACATGTTATCTTCGCGACTGAATCTCTCATTGGATTCCGCAATAGGTTCCTGTTTCGAAGTTTAGAACGCGCAACGCCGGGGCTTTAGTGTTTGAACGCCTCGAAAAAATCGTTGCCCTTGTCGTCGACGATGATGAAGGCGGGGAAGTTCTCCACGTAGATCTTGCGCACGGCCTCCATGCCCAGCTCGGGGAAGTCGACCACCTCGACCGACTTGATCGAGTTCTTGGCGAGGATCGCCGCC
>CAJTIY010000005.1 GCA_910576555.1 uncultured Alistipes sp. | reverse complement strand
CTTATGGTAAGAAAAGTTGTACTATCGTTAATTGCCGTTCTGGGAGCGATCGCGGTATCGCTGGGCCAGAACCGGCAGGTTGCAGGTACGGTTACCGGCGCAGACGGCAGTCCTATCGCGGGCGCTACGATCATGGTCGAGGGAACGACCACGGGCACCACGTCGGGAGCGGACGGAAAGTTCGCCCTCGCGGCACCGAGCGATGCGACGCTCTCCGTCTCCTTCATCGGATACGAGACGCAGCGGATTCCCGTTGCGGGCAAGAGTCATATCGCGGTCGTGCTCGAGGACGACGCCACCTCGATCGACAACGTGGTCGTGATCGGCTACGGTACGGGCCGCAAGGTCGGCACGGTGATCGGATCGGTGGATCAGGTCAAGTCCGACAAACTCGAAAACCGTCCGACGAACAACGTCATGGACGCCCTTCAGGGTCAGGTCGCAGGTCTTCAGATCTTCAACTCGTCGGGCGAGGTCGACGCCACGTCGACGATCCGCCTCCACGGCATGGGTTCGCTCTCGGCCGGCAACGAGCCGCTGATCCTGCTCGACGGCGCTCCGATCACGACCGGCACGCTGATGGCCATGAACCAGAACGACATCGAGTCGATGTCCGTCCTGAAGGACGCTTCGGCCACCTCGATCTACGGTTCGCGCGCCTCGAACGGCGTGATCTACGTCACCACGAAGCGCGGCGCACGCGGTCAGGAGGATGTCGAGGTGACGCTGCGTGCGCAGTACACCATGTCGAACATCATCGAGCCGGGCATGCGTTCGATGAACACCGACGAGCTGCTCAACACCACGGCGGCGGCCTACATCGCCTACCAGATGAACGGCAGCTACCGCGACTACACCGATCCCGACAAGCTCGAGCAGATCCGCAACGCCTTCGTCAACACCTTCGGCATCGACGAGACGAATAACATCAACTGGAAAGACGTCCTGATGAAGAAGAACGCCCCGGCCTACCAGATCGATCTGGGCGTGTCGGGCGGTTCGAAGAAGACGAGCTACTACTTCTCGGGCAACTACCTCGAGCAGCAGGGCAACGCCCCCGGTTCTGACTTCTCGCGCTACACCTTCCGCTCGAACATCGAGACCCGCGCCGCGAAGTGGCTCAAGCTGGGCATGAACCTCGGTCTGGGCTTCCAGAAGTCGCAGACCACCGATGCCAACGGGAAATACGACTCGGGCGACGGCTCCGTCGACCCGACGATGCCGATCTTCGCCATGCAGCTCATCCCCTCCTACCAGCCCGCCTACGACGAACACGGCAAGCCCATCGAGTGGCTGAACAACTTCTTCGGCGAAGGCGCCCTCAACCCGCTGGTATCCGACAAGTATACGAAGGACCGCGCCAACCGGCTCCAGCTCAACGGCTCGGCATTCATCGAGATCGCGCCCGTGAAGGGTCTGACCCTCAAGTCGATGCTCTCGGCCAACGCCTTCGACAACCGCCACACGTTCACGCGCAACCCCGACCTGCCGATCTCGGCCATCGCGACGCTCGGCAGCGGCTCCGTGCAGGAGGCGTTCCAGCGCAGCTACAACTGGACGTGGACCAACACGGCCGAATACATCTTCGACATCGCCGCCGACCACCACTTCAACGCACTGGCGGGTCAGGAGACGATCTACGGCAGCGGCGAGTCCTACACGGTCGGCACCAAAGGCATCACCAACGGCGACCTGCTCTACCTGCCCTCGGGCACCGAGATCATCTCGCTGCCGAGCTACTCGACGGGCCGCTACGCCTACAATTCGGCCTTCGGCCGCGTGGACTACGACTACGCCGGCCGCTACTTCGTCGACGCGATGGTGCGCTACGACGCCTGCTCGCGCTTCGGCGCCAACAACCGCGGCGCGGTGTTCTACGCCTTCGGCGGCATGTGGAAAGCCTCGAACGAGGCGTTCCTCAGGGACAACGCCGTGGTGAGCGACCTTTCGGTGAAGGCCTCCTACGGTACGCAGGGCAACTCGGGCATCGGCAACTACGCCCAGTACGAGGTGCTTGCCCAGAGCAAGAACCCCTACAACGGCGTCAGCGCATGGGGGCTTTCCTCGCCGGGCAACCCCGACCTCGCATGGGAGAAGCAGTCGACGCTGACCGTCGGCGTGAGCGTCACGCTGTGGAACAAGCTCTCGCTCGAGGCGAGCTGGTACCGGCGTCAGACCGAGGACCTGCTGATGCCGAAGCCGACCCCCATGTCGTCGGGCTTCTCGAGCATCACGTGGAACGTGGGCGCCATGCGCAACTCGGGCGTCGACCTCGCGCTCAACTACGACATCTTCCGCAACAAGGACTGGGGCGTGAGCTTCTACGCCAACTTCAACTACAACAAGAACCGCCTGACCAAGCTCTGGGCCGACGACGTGAAGGAGTCTGCGATGGGCGCGGGCCTCTATTACATCAAGGATAAGTCGCTCTACTCGTGGAAACTGCCCGAATGGCGCGGCGTCGACCCCGAAACGGGCGCTCCGCAGTGGACGGCGGCCGACGGCGGCGTGACCAGCGCCTTCGGCGAGGCGGTCGAAGTCGACCTCGGCAAGTCGCTGCTGGCTCCCTACTCGGGCGGCTTCGGCGTGGCGGTCGGCTGGAAGGGCATCACGCTCAATGCCGACTTCGCATGGACCTGCGGCGGATGGATCCAGAACAACGCGGCCTACTTCACCGGCAATCCCTATTACACGCTTATGATGATGAACATGCGCGAAGATGTCAGGGACTACTGGAAAGGCCCGGGCCACCATTCGAAATACCCGGCTATGGGCTACGATCCGCAGTTCGACTCGCACCTGCTCGAGGACGCCTCGTTCCTGCGCCTGAAGAACATCCAGCTCGCCTACTCGCTGCCCCAGTCGCTGCTTCGCAAGAGCGGCTTCATCAAGGGCGTGAAGGTGTTCGTCGGCGCCCGCAACCTCTGGACCGCGACGGGTTACACGGGTCTCGACCCCGAGGTAGCCGGTGCCAACTACGCCGACATCGACATCTACCCCAACTCGCGCCAGTGGACGTTCGGAGCCGAGCTGAAGTTCTAAATCCATCCGTAGCATAAGAAAAAAGGAAACATATGAAAAATACGATCTTACTTCTCGCCTCGCTGTGCGCCCTCTTCGGGTTCACGGCCTGCGACCTCGACATCACGCCCGACACGGCGATCACGGGGCCCGATGCCGCACGCCTGAAATACGTGCGGGGCATGCGCGCCGGCGTCTACAACGACATGACCTCGCTCGCGTCGCCGGCCTACACGATCAACGACGAATACCAGTCCGACCTCTACGTGCAGACCACCAACAGCGGCAACCGGGGCGGCTTCTTCTTCCGCTGGGAGATCTACGAGGACGATCAGGACATCCGCGGCCAGTGGCACGGCTACTACGCCATGATCGCCAACATCAACTACGCGCTGAACAAGTGCGCCGAGACGGAGGTCTCGAGCGACGCCGCACGCGAGGAGATCGCGCTCTACGTCGCCGAGATGCACTTCTTCCGCGCCTACCTCTTCGACCAGCTGGCGCTGCACTTCTGCAAGGCCTACGACCCCGCCACGGCAGCCTCGACGCCGGGCATCCCCTGCCCGAAGAGCTACGCTCCGGGCGCGAGCCTCGGCCGCGGCACGCTGGCCGCCACCTACGCCGCGATCCTCGAAGACCTGAAGGTCGCCGAGGCGGGCATCACGACGCCGGGCGCCGCCGACAGCCCCTACCTGACCGTCGATGCCGTGACGGCCTTCAAGGCCCGCATCGCCCTGCAGATGAAGGACTACGACGATGCGGCCCGGTACGCCTCGTCGCTCTATGCGAAATATCCCCTCGCCGCCTCGAAGCAGGCGCTGGGCGAGATGTGGAGCGCCGACACCTCGACCGAGACGATCACGCAGTTCCTCGTGACGCCGACCACGCTGTCGCTGCTGGGCGGCGCCGTCTCTGACTTCACCGCCGGCACATGGGAGGAGGCGAACGGCGACTACCTCTACGCGCCGTCCGACGTGCCGACGCAGACCGTCGCCGACCTCTTCGTCGAGGAGGACTGGCGCTTCGGCAACTACGTGGCGATCTGCCGCACGCAGAACTACGGCACGGGCCTGCTGATGACCAAGCTGCTGGGCAACGTCTCGCTGCGCACGACTCCGACGCTGCTCAACTACGCCAACATGCCCAAGATGTTCCGCGTGGCCGAGATGTACCTGATCGAGGCCGAAGCCCGCTACCGCGACAACGGCGATGCCGCCACGCCCCTCAACGCCCTGCGCCGCAACCGCGGACTGGCTCCCGTCACGGCGACCGGCGATGCGCTGCTGCAGGAGATCAAGAACGAATGGGTGCGCGAATTCATCGGCGAAGGGTTCCGCATGGCCTGCCTGAAGCGCTGGGGCGACGGCTTCACGCGCGTGAAGCCCGACTTCCTCGCCGCAGACGCCCTCGCCGTGGGCAGCTCGCTCTCCGTCCGGGCGAACGACCACCGCTTCACGTGGCCCATTCCCCTGATCGAGATCCAGAACAACACGGAGATGACCGAGGAGGACCAGAACGAAGGCTATTGATCGAACCCGTGCCGGTCGCATGCGATCGGCCGACTCCACCGCCCCCGCCGGAAGACTTCCGACGGGGGCGGTCTCGCATCGGGCCCCTCCCCGCAGCGCCCCTCCCGACGAAACCCGCCCCGCCGCGGCCCGACACGCCGCCCCTACCGTTCCCCGCCGCCTCCGACACCACCGCCCCGACCGCTCCCCGACCGCTCCCCGACCCTCGCGACACAGCCGCACGACACAGCATACGACACGCCCCTCACCACCCGGCCCTCCCTCCGAAGTCGCCCCCGACGAACCTCCCGACCAAGCCCGCCCCGCCGCACGACACGCCCCCCTCGCCATGCCGTCGCTCTCCCTCCGCGGCCCACCACGCCGCCCCCGACCGTTCCCCGCGGCCCCCGACACCGCCCCTCCCGACCGCTCCCCACACCTCCCGACGACCCCTCCCGACCGCCCCTCCGACGATTCGCCGCCCGATTTATTTGCACGTCAGTCCGCCTTGCATTATCTTTGCGTGCGGATAAGAAAACTCCCCAGCAATGAATATCACGGAAATCCGGCCCGGCATCCGCTATGTCGGCGTCAACGACCGCACGACGACCCGCTTCGAGGGGCTCTGGCCCCTGCCCGCGGGCGTCTCCTACAACGCCTATCTGGTGATCGGCGACCGCATCGCCCTGATCGACACCGTCGAGGAGTCGTTCGGCGGAGAGCTGGTCGACAACATCCGCGAGCAGATCGGCGACCGGCCGATCGACTACCTCGTGGTCAACCACATGGAACCCGACCACTCCTCGTCGATGACGGCTCTGCGGCGCCTCTATCCCGACATGCGGATCGTCGGCAACGCCAAGACGCTGCAGATGATCGAAGGCTACTACGGCCTGCGCGAGGGGACGGTCGCCGTGGCCGACGGCGAGACGCTCGATCTGGGCGGCGGCAAGACGCTGCAGTTCCACCTCGCGCCGATGGTCCACTGGCCCGAAACGATGGTCACGTGGTGCCCCGAGGAGCGGACGCTCTTCTCGGGCGACGCCTTCGGCACATTCGGCGCCCTCGACGGCGGCATCACCGACACGCAGCTCGACCCCGACCGTTACTGGGACGAGATGCGCCGCTACTACGCCTGTATCGTGGGCAAATACGGCGCCCCGGTGCAGAAGGCCCTCGCGAAGGTGGGCCGGCTGCCCGTCGAGACCCTCTGCGCCACGCACGGTCCGGTCTGGCAGCGCGAAATCGCGCGGGTCATCGACCTCTACGACCGCCTGAGCCGCTACGAAGGCGAGCCGGGCGCCGTCATCGCCTACGGCTCGATGTACGGCAACACGGCCCGCATGGCCGAGCGGATCGCCCGCAGTCTGGCCGAGGAGGGCATCCGCACGATCAAGGTCTACGACCTCTCCTACGCCGAACCCTCGGAGGTGCTCCGCGACGTCTTCCGCTACGACACGCTCGTCGTCGGAAGCCCGACCTACAACGGCGGTCTCTTCCCGCCCGTGGCGCACCTGCTGGAGATGATCGCCGAGCGGTGCGTGCCGCAGCGGCGCTTCGCATGGTTCGGCTCCTACACGTGGGCCGGTGCCGCCGTGCGCTGCTTCGCGGCCTTCGCCGAGCGGATGAAGTGGACGGCGGCGTGCGAGGCTGCCGAGATGAAGCAGGGCTTCGCCGACGAGGATTGCGACCGCTGCTGCGCACTGGCCCGCAACCTCGCCGCAGCGATGAAGCGATAAACCCCGGCCGGCGGAATCCGTCCGTCGGCCGCAGAGCGGACAGAATACCGCGGCGGCCGACCGCAAGGAGAGGCCCCCCGGCGCGCGCCCCGCACCCGGGCGGAACATAAAACAGGTAGCAGCATGATGAAAATAGCGATCGTCGGCACCGGCTATGTCGGGCTGGTCTCGGGCGCCTGCTTCGCGGAGATGGGGCTCGACATCACCTGCGTGGATATCGACACGCAGAAGATCGAGGGACTGCGCCGCGGCGCGATCCCCATCTACGAACCCGGACTCTCGGAGCTCGTGCGGCGCAACGTCGAAGCGGGGCGCCTCCACTTCGCCACCGATCTGGGAGCCTGCCTCGACCAGATGCAGGTGGTCTTCATCGCCGTGGGCACGCCGCCCGACGAGGACGGCTCGGCCGACCTGCGCCACGTGCTCGACGTGGCGCGCACGTTCGGCCGCTGCATCCGCCGCTACACGCTGCTGGTGACCAAAAGCACCGTCCCCGTAGGCACGGCGCAGCGGATCCGCGCGGCGATCGAAGAGGAGCTCGCACTGCGCGGCTGCGACATCCCGTTCGACGTGGCGTCCAACCCCGAATTCCTCAAGGAGGGGGCCGCGATCAAGGACTTCATGTCGCCCGACCGCGTGGTGGTGGGCGTCGACAGCGACCGTGCCCGGGCCCTGATGGCGCGGCTCTACCGCCCCTTCCTGATCAACAACTTCCGGGTGATGTTCATGGACATCCCCTCGGCCGAGATGACCAAATACGCCGCCAACGCGATGCTCGCCACGCGCATCTCCTTCATGAACGACATCGCCAATCTCTGCGATCTGGTGGGCGCCGACGTCGATGCCGTACGCAAGGGGCTCGGCTCCGACGCCCGCATCGGCAGCAAGTTCCTCTACCCGGGCTGCGGATACGGCGGCTCGTGCTTCCCGAAGGATGTGAAGGCCCTCGCCCGCACGGGCCGCGAGCACGGCTACGCGATGGAGGTGATCGAGGCCGTGGAGCGGGTCAACCAGCGGCAAAAGGAGGTGGTCTTCGACAAGCTGCGGCACGCCGCGGGCGACCTGCGGGACAAGCGCATCGCCCTCTGGGGCCTCGCCTTCAAACCCGAGACCGACGACATGCGCGAAGCCCCGGCCGCGACGGTCATCGAACGTCTGCTGGCAGCGGGCGCCGAGGTCGTGGTCTACGACCCCGCGGCGATGGCCGAGTGCCGCCGGCGCATGGGCGGCCGCCCGATCCGCTACGCCCGGACGATGTACGACGCCGCGGCGGATGCCGACGCGGTGGCTCTGATGACCGAATGGAAGGAGTTCCGCATGCCCGACTGGGCGCGGCTGCGCGCGACGATGCGCGGCGACGCGATCGTCGACGGACGCAACATTTTCGACCGCGAGGAGCTCCTCGCCGCCGGCTTCCGCTACTTCGGAATCGGGAAATAGCCGCCGCCCCGGCCGAAAGAGTGCCCCACCGAAAGAGCGCCCCACCGAAAGAGCGCCCCACCGAAAGAACGCCCGGCCGTAAACCGTACAGCCGAACGCCGTACAGCCGAACGCCGTACAGCCGGAAAGGCACCGCCCCTCCCCGAAACGCCCCCGAAGCACACCCGAAACACCTCGCCCCTCCCGGAAACGCCCCCAAGCACCCCCGAAGCACACACCCGAAACACTTACGCAAAACGTCCGGGCAGCTCCGCCCGGACGTTTTGCGTCCCCCCCCTGCGACCGATCTAATACATATTGTCGTACATCGACTGCGACTTGTCGTACTTCAGGTCGGCGAGCGACGCCGCCTTGACGCCGATATTGAAGCTCCAGCTGCGGTGGTAGCCGAAGGGGATCCACGAGAAGGACATCTGCCAGCAGTGGAGGTCGCGGCTGATGGAGATCGACGCCGGGGTGAGTTTGCGCGTTCCGAGGTCGTAACCTCCGCTGAACATGACGCCCGTCTTGGGGGTGATATTGAGCGATCCGTTGAAGGTGATCGACTGCCTGATCTGCTTGCGGTACCCCGTCGTGCCGTTGTTGACGTAGACGACGCCGTAGGTGACCGAGTAGTTGAACCCGACGTTCCACGGCAGCGAAAAGTCGTAGTAGGCCTGCGACATGTACTGCCTTCGCAGCACGGGGTCCATCGTCCCGTAAGGGTCGTAGAAGGGATTCAGGTACTCGGGCGGAATGCTCGTGATGTCGTTCATGGCCGGCTGGCTGTTGTCCTGCCGCGACTTGAACGTATATCCGAACGACCACCCCGTCGAGACGAGACGTCCCGGGAAGAAGAGCTTGTCGTAGCGCTTGCCCTCGGGCGATACGCGGTAGGGGTCGAGCGTGGCCGAGAGGTTGATGCCGAAATTCTTGAACAGCGTCGTGCGGAACGAGACGCCGATCATCGACAGGCGCATCGAGTCGGCGAGGAAGTTGTAGGAGCCGCTCAGGCGCAGCTCGTCGATGAGCTTGATCTTGCGCACGCCCGACGTATCGCGTTTCGACAGCACCTTCATTTCGAGGGTCTGTCCCAGCGAGAAGTTGAGCGACATGGAGCGGCCCGACGAGGGAGGTCCGTATTTGTTCAGCTTGTTGCTATAGGGCGAGTATACCTGCGTGTTGCCCTGCGCATCGATCTGACGCGTGGTGTAGAATCCGTATTTCAGATCGCCGAAGTCGGGCGCGTAGGAGAACCCCACGGTCGGCGTGATCGTATGCCGGATCGCCTGAATCTTGCGGTCTTTGCGTTTCTTCGTGAAGTCGTACATGCCGTATACGGTGGTCGACCCCGACACATTGACGTTGTAGTTGTAGAGGCGGTAAAACCCGCGTTCGGTCGGCAGCGTGTCGGTCTGGTTCGTCACGGGGTTCCACGCGTACCGCACGCGGCTGAAGGCCCACCGCTCGTTGTAGTTGAACGACGGCGTGAGGTTGATGTAGTTGAACAGGTTGAACGACGCCGTGATGGGCAGCGAGTGCTCGACGCCGTTCTGCATGTTCCGGAACGTCTCCTTCGAGAAAAACTCGTCCTCGGTCGCCGAGACGCTGTTGGCCATCTTGGCCGAATACTGCAGGGCGATCTTCTCGTACCACCGCTCCTTTCCCATCCGCTCCTTGCGGCGGAAGGGATAGACGCGCGAGACGTTGAAGACCACGTTGGGCAACGTCAGCGCCATGCTCTTCGACTGCGAATACTGCGACAGGGACATGTTGGCCGACAGCGAGAAGGGGGTGCCGGCCCAGTTCTTCGAGAAGGAGATCGTGGAGGAGACCTGCGATGCGAGGGCGTCGTTGAGGTTCGTCGCCGCATAGCGGTTGTAGCCGCTCGTACGGAAGTCCACCGACGCCGAGAAGGTCTGGCCCGGATTCGCCTTCGGGTCCTGCGTATGCGTCCACCTGACGCTGAAGTCGTTCTGGCGGATGTAGTCGGGCTGCCCCTTCTCGCCGGTCTTGATATGCGAGAAGTTGAGCCGCAGATCGCCGTTGTACTTGTAGCGCTTGACATAGCGCGACGCGGCCGACGCCTCCCACGACCCGAGCGTGTAGAAACCGCCGCGCACGGCCAGATCGGCCGTCTCACCGAAGGCGAAATAATACCCCAGATCGCGCAGGAAGAATCCTTTGGAGTACTCCTCGCCGTAGGTGGGCATCAGCAGACCCGACTTGGGCCCCATATTGACGGGGAAGAATCCCCACGGAATGCCGAGGAAGTAGATCGGCACATCCTCCATGACCAGATAGGCCGGCCCCGTGACGACCTTCTTGCCCGGAATGACTTTGGCCTTGGTCATTGCGAGGTAGAAGTGGGGATGGTCCGTCTCCTCGCAGGTAGTGTACTTGCCGTGCTGGATGTTGATCGTGTTGTCGGGCATCTTCTTCACGCTGCCGCCCACCAGCCAGCCGTCGCCCTGCTGCGTGGCCACGCCCTTGATCTTGGCCTTCTTCGTATCGAGGTTGTAGGTGATCGTGTCCATCTTGTAGCTCTCCGACCCCTCGGTGAACTCGGGCTTCGTGACCACCGGCTTGCCTTCGAGCGTATCGGCCTTGCCGTAGGCATGGACGATCTTCGAGTCCATGTCGATGCGTATGTAATCGGCCTTGAGATTGCTCTTCTGGTAGGTGACGTCGCCCTCGTTGTAGATGTAGATCCGCTTGTTGCGCACGTCGTAGACCAGCGAGTCGGTGTTGCGGCTCGTGATCGGGGCGTCGAGCAGCGCCGCGGCTGCGCGCGGCCGCTTCGCCGTGTCGCGCCGGGCGGCGCGCTCCAGCGAATCGGAACGCCGGGCGACGAGCGAATCGACGCGGACCGCGAAGAGCGAATCGCGCTCCTGCCGCAACATCGAGTCGCGTACGACGCGGCGCCGGTTTTCGGTGCGTGCGCGGCGTCGTGCGGCCCGCTCGCCGGCAGCCGGCTCCACCGCCTGCGGCATCGTCTCCGGCCGCAGCGCCGTGTCGGCGGCGCGCCCTGCGCGGAGCGCCGGATCGGCCGTCGCGCCGAAAACCGCCCCTCGGGGCGCCGAGGCTCCGGTCACCAGCTGGGCGAAGAGCGCGACGACGAGCGCCGAGAGGATATATTTTAGCCTGTTTGCGTTCAAAATACCAAAAAATTTCCGTACCTTTGCCGACGAGTCGGCAAAAACGACCGGACCGCCGCACCCTGCCCCGCAGGGCGCTTTCCGGGCCCGACAAAGATAGATAAAAAATCACAGACCGCCCGCTTCGGAGTTTACTAAAATGATGCGCACACGACTTTTGATCGCCCTCGTCGCCGCAGCCGCAACCGTCTGGACGAACGCCGCGACGGCCGGAAATATTGCGTACGGCGTCCGGACCGTGGTGATCGACGCGGGGCACGGCGGGAAATTCCCGGGTGCCCACTACGCCGGGGTCTACGAGAAGGACCTCACGCTGAAGGTGGCCCTCAAGCTCGGGCGGCTCGTCGAGCAGCAGATGCCGGGCGTGAAGGTGGTCTACACGCGCAAGACCGACAAGGCGCTCGCAGCCGATCTGGCCGGGGATTTGCAGGCCCGTGCCGACATCGCCAACAAGGCCGGCGGCGACCTGTTCATTTCGATCCACGTCAATGCGGCCCGTTCGTCGGCGGCGCGGGGCGTCGAGACGCTCGTCATGGGCGAGAGTCCGAAGGAGCAGCGCTACAACGAAAACGCGCTCTTCGCCAACAACCGCGAAGACCTGATCGACATGTCGGACGAGCGCACGGCGGCGATCGTGCGGGCCTATATCCAGAACCTGCAGTTCACCTACGGCGAATACAGCATGGCGATGGCCCGCTGCATCCAGAACAACTACCTCCGGACGGGGCGCCACTCGCGGGGCATCAAGCCCCAGCTGCTGCGCGTGCTCTACGCCACCGACATGCCGGGCGTGCTGACCGAGATCGGCTTCCTCTCCAATGCGCAGGAGGCCGCCTACATGAAGTCGGAGAAGGGCCAGGACGAAATCGCCCGGGCGCTGTTCCGCGCCGTGAAGGACTATTCCGACTACGTCCTCTCCGCGCGGCAGGCCGAGGAGGGCGACGGCGGGGCATCCGACGTCCCGCAACCCGGCGCGAAAGCGGAGGAGGCTGCCGCCGATGCGAAAGCGGCTGCCGACACGGCCCGCCCCGCCGCCGAGGCGTGCGACGCGGCCGAACACTACGCCGTGCAGGTGCTCGCCGCCGCGGAGGAGGTCCCGACGAATTCGCCGCGGTTCAAGAACTACCGGGGCAAGGTGAAACGCTACGCCGCCGCGGGCAAGCTGCGCCACAAATACTGCGTCGGAAGCTGGTCCACGCGCGCGGAGGCGCAGCGCGAGCTGGCCGCGATCCGCAAGACGTTCCCCGACGCCTTCGTCGTGCGCTGCAAAGGAACGGAGATTGCGCGGTAGAGAGCCGGCGCCTGCAGGCCGCGCCGGCGGGGAGCGCCGCCATGCGGCCCCGAAGGGCGTGACACCCAATCGATACGAACGATCGAAAGATATGAAAAGAGAAGTGAAAATAGGCCTGTTCGCCGTGGCGATGATCGGCGCGGCATGGGCCGGAATACGGTTTCTGAAGGGATTCGACATCTTCAGCCGCAACATCGAATACTACGCCGCCTACGACCGCATCGACGGCGTGCAGGCCGCTTCGCCCATCCTGCTGCGGGGCGTCAAGATCGGCACGGTGACCGGCGTGACGTTCGACCCCGCCGAAAACGACAAGGTGGTGCTGCAGCTCACCGTCCGCAAGCGCTACCGGCTCCCGAGCGACTCCGAGGCGAAGATCGTGAGCAACGGACTGATGGGCAACAAGGCCGTGGAGATCGTCTACGGCACCTCCGCACGGCTCCTCGCCGAGGGCGACACGCTCCGCTCGGGCCACGGATTCGATCTGATGGACATGGCCGGCTCGGAACTCGACTTCCTCAAGCAGAAGGTCACGCAGCTCACCGGCGATCTCTCGCGGGCGCTCGCCAACCTCAACTCGCTGATGGAGACCAATGCCGCCCACATCGCCGGCACGATGCGCAACCTCGACGCCGTGACGGGCGACGCCGCCGAGATCCTGCGCGACGAGAAGGCGCACCTGAAGAGCGCGATGGAGGGGCTCTCGGAGTTCTCGGCGATGCTCGGCTCCAACGCCGGGCGTGTCGACAGCGTGATCGGCGACCTGAACCGCATCACGACGCAATTCGCCGAGGCCGAGTTCGCCGACAAGCTGACCGCCGCGGTCGGCAACCTCGACGCGCTGCTCGCCGCAGCCGCCTCGGGCGAGGGTACCGTGGGCAGGCTGATGACCGATCCGGGTCTCTACGACTCGCTGACCGAGACCTCGGAAAACCTCGGGGCCCTGCTCGCCGACCTGAAGGCCTACCCGGCCCGCTACGTCCACTTCTCGCTCTTCGGCCGCGACCCGGAGAAACTCAAAGAGAAGGCCGAGCGCCGCGCGGCCCGCGCGGCCGAAAAGGCGCGGCAGGACTCGTTGAAACAGACACGCTGACCCGCGGGAACGCCCCGCACCCGGAGGAGCGGCCTCCCGCACGCCGGGCGATGCGGGACGTGGCGACGCACGCTCCGGAGTTCGATTTCGGAATCATGATCTACCCAACCTCGTTCGAACAGAAAATAGGCTTCGACCGCCTGCGCGCGCAGGTCGAGGCCCTCTGCACCATGCGCGCCGCACGCGAGGCGCTGCTCGCGCAGACCTTCTCGACCTCGCGGCGCGAGATCGAGGAGCGGCTCGCCCTCGCCGACGAGATGCGCGTGCTGCTCGACATGGAGCGCGACTTCCCCGGCGGCGACTACCCCGACGTGGACCACGTCGTCGCGAAGCTGCGCCTCGAGGGCACCTTCCTCGACACGGAGGAGACGGCTACGCTCGGCCGGGCCCTCGCCACGGTGGAGGGCATCGTATCGTTCATCCGCCGCCGCGAACGCTCCTACCCCGCGCTGCACGCCCGCACGCGCGGCGTGGAGGCCTTCCCCGAGATCGTGCGCCGCATCGAACAGATCGTCGACCGCTTCGGCGAAGTGAAGGACACGGCCTCGGACGAGCTGCTCCGGATCCGCCGCGCCATCCGCGAGCGCGAGGGGCAGGCGGCCAAACGGCTGCAGTCGGTGCTCGCCGCGGCCAAGAGCGCCGGCATCGTCGATGCCGACGCCCGGCTGTCGGTGCGCGACGGCAAGACGGTGATCCCCGTCTCGGCGGCCAACAAGCGCAAGCTCAACGGCTTCATCCTCGACGAATCGGCCACGGGCCGCACCTTCTACGTCGAGCCGGTCGAAGTCGTGGAGCTCAACAACGAACTGCGCGAACTCGAATACGCCGAGCGGCGCGAGATCGTCCGCATCCTCACCGAATTCACCGAATCGATCCGCCCCGAGGCCCCGCTGATCGCCGCCTCGGGCGACTGCCTCGCCCAGATCGACATGCTGCGCGCCAAAGCCCGCTGGGCCACGGAGAACGGCTGCGGCCGCCCGATCGTCTCGACCGACGGACGTCTGGTGCTCAAAAACGCCCGCCACCCCCTGCTGCAGCAGACCCTGCGGACGCAGGGCCGCACGATCGTGCCGCTCGACATGCAGCTCGACCCCGGGAAACGGATCCTCGTCATCTCGGGCCCCAACGCGGGCGGCAAGTCGGTCTGCCTGAAGACCGCGGGCATCGTCCAGTACATGTTCCAGTGCGGCTACCTCGTCCCGGCGTCGGAGGTCTCGGAGCTGCCCCTCTTCCGGTCGCTCTTCATCGACATCGGCGACGAGCAGTCGATCGACAACGACCTGTCGACCTACTCCTCGCACCTCGTCAACATGAAGCACATGCTGGCCGGGGCCTCCGACGCGACGCTGGTGCTCATCGACGAGTTCGGGTCGGGCACCGAGCCGGTGATCGGCGGCGCGATTGCCGAGGCGATCCTCGAACGGCTGCTCGAACGGGGCTGCTACGGGGTCATCACCACCCACTACGCCAACATCAAGTACTTCGCCTCGGCCAACGAGGGGGTCTCCAACGGGGCCATGATGTTCGACGTGCAGCACATCCGGCCGCTGTTCCGCCTCGAGACGGGCAAGCCCGGCAGTTCGTTCGCCGTGGAGATCGCCCGCAAGATCGGCCTGCCGGAGGAGATCATCCGCGCGGCGAGCGAGAAGGCGGGCTCCGACCGCATCAACCTCGAAAAACAGCTGCGCGAAATCGCGCGCGACAAACGCTACTGGGAGCAGAAGCGCGACCGCATCCGCCTCACCGACCGCAAGGTCGAGGAGCTGGAGCAGAGCTACGCCGAGCAGCTGCAGCGGATCCGCGCCGAGCGGCAGGAGATCCTCCGGAAGGCGAAGCAGGAGGCTCAGCAGCTCCTCGCCGACGCCAACCGGCAGATCGAGCAGACGATCCGTACGATCCGCGAGGCGCAGGCCGAGAAGGAGCTCACGCGGCTGGCGCGCCGCGAGCTGGAGTCGTTCCGCGAGGAGGAGGTCGCCCGTGCCGACGCCGCGGAACGCGAAGCCGACGTGGCGCGCGAGATCGAGCGCATCGAACGGAGGCGCCGGCGCCGCGCCGAACGCAAGGCGCAGCAGGGCGCGGCGCCGCGCGAAACCCCGGCTCCCGAAGCCCCCGTACGGCGCGAAGTCGAGGTGGGTTCGAAGGTCCGCATGACGGGACAGGAGATGGTCGGCGTCGTGCAGTCGCTCAAGGGCAAGCGCGCGCAGGTGGCCTTCGGGCAGATCCTCACGACGGTCGACAAGGCGTCGCTCACCGTCGTCTCGAACAGCGAATACCGCGAGGCGACGCGGCCGCAGACGATGCGCACGGTGGTCTCGGCCGACATTTCGGCCCGCAAGCTCCGCTTCCGCGACCGCATCGACGTGCGGGGCATGCGCGCCTCGGAGGCGCTCGACGCCGTGCAGGACCTCGTCGACGACGCCCTGATGGTGGGCGTCGGTTCGGTGACGATCCTCCACGGCAAGGGCACCGGCGCGCTCAAGGAGGAGATCCGCCGCTACCTGCGGTCGGTGCCCGAGGTGGCGTGCGCCGCCGACGAACACGCCGACCGCGGAGGCGCCGGCATCACGATCGTCACCTTCGCCGATTGAGGCGGAAACCGAAAGCGGAAAACCGACGATCGGCAACCGACGATTCGGGCCTCGGGCCCGGCAGCCCGGCAGCCCGAGCCGCCCCGGCGCAAGGCCGCCTGTCCGGCCCGAAACCCCGGCACAGAGCCGGAACGATACAGGAGCCGTAACGGCTCCGCAGGGATAAAACAGATACCATGAAATATCTTCTTTCGCAGATCGCCGCCATCGCGGGCGGCCGATTCACGGGCACCGACCGCACCGTGCGATCGATCGTGACCGACAGCCGCTCGCTGACCTGCGAGCTGGGCACCGAGCCGCTCTTCGTGGCGATGCACGGCGCCAACCACGACTCGCACGACTTCATCGCCCCGATGCAGGCGCGCGGCGTGCGGGCGTTCCTCGTCGAACGGCCCGTAGCCGCGGCCCCGGAGTGCGGCTACGTCGAGGTGCCGAACGCCGTGGAGGCGCTGCAGCGGCTCGCGGCCCACTTCCGGGCGCAATTCCGCGGCACGGTGGTCGCCGTCACGGGATCGAACGGCAAGACGGTGGTCAAGGAGTGGATCGCCGAGGAGCTGCCCGCCGGCATGAAATACTTCCGCTCGCCCAAGAGCTACAACTCGCAGCTGGGCGTTCCCCTCTCGGTGCTGATGCTCGAGGGCGACGAACGGCTCGCGATCTTCGAGGCGGGGATCTCGCAGCCGGGCGAAATGGCGCGGCTGGAGCGGATCCTCCGCCCCGACGTGGCGCTCTTCACCTCGATCGGCGACGCGCATCAGGAGCACTTCCGCGATCTGGAGCAGAAGTGCGCCGAGAAGATGACGCTGGCCGAGCACGCCCCCACGATCGTCTACCACAGCGCCTACGCGCCCCTCGGCCGGATGATCGCGGAGCGCTTCGGCGACCGGCGGCTCGTCGACGCGGCGGCGATGCCCCCCGTCTCGGCACAGGTCGCGGGCAACGAGGCGTCGCACCGCAACGCCCAGCTCGTCGAGGCCTTCTGCGCGGCTATGGGCTACCCGCAGCCGGCCTTCGCCGCGGCGCCCGCCGTGGCCATGCGGCTGGAGGTGAAGGACGGCATCAACGACTCGGTGCTGATCAACGACGCCTACAACCTCGACCTCAACTCGCTGGCGCTCGCCCTCGACTACCTCCACGGCGTGGCGCTCGCGCGGCGCCGGACGCTCGTGCTGTCGGACATCGTGCAGAGCGGCCTGCGCGAGGAGGAGCTCTACGGCCGCGTCGCGGAGATGGTCGCCCGGGCCGGCATCGACACGCTCGTGGGCATCGGCCCCGCGATCCGGCGCCACGCCGCGCTGTTCGCCTGCGACAAGGAGTTCTACGCCACCACGGGCGAGTGCATCGACCGCATCGACCGCCGTGCCGTGGCGGGCCGCGCCGTGCTGCTCAAGGGGGCCCGCGACTACCGCTTCGAACGGCTCGCCCACGCCCTCGCGCGGCAGAGCCACACCACGGTGCTCGAGATCGACCTCGACGCCATGACCGGCAACCTCAACCGCTTCCGCTCGAAGCTCCGCCCCGGCACGAAGCTCGTGGCGATGGTCAAGGCCGGCTCGTACGGGGCCGGCGACTTCGAGGTGGCGCAGCTGCTCCAGCATCAGGGCGTCGACTACCTCGCCGTGGCCTTCGCCGACGAGGGGGTCCTGCTGCGCGAACGGGGCATCGCGATGCCGATCGTGGTGCTCAACGCCGACGCCGGGAGCTTCGACCTGATGATCGCCAACCGCCTCGAACCCGAGATCTACAGCTTCCGTTCGCTCGAAAGCTTCGCCGCGGCCGCGGCGCATGCGGGCGAAAGCCGCTACCCGATCCACGTGAAGCTCGACACGGGCATGCACCGGCTGGGCTTCGAGGAGGAGCGCCTCGGGGAGCTCGCCGCGCTGCTGCCGACCCTTCGGCAGGTGAAGGTCGCCACGATCTTCTCCCACCTCAACTGCGCCGACATGCCCGAGGAGGATGCCTACACGCGGGCGCAGATCGCCCGCTTCGACCGCATGTCGTCGGCGCTGGCCGCCGCGCTCCCCTACCCCGTGATCCGCCACACGGCCAACTCGGCGGCGATCGAACGCTTCCCCGAGGCGCAGTTCGACATGTGCCGCCTCGGACTGGGCCTCTACGGCTTCGGCTGGCGCCACGACGAGGGGCTGCGCCCGGTCTCCACGCTCCGCACGCGCATCGTGCAGCTCAAGCGCCTGCCCGCGGGCGACGCCGTGGGCTACGGCCGCGCCGGAAAACTCGTGCGCGACACGGTCACGGCGACCATCCCCGTGGGCTATGCCGACGGTCTCGACCGCCGCCTCGGCTGCGGCCGCTGGTCGGTGCTCGTCGGCGGACGCCCGGCGCCGATCGTGGGGCGCATCTGCATGGACAGCTGCATGATCGACGTCACGGAGATCCCCGGCGTGCGGGAGGGCGACGAGGCTACGATCTTCTCCCCGACGCCCGGCAACGACCCCGAGGCGATGGCCGAAGCGCTCGGCACGATCCCCTACGAGGTCCTGACGTCGGTGTCGGCGCGCGTGAAACGGATCTACCTCAAGGAGTGAGACGCTAACCCCGAACGGAACCATGACCGGAACCCTCTACCTGATCCCCTGTCCGATCTCGGACGAAACGGCACCGTGGGACGTGCTGCCGGCGGCCAACCGGGCCGTCATCGATTCGCTCGACTACTTCATCGTCGAGAACGTCCGCACGGCGCGGCGCTTCCTCGCGAAGGCCGGCATCGGGCGGCCGATCGACACGCTGGAGTTCCGCGAGCTGAACGAGCACACGACCGCCGGCGCGGCGGTCGAGGAGCTGATCGCGCCGCTGCTGCAGGGGCGCTCGGCGGGCGTCGTCTCGGAGGCGGGCGTCCCGGGCGTCGCCGACCCCGGAGCGCTGGCCGTGGAGGCGTGCCACCGCCGCGGCATCCGCGTCGTGCCGCTGGTCGGCCCCTCGTCGATCCTCCTCGCCGTGATGGCCTCGGGGCTCAACGGACAGTCGTTCGCCTTCAACGGCTACCTGCCCGTGAAGCCGCCCGAACGCGCGCAGGCGATCCGCCGCTTCGAACGGCGCGCCCGTGCCGAGGGGCAGTCCCAGCTCTTCATCGAGGCCCCCTACCGCAACGCCAAGCTCATGGAGGAGCTGCTGCGGACGCTGGCGCCCGACACGCGCCTCGCCGTGGCGATGGAGCTCACGGCCCCCGGGCAGTTCATCGCCGCGCATCCGGTAGCCGAATGGCGCCGCCGGAAACTGCCCGAAATGCAGAAACATCCGGCCATTTTCATCATCGGCTGACCGGCCGGCGTTGGTATGCAATTTGATCGAATAAAAGGAAGCGAAACGAAAAAACACCACCATATGAAGAAGGAACGAACTCGAAACGAAGAAGTTAAAGACGAAGCAACCATCGCTCCGGACGCTGCGGAATCCGCTGCGAACACACATCCGGATGACAATATGGCAGACGGCGCCGCCGAGGCTACTGACACGATGGCAGCCGATGGGGCCGCCGCCCCCGCCGACGCCGCGCAGCAGGCCGCCGAGTGGAAGGACAAATACCTGCGCCTGCAGGCCGAATTCGACAACTACCGCAAGCGCACGCTGCGCGAGAAGATGGAGCTCGTCGAGACGGGCGGCCGCGACGTGCTGCTGGCGATGCTGCCCGTGCGCGACGACGTCGAGCGGGCCGTCGCGGCGATGGAGAAGAGCGACGACGTGGAAGCGCTGCGCTCCGGCGTGCGGCTCATCGCGCAGAAGTTCACCGAAGCGCTCCGCCAGCGGGGCGTCATCGAAATCGAGGTCCGCGACAGGGAGTTCGATGCCGAGGTCGCCGAGGCCGTGGCGCGCTTCGCCGCGGGCGGGGAGCGGAAGGGCAAGGTGATCGACGTCGTGCAGACGGGTTACAAGCTGGGCGAGCGGGTGCTCCGCTTCGCGAAGGTGGTCGTAGGAGAATAAGATCATGGCAGAGAAAAGAGACTACTACGAGGTGCTGGGCGTCGCCAAGAACGCCAACGCCGACGAAATAAAGAAGGCCTATCGCAAGGCGGCCATCAAGTACCACCCGGACAAGAATCCGGGCGACAAGGAGGCCGAAGAGAAGTTCAAGGAGGCCGCGGAGGCCTACGACGTGCTGTCGAACCCCGACAAGCGGGCCCGCTACGACCAGTTCGGCCATGCCGGCATGAGCGGGGCCGCAGGCGGCGGCGCCGGCGGTTTCGGCGGTTTCGGCGGCGGCTTCTCGATGGAGGACATCTTCTCGCAGTTCGGCGACATCTTCGGCGGCCACTTCGGCGGCGGGTTCCGCTCGTCGGGCGGCGGCCGCACCGTCAACCGCGGCTCGGACATCCGCATCAAGGTGCGGCTCACGCTGCAGGAGATCGCCGAGGGGGTCACCAAGAAGCTCAAGATCAACAAGACGGTCGCCTGCGACCAGTGCGGCGGCTCGGGTGCGAAGGACAGCGACGCCTACGCCACCTGTTCGACCTGCAACGGCTCGGGTTACGTCATGCGCGTCGAGAACACCTTCTTCGGCCGGATGCAGACGCAGGGCGTCTGCCCCGCCTGCGGCGGCACGGGCAAGGTGATCACCTCGCCGTGCGACAAGTGCAAGGGCGAAGGCACGCTGCGCGGGCAGGAGGTCGTGGAGATCAAGATCCCGGCCGGCGTAGGCGAAGGCATGGTGCTCACGGTCACGGGCAAAGGCAACGCGGCGCGCCGCGGCGGCGTGAACGGCGACCTGCAGGTGGTGATCGAGGAGGAGGCGCATCCCGAACTGGTGCGCGACGGCAACGACCTGATCCACAACCTCAACATCACCGTGACGACGGCGCTGCTGGGCGGCACGGTCGAGGTGCCTACGGTCGGCGGCCGCGCCAAGATCAAGATCGCCCCGGGTACGCACGCCGGCAAGGTGCTGCGTCTGGGCGGCAAGGGCATCCCCGACGTCAACGGCTACGGCCGCGGCGACGAGCTGGTCGTGGTCGACATCACCATCCCCTCGAAACTCAACGCCGAGGAGCGGAAACTCGTCGAGCAGCTCGCCGGGATGCCTGCGTTCCAGAAGGCCGAGTCGGTCAGGAACCAGAACATCTTCGAGCGGATGAAAAGTTTCTTCCGGTAAGGAAGATCTTCACGGCAAAACCGGGGAGCAGTTGGCATCGCTCCCGGTTTTTTCGTACCTTTACGGGCGATAACGCGCCCGGGAGCGCCCGCCGTAGCCCGCAAAGGCGACCGCCGTCGACCGCGAAGGCAACCGCAAAGACGACCGCAAAGGCGCCCGGAAGCGTTCCGCCGGCCGCGAACCGCCGCGCAACAACGTTTAAACGACCATCTTCGCCAAAAAGACCGACCATGTCAGGGTTCACACCATTCAAGAAACACGCGAACGAGTTCAACTACATTCCGCGTTACTACGACCCCGAAAAGGAGGCGCGCGAACAGCGTCGCGCCGAATTGCGGGGCGAACGCGCCGAGGACGCCGAACGCGAATACCGCCCCGGGCAGTACATCCGCACGCAAAGCGCCGCCCGGGCCGCACGCCGCGCCGCACGCGACGAACAGGACCGCATGCGCGTCTGGAAGATGGCGGGTGCGGCCGTGCTCCTGCTGCTGGCCATCTACCTGCTCTACCCGAAGCTGGCGGAGGTGTTCCTGCGAATGCAGCGCGGCCCCGCACCTACCGAAACGCCGGTCGCACCCCCCGCCGGCGCCCGCGGCACGCTCGACCAGTCGGGCATCGGCGAGGCCGAGTGGCAGGCGCAGCCCATCACCGTAGTACCCAACGATTACACCGACGAATAGCCATGGCCGACCGGATCCGTTTATTGCCCGAAGTCGTCGCCAACCAGATCGCGGCGGGCGAGGTGGTCAACCGCCCCGCCTCGGTGGTCAAGGAGATGATGGAGAACGCCATCGACGCGGGAGCGCGTTCGGTGAAGGTCAACTTCCGCGACGGCGGCCGGGAGCTGATCCAGATCGTCGACGACGGCTGCGGCATGTCGCCCATCGACGCGCGGATGGCCTTCGACCGCCACGCCACGAGCAAGATCCGCTCGGCGGAGGACATCTACGCGCTCCGCACGTTCGGCTTCCGCGGCGAGGCGCTCGCCTCGATCGCGGCCGTGGCGCAGGTCGAGCTGCGCACGCGGCAGGAGGGCGACGAGGTGGGCACCGCGACGGAGATCAACGGCGGCCAGTTCGCCGGCCAGCAGCCCGCGATGTGCCCCGTCGGTTCGCAGTTCTTCGTGCGCAACCTCTTCTACAACGTGCCCGCGCGGCGGAAGTTCCTCGACAAGAGCACGGTCTCTGCCTCGCAGATCAAGGCGGAGTTCCAGCGCGTGGCGCTGTGCAACCCCGACATCGCCTTCGAGCTCTACGCCAACGACGCTCCGGTCTACGCGCTCGGCGCCGCATCGCTCGCGGGCCGCATCGTCGACATCGTGGGCCGGCACATCAAGCAGAACCTGCTGGAGGTGGAGGCCCGCACGTCGATCGCCTCCGTGCGCGGCTACATCGGCCGCCCGGCAGCCGCCAAGCGGCGCAACACGGAGCAGTACCTCTTCGTCAACGGCCGCTATTTCAAGAGCTCCTACCTCACGAGCGCCGTGCTGAAGGGCTACGAGAAGCTGATCCCCGAGAACTGCCAGCCCTCCTATTTCCTCTACCTCGAGATCGATCCGGCGCGCATCGACGTCAACGTCCATCCGCAGAAGACCGAGGTGAAGTTCGCCGACGAGGAGGCCGTGTGGCAGATCGTCAACGCCGCCGTGCGCGAGACGCTGGCCAAGACGGGCGCCGTGCCTCTGATGGACTTCGACAGCGAGAGCGATGTCGAGATCCCGGTGCTGAACCGGAGCGCCGTGTACGGCGAACCGCGCGCCATGTCGAACTTCGACTACAACCCCTTCCGCGCCGAGTACATCGACCCCTCGGCCCCCGACCCGAACGTCGATTTCACGGGCTTCGACATCCCCCGGGCGGCGGGCGGCGCCACGACGCCCGACGGCGACGCCATGCCGTGGCGCAGCGCCGGCGGCTCCCGCACGGCGGGAGCGGAGGGCGAGGAGTTCGAGGAGTTCGCCTCGGGCGAGACGTTCCTGATAGAGGACGGGGCGGGCGTCAGCGACCGCAGCGCGTCGTTCGACGCGAGCGGCCTCGACTTCATCCCCTCGGCCGGGGAGGCCGGACAGCAGCGCCTCGACATGGAGCAGCAGGCCCGCTTCACCGATCCGCTGCCCGCGGGCGGCGGCTATGTCGCGGCGCTGCTCGGCGGACGCCTCGTCGTCGTCGACCTGCGCCGCGCCCGCGAACGGGTCCTCTACGAGGAGTACCTCCGCCGCTCGGGCAGCGACGTCTCGCCGAGCCAGCAGCTGCTCTTCCCCGAGCGGCTGGTGCTCTCGGAGGAGGAGTACGCGCAGCTCGAAGAGCACGCCGTGGAGTTCGCGGCGCTGGGCTTCGACATCGACTTCTGCGGCGCGGGCGCCGTGGAGGTGAAGGGCACTCCGGCCGACCTGCCGGCCGATGCGGTCGACCGGCTCCTCTACGACCTGCTTCAGGCCTTCGCCGCCCCCGTGTCGCTCGCCGACGTACGGCGCGAACGGATCGCCGCCGTGCTGGCCCGCAACGGCGCCAAGTGCGCGCCCCGCAACGCGACGCGCGAGGAGACGCAGGCGCTCCTCGACCGGCTTGCGGCCGCGGGCAACGTCGGCTTCTCGCCCTCGGGCAAACGCATCACGGCGGAATTCACCCCCGAGGAGCTCCGGGCCAAGCTGGGGTGATCCGCCGAAAACGACCTATTCACACGCTAAAAGAACGAATCGATGAATCCCTCCTTCCGCATGCCTCCGGTGGTCAAGAACCTGCTGATCATCAACGTGCTGGTCTATCTGGCGACGAGCCTGCTGCCGGCGGTCCGCACCCTGCTCGACAGCTACTGCGCGCTGCAGATCGGGCCCGCGATGCTGGGCTACGAATTCCACGCCTATCAGTTCGTGACCTACATGTTCCTGCACGCCAACTTCGAACACCTCTTCTTCAACATGTTCGCGCTGTGGATGTTCGGCCGCACGCTCGAATACGAACTGGGGTCGCGACGGTTTCTGATCTACTACATGGTCTGCGGCATCGGCGCGGCGCTGCTCCAAGCCGCCATCGCATGGGGCACGGGCCAGCCGATGGCGCTCGTCGGCGCCTCGGGCGCCGTCATGGGCCTGCTGCTGGCCTTCGGCGTCATGCACCCCGACGCGGTGATCATGCTCCTGATCCCGCCCGTCCCGATGAAGGCCAAGTGGTTCGTCATCGTCTACGCCGTGATCGAGCTGCTGCTCGGCTGGCGCGGCACGGGCAACGTGGCTCACTTCGCCCACGTGGGCGGCATGCTGTGGGGTCTGCTGCTGCTCCGCTGGTGGCGCCATAACCGCAAGATCCGCTTCTGACCATGACCGAATACTACTCCGAATACCGCACGCCCCGCAAACGGCGCCGCAGCCTGCCGATGCGCCTCGTCGACATCGTGGCGACGCTGCTCTCCGTCGTCGCGGGCCTCGCGATGGTCGGCGCCTTCCTCGTGCCCTACATCGCCCCCTCCCGCTCGCGGCTGCTGCCCCTGCTGGGGCTCGTCACGCCGGCGATCTATACGTCGGTGGTGGCGCTGGCGCTCTACTGGATCGTCCGCTGGCGCTGGATCCGCGCCTCGGCCATGCTGGTGCTGGTGCTCGTCGGCTTCTTCCGCATCTCGCTCTTCTACCGCCCCGAATTCCGCCGCGTGTACGACCGGCGGATCCCCGAACGGGGTCTGTTCAAGGTGATGACCTACAACGTCCGCTGCTTCTACGACGACGGCGGCGGCAGCAGCGCCGACCAAGTGGCGCGACTGATCGCCGAAGAGAAACCCGACATCGTCTGCCTGCAGGAGTTCAGCCCCCGCCTCGCGGAGCGCTCCGAAGCCTTCGCCGCACTCGACAAGAGCTACCAAAGCGCCCTCTTCGGCCACCAACAGGCGCTCGACCTCGGGTACCAGATGGCCATTTTGAGCCGCCACCGGATCCTCCGCTCGGGCGTGGCGCTCAAGCCCGCCGCCTCGGTGTGGATCGATGCCGCGGTGAACGGCGACACGGTGCGCATCTACAGCAACCACCTGCGGACGACCTCGATCAACGCCGCGGACGACGCCTTCCTCTCCTCGCGGCGCATCATCACCGACTCGACGCGCGATGCGCGCATCCGCAGCATCGCCACCCGCTTCCGCAGCAACAGCGTCGTGCGCGCCGCACAGGCCGATACGATCGCCCGCGAGGCGGGGGCATGGCGCGGCCCGAAGATCGTCTGCGGCGACTTCAACGACACGCCGGTCTCCTACGTCTACCACCGCATGTCGCGGGGGCTCAACGACGCCTTCCGCGAACGCGGCTCGGGCTACTCGCACACCTTCCGGGGCTTCTTCAACTCGCTCCGCATCGATTTCGTGTTGAGCTCCGACCACTTCGAGACGGTGACCTACGAGGTTCCCGAAGTCCCCTATTCGGACCACCTGCCGGTGGTCGTGCGGCTGAAACTGCAGAACCACTAAACCCGATACAACGATGATTTTCGATTCCCTGAACAACAGCGCGCGCTACGAAAGCGTGCACCCGCGTCTGAAGCGGGCGTTCGAACTGATCGCCGCGACGGACTGGACCGCCGTGGAACCCGGCATCCACGAACTCGACGGCCGCGACATCTTCGTCAACGTCATCGAATGTCCGCTCAAGGAGCGCGCGGATGCGAAACTCGAGGTCCACGACGCCTACATCGACATTCAGGTGCTCGTCACCGGCGACGAGGAGTCGTTCGGCTGGAGCGAGCGCCGCGACCTGAAGCTGCCGCTGGGTCCGTTCAGCACGGAGAAGGACATCCGGCTCTTCGACGACGTCCCCCAGACCTACTACACGCTGCGCCCGGGACAGTTCACGATCCTCTTCCCCGAGGACGGCCACGCCCCGATGGTGGGCGAAGGTACGATCCGCAAGATCATCGTCAAGGTCCGCCGCTAAACCCGGCCGCGAGGCACCGACGCCCGACCCGCCGAACAAGGCGGCTGCCCAACGAGACGGCGACGCAACGAGACGGCGCAACGACCCGCCGAACGTGGTGGCGGCCCAACGAGACGGCTGCCCAACGAGGCAGCGACGCTACGGATACGAAAAATCCGCCGACGGCATCGTCGGCGGATTTTTCGTTTGCGGACCATAACCCCCGTTACAGCCGGCTCACCGGCGCGGGCGTGCGATCGACGCTGTTCGGATAGCGGAACCGGGGCAGACCGAGCGCCATCAGCGCCCGGATGCGCCGGTCGGGAGCGAGGCCCAGCGTCCGCTCCAGCACCCCCTTGCGCCGCCGCACGGCCGTCAGCACGAAGCCCGCATAGAGCTGCCCCACGCCCGAAGCCTCGGCCATGAGCGATGCGTTCTGGTAGGCGAGGTTGGCATCCTCCGCACCGAATCGGCTCGACTTCGGCGCATGGATCGCCACCAGCGCCGTGGCGCCGCGCAGGATACGGTCGACGCCCCGTTCGTCCCACTCCCGCCGCATGCGGCGCAACACCTTCACATAGCGATAGATGCCGGGCATCAGCGGCCGGAGCCACGGCCGGACGAGCCTGCTCCCCAGCAGGCGCACGAGCGGATCGAAGGTCGCCAGCGTGAACTCGATCATCGCACGCAGCCGCGCGGGATCCGTCACCACGACGTACCCCAGTCCCCGGGCATTGGTAGCCGTCGGGGCCCGGTCGGCCGCCGCGACGATGCGGTCGAGCGTCGCGTCGGGCACCGGCTCCTCGCGGAACACGCGCATCGAACGACGCACGGCCAGCAGACGCTCCAGCGCCTCGGGCTGCGGCAGCGAGGCATAATCTACGGCGTGGACGCGCTCGGGCGGAAAAGTTTCGTGACGCACCGCACCCGCAGGACACGCGGCGACGCAATGGCCGCAGCGGATGCAGGCCTCGGGACGCACCGCGACGACGCTGCCGCCGGTCTCCGCCCGCTCGAAAACGAGCGACGGGCAGACCCTTACGCAGCGGCCGCAGCCGATGCAGGAGTCGCAAATCGAGATATCCATATTCGTCGAACCCTTCGCTGCGCCTCCCGCACGGCCGGAACCGGACGCCGGGAGGCGAGCCGATCAATGATTCACCGCTCCGAGACGCTGCGGATCGTGCTTGTAGCGGAACACCGCGGCGAAGACCACGGCGACGACGAGCGCATAGCCGGCGAAGACGAGCCACGTCGCAGGCCACCCGCCCGCGACCCCTTCGCGGGCCACGAGGTAGCCGTTGTTCCACGTGCAGTAATGGTCGACGACCTTACCGGCGATCCACGTGCCGACCGAGGCGCCGATACCGTTGGTCATCAGCATGAACAGGCCTTGAGCGCTCGCCTGCATGGGCTTGGCGGCCTCCTGCTCGACGAACAGCGCGCCCGAGACATTGAAGAAATCGAACGCCACGCCGTAGACGACGCACGAGAGCAGCAGCGATGCGACGCCGGCGACGCTCTCCGTGGTGCCGATGCCGAAGAATCCGAAGCGCAGCACCCAAGCGAACATCGCCATGAGCATCACCCGCTTGATGCCGAACCGTTTGAGGAAGAAGGGGATCAGCAGAATGCAGAGCGCCTCCGACACCTGCGACACGGAGACCAGCAGCGTTGGATTCTCCGCGAACCAGCTCTGCGACACGGCCGCGAAGCTGTTGATATAAGGCGTGGCATAGCCGTTGGTGATCTGGAGCGAGACGCCCAGCAGCATCGAGAAGAGGAAGAAGAGGGCCATCTTGCGCTGCCTGAAGAGCACGAAGGCATCGAGGCCCAGCCGCTGCGCGAGCGACTTCCGCCCCTGAGCGGCCGAACGGTCGATCGGGCAGCGCGGCAAGGTGAAGGTGTAGAGACCGAGCACGAGGCCGAGCCCGGCGCAGACGACGAACTGCATGTAAGTGAACTGCGCGGCCAGCGGCACGGTGCGCACCGCCTCGACGCCGTTTTCGACGAAGGTCTGCTCGCCGGTCACGCCGAAGCCGACGAAGTTGACGAACCACATCGCCGCGATGAAGCCCACGGTGCCGAAGACGCGGACGGGCGGAAAATCCTTCACCGTATCGAAGCCGTGCGACTTGAGGATCGAGAAGGCGGTCGTATTGGAGAGCGCGATGGTGGGCATGTAGAAGGCTACGCTCAAGCAGTAGGCCGTGAAGATCGGACCGATGGACGTAGCGGCGCCGGCCGCATGCAGCACGGTGGCCTGATAGCCGAACCAAGCGGCCAGCAGCATGAATCCCGCCGCCGCGAGGTGCGAGAGACCCAGCATGCGCTGCGGCTCGACGTACCGGTCGGCGATGGCGCCGATGATCGCCGGCATGAAGATCGACACGACGCCCTGCGCCACGTAGAACCACGAGATGTAGTCGCCCAATCCTACCCGGCCGAGGAAGTTGCCGATACACACCAAGTAGGAGCCCCACACGGCGAACTGGAGAAAATTCATCGCCACGAGGCGGAGTTTGATTCCCATAAATTATGTTGTTTTTAGGTCGTTCCGGTTCCAAGATTCGTTCCGCGCGCGGAATGATCAAAGCAAATATAGAAATTTTTTCGCGATTTTTCTTTGCAGTTGCGAAATAAAGTTCTACTTTTGCATCACCGAAAAGGACATTGAGCTATGGTGTAATGGTAACACAACAGATTCTGGTCCTGTTATTCCAAGTTCGAATCTTGGTAGCTCAACACGGAAAGCGATCGATCGACGATCGCTTTTTTCGTTATATACCCCCCCTTCCGAGGGGGGGGGCGAGGAGGGCTGCTGCGGAGAGGCCGGGATACCGGGGCCGGCGGTACGGCGGTACGGCGGTACGGACACGCCGACGCCGGGCCGAATGAGCGGTTCGGCCCGGTGACGGGTTGAGGAATACTATTTTCGGGAAAGCGCCGGGGAGCGCGGCCGATCGAACGGGGCGGTTTCTTGAGCCGCACCTCCGAGAGCGCGGACGTCACCGTGGCCGGGGCCTGCGAGGCCTGCGACCCGTCCGCGAGAGCGGCGAGCGGAGCGATCCGAGACGTGGGTTTCGGGAAAATCCCGGCCGGGCGCCGCAGACTCGATGCGGGCGGCCGGGAATGCCGACGGCAATAGTTTCGTCCGACGATCCGCCGTGCTGCTGCCGGCAGCGGCCGCCCCAAGCTTTGTTTTCCGGAAAGAGGGCGACGCACGGCGGGGCCGGACACCGCAAAGATAGGGCGCGCAGGCGGGGATCGGTTTCCATGATTCGTGGAAAAAAACGGTGCGGCGGTCGAGCGGGAGCGGTTCTCGGGAGGCAGGAGATCGAGCGGCAGGCAGGGACGGTGCTCGGGCAGGAGATGTGCGAAGCGGTTCTCGGGAGGGAAATGAACGGGGCCGTTGCTCGGGAGGCAGGTGGACGGCGCGGGGTCTCGGGAGACGGATGGGAGAGGCGGTTCTCGGGAGGGAAATGAACGGGGCCGTTGCTCGGGAGGCAGGTGGACGGCGCGGGGTCTCGGGAGACAGATGGACGGGGTGGTTCTCGGGAGGCGGATCGGCGAGGCGGTTCTCGGGAGGGAAATGAACGGGGCCGTTGCTCGGGAGGCAGGTGGACGGCGCGGGGTCTCGGGAGGCGGATGGGAGAGGCGGTTCTCGGGCGCAGCCAGCGAAGGGCGGCAAACTCTGTAAAGAGTTGCGGGCCTTCGCCGCCGATGGCTGCGGCCCGCCGGCTATCGCAGGCGACGCGGGGCCGCTACCGGCCTCGGACTCCGAATTACCGCTCCCCGAACGAAGACCGGGCCGCTCCGACCCTTCGCAACCCCATTCGCAAACCGCACCGAAAGAATTCATCCCCCACCGAAGACACACCCCGCCACCGCCTGCGATTCGGCCGGGCCTTCGCTGCCGGTGGCTGCGGCCCGCCGACGCTTCGAGAGCCGGGCAGGTCGAAAGCGGGACGCAATCGAGTGAAAGGGCTGCGGGTCGCCGGCTCCGAGAGCCGGGCAGGTCGAAAGCGGGACGCAATCGAGTGAAGGGGACTGCGGGTCGCCGGCTCCGAGAGCCGGGCAAGTCGAAAGCGGGACGTAATCGAGTGAAAGGGACTGCGGGTCGCCCGGGCCCGATGCGCAACGGACCGGCAACCATGAACACGGACCGGCAGCTACGAACACGGACCGGCCCGCCTCCTTCGAGGCGGGCCGGTTGCACGGAAAGCGGCGGGGAGTCTACTTCTTCTCCAGACCCATCTTCTCGATCAGGGCCTTCGTCTCGGGCTTATGGCCGCGGAAGGCGACGTAGAGCTTCATCGGATGCTCGGTGCCGCCGCGCGAGAGCAGGTTGCGGCGGAACGAGTCGGCCGTCTTGCGGTCGAAGATGCCCCGCTCCTCGAAGAGCGAGAAGGCGTCGGCCTCCAGCACCTCGGCCCACTTGTAGCCGTAATAGCCCGCGGCATAGCCGCCCGCGAAGATATGGCCGAACGACGGCGCCAGCGCCGTGCCCGGGACGACGGGAAGAACCTGCGTCGGCGCCATCGAAGCCACCTCGAAGGCCTCGACATCGCCCTCGAAGGGCTCGCGGAGCGTATGCCAAGCCATGTCGGTGATGCCGAACGAAAGCTGGCGCACGTTGAGGTAGGCCGCAAGGTAGTTTTTCGCCGCGACGATGCGGTCGACGATCTCGGCGGGAATAGGTTCGCCCGTGACGTAGTGTGCGGCCCACAGGTCGAGGAACTCCTTCTGCGTGGCCCAGTTCTCCATGATCTGCGACGGCAGCTCGACGAAGTCGCGGTAGACGTTCGTGCCGGTGAGCGACTCGTATTTGCCCTCGCCCAGCATGCCGTGGAGCGAGTGTCCGAACTCGTGGAGGAAGGTCTCGACCTCGTCGAACGTAAGCAGCGAGGGGGTCGTATCGGTCGGCTTGGTGAAGTTCATCACGAGCGACACCTGCGGCCGCGACTCCTTGCCGTCGACTCTCTTGGCACCCCGGAACTCGGTCATCCACGCACCGGCGTTCTTCGACGCGCGCGGGAAGAAGTCGAGGTAGAGCACCGCCATGAAGCGGCCCTGCTCGTCGGTCACGTCGTAGGCCGTGACGTCGGGGTGGTAGACCTCGATCGCGGGGTTGGGCGTGAACCGAAGGCCGTAGAGCTTCTCGGCCAGCAGGAAGACGCCCTTCTTGACGTGCTCGAGCTCGAAGTAGGGTTTCACCAGCTCGGCGTTGAGCGCATACTTCTCGTTCTTGTACTTGTCCGACCAGTAGGCCCAGTCCCACGGCATGAGTTCGCCCTCGAAGCCGTGCGCGGCGGCATAGTCGCCGACGGTGCGGTAGTCGGCGTCGGCATGCTCCTTCGTCGCGGCGAGCAGCTCGCCGAGGAAGGCCTGCACCGTCGGCGTATTCTCGGCCATGCGCTCCTCGAGCACATAGTCGGCGTAGCAGTCGTAGCCGAGCAGGTTGGCGATCTTCAGGCGCGTGTTGGCGATCTGCCTGAGCACCTCCGTATTGTCGAACTCGCCGCCCAGCGAGCGCGAGTTCGAGGCGCGCCACAACCGCTCCTTCAGCGCACGGTCCGACGAGTAGGTGAGGAAGGGCACGTAGCTCGGGGCCTGCAGCGTCACGGTCCAGCCCTGCTCGCCGCGCGCCTTCGCATCGGCCGCCAGCCCCTCCTTCACGAAGCCCGGGAGCTCGGCAACGACCTTCGGGTCGGTGATGTTCACGGCGAAGGCGTTGGTCGCAGCCAGCGAGTTCTGACCGAACTTCAGCGTCAGGTTCGAGAGCTCGGAGGTGTATTTGCGGTAGAGCTCCTTGTCGGCCGCCGAGAGCGCGGCGCCGTTGCGGGCGAAGCTCTTATAGGTCTGCTCGAGCAGCATGCGGTCCTCCGTATCGAGGCGTCCCGGATGCTCGTAGACCGCCTTCACGCGGGCGAAGAGGCCCGAGTCGAGCGCGATGTCGTTCTCCAGCTCCGTGAGCTTGGGCTGCACGCGCAGGGCGATCTGCTGCATCTCGTCGCAGGTTGCGGCCGAAAGGAGGTTGAAGAAGACCCCGGAGACGCGGCCGAGCAGCGCCCCCTGACGCTCCAGCGCCACGATCGTATTGCCGAAGGTGGGCTTCGCGGGGTTCTCGACGATGGCCTTCACCTCGGCGCGCGAGCAGGCGATCGCAGCGTCGAACGCCGGTTCGTAGTGCTCCAAGCGGATCGCGGAGAAGGGAGGGGTCTCGTGGGGCCCCGTCCACTCGGCCAGCAGGGGATTCGTCGTATCGAGTTCGGGCAGCTGCGCCTTCGGGATCGAATGGTCGGCGCAGCCGGCTGCAAAAGCTGCAAAAGTCATTGCTACAAGTGTTTTTTTCATATGCTGAATCGGGTTTTCGGTTTCTTCGCAGGGTCGTGTCCGGAAAGCGGCAGTCATCGCTCCGGGGCGGTCGTCGGGGCGGTCGTCGGGGCGGTCGTCGGGGCGGTCGTCGGGACGGTCGTCGGGACGGGCACCGGCGGGCGCAGCGCGAGCGAATCGGGCTCCGCAGCGGGGCGCTCCATCAGTCCGCGGGCCACGAGCAGCGCCGTCTTGTCGGGCTCCTGACCGCGGAAGGCGCGGTACATCGACATGCCGTCGCGCGAGCCGCCGCGCGCAAGCACCTCGCGGCGGAAGGCGGCCGCGATCCGGCGGTCGAACAGGTCGCCGCTCTCGCGGAAGGCCTCGAAGGCATCCTTGTCGAGCACCGCGGCCCACGTATAGAAATAGTATCCGGCCGAGTAGCCGCCGTCGAAGATGTGCGAGAAGTAGGGATAGCGGTAGCGGGGCTCGATCTGCGGGATCAGCCCCCGGCGCTCGTTAAGGGCGTTGCGCTCGAAGGCGATCGGATCGAACGGCTCGTATGCGCCGATCGAGTGGATGTCCATGTCCGAAAGCGAGGCGGCGAGCAGCTCCGTGGTCGCGAAGCCCTGATTGAACAGCGCGCTGCGGCGCAGCTTGTCGACCAGATGTTTGGGAATCGTCTCGCCCGTACGGTAGTGGGTGGCGTAGGAGCGCAGCATCTCGGGCTCGAAAGCCCAGTTCTCCATGATCTGCGAGGGAAGCTCCACGAAGTCGCCCTCGACCTCCGTGAGGCCGCGGTACTTCACGTCGTGGAAGAGGAAGTGGAGCGCATGGCCGAATTCGTGGAAGAGCGTCTCCGTCTCGTCGAGCGTCAGCAGCGCCGGAGCGCCGCCCGCCGGGCGGGTGAAGTTGCAGACGATCGACACCACGGGCGCGACGCGCGCGCCGTTTGCGTAGACCTGCTCGACGTAGTTGCCGCACCACGCCCCCTGACTCTTGCCCGCACGCGGGAAGTAGTCGAAGTAGAGCACGCCGAGGCGGGTCTCGTCGAGGTCGAGCACCTCGTAGGCCGTCGCCTCGGGGTGGTAGACCGGAACGACGATCGGCCGGAAGGTGATGCCGTAGAGGCGGTTGGCGAGGAAGAAGATGCCGCTCTGCACGTTCTCGAGCGAGAAGTAGGGCCGCAGCATCTCCTCGTCGAGCGCGTAGTTCTTCTTGCGCAGCTTCTCGGCATAGTACCACCAGTCCCACGACGCGAAGGTCTGCCCGGGGTGATCCTTACGGAACAGCTCCTCCATCTCGGCCAGCTCGCCCTTCGCGCGTTCGAGCGCCGGGGTCCAGAGCTCCTCGAGCAGCCCGTAGACGGCATCGGTCGTGCGGGCCATCTCGCCGTCGACGACATAGGCCGCATAGGAGGGATAGCCCAGCAGGCGGGCCTTCTCCGCGCGCAGACGGACGAAGTCGTTGACGAGCTGCTTGTTGTCGTGCTCGTCGCCGTTGTTGCCGCGGTTGAGGTAGGCCTTGTAGATCCGCTCGCGCAAGTCGCGCGACTTGGCATAGGTGAGGAAGGGCAGCAGGCTGGGCTTGTGGAGCGTGAAGGCCCACTTGTCGCCGCCCAGCCCCAGTTCGTCGGCCTTCTCGCGGGCCGCGTCGCGGACGCCCGCGGGCAGACCGTCGAGCTGCTCGGCGCCGAGTTCGAGCACGAAGCCGTTGTTCTCGGCCAGCAGGTTGTTGCCGAACTTCACCGCTGCGACCGAGAGCTCCTCGTTGATCGCCGCCAGACGCGCCTTGCCCGCGGCGTCGAGCAGCGCTCCGGAGCGGACGAAGCCGTCGTAGGTCTTCTGCAGCAGCCGCTGCTGCTCGGCGTCGAGGTCGAGCTCCGCACGCCGGTCGTAGACCGCCTCGATCCGGGCGAAGAGTTTGTCGTTCAACCGGATACGGTCGGCATGCGCCGCAAGCATGGGCATGGCACGCTCCTGCACGGCGCGCAGCTCGTCGTCGATCTCGGCGCCGCACAGCATCTCGAACACCAGACGCGTCTGCGCCAGCATCTTACCCGCTTCGTCGTAGGCCAGCACGGTGTTCTCGAACGTCGGCTCGTCGCAGCTGGAGACGATGGCGTCGATCTCGGCGTCCATCAGCGACATGCCGCGCTCGAAGGCCGGCATGAAGTGCCCGGCGCGGATCCGGTCGAAGGGCGGCACGCCGTAGGGCGTGTCCCATGCCGTGAAGAAGGGGTTTTCGCCCCCCCGGTCGGTCGAATCGCAGCCGACGGCGGAGACGAACAGGAGGAGCGAAGGAAATAATCCGGCAATCCGTTTCATCGAAATGATCTATTTAACTAATTTTTTCAATAACTTTGCAGCTCGAACGGAACGAAGATACGGAAATTCCGATAGCGGAACCGAACGCCGGTCGGATCGCACAGGGACTTAAAAGTCAGTGGCAGAGCGACGCAACGGCCCGGTCGTGCCGGAACGAAGTATCTTCGGCGAAGCCAAAGATAACGAAAAAATCGGTTTCTTCCGCTTTCGGGGCTGCATTTTCCGCCCAACGGCCGGAAACAGGCACCGCCCCCGGCGGGCGAGGGACCCCAATCCGCACCGTCATGCGTCTTTTTTACGCCCCGGGCATCGTGCCGCCCGACCATACGCTCACCGAGGAGGAGTCGAAGCACTGCGTCCGCGTCCTGCGGCTGGGCATGGGCGACACGCTCCACCTGACGGACGGCCGCGGCCGGCTGTTCCGCTGCACGGTGACGGACGACCATCCGAAACACTGCACCGTACGCGTGGCGGAGACCTTCGAGGAGTGGGAACGGCTCCCCTACCGGCTCACGATGGCCGTGGCGCCGACGAAAAACGCCGACCGCTACGAGTGGTTCCTCGAGAAGGCCACCGAGGTGGGCGTCGAGGCGTTCGTGCCGCTCGAAACGGCGCACAGCGAACGACGCGTATTCAAGCCCGAGCGGGCCGAGAAGGTCATCACGGCGGCCATGAAGCAGTCGCTCAAGGCCTACCGCCCGACGCTGCGGCCCCTCGCGACGCTGCGCGCATTCGTCGAAGAGCCCTTCGAGGGACGCCGCCTGATCGCCCACTGCGACGAGGCGCGCACGCCGGCGGGCAAGCGCCACCTGATGGCCGCGCTGCGGCCCGGAGAGGCGGTGCAGGTGCTGATCGGTCCCGAGGGGGATTTCTCGCCCGAGGAGATCGACTTCGCGCTGGCGCACGGATTCGAGGAGATCACGCTCGGCACGCAGCGGCTCCGCACCGAGACGGCCGCCGTAGCGGCCGCCGTGATGGTCGCCGCGAAAAACGCCGTGGCGCAGTAGGACGGGATGCCGCAGGAAGAGCGGGATGCCGCAGGAAGAGCGGGATGCAACAGGAAGGGCGGGATGCCGCAGGAAGGCGGGATGCCGCAGGAAGAGCGGGATGCCGCAGGAAGAGCGGGGCGCAGCAGGAAGAGCGGGATGCCGCAGGAAGAGCGGGGCGCAGCAGCACTGCGGCCGCAGTGCTCCGACGGTGAGGGGGAGGACCGGACCCGAACCGCACGAGCTGCATGACCCGAACCGACCGGCCTGAACCGCGCCGGACCGCACGAGCGCCCGAACCGGCCCGAACTTCCGCGGCACGGCCGCCATGCGACCGCCACGCACCGCCTCCGCACGAACGGAGCTGCGGACTGAACCGAGCGAACCGGCCCTAACTTTCGCGGCACGGCGGCATGCGACCGCCACGCACCGCCTCCGCACGAACGGAGTTGCGGACTGAACCGAGCGAACCGGACCGCACGAGCGCACGAACCGGCCCGAACTTTCGCGGACCGGCCGCCATGCGACCGCCATGCACCGCCTCCGCACGAACGGAGCTGCGGACTGAACCGACCGAACCGGCCCCGTTCCGCGCCGGACCGCACGAGCGCACGAACCGGCCCGAACTTCCGCGGCACGGCCGCCATGCGACCGCCATGAAATGCACGCCCCGACCGAGCTACACGACCCGACCGGACCGCACGAACGGAGCTGCGGACCGCGACCCGAACAACCCGAAAAAAACGGGTGACAGACGACCTGCGAGCCGCCGTCTCCCGGAACGTTTTTGCAAACGCATACCTATGTTTTACATCTACTCTCTGGCAGCGCTCGCATGCGCCGCGGCGCTGATCTTCGCCGTGCCGCTGCGGGCCAAAAACCGGGCGGCGCTGGCCATCGTCCTCGCAGGAGCGATTCCCGCCGTCGTCATGGCCGCCCGCGCACTGACGGGGACCGCCGCAACGACCCTGTGGGCGTTCGAGGGGCTCCTCGGTCCGGACGGCGGTTCGATGGACGCCCTTTCGGCACTCTTCGTGCTGCTGATCGCCATCGGAGGCGTCGCCGCGACGCTCTACGCGCACGGCTACCTCGCCCACACGCTCCGCCGCAAATCGCCGGCCCACGTCGCGCTCCACTACACGGCGCTGGTGACGATGTTCTACGCCATGCTGGGCGTGGTCGTGTCGGACGGAGGCTACTCGTTCCTCTTCTTCTGGGAGCTGATGACCGTGGCGTCGTTCCTGCTGATCCTCTACGACGCCGAGCGGCGCGAGGTACTGCGGGCCGCGCTCTCGTACCTGATCATGATGCACATCGGCTTCCTGCTCCTCGTCGTAGGTTTCGCGCGGCTCGCCGCCGAGACCGGCTCCGCCTCGTTCGACGCCCTGACGCTCTGCGCCCGGTCGGCACGGGGCGCCCTGCCGCTGCTGCTGGTATTCATCGCCGGCTTCGGCATGAAGGCCGGCATGTTCCCCATGCACGTCTGGCTGCCCGAAGCGCATCCGGCGGCTCCGTCGCACGTCTCGGCCCTGATGTCGGGCGTGATGATCAAGACGGGCGTCTACGGCATCCTGCGTGTCCTGCAGGCCGGCGCCTTCGACCCCGGCGATGCGGAGACGCTCCGCACGGCGGGCTTCGTGCTGCTCGCCGCAGGCGCCGCGACGGGCCTCTGGGGCGCGATCCTCGCCGCCGCGCAGAACGACGTGAAGCGGATTCTGGCCTACTCCTCGATCGAAAACATCGGCATCGTCCTGCTGGGCATCGGCGTCGCGGCGCTGGGCCGGAGCTCGGGCAACCAGACGATGGCCCTCTGCGGCCTCGCGGGCGCGCTGCTCCACACGCTCAACCACTCGCTGTTCAAGTCGCTGCTCTTCTTCGGCGCCGGCAACATCCTGTCGCAGACCCGCACCACGTCGCTCGACGCGCTGGGCGGACTGGGCAAGCACATGCCGCTCACGGCGATCCTCTTCCTGACGGCCTCGGCCGCCATCTGCGCCCTGCCGCCGCTCAACGGCTTCGTCTCGGAGCTGCTCGTCTACCTCGGGCTCTTCGACGGCATCGCCTCGGGCAGCGATCCGCTCGCGGCCGCCGCCGGAATCGCCGCGCTGGCGCTCATCGGAGGCATCGTCCTGCTGGCATTCGCGAAGCTCTACGCCACGGTCTTCCTCGGTGCGCCCCGCACCCACGAGGTGGCCGAAGCCGCGGAGGTCGACAACCTCCGCATCGCGGCCATGTCGCTGCCGCTGGCCGGCATCCTCTTCATCGGGCTCTTCCCCGCGACGGCCGCGGGCATCGCGGCGCGCGCCGCAGCATGGGTGCTCCGCCTGCCGGCCGAAGCGGTCGATTTGCGCCTCTCGCCGACGCTCGGGGCCGTGGGCCGCACGGCATGGCTGCTCGTGGCCGTCGCGCTGCTCCTCGCATGGCTCCGCCGCCGAACGCTCGCACGCCGCACGGTGCGCACGGGTCCCACGTGGGGCTGCGGCTTCACGGCCCCCAACGTCCGGATGCAGTACACGGGCGAATCCTTCTCCGAAGGGCTCGAATCGATCGCCACGCCCCTCACGCAGAACCGCATCGACGGACGCGCGGTGGAGAAGGGCGAGATCTTCCCCGCATCGCACAACTTCGACATCCGCCGCAAGGACCGCATCGACCGGCTCTTCTCGGCGTGGTGGGTGGAGCTGCTCCGCCTGATCAACCAGCGGGCCATGCGCCTGCGCACGGGCAAGATCAACCACTACCTGCTCTTCGCGCTGGCCTTCCTCCTGCTCATCCCGCTCCTCTCGCTCCTCAACCTGCTCTGAACCATGACGGCACTCAATATCCTCCTGCTGCTGCTGACGGCCGCGGCCATTCCGGGCCTCATAAACCGCACGCGGGCCCGCCTCGCGGGGCGCAAAGGCATCCGCTTCCTGCAGCACCTCTACGACGTGCGCCTGCAGCTGCGCAAAGGCGCGGTCTACCCGGCGACCGCCTCGGCGCTCTTCCGCGCGGCGCCCTCGGTCTACCTCGCCGCGGCGATCGTCGCCGCGCTGTTCGTCCCCGCGGGCGACCTGCGGCCGCTGCTCGCGTTCGACGGCGATCTGGTCGCCTTCGCCTACACGCTGGCGCTGGGACGCTTCGCGCTGGTGCTCGCGGCGATGGACACCGGAAGTCCGTTCGAAGGGATGGGCGCCAGCCGCGAAGCGCTCTACGGCGCCCTCGTCGAACCGGCGCTCCTGCTCGCGGCGGCGACGCTGGCCCTGCTCACGGGCTACGACTCCTTCGCCGCCATATTCGCGGGCGATGCCGCCGGCGGGATTCAGCACACGATCGTCATGCTGCTCACGGCCTTCGTGCTGATGAAGGTCGTCTTCACCGAAAGCGGCCGCGTACCGGTCGACGACCCCCGCACGCACCTCGAGCTGACGATGATCCACGAGGTGATGTGCCTCGACTACGGTGGCGTCGACATGGCGATGATCAAGATCGCCGGGTGGCTCAAAACCGCCGCCCTGTCGCTGCTCGCCGCCGATGTGGCCGCCGCGCCGCTGGGCGGCAGCTGGTGGATCGCGGCACCGCTCGCCGTGCTGCTCACGGGACTCTCGGTGGGCGTCGTCGAGTCGACGCAGGCCCGCAACAAACTCGTCCGCAACACCACGTTCATCCTCACCGTCGCAGCCATGTCGGCGCTGGTATTCTTCATGGCCTTCCTGCTGCGAACCAACGTCGTAATGCAATGATACTCACACTGATCGTACTCTACGTCATCTCGCTCGTCTACCTTTCGACGACCGAGCGCTTCCGCACCTTCGCCTCGATCATGGCCCTGCAGGGGTGGCTGCTCTTCGCCATCGCCCTCGTGCGGCTCCACGCCAACGGCTGGGGCGAGATCCTCTTCGTCGCCGCCGAGACGCTCCTGTTCAAGGCGCTGCTGGTCCCCGCGCTGCTCTTCGCCGTGATCCGCAAGACGGGAATCAGCCGCGTGAAGACCTCCGGCACGTCGCAGTCGCACGCCCTGCTGCTCTCCGTCGCGGCGATCGCCGTAAGCGCCTCGATCACCTACTGCATCGCCGACTCGACGGTCGATCCGGTCTTCTTCGGCGTGGCGCTCTACGCCCTGTCGAGCGGTCTGGTGCTCATCGTCCTGCGCTCGCGCATCTTCGCGCACATGGTGGGCTTCCTCACGATCGAGAACGGCGTGTTCCTCTTCTCGACGGCCATCGGCGTGGAGATGCCGCTGCTGGTCAACGTCGCCGTGCTGCTCGACATCCTCATGTCGGTGCTCATGCTCGGCATCTTCTTCACGCGCATCGACGGCACGCTGCATGCGACCGATGCCGATGCGCTCACCAACGTAAAAGACTGACGCCATGATGTATCTCTACCTCGCGCTCTCGGCGCTCATCGCCTCCTCGGCATTCGCGCTGCGCAGCCTGCGGGCCATGCACGCCGCAGGCATGCTCTTCTACCTCGTGCAGGCGGGATTCGCGGGCTGGCTCCTTATCGGCGGCGGATACGGCGCCGCGACGGGCCCCTACTTCGCATTCGACGCTGCGGGCACGCTCTTCTACCTGCTGCTCGTCGTCGTGTCGTGCTACGCATTCTTCCACTCGGAGGCCTACCTGCGGGGCAGCGATCCGCGCACGATCCGCACCTTCTTCGCCCTGATGATGCTCCTCACGACCTCGATCGCCGGCGCCTATTTCGCCTCGAACCTCGCCGTGACGTGGATCTTCCTCGAGGCGACGACCATCTGCTCGGCGGGTCTGATCTACCACCGCCGCACGGCGCAGGCGCTCGAAGCGGCTTGGAAATACCTCTTCGTATGCTCGACGGGCATCGCGATGGCATACCTCGGCATCCTGATGCTGTGCGCCGCCACCAAGTGCGCGTCGCTCTCCTACGAGGCCGTCGCCGCGGCAGCCGCCGCGGGCGGCAACGCCCTCTACCTGAAGACGGCCTTCCTGCTGATCCTCTGCGGCTACAGCTGCAAGATGGAGCTCTTCCCGCTCCACACCGTCGGCGTCGACGCCAACTTCGCCGCCCCGGCGCCCGCCTCGGCGCTGATCTCCACGGGGCTCGTCAACGCGGGTTTCCTCGCCATCCTGCGCATCTACCGCCTCTACGCCGCCACCGACGTCTTCGCATGGGCGCGCGGCGTGCTGCTCGTCGCCGGCGTGCTCTCGCTGGGCGTCGGCGCGCTCTTCCTGCGCCGCACGAACAACTACAAGCGCTTCCTCTCCTACTCGACGATCGAGAACATGGGCATCGCCGCCATCGGACTGGGCATCGGAGGCGCAGCCGTGTGGGCCGCCGTGTTCCACGTGGTGTGCCACACGCTGGTCAAGAGCAGCCTGTTCCTGCAGATGGCCGTGGTGCGGCAGGTCTACAACGGCTACCGCATCAACCGCATCGGCGACTACATCCGCATCAACCCCGTGGGCGCCGTGGGGCTCCTCACGGGCATGGTCGTACTGGCGGCCTTCCCGCCCTCGCCGCTCTTCATCTCCGAGCTGACGATCCTCTCGGAGGCTGCAGCGGGCGGCAGGTGGTGGCTGCTCGCCGCCATGCTGCTGCTCACCTGCATCGTCATCTACTCGTTCTGCGCGCGCATGATCCGCCTCTGCTACCAGCCCAATCAGGACGAACTCCACCCCTCGGCCGCCGACAGGGCGCTCTCGTGGTCGGCGCTCTCGCTGCTGGGCATCGCCCTCGTGCTGGGCTTCTGGCAGCCCGACCTGCTGCGCGGCATCATCTCCGAAATAGCCTCGTTATGAACTACCTGATCACCGACAACACGGCCCCGGCCGTGCCGCTGGCCGCGATTCCCGAGGTCGACTACGCGACCCTCTACGAGGATCTGGCCGCTAAGCTCGCCGACGCGCGCTACCACGCGGCCCACTACTTCGCACTGCCCGACGGCGACCGGCTGCGCTTCATCCTCGTACTGCTCGACGACCGCACGGGCCGCATCCTCCTCGCCTCGCACGCGATGGAGTACTACGACGAGAATCCGCTGCCGTCGCTCACGGCGCGCCACGCACAGATGCACCCCTTCGAACGGGAGATCGCCGAGCGCTACGGCGTGCGGTTCGACGCCATGCCGTGGCCCAAGCCGCTGCGCTTCCCCTTCGACCGCTACGACCGCAGCAGCACGATGGACAACTACCCCTTCTACGCGATGGAGGGCGGTTCGCTGCACGAGGTCAACGTGGGTCCGATCCACGCCGGCATCATCGAACCGGGCGCCTTCCGCTTCATCTGCAACGGCGAGCAGGTGCTCCACCTCGAGATCGCGCTGGGCTACCAGCACCGCGGCGTCGAGCACGAATTCGCGGCGACGCAGAACCGCCTGCGCCAGATCTGCCTCGCCGAGAGCGTGGCGGGCGACAGCGCCGTGGCCCACGCCACGGCATTCGCCGAGGCGGTCGAGAAGCTCTCCGAACGCCGCTGTCCGGCCGCACTCGACCGCGAGCGGGCCATCGCCCTCGAGCTGGAGCGCATGGCCATGCAGATCGCCGACACGGGGGCCCTGTCGATGGACGTGGGCTATCAGCTGGGGCAGGTGGCCTGCGAGGCGCTCCGCACGATGACGATCAACACCACGCAGGCGTGGTGCGGCAACCGCTTCGGCAAGGGGCTGATCCGCCCCCACGGCACGGACCATCCGCTGACGGCCGCGAAGACGGCGATGATCCGCCGCAACGTGGCCGAAATCGCCCGCCGCTACGACGAGGTGCGCCGCGACATCGAGAGCTCGCCGACGCTGCTGGCCCGTTTCGAGCAGTGCGGCATCGTCCCCGCGGGCGAGATGCTGCGCATCGGCGGCGTGGGGCAGGCGGCCCGGGCGAGCGGCGCCGCGCGCGACATCCGCGCCACGCACCCGTGGGGCGCCTACGCCGCGGGGCCGCGCTACGAGCCGGTGCTCCGCACCGAGGGCGACGTGATGGCCCGCCTCGCGGTCCGCAGCCGCGAAGTGGCCCGCTCGGCGGCGCTCATCGAGCGGCTCGCGGCCGAGGCCGATGCGGCGCGCGAGGCCGGCGAGGCACCCTGCCCGCCGCCCGACTACCGTGCGGCGGCGGCACCCTCGTCGCTCGCCGTGGGGCTGGTCGAGGGGTGGCGCGGAGAGACCTGCCACGTCGTGGTCACCGACGCCGAGGGCCGCATCGCCGCCTGCCGCGTGAAGGACCCGAGCCTCCACAACTGGCTGGCGCTGGCGCTGGCCGTGCGCGGCGAGGGCATCTCCGACTTCCCCGTCTGCAACAAAAGTTTCAACCTCTCCTATTGCGGGCACGATCTGTGACGTCGCAGATCCGGAAGCGAACGGACGGTCGGCCCGACAACGGCTCCGCGAATCCCCCTTCCGCACGATCCGCCCGCCGCGGCCTGAAGAACGATGCGCTCCGGCGAACGCAAGCGAAGAGCGAACGGAAACAGACTGACCCGAACCACAAAAACGAAACGATATGATTTTTCCCAAGATACGCGTCCTGCACAGCCACGGCCGGCAGGCCATTCCCGACCTCGACGCCGTGGAGCTGACCGAGGAGTTCCGCGGCCGGCCCTGCCTGACCGAGCCGACCGACGACACGCAGCGCGCGGCCCTCGACGAGGCCGCGGCGCTCTGCCCCACGCAGGCGATCGCCACGGCACCCTTCGCGCTCGATCTGGGCCGCTGCCTCTTCTGCGGCGCCTGCGCCCGCACGGCGCCCCGGTCGATCCGCTTCACGAACGACTACCGCATGGCCTCGCCCACGCGCGAGGGGCTCGTCGTCCGCCCCGGAGACCGCTGCGTGCGGTTCGACGACGCGGAGGTGCGGCCCGAAATCCGCCGCTGCTTCCGCGACTCGCTCCAGCTGCGCGAGGTTTCGGCCGGCGGCGACGCCTCGGTCGAGATGGAGCTCGGCGCCACGGGCAACGTCAACTTCGACTTCGGCCGCTTCGGCGTGGGCTTCACCGCCTCGCCGCGCCATGCCGACGGCGTGGCCGTGTCGGGTCCCGTGACGGCGAACATGGCCGAGGCGCTGGAGATCTGCTACGAGGCCGTGGCCGAGCCCAAGATCCTCATCGCCTGCGGCACGGAGGCCTGCTCGGGGGGTCTGTTCGCCGCGAGCCGCGCCGTGGACCGCACCTTCTTCGAGCGGCACCGCGTCGACCTCTGGGTGCCGGGCGCACCCTGCCATCCGATGGTCTTCATCGACGGCATCCGCACGTTGCTGGGCAAGAAAAAACGGGATTGACATGCAGCCGCTACGGGTCATATTCGCCTCGTTCTTCAAGATCGGGCTCTTCACCTTCGGGGGCGGCTACGCCATGATCCCGATCATCGAGCGCGAACTGATCGACAAGCGGAAGTGGATCGACCGCGGGGAGTTCCTCGACCTGCTGACCCTCGCGCAGTCGGTGCCGGGGCCGATCGCCGTCAACACGTCGGTTTTCGTGGGGTACCGCATGCGGGGACTGCGGGGCGCCGTCGCGGCGCTGACGGGCGCCGTGCTGCCCTCGTTCGCACTGATTCTCGTCATCGCGCTCTTCTTCGCCGGCATCCGGCAGAACCCGGTGGTCGACGCCGCGTTCAAGGGGATGCGCCCGGCCGTCGTGGCGCTGATCGTGGGTCCGGTCGTCTCGCTCGCGCGCGGCATGCACCCCGCGCTCTACGTCGTCATCGCGGCGGCGGCGCTGGCGATCTGGGGCTTGGGCTGGTCGCCGATCCTCGTGCTCGCAGCCGCGGCCCTGTCGGGCGTCGCATGGGAGCTGACGATCGCCCGCAGAAAAGGAAAAAGATAACGCCCGCACGTAAAAACGGCGGGGATTTCCCGCCGCGAAACACCGATTTCCCGACCCGACAACCGGCAATATGATACTCGTACAACTCTTCGTCAGCTACCTCAAGATCGGCTTCTTCGGCTTCGGAGGAGGATACGCCATGCTCTCGCTCATCCAGAACGAGGTGGTGGTCCGCCACGCATGGATGACCAACGCCGAGTTCGCCGACATCGTCGCCGTGTCGCAGATCACGCCGGGCCCCATCGCCATCAACTCGGCGACCTACGTCGGCTACACCGTCGGAGCGCAGCTCGGGCACCCGGCCTACGGCATCCTCGGCTCGGCGATCGCCACCTTCGCGGTCTGCCTGCCGTCGCTCACGCTGATGATCCTCGTGGCGCGCTTCTTCCTGCGCCTCAAGGGAAACCGCCTCGTCGAGGGGGCCATGAGCGGCATGCGCCCCGTGGTGATCGGCATGATCGCCGCCGCGGCCCTGCTGCTGATCTTCCCCCGCACGGAGGCTCCGGGCGACCGCAACTTCATCGACGCGTGGAGCTGGGTGCTCTTCGGCGGCGTGCTCGCGGGTTCGTGGCGCAAGGTCAACCCCATTCTGCTCATCCTCCTCTCGGCCGCGGCCGGCATCGTCGTCTACTACATCTTTTAGCGCGGAGGCCGCACGGCGCCGCCCCGCAGGAGTTTCCGTTCGGGGTGCACGGGAGCAGGCACCGCCCTACCGGGTGAAGCGGTAATAGGTGCCCAGCGGCAGCTGCTTGCCGCCCCGGTCGGCAAAGCAGAGCTCGCCCCACTGCTCGCTCGCGGGCGCACCGAAGGCCTGCCGCACGGCCGTGCGGGCCAGCGTCGACGAAAGACCCATCGAATAGAGGTTCAGCACCAGAAAGGCCCCCTGCGGTTCGAGCAGCTGCGCGCAGCATTCGAGCATCTCGCGGATGTTCTCCTCCAGCACCCACTTCTCGCCGTCGGCGCCGCGGCCGTAGGCCGGCGGATCGAGGATGATGCCGCGGTAGCGGTTGCCCCGCCGCACCTCGCGGCGGACGAACTTCAAGGCATCCTCGACGATCCAGCGCACTCCCTCGAGGCCGCTCGCCTCCATGTTCTCGCGCGCCCACGTCACCACCTGCCGCACCGAGTCGACATGCGTCACGTCGGCACCCGCCGCGCGTGCCGCGAGCGTCGCTCCGCCCGTATAGGCGAAGAGGTTCAGGACGCGGGGCGCTCCGGCGGAGCCATCGCGGCCGACCTCATCGGCGGCGATACGCGATCGGCCGCGTCCCGCACCGGCATCCGCGGCCGGCCGACGTTCCCCGTCCGTACCGCGCGTTCCGGCGGCAGCGGAACCCTCCGCACCGCCTCCGCCGACCGCAAGCCGGCGGCAGGTGTCGTAGATGAAGGTCCAGTTGGCGGCCTGCTCGGGGAAGATGCCCACGTGTTTGAACGAGGTGAGCCCCAGCCGCATCGCGAGCCGCAGACCGCCATAGGCGTATTTCATCGTCCAGCGTTCGGGCATGCCCGGGCGCAGGCGCCACTCGCCGCGCTCGTCGTTGCGCGCATCGCGGCGGAACGAGGCGTCGGCGAGGCGCCGCCACTCCTCCTCGGGCAGCGTCGGCCGCCAGACGGCCTGCGGCTCGGGACGGCGGAGCACCCGGCCGCCGAAGCGTTCGAGCTTCTCGAAGCCGCCCGAATCGATCAGTTCGTAGTCCCCGAAATCGGGGGTAAGCAGTTCTTGCATCGCATCTCTGTTTTTGCACGACGGCACCGTCCCGCAGGGCGATGCCGTCGATGAATATCGGAAAAGGGGTCGTCGCAGGGCGATCCCCCGAAGCGGCATCTACTTCACCGGCGTGAGCAGGAAGCGGAACGAATAGTCGCCGTAAGGCAGCATGTAGTCGGCCTCGGGCAGCGCGCCCCAGCTGTTGATGCAGCCCAGTCCCATCTGCCGCGCCTCGAAGTTGACGCACGTAGCCCGACGCTCGCGGAGCGTGCCCGAGTGCTGCTGGGGCGGGTAGTTCGAGACGTCGAGGTCCTCGACGGCATAGTGCAGCGCCGAGGCGGAGAAGGGGGCGTCGGAGGCGATTTGCAGACCGGCGCCCGCCGAATCCTCCACGCGCCACCAGCGCAGATCGGACTTCGTGCCCGACTCCTGCGGCCGCACGTAGCCGTCGTGGTACTGGTCGGCGACGCGCTGGCGGTAGATGCCCAGATCGGCCGACGTAAGACGGTCGGCATAGTTCTCGTGGGCGCCGCGGCCGTAGTAGACCAGCCGGTCGTAGCGGCGCGGCAGCTCCATGCGCATGCCGAAGCGGAAGAGGCAGGGCGCCTCGACCGACTCGTCGGCCGTCATGCGCTCGGTCACCTCGACCTCGCCGGCTCCGTTGATCCGGTAGGTCAGCGCCAGCACGGCCTTCACGGCCGGGAGCTCGTACTCGGCCGCGACGACGACCGTGCCGTCGGCCTGCGCGGTCGCGAACTTCGTCAGCTTCAGCTCGGGGTTCTTCCACACGGCGTATTTCCGGTCGAGCCCCGCACCGAGGTCGTTCTCGATCGGCGCACGCCAGAACTGCGGGCGCAGCGACGAGCCCTCGGCCAGCAGCTCGCGGCCGCGCACGGCATAGCGCGCGAGGAATCCGTCGCGGCCGAAGAAGAGCGTGAAGTCGTCGCCCTCCACGCGCGTGCCCCGCTCCCAGCGGGTCACCGCGAGGGGTCCCTCCGCGGCGGACAGGCCGAAGCCTGCGGCGCAGTCGTAGGCCCGGACGGTCATCTGCTGGCGCGCGACCGTGAAGCCGGCGGGCAGCAGTCCGGCGGGCTGCTTGAGGGCATAGGCCACGTCGAGCAGGATCTCGCGGGCCGCGGGGTCGAAGTCGGCCTCCGAGAAGCCGAGCCGCACCTCGCGGCGCTGCTGGGGCGCCGCATCGAGCCGCTCCACGCGGCCGCGCTTGGTCGCGACGCCGTCCTGCACGAGGCGCCACTCCAGCTCGTAGGGGGTCAGGTCGGTGAAGAAGTGCTCGTTGTAGACCTCGACGATGCCGCGCGCGAGGTCGACGGGCTTCGTCCAGATGTTCTGGTACTGGCGCTGCACCTCGTAGGCGTGGGGGTGGTAGGAGCGGTCGGCGGCGATCACGCCGTTGGAGTTGAACGAGTTGTCGGTGGCGTCGTAATTATTGAAGTCGCCGCCGTAGAGGAACGACACGCGGCCGTCGGGCTCGTAGCGGGCGAGCGCCTGATCGACGAAGTCCCAGATGAAGCCGCCCTGATAGCGGGGGTATTTGCGCACGAGGTCCCAGTAGCGGGCGAAGCCGCCCATCGAGTTGCCCATCGCGTGGGCGTATTCGCACTGGATGAGCGGACGCGTCGGGTTCGACGAGCAGTAGCGCTCGCACCAGTCGTAATCGACGTACATCGGGCACATGATGTCGGTGCATTTCGACTGGGCGATGTGGTCGTCGGTATACCAGCGCAGGTCGCGCTCGTACTGCACCGGGCGCGACGGGTCGGCACGCTTGATCCAGTCGTAGCAGGCCTCGAAGTTGGGACCCGCACCGGCCTCGTTGCCCAGCGACCAGACGATGACCGAGGGGTGGTTGCGGTCGCGCTCGACCATGCGGCTGTTGCGCTGCAGGTGCGCCTCGGCGAAGGCCGGAACGCGCGCCAGCGTGAGCTCCTCGTAGCCCATGCCGTGCGACTCGACGTTGGCCTCGTCGACGACATAGATGCCGTAGCGGTCGCAGAGCTCGTACCACTGCGGGTCGTTGGGATAGTGCGACGTGCGCACGGCGTTGATGTTGAGCTCCTTCATGATGCGGATATCCTCCAGCATCCGTTCGCGGCTCACGACGTAACCCGTCAGCGGGTCGATCTCGTGGCGGTCGACGCCCTTGACGAGCACGGGCTGTCCGTTGACGAGCAGCTGTCCGCCGCGGATCTCCGACGTGCGGAAGCCGACCGGCCGGGTCACGGTCTCGGAGGTCTTGCGGCCGTCGCCGACCGCGATTTCGAGCGTATAGAGGTTGGGCGCCTCGGCCGACCACTTGGCGGGGTTCTCCACGGCGAATACGTGCGACGCTCGGCCCCCCTGCGCCCGCAGCTCGGTGGCGGCGACCTCGCGTCCGGCGGCATCCCTGAGCGCGAGCGCGAAGCTCCGCACGGCGGGCGTACCCTCCAGCTCGATGCGCAGCGTCGCATCGGTGTATGCCTCGTCCAGCGCCGGGGTGATGTGCACGTCGCGCAGGTGGGCCCGGTCGCGCGCCGTGAGCGTCACGCCCCGCGCGATGCCCGAGTAGCGCCAGAAGTCCTGATCCTCGAGGTAGGTGCCGTCCGACCAGCGGAAGAGCTGCAACGCGATGAGGTTCTCGCCCGGCCGGACGAACTTCGTGACGTCGAAGTCGGCCGCGAGCTTGCTGTCCTCGCTGTAGCCGACGAAGCGGCCGTTGATCCAGACGTAGACGTTCGACGTCGCCGAGCCGATCGAGAGGAACAGCTGCTTGCCGGCCCAGTCGGCGGGCACCTCGAACGTGCGGCGGTAGGAGCCGACGTGGTTCTCGGCCTCGGGCACGTAGGGCGGGTTGTTGGCGTAGTTGCCGCGCCATGCGTAGCCCACGTTGACGTAGATCGGGTCGCCGTAGCCGTTGAGCTCCCACATGCCCGGCACGGGCATGCGGCCCCACGCCTTATCGTCGTAGTCGATGCGGCCGATGCCCTCGGGACGCTGGCCGGCGTCGCGCACCCAGTGGAAGCGCCACATGCCGTCGAGCGAGAGGCGTTCGCCGGCCTCCATCGTCGCCGTCATCGGCAGCCGGTTGATCTCGTTGACGGCCGGATCCTGCCATTCGCGGCCCGTCTGGGCCGTCGCGACGGCCGCCGTGAGGCAAAGGGCCGCGCACAAGGGAAAGGTTCGTTTCATAGGTCGGGTATGTTCGTTAAATATTCGTATCCGTCGTGTTTCGCGGACGCCTGCATGACGACCCCGCTTCGTCGGGTCAGCGCCCCGTCTCGTCCACGAGGCTCATCTCGCACCGCGCGCAGTCGAACGCCAGCCGGTAGCGGCGCGCACCCCGCTCGAGGTAGAGCTCGCCGCGCAGCCGCGGACGTTCGCGCAGGCACTCGCCGATCTCGCGGCGGATGCAGTAGGCCGAGCGCATGACGCGGCACCCCGCGGTCGAGGGGGCCAGCTCGAGCGGGGGCTCGATCGTCCGCACCCCGTGGTCGCGGTAGAAGGCCTCGGCGAGGCGGTTGGTCACGTTCTCCTCGGCGGTCAGCCGCTCCGCGGGATAAACCGCCGCAGGGTCCTCCGGCAGGATCCGGTGTTCGGGCGTGCGGGCCATACGGGCCTGCAGCAGCGCCTCGAGGCATTCGCGGCGCACCTCGGCCATGAGCGACGCCGGCACGAAGCGTTCGGCGCCCCGCACCGCGACGTCGCGCACGGCGAAGATCGTATCGCCGCTCCGGGCGGCCTGCGTCCGCACCGAGGCGGCATTGGCCTCGGGATTCCGGGCCTCGTCGAGCGGCACGCACCGCGCGGCCGACGCCGCGACGCCCTCGCAGTCGGTGCAGGTCATCCGCACGCCGTCGGGCGCGATCGCCACCTCGGCCGAAACGGGGATGACCCGCCGCGTACGGCTCCGTTCGAGCGCGAGGGCGAACCGGCGGTCGAAGTTGCGGTAGACCGCAGCGCCGACGGCGATCCCCTCCATGCGGTTGGGCACGATCCGGCCGCCCTCCACGGCATTGACGTTGGTCCCCGCGGTGCCGTGCGGCGCGACGAAGCAGAGTCCGTCGCCCGGCACCACGTCCGCGGGCGCACCGATGCGGAATCCGCGGCCGTCGACGCGCGTCACGCGGCCCAGCGGCTCGCCCACCGATTTGGGCGTGTCGAACGAAGCGACGCCGCTCCGCCGCCCGGCGAAGAAGTATTCCGTGTCGCCGCGCGTAAAACTCTTGGCGGGGTCGGGCGCGAAATCGTAAAGGCTCTCCCCCGCCGACGCCCGGCGCAGCTGCGGCCGCACGGCCAGCGCCTCGTCGACCGCACGGCGGTAGTAGGCCACGACGTTCTTGATGTAGGAGACATCCTTGAGCCGCCCCTCGATCTTGAACGAGGAGACGCCCGCGTCGAGCAGCTCGCCGATACGGTGCGAGAGGTTCATGTCGCGCACCGAGAGCAGGTGTTTCCCGGCGATGCGGGTCGTGCCGCGGCCGTCGGTGAGGTCCCACGCGAGACGGCACGGCTGGCTGCACGCGCCGCGGTTGCCGCTGCGGTCGGACATCGAACGCGAAAGGAAGCAGCGGCCGCTGTAGCCCACGCAGATCGCCCCGTGGACGAAGCATTCGACCTCGGCCGCGGTCGCCGCGCAGATCGCCCGGATCTCGTCGAGCGACAGCGCCCGTTCGAGGATCACCCGCGCGAAGCCCGCCTCGCCGAGGAACCGGGCCCCCTCGGGCGTCGTGTTGCACACCTGCGTCGAGGCGTGCAGCTCCACCGGAAGCGCCATGCGCCGCAGGGCCATGTCCTGCACGATGAGCGCATCGACGCCCGCCGCGACGAGTTCGCGGGCCTGCGCCTCGGCGTCGGCCAGTTCGTCGTCGCGCAGCAGCGTGTTGAGCGTGGCGTGGACCCGCACGCCGTAGCGGCGGGCATACTCCACGACCCGCGCGATCCGCTCGGCGGAGTTGCCGGCGGCATAGCGCGCGCCGAACTTCGCGCCGCCGATATAGACGGCGTCGGCGCCGTAGTCCACGGCGGCGACGGCCGACTCGTAATCTTTGGCCGGCGCCAGCAGTTCGATCTTTTTCGCGGGTTCCATGCGGTTCATGACCCAACAAAGATACGGTTTTTTGCCGATTCCGCCGCATTTCCGCACGGAATCGCTATTCCGGCCCCGCGAAACACGCCGGGAACGCCCCGCCGTGCGGCGGCGAACGGCGCACGGAAGCGGCCGGCGAAAAAATCGCGGCCGCAGCGTAGCATATTGCGGCTAAATTCGTAATTTTGCATCCGAAAACCGAAAAAAAGAGACCATGCTGACGATAAAGCAGATCCGCGACGACCGCGAGGCCGCCGTCCGCAAACTGGCGAAGAAGGGCGTCGATGCCGCCCCCGTCATCGAGCAGATCCTCACGCTCGACGACCGCCGCAAAGCGATTCAGGCCGAGCTCGACGAGACGCTCGCCGCACAGAACAAAGCCGCCAAAGAGATCGGCGCCCTGATGGGGCAGGGCCGCCGCGAGGAGGCCGAGGAGCGCAAGCGCTTCGTCGCCGACCTCAAGGAGCGCTCGGCGCGGCTGCAGGCCGAATCGAACGGCGTGCAGGAGGCGCTGCAGAGCGCGCTCGTGACGCTGCCCAACTTCCCCGCGGAGATCGTCCCCGAGGGCCGCACGGCCGAGGACAACCTCGTGGTGAAGCTCGAGGAGAACTACACGACGCTGCCCGAGAACCCGCTGCCCCACTGGGAGCTGGCCCGCAAGTACGACATCATCGACTTCGATCTGGGCGTGAAGCTCACCGGAGCCGGATTCCCCGTCTACAAGGGCAAGGGCGCCCGGCTCCAGCGCGCGCTGATCAACTATTTCCTCGACTACAACACGGCGGCGGGCTACCGCGAGATCGAGCCCCCCGTGATGGTGAACGAGGCCTCGGGCTTCGGCACGGGACAGCTGCCCGACAAGGAGGGGCAGATGTACCACGCCACGGCCGACAACTTCTACCTCGTGCCGACGGCCGAGGTGCCCGTGACGAACATCTACCGCGACGTGATCCTCGACCGGCAGGATTTCCCCGTGAAGCTCACCGCCTACACCCCCTGCTTCCGCCGCGAGGCGGGCTCCTACGGCAAGGATGTCCGCGGTCTGAACCGACTCCACCAGTTCGACAAGGTGGAGATCGTGCAACTGTCGCTCCCCGAGCGCTCCTACGAGGCGCTCGACGGCATGGTGGCCCATGTCGAGGGGCTCGTCCGCTCGCTGGGGCTGCCCTACCGCATCCTGCGTCTGTGCGGCGGCGACATGTCGTTCACCTCGGCGCTGACCTACGACTTCGAGGTCTACTCCGAGGCGCAGAAGCGCTGGCTGGAGGTATCGTCGGTGTCGAACTTCGAGTCGTTCCAAGCCAACCGCCTCAAGCTCCGCTACCGAGACGCCGACAAGAAGACGCAGCTGGCGCACACGCTCAACGGCTCGTCGCTGGCCCTGCCGCGCATCGTGGCCGCGCTGCTCGAAAACAACCAGACGCCGGAGGGCATCCGCATCCCCGAGGCGCTGATTCCCTACACGGGATTTGATATTATCGAATAAAGTCCTATATTTGCATTGCGGTGCGCATGCCGCCCGCGAAAGGAACACACACTAACACACATAAACTTTACGAACATGGCTTACAAAATTACCGACGCATGCGTTGCATGCGGCACCTGCATCGGCGAATGCCCGGTAGAGGCGATCTCGGCCGGCGACATCTACGTGATCGATCCCGACAAGTGCATCGACTGCGGCACCTGCGCAGGCGTCTGCCCGAGCGAGGCGATCGTTTCGGAGTAACGCGACACGAAGATTCCGAAAATAACGCGCGTCCGGGATTTCCGGGCGCGCTTTTTCGTTCGCCGCACCGCGCTTGCCCGATGAAACCGCTCCTCGCTTGCCCGATGAAACCGCTCAGACTCCTCCCGACACGGCTGCGGGACACGCTTCGCCGTGCGTCGCACCGGCCGTCGATTCCACGGTCGCTGCCGGCCGTGCTGCGGTCGCTGCTCCTGCCCGCGGGGTTGCTCACGGGTTTGTTCGCGGGTTTGTTCGCGGCGGGTTGCGGCAGCCCCCATGCGTCGTTGCAGCGACGCATCGACCGGCTGCTCGACACCTGCGACGGACGCGTCGGCGTCGCGGCGATGCTGCCCGACGGCGCATGGATCACGCACGACGACGCGCCGCTGCCGCTGATGAGCGTCTTCAAGCTTCCGCTGGCCGTCGCCGTGCTCGAGCGCGCCGAACGCCTCGGCATCTCCCCCGCAAGCCCCGTAGAGGTAGGTGCCGAACGGCTCGTCGCCGGCACCTACAGCCCCCTGCGCGACTCGCTGCCCGCCGAGGGCGGCACGGTCGCGCTGGAGACGCTGCTCCGCTACAGCGTGTCGTACAGCGACAACATCGCCTGCGACCTGCTGCTCGACGCCATCGGCGGCCCTGCGGCGCTCGACGCCTTCCTGCGCCAGCGGGGCTGCGACGGCTTCACGATCCGGGTCGACGAGGCGGCGATGCACGCCGACCCCGCCGCACAGCGCCGCAACACCGCGCCGCCGTCGGCCGTGGTGCGGCTTCTCGACCGCCTGCTGCGGGGCGAGCTGCTCGGAGCGGAGGCCACCGCCCGGCTCTGCCGCCTGCTCGAGGCGACGACGACGGGGCCCGACAAGCTGCGGGCGGGGGTGCCCGCCGAGGTGCGCCTCGGCCATAAGACGGGCTCCTCGGACCGCATCGACGGCGTACGCATCGCCGACAACGACGCCGGCTACCTCCTCTTTCCCGACGGACGCCGCTGCTGCATCGCGGTCTTCGTCGCCGAATCGCGCGCGGACGATGCCGCGAACGCGGCCCTAATCGCCGCCGTCGCCCGCACCGTCTGCGACTACCTCGCGGAGCGAACCGGCGGGTGAGGCCACCGAAAACGACCGCCGACCGGGTGCCCCGCGCACCCCGCAAACCTTCGACCGAACCACCATGAACGACCTCGAAAAAATGGTCTCCGGCGCTTGGCTCCGCGCCGTGACCCCGCAGATCGGCGCCGCATTGCGGCAGGCCGAGGAGCTCACCTTCCGCCTCAACGCGCTGCCGCCCTCGGCCGGGCGGGAGCGCGACGCCCTGCTGCGCCGGCTGCTCGGCCGTCTCGGCACGCCCTACTGCATCCACAGCCCCTTCCGGTGCGACTTCGGGACGCAGATCTCGATCGGCGACCACTTCGTGGGCAACTACGGCCTCACGATCCTCGACGAGGCGCCCGTCACGATCGGCGACCGCGTCTTCATCGGTCCCGATGTCGGCATCTACACCGTGAACCACGCCCTGCTGCCCGACCAGCGCAGCGAGGGCATCATGCGTTCGCTGCCCGTCACGATCGGCAACGACGTCTGGATCGGCGGCCATGTCACCATCACGCAAGGCGTGACGATCGGCGACGGCGCGGTGATCGGAGCCGGGAGCGTCGTCGTGCGCGACATCCCGGCGGGTGTCGTCGCCGCAGGCAATCCCTGCCGCGTATTGCGGCCCGTCACCGAGGCGGATCGGGTCGCACCGGTGGAGTAAGGCGGCAGCACCGATCCGCAGCGGCCCCGACCGAAAGCCACCCGATGCACGGACCTGCTTTTGCAGGCCGCAGCCACCCGATGCACGGACCTGCTTTTGCAGGCCGCAGCCGGCGGAGGCTGTCGCCGAGCCTTCGGGCGAGGAGAGCAGCCCTCCGCACCGGGCGGCTGCGGGCTGCCGACTCCGAGGAGTCGTATCGACGACGGAAAAGACCGCATAGCACCCGCCCCCGGAACGAAATTGCCGGGCGTCTCGCTATCGGGCGGCTGCGGGCTGCCGACTCCGAGGAGTCGTATCGACGACGGAAAAGACCGCATAGCACCCGCCCCCGAAAACACCCCCTCCGAAAGCCCCTCTGAAAACGCCCTCCGAGAGTCCTTCCGAGAGCTCCTCCGAAAGCCCTTCCGACAAAAAAAGCCGCCCGACGAATCGGGCAGCTTCTTTTTCATCCGGTCGGGGACCGGCGCTGTGTATCTTCAGCGAGCCTGCATCATGCCGCGCAGCTCCGAGCTGACGAACGAATAACGCTGGGCCGCACCTGCGTTCCGACGCTTGAGGGCATCGAGACGCAGCGTCGTCGAAACCGCCTTCTGCGAAGCATCGACAGCCAGCGGACCCGAAGCGGTCTTGGTCATCGAGTAGGGACCGATCGGGAAATCGCCCTGCTCGAAACCGTCGGCAGGATTGAACGAAACGACCTTGCCGCCCTGCACCTGAAGAGCCATATACTCCATACCGACGACATCGAGGTCCATCGGGCCGGACTGGCCGTTCACGCTTACCGACAGCCCCTTCATCGTAGCGTGCTGCTTGTCGGCATCCATCTCGGCCTCCATACCGGGATAGTCGCCCGATACTACGGTGTAGCCATTGTTGTACTCGCAGACACCGATATAGTAAATCTCCACGAGGCCGATCTGACCGCCGCCGTCTTCCTGACCGAACGACGTGCACATCAGCTTCATCGCACCCGTCTCCTTGTCGAAACGCGCGGTGGCAGGAATGTCCACGACCGTAGTCGTCAGGCCGGAGACCGCATACTTGGCCGAGTTGACCGACTCGATATCGACCGTGAACGTAAGCGGCTTCGAAGAAGCCGAGCTTGCGCTGGTCACCGTCCAACGGCCGAGCCAAGCCTTATAGGCGTCGGTGAACTCGCCCTGCAGCGTGGTGAAGGCCACCTTCGTGACGGAGGTCGTGACGGTACCCTTCGGGAGGTTGTAGCCCACGGCCCACAAGTAATACTCCGTACCCGGCTCCAGCTGGACCATCGATTCGAACTGCTCGGCGGTAACCTCGATCGGGCCCCTCGTCAGGTAGTCGGCCGTAAGCCCCTTCAGGCTGTTGGCGATATCGACCTCGGTGAGGGAGTCGTACTGCTCCTTGAGGGAGATGTCCCAATAATAGTACTCGTTGTCGTTCGACGGCACGATGCTGATCGCGACGCCGCTTTCCGTAGGATTGGTAGCGGACATCGTAAAGGTGAGGTCCGATTCTTCGGTACCCGGTACATCGGGACGGTCGGGGCCATCGGAGCCTTTGGGGTCGTCGGAGTCGCCGCAGGCAACCGCCATGCTCATCGCTGCGAGCGCTACGGAAAAGAAGCGCAAATAGGACTTGAATGCCATAATTTTTCCTTGTTAAATTAATAATTCGATCGCCGAAAACGACTCGCGGGAGGCCCCGGTTACGTCTCCGATTTCACAAATATAAGAAATAATACAGTCTTTCCGTATTCCCTTCCGATTTTTTTTGCAGCACGCGGGGAACAAAAATCGAATTTCGGCATCGATCCGACTCCGAAAAGCGCAAAAAAGGTAACGGACCGGAAGTCGATTCCGATCCGAAGCTACGAAAATGATAGATTGAAATTTTTTTGAAAAATTTACGCCGCCACGGCGTCGCACCGAAAAAAAGCCCGTTTCCGGCCGAAGAGGCGTTCGTCCGGCGCGTTTCCGCCCGGTCGCCTCGGGGCGGTCGCGGCGCCGGGCGGAAAGGGGCTCCCGCGTTCGGCGCGGAGGCCTATTCGTAGAGCAGGTAGCGGGCGCGCAGCGTGCGGAAGGCGGCGACGTCGTCGTGCCAGCGGGCGCGGATCTCCTCGGCCGAAGCGCCGGCGAGGATCATCTCGCGCACATACGACACCCCGACGAGTTTTTCGAAGATCGGTTTGAAGAAACGCTCGCCCATGCCGAGGCTGCGGTAGGCCGCCACGAGCGGTTCGAGGGCGAGTCCCACGGCGCGCGCTTCGGCGAGCGGCATGCCGCTGCAATCGACGCCCCGGCAGACGACGCCCTCGAACAACGGCTGCCGGGCTCCGGGCATCGACCGGGGCGTGAAGCGGAAGTCGCCCTCGGCGAAGGCCGGATGGCCGTAGATCTCGAAGGGAAGGTCCGTACCGCGCCCCACGCTCAACACCGTGCCTTCGAAGAGGCAGAGCGTCGGATAGAGGTAGACGGCGCGCTGCGTCGGCAGGTTGGGCGACGGCGCGACGGGCAGCACGTATTCGGTAGCATGGGTGTAGTTGCGGCAGCGGACGACCGTCACCTCGCAGCGCGCGGTCCACCCCTCGCCCACGGCCATGCGGGCGAGCTCGCCCATCGTCAGGCCGTGCAGCACGGGAATCGGCAGCGCCCCGACGCCCGACTCGAAACGCTTCTCGAGCAGCGGTCCGTCGATCTTCTCGCCGTGGGGATTGGGCCGGTCGAGCACCACGACCGGGATGCCCGCATCGGCGCACGCCTCCATCATCCGCAGCATGGATATATAATAGGTGTAGAACCGCACGCCCACGTCCTGCATGTCGACCGCAAGGATGTCGAACGTGCGCATCGCGGCGGCCGACGGGCGCTTCGCGTTGCCGTCGTAGAGCGAGCGGATCGGAATGCCGGTCGCGGCGTCGAACGAACTGCCCACATGCTGGCCGGCATCGGCCGTGCCGCGGAAGCCGTGCTCGGGCGAGAAGATGCCTGTCACGTCGAACCCGCGCCCGTGGAGCAGGTCGACCAGATGGATGCGGCCCGCCGGATCGGCTGCCGTCGCGGCGCCGAACGCCGCGGCCGGGGCCACGGCCGTATGGTTGGCCAGCACGGCGACGCGCCGTCCCCGCAGCAGGGGGAAGTAGGCGGCCGTGTCGGTCATGCCGACCAGCACCTCCTGCGCCGCGGCGGGAACCGCGACGGCGAGGGCGAAAAGGAGCGGAAGCAGTCGTTTCATGTCGGTCGTTCGGTCAATGAATAAGGGTAGGGTGACAGCTCTCTTCAATGATTCATCGTTCATTCCCGGCCCTCGGGCCGGGCAGCCCGCAGCCACCCCGGGCGAAGGGCCGCATGAAAGAGGTTGCAGGCTGCACGAAAGAGGTTGCGGGCTGCACGAAAGAGGTTGCGGGCTGCACGAGGGACAGAGGCACAAGCGAAGCGCCGGAGTCGCCCGTTAGCACCACGTCGACACGCTTCATCGTCAAAATTCGCCCGTTATCACGACGAAACCCCGCCGCCGGTCTCCATCAGATAGGCCTTGATGAAGGCGTCCAGATCGCCGTCCATCACCGCCTCGACGGCCGAGGTCTGCACCCCCGTGCGGTGGTCCTTGACGCGGCGGTCGTCGAAGACGTAGGAGCGGATCTGCGAGCCCCACTCGATCTTCTTCTTCGAGGCCTCGAGCGCCTGCTGCGTGGCCATGCGTTTGTCCAGCTCGCGCTGGTAGAGTTTCGAGCGGAGGATGCGCATGGCGTTCTCGCGGTTCATCAGCTGCGAGCGGGTCTCCATGTTCTCGATCAGGAACTCCACCGGCTCGCCCGTGTCGGGGTCCTTGCCGTGGTAGCGCAGGCGTACGGCCGTCTCGACCTTATTGACGTTCTGGCCGCCGGCGCCCGACGAGCGGAAGGTGTCCCACTCGATGTCGGAGGGGTTGACCGTGATCTCGATCGTGTCGTCCACGGCCGGCGAGACGAAGACCGACGCGAAGGTGGTCTGCCGCTTGTTGTTGGCGTTGAAGGGCGAGAGGCGCACCATGCGGTGGACGCCGTTTTCGCTCTTGAGGTAGCCGTAGGCGTAGTCGCCCTCGAATTCGAGCGTGCACGACTTCACGCCCACCTCGTCGCCCGCCTGATAGTCGAGCACCTTGACCTTGTAGCCGTGGGCCTCGCCCCAGCGGGTGTACATGCGCAGCAGCATCGAGGCCCAGTCGAGCGCCTCCGTGCCGCCCGCACCGGCGTTGATGTCCATGATGGCGCCCAGCTTGTCCTCGTCGCGGCGCAGCATGTTGCGCATCTCGAGCTTCTCGACCCGGTCGAGCGTCGCGGCGTACTGCGCGTCGAGCTCGGCCTCGGTCATCACCCCCTCGCGCACGAAGTCGGGCATCAGGGCCAGATCCTCGACATCCTTCCGCACGGCGTCGTAGTCGTCGACCCACGCCTTGATCGAAGCCACCCGGCGCAGCTGCTCGCGCGCCTTGTCGGGCTCGTCCCAGAACGACGGCTCCTGCGTCTTCTCCTCCTCGTTGCGCAGGTCGATGCGCTTCTGCTCGATGTCGAGGCAGCGCTCCAGCGCTTCGCGGCGCTGCTCCAGCGCCCTGATCTGTTCGGCAAGTATCATAACATTCAGATTTTCAAACCCAGCTTGCGGACCGCGAACTCCAGCACCAGATCGGCCGTAGCCTCGAGGCCGAGGCGCGAGGAGTTGACGCAGAGGTCGTACGTCGCCGCATCGCCCCACGTGCGCCCGCTGTAATAGTTGTAATAGGAGGCCCGGCAGGCGTCGACGCGCTCCATGCGCAGGCGAGCCTGCTGCTCCGTGCATCCGTCGCGCCGGCAGAGCCGCTCGACGCGGTCCTCCTCGTCGGCCGTGATGAAGATGCTCACGGCACGCGGATGGTCGCGCAGGATGTAGTCGGCGCAGCGCCCCACGAAGAGGCACGACTCGCGCGCGGCGACCTCGCGGATGGCATCGCTCTGCATCTGGAACAGCGCCTCGTTCGAGAGCACGTTGGCCGCATTGCCGCCCTCGTAGCCCGTGAAGGGAGCCCGCAGGTACCCTACGAGCGTAGCGAACACCCCTTTGGCCTCGCGCTCGTCGGCACGGGCGAAGACCTCCGGGCAGAGACCGCTCTGCCGCGCGGCAAGGTCGATGAGCGAGCGGTCGTAGATCCGCACGCCGAGCCGCCGTGCGACGATCTCGCCGACGGGCTTGCCGCCGCTGCCGAGCTGACGGCCGATGTTGATCACGAAATTTTTCATATCCGGTTTCGGTCTTCGGCGGAACGCGCGGCGACGAGCGCCCGGAATTTCCGCAATTGACAGGTCAGCATGGCGAATGCCACGATCGAGGCCAGCAGGTCGGAGAGCGGCATGGCGCACCACACGCCCCAGCTGCCGTCCCACGGCGTATGCAGATCGAAGATCCGGGGCAGCACGAGCAGCCCCGGCATGAGGAAGAGCAGCTGGCGCGAGAGCGACAGGAAGATCGACTTCCCGGCCATGCCGATGCTCATGAAGAAGTTGGTGGCGACCATCTGGAACCCGATGATCGGGAAGCAGACGAAGACGATGCGCATGCCCTCGACCGAGAGGCGGATCAGCTCGGGGTCGGTCGTGAAGAGCCCCACGGCCAGCCGCGGCATCGCCTCGCCGACCAGAAAGCCCAGCGTCGTGACGCACGTGGCGCCGATCATCGTCAGCCGCAGCACGCGCAGCACGCGGTCGTACTGCCGGGCCCCGAAGTTATACCCCGCGATGGGCTGCATGCCCTGATTGAGGCCCATGACGATCATCACGAAGAAGAAGGCCACGCGGTTGACGATGCCGTAGGCGCCGATCTGCAGGTCGCCGCCGTACTGTTTCAGGCCCTTGTTGATGAGGATGACGATGAAGCAGGCCGCGAGGTTCATCAGAAAGGGCGACATGCCGATCGCCACCACGTCGCGCACGATCTTGCGCCGCAGGCGGTAGATGCCCCGCCGGAAGCGGAGCAGCTCGCTGCGGTCGGAGAGGATCCGCAGCTGCCACGCGAGCGAGATGACCTGCGCGAGCACCGTGGCCACGGCTGCGCCGCGGATGCCCCACCCGAAGCCGTAGATGAACAGCGGGTCGAGCAGCGTATTGATGACCACGGTGGTAATCGTGGCCTGCATCGCCTTGCGCGGGTGGCCCGAGGCGCGGAGCACGGCATTGAGGCCCAGATACATGTGGGTTACGACGTTGCCCGCGAGGATCACGACCATGTATTCGCGGGCGTAGCCCACCGTGACCTCGCTCGCACCGAAGAAGTAGAGAATCGGATCGAGGAACGCGAGCGTCAGCAGACCGAACGCCACGCCGATGATGAGGTTGAGCGACACGACGTTGCCCAGCACGTTCTGGGCCGTGGCGTAGTCGCGCTGGCCGAGCCGCATCGAGATGAGCGTCGCGGCGCCCACGCCCACGAGCGAACCGAACGCCGCGGCGAGGTTCATCAGCGGGAAGGTGAGCGCGAGGCCCGAAATGGCCAGCGGCCCCACTCCGTGGCCGATGAAGATGCTGTCGACCATGTTGTAAAGCGACGACGCCGTCATGGCGACGATCGCCGGCAGTGCATATTGCACGAGCAGCCTGCGGATACGCTCGGTACCGAGCGCCGCAGCCGCCGATTTGAGTTCCGTCATAATCCGTTTCGAAATTTATGCCGCACCGCCGCCGCTCCCGCCGCATCGCCGGCGAAGAGGCGCGCAGCCGAACGACACGACATGCGGCGACTTCCCGAGGGGGCTATTCGAGCTCCCAGTCGGTGCCCTCCTTGCGGTCCTTCACGCGGATGCCGGCCGCGGCAAGTCCGTCGCGGATGCGGTCCGAGGCGGCCCAGTCCTTCGCGGCGCGGGCTGCGAGCCGCTCGGCGAGCAGCATCTCCACGAGCGGCGTCACGTAGTCGCGGCCCGAGGCGGCGCCGGCGGCCTTCTCGTCGCGCAGGCCGAGGATGTCGAAAGCGTAGCGGCGCACGACGACGCGCAGCGTCTCCAGATCGGCCGCCGCGATCGTCTGTGCGCCGTCGGCGAGCTGGTTGATCGTACGCACCCAGTCGAAGAGCGCCGAGATGACCTGCGGCGAATTGAGGTCGTCGTCCATCGCCGCGCGGCAGCGCGCCTCCAGCTCCGAGGGATCGACCGTCGAGGCGGCCGAGGGCTTGATCTTGCCGAGCGTCTCGATCCCCTTCATCAGGCGGTCGAGGCCCTTTTCGGCGGCCTGCAGCGCCTCGTTGGAGAAGTCGAGCGTCGAACGGTAGTGGGCCTGCAGCACGAAGAAGCGGATCGTCATGGGCGAATAGGCCTGCGCCAGCAGGGGGTGCGACCCCGCGAAGAGCTCCTCGAGCGTGATGAAGTTGCCGAGCGACTTGCCCATCTTCTGGCCGTTGATCGTGATCATGTTGTTGTGGACCCAATAGCGTGCCGAATCGTGGCCGAGGGCGGCCGTCGACTGGGCGATCTCGCACTCGTGGTGGGGGAACATGAGGTCCATGCCGCCGCCGTGGATGTCGAACCGCTCGCCGAGGTAGCGCGTCGACATGGCCGAGCACTCCATGTGCCACCCGGGGAAGCCGTCGCTCCACGGCGAGGGCCAGCGCATGATGTGCTCGGGCGAGGCCTTCTTCCACAGCGCGAAGTCGTACGAATGGCGCTTGTCCGACTGTCCGTCGAGCTCGCGCGTGTTGGCCACGATATCCTCCAGATTGCGGCCCGAAAGGCGGCCGTAGCGGTGCTGCGCGTCGTACTTCTCCACGTCGAAATAGACCGAGCCGTTCGACACGTAGGCGTAGCCCGCGTCGAGGATCCGCTGCACGAAGGCGATCTGCTCGATGATGTGGCCCGAGGCATGGGGTTCGATCGAAGGGCTCTCCACGCCCAGCGCCTCCATCGCGCGGCGGTAGCGCTCGGTGTAGTAGTGGGCCACCTCCATCGGTTCGAGCTGCTCGAGGCGGGCCTTCTTGGCGATCTTGTCCTCGCCCTCGTCGGCGTCGTGCTCGAGGTGCCCCACGTCGGTGATGTTGCGCACGTAGCGCACCTTGTAGCCCGAGGCCTTCAGGTAGCGGAACATGAGGTCGAACGTCACGGCCGGACGCGCATGGCCCAGATGGGGGTCGCCGTAGACCGTGGGGCCGCAGACGTACATGCCGACGCGGCCGGGAACGAGCGGCTCGAACGCCTCCTTGCGGCGGGTGAGCGTATTATAAAGTACGAGTTTCGATTCCATATGCGGGATATTTACGTGCAAAGATAAGTTTTTTTCGGGACATTCGCGCATGTTTTCCGACCCGGTCGCCGCCCCGGCATTGGCCCGGATCCGCTCCAGACCGCTGCGCACGAGCGGCGTCGCGCCCATGCGGCCGGCGAACTCCCCGGGCGTCAGCGCCGCCCACGCCCCGGGGGTCATGCGGAGCGGATCGAACAGGGGGTCGAACGCCGGGTGGCGGTGCTGCGGCGCGCGGCGGTTGTAGGGGCAGCAGCTCTGGCAGGCGTCGCAGCCGAAGATCCAGCCGTGGAGCCCGGGACGCTGCGCCTGCTCGCGTTCGACGGTGTGGCACGAGATGCAGCGCCGCGTGTCGATCATGCGCTCCTCGGTGACGGCGCCCGTCGGGCAGGCCTCGACGCAGGCGCGGCACGAGCCGCAGCGCCCCTCGCCGAAGGGTTCGTCGTAACGATCGGCCTCGTCGGCGAGCAGCAGCTCGCCCAGCACGACGAAGGTGCCGAAGCGCGGCGTGACGAGCAGCGACTGCCGCCCGATCCACCCCAGCCCGGCCTCGGCGGCCAGCTGCTTCTCGGCGAGCGGCGCCGTGTCGACGAAGGCGCGGCCGCGCAGGTCGGGACGCTCCGCGCGGAGCGCCGCGAGCATGCGGTCGAGCATCGCGCGCAGCGTCGTATGGTAGTCGGCCGCACAGGCGTAGGAGGCCACTTTGGCCCGATGGCCGGCGGGATAGCCCTCGCTCGCGCGGTTTTTGTAGGAGACGGCACAGACCACGGCCGTACGCGCCCCCTCGACCAGCAGGCGGGGATCGAACCGCTTGTCGGCATGACGCTCCATATAGCCGAGGGACGACTGATAGCCCCGCGCGAGCCAAGTGCCGAACTTCGCCGCACCCGCCGTCAGCGGACGGCAGGGAGCGATCCCGCAGAGGTCGAAACCGACCTCCGCCGCCAGCGTTTTGATCTTCGTTGCGTCGAGCATCGTGCGATTTTGGTTCAAAAATAGGGAATTTCAGCCGAAAATTAGTAATTTCGTGCCGAACATTCCGTTTACCGAACGGAATTCAGACATTTCGAACATGACATTCAACACACTCTCCGCGATGGTACGCCACAGCGTGCAGGAGTTCGCGTCGAAGATCGCCTTCACGATGTACGAGGGCGAAGACGTGACCTACGCCGAGGCGGGTCGCCGAATCGCCAAAGTGCAACAGACGCTGCTCGAAGCCGGCCTGCGGGCGGGCGACAAGGTGGCGCTGCTGAGCCGCAATACGCCCAACTGGGGCATTTGCTACTTCGCCGTGACGACGGCAGGCATGGTCGCCGTGCCGATTCTGCCCGACTTCTCGGGCGAGGAGCTGGAGATGATCATCGAACACTCGGAAGCCAAAGCACTGCTGGTCTCGGACAAGCTCTTCACGCGGCTCTCCAAGAAGACCGTGGAGCGCCTCAACGTCGTGGTCCGCACGAAAAACCTCGGCGTCATCTCGCAGCGCGTACGCGGCGAGGGCGCGACGGCCGAGCCGCAGCCCGACGATCTGGCCGTCATCATCTACACCTCGGGCACGACCTCGCGCCCCAAAGGGGTGATGCTGACCCACAGGGCGCTCTGCGCGCAGGTCGACCTCGCGTCGTCGATCTTCCCCGTGCGGCCCGACGACGTCTTCCTCTCCGTACTGCCGCTCTCGCACACCTACGAATGCTCGATCGGCATGATCTACCCCTTCTCGATGGGCGCCCGGGTCACCTACCTCGACCGTCCGCCCACGGCCTCGGCGCTGATGCCGGCGCTGCGCAACGTACGGCCCACGGTGATGCTGATCGTGCCCCTGATTATCGAGAAGATCTACCGCCATCAGGTGCTCGCCAAGTTCAACTCCACGGCGCTGTGGCGGGGGCTCTACCGCATCGGCTTCATGCGCCGCTACTTCCACCGCGTGGCGGGCAAGAAGCTCATGAAGCTGTTCGGACGCCGGCTCCGCTTCCTCGGCATCGGCGGCTCGAAACTCGACAGCGCGGCCGAAAAGTTCCTTCTGGAGGCGAAGGTGCCCTACGCCATCGGCTACGGACTCACCGAGACGGCGCCCCTGCTGGCAGGCGCGGCCCCCTCGATGGTGCGTCTGGGATCGACCGGACCGCAGGCCCCGGGCGTCGAGCTGCGGCTGGAGAACATCAACGCCGCGACGCGTCAGGGCGAAATCGTGGCCCGCACCCCCAGCGCGATGCTCGGCTACTACAAGAATCCCGAAGCGACCGGGGAGGTCTTCACCCCCGACGGCTGGTTCCGCACGGGCGACCTCGGCGAATTCGACAAGGACGGCTGGCTCTACATCAAGGGCCGCCTCAAGAACATGATCGTAGGTCCGAGCGGCGAGAACATCTACCCCGAAGACATCGAGAGCGTGCTCAACTCCCACGTCTGCATCGCCGACTCGATCGTCACCGAGCACGAAGGACGCCTCGTGGCGCTCGTGCACTTCAACAGCGACGAGATCGAGGCGATGCTCCACGACTGGCGCGCCGAGTGGGCGACCAAGAAAGAGGCGCTGGAGGCCAAGACCGAGCAGCTCCGCAAGGAGATCAAGGAGTTCGTCAACGCCAAAGTGAACCGGTTCTCGCGCATCTCGGAGGTGGTCGAGGAGAAGGACGAGTTCGTCAAGACTCCGACCCACAAGATCAAACGCTTCCTCTACAGCGGCAAGAAGCAGCAGCCGGAGCAGGAGACTTCCGCGCCGACGGCGCCCGAGGGTCCGCAACGCTGACGCGCACCCCGCGCGGACAACCGCCGCAAAATACGAATCGTCTGCCGGAGGGCCCGTAAGGTCCTCCGGCATCGTTTGAAGAGGGCGGAGAGGGACGTGCGCTCCCCTGCCGCCGGCGCCGCAACCCGAACAGAGAAATCCGCCACCCTGCCGCCGGCGCCGCACCCCGAACGGAGAAATCCGCCACCCTGCTGCCGGCCGCCACCCGAACAGAGAAATCCGCCACCCTGCCGCCGGCGCCGCACCCCGAACAGAGAAATCCGCTCTCCGAACAGAGACTCCGCCACCGCACGGCAGACGCACGGACGCTACGGAGGTCGACCCGATCCGGGCCTCCGTACGACGCAGCGGCTACCGCCGCAACGGGCCGGCGATCGCGCGCATATGCTCCGGCGATGCCCGAGCGGAAACCCTCGGATGCAAAAACGGTTTTCGAAGGGAGCGAATCCCCGCGAAAACCGTTTTTTCAGCAAGCAGCCGCGACACGCCGGAGCAAACCCGGCCGAACCGGCGCGGCCCCCGCGGCAAGGAGTCCGACACCCGGAGCGACCCAAAGGAGCGGCCGGGAGAGGCGATCCAGAGGGGTGCCCCAGAGGAGCAATCCAGAAGAACGCGTGAGGAGCGGCCGGGAGGAGCGCCCCAGCGGAGCGACCGGATGGAGCATCAGGGAGAAGCGGCGACGACCGCCGCCCGCCCCCGCGATCCGACACCCGGAGCGACCCAGAGGAGCGACCAAGAAGAACGCGGGAGGAGCATTAAGGAGCAGCGGCCACGATCGCCGCCCCGGCCCGCAGCCGCTACATGGCCGCCTCCGCGGCGGTGTCGACCGACGCACGGTCGGCCTGCAGCGGCCGGTCGCCCACATCGAAGAGGTTCTCCTCCGCGACGCCCAGCGTTCGGTAGTAGGCGTTCAGCTCGGCGACCGCATCCTTGCGTCCGGCATACGAGGCCAGATAGTAGACGTCGTCCAGCTGCTCGAGCTTCTCGTCGAGCAGCGACGCAACCATATCGCCCTGCACCCCCTCGAAGCGGAGGTAGTACTCGATATACTCGATCAGGTTCTGCGCATAGGCGCGCAGCAGCGCGTCGCCCTTCTCCGCGGCCTCGGGATGGCCCATCGCCGCAGCGGCGTAATACCCCTCGAGGAAGGGATAGGTGTTCGTATCGGTGAAGCGGATCTGCCCGATCGGCAGCCGCTCGAAGGCCAGATCGAGCAGCTCGACGGCCTCCTCCGTACGCTCCTCGCGCAGCAACTCTTTGGCCACGCGCGCGAAGGCGTCGCGGGCGTGCGAGGCGCTCAAGTTATACTGCGTGAAGTAGTCGACATAGACGCGCGGATCGGCGAGGTTGCCGTAGCGGAAGGTGTCGCGCAGCAGCGGCGCCGCATAATCGGGGTCGATCCGGCCGATCTCCGCACCGCTGCGCACGGGCGTGCGGATCGGTACGAACCGGTAGGCGTAGCCGTCGAACTGGAGGTAGTCCATCAGTCCGAGGCCGTCGAGCAGGAAGGGTTGCGTGAGGTAGATCGGGCGCTTCCAGTCGAAATGGGCCAGCATGTCGAGCAGCATCAGCTCGTTCTTGTCGATCGAACGCTTGTCGATCGTGATGTAGACCGTGTCGACCATCCGGTCGCGGTCCTTCTCGGCGACGATGCCCGAAGCGATGGCGTTCTCCTTATCGACGGGCAGCGCCAGCCGCTTGGCCGGGATGTAGTCCGAGAGCTGCTCGCCCGAGACGCCGTGGCCGAGGCGCACCTGCGTGCGGGGGTCGTCGCTGCGGATGAAGTCGATCACCTCCTTGAGCTCGACCGGACGGTCGATGCGGTCGTAGACCGGCACGAGGTCGTTGACGAACGAATACTTGTGCTTGGGCAGCGAGAAGGGCACGCCCGGAGCGTCGTTGGCCTTCGTCTTCATCTCGTCGATGTACCACTCGCCCCCGAGGTAGGAGGTGTTCATGATGCGCACGTCGGGGCGTATGCCGTAGACCTCCTGATTGTTCCACAGCGGGAAGGTGTCGTTGTCGCCGTAGTTGAGGATGATCGAATTGGGCAGCGTCGACTGCAGGTAGTTCCACCCGATGTCGCGCGCCATTGTGCGGTGCGAACGGTCGTGGTCGTCCCAGTTCTGCGCCGCAAGCAGCACGGGCACGCCCATCGCGACGACGGTGGCCGCGGCGGCCGCAGCGACGGTGTCGCGCTTGGCGATCCACACGATGAGATCGCGCAGGGCCAGCACGCCGAAGCCGATCCAGATGCAGAAGGCGTAGAACGACCCCGCATAGACGTAGTCGCGTTCGCGCGGCTCGCCCGGCGAGGTGTTGAAGTAGAAGACCAGCGCGATGCCCGTCAGCAGGAAGAGCCACATGACCACCGTGAAGTTGCGCTGGTCGCGGTTGAGCTGGTAGACCAGACCGAGGAGCCCCAGCAGGAAGGGGAGGAAGTAGTAGGTGTTGCGCCCCTTATTTTCGGCCACCTCGCGCGGCAGTTCGTCCTGCGGCCCGAGGTATTTCTCGTCGATCCAGCGGATGCCCGAGAGCCAGTTGCCGTCGGTGATCAGCACCCGCGAAGGCTGGATGTCGCTCTGGCGCCCCACGAAGTTCCAGAGGAAGTAGCGCCAGTACATGTAGACGAGCTGGTAGTTGAAGAAGTAGACGAGGTTCTCGGCGAAGGTCGGCTCGACGATCGTGCGGGAGCCGTAGTCGTCGGCGATCGTACGCTTGCGGCCGAAGTCGAGGACCTCCTGCATGACGGGGCGACCCCGCTCGTCGCGGACCACGTTGCCGTCGTCGTCGCGCATCGGCTCGATCTTCGTGCGGTAGGCGCCCCACTGCTTGTATTCGCGCTCGCCCTTGCGGTAGTCCCACATGCGGGGGAAGAGGTGCATCTCCTCCGGAGCGTGATGGTAACCCGTGATGACCGAGGCGCTCCGGTAGCGGCCCTCCTCGTCGAGGTAGTAGATCCGCTTGTCCTTGTATCCCTCGGGGATCGCCGAGTAGTAGGCTCCGTAGAGCAGCGGACGGGCACCGTACTGGTCGCGGTTGAGCAGCGACAGCAGCGCATGGGGGTTGTCGGGCTTGTTGGAGTTCATCGGCGGGTTGGCCGCGGCGCGGATCGTCACCGAAGCGTAGGAGGAGAAGCCCACCAGCACCATCGTCACCGAGAGCAGCACCGTGTTGAGCAGCACGCGGCCGCGGCGGTAAGAGCGCCACGAGGCCCACCCCAGCGCGCCGATGAGCGCCAGCGCGAAGAGTGCCATGCCCGAGTTGACCGGCAGGCCGAACGTATTGACGAACAGCAGGTCGACCATCGCTCCGACATAGACCGTGTAGGGGATGACGATGTTGTTGATGAAGAGCAGGATGGCCGCAGCGATGACCGTCGCCCATACGACGCCGCGCAGCGTCACCCGCTCCGTCGTGCGGAAGTAGTAGATGAAGACCAGCGCGGGGATGGTCAGCAGGTTGAGGATATGCACGCCGATCGAGAGTCCCATCAGGTAGGCGATCAGCACGATCCAGCGCGACGCATGCGGCCGGTCGGCATCCTCCTCCCACTTGAGCATGAGCCACACGACGAGCGCCGTGAACATCGACGAAAGGGCGTAGACCTCGCCCTCGATGGCCGAGAACCAGAAGGTGTCGGTGAAGGTGTAGGCCAGCGCCCCGACGGCGCCGGCGCCCAGCACGGCCCAGACCTTCGCCCGGGTCAGCTCGCTGCCGTCGCGCGTCGTCAGACGCCGTGCGAGGTGGGTGATCGTCCAGAAGAGGAAGAGGATGCAGAAGGCGCTGGCGAGCGAGTTCATGGCGTTCACCGCGGCACCCACGTAGTCGGGATTGCCGAACGCGAAGAGCGTCGCCAGACGCGCCAGCATCATGAAGAGCGGCGCTCCGGGCGGGTGTCCCACTTCGAGCTTATAGGAGGTGGCGATGAATTCCGAGCAGTCCCAGAGGCTCGAAACCGGCTCCATAGTCATCAGATAGACCGTCGCCGCCACGGCGAAAACGGCCCAACCGACGATGTTGTTCCAGCGTTTAAACAAATTCATAGACGATCGGTTCGGATTCTTGATTGCGTTCTTCTGCGGGAAATGACTCCCGATAACCTGCAAAAGTAATCATTTAACGCATTATTTCCAACCTTATTACCCGCGAAGGGGCGATTATTTCGCCCTGCGGCACGCATCGCCGACGAAACGCCCCGTACGGCACATCGCACCCCGGCCGCGAAGAGGTGCCGTCGGACTGAAGCCCCGCAGACGGACGAAAAAACGCTCCGCAAGGCGCATCGCCCACGGCCGGGTAAAGCGTAGCAGCGAAGGCGGCGAGGCGACCGGGCCGGGTCGGGTAAACCTGCATCCGAAAACCGGACCGTGTCCGGATGCCGGCCCACGCCCCCCGCCGGAGCCTCACGCGACACACCCGCGACCCGCCCGCAGCCGGCGCACGCCTCACGGCATCCCGCGAACCGCCCCGGACCGATCACTCCCGCCGCAGACGGAGGTTGCACGAACGCAGCACGAAGCATCGCGCACGACACGTCAGAGCACACGGCAGGCCAAAGCGCACGGCACGAAACGCGGAGCGCCGGGCATGCGCCGGAGCGTCACGAAAAAAGGCTGCCCGACCCGTGTCGGACAGCCTCTTATCGTCGCGTTCGCGATGCGGTTTACTGCAGCCCCGCGAGAGCGGCCTTCGCGCTCTGGAGCGCCGGACCGGCCGTCACCTTCTGGAAGGCGGCGATGGCCTGCGGCTTCATCTCCTTGGCGTTGTAGGCGGCGCCGAGCGTGAAGTACATCAGGCTGCGGTCCTCGTCGTCGGTCTGTGCGGCGGCGGCGTTCTCGCCCAACTCGATCACCTTCGCATAATCCTTCTTGTTGAGGTAGGCCTGCAGGCGCACCTTCTCGGCCAGAGCGCTCTGGGGGTTCTTCTCCAGCAGGGCGTCGGCCATCGCGATGATGCCGTCGTAGTCGTTGGCATTCTGCAGCTTGGCAACCTCGTTATTGGTGTAGAGCGCCATGCCCTCCTTCGCCTTCGCGATCGCCTCGGCATACTTCGCGGGGTTCATCGCAGCGACATTCTCGTAGACCTCCATGCCCTTCGCATAGTCGCCCGACTCGCAGTAGCTCATCGCGAGGTTGAGCGCCATGTCGGTGTTGCGCGGATTGGCGGCATAGCCTTTGGCGAAGATCTCGGCGGCCTGCGCGTACTCCTTGTTGTTGAAGGCCGTACCGCCCTGCACCTGATATACCTTCGAGAGGATGTTGTTGATCGTGTTCACACGCTTCTGATCGCCGTACTCCTCGGCCAGCTCGGCGCCTTTGGTCAGCTTGGCGATCGCCTCGTCGAAGTTCTTCTGACCGGCGGCACGCGTACCGAGATTCTGGTAGCACATCGGCAGCGCCTTCTTGGAGTTGGCGACCACCTCCTCGGCCAGCTCGTCGTTTTCGCCGTCGGCGATCACCTGCTCGAACTTGGGAATGGCCTCCTCGTAGTTCTTAGCGCCGAATGCGGCGGCGCCTTCGTTGTACAGCGACGTGAGATCCTGCGCATAGAGCGTCGCGGCTCCCAGCAGCGCAATTACCGATACAAACAGTTTTTTCATGACTATTGCGTTGAATTTTGAAGTTTCCCTCCGATAAAAATCCCCGCCCGAAAGCGCGTTGGGGACAAAAATAACAAAAAAATTCCTATACCTCCAAATCCTACCGGCGCAAGGACGCGAAAAATTCGGACATCAGCGCCTCGCACTCGGCCCCGAGCACCCCGCGCTCGACGGTCGTCCGGGGATGGAACACCGCTTCCGAGTAGCGGCGATAACCCTTCTTGGGGTCGTCGGCGCCCCATACGACGCGGCCGACCTGCGCCCACCCGATCGCCCCGGCGCACATGATGCAGGGTTCGACCGTCACATACAACGTGCTATCGGGCAAGTATTTGCCGCCGAGCGTCGACGAAGCGGCCGTCAGGGCCTGCATCTCGGCATGGGCCGTCGGGTCGGCGAGCGTCTCGACAAGGTTGTGCCCCCGGCCGACGACCGTGCCGCCGGCCACGACCACCGCGCCGATCGGCACCTCCTGCTCATCGAACGCCTTGCGGGCCTCGTTTAGTGCGAGGCGCATGAATTTTTCGTCGATCGATCGTTGTTCTTCCATTCCTTTCATCGGTTTGCGGCGGCAAAGATAGTGCAAGCGGGCCGCAGCGCCAAATCGCGGCGCCGCAGACGATTTTTTACCGCCGAAAACTACCATTTCCGGAACCTTTTTCCTAACTTTGCCGATTGCAAGAACATAACACAACATCATAGATATGTACAGAACCCACACGTGCGGCTGTTTGAGAGCCGAACACGTCGACCAGACCGTCACCCTCGCCGGGTGGGTGCAGAAAGTGCGTAACCTCGGCGCCATGACCTTCATCGACCTGCGCGACCGCTACGGCCTGACGCAGATCGTCGTCGAGGAGCACTCGCCCGCCGAGGCGCGCGAGACGGCGGCCCGCGTCGGCCGCGAATGGGTGCTGCAGGTGACCGGCCGGGTCATCGAGCGCGAATCGAAAAACCCCAAGATGCCGACGGGCGACATCGAGGTGTCGGCCACGGCCATCGCGGTGCTCAACGAGGCGCAGACGCCTCCCTTCACCATCGAGGAGCACTCCGACGGCGGCGACGACCTGCGCATGAAGTACCGCTACCTCGACCTGCGCCGCGCCCCGCTGCAGCGCAACATGATCCTGCGGCACAAGATGGCGCAGGAGATCCGCCGCTTCCTCGACTCGGAGGGCTTCCTCGAGATCGAAACCCCCTACTTGGTGGGCTCAACGCCCGAGGGCGCGCGCGACTTCATCGTGCCCAGCCGCATGAACCCCAACCAGTTCTACGCCCTGCCGCAGTCGCCGCAGACGCTCAAGCAGCTGCTCATGGTGGCCGGCTACGACCGCTATTTCCAGATCGTGCGCTGCTTCCGCGACGAGGACCTGCGCGCCGACCGTCAGCCCGAATTCACGCAGATCGACTGCGAGATGTCGTTCGTCGAGCAGGAGGACGTGATCGGCGTGTTCGAGCGCTGGGCCAAGCACATGTTCAAGCACGTGATGGGCATCGAGCTGACCGGGCCGCTGCGCCGCATGCCGTGGATCGAGGCGATGGAGAAGTACGGTTCGGACAAGCCCGACCTGCGCTTCGGCATGGAGTTCGCCGACCTGACCGATCTGGCGCACGGCCGTGGATTCTCCGTCTTCGACGATGCGGAATACGTCGTCGGCTTCGCCGCGACGGGCTGCGCGACCTACACGCGCAAGCAGATCGACGCCCTGACGGAGTTCGTCAAGCGTCCGCAGGTGGGTGCCAAAGGGCTCGTGTGGATTCGCGTGGAGGAGGGTGCCGTGAAGTCGTCGGTCGACAAGTTCTACACGCCCGACGAGGTGCGCGCGATGGCCGAGCGCTGCGGCGCGAAGGCCGGCGACATGGTCTTCATCCTCTGCGGCAAGAAGTTCAGGGCGCTGACGCAGCTGTGCGCCCTGCGCCTCGAAGTGGGCCAGCAGCTGGGGCTGCGCGACCCGAAGAAGTTCGCGCCGCTGTGGGTCGTCGACTTCCCCATGTTCGAGTGGGACGAGGAGACGCAGCGCTTCTACGCCATGCACCACCCCTTCACCTCGCCCAAACCCGAGGACGTGCAATACCTCGAAAGCGACCCGGGCCGCGTGCGCGCCAACGCCTACGACTTCGTATGCAACGGCACCGAGATCGGCGGCGGTTCGATCCGTATCCACGACGCCAAGCTGCAGGCCACGATTTTCAAATGTCTGGGCTTCACGCCCGAGAAGGCGCAGGAGCAGTTCGGCTTCCTGATGAACGCCTTCAAGTTCGGCGCGCCCCCGCACGGCGGTCTGGCCTTCGGCTTCGACCGGCTCTGCTCGCTCTTCGGCGGCTCGGAGTCGATCCGCGACTACATCGCCTTCCCGAAGAACAACGCGGGCCGCGACGTGATGCTCGACGCACCGAGCCGCGTCGACCCGGCGCAGCTCGACGAACTCTGCCTCGAACTGCGCGAAAAGAAGGAGGAGTAGCCCCGGCCTTCACCGACGACGGGGCGTGACCCCGCCGCCGCGATACGACAAGGGCGCCGAGTCGATCGGCGCCCTTGTCGTATTACGGCCACAGCGGCGTGTTGCGCACGATCCACCACGCGAAAAAGAGCGCCGCGTAGGTTCCCGCCACCCACGGGTGCCGCACCCACGCGCGCAGCCGCAGGGCCCGCCGTCCCGTGCCGAAAGTCGCGAAGACCACCGCCGCCAAATAGGGAAGCGCGACCAGCAGAAAGGGATTGTAGCGCAGCGCTGCCGCCCACTCGCCGTGCAACGACGCATGGAGGGCCCGCTGCCCGCCGCAGGCAGGGCACTCCCAGCCCGTCAGCGAGCGGAACACGCACTGCGGCATCCACGCCGTACGCCCCGGATCGATCCGGTAGTAGAGCAGCGCCAGAGCGCCCGCGCCGAGCAGCAGCACGCCACGTCCGCAGCTCGTCCCCAAGAAACGGACGAGCCGGTCGTACCTACGCCGCATGCAGCGCGAGCACGACGCCGATGGCGACGACGAGCAGATACAACAGATAAAATCCGACCGCGATGCCGAAGCCCCAGTAGGTCCATTTCCGCGCCTCGGAGGCCACCCGCAGCGCACCTTCGTAATCGCCGCGGCTCCAATAGGTGTCGACCTGACAGCATTTCACGATCGACACGATGCCCAGCGGCAGGCAGCAAAAAACGGTGCACAGCACGGCCCACACCAGAAAATCGTCCGGCTTGCGGGGCGGGACGGAGGGTTCCTCTACATTCATAACACAATGATTTTTAGCAGGTTCGCGCCGGCGACCACCTCCACCTGTCGGCGGAAGCGGCACCGAACGATCCGCAAGATACGCAACTCGGCCCGAACTTGCAAATCGGCCCTCGCAGCCGGCCGGAGCGAACGCGGTGCGGCCGCCCCTCTTTCCCGCAGGCGCCGGTCCACGCATCATCCGACGGACGAACGCCCCGGCGCCGCCTGCAGCTCGACGGAACAGCACCCGTGTCGGGAAGGACATCGATAATTATGGAGCGAACCGAGCGGTCTTTCGCGAAAAAAGCGTATCTTTGAACGATTATAACGCATACGACCATGATCCGTCTGAACGTATTCATCCGCACCGCCGCCTCCGAGCGCGCGGAGCTGCTCCGCGCGGCGAAGGAGCTCGTCGCGGCCTCGCGCGCGGACGAGGGCTGCATCGCCTACGACCTCTTCGAGAGCGCCACGCGCCCCGACGTGCTGATGATCTGCGAGACGTGGCGCGACGCCGAAGCGCTCGCCGCGCACGAACGGACCGCGCACTTCGCCGCCCTCGTGCCGCAGCTGAAGCGGCTGGGCGAGCTGAAAGCCGAGAAATTCGCATGCTGAACCGTCCGCTCCGCCGCCGGCCCGCCGAAAAAGAGACCCACGACGCCTGAATCCCCCCCCGACCATGTCCGCACCCCTTCCCGAACGCCTGCGCCCCACGACCCTCGACGACTACGTCGGGCAGGAACACCTCGTGGGCCGGAACGGCGTATTCCGCAAATTCTTCGAGACGGGCAACGTCCCCTCGTTCATCCTCTGGGGCCCGCCGGGCGTGGGCAAGACCACGCTGGCGAAAATCGTGGCCACGCAGCTCGACCGCCCCTTCTTCACGCTTTCGGCCGTGACATCGGGGGTCAAGGAGGTGCGCGAGGTGATCGAATCGGCCCGCAAGAGCCGCTTCTTCGACCAGCGCCCGCCGTTCCTGTTCATCGACGAGATCCACCGCTTCAACAAGTCGCAGCAGGACTCGCTGCTCGGAGCCGTCGAGCAGGGTGTCGTGACGCTCATCGGCGCCACGACCGAGAACCCCTCTTTCGAGGTGATCCCGCCGCTGTTGAGCCGCTGTCAGGTCTACATCCTCAAAGCGCAGGAGGACGACGACCTGCGCAAGCTCCTCGACCGCGCGCTGACGACCGACCCCGAGCTCAAGGCCCGCACGATCGAGGTGGTCGAAACGGGCGCGCTGTTCCGCTTCGCCGGGGGCGACGCGCGCAAGCTGCTCAACATCCTCGACATCATCGTAGGCGCCACGGAGGGCAAGGTGACGATCACCGACCGCTACGTCACCGACTGCCTGCAGCAGAACATCGCCCTCTACGACAAGAACGGCGAGCAGCACTACGACGTCATCTCGGCCTTCATCAAGTCGGTGCGGGGCAGCGACCCCAATGCGGCGATCTACTACCTCGCGCGCATGCTGGCCGGGGGCGAGGAGCCGCGCTTCATCGCCCGGCGGCTGGTGATCCTCGCCGCGGAGGACATCGGTCTGGCCAACCCCAACGCCCTGCTGCTGGCCAACGCCTGCTTCGACACGGTGCACAAGATCGGCATGCCCGAAGCGCGCATCCCGCTCGCCGAGGCGACGATCTACCTCGCGACGAGCCCCAAGAGCAACACGGCCTACGCGGCCATCAACAAGGCCCTCGCGCTGGTCGAGCGCGACACGACCAACCGCCCCGTACCGCTGCACCTGCGCAACGCCCCCACCCGCCTGATGGACAAGGCGGGCTACGGCAAAGGATACAAATACGCCCACGACTACGCCGGACACTTCGCCGAACTGGAGTTCCTGCCCGAATCGCTCTGCGGCACGAAATTCTACGAACCCGACACCCAGAACGCCGCCGAGGCGAAGATCGCCGAACGGATCGCGCGACTCTGGAAAGGAAAATACTGAACAACGCCTCCGAACCGAAATGAAGAAAAACCTCCGCCACCCGCTGCTCGCCCTCTGCGCCCTCGCGGCGACGGCCTGCAGCGACGACAAGACCCAGACCGCGATCCTCCCCGAGACCCTGCTTTCGACCTCGGAAGTGGTGCTCGACCCGGCCGCGACGAAGAGCGTGCGCATCACCGTCACGCCGGACGATGCCGACATCGCCCCCGAAGACTTCACGCTGACCGACGCCGCGGGCGCCGCACCGGCCCACGTCCGCATGCAGTCGGTCGTCCGGTCGGGCGAAGGCCTCTACGAAATGAAGATCCGCGACCTGCGCAGCGCCGACGCCGTGGGCGGCAAGTATGTCGAGGAGCTGCAGGTCAACTGCACGGCGGCCGGCGGCCGGATCGCGCCGATGCCCCTCACCGTGCGCAACACCCCCTACATGCCCATCGTGCGGATCACGACCCAGATCCCGCAGGAGCAGATCACCAAAGAGACATGGGTGGCGGCCCGCATCTCGATCGACGGCGGCGGGGCCTTCGACGACCTCGAGGAGATGGATACCGAGGTCAAGGGCCGCGGCAACTCCACGTGGGGCTGGGAGAAGAAACCCTACGCGCTGAAGCTCGCCAAGAAAAACGAGGTGCTCGGCATGCCGAAGCACAAGCGGTGGTGCCTGATCGCCAACTATATGGACCGCACGCACCTGCGCAACCGCATCGCCTACCACATCGGACGGAACTCGAAGCTGGCCTACACCGTGCGCAACGAATACGCCGAGCTCTACTTCAACGGCGCCTACTACGGTCTGTTCCTCCTCACCGAGCAGATCAAGGTCGACGAAAACCGCGTCGACATCGTCGAGATGGAACCGGGCGACGACGCGGGCGAGGCGCTCACGGGCGGCTACCTGCTCGAATTCGACACCAACTACGACGAGGATTGCAAATTCCGTTCGCAGAGCACCTACATCCCCGTCAACATCAAGTCGCCCGATCCCGAAGAGATGACCGCCGAGCGGCTCGACTACATCCAGAGCTACGTCAACACGCTCGACGCGGCGATCGCAGCCGCGGGCAAGGGACAGTCGGCGACGGATCCCTTCCAGTGGCTCGACCGGGAGTCGATGATCGACTACTGGATCTGCTTCGAGGTGATGGCCAACCACGAAATCCTCCACCCCAAGAGCATCTACTTCCACAAGGACCGCGGCGGAAAACTCGTCGCCGGTCCGATCTGGGACTTCGACTACGAGACGCTCGTCGCCCACACCCAGACCCAGTGGATCAACTACGGGCTCTTCTACCAGTACAACGAATTCCCGTGGTACGCAGACAACTGGTGGAACCTGCTGATGAACGACGCCTCGTTCCGCGCCGACATCAAACGGCGCTGGCAGGAGTGGTATCCCTTCCTGAAGGAGATCCCCGCCTTCATCGAGCGGGAGCGCGCAGCGATCGCCGCGGCCGAGCGCCGCAACTTCGCGCGCTGGCCGAACATCGATACGGGCCACCCCAACCGGGACGAGAAGCTCTCCTTCGACGAGGCGGTCGACCTCCTCGCATCGGTCTACGCGGCCCGCATAGCGTGGATGAACGAAAACATCGCCAACTGGTAACCGCCCTCCGGCACTCCGCAACGCCCATGAAACGCATCGGCATCATCTCCGACACGCACGGCACCTTCGACGACCGCCTGCGCGAATTCCTGCGCGACGTCGACGAAATCTGGCATGCGGGCGACATCGGGTCGCTCGAACTGGCCGACACGATCGCCGCCTTCAAACCCCTGCGGGCCGTGAGCGGCAACATCGACGGCGGCCTGACGCGCCGCGTCTACCCCGACTTCGCGGCGTTCCGCTGCGAGGAGGTCGACGTGCTGATGACCCACATCGGGGGCTATCCGCGCCGCTACGACCCGCGTGCCGTGGCGAAGATCCAGTCGCTGCGCCCGAAGCTCTTCATCGCCGGCCACTCCCACATCCTGAAGGTCATCTACGACCCGGTCTACGAACTGCTGCACGTCAATCCCGGCGCGGCGGGCGAATTCGGCTTCCACAAGGTCCGCACCGCCGTGCGGCTCGTCGTCGACGGAAGCGGGATGCGCGACTTGGAGGTGGGCGAATGGCCCCGGCGGAGCTGACGCCGCACCCTTCCCGTCCCGAAAACGGGTGTTCCGACATAGCGCGGAACGCCCGTTTCGTCGTCGAAACGGACCTTTCGCAGCCGCAGAGCCCCGAAAACACACTAAACATTTCCGCCCACCGAACAATCATTTCCGCCCGCATAATCGACTGAATCACACCGCCGGATGCAGCGTCTCGGGCATCGGCGCCGCGCGCCCTACCTAGCAGCAACACGATATATATCAGCATCATACACGACCGCCGTCTGTATGAGGGCCCATATACTACAGGGTCCTGCCCCTGCGTTATCTATGCGAAACAAAAAAAGACGACGCAACAATGCAGATGAAAATTTCGAAAACGCTCAAAGGGATTATCGCCCGGACGGCATTCAACACGACCAAAGCGGGGGTGACCCGCTCCCACAAGGATTTCCTTGCGCTGGAGCTGCTGCGGGAGGAGGGATCGCTGGCCTACCGTATTCTCTCGGAACGGCTCAAGGAGTGGGAATTGCATCAGGTGTGCCAGCGTCTGGAGCGCGAACTGCCCGACGAGGGTGCGCATCCCGGCGAAAGCACCGTGCAGCAAAGCGCCGAGACGTTCTACGACGCCTTCGAAAGGGAGCTTCGCGAAAGCCCGGAGGAGACGCGGACCGTATCGACGGCCCACGCCCTGCGCGCGATCGTCGCCGACCGTGCGACGGCCGCCTCCCGCATCCTCGAAATGTACGGTATCGACGCCGAGGTAGTGGGCGAGGAGCTCCGCAAGCTGGTCTCCGACGACGACTCGCGCACCGAAATCCGCATCCGCACGATCGACGCCGACGACGCGGCGTCCGCCGAAACGCGGGCGACCTCGCAGCTGCTCGACCGGTTCGGCACCGACCTCACGCGCATGGCCCGCGAAGGGAGGATCGACCCCGTGATCGGCCGCGAACGGGAGATCGAGCGCGTGGTGCAGATCCTCTCGCGGCGCAAGAAGAACAACCCGATCCTGATCGGCGAGGCGGGCGTGGGCAAGAGCGCCATCGTCGAGGGGCTGGCCCTGCGCATCGCCGCGGGCGAGGTGCCCTACACGATCGCCGGGAAGACGCTCTTCTCGCTCGATGTCTCGGCCCTCGTCGCGGGCACCAAGTTCCGCGGCGAATTCGAGGAGCGGATGCAGCAGCTGCTCGACGAGCTGCGCAAGGCGCAGGACACGATCATCTTCATCGACGAAATCCACACGATCGTCGGTGCGGGGTCGACGCAGGGTAGCCTCGACACGGCCAACATACTGAAGCCCGCGCTAGCGCGCGGCGAGCTGCAGACCATCGGCGCCACGACGTGCGACGAATACCGCGCGCACATCGAGGCCGACGCAGCCCTCGAACGCCGCTTCCAGAAGATCGTGGTCGAGCCCACGTCGCCCGAGCAGACGCTCGAGATCCTGCGCAACATCGCCCCCCGCTACGAGCGGCACCACCGGGTGCGCTACACGGAGGAGGCGCTGCAGGCCTGCGTGGCGCTCACCGACCGCTACGTCACCGACCGCTTCTTCCCCGACAAGGCGATCGACGTGCTCGACGAGGCGGGGTCCCGCGCCCACCTGCAGGCGGCGCGCGAACCGGAGACCCTGCGGGCGACGCAGGCCGACCTCGCGGCGGCACGGCGCGAGCGGCGCGAAGCGGTCGAGGCGCTGGTCTACGAAAAGGCCGCGGCGGCACGTCTGCGGGAGCTGGCGCTGCGCACGAGGCTGCGCGAGGAGCGCGCGGCGTGGCGGCATGCGCTCGACACCCGGCCCGCGACCATCGCGCCCGAGCACATCCAGCAGGTGGTGACCGCCATGACGGGCATCCCGGCCGAGCGGGTCTCGGACAACGAGCTGCGGCGCCTGCGCCTGCTCCGCGACCACCTCGAAGGACGGGTCGTGGGACAGCGGGAGGCCGTCGAGAAGATCGCGCGGACGATCCGGCGCTCGTGCGCCGGGCTGAAGGACGAGCGGCGTCCGATCGGCGTCTTCCTCTTCGTCGGACCTACGGGCGTGGGCAAGACGCTGCTGGCCAAAGAGGTCTCGAAATGGCTCTTCGACGAGCAGCGGGGCCTGATCCGCATCGACATGAGCGAATACGGCGAGAAGCACAACGTCGCCCGCCTGATCGGCGCCCCTCCGGGATACGTCGGCTACGGCGACGGGGGCCAGCTCACCGAGGCCGTGCGGCGGCAGCCCTATGCCGTGGTGCTGTTCGACGAGATCGAGAAGGCGCATCCCGATGTCTTCAACGCGCTGCTGCAGATCTTCGACGAGGGACACCTCACCGACGGCTCGGGCCGCAGGGTCGACTTCCGCAACACGATCCTGATCATGACCTCGAACGTCGGTTCGCGCGAGACCGTGCAGCGGCCCAAGCAGGTCGGCTACAGCACGCCGTCGAAAAGCGGCACCGAGGAGCTCGCACCCGCCTGCGAGTACCGCCGGGCGCTCGAACAGACCTTCGCGCCGGAGTTCCTCAACCGCATCGACGACATCGTGATCTTCCGCACGCTGGAGGCCGGCGACGTGGAGCGCATCGTCGATCTGGAGCTGCAGGGGCTCTTCTCCCGCACGCGCCGCTTGGGCTACGAGGTGCGGATCACGCGCGGCGCCAAACGCCGTCTCGCGGCGATGGGCTACGAGCAGCGCTACGGCGCCCGCGCCCTGAAGCGCACGCTCGCCGACCACGTCGAGGAGCCGCTCTCGGAGCTGATCATCGAAGGACGTCTGCAGGCGGGCGACACGGTGGTGGTCGAATCGGACAAGCGCAGCGGCGTACGGCTGCGCGTCGCCTGACCGGCCGGCCGCCGCACGCGGGCGACGGTCGCCGCCGCCCGACAGCCTCCGATCTTGCGCGGCATAGGCCCCGCGGCATGCGTCTCCTCACAGCATGCGCCTCCCCGCGAGGCGACCCTGATGACCCGAACTTCGCGACTCCGTCCCACCGGAACTCTCTCCGGCGGGGCGGAGTTTTTTTCGATGCGCCCCACAGGCTCCGCCCGCCCCTCCGAGCCATCCGTCCCCCGACATACGCCCCTCGCCCGCGACGCACCCTGTCCGGCACGCCCTGCCGCACCGGACACCCCACACCGGTTCCGCCGCTCCGCCCCGACATCCGCCGCGCCCCGCCCCGACACCCGCCCCCGCCCGGCAATCCGATCGACAGTCGCCGGCCGGGCCCATTTCGGCATTCTGCGATTATTTGCTACCTTTGCAGCCCGAAACACAGAATCGATGTACCGCTTCGCAACCTATAAAACGCAATACAAGGCCAACCTCCGGCTGGCCTTGCCCGTCGTGCTGACGCAGTTGGGGCAGATCCTCACGCAGTTCGCCGACAACGTAATGGTCGGCCGCTACGGCGGCGACGATCCCACGCCGCTGGCCGCCGTGTCGTTCGGCGGCGCGGTCTTCTTCATCGTCTTCATCGCGGCGGTGGGCATCGCGCTGGGCCTCACGCCCCTCGTCGGCGAACTCTACGCACAGGGCGACCGCCGCCGATCGGGCGATCTGCTGCAGAACGCCATCGTCTTCTACACGCTGCTGGGCATCGGGCTCGGGCTCGCGCAATGGATCGCCACGCCGCTGCTCTACCGGCTCGGACAGCCCGTCGACGTGGTCGACATGGCCATCCCCTACTACCGGCTGCTGGTGGTCAGCATGCCCTTCCTGATGCTCTTCTTCGCCTTCAAGCAGTTCCTCGAAGGGGTGGGCAACACGAAGGTCGAGATGACGGTGACGATCATCGCCAATATCGCCAACATCGGATTCAACTGGCTGTTCATCTACGGCAACCTCGGGTTCCGCGAAATGGGCGCCGTGGGCGCGGGCATGGGCACGCTGCTCTCGCGCATCATCGCTCCGATACTGATGATCGGCTACTTCTGCAGCCGCGACCGCTACCGCAGCTACCTCGCGGGCTTCTCGCTGCGCAACCTCTCGCGCCGCACCGTACGGAAGCTCCTCGGCATCGGGCTTCCGATCTCGCTCCAGATGTTCCTCGAAGCCTCGGCCTTCGTCGGCACGGGCCTTATGATGGGATGGTTCGGCGACACGGCGAAGGTGGCGATGAGCGCCAACCAGATCGCCACGACGCTGGGCAACTGCGCCTTCATGATCGTGATGTCGATCGGCGCCGCGACGACGATCCGCGTGTCGCACTGCTACGGCGCCCGCGCCATCGGCGAGCTGTCGCTCGCGGCGAAGGCCTCCTACCACCTCGTGCTGGCATGGAACGCCGTGGCGGCGCTCGTCTTCATCTCGCTGCGCCACTGGATCCCGACGCTCTTCACCACGAACGCCGAGGTGATCGCCCTCACCTCCCAGCTGCTCGTCTTCTCGGCCCTCTATCAGCTCTCGGACGGCATCCAGAACGTCTCGATAGGGATCCTGCGCGGCATTCAGGACGTGAAGGTCATCATGCCGATCGCACTGGTCTCCTACTGGCTGCTGAACCTGCCCGTGGGCTACCTGCTCGGCTTCGAGCTGGGCATGGGACCCGCGGGTCTCTTCCTCGGCTTCACCTTCGGACTCTCGTCGGCCGCCGTGCTGCTCATCCGCCGCATCCGGCGCAGCGTCCGCGCGCTGCACGCCGCGACGGAGCCAAAGTGAACCGCAACGATGCGCAATTCGCAAATTTTGCGTATCTTTACCCGAAATATACGACCCCCGCATGGACCGAGATAAGAACAAAGATAGATTCATTCCCGAAATAGGCCGCGGCTGCGCCTTCCGCGACAACGGCACCGACATCGAAGCCAAGCCCTGCGACGGCTGCTTCAAACTCCACGAAACGGCGTGGATGGAGGGTTATCCCGACAACATCCCCACCGATATCTTCGAGGTGCGCTTCAAGAATACGCGCCGCTCGTTCTACCGCAACGTCAACGGCCTCGACCTGCAGCGCGGCGACATCGTGGCCGTCGAGGCGTCGCCCGGGCACGACATCGGCATCGTATCGCTCACGGGCGACATGGTGGCCAAGCAGATGCGCCGCACGGGCTTCAACCCCTTCAACGGCGAGTTCCGCAAGATCTACCGCAAGGCCAAGCCCTACGACATCGAACGCTGGCAGGAGGCCATCGCCCTCGAACACGAGACGATGATCGCCGCACGGCAGATCGCCGCCGACATGGGGCTCAACATGAAAATCGGCGACGTGGAGTATCAGGGCGACAAGATCAAGGCGATCTTCTACTACATCGCCGACGAGCGCGTCGACTTCCGCGAGCTGATCAAGGTCTTCGCCGAGCGGTTCCACATCCGCATCGAGATGAAGCAGATCGGCGCCCGGCAGGAGGCGGGCCGCATCGGAGGACTGGGCGCCTGCGGCCGCGAGCTGTGCTGTGCATCGTGGATCTCGAGTTTCTCGAGCGTCACGACGGGTGCCGCACGCGCACAGGAGATCTCGCTCAACCCCCAGAAACTCGCGGGGCAGTGCTCGAAGCTCAAATGCTGCATGATGTACGAGTACGACGCCTACGTCGACGCCCGCAAGGAGTTCCCGCGACTGCGCGAGCCGCTGCTGACGATCGACGGCGAATGGTTCCTCGTCAAGAGCGACATTCTGGCCGGCACGATGACCTTCTCCTCGGCCAAAGATACGATGGCCAACCTCACGACGCTCCCGGTAGCCCGCGTGAAGGAGATTCTCGCGCTCAACCGCGCCGGGAAGAAGGTCGACCGCCTGCAGGATGCGGAGGAGCTCGGTCCCGCAGCCGAGGAGCCGACCTATCGTTCGGGATCGGACGAAGACAGCATCACGCGTTTCGACAAATCGAAGCGCCGCAAGCGCGGCGGCCGCAACGGCCGCAACGGCGACGCGCGCGAAGAGCGTCGGGAGAACGGCCGCACGGAGCGCTCCGATGCGAAGGAGCGACACACAGGCCGGGGCGACGCGCAGCATCGTTCGGAACGCCCGGAGGGTACGCCGCAGGGCTCCCGTGCTCCGCACGCCGACGAGCGCCGCACGGAGGGAGCTCCTCGCCCTTCGGGATCGAGAAACAACGATTGGCCGCGCCGCGAACGCACCGACCGGCCGAATCGCTCCGATCGGCCCGATAACCGCGATAACGGTTCGCGCAACCGGAACGACCGTCGTCGTCAGAGCGGCAATCCGGAGGGCGCCGAACGCGCCGACCATGCGAACGGCGCACCGAAGCAGCACCGCAACGGCGACACCCGCGCCGGGCATACGGAGCGGCAACGCCCGCGGCGGCCCCGCAGCGAAGGACAAGGCGACACGCCCCGGAGCCCCCGCAACGACGCGAATGAGGACCGAAGCCCGCGGGAAGCGCATGCCCCGCAGCCGAAACCGACCGACGAATAACGGACGATGATACGCACGCACCGGCTTCGATCGATCCTGCACTGCAGCCTCGCAACGCTCGCGGCCATGCTTCTGTGGAGCTGCGAGGCTCCGGTTCAGCTCGCCGTCGCCGATGTGGATCCCGGCGGGTGGGAGGAGGCGGCCACCATCGTCATCGAGAACCGCGATACGGTCGCGCTCCGCGACATCGAGCTGTTCGTCCGCAGCGCGGGACGCTTCGCCGAAGACACGCTGTCGGTGCGCATCGTGGCCCACTCGCCCGATTCGCTGCGTTGCGAAGAGCGGCTGCTGCTGACGATTCCGCAACGCGCGCGCTCCGCAACGCGCATCCGCGAACGGGTGACCCCCTACCGGAGGCGCGCCGTGCTACCCCGCACCGGCCCCTATCGGCTGACGATCGCTCCCGTGCGTCCGGCGCAGGGCATCGAGGCGGTCGGCGTCCGCATCGTCGCGAGCGACGCGGCCGGGCTGGAATAGGGACGGCGCCGAGGCGCCGCACCCCGGAGAGGATGCGGAACACGCACGGAGCGACACCGGTTCCCGCGAATAGGCACGGGACCGCACACGATGCGCTCCGCAGTACGCCGCCAGCGACGAACGCTCTGCCGCATCCTGCTCCGATGCCGCATCACGCGACAGGTCCGACGATCGGACGGAGCCACCCTGTCGTCGTCCAACATACCGGACGACGGGCACACTCGGCATAGCCGACCGAAACCGACGGCCACTCGAAGTGTTTCCGGCAGCCGAAGCCACGGCAGACCGGCCCGCAAAAGAGCGCCGAACCGACCGTCCCGCTGCCGCACGCGGATGACGACCCCGCGCCCCTGAACGACCGACGGCAGCGAAACACAGACGACACGAACCTGATGCCGCTTCCCGCCGCCGCACGCAGACGACGGCCCCGCGACATCCGGGGCACCTGACGACACGAAACACAGGTAGCAGCGAAAGAGGCGCACCGACGCCTGTATTGCGCACAGCTCGGCCCCCGACGGTAACCGCCCCACGCGAACGAACGCCCCGGCATCCGGCCGATGCGCGCGGCCTGCTGACAACTACCGAATATTCCCGGAGTTCCGGGACAAACCGACAAAGGTGCCGCGTGCACCGCATGACCGACATGGGTAAAGACAAACTCCGTAAATTCCGCGAAAACACCACGTTCGCCTGCTTCGTACAACCCGAATTCGACGAAGTATTCCGCTGCGACCACCCGCTCAAAGGGCATTGGAACCGCGATTTCTTCCGCAACGACCGCCCCATAGTCCTTGAGCTCGGCTGCGGCAAGGGCGAATACACCGTAGCCCTCGCCGAGCGGGACCCCGAACGCAACTACATAGGCATCGACATCAAGGGCGCACGCATGTGGCGCGGCGCCAAGACCGCCACAGAACGAAGCATGCCCAACGTCGGGTTTCTGCGCACCCGCATCGAGTTCCTCGACGGTCTTTTCGGCGAAGGCGAGGTGGACGAAATCTGGATCACCTTCCCCGACCCGCAGCTCAAGACGCGGCGTGCGAAAAAGCGCCTTACTTCGCCGCTCTTTCTCGAGCGTTATGCCCGCCTGCTCCGACCGGGCGGCGCCGTGAACCTCAAAACCGACTCGAAACACCTCTATGCCTATACCGACGAGGTGATCCGCCGCTTCGGGCTGCCCTGCGAAGTCTCCGAACCGGACATCTACGGCTCGGGCTATGCCGACGAGGTGCTGTCGGTAAAAACGGCCTACGAACGCATGTTCCTCGGCATGGGACTCCCGATCACCTACACGCGCTTCTCGCTCGGCGAACGCCGCGACTTCCCGTGGTTCGACTGGGAGGAAGACGAGAAGGCGGAGAAGGACAACGAAGCGGTACGCCATTCGGCCGATCACGGAGCGAAATAGTCGCTCCGGGGCCGATCCGGCCGCTATGCTTCCTGCCCGGCCGACACCGCGATCATCCCGCCGAGCAGTCGCCGCAGCCCGATCGGATCCGCCGCGCACCGTCGCCGAAACACACGTCCCCTGCCCGCGGTTTCCGGCCTGAGCCCGTCGCGCACTGCGTCCCGGCCACACGCCGCCGGGACCGAGGCCGCACTCCGAAGTTACAGCGCCTCCGTATACGCCGCAACCTCGCGCCCGAGCGTCTTGCCGGAGGCCCACAACCTACCCAGCTCGCACTGCGTTCCGGCCACACGCCGCCGGTCCCGAGACCGCACTCCGACGTTACAGCGCCTCCGTAACGGTCTCACGCCCATACACCGCCGTTACCGGACTTCGGAGTCGTAACCATGCACGAGCCGCCGCAATCGCACACCGCATCGCAACAGGCCCGAATCCACTACGACAGCAGCACGCAGGAATCGCAACATCTCACCGGACACTCCGAAATCCGCACCAAGCCACGCATCGTAACCGCCCCGCCCCCGCACAGGAGCGTATCGTCGCTTCGGACGGCCACCCGACACGCCTGCTTTCGAGTATCCACGGACAACCACCGGCACCCCGATTTCCCGCTCCTTTCGGGCAAGCCCTATCACATCGGCTCTCGGATCGGCCCCATCGTCCCCATTTCCTGCTCTATTCAGGCAACGCCCCATCACGCCGCCCCTCGGATCGGAACCGACACCACGATTTCCGAATCCCTTCGGATAACCGCCATCACACCGGCCCTCGGATCGGAACAGTCACTCCGGTTTTCGCGCCTCGCCGAGCGGAAGCCCGCAAACCGTCGGCACCCGATCGGCACCGGACATCGCCCGACCTAAGCCCCCGAAGATACCCGACCGGGGTTCCTCCTCCCGGGACACCCGGCCGCTCCTTCCCGAGACATCCGGCCACTCCCCGGATTCGCCCCCCGAAGCCCCCCCCCGAAGACAACCGCCCGAAGACGACCTCCCGAAGACGACCCCGAAAATGCCCCCGTGCGACAAAATTCGGCACCGCGCCGCAACTCACGAAAAAAAACGGGCGGAGCAACATGCCGGCAAACCGTCGCTCCGCTGAAAACCGATCGCCGGCATCCCTAAGAGATGTGCCCCGCCCGCCGCGGAAAACCGCTGAATTGGGGAAATATGCAAAGTGCGTCAGATTCGTTTCGGATTTCGGAAATTTTCTTTAATTTTGTCCATCCTCAATGCAAATATAGGTCTAAATTACGACCGAACCAAATTTTATGGACAAAATTTTGTCGCAAATCAAGATAAGAATACTCAAGTATCTGGAAATAAGCGGCATTTCCCGCGAATCGTTTTACCGTGAAACGGGCATATCGGCCTCGAACTTCAAAGGTTCGGGGCTCAAGAGCGAATTGGGCAGCGACAAGATAGCCAAGATTCTGACCTGCTATCCGAACCTCAATTCGGAGTGGCTGCTGACGGGTCGCGGCACGATGTACGCAGCGCCTGCGGCCTCGCCCGCGAGCGACGCCTACCCCACGGCCGAGGAGCAGCTGACGGCCGATGTATCCGATGCGACCTGCCCCGACTACGACCTGCGTTCGGTGCCGCTCTACCGGCTCGACCCCCTGACGGGACTCGCCGGTCTGTTCGACGACGAGCTGCCTCCCGTACCGGTTTCCCGCCTGACGCTTCCCGGCCTGCCGGCCTGCGACGGCGCCCTGCGCATTGCGGGCGATGCGATGGCCCCGATCCTCAAGAGCGGCGACATCGTACTCTACAAACGGGTCCGCGACATTCCCGACGGATTCCTGTGGGGCGAAACCTACCTCGTCGCCTTCGAGATCGACGGCGAGACCTACACCGTCCTGCGCTACGTCCACCGCTCGCAGGACGACGACCGGATCCTGCTCGTGAGCCACGACCCGCACCACGCCCCCAAAGAGATCCACGTGGCCTGCATCCGGGCCGCCGCCCTGATCCGCGCCAGCGTACGCTACAACACGATGGGTTAATCCTTCCCTCCCCGCACGACGCCCGCCGGACGCATCCCCGCTCCGGCGGGTTTTTATATAAATATAGGTATCGAAATTTTCCGCCGCGAACTACTAATTTTTTAGTATGAAATTTGTATTTCTAAAAAATTAGTAGTAAACTTGTCATGGCAAACCGGCATCCGCCGCCGGCCACACGACGAACCGCAAAACGACGCACCATGACATCGAACGACAAACGCACGGAACTCACGCGCGGCGAGGAGGAGATCATGCAGATCCTCTGGCGGCTGGGCGACGCCGTGGTCAACGAAATCATTCCCCTCACGAACGAACCCCACCCGAAGTACACCACCGTGGCGACCTTCCTCAAGATCCTCGAAAACAAGGGATTCGTGCGCCACGAAGCCGAAGGCAAAAGCCACCGCTACTACCCGACGGTCACCCGCGAGGAGTATGCGCGCGGCGTGATGACGTCGATGCTGGCGAGCTATTTCGGCGGTTCGCTCTCGCAGATGGTATCCTTCTTCTCGCAGCACGAGCAGATCTCGACGGGCGAGATGGAGGAGATTCTCGAGATCATGCACCGCGCCCGCCGATAACCCCCTCCCGACCATGAGAACGCTGACGATATACCTGCTCGAAACGTTCGCCTGCAGCGGTCTGCTGCTCGCCGCCTACGCCTTCCTGCTCGAACGGCGGGTCCGCTTCGGCTGGTGCCGCGCCTACCTGCTCGTGTCGACGGCACTGGCGGGCATCATCCCCCTGCTGCGCATCCCCGTATGGCCCGGCGAAGTGGTGCTCCTCGCCCCGGCGCCGGCCGCCGCACCCGACGCGGCCGCTCCGGCCCATGTCGTCGCGGCACTGCCCGAAGCGACGGTGACACCCGAGGCGATCTGCGGCATCGTCTACGGCCTCGGCGCCGCACTCCTCTGCGGCCTGCTTCTGTGGCAGCTGTACCGCATCCGCCGCCTGCGCCGGCACGCCGCGATCGTCCGCACGGAACGCTACACGCTGGTGCGCACCGAGCAGCGGATCGCCTCGTTCTCGTTCTTCCGCTCGATCTACGTCTGGGCGAAGACCCCCGACGGGGAGCTCGACGCCATACTGGCCCACGAGGCGAGCCACATCGCCCACCGCCACTCGCTCGAACGCATCGCGATGGAGCTGATGAAGGCCGCGATGTGGTGGAACCCCTTCGTGTGGATCGCCGCACGCCGACTGACCGAGGCCGAGGAGTTCGAGGCCGACGACGACGTGCTGCGCAGCGGATTCCGCCTCCCCGATTACATGAATGCCATCTTCAAGCAGCTTTTCGGTTATAGTCCGGAAATAGCCAACGGGCTGCGCGATTCACTCACCAAAAAACGATTCCAGATGATGACCGCACCACGCAGCGGCAGGTACGCCCTGCTGCGACTGGCAGCCACGCTGCCCGCATTCATAGGCCTCATATGCGCCTTCTCGTTCACGGCGAAAGCCACCGAATACCGCACGGCGGAGCCCGCCGGAGCCGTCGCTCCGGGCGACTCGTGCCGGGTCGAGCTCCGCATCTTGGCCCACAACGGCCCGCTCGCGGGCGCCATCGTCCGGATCGCCGGCACGGAGCGCGGCACGGTGAGCGACCGCGAAGGCAAGGCCGCGATCACGGCACCGCAGGGCGCGACGCTGGAGATCGGCTACGTGGACTTCGCGACCGCGACGCTCCGAGTCGCCGCACAGGCGACGATGAACGCCGAGATCGCGCTGCAGCCCGAGGACCCGGAGACGGTCGAGGTCTCCCTCCTCGTATACCTGCAGGACTCGGCGCAGCAAGGAAGCTACGCGACCGCCCCGAAAGCCGCCGGCGCCCTCCTCAAGGCGAGAACCGGCACGCAGGGCTCCGTAGCCGACGCCGAAGGGCGCGCAACGCTCCGCGTACCGCGCGGCACGGTGCTCGAAGTGCTCTATCCCGACTACGAACCCGCCACCGTGGTGGCCGAAACGTCGTTCGCCACCACGCTGGGCCTTCGCCCCGAAGGCAGCGAGCCGAAGCGCTCCGCCCTCTATACGCGCGACGAATACGGCGTGAAACAGACGCCCCTCTACATCATCGACGGCGTGGAGCGCCCCTCGATAGAGGAGCTCAACGCCTCGCAGATCGCCTCGATCAGCGTTCTGAAGGACGAATCGGCCGTGCGCCTCTACGGCGAACGGGCGCGTCACGGCGTCATCCTGATCACGACGCAGTGGTTCGACGAACAGCTGCAGCGAAAAGCCGGCAAGTCCGCAGCCGAAGCTGCCGCGGGAAGCGCCCCGGCGACCGAAGTCGTCGAGGCGCAACCCTCCGCCGCCGGAACCCCGGCCGAAGAGGAGGAGGCCTACATCGTCGCCGAACGGATGCCCCGATTCGAAGGAGGAGACCTGCTGGCCTTCCGGCAGTGGGTGCAGCAGCAGATCCGCTATCCGGAGCAGGCACAAGAGACCGAGGGCCGCGTGATCGTCACCTTCGTCATCGAGAAAGACGGCTCCGTGGGGACGATCCGGACCCTCGCATCGCCCCACCGGCTGCTCTCCGACGAGGTGCACCGCGTCCTCGCGGCCTCGCCCCGCTGGACGCCCGGCACGCAGAAGGGCGAACCCGTACGGGTGAAGTTCACCCTTCCGGTCGACTTCCGCCTGCAGGCATCCGCAGCGTCCGACGAAACCGCCGAAGCCCGCCCGGCGACGCAGACTCCCGCTTCGGCCGAGGCCGAGGCTGCGGCCGGCCGACGCATGCCCCGTCACAAGGAGGGCGACCTGAACGACTTCCGCCGCTGGGTACAGGCGCGCCTGCGCTACCCCGCCGAGGCGAAAGCCGCGAAAGCGCAGGGACGCGTCGTCGTACGCTTCACAGTCGAACGCGACGGCTCGGTGGGCGACATCGCCACGCTCCGAAGCCCCGACCGCGCCCTTTCGGACGAGGTCGCACGCGTCATCCGGAGCTCGTCCGGCGAGTGGACGCCGGGCAGCAACGACGGCGAGGCCGTGCCCGCCTCGATCGCGCTGCCGGTGCTCTTCCGCATCGCCGGCGGCACGACCCTGCCAGCGGACGCGGCCCCCATGTCGCCGGCCGGCGGCGATGTCGACGAGATCGTCGTCACTACCTTCGCCGACTGACGGCACCCGCACCGACAACCGCACTCGATCTTACCATAAAGCGGCAGGCGGCGTCCACCTTGAGTTCAGTGGACGCCGCCGGTATTTTTCATCGGCCGTCGCGTGCGGCCGCGACGGAGCGGAGTGCCCGCCCCGCATCCCTGCCGCGGGTTACTCCAGCCCGAGCAGCGCCATGATCCGCTGCGCCAGCTCGGTATTGTCCATCACGCCGCGGATGGCATCGGCCCCCGCGCCGTAGAGGTAGACCGGCAGGAGCGTGCCCGTATGGCTGCTCGTGCCGTAACGGTAGTCGATGCCGCTCTCCGAGCGGGTGAAATCCTTGTCGCCGCTCGGCATGGTCAGCCCGCCCGTCTCGTGATCGGCCGTGACGACGACCAGCGTGCCGGGATGCGTGTCGGCGAAATCCATCGCCGCGGCCACCGTGCGCTCGAAGTCGCACATCTCGGCCAGCAGCCACTCCGTGTCGTTGGCATGGGCCGCCATGTCGATCTGCGAACCCTCGACCATCAGCACGAAGCCCTTGCCCGTCCGCTGTGCATCGGCATCGAGCAGCCGCATCGCCGTCGCGGCCGCACGCGGAAGGTAGTCGCCGCGCGACGGTGCCTGCGGCAGATGCTCCTCGGCCAGCGCACCGAGCAGCGGAGTCGCCGCGGCGGCTTCGGCCTCGTCCAGCGTCGCGGCCACCCGGTAGCCCCGGCGGGCGAAGGCATCGAGGTAGCTGTCCCCCTCGGCGCACTCCTTCTCGAGCCATTTGCGGCCGCCGCCCAGCAGCACGTCGACCCGCGAGGCGAGCATGTCGCGCGTGATGGCTTTCAGATCGCCGCGCGAAGGGACATGGGCGTAGAACGCTCCGGGCGTGGCGTGCTGCAGGTAGCAGGTCGCGACGAGTCCCGTCGGACGTCCCTGCTCCGTGGCGCGTGCCACCATCGAGCGGAGCGGCCGCCCCTCGGCATCGAGGCCCAGCGTTCCGTTGCTCGTCTTGGCACCCGTAGCCAGCGCCGTGCCGGCCGCCGCGGAGTCGGTCACGCGGTTGTTGGCCGAGTAGGTGGAGATGAGCGCCACGCCCTGCGCGCGGTCGAAAGCCGTCGGCGCATAGCCGTTCTCGATCTTCAGCAGCGAAACGTGGGCGAGGCCCATGCCGTCGCCGATCAGGTAGATCACGTTGCGCACCTCGCCCCCGGCGGGCTGCGCCGCCGCACCGCCCGCGACGAGCAGGAGCGCGACCAGAAAAAGTCCGATTTTTTTCATAGCAGAACAAAGATACGCGAAAATCGCCGACTTTTTCGTACTTTTACGAAAACTTTAACCCGCTCGCAACGATGGACGTAAAGATCGCCCCCGACTGGAAGGAGCTCCTCGCTCCGGAGTTCGAAAAACCCTACTTCGCCCAACTGACCGAATTCATCCGGCAGGAGTACGCCACGCGGCGCATCTACCCGCGCGGCAGCAACATCTTCCGCGCCTTCGACAAATGCCCCTTCGACAAGCTGAAGGTGGTGGTCATCGGGCAGGACCCCTACCACGGTCCCGGGCAGGCCAACGGACTCTGCTTCTCGGTGGGCGACGGCGTGCCTTTCCCGCCCTCGCTGCAGAACATCTTCAAGGAGGTCGCCGACGACACCGGCACTCCGGTTCCCGCCACGGGCAACCTCGACCGCTGGGCCGAACAGGGCGTGCTGCTGCTCAACGCCGTGCTGACGGTCCGGGCGCACGAGGCGGCCTCGCACGCCGGGCGCGGCTGGGAGACCTTCACCGATGCCGTGGTGCGGGCGATATCGGAGCGCAAGCAGGGCATCGTCTACATGCTGTGGGGCAACTACGCCCAGCGCAAAGGCGCCATCGCCGACCCGACGCGCAACTGCATCCTCAAGGCCGTGCACCCCTCGCCGCTGTCGGTCTTCCGCGGCTTCTTCGGCTGCCGCCACTTCTCGCGCGCCAACGAATACCTCGCCAGCGTCGGCAAGGAGCCGATCGTGTGGTAAAACGCGAAACGCCCCGGCTGTCTGAAGCAGCCGGGGCGTTTCGTATCTGTTCGGACGCCGACGATCGGATCCCCTATCCCAGATAGGACTTCAGCAGCTTCGACCGCGACGAGTGGCGCAGGCGGCGGATCGCCTTCTCCTTGATCTGACGCACGCGCTCGCGCGTGAGGTCGAACTTCTCGCCGATCTCCTCGAGGGTCATCTCCGAGCAGCCGATGCCGAAGAAGTACTTGATGATGTCGCGCTCGCGCTCGGTGAGGGTCTCCAGCGCACGGTCGACCTCCGTCGAGAGCGACTCGTTGATCAGCCCGCGGTCGGCGTTGGGCGAATCGGGGTTGACCAGCACGTCGAGCAGCGAGTTGTCCTCGCCGTCGGCGAACGGAGCGTCGACCGAGACGTGGCGGCCGGCGACACGCAGCGTGTCGGTGACTTTCTCTTTAGGCAGCGAAAGCTCCGAGGCGAGCTCCTCGGGCGACGGCGTGCGCTCGTGCTCCTGCTCGAAGCGGGCGAACGCCTTGTTGATCTTGTTGAGCGAGCCCACCTGATTGAGCGGCAGACGGACGATGCGCGACTGCTCGGCGAGCGCCTGCAGAATCGACTGACGGATCCACCACACGGCATAGGAGATGAACTTGAAACCGCGGGTTTCGTCGAACTTCTCGGCGGCCTTGATCAGGCCCAAGTTTCCCTCGTTGATCAGGTCGGGGAGGCTCAAGCCCTGATTCTGGTATTGTTTGGCGACCGAGACCACGAAACGCAGGTTGGCTTTGGTGAGCTTCTCCAGCGCTTCCTGATCGCCTTTCTTGATCCGTTGAGCGAGTTCCACCTCCTCCTCGACCGTGATGAGCTCCTCCTTGCCGATCTCCTGCAGGTATTTGTCCAGCGAGGCGCTCTCGCGGTTGGTGATGGATTTCGTAATTTTTAACTGACGCATGTTCTATCTTTTAACTCCACAAATAATCGTTTCCTCGCCCGCCCCGCCGCAGAGGCGTGCCGGCCGCCGTACGACCGGCCGCCGCGCAGCCTACTCGACGAGCGTGTAGCTCGCCGCCCTGCCGTCGGGATAGACGCCGTCGATGGTGCGGACCTTGCCGGTCATGCGCTCCAGATCGGCGAGCGAAAGCACCGCCCGGTCGTTGACGTGGGTGATGACGAATCCCTGACGGACGCGGGCCCGGGCCAGAATACCGTCGGCCTTGACCGACGTCACCCGCACGCCGCCCCGGATGTCGAGTTCGCGGGCTTCGCGCGTACTCACCTCGGCGAACTTGCCACCCAGCACCTCGGCCACGGCGACGTCCTCTTTGGTGACGGGATCGGTTTTACCTGCCATATTACGCAAGGTAACCTCGAATTGTTTCACCCGACCCGCTCTTTTTACGGTCAATTTCACCTTGTCGCTCGGACGACGCTTGGCGATCTGCTCCTGCAGCGTCGACGCACCGACGATCTCCACGCCGTCGATCGCGACGATCACGTCGCCCTTGCGGATGCCGGCCTCCGAAGCCGCGCCCCCCTCGACGACCGATGCCACGTAGGCGCCGCCGGGCTCCTTCAGCCCCAGCTCCTCGCCCGCCTCATCGAGGAAGGCCTGATCGACGAAGCGGAACTCGACCCCCAGCAGCGCGCGCTGCACGATGCCGAACTCCTTGAGGTCGGTGACCACCTTACGCACGATCGACTCGGGCACGGCGAACGAATAGCCGATATAGCTGCCCGTCTGCGAGACGATGAGCGTATTGATGCCCACCAGCTCGCCGTGCGTATTGACGAGCGCACCGCCCGAGTTGCCGGGGTTCACCGCCGCGTCGGTCTGGATGAACGACTCGACGCTGAAACGGCTCGGAATCACGCCCATCTGGCGCGCTTTGGCACTCACGATGCCCGCCGTGACGGTCGAGCGCAGGTCGAAGGGCGAACCGATGGCCAGCACCCACTCGCCCAGCCGCAACGCATCGGACGAACCGAAGGAGAGGGTCGGCAGCTCCTCGGCCTCGATCTTCAGCAGGGCGATGTCCGTCGCGGCGTCCTTGCCCACGAGCGTCGCGTCGAACGAGCGTCCGTCGTTGAGCGTCGCCCGCAGCTTCGAAGCGCCGTCGACCACGTGGTTGTTCGTCACGATGTAGCCGTCGGTCGAGATGATGACGCCCGAACCGCCGGCCCGCTGCTCGCGGTAGCGCCCCTCGTCCGCCGCGTCGCCGCGCCGGCCCGAACCCTGCGGGAAGCCGAAGAATTCGAGGAAGGGGTCGTAGCCGTAGCTGCGGCGCGATGGCATCTCGACGCGCTGCACGGCCTCGATGTTCACCACCGCCTTCACTGCGTTTTCGGCGGCATACGTAAGATCGGGATAGCGCTCCGATTCATAGGAGGTGAAGTGCGCTCCCAGTGCGGGCGTGCGTTCCACCTCCCGCTCGATATAGGCGACCGAACCGCTGCGCTCGGCCACCGCCCACGCCGTCACGCCGCCCGCAGCGGCCGAAACGGCGATCGCTCCCAAGATTAAAAAAGCCTTTTTCATAATAAACAGATGTTAAAAACGATTATCGAAGGCCACTTGCGTCATAGGCATGCACTGTTTTGTCGGATTAACGCCGCCGAACGTCCCGTTAGTATGCCGGAAGTGCAAAAATCGGGGCAGCGAAGCCCGCAGCCCGTCCCCTTTTCGGACCGATCCCGACCACGGACGGACACTTTCCGGCAGACGGCCCGCGTCCGAACGAGCAGCGCCGATTCCGCCGGAATCCGGCGGAACGCCATGATTCCCTTCCGAAGAGGGCCGCAACGCCCGCGCCGCGCACCGCCCCATGAACGCGACGAAGGACGGCACCCGGAAGTACCGTCCTTCGCATGCGCAACGTGCGCTGCGGCCGCCGGGCGTCAGAGCCCGAACTCCTTGCGGATGGCCTCCACGGCATCGAGCCGCTCCCAGCCGAAGAACTCCACCTCCCGTTCGACGTCGCTGCCGTGCTCGCGGAGGGTCACCGTCTTCGTGTAGGGACGGTTGCCGAAGTGGCCGTAGGAGGCCGTCGCCTCGAAGATGGGATTTTTCAGCCCGAAGCGCTTCACGATCGACGCCGGACGCAGGTCGAAGAGCTTGCCGATGCGGCGGGCGATCTCGCCGTCGGTCATCCCCTCGAGCGCCGCCGGACGCGCCGAGCGGTAGGTGTCGACATAGATCGACAGCGGCTCGGCGATGCCGATGGCGTACGACAGCTCGACCAGCACCTCGTCGGCGACGCCCGCCGCCACGAGGTTCTTGGCGATGTGCCGCGCGGCATAGGCCGCCGAGCGGTCGACCTTCGAGGAGTCCTTGCCCGAGAAGGCGCCGCCGCCGTGGGCGCCGCGGCCGCCGTAGGTGTCGACGATGATCTTGCGGCCCGTGAGGCCCGTATCGCCGTGGGGGCCGCCGATCACGAACTTGCCCGTGGGATTGACGTGCAGGATGTAGTCGTCGCCGATGAGCTCCGCGAGCTTGTCGCCCGCACGCTCCAGACGCGCCTTCACGCGCGGGATGAGGATCGTGCGCACATCCTCGCGGATGCGCTCCTGCATCCGGCGCTCGGCCTCCTTCTCGCCGACGCCCTCGCCCGGGAGGATGAATTCGTCGTGCTGCGTCGAGACCACGATCGTATGCACGCGTTGCGGCTTGCCCGTCGTCTCGTCGTACTCGACGGTCACCTGCGACTTCGAGTCGGGACGCAGGTAGGTCATGGCCGTGCCCTCGCGGCGGATCACCGCCAGCTCCTTGAGGATCACGTGCGAGAGGATCAGCGTCGCGGGCATCATCTCGCGCGTCTCGTTGCAGGCGTATCCGAACATGATGCCCTGATCGCCGGCACCCTGCTCCTCCTCGGCCTCGCGCACGACGCCCCGATTGATGTCCGACGACTGCTCGTGGATCGCCGAGACGACGCCGCACGAATTGCAGTCGAAGCGATACTCGCTCTTGGTGTAGCCGATGCGGCCGATCACGCGGCGCGCCACCTCCTGCACGTCGACGTACGCCTCCGAGCGCACCTCGCCCGCCACGACCACGAGACCCGTGGTGCAGAGCGTCTCGCACGCGACCTTCGATTCGGGGTCGCGGCGCAGGAATTCGTCGAGAATGGCATCGGAAATCTGGTCCGAGACCTTATCGGGGTGTCCTTCCGACACCGATTCCGAAGTGAATAAGAAACCCATGTTATACGGTTGTTTGTTGGGCGCGTTTCCGCTCGTCGCACACGGAATCCGCCTCCCGGTTAATGAATAAAAACGTATAAAATGGGAAAAATTGGCTGTTGGAATAAAAAACGTGCTGTTTTAGCGATTTTTTATTGTGGTTTGCAATCAGTCAAATCTTTCCACATTTCCCCGCTTGACAGACGGGACGACAAAGGTAGTGCAAAAAAACGGAAATAAAAAAAACGTACTTTTTTTTGGTCCGAAAAATTATTTGCTTACATTTGTCATACAAATATGATTTATCATTAAAATAACACGACCCAACATGAAACTCACCGGACTCATCCCTGCAGTATTCACCCCCTTCGACAAGGCGGGCGCCCTGAACCTCGAACGGATCGCCCCCTATGCCGAGCGCCTCATCGCCGACGGAGCCGACGGCGTATTCGTCTGCGGCTCCACGGGCGAGTGCACCTCCATGACCGTCGCCGAACGCAAACAGGTGCTCGAGGCATGGCATGCGGCCGCGGCCGGACGCATCCGCATCATCGCCCACGTGGGCGGCACCTGCCAGCGCGACTGCGTGGAGCTGGCCCGCCACGCGGCCGGCATCGGCGTCGACGCCGTAGGCGCCATCGCACCGTTCTACTTCAAACCCGCACGGGTCGAGGAGCTCGTGGAGTTCTACGAGCCCATCGCCGACGCCGTCGCGCCGATTCCGTTCTACACCTACCACATGCCTTCGGTCACGGGCGTCCATCTGCCGATGAAGGAGTTCCTCGAGAAGGGCTCGCGCGCGATGCCCAACCTGAACGGCATCAAATTCACCTCGAACGATTTCATGGAGATGCTCGAATGCCTCCGCCTCGAAGAGGGGCGCTTCGACATCCTCAACGGATTCGACGAAATGCTGCTGTGCGGTCTGGCGACGGGAGCGCGCGGCGGCGTGGGCAGCACCTACAACTACGCGCTGGCGACCTACCGCGGCATCTGCGACGCCTTCTTCGCGGGCGATCTCGAGCTGGCGCGCAAATACCAGCAGGAGTCGGTCGAGCTCGTGCGCGTCATCATCCGCCACGGCGGCGGCGTACGGGGCGGCAAGGCCATCATGAACCTGCTGGGGCTCGACTGCGGCGACTGCCGGCTGCCCTTCGCACCCTACACCGACGAGGAGATGCAGACGCTCGCCGACGAACTGCACCGCATCGGCTTCATCCGCTAAAAGCGCCGCCCGAACCCATGAAAAACCGACTGCTGACCCTTGCCCTCGCGCTGTCCGCACAACTTCCGGCCTTCGCCGGCGACGGACCCGCCGTGCGGCTGACCGAAACCGACCTGATACGCTGGGACGCCTCCCTGCTCCTGCCGCCCGACAGCGACGGCGCTCCCCACATCGGAGTGGCGGGCGCCTTCTCGGGATACGCCGCAGACGGAACGCTCGTCGTGGCGGGCGGTGCGAACTTCCCCGACGGCACCCCCGCCGAGGGGGGGGGTACGAAACGCTACCACGCAGATCTCCACCTGCACACCCCCGCCGAAGGCTGGCGCACGATCGCCGGCTTCCTGCCCGAACCCCGGGCCTACGGGGTCTCGATCCCCCACGAGGGCGGCATCCTCTGCATCGGAGGCTGCGACGCCGAAGCCTGCACCGCCGAAGTCGTCCTGCTGCGGCTCGACGACGGAACGCCGCGCCTCGTTCCCTATCCGCCGCTGCCGCGTCCGCTGGCCCACGCCGCCGGTTGCCGCATCGGTGACCGGGTCTACGTCGCGGGCGGCATCGAAACGGTCGAGCGGGCCCGCACGACACGCGACTTTTTCGTGCTCGACCTGCGCGACACGACGGCAGGCTGGAGGGAGGCCGCGCCCTGCCCCGGCCCCGCACGCGCCTTCGCCGTAGCCGCGGCCCAGAGCGACGGAGCGGACAACTGCCTCTACCTCTTCAGCGGCCGCGAATTCGCGGAGGACGCGGCATGGACGGTGCTCGACGACGCATGGGAATACAACCCGCGTCTGAACCGCTGGCGGCCGCTCGAAGGGTCGTTTCCCGTCATGGCGGGGACGGCCGCGCCGTTCGGCACCAACCACATCCTGCTGCTCGGAGGACGCGACGCCGCAAACGGAGACGAGCGGACGATGCGGCTCTACCACACGGTCACCGGCACCCTGACGCACCACCCGATGCCCGAAGGGATGACGCTGCCCGTGACGACCAACGCGCTGCGGACCGAGACGGGCATCGCGGTGATCTCCGGCGAAACGGCGCCCGGCGTCCGTACGCCCGTCGTACTGCGCGGCACGCTCGAGAGCACCGTCCGCCGCATGAGCGGCTGGGACATGCTGGTCATCGGCCTCTACTTCGCAGCGCTGGCCCTCATCGGGTGGTACTTCTCGCGCAACCAGAAGAGCTCCGACGACTACTTCAAGGGCGGGGGCCGCATCCCGTGGTTCATCGCCGGGTTGAGCATCTTCGGAACGGCCTTGAGCGCCATCACCTTCATGGCGATTCCCGCCAAAGCCTACGCCACCGACTGGAGCTACCTGCTCTTCAACGCGGGCATCATCCTCTGCGTGCCGGTCATCGTGCGCTGCTTCATCCCCTTCTACCGACGGCTCGACGTCACGACCGCCTATGAATACCTCGAGGCGCGCTTCAACCCCGCGGTACGCATCCTCTGCAGCATCGCCTTCATCCTCTTCCAGATAGGCCGCATGGGCGTCGTCCTGCTGCTGCCCTCCATCGCACTGAACGTCGTCACGGGATTCGACATCTTCCTCTGCATCGCGCTGATGGGCACCTTGAGCCTGATCTACACGCTCATGGGCGGTATCGAGGCCGTGGCTTGGACCGAGGCGCTGCAGGTGGTCGTGCTGCTGGGCGCCGCGATCGCCGTACTGGCCGCCATCGGCATCCGCCTGCCGGAGTCGCTCACGGAGGTCGCCGCCGAGGCCGCCGAGGCCGGCAAGTTCGGCATGGGCTCGACAGCCTTCGACCTGCGCCGGCCCACCGTGTGGACCGTACTGATCGCCACCTTCTTCACCAACGTCACCACCTACGGCACCGACCAGACCATCGTACAGCGCTACCTGACCACCTCGACCGAACGCGAGGCCCGCAAGGGCGTATACGTCAACGCAGCGCTCACCGTCCCCGCGAGCATCCTCTTCTTCCTCGTGGGCACGGCGCTGTGGGCCTTCTACCGCCACTTCCCCGGGCAGATGAGCCTCTCGGTCGCCGACGGCGACGCCATCCTGCCGTGGTTCGTGAGCACCCGGCTCCCGACCGGCGTGCTCGGGCTGGTCATCGCGGGACTCTTCGCCGCCGCCATGTCGACGCTCAGCAGCAGCATGAACTCCGCGGCCACGGCCTTCACCACGGACATCTGGCGCAAAATATCGCCCGCCGGGGAGGGTCGCCGCACGCTCCTCGCGGCACGGCTCTCGACGCTCGTGCTGGGGCTCGTGGGCATCGGCTTCGCGCTGGTGATGGCCTCGTGGGAGATCATGTCGCTGTGGGACGAGTTCTCGAAGATCCTCGGCATTCTGCTCGGCGGTCTGGGCGGCCTCTTCCTGCTGGGGCTGACCACGCGCAGCGCCAACTCGTTCGGCGCCCTGTGCGGCATCGCCGCAAGCGTCGTCGTGCAGATCGTCGTGGCGCGAGGCGGCTACGTCAACCTGCTGCTCTACTCCACGACGGGATTCATCTCCTGCTACGTCGTCGGCTATCTGGCGAGTCTCGCCACCCCGCACCTGAAGCGCGACACGGACCGTCTGACCCTGTTCGGCCGCCGCGAATAGCCGGCGCATCATTTTCCGGAAACACCCGACAAGACACAACCCTACAAACCGCATTATGAATCCAAAAACTTCGACCCGATGAAAAATTCTACGACGGAAAAACGACCCGGCCCCGCACGGGGAATCGGAGTCGCCGCACGCTGCCGCCTGCTCTGCCTGCTATCGCTGCTCGCACCGGCAGTGCTGTTCGCCCAGCCGACCCGCATCACGGGCAGCGTCGCCAACGAAAACGGAGAGGCCATCGCAGGCGCCACGATCATCGTCCGCGGCACCCAGCAGGGCACGACCACCGACGGCAACGGAAGTTTCGCGCTCGACATCCCGGCCGACGGAGCCACGCTCACCGTGTCGTTCATCGGCTACGCGACCCGCGAGGTCACCGTAAGCTCGCAGCGCACCGAGGTACGGATCGTCCTGCAGGCCGACATGATCGCCGTGGACGAGGTGGTCGTGGTCGGCTACGGCGAACAGCTGCGACGCACGGTGACCTCGTCGGTGGCCAAACTCGACGGCGACGCGCTGCAGAACCTCCCCATCTCGAACGCGAGCGAGGGCCTCAAAGGCAAGATCGCGGGTCTGCGCGTCACGCAGACCAACTTCACGCCCGGAGGCGAATTCACCTACCAGATCCGCGGCGGCTCCTCCATCAACGGCACGAACGCACCGCTGGTGCTGGTCGACGGCGTCGAACGCGACTTCTCGGCCATCAACCCCAACGACATCGCCTCGATCGAGGTGCTCAAGGACGCCGCCTCGTCGGCCATCTACGGCGCCAAATCGTCGAACGGCATCATTCTGGTGACCACCCGGCGCGGCGGCTACAACAAGGCGCCGCGCATCACCTTCGAGGCCAACTGGGCCTACCAGAACACCGAGACCGAGATCGAATTCCTGAACGCCCGCGAGTACATCCAAGTGGTCCGTTCGGCGGTCGCCGAGTACCTCAACGGCCCCTCGAAAGGGTCGAGCGAAGCCTTGAGCTACCTCAACGGGCAGCACTCGGCCGGCATCGGCAACAAACCCGGCGGCAAATTCTCGACCCGCTACTACAACCCCGAGACCGACGTGCTGCCCGCAGGCTACCAGACGATGCCCGACCCGGTGGATCCCTCGCGCACGATCATGTTCCGCGACACCGACTGGCAGGACCTGCTCTACAACGGCGCTTGGTGGCAGAACTACTACCTCGGCATCGACGGCGGCGGCGAGCGCGTGCGCTACTCGGCCAGTCTGGGCTACACGAACGATCAGGGCGTGGCCCGCTCGACGGGATACGACCGCATGAACTTCAAGAGCAACCTCGACGCCAAGATCACGCGGCGTCTGACGGCCAGCTTCGGCGTCGACTTCGCCCGCACCAACACCGAGGCCTACGCCAACCAGCGCAACACCATTTCGCGCGCGCTGGCCAATCCGCCCACGATGAACGCCTACTACGACGACGGCTCGCCGGTCGAGGGCTACAACTCCTCGTCGCTCACGCCCCTCTTCTACGACAAGTACTACGAGCGCAGCAACCAGAAGAACTACCTCTCGCTCATCGGCGGCCTGAAGTGGGAGATCGTCGACGGACTGACGGCCAACGCCCACGGCTCGTTCTTCCGCACCGACACCAAAGCCAAGCAGTTCATCAAAGCCAACGTCTACGACGCCACGCGCAAGTCGTCGTGGTCGCAGAACCTCACCGAGCGGATGAAATTCGAGGCCTTCCTCTCCTACCGCAAGACCTTCGCCGAGCAGCACAACCTCTCGATCATGGGCGGCTACTCCTACCAGAGGCGGGATTACGAGGCGGTCAAGCTGGCCGGATACGGCGGCACGTCGGACAAAGTGACCACCATCAACGGCTCGGCGTCGTTCGATGCCGACGACATCTCCACCTCGGAGCAGGCCGAGTGCCAGATCGGATTCTTCGGACGCCTCAACTACGACTACAAGGGCAAGTACCTCCTGACGGCCACCTTCCGCGAGGACGGCTCCTCGAAGTTCGCCAAGTCCAACCGCTGGGGCTTCTTCCCCGGCATCTCGGGCGGCTGGGTGCTGACCGAAGAGCCGTGGCTCGACGGCGTGCGGCGCCTCGACTTCCTCAAGCTGCGCGCGAGCTACGGCTCGACGGGCAACAACGCCTCGGTGGGCATCTACGACGCCTACGGCTCGTACGGCGCCGGCTACATGTACAACGGCAACGCAGGCATCAAACCCTCGGAGATGCCCAACGAGAAGCTGCAGTGGGAGACCTCCGACCAGCTGGACATCGGTTTCGAGGCGGGCCTGTTCGGCAACCGCATCTACGTCAGCGCCGACTTCTTCGACAAGCGCACGCGCAACCTGCTCTACGAGCAGCAGCTCCCCAATACGACCGGATTCTCGAAGTTCTGGACCAATCTGGGCAAGGTGCGTTTCTGGGGCTACGAGGTGGAGCTCACCACGCGCAACATCGCGAAGAAGAACTTCAGCTGGGACTCGAAGCTCGTGTTGAGCTACCAGTGGAACAAGGTGCTCAAGCTGCCCTACAACGGCATCGCCAAGAACCGCACGGGCGGCATCGCGCTCGGCGACGGCACCTTCTTCGGCGGCATCGCCGAGGGCGAACCCCTCAACCGCTTCTACGGCTACATCGCCACGGGCATCATCGAAACCGAGGAGCAGGCGGCCAATGCCTACTACGACTCCAAGTCGCGCAATCCGCAGGTCGGCGGCAAACGCGTGGGCGACTACGAATGGGCCGACCGCAACGGCGACGGGCAGATCACCGATGCCGACCGCTTCTGTCTGGGAACGACCGTGCCGCCCTTCACCGGGGGTCTGTCGAACACCTTCCGCCTGAAGAACTGGACGCTCTCCGTCTACCTCGACTGGGCGATGGGCCACTCGATCTTCGACGAATCCTATTCGCGCTACTTCTACGGAACGTTCACCAACAACTACGCGCTGGCCAAAGACGTGCTCAAGGCGTGGAAAAAACCCGGCGACCGGACCAAGTACGCCAAGTTCTGGGCCAACGACTCCAACTGGGGCAACAACAACTACAACCGCGCCCCGACCAACGTCTTCACCTACAAGGGCGACTACCTCTGCATCCGCGAGATCACGCTCCAGTACGCGCTGCCCGCCCGGCTCTTCACGAAGGTGGGCCTCAAGGGGGTGACGTTCACCCTCTCAGGCAACAACCTGCACTACTTCACCGAGACGCAGGGAATCTCGCCCGAGCAGGGATCGGCGACGACCTACGACGGCGACGTCTTCTACAACTATCCCCCCATCCGGCGCATCTCGTTCGGCATCAAGCTGACCTTCTAACCACCAAAAGCAACCAACGCTATGAAACGCATACTCATCCGCCTCGCACTGCTGGCTGTGGCCGCAACGGGAAGCGTCGCGTGTCTGGACGACATGGACGTCAAGCAGAAGAGCAAGATCACCACGCCCGACATGTGGCTCGACGAATCCGACGCTCTGGGTGCCATGTACGGCATGTACCACCAGATGCGCGCCGTATTCCAGACCGCACTGATCTACTGGGGCGACTACCGCGCGGGAACCTTCACCGGGGGTGCCGGCGGCTCGGGCTCCGGCGACAAGATGTTCGCCAACCGGCTCGACAGCAGCGAAACCAAAGGCACCAACTGGGGCTCGACCTATACGGCCATCAACGACGCCAACCTGATCCTCAAGCACGTTCCGGGGATCGCCTTCTCGTCGGAGAGCGACAAAGAGCTGGTGCTGGCCAACGCCCACTTCGTGCGCGCCTACCTCTACTACAACATCGTCCGCGTATGGGGCGACGCCCCGCTGCTGCTCACCGGCTTCGAGTCGAGCGACGCCAAACTCCAGCCCTCGCGCTCGGAGGCCTCGCTGCTCTACGCGCAGATCGGGAAGGACATCGAGGAGGCCCTGCGGCTCATGCCCGCCTCGGCCGCCGACTGCACCATCGCCACGCGCAGCGCCGTGGCGATGCTCAAGGCCGACTACAACCTCTGGCTCTACCAGACCCGCGAAGGGGGCGACGCGGCGCTGACGGCCGCCGATGAGGCCCTCGACGCGGTCTTCGCCGACGCACGGCTCAAGCTGCTCGACTCCTACGCCGACGTATTCGACATCGGCAACAAGGGCAACGCCGAGATCATCCTGACGATCCGGCTGGCGATGGGCGAATACGAGGGCGGCTTCGGCAGCGTCTACCTGCTGCCGCAGACCCGCTTCTACTCGGCGGCCGAGCACATCGAGACGCACGTCAAACTGATGAACTCCGACGACCAGCGCTACATCTTCTCGCCGGGACTCGTCGAGCTGATGTACGCCGACGCGCGCGACACGCGCACCCCGGTCAACTACGGCGACTGGACCGACGAGGAGCAGGGCTACCGCTACACGTGGGTCAACAAGTTCGCCGGAATGTGGAAGGACAACAAGCGCTACTTCATCTCCGACATTCCGCTCTACCGCTATGCCGAGGCCCTGCTCTTCAAGGCCGAACTGGAGAACGAACGCGGCAATACCGACACGGCCCTCGAATACCTCAACCGGGTGGCCCGCCGCGCCTACGGAGTCGACGACTACTACGCGACGCTCGACTACGACCTGTTCAAGGAGGCGCTGATGAACGAATACCTCAAGGAGTTCGCCGCCGAGGGAAAAAGCTGGTGGAACTACATCCGGCTGGGATTCGCCTTCACCAAAATCGAATCGCTGCGCGGCCGTCAGCACCAGACCAACATCCTGCTGTGGCCCATCGCCAACGCCTGCATGAACGAAAACCCCAACATCCGCCAGACGGTAGGTTACAACTAAAACTCCCCACGCAATGAAAACCAGATTCCTGCATATCGCACTCCCCGTGCTGACGATGGCGGCGGTCGCCTGCGGCGATTCGTTCGAATTCGGCACGCCCACGCACGACCTCGACGAGAAGACCGACTTCGCGGCCGGGACCACGCAAGTGCTGTGGAAGAACAAGGGCTACGTCTACCCCACGGGCCGCATCCACAACTTCCGCATCCCGGGGCTCGTGCGCACCCGCAGCAGGCTCCTCGCCTTCTGCGAAGCGCGCGAGGAGACGGGCACGACCAACAAGGACGGCGGTGACATCGACCTGATCTACCGCATCTCGACCGACGAAGGCCGCACGTGGAGCCCCTCGCGGGTGCTCTTCGACGACGAGGACAACACCTGCGGCAACGCCTGCCCGGTGTGGACCGAGAGCGGACGGCTGGTGGTCTTCTGCTGCTGGGCGCGCACCGGCACCACCGAGGCCGCATTCAGGAGCAGGCACTTCACCTTCGAGGAGGCGCAGCGCTACCACAACCATGTCGTGAACTTCTACTCCGACGACGAGGGCGAGACATGGAACGGACCCTTCAAGTGCTTCACCGAAGGGCGCAACTCCGACGAGACACAGTACAAATGGACCGGCTTCTTCAAGGCGGGCCCCGGCCACGCCATCCAGCTCAAGACGGGCGAGCACAAGGGGCGTCTGATCGTCGGCTGCGACCACAAGTACGAACGGTTCGGCGGAGTTCCCGTCGCGGCGGATTCCGAGGACGAGAACTATTACGGCTCGCACATCGCCTACTCCGACGACGAGGGCCTGACATGGCACCTGCTCGAGCTCGACGAGGAGCTGCACTACGGCAACGAGTGCGTGCCGGTCGAACTCTCCGACGGCGGCATCTACCTCGACATGCGCAGCACGGGCGCCTACAAGAAGACGCGGGCCGGCAGCTTCAGCCGCGACGGCGGCATCACGTGGAGCCGCTACGCAGTCGTGCCGGAGCGCATCGACCCCGGCTGTCAGGGTTCGGTCGCGAACTACAACACCGACGGCGTTCCCTCCTCCGTCATTCTGGCCACGAGCAACAACAGCACCGTTCGCGAGAAGCTCTCGATCAGGGCCAGCCTCGACGACTGCGCCACGTGGAAATCCGAAGTCTACGAGATCACGGCCACCAAATCGGGCTACTCCGACATCGTGGTCTTCCCCGACGGCAGCGTAGGCATCCTCTACGAAAACGGACCGAAACACTACAACGAACAGATCTCGTTCCGCAAGATCCCCGCCGCCACCATCACCGCATACATCAACCAGTAAAGACATCGCCCCATGAAAACACGAACCGCAGGTCTCCTTTGCAGCCTGCTCGCCATCGCCTGCTCGCCCGATCTGATGGACGGGAACAGCGCCCCGGAGAACGACCGGCAGGAGGCGCAGATGCGCGTCGACATCCGCGTGAGCGGCGAGATGATCACCACCCGTGCGGCCGTCACGGCCGACGAACGCAAAGTCGAGGAGTACGACCTCTACGTCTTCGACGTCGCCACCGGCGAACTCCAGTGGCGCGAGACGTCGGTCGCACCGGCCGCAGCGGAGCCCGTTCCCGGCACCCGCGACTACCGCATCGGCGTGCACGAGCTCACGCTCGCGACGGCGGGCCAGAAGGAGGTATTCGTAGTGGCCAACGCATCGGGCAGCATCGCGCTTCCCGCCACCGTAACCTCGGCCGAAGCGACCGAAGAGCGTCCCGCCACGCAAATCGACGACTTCCGCCGGAGCGCGACGCAGAGGCTCGCCGACGGTGTCATGCCCCGCACGCCGCTCGCGATGGCCGGGCACACCTTCATCGCCAGCGCCGAGGGGGCCACGGTCCCCGTATGTCTGGGCCGCACGGTGGCCCGGGTTTCCGTCGTGAACACCCTTCCGTCGAAGATCCGGCTCTCGGAGATCGCGGCTTCGGGCGCCACGGCGGCGTTCCGGCCCTTCGACGAGGAGCCGTCGGGAACCATCGCTACGACCGACTACGCGCCCGCGACGCAGCTGGGCACGGGCCGGCAGGCGTTCGCGCTCTACCTGCTCCCGGCGGCGGCCTCGCAAACCCGCATCCACATCAAGGGAGCGCTCGACAACGCCGAGTTCACCTGCGTCGCACCGCTGAACGACCAACTCTACGGCGACTACGAATACACGCTCTCGCTGCTCGTGCAGGGCGGCAAGGTCGTCGCCGCCTTCACCGGCAGCGGCAACGAGGGAGCGACCCAACCGATCGAGCTCTCGGGCGAATGGCTCTCGGGCAAGGCGACCGTCACGCTCCCCTTCACCCCCGAGCCCAACTACGGATTCACCATCGGCTACGCACTCAACGTCGAGGGTACGGCCCGCATCGAACGGTCGGAGGAGCCTTGGTACGACGCGCAGATCGTCGACGGGAGCACCATCCGCATCCGCACGCTGCAGGAGAACACCGGCGCGGAACGCAAGGCCGTGTTCACCATCCGCGTCGAGGGTTCGTCGCTGCCCGTGGAGGTCATCCAGCAGGGTCTGGCCGACATCAAGACGGTGAAATTCGGCGACACGGAGTGGATGGACCGGGCCATCGGCGCCACGCTGCGCGCCAATCAGGCCTACGCCTCCGACATCCGCAGCTTCGGCTACCTCTACCAGTGGGGCCGCACCATGCCCTTCCCCGCCTCGGGCGAGGTGGAATGCGTCGCGGCGCAGATGAACCCCGAGGAGGCCGTGGCCAGCCCCGCCTTCATCGCATGGACGGGCGAGAGCCGAGACTGGAATCCGCAGGGCATCGAGGGCGGCTCGACGGCATACTGGGAGAGCGTCACGGCGAACCCCTGCCCGGCGGGATGGCGTCTGCCGACCTACGAGGAGCTCTCGCAGGTGATGCTCTACCGGCCGAACTCGCTGATTTTCGCCACGGGCGTGCAGTCGACCCAAGAGATGCTGCCCTCGGGGCCCCAACGGCCCTACGTCGGCATCGGTTCGGGGAAATGGAGCGCCGGCACCGAAACTCTCTGCCACTACGGAATCAAGTATCAGGGCACCGCCGACGCCTACTACGTGCGTTACAGCTGGATCAACACGGGAGGCACGCCGACCAGCACACCGCCGCCCTACAGCCAGACCCACGCCAAAGATACGCAGGAGTACCTCACCGGCGGCGAGAACATCCTGCGCATCGACCGGCTCCCGGCCGACGCTTCGGCGACCATCACCAAAGCGACGAAGAAGGAGATCGAGCAATACTGGGCCGACCACGAGTCGGACGCCGCGATGGAGACGCTCGTCTTCCCCTGCGGAGGCCGCCGCGACGCCTCGGGCGCACTCGTCGAACAGCGCGAAGCGGCCTTCTTCTGGTCGCGTTCGATGTACTCGGGCCGGAGCTTCGCCGACAAGACCAACCCCTTTTCGAAAACCGCGACCTCCTTCGCCTCGGGGCTGCTCTACTTCCGCCCTTCGGGCCGCTACATGTTCCTCTATGCACCGGCCCTCGGCACCTCGCAGGTCTATGCCGACACCGAGGACCTCGGATACCGCAACCAAGCCATGCAGATCCGGTGCGTGCGCGCGAAATGACACCAACCCTCGGAAGCGGCCGCGAGCGGCCTTCGCGTCGCTCGCGGCCCTTCCGACCACGAAAAACCCGAACCATGAAACACCTGCTTCTGATCGCGGCCCTCTGCGCCGCATGCACCGCCCGGGCACAGCGGCCCACCGTCGAGGGGTACGTCACCTGTCAGGGCGAGCCCGTGGCCGGAGTCGTCGTTTCGGACGGCGATCTGGTCGTCCGCACCGATGCCGAAGGCCGTTACGAAATGGCCTCGGCGAAGCCCTGCGGCTATGTCTTCGTCTCCATCCCTTCGGGATACGAAGTCGCAGCCGACGGACTCATCCCCCGCCACTTCGGCTACACGACCCGCTGCGCGGTCGACCGCATCGACTTCGAGCTGCGCAAGGTCGACAACGACGACTTCACGCTCTTCATCTCGACCGACTCCCACCTGCGCGGCGATCCCGAAGAGAACGACCTGCCGCAGTTCCGCCGGTGGTACCTGCCCGACATCACGGCCGAGATCCGTCGTACCCGGGGCCCGGTCTACTCCATCCATCTGGGCGACATGACCACCGACATCATGTGGCACCGCAACGACTTCGCCCTGCGCAAGTACCTCGACGCGATGAAGAGCTATCCCACGCCCTTCTTCCACGTGCCGGGCAACCACGACAACGAGCGCTTCATCGACATGGAGGTTCCCGACCGGCTGTGGGACAGTCTGGCTCAGGCGCCCTACCGCGAGCTGATCGGCCCCAACTACTACTCCTTCAATCTGGGCCGCGTCCACTTCGTCATGCTCGACAACGTCATCGTCCGCCGCAGCGTCGTGAAGCGGGGCAAGCCGGCGTCGCGCAACGACTACATGCTCGACGAGCGCCAGCTCCGCTGGCTGGGCCGCGATCTGGAGACCGTCGAGAGCGGCACGCCGCTGGTCATCTGCATGCACGTCCCCATCTTCCGCTTCTCGGGGATCCGCGAGGACGGCACCGCCGCCTACGAAACGGCCCCCGCCATGCAGCGGTTGCACGACCAGATGATGCCGCTGCTCGAACGCTTCGCCGACGTGCGGTTCTTCACGGGCCACACCCACCGCTTCGCCACCATCGCGGTCAACGACCGGATCTGCCAGCACACCTTCGTCTCGACCTCGGCCGTGTCGTGGAAGATCAACGGTCCCGAAAGCCGGCTCGTGAGCGAGGACGGCTCCCCCGGCGGATACAACATCTTCCGCTTCCGCGGCAAGCGGGTCAGCTGGCAGTTCAAGCCCAACGGCTACGAAGCCCGGAAAAACCAGTTCCGCGTCTACGACCTCAACTGCGTACCCGAAGCGTTCGGGGGCGAGCCCGGCAGCGACCGCGTGCTGGTGAACGTCTACAACTGGAGCGACGGCTGGAAGATCTCGGTCCGCGAGGAGGGGCGCGAACTGGAGGTCGTGCGCACATGGACGCGCGACCCGCTCTACCGCCTCGTCCGCCGTGACGCGCTGCCCACGCGCCCCACGGCGTTCCTCGCCACCTACAACGCCCACATGTTCGCCGTACGGACCGCATCGCCCTCGTCGACGCTCGACATCACGGTGACCGATCCCTTCGGGCGCCGCTACCGGCAGCGCATCGAGCGCCCCAAAACTTTCGACTGGCGCATCGAATAAAACGTCCTATTTATCCGAATCGATTGAAAGAACGGGAAAAATATCGTAACTTTGTATAAATAATACGTTTGATGGAGGTACTGAAGTTAGACACCCGCAGCACGACGCTCGTCGACAGCGTGGAGGAGAGCCTGATCCGTTACTTCAAGGAGCAGGGGCTCCGTCCGGGCAGCAGCATACCCAACGAGACCGAACTGGCCGCATCGCTCGGCGTCGGTCGCGCCGTACTGCGCGAAGCGCTCAGCCGCTTCAAGATGACGGGCATGATCGTCTCGCGCACCAAGAAGGGAATGGTGCTCGACGAACCTTCGCTGCTGGGCGGCATGAAGCGCTGTGTCAATCCGCTGCTGATGCGCGAGACGACCCTGCGCGACATCCTCGAATTCCGCATCGCGCTCGAGGTGGGCATCAGCGACAACATCTTCCGCAACCTCACCCCGGCCGACATCGCCGAACTCGAAGAGATCGTGGAGATGAGCCAAGTGATCGGCAACAACAAGTACGCCCCCGTAAGCGAACACCGCTTCCACACCAAGCTCTACGAAATCACGGGCAACCGCATCATTTCGGAGTTTCAGGACGTCATCTACCCCGTACTCGACTTCGTGAAGGAGCAATATCGCGATTTCTTCGAACCCATCGAGCGGGAGCTGACGCAGAACGGCGAGCTGGTCACCCACCGCCACCTGCTCGACTTCATCAAACAGGGCGACCGGGAGGGGTACAAGCACGCCATCGGCGAGCACTTCAAACTCTACACCCTCTACCTCGAACGATACAAGAAGTAGCGTTTTTTCCCACAACGCACATCCGTCATGAAACATACGCTGCACAGTCTCGTCGGAGGGCTCCTCGCCCTCTGCGGGACGGCGGTATGCACCGCCGCACACGCACAACGGCTCACGGCCCGGCCAGCAGCCGCACCCGTCACCGTATTCGCCGAAGGCGAAGCGGGCTACGCGGGATTCCGCATCCCGGCCATCGTCCGCACGGCCGACGGTGCGCTCATCGCCTTCGCCGAGGCGCGCCGCAACGACAAGCGCGACAGCGGCGACATCGATCTGGTCATGCGCCGTTCGGAAGACGACGGCCGCACATGGGGGCCGATCGCCATCGTCTGGGACGACGCCGCGAACACCTGCGGCAATCCCGCCCCGGTCGTCGTCGGCGACGAGGGCGAGGTGGTTCTGCTCGCCACATGGAACCGCGGCGGCGATCGCGAACGGGCGATCGAACGCGGCGCGAGCGAGGAGACCCGCCGCGTCTACGTGCTCCGCTCCGCCGACCACGGCCGCACATGGAGCCCGGCCGAGGAGATCACCGCGGCGGTCAAGGAGCCCGGCTGGACATGGTATGCCACGGGACCGTGCCACGCCATCGTCAAGCGGCGGCGCCCCTTTGCGGGGCGGCTCGTCGTTCCGGCCAATCACAAGCTGCTCGACGCCGAGGGAGGCGTCGTCTGCCGCTCGCAGCTGCTCTGGTCCGACGACCGAGGGCGCACGTGGAGGCAGGGCGCCGTCTCGCAGGTCGGCGGCAACGAAAGCTCCGTAGCCGAACTCTCCGACGGCTCACTGCTGCTCAACATGCGCCACACCGACCGCGTGGACAGCCTCCGGCTCTGGGCACGGAGCGCCGACGGCGGCACCGCATGGTGCGGCCGGGGCGCCCATCCGGAACTCATCGAACCCCGCTGTCAGGGCAGCCTGCTGAACCTCGAACGCAGAGGCCGTCCCACGCGCACGCTGCTCTTCTCCAACCCGCACGATCCGCACCAGCGGCACAACCTCTCGCTCTGCGCGAGCCACGACGACGGGCGGACATGGTACCACCTGCTGACCCTCTGCGCAGGTCCTGCGGCCTACTCCGACCTCGTGCGCATCGACCGCGACCGCGTAGGGGTGCTCTACGAAAACGGCGATGCGGAGGAGCTCTACCGCCGCATCTCGTTCGTGCCCGTAACCCTGAAACGCCACCGCCGATGAACGCCGGCAAAGTACTGATGGGGCTCGCACCGCTCGTCGCCGGCGGCGGCGCATCCGCACAGGAGCGCCCCAACATCATCGTGATTCTGGCCGACGACCTCGGCTTTTCCGACGCGGGCTGCTACGGGGGCGAGATCCGCACGCCGGTTCTCGACCGCATGGCGGCCAAGGGGATCCGGCTCACGCAACTCTACAACACGGGGCGGAGCTGCCCCTCGCGAGCCGCGCTGCTCACGGGCCTCTACCCCCACCGGACGGGGGTGGGCGAGATGATCCGCAGCGGCCGCGACGCATGGCCCGCGGGGTATCGCGGCTTCCGCAGCGACAACAACCTCACCATCGCCGAGGTGCTCCGCGACGAGGGCTACTACACGGCTCTGGCGGGCAAATGGCATCTGGGCGAGCGCCCTACGCCCGTGGAGCGGGGATTCGAGGATTTCTACGGGTTTTTCCCCGGAGCCTCGGACTACTGGGATCCGAAGAGGTTCCGCCGCCTTCCGGCCACGGCGACGCCCCGGAGCTATGCCGAAGGGACGTTCTACGCCACGGAGGCCATCACCGACTACGCCATCGACTTCGCCGGCGCGGCACGCGAACGGCACGCGCCGCTTTTCCTCTTCCTCTCCTACAATGCGCCCCATTTCCCGCTGCAGGCTCCCGAAGAGCGGGTCGAGCGATACGTCGAGCGCTACGCGCGGGGATGGGATGCGATCCGCGAAGAGCGCATCGCACGGCTGCGCAAGATGGGAATACTACCTCCGGCGGCAGAGGCGGCGCCGCGCGGCGAGGTGGTGCGGAGTCCCTTCTGCGACCGCACGCACGCCGTACCCGCATGGGATACGCTCTCCGAGGAGCAGCAGCGCGACCTCGCGCGCCGCATGGCCGTCTATGCGGCGATGGTGGAGATCATGGACGAGCAGATCGGGCGCCTGTTCGAGGCGCTCGAAGCGAACGGACAGCTGGAGCATTCGCTCGTGATCTTCCTCTCGGACAACGGAGCGTGCGCCGAATGGCACGAATTCGGATTCGACGGCCGCAGCGGTGCCGCCTACCGGGTGCACACCGGGGAGGAGCTGGCCGAGATGGGACAGGCCGGAACCTACCACCACTACGGCACCGGATGGGCCGGAGTGAGCTGCACCCCCTTCCGGCTCTACAAACACTTCGCGCACGAAGGAGGCATCTCGGCACCCTGCATCGTATGGCGCGGCCGCGGCGTCGAACGACCCGGACGCATCGATCATACGCCCTGCCACCTGACCGACATCCTCCCCACCTGTCTCGCCGCGGCCGGATGCCCGTTTCCCGAACATTATGCCGATCGTCGGCTCGTACGCCCCGAAGGCATATCGCTGCTGCCGCTGCTCGACAAGAGGAGCATCGCCCGGCGCCGCCCGATATTCGCCGAGCACGAAGGCAACCGCATGGTCCGCATCGGGAAGTGGAAACTCGTCGCCAGCTACTACGACGGCCAACGTTGGGAGCTGTACGATATCTCGCGCGACCGCGCCGAGCTGCACGACCGCGCTGCGGAGCATCCCCGCAGGGTCGCCCGCATGCAACGCCGCTATTTCGAATGGGCCGAACGCAACGGGGTCGAACCGTGGCCGCAGCTCATGAACCGATACGGCGACGAGGCGCTGCCCGTCTACAACGAGCGATAACGGATCGCGGAACATGAAAACCGGACCGTCCGATGAGTGTCAGACAGTCCGGTTTTTTCATGCGTCGCTGCGGCGACGGCCGCGCAGCCGTCATCGTTCCGACCGGAGGTTCGCTCCGGCAACCTGCGGGCGATATTCTGCTTCACCTCGGCGGCACCCGGGAAAACCCGTTGCCGCCGAGATCCGAACCTCGGAACTATTTCCCCAGCAGCTGCTTCACCTCGGCGGCACCCGGGAAAAACCCGTTGCCGCCGAGATCCGAACCTCGGAACTATTTTCCCAGCAACTGCTTCACCTCGGCGGCGACGGTCTTACCGTTGTAACCGAAGCGCTCGTCGAGCACCTTGAACGGCGCCGAATAGCCGAAGTGATCGAGGCCGTGGATCATGCCCCGCTCGCCGACGAGCCCCTGCAGGTTGACGGGAAGTCCCGACGTGAGGCCGTAACGGACGATACCGGCGGGCAGCACACCCTCCTGATAGGATTTGGGCTGATCGCGGAAGAGGCCCTCGCTCGGCACGCTCACCACGCGCACGGCGATGCCCTCGGCCTGCAGCAGCTCGGCGCCTTCGACGAGGGTCGCGACCTCCGAACCCGAAGCGACCAGCACGGCGGCGGGCTTCGCGGCGTCCTTCACCACGTAACCGCCCTTGGCCACCTGCTCGGCCTCCTCGCGACGGCTCCGCCCCAGCGTCGGCAGCGTCTTGATGTTCTGACGCGAAAGCACCAGCGCCACGGGACGGTGCTCCTCGACGGCCAGCTTCCACGCCGCGACGGTCTCATCGCCGTCGGCCGGACGCAGCACCAGCATCGAACGCTCGCCGCTGTGGTTGCGCAGATGCTCCATCAGGCGGATCTGCGCCTCGTGCTCCACGGGCTGGTGCGTCGGGCCGTCCTCGCCCACGCGGAACGAATCGTGCGACCAGACGTAGATCACATGCAGGCGCATCAGCGCCGAGAGGCGCACGGCGGGCTTCATGTAGTCGGAGAAGACGAAGAAGGTGCCGCAGGCCGGAATCACGCCTCCGTGCAGCGCCATGCCGTTCATCACGCAGGCCATCGTCAGCTCCGAGACGCCGGCTTGGAAGAATCGGCCGGAGAAGTCGCCCCGCTCGAAGGCTTTGGTCTTCTTGAGGAAGCCGTCGGTCTTGTCCGAATTGGAGAGGTCGGCCGAAGCGACGATCATGTTGTCGATCTTCTCGGCGAAGACCCCGAGCACGTCGGCCGAAGCGGCGCGCGTGGCGACGTCGTTCTTCACCGCGATCGACTTGTAATCGATCTCGGGCAGCGTGCCCGAGAGGAAGCGATCGAGCTTCATGGCCAGATCCTTATGCCCGCGGCGCCACGTCTTCTCCGTCTCGGCACGCTCCGCAGCCCATGCGGCGAGCTGCTCGCGACGCGCTGCGAAGAGCGCACGGCTCTCCTCGAACACGGCGAAGGGCTGCTCGGCGTCGCCCCCCAGATTCCGCACCGTAGCGGCGAAATCAGCGCCGGCAGCCGTCAGCGGCTGTCCGTGCGTCGAAACCTTGTCCTCGAAACTCGAACCGTCGGCGGCCAGCGCACCCTTGCCCATCGTCGTGCGACCGATGATGAGCGTCGGCCGCTCCGTCTCGGCATTCGCCGCCGTGAGCGCCCCGCGGATGGCGTCGATGTCGTGGCCGTCGATCGAGAGGACGTTCCAACCCCATGCCTCGTATTTCATCGCGATGTTCTCGGTGTCCACCTCGTCGACCTTCGTCGAGAGCTGGACGTTGTTCGCATCGTAATACATGATGAAGTTCGCGAGCCCCAGATGTCCCGCAATGCGGCCCACTCCCTGCGAAATCTCCTCCTCGACCGAACCGTCCGAGATGTAGGCGTAGGTCTTGTGCGCCATCCACTCGCCGAAGCGTGCGACCATGAAACGCTCGGCGATCGCAGCGCCCAGCGCCATCGCGTGGCCCTGTCCGAGCGGTCCCGAGGTGTTCTCCACACCGCGCAGCACGTCGACCTCGGGATGGCCCGGCGTCGGACTGCCCCACTGGCGCAGCGCCTGCAGCTCCTCGACGGAGTAGTTGCCGGCAAGCGACAGCGTAGCGTAAAGCATGGGCGACATGTGGCCCGGATCGAGGAAGAACCGATCGCGGTGGGGGTAGTCCATGCGTGCGGGATCGTAGCGCAGGAATTCGGCGTAGAGTACCGTGATGAAATCGGCGCCGCCCATAGCGCCGCCGGGGTGCCCCGATTTCGCCTTTTCGACCATCGCGGCCGACAGAATACGGATGTTGTCGGCGACACGCGTAATTTGGGAGTTCGTAGACATAGGTATTGGGATAAATTTCGTTCTTTATACAAATATACGAATAAGCCGAGCGCAAAAGCAAATTTATTTGCAATTTTGCCGAGGCGGAGTATATAAGGCGCAAGCCAATTATACGAATAAGCCGAGCGCAAAAGCAAATTTATTTGCAATTTTGCCGAGGCGGAGTATATAAGGCGCAAGCCAATTATACGAATAAGCCGAGCGCAAAAGCAAATTTATTTGCAATTTTGCCGAGGCGGAGTATATAAGGTGCAAGCCGGATATACGAAAAAAGGTGGTTATCCCACCTTTTTCAATTCGGAAGCCGGAGTCCCCTCCGTCTTTTCGCGGACAGCGTCGCCCGTCACGACGAAGCGGTTCTCGCCGCTCGACGGCAGATCGAACATCGTGTCGATCATCACCGCCTCGCAGATCGACCGCAGGCCGCGGGCCCCCAGCTTGCAGGCGACGGCCCGGTCGACGATCGCCTCCAGCGCCTCGGGCTCGAAGACGAGCTCCACGCCGTCCATCGCGAAGAGCCGCTCGTACTGACGGACGATGGAGTTCTTCGGGTCGGTAAGGATCCGTCGCAGGGCGTCGCGCCCGAGCGGCTGCATGTAGGTCAGCACCGGCAGACGCCCCACCAGCTCGGGAATCAGTCCGTAGGACTTGATGTCCTGCGGCGAGACGTACTGCATGAGGTTCGAGCGGTCGATCGGATCGGCCGCGACACGGCCGTAGCCCATCGCGCGGGTGTTGAGCCGCTGCGCGATCTTCTTCTCGATGCCGTCGAACGCACCGCCGCAGATGAAGAGGATGTTGCGCGTGTCGACCTGAATGAACTTCTGGTCGGGGTGCTTGCGGCCGCCCTGCGGGGGAACGTTGACCGTCGTGCCCTCGAGGATCTTGAGCAGCGCCTGCTGCACCCCCTCGCCCGAGACGTCGCGCGTGATCGACGGATTGTCGCCCTTGCGCGCGATCTTGTCGATCTCGTCGATAAAGACGATGCCCCGCTCGGCCTGCGCCACGTCGTAGTCGGCGGCCTGCAGCAGCCGCGAGAGGATGCTCTCGACATCCTCGCCCACGTAGCCCGCCTCGGTGAGCACCGTGGCGTCGACGATCGTGAAGGGGACCTTCAGCAGCCGGGCGATCGTGCGGGCCATGAGCGTCTTGCCCGTACCCGTGGGGCCTACCAGCACGATGTTCGACTTGTCGATCTCGACCTCGTCGCCCGCCGCGGCGTGCAACAAGCGTTTGTAGTGGTTGTAGACGGCCACCGAGAGGTAACGCTTGGCGGCGTCCTGCCCGATGACGTACTGGTCGAGGAAAGCCTTGATCTGCGCGGGCTTGTGCAGCTCCTCCATCTTCAGTGCGGGCGTCGCCGGCGCGGCGGCGCGACGACGGTCGGCGGGAACCGCCGCCTCGCTCTCGAGCAGCATCTCGTAGCCGTTCTCGATACACTTGTTGCAGATGTTGGCCGCACCGCCTCCGTAGGCGCCGCTGAACAGTATCTCGACATCGTTGCGGTGGGCGCCGCAGAACGAACAGCACTCCTTGTCGCCGTTCCTGCCCCGGTTGTTGTTGCGCTCCTGCGTCATCGTTTCTCCCTTTTGGTCAGCACTTCGTCGATCAGACCGTAGTCGGCGGCCTCGCGGGCCGTGAGCCAGTAGTCGCGGTCGGCATCCCGCTCGATCTTGCGCACCGGGACCCCCGAGTGCTCCGAGAGGATCGTGTAGAGCTCGCGTTTGGTCTTGAGAATCTCGCGCGCCGTGATCTCGATATCGGACGCCTGTCCCTGCGCACCGCCCAGCGGCTGGTGGATCATCACCCGCGAATGGGGCAGCGCCGAGCGTTTGCCCGCGGCGCCCGCCGTGAGCAACACGGCGCCCATCGAGGCGGCGAGGCCCGTGCAGATGGTCGCCACGTCACAGCCCACGAGCTGCATCGTGTCGTAGATGCCCAGTCCGGCCGTCACCGAACCGCCGGGCGAGTTGATGTAGATCTGGATGTCTTTCTCGGGATCGGTCGACTCCAGAAAGAGCAGCTGCGCCTGAATGATGTTGGCCGCATCGTCGTAGATCGGGGCACCGAGGAAGATGATGCGGTCCATCATCAGCCGCGAGAAGACATCCATCGTGGCGACGTTGAGCTGCCGCTCCTCGATGATCGTCGGCGAGACGTAGGAGTCGCAGACCGACCGGAAATCGTGCAGCTTCAGCGAACTGATGCCGCAGCGGCCGCGTGCGTATTTTTCGAATTCGGACATGTTTGGCGTTTTAACCGTTCAACGGAAAGGACTTTGCAAACATCACGCCTGCAAAGTCCCCGCTCGAGTATTTTTCAGCGAACGCTAAAGTTCTTTGGCCAGCTTGGCGAATTCGTCGGCGGATACGGCTTTTTCCGTCACCCCGATCTTCGCCTTCACGGCCTCGACGACCTTCACTTCGTAGAGCTTCTCGTAGATCTTCTGCGCCTGCTCCTTGTCGGCGAGAATCCGCTCGGCATAGCCGCCGAGCATCTCGTCGGGGGCCGACGGCATGCCGTACTGCGCGAACTGGGCGGCAGCCAGCGCCTTCGCCTCGCGCTCGGCCTCCTCCTTCTCCACGGAGATGTTCTCCTCCTTGATGAAGTGCTTCTGGAGGTAGTTCCACGTGAACATCTTGAGGAACTGGTCGAAGTCCTTGCCGATCTCCTCCATCGAGAACTTGCCCTCGTTGATCGTGTAGAGCCAGCGCTTGAGGAACTCCTCGGGCATCTTCAGCCCGGCCTTCTTCACAAGATAGTCGCGTAGCTGCAGCGTGAAGAGGTAGTCGCTCTCGCGACGCAGCTCCGAGGAGATCTGCGCGTCGATGTAGGCCTCGAACTCTTCGGCGCTCTTCACGTCGCCCGAAGGGAAGGCCATCTTGAAGAACTCCTCGTTGAGCTCCGGTTCGGCGAACTTGCGGATCTTGGTGATCTCGAGCGAGAATTCGGGGTTGATGCCCTCCAGCTCGTGCTCCTTGACCTGCAGCACGGCGGCGCGCTGCGACGGGTTCTTATAGAGTTCGTTGACATTGACCGTGGTCTTGTAACCCACCTTCTTGCCGATGAAGGGCGCACGCTCCTCCTCCGACATCGAGATCAGCCCCACATAGGCATCCGAGACGTTCATCTCGCCGTTGTCGAGCGTCACCGACAGCGCCTCGTCCGCAGTCACCTCCTCGGCGTCGACCAGACGGCCGAAGCGGCGCAGGTAGTTGGAGCGGTAATCGTCGTGCATCTTCTTGTCGACGGCGATCGCATGGTAGGTCAGCTTGTCCTTCTCCGAGAGCGCGAGCTCGACCTTCGGAGCCTCGCCGATCTCGAAGACGAACTCGAAGTCGGTGCCGTTCTCGAAGTCGAAGTCGCCCTGCTCCTCCGAGGGGATGACGTCGCCCAGATAGTCGATGTTCTCTTTCTGGAGGTACTCGAACGCCGCGTTCGAAGCCTTGCGGTAGGACTGCTCGGCCAGCACGCCCTTGCCGTACATCTTCTTCACGATGCCCATCGGCACCATGCCCGGGCGGAATCCCGGGATATTGGCCTTGCGGCGGTATTCGCGCAGCGCCTTGTCGACCTCCTGTGCGTAGTCCTCGGGCGTCACCGTGATCTTCAACAGCGAATTGTTCTCGCCGCGTTGCTCTCTTACGATATTCATAACGAATGCTTTATTGTTTGTTCTTCTTCACTTTCCGTTCGGGAATCGGTCGACAAAGATACGAAAATATTCCGTCCGGCGCAAGACAATTCCCTATAATACGGTAAATTTCCTTCGCCCGTCGCGGCGCCCGCGAGGCCTCGGAGGAGAAGTATCCGGCCGCGAATCATAATAATATGAATCCTTTTTCGTACTTTTGTGGGATATATCCGATTCCGACACATGAAAACCATCCCGATCCTCTGCCTCGCGATGCTGCTGGCGACCGCCTGCGGCGCCGGTGCCGCACGCCGCGAACAGCCCGCAGGCGAGACCCGCCCGCCCGCGGCGCCCGCCGAATACACCTACACCGTGCGCAACGTCTACCCCCACCTGCGTAGCAGCTACACGCAGGGGCTCCTCTGGGCCGACGGCGTGCTGTGGGAGGGCACGGGCCAGCACGGCGAATCGGTGCTCCAGCGCATCGACCTCGCCACGGGCGGCACCGAAACGGTGGCCGCGCTCCCCGAGCGCGAATTCGGCGAAGGGATCGCCCTGCTCGACGGCAAGATCTACCAGCTGACGTGGCAGTCCAACACGGCGCACGTCTACGACGCCGCGACGGGCCGCAAGCTCCGCGACTTCGCCTATCCGGGCGAGGGCTGGGGCCTCACGACCGACGGCGCGTCGCTCTACATGAGCGACGGCTCGGCGACGATCCGGATCCTCGACCCCGCGACGTTCCGCCGCAAGGGCAGCGTGACGGTGACCTGCGAGGGGCGCCCGGTGGAGTTCCTCAACGAACTGGAGTGGATCGACGGGAAGATCTGGGCCAACGTCTACACGACCGACGCCATCGTCGTCATCGACCCCGCGACGGGCGTCGTCGAGGGGATCGTCGACCTCACGGGGCTGCTGCCCGTCGACGACGTGACGGCCACGACCGACGTGCTGAACGGTATCGCCTACGACCCGGCGGCGAAGCGCATCTTCGTGACGGGCAAGAACTGGCCGAAGCTCTTCGAAATCGCAATAGAAAAGAAATAACCGATGGAAAACCGACTCCATGAAGCACTCGCGGAGCGCATCCTGCTGCTCGACGGCGGCCTCGGAACGATGATCCAGCGCTACGGCCTCGGCGAGGAGGACTACCGCGGCGAGCGGTTCGCGGCGTGGCCGACGCAGCTCAAGGGGTGCAACGACCTGCTCGCCCTGACGCGTCCCGACGTCGTGGGCGAGATCCACGAAAAATACCTGCTCGCGGGGGCCGACATCGTGACGACCGACTCGTTCAACGCCAACGCCGTGTCGCTGGCCGACTACGGACTGGAGGGCCATGCCTACGAAATAGCGCGCGCCGCGGCCGAAGTGGCGCGCCGCGCGGCCGACGCCTTCACGCGGCGCAACCCCCGCAAACCCCGCTTCGTGGCCGGTTCGATGGGCCCGACCAACCGCACGGCCTCGATGTCGGCCGACGTGAACGACCCCGCGGCGCGCGAGGTGACCTTCCGCCAGCTGGCCGACGCCTACGCCGAGCAGGCCCGGGGGCTGATCGACGGCGGCGCCGACATCCTGCTCGTCGAGACGGTCTTCGACACGCTCAACGCCAAAGCGGCCCTCTACGCCATCGATGGGCTGGCCGCCGAACGGGGCCGCAAACTCCCCGTCATGGTCTCGGGCACGCTGGCCGACGCCAGCGGCCGCACTCTCTCGGGTCAGACCGTCGAGGCCTTCGCCGCCTCGATGGCCCACGCCGGGCTGCTCTCGATCGGCTTCAACTGCGCCTACGGCGCCAAGCAGCTCCTGCCCTACCTCGAGCGGCTGGCCGCCGTGGCCGAAACCCGCATCTCGGCCCATCCCAACGCCGGGCTGCCCAACGTCATGGGCGGCTACGACGAGACCCCCGCGATGTTCGCCGAGGATGTGGGCGAGTACCTGCGCCGGGGACTGGTCAACATCGTCGGAGGGTGCTGCGGCACGACCCCAGAGCACATCTTCGAACTGGCGAAGATCGTCGGCGACTACGCCCCGCGTCCGCTGCCGGCGGCATCGCACATCACCGTCTTGAGCGGTCTCGAACCGCTGCGGATCGACCCCGAGGCCAACTTCATCAACGTCGGCGAGCGCACCAACGTCGCCGGCTCGGCCCGCTTCGCGCGGCTGATCCGCGAAGGGAACTACGAGGAGGCGCTGACGGTGGCCCGGGCGCAGGTCGAAGCCGGCGCGCAGGTGGTCGACGTCTGCATGGACGACGGACTGATCGACGGCCCCGCGGCGATGCGCACCTTCCTCAACCTGATGGCCTCGGAACCCGAAATCGCCCGCGTGCCGGTGATGATCGACTCCTCGAAGTGGGAGACGCTCGTCGCGGGGCTGGAGGCGACGCAGGGCAAGGCGATCGTCAACTCGATCTCGCTCAAGGAGGGCGAGGAGGAGCTGCTGCGCCGGGCCCGCGAGATCCGCCGCTACGGAGCCGCCGCCGTGGTGATGCTCTTCGACGAGCGGGGGCAGGCCGACACCTTCGAGCGGAAGATCGAGGTGGCCGCCCGCGCCTACCGGCTGCTGGTCGACGACGGATTCCCGCCCGAGGAGATCGTCTTCGACCCCAACATCCTCGCCGTCGCCACGGGCATCGCCGAGCACGACGGCTACGCCAAGGCCTTCATCGACGCGACGCGCTGGATCCGGGAGCACCTGCCCCACGCGAAGGTCTCGGGCGGCGTCTCGAACCTCTCGTTCGCCTTCCGCGGCAACAACGCCGTGCGCGAGGCGATGCACGCCGCGTTCCTCTACCACGCCATCGGCGCGGGGATGGACATGGGCATCGTCAACCCCCAGATGCTGCGCGTCTACAGCGAGATCGAACCCGAGCTGCTGGAGCGGGTCGAGGATGTGCTCCTCTGCCGGCGCCCCGACGCCGCGGAACGGCTCGCCGACTATGCCCAGCGGGTGAAGGCCTGCACCGCCGACACGACGGCGACGGCCGAAGCCGACCGCACGGGGACGCTCGCCGAGCGGATCGAGCGCGCGATGCTCAAGGGCATCCCCGACTTCATCGAGGAGGATGCGCTGGAGGGCTACCGCACGCTGGGCAGCCCGATGGCGGTGATCGACCGGCTGCTGATGCCGGCGATGGAGCGCGTGGGAAAACTCTTCGGCGAAGGCAAGATGTTCCTGCCGCAGGTGGTCAAGAGCGCCCGGGTGATGAAACGGGCCGTGGCGGCGCTCGAACCCTACATCGGGCAGGAGACCGACACGGAACGCCGGGCCGCGGGGCGCGTGCTGATCGCCACCGTCAAGGGCGACGTGCACGACATCGGCAAGAACATCGTCGCGGTGGTGATGGCCTGCAACGGCTACGAAATGCACGATCTGGGCGTGATGGTCGAGGCGCAGCGCATCGTTGACGAGGCGGTGGTCCGTCGGGCGCAGTGCATCTGTTTGAGCGGCCTGATCACGCCGTCGCTCGACGAGATGACCCGCGTCTGCGAGGAGCTCGAACGCCGCGGGCTCCGCATCCCGGTGCTCATCGGCGGCGCCACGACCTCCGCGCTGCACACGGCCGTGAAGATCGCCCCCGTCTACTCGGGGACGGTGGTCCATGCCGCCGACGCCAGCTGCAACAGCCGGATTCTCGCGCAGCTGCTCGGCGAGGAGGGCGACCTGCACGCCGCCCACATCCGGGCCGAACAGCAGGCCCTGCGCGCCGACTACGCCCGTGCGGAGCGCGCACGAAACCTCGTGCCGCTCGCCGAGGCGCGCGCGAAGGGGCGTCCCGCGACGCCGCACACGCCCGTCGAGCCGCTCCACCCGGGCCGCATGGTCTTCCCCGACTTCGACATCGCCGACGCCGAGCCCTTCATCGACTGGAACTTCTTCTTCCCGGCATGGGGGCTCAAGGGGCGCTACCCCGAGATCCTCGACCACCCCGAGCGGGGCGAGGAGGCCCGCAAGCTCTTCGCCGACGCGCAGGAGCTGCTGCGACGCATCCGTGACGAGCGGCTTCTGACGCTGCAGGGCGCGGTGGGCATCTTCCCGGCCCGGGCCGAGGGCGACGACATCGTCGTGCGCGACGTCAGGGGCCGCGAACGGCGGCTGCCGATGCTCCGCAACCAGACCCGCGGCGAGGAGCACCGCTCGCTGGCCGACCTGCTCGCACCGGCCGGCGACTGGATCGGCTGCTTCGCCGCGACGGCCGGCATCGGCCTCGACAAACTCGCCGAAGGGTTCCGCGCGGAGGGCGACGACTACCGCGCCATCATGGCCAAGCTGCTCGCCGACCGCCTCACGGAGGCCTTCGCCGAGGCGATCCACACCTTCGTGCGACGCCAGATGTGGGGCTACGAGGCCGAAACGACGCCGCTCGACCCGCAGCGGCTCGTGCGCGGCGACTACCGCGGCCGCCGCATGGCCTTCGGCTACCCGGCATCGCCCGACCATGCGCTCAAACGCACGGTGTTCGACCTGCTCGCCGCCGAGGTCACCACGCAGATGAAGCTCACCGAGACCCACATGATCGCACCGGGCGAGGCGCTCTGCGGACTCCTGTTCGCCGACGCCGACTACTTCGCCGTGGGCACGATCGGCGACGACCAGCTGGACGACTACGCCCGTCGCCGCGGCATCGACGCCGACGAGGCACGCAGGTTGCTGCCCGGCAATACGCTATAACGAGATGAATCCGCAGCGACACATACCGGCAGAAAGCCGGAAAGACCTTTCGGCTCGAAGAGCCGTGCAGTCCGCAGCCGCCCCCGGGCGGAGGACTGCTCGCTTCGTTCGCGTCTCCGCCGGCTGCGTCCCGCACGCGCGCCGGGAGCAAGATCGCCACAACCTTTCACACACCGAGTCGTGAACGTCGCAGAACTCATACACAGCGCCCTCGCAGAGGGGAAAACCCGCTTCGCGTTCGAACTGCTGCCGCCGCTCAAGGGCGACGGCATGGGCGGCGTATTCGCCGCGATCGACCCCCTCATGGAATTCGACCCGGCCTACATCAACGTCACGTTCCACCGCGAGGGGATCAAGCAGACGCAGCGGCCCGACGGCTCGGCCGAGTGGCACGTCGTCCGCCGCCGCCCCGGCACGGTGGGCATCTCGGCGGCGATCAAGGCGCGCTACGGCGTGGAGACGGTCCCCCACCTGATCTGCGGCGGCCTTTCGCGCTACGACATCGAGGACGCGCTGATCGACATGGACTTCCTCGGGCTGCACAACGTGCTGGCGCTGCGCGGCGACAAGTCGCAGAACGAACGCCGCTTCATGCCCCATCCGCAGGGCCACGCCCACGCCGCGGACCTCGTGCGCCAGATCGCCGCGATGAACCGCGGCGAGTTCGTCGACGGCGAAGTCGAGATCTGCCACCACTCGAAGTTCTCGATCGGCGTGGCGGGCTACCCCGAGGGGCACGAAGAGTCGGCCTCGCCCGAGGCCGACATCGCCGCGCTCAAGGCGAAGGTCGACGCGGGGGCCGAATACGTCGTCACGCAGCTCTTCTACGACAACGCCCGCTTCTTCGACTTCGTGCGCCGCTGCCGCGAGGCGGGCATCGGGGTGCCGATCATCCCCGGCATCAAGCCCCTCGCGACGCTGCGCCACCTCACGCTGCTGCCCGAGACCTTCGGCTGCTCGATCCCCGAGCCGCTCCGCCGCGAGGTGCTCGCCCACCGCGACGACAAGGCCGCCGTGCGGCGCATCGGCACCGAGTGGGCCATCGCCCAGAGCCGCGAGCTGAAGGCCGCGGGCGTGCCCGTGCTGCACTACTACCCGATGGGCAAGGCCGAAAACATCATCGAGATCGCCCGCACCGTATTTTAACCGCCGAACGCACCATGACACCCGTCGAATTCCGCCGCCACCTGCACGCGCACCCCGAACGCTCGTTCGCCGAGCACGACACCGCCGCCTTCATCGAGGCACAGCTCGACGCGCTGGGCATCGAACACCGCCGCGTAGCCGGCACGGGGGTGCTGGCCCGCATCCGGGGCCGCGCGACGGCCGCCGGCGACCGCCGCGCCGTGGTGCTGCGCGCCGACATCGACGCGCTGCCGATCGCCGAGCGGACGGGGCTCCCCTACGCCTCGTGCAACGAGGGCGTGATGCACGCCTGCGGCCACGACATGCACGCCGCGGTGCTCTACGGCGTGCTGCGCGAAGCCGCCGCGACGCCCGACTTCGCCGGGACGCTCCTCGGGCTCTTCCAGCCGGGCGAGGAGTGCAACCCGGGCGGCGCCTCGCTGGTGCTGGCCGAGGGGGCGTTCGACGACTTCGAGGTGGTCGCCGTCGTCGGCGAACATGCGGAGCCGCAGCTCGAGATCGGCACGCTCGGCTTCCGCGCCGGAAAATACATGGCGGCGAACGACGAGCTGCGCTTCGCCGTGCGGGGCACGGGCGGCCACGGCGCCCTGCGCGCCCAGCTGCACGACCCGGTGGCCGCCGCCGCGGAGCTCATCGGCCGGCTCCTGACGCTCAACGCCCCCGTACGGGTGCTCTCGATCGGCCGCGTGGAGGCGCCCGGCGCCACGAACGTCGTGCCCGACGAGGTGCGCATGGAGGGCACGCTGCGCACCTTCGACGAAGGTGCGCGCACGGAGGCCCACCGGGCCATCGAAGCCTTCGCCGCGGAGACCGACGCCCGGCACGGCACCCGCACCGAGGCGGCGATCGACCGCGGATACCCCTCGGTGGTCAACGACCCGGCGCTCACGGAGCTGGCCGCGGCGCTGGCCGAAGCATCGGGGCTGCGCATCGAGCGGCTGCCGCTGCGCCCCACGGCCGAGGACTTCGGGCACTACACGCTCCGCTACCCTTCATTATTCTACCGGTTAGGCGTAGGCGCCGCCGCCGGACGCCTCCACACGGCGACCTTCGCGCCCGACGAGCGGGCCCTCGACGTCGGCATCGACTTCATGCTCCGACTGGCCCACCGCATTCTGGAATCACGATTATGAAAAAAACAAACGACAGACGCTCCGCGAAAGGAGCGCGCAAAACGGACCGCATATCGGTCATCCTGAACCTGTTACGCGAATCGCCCAACAATAAGTTCTCGCTCAAGCAACTCGCCGCCGCATCGGGCGGCGCCACGAAGGAGGGACGACGCGAGACGCTCGAAATCCTCGACCGCCTGTTCCACGAGGGCGTGGTCGAGGAGTGCGCCCGCGAGAAATACCGCCTGACCCGTAACCACCTGCCCCATGTCGAAGGCACGGCGAGCATGACCCAGAGCGGTGCTGTCTACGTACGCGTCGAGGGCATGGAGCAGGACCTCTATGTCCACGCCCGCAACGCCTGCAACGCGCTCGACGGCGACCGCGTGGAGGCGATCGTCCTCCACCGCAGCCGCGGCGGCCAGAGCGAAGGCGAGATCACGCGCATCGTCGAACGCTGCCGCCGGCCCTACGTCGGCGTCGCGGAGGTCGGTGCGCACCAGATCTTCGTGCGGCCCGACTCGCGCCGCATGCCGATGGACATCTACCTCTCGAAACGCTCGAACCCCCAGATCCGCGACGGCGAGAAGGTCGCCGTGCGCATCGTCGACTGGCCCCTCGGCAGCAAGAGCCCCGCGGGCGAGCTGATCGACCGTCTGGGACTGGCCGGCAACAACGACACGGAGATGCACGCCATCCTCGCCGAATACGACCTCCCCTACCGCTTCGAACCCGGGATCGAGCAGGCCGCGGCAGCCATCGACGGCCGCATCACCGCCCGCGAGATCGAGGCCCGCCGCGACTTCCGCGCCGTGACGACCTTCACGGTCGACCCGGCCGACGCGAAGGATTTCGACGACGCCCTCTCGGTGCGCCGCGTCGGCGACGGGGTGTGGGAGATCGGCGTGCACATCGCCGACGTCACCCACTACGTGCGGCCCCACTCGGCGATCGACGACGAGGCCGTGGCGCGCGGCACGTCGGTATATCTCGTCGACCGCACGATCCCGATGCTGCCCGAGCGGCTCTCGAACGAGCTCTGCTCGCTGCGTCCCAACGAGACGAGCCTCTGCTTCTCGGCGGTCTTCACGCTCAACGAAAACCTCGACCTCGTCGACGAGTGGTTCGGCCGCACGGTGATCCACTCCGACCGGCGGTTCACCTATGCCGAGGCGCAGGAGGTGATCGAAACGGGCCGCGGCGACTTCGCCGAGGAGGTGACGACGCTCAACCGGCTGGCGCAGGCGCTGCGCCGCAAGCGGTTCCGCGACGGCGCGATCTCGTTCGAGCGCGCCGAGATGAAGTTCCGTCTCGACGAGGCGGGCCGTCCCGTCGCCGTCTACTTCAAGGAGCAGACGGAGGCCAACCAGATGATCGAGGAGTTCATGCTGCTGGCCAACCGCCGCGTCGCCGAGTTCTGCGGCAAGCGCCGCACGGAGCGGGGCCGCAGCGTTCCCCGCACGATGGTCTACCGCGTGCACGACGCCCCGAGCGAGGAGAAGCTCGACCGCTTCCGGCAGTTCATCCTCCGCTTCGGCCACGTCTTCAAGGCCGCGAAGGGACGCGCCGTGGCCAAAGAGATGAACAAGCTGCTGGGGAGCGTGAAGGGCACCACGGAGGAGAACGCCGTGACGACGATGGCCGTGCGGTCGATGGCCAAAGCCTACTACACGACCGACAACATCGGCCATTACGGACTGGCGTTCCCCTACTACACCCACTTCACCTCGCCCATCCGCCGCTACCCCGACATGATGGTCCACCGCCTGCTGGCCCGCTACCTCGAAGGGGGCAGGTCGGCCGACCGGGAGGCGCTGGAGAGCCTCTGCGCCCACGCCTCCGAACGCGAGGTCGTCGCTGCCGAGGCCGAACGCGCCTCGATCAAGTACAAGATGGTCGAATTCATGAAGGAGCGCCTCGGACAGGAGTTCGACGGCCACATCTCGGGCCTCACCGAGTGGGGCGTCTACGTCGAGCTGGACGAGACGCACATCGAGGGCATGTCGTTCCTGCGCGACATCGAAGGGGACTTCTTCCGCTTCGACGAGGCCGCCTACGAGATCGTCGGCAGCGCCACGGGACGCCGCATGACGCTGGGCGACGCGGTCCGCATCCGCGTCAAGCGGGCCGACCTGCAGAAGCGCCAGCTCGACTTCGAGCTCGTGCTCCCCAACCTGCCGCGTCGCGGCTCCTCCGCAGGCAGAACGAAGCGTACGGCCGGACCCGCAGTCTCCCGGTCGACGCGCCGCAAGGGCCGCTGACGAAACGGAACGAACGCAACAGCGCGCGAGCATCGGACACTCCGATCGTTCGCGCGCTGCCGTTTCCGAACAGGCCGGAGGCTTCCGAAATACCGCCCAACTCCGCAGTGCGATGCGACTCCGAGCATTCGAAAGAGCACTAACCGCAACGGCACGCACGGCAGGCTACACGGCGGACCGGACGCCCGCACCGGGGCGCCTGCCGTCCCGATCATACCGCCTCCGCCACCCCGGGCCCCACGCCCGGACATCCCGCCGCACGGGGCTCCGGATCCGAAAAACGAAAAGTCCCCGATCGCTCGGGGACTTTTTTCGCGCAGCGGCCCTGCGGCCGCACGCATCGGATTACTTCACGATGTTCGAGATGAGGAACGTCGCAGCCACCGTAAGAATAGCGTAGAGCTCGGGGAAAGCGGCGAGGATCAGCGTCTTACCCATCACGTCGTGACCGTTGCCGATCGCTGCGATACCGTTGGCGCAGACTTTGGCCTGATAGATCGCGGCTGCGAGGTTGACGATACCCACCAGAATACCGGCACCCAGCACGGCGGCACCCTGCACCATCGTCGGTGCGGCGAGGAAGCCCTGAACCATGAAGAAGCAGACGAAGCCGTAGAGACCCTGCGAACCCGGGAGGGCCGAGAGAATCATGTAGCTACCGAACGCGCCGCCGTTCTTTTTCATGGCGCCCACGGCAGCCTGTCCGGCGATCGAAGTACCTACAGCCGATGCGATACCGGCCAGACCTACCATCAGAGCGACGCCTACGTAGGCCATTACCAAAGCAGTTGTTTCCATAATTCGAAAAAAGATTTTTATTGTTTGTTATTCGTTTGTTTGATCCATTTTGCGGATGGGGTCGAACGAGCGCGAAGCCATCTCGAACCCGGCGTTCTTGTAGAACTCCACGAACGTGAGACGCATCGGGTGGACGAACGACGAGATCGTCGACATGAAGAGGTTGATGCCGTGACCGATGAGCAGAATCGGCAGCATGATGAGGATGCGCACGACGATGTTCGCGCCCTCGGGCACGAAGCCGTCGGCCAGCGAGTTGAAGACCAGCGCCAGCACGCCGCCCGAAAGTCCGATGGCGAACAGACGGATGTACGACAGCACGTCGCTCAACAGGCCCGTGAGGTTGTTGTAGAAGTTCCACAGACCCGCACCGAAGTTCACGAAGGGGTTCTTGCCCGGCGAGTTGAAGAACAGCATCAGCACGGCACCCGCGGCGAGCGCCCCGTAGAAGGCGGGCGACGAGGTCGTGAAGCCCGGAATCACCCATGCCTCGTTCAGCATCGGAAGGCCGCCGGCCACCGATCCCGCGAGCAGGACGATGAACCACCCGAGCGACCCCAGCGCATAGCGGAAGCCGAACGAGCGCGTCGTGACCCAGATGCTGATGGCCATACCGAAGAGGATCTGCACCATGCCGATCGCCAGCGCGATGGAGAAGAAGCGGTTCTGGAAATCGAAGAAGGGGATCGACGGGAAGTAGTTCGCGAGGCTCAATCCGAAGAACGAACCGCAGAAGAGTCCCACGGCCACCGTAGCCAGACCGCACAGCGTGGCGAACCACGCCGCGCGCCGCATCATGCCGGGCTTGCGGTTCTTGGCGAGCATCCATGCGCCCATGAGCGCGAGGATGGCGCCGTAGCCCGCATCGTTGAGGCAGATGGCGAAAAAGAGCATATAGAACGGTGCGAAGAAGGGCGTGAGGTCGATCGTGCCGTACTTCGGGCGGGCATACATGTCGCCCACCATCTCGAAGATCCGCGCGAACCAGCCGTTGCGCAGCTTCACCGGCGTGTCGTCCTCGGGCGTCGGGTCGCTCTTGAGGTAGACCACGTTGGGGTACTCCTCCAGCAGCGCATCGACCTTCGCCGAGGTTTCGGTCTCGGCCCAGCCCTCCATGACGACGAGCGAGCCGTCGGCCGCACGCTCCGCCGTGGCGGTCACGCGCACGCCCTGCAGCCGCTCCTTGAGCGACGCGGCGTACTGCCCGAGCAGCTGCTCCGACGCGGCGACGCGGGCGAACTCGGCATCGAGCGCCGCGAGCTTCGCGCCGGCTTCCGCGATGCGGCGGTCCGCCTCGCGGACATCCATCGCCGGGGCCTTCATCTCCTGCGCGTCGAGGTCGACCTCGGCGCCGGGCGCCGTCACCGCGACGAACCACACCGTAGCGTCGGTGCGGGCCACCTCCGAGAGGGTATACTGCTCCGACCACGCGGCGAACGACTTGTCGTAGACGTTGCGCTGCGCCGAGAAGTAGCGCAGGACGATGCCCTGCTCGGCGAGCGCCTGCGTACGCGCCACATCGAACGCGCCCCACGGGCGCAGTTCGTCGGCCGTCTTTTCGAGGCGGTCGATCTCCGTGCGCAGGGCCGCGGCCTCGCGCTGCGCGGCGACATAGCGTTCGTAGGCCTCGGCACCCGTGGCGAACGGTTCGCCCACGAGCGCCGCATGCGCCTCGTCCGCACGCCACGTGCGGAGGAACTCCGAGGCCTTCGCCGTGCCCTCGATGTCGAGCAGCAGCTGGCGGTCCTCCTCCGAGGGCTCCCAGCCCGTGGCGGTGATGTCGACCAGTCCGAGGTCGCGCAGCCGGGCGATGAAGTCCTCGCTTTGCGCCGCAAAGAGCACAAAGTCGTATTTCGACATTCTGGCTATCATAGCATCGCGCCCTCCCCGGCGGCCTGTTGTTTGGTTTTCACGATCTTCTGGGCCGACTTGGAGAGGTTCTCCTCGTCCTCCATGAAGCGTTTGATCTTACGTATGGCGTCCTCGTAACCGGGTATCTGCACCTTCTCGTACAAGTTCACCTTCTGCGTGGTCTTGCGCCGCGCATAGTCCAAGAGTTCCATCTTGCGGTTGTAAACCTCGAATTCGATGCCCAGACGCGCCATGCGCTTGAGGACCTCCACGCCGTCGGCGAACCACACGGGCGACGAAAAGAGGTCGTAGGGCTTCTCCTCGAATTTCACATCCTGCAGGACGGGCGTGCGCACGCCTGCGATCTTCTGTTCCGAAAGTTCGACATCGGCGATGCGCAGCAGGTCACAATCAAACTCTCCCCAGAGCGACACCATGTAGTCGTACTCGGCCTTCAGGGCATCGAGCCGACGGCGGTAGTCGCCCGCGGAGTCCTTCGCCTTCTTCACCTCGGAACGAAGCGCCGACTCCTTGCTTTTGATCGTAGGGAGGGCCTTCTGCCGCATTTTCAGCTGCTTGCCGAGTTCGCCGAGCGAGGTCTTGTTGTATTGGAATTTGATTGCCATAGCGGGTTACGCCTCCTTCCAGTATTTCTTGATGAGCTCCTCCTTGACGGCGACCTCCTCTTTGGTGAAGTACTCGGCGAAGAGGCGCCATGCCGTGTCGAGCATCTCCGTGATGTCGATGTTGACGTCGATCGCCAGCAGCTTCTCCGAGTAGGCGTGCGCGAACTTCAGGGCGCGCTCGTCGTAGTCCGAGAGGTCGAAGCCGTTTTCGAGCTTCGTCTTGGCGTTGGCCGCATCGGCGTAGAGACGCACGCAGGCGTTCATCACCTGCGGATGGTCCTCGCGGGTCTTCTTGCCGATCACGAGCTGCTTCAGACGCGACAGCGAACGGAACGGGTCGACGATGACCTTGCCCGTATCGGAGTCGTTGCGCAGGAACAACTGGCCCTCGGTGATGTAACCCGTGTTGTCGGGGATGGCGTGCGTGATGTCGCCGCCCGAAAGGGTCGTCACGGCGATGATCGTGATCGAACCGCCGTTGGGCAGCTGCACCGCCTTCTCGTAGATCTTCGCGAGGTCCGAATAGAGCGAGCCGGGCATCGAGTCCTTCGAGGGGATCTGGTCCATACGGTTCGAGACGATGGCCAGCGCGTCGGCGTAGAGCGTCATGTCGGTGAGCAGCACCAGCACCTTCTCGCCCTTGTCCACGGCGAAGTACTCGGCGGCCGTCAGCGCCATGTCGGGCACCAGAAGACGCTCCACGGGCGGGTTCTCCGTGGTGTTGACGAACGAGACGATGCGGTCGAGCGCACCGGCGTTCTCGAAGACCGACTTGAAGTAGAGGAAGTCGTCGTTCGTCAGACCCATGCCGCCCAGAATGATCTTGTCGGCCTTCGCACGCAGGGCCACGTTGGCCATCACGGCATTGTAGGGCTGGTCGGGGTCGGCGAAGAAGGGGATCTTCTGACCCGTCACGATCGTATTGTTGAGGTCGATGCCGGCGATACCCGTGGCGATGAGCTCCGACGGCTGGATGCGGCGGAAGGGGTTCACCGTCGGACCGCCGATCTCGCGCTCCTCGCCCTCGACGATCTCGCCGCCCTCGAGCGGCTCGCCGTAGGCGTTGAAGAAGCGGCCCGCGAGGTTATCCGAGACGCGGAGCTTCGGCGGCTCGCCGTGGAAGACGACCTCCGAGTCGGTGGCGAGACCCTCCGTACCGGCGAAGACCTGCAGGGTCACGTTCTCGCCCATGATTTTCACCACCTGCGCCAGCTTGCCGCCCACGGTGGCCAGCTCGTCGTTGCCGACTCCCGAGGCGCGGAGCGTCACGGTCGCTTTGGTGATGTTGTCGATCTTGGTGTATATTTTCTGAAATGCGCGTGTCGTCATGGCTTACTTGTTTTTTTCACTCACGTACTCTTCGATCTGGCGGAGGTAGCCGTTGAATTTCTCCGACTGCCACTCGGCGTAGTTCATCTGGCGGAAGAGGTTGATCAGACCCTTGAAGAACTGCGCGCACTCCTCGAAGCCCGCGAAGCCGAACTCCCGGCGGCAGATGTCGATCACCATCTTGTACATCATCTTCTGGCGCTCGATCGGGCAGTTGGCGTCGATCTCGTCGAAGGCGTCCTGCTGCAGGATCACGAAGTCGATGAGCTCCGACTTCCAGAAACGCTCGTGGTACTCCACCGGCACGCCGTCGTCGCCGAGGATGTTGATCTGGTCGTTGGCCTCCTTACCGCGCTGCACGATGGTCTTGCCCTCGTAGACGAGGTCGACCCAGTCCTTCTCGATGTGCTCGTCGAGGTAGGCGCGGATTTCGGGGTATTCGAGGTACTTCGAGTAGGAGTCCAGCGGATCGATGGCCGGGTAGCGCTTCGAGTCGGCACGGCCCTGCGAGAGGGCGTAGAAGCAGCGCGCGGCCTTCTTGGTCGACTCCGTGACGGGCTCCTTGAGGTTACCGCCCGCGGGCGACACCGTACCGAGGAAGGTCACCGAACCCGTCTGGCCGTTGTTGAGCTTCACCAGACCGGCGCGCGAGTAGAAGTTCGAGATGATCGCCGAGAGGTCCATCGGGAAGGCGTCCTGACCCGGAAGCTCCTCCAGACGGTTCGACATCTCGCGCAGCGCCTGCGCCCAGCGCGACGTCGAGTCGGCCATGACGAGCACCTTCAGACCCATCGAACGGTAGTACTCGCCGATGGTCATACCCGTGTAGACCGAGGCCTCGCGCGCGGCGACGGGCATGTTCGACGTGTTGCAGATGATGATCGTACGCTCCATGAGCTTGTGGCCCGTGCGGGGGTCGACCAGTTCGGGGAACTCCTTGAAGATCTCGACCACCTCGTTGGCGCGCTCGCCGCACGCCACGATGATGATGATGTCGGCCTCGGCCTGCTTCGAGATGGCGTGCTGGAGCACCGTCTTACCGGCGCCGAACGGCCCCGGGATGAAGCCCGTACCGCCCTCGGCCAGCGGGTTGAAGGTGTCGATCGGACGCACGCCCGTCTCCATCACGCGCGACGGACGCGGCTTCTCGGTGTAGCAGCGCACGGCCTGCTTCACGGGCCACTTCTGCACCATCGTGATCTCGTGGTCGCGCCCCTCGGCGTCGGTCACCACGGCGATCGTGTCGGTCACCTTGTAACGGCCCGCCGCAGCGACGCTCTTGACCGTGTAGCTGCCCGTCATGGCGAAGGGCACCATGATCTTGTGCATGACCCACTGCTCCTTGACCTCGCCCAGCCACGACGCGGCCGACACCTTGTCGCCCGCCGCGGCCAGCGGCGCGAACTCCCATTCGGCCGCGAAGTCGATCGGATCGGTGATCGAACCGCGCGCGATGAACAGACCGTCCATCTTCTCGAGGTCGTTCTGCAGACCGTCGTAGTTGCGCGAGAGCAGACCCGGGGCGAGGGTCGCCTCGAGCATGTGTCCCTCGAATTCGACCCGGTCGCCGATCTTCAGACCGCGGGTGCTGTCAAAAACCTGCACGTAGGCGCTGTCGCCCGTGACTTTGATGACCTCGGCCATCATTTTGGTATCGCCCGCCCACACGTAGCAGATCTCGTTCTGGCCCACGGGTCCGTCGGCCTTCACGATCACGATGTTGGAGATGATACCGTTAACTCGTCCTGTAGTTTTCATCGGTATGTTTTGTTGTTTTACTTATCGGTGGTTGTCCCGCCCGGCCGCACGCATCGGAACGCCGTCCGTCCGGCGGCCGCGACGCTCCCCGCGCTCCGTCCGCCCGGCAGGCACCGCAGCGAAAGGGCTCGCGGCGCTTCCAGCCGGATGCCGGGAGCCCCGGAGCGACGCTATCGCGCGATCAGCTCCCGTCCGTCGAGCTCCGCCGTCAGGCGCTCGAACATCGCACGGCCGCGGGCCGCATCGAGGCGCATCCAGCGGGCGACGATGTTGATCCGCACCAAGTAGGCGAGGATGGCGTTGATGTCGAAATAGTCGAACACGGAGCGCTCCAGCGCCTCGTTCCAGCGGATCAGGTCGATCTTGTGCTCCTTCTCCACGAGGTTGGCCTCGTCGCCCACGGCGGCGATCACCGCATCGACGTAGGGCAGCTCGCCCCGCAGTCCGAAGTCGGCGGCCGAGCTGCGCTGCAGCTGCTCGACGACATCGCCGCGGCCGACGGTCACCTCCTCGACGGGACGCTGCACGGCACGGGCCGTGACGGCGGCCGTCACGTTGCGCAGGTTGCGGTCGAAGACCGACCACTCGCGCAGGAACCGGCAGCCCTCCGCCTCGCAGAGCGCATAGTAGGCGGTGAAGAGACTCTTCTCGAAGGACTGCGTCGTATCCGTCGTCTCGGCGTCCTCGCCTTCGGGGTGCGCATAGGCGCGCACGACGCGGGCCAGCGCCTCGGGCAGCCGCTCGGGCGCCTTCAGTTCCTCGGCGAGCTCCTCGCGCGAGAAGTTGCCCAGCGGATTGTGGGCCGAGCGCCCCGCACGCAGCGCGGCGAGGTTCTCGCAGTCGTAGTAGCCGTACAGCAGACGCACCTGCTTCGCATCGCGCTCCGCGACGCCCTCGAGGATCTCGGCGACGATCGCCCCGGCATCGAAGCCTTTGGCGTCGGCGTCGAGCGCATACTCGCGCAGTCCGGCTACCAGACAGTAATAATCGGTCGCGAACATGGTGCGCTACGCCTTAAAGAGCATTGCCGACACCTTCTCGCGCAGGTACTCGCCCAGCAGCGCCTCGACATCGGCGTCGGAGAACGAGATGTAGTAGCCGCCCTCTTTGGCGCCCACCTTGAAGCCCGTCTTCACCTCCGGCGAGTAGCCCACCTCGATGCCTGCGGCGAGCAGCTCCTGCGCGCTGGCGGCGAAGGCGGCGTCGAACGAGGCGCGCTGCGCCTCGGGCAGCAGGGCCTGCAACTCCACCTTGCCCGAATCGGCGCCGTTCCAGTTCTTGGCCACCGACAGCAGCGTCTCCTTGATGAAGGCGGGATCGGCCACGGCGGCCTTCACGCCCTCCGACGTGGCACGGGCTACGATCAGCGAAGCGATCTCCGACTTGATCCGCGCCACGGCCTGCTTGCCGGCCAGCGCGATCTCGGTCATGGTGTTCTTGGCGACATCCTCGGCCTTGCGCTCGGCGGCGCGGACGATCTCCTCGGCCTTCCGCTCGGCGTCGGCGACGATCTTCTCGGCACGACGCTCGGCGTCGGCGACCAGCTTGTCCGCTTCGGTGCGGCCCTTCTCCAGCCCCTCGTCGTAGAGCTTCTGGGTCAACTGTTGCAGTTTGTTTTCCATAGCGTTTATCGTATTTCGATTATCGTTTTTCGAATTCGCACACAAATATATGAAAGAATATCAGAACGGCAAGGCCCTCCGCCTACAATTTATCCACGATTTATCCACGATCGGACGTCGACCGGCCGAAAACGGAGCGCAAAGGCATCCGAACGGCCTCGTCCGAAGGTCCGGCCGGACGAAAAAAGCGACCGGATCCGGCATCCGTTCTTCGGATGGAGCGACGCCCCGCGCAAAACCGTCCGGCCCCGCCGACACCGACAGAGGGAGCTCCCGGCACGCCCCGAAACACGGAGCGCGAACGGGCGCCGCACCACGCAGCCGCTCCGTTCGCGCTCCGACAGAGGCAGACGCATTCCGCGCCCGGCCTCCTACCGATGCTGGGGCCGCAGCAGGTCCTGCACGACTTTCACCGGCGAGAAGGTCGAGACGGGCACGTCGACGAAGACCGTGTTCCACTTGGCCATCGCGCCGTTCCACAGCCCCGGCAGCTCCTGCGCACGCAGCGGCCGTCCGCAGGCCGACTTCGACGAGATGAAGCCCGTATCGGGATCGACATAGTCCCGCAGGTCGAACTTGCCCCCGTCGGCACGCCGCACGCCGCACACCAGATCCACCGGATTGAAGTGCGTGGCGCCCTTCATGAGGGGCATGTCCTCGCGCGCGATCTGGCTCGACTCGGCGATCTGGAGCGACTCCGTGCCGTCGGGGTTGGCCACCCAGAAGGGGCCGCCGCCCGGCTCGCCCTCGTTGCGGACCATGCCGCAGACGCGGATCGGACGGTCGAGCACCGCACGCAGCAGCGCGGCATCGTACGCGGCCGGCAGCTTCACGCAGAGCTCCCGCTCGACGAACGCGGCGATCGGCGCCAGATCGGTCTCGCCCCCATCGAGCGCCCGCAGGAAGGCGAACGCCCGCTCCTGCAGCTCGAGCAGCAGGCCCGCCAGCACCTTCTTGCAGCGCACCGTGTCGCCGCGCAGCGCATCGGTGGTCACGTTGTCGATGTTCTTCACGAAGACGATGTCGGCATCGATCTCGTTCAGGTTCTCGATCAGTGCGCCGTGGCCCGCGGGGCGGAACAGCAGCGAGCCGTCGTCCTGCCGGAAGGGCTCGTTGTCGGGGTCGACGGCGATCGTGTCGGTCGCGGGCTTCTGCACCGAGAAAGAGATGTCGTAACGGACGCCGAAGCGCTCCTCGTAGCGGGGAATCCGCTCGGCGAGCAGCCGCTCGAAGCCCTCGCGGTGTTCGGGCGAGACGGTGAAGTGGATCCGCACCGTGCCCTTCGTCGCGGCGTAGCCCGCACCCTCGACGAGGTGCTCCTCGACCGCCTTGCGCGCTCCGTCGGGATAGGCGTGGAAGGTCACCAGCCCTTTGGGCTTGCGGCCGTAGCAGAGCCCGTCGCCCACGATGGCGGCGACGATCGCACGGTCGTCGGCCCCCTCGGGCAGGAGCGCCTGCAGCTCGGGCCAGAAGGCGAACTCCCCGATATGCTCCAGCAGCGTGTCGATACCCTTGCCGCGCTTGCCCTCGTTAACGAACTCGAAGAGCTCCTTGAACATGCGCGTCGCGGCGCCCGACGCAGGGACGAACTTCACGACGGAGAGCCCTTCGGCCGCCCGCTCGTAACGCGCCGCGGCCGCATCGGCGCGCGCCGGGTCGAGCGTCGCGACGCCATCGCCGGGCGAAGCGGCGCGCACGACCTTCAGAAAGGGAAAACCGCGGCGGAAGTTCTCGATCTGCCGCTCGACCGCTTCGGGGGTCAGCCCGTGCGCAGCGATCTGCGCCGAATCTTTTTCGGTAAACATGGGTTCGGGAATATTTTGGTTAGTCGTTCGGTTGCACAATCGGTATCAAAGTTAGTAAAAAGTTCGTAACTTTGCGCATCATGATACGGGAATTCCACGACATAAACCTCCGCGACCGCAACAGCTTCCGCGTCGCGCAGCGCGCCGCGCACCTCGTCGAATTCGACACGGCCGACGACCTGCGGCAGCTCTTCGCCGCAGGCGTTCCGGCCCGGTGGACGGTGCTCGCCGGAGGCAACAACATACTCTTCACCGAGGACTACGACGGCCTGCTGCTGACCCCCGCGGCCCGCGGCATCGAGCCGATCGCCGAGCGCGACGGCACGGTGCTCGTGCGCGTCGACGCGGGCGTCGAGTGGGACGATCTGGTCGCATGGGCCGTCGACCGGGAGCTGTGGGGCCTCGAGAACCTCTCGCTGATCCCCGGCAAGGCTGGCGCCGCGCCGGTGCAGAACATCGGCGCATACGGCTGCGAGGCGAAGGACGCGATCGAGCGGGTCCGGCTCTACGACGTCGCGACGGGCGAGGAGCGCACGCTCGAAGCCTCCGAATGCGGCTTCGGCTACCGCGAAAGCGTCTTCAAGCACGACCTGCGGGGCCGCGTCGTGATCACGGCGATCGAGGTGCGGCTCTCGCGCACGCCGCAGCCGAAACTGGGCTACGGCGACGTGGAACGCGAGGTCGAGGCCCGCGGCGGGGCGACGCTGCGCAACATCCGCGAGGCGATCTGCGCGATCCGCCGCACGAAGCTCCCCGACCCCGCCGTGCTGGGCAACGCGGGCAGCTTCTTCAAAAACCCCGTCGTGGCGCGCGCCGCGGCCGAAGCGCTGCAGGCCCGTTGGCCCGGGATGCCCCTCTACCCCGCGGCCGACCCCGACAAGGCGAAGCTCGCGGCCGGATGGCTGATCGACAAGGCGGGCCTGAAGGGGCACGCGGAGGGCCGCGTCGGCGTACACGAGCGTCAGGCGCTGGTGCTCGTCAACCGGGGCGGCGCCACGGGCGGCGAGGTGATCGCCTTCGCCCGTAAGGTGCAGGCCGCGGTCCGCGACCGGTTCGGCATCGACATCGACACCGAAGTAAATATATTGTAACCGAACGCGCCGCACGGCATGCGGCTCCAGATCCGATAAAACGAAACGACATGTCCCCGACCCTGCTCGACTCCTTCCGAAGCTACATCGACCGTCACGAGCTGGTGACGCACGACGACCGCATCCTGCTCACCGTCTCGGGCGGCGTGGATTCGATGGTCATGCTGGCGCTCTTCGCCGCGGCGGGCTACCGCGTGGGGGTGGCCCACTGCAACTTCCAGCTGCGCGGCGCCGAAAGCGACGAAGACGAACTGCTCGTGGAGCGCGAAGCCGCGAAATACGGCGTACCCTTCTACAACCGCCGTTTCGAGACCGCCGCGGAGATGGAGCGCACGGGCGAGTCGATGGAGATGGCCGCACGGCGCCTGCGCTACGCATGGTTCGACGCCTTGAGCCGCGAGGAGGGCTACACGGCGGTGGCCGTCGCCCACCATGCCGACGACTCGATCGAGACCTTCTTCATCAATCTGCTGCGCGGCACCGGACTGCGCGGCCTGACGGGGATTTCGCGGCAGGCGGGGCGCATCGTCCGCCCGCTGTCGTTCGCCTCGCGCAAGGAGATCCTCGAATACGCCGTGGCGCACCGCATCCCGTTCCGCGAGGATTCGTCGAACCGCTCGACGAAGTACCTGCGCAACAAGATCCGGCTGGGCCTCATCCCCCGCATCCGCGAGATCAACCCCAAATTCACGGGGCTGATGCGCCGCAACCTCGCGCGGCTCACCGACGCGCAGCTCTTCATCGACCGCAGCATCGCCCGCATCCGCGAGGAGGCGGTCGCGAGCGACGGGGAGATCGACACGATCCGCCTCGACCGCATCGACCCCGCCTTTCCGCAGGAGTTCGTCATCTACGAACTCCTCAACTCGGCCTACGGCTTCAAGGGCGACGTGATCGACGCCCTCTGCCGCGCCCTGCACCGCGAGGCGACGGGCCGCCGCTTCTACGCCCGCGACCGCGTGGCGACGGTCGACCGCGGCACGATCGTCGTGGCGCCCATCGCCCCCGGCGACGACTGCGCGACCGAGGTGCCGCTGGGCGCGCCGCGCAGCTACTGCGGCAATGCGGCGCTCTACTACGAATACCGCGACATCGACACGATCGACGCCTACGGCGTGCCGCCCCACATCGCGCAGCTCGATGCCGACCGTCTCCGCTTCCCGCTCACGCTGCGCCGCTGGCGCGAGGGCGACTGGTTCATCCCCTTCGGCATGACCGGGCGCAAGAAGGTGAGCGACCTGCTCATCGACGCGAAGGTCTCGGGCCCCGAGAAACAACGGCAGTTCGTGCTCCTCTCGGGCGACGACATCGTGTGGCTCGTCGGGCGCCGCATCGACGACCGCTACCGGCTGACGAGCGAGACGGAGAACGTGCTGCGCATCACCAAAGAGATCGTCTGACATGGCCAAGAGCACCGTCAAATTCCGCGACACGGTCGCACAGGCCGACCGCATCGCCGCCGAGATCGCCGCGCGCCGCTTCGCGCCCCTCTACCTGCTGATGGGCGAGGAGAGCTACTTCATCGACCGCATCGCCGGGCAGCTGGCCCGCAGCGTGCTGACCGAGGCCGAGCGGGCCTTCAACCAGATCGTCGTCTACGGCAAGGACACCGAAGCGGGACAGGTGGTCAACCTCTGCCGCCAGATGCCGATGATGGGCTCCTATCAGGTGGTGATCCTCAAGGAGGCGCAGCAGCTGCGGGGCCTCGACAAGCTCTCGCTCTACACGCAGAACCCCGCGCCGACGACCATCCTCGCGATCTGCCACAAGGAGAAGAACGCCGACAAGCGCTCGGCCTTCTACAAGGGATGCGCGGCGCACGGCACGGTGCTCGAATCGGTGCGTCCGCGCGACTATGAGATCGCCGGCTGGCTCCAGCAGTTCATCCGCGACAAGGGGCTGGCGATCGACCCCAAAGCGCTCTCGATGCTCACCGACCACCTCGGCACCGACATCGCCAAGATCGCCAACGAGCTCCGCAAGCTCACCGTCTCGCTCCCCGAAGGGACGACGCGCATCACCGACGCCGACATCGAGACCCACGTGGGCATCTCGAAGGAGTTCAACAACTTCGAACTCTGCAAGGCGGTCCTCGCGAAGGACGCGGCCCGCGCGCTGGCCATCGCCGACCACTTCGCCCGCAACCCGAAGGACAACCCGCTGATCGTGACCGTCATGGCGCTGTTCGGCCAGTTCAAGCAGCTCTTCGTCCTCAACTACCTCCGCTGGCAGAGCCGCCACAAGGGGATGCCCTTCCCGCCCGACGCGGAGCTGATGCGCCTCGTGCGCGTGAACAACATCTACGCCATCGGCGAGCTGAAGCAGTACGCCGCGACGTGGGACAACCGCAAGGTGTTCGCCGTGCTGGGGCTGCTCCGCGAGTACGACGCCAAGAGCAAGGGCATCGGCGCGGGCGGCGCTTCGAACGGCGAGCTGCTGCGCGAACTGCTCCTGAAGATCTTCCTGCAGTGACGGAATTTCGCCTATATCAGATCGTCCATCTGCTCCGCGGCCGGGCACGGTTCGCGGGGGCCCATGCCGCGCTGCTGGGCGACGCGGCCGCACGGCTGCTCGACCTGCGCTACGACCCCGATCCGCAGCGGCTGCAGCAGCGCATCGAGGCACTGGCCGCGCGCGAGCGCTACCCCCGCGACCTCTCGTCGTTCGTGCGGCTGGAGCTCACGGCCGAGGGCGAGGAGCGGCTGCTGCCCGCGGGCGTGTCGCTCTACGAAGGCTATGCGCTGCGCAGCCTCGCGCCCGCCGCCGCGACGATCCGCTACGAGCTCCCCTTCACCGACGAGGCGACCTCGCTGCGCGACGCCGCGATGCAGCTGGCCCGCGCGGAGGCACGCCGTGCGGGGGCCGAGGCGGCCGTCCGCTGTGCGCCCGACGGAACCCTCCGCGCGGCGGACGAGGCTCCGCTGCTGGCCGTGCGCGACGGGGCGCTGCTCGCCGCACCCGCCCCCCGGAGCGTCGAACGGGAGCTGCTGCTGCTCTCCTGCGCCGAGGCGGGCATCCCGGTCGTCGAACGGCCGATCCTGCGGGTCGAGGTGCCGCTCTGCGACGAGCTCTTCAGCGTCGACCACCGCGGCATCACGGCCCTCGGCCGCTGCGACGGCCACCCCCTCATGTCGCTCGTCGCCGAACGCGCGGCGGCGGCGATGGAACGCACGGCCCGCAGGCTCGGCGACACCCGCAGCCGCAATCCGTTCGACACCCGGGAATAAAGAACCCCTCCGCCCGCCCATACGGCCGGTACGCACGACGGCCGCCCGTTCCGCCGCAGGCTTCCGCTGCCCGTTCCGCCTCCCTCACGCCGCAGCCGGTACGCAGCCCCGCCCCTCGTAAAGAGCGCCGCTGCGCACGACAGCGGCGCTTCGTTGGCGATCGTCGCGAATAATCGCTATCTTTGGGGCGTCGAACCGCTGCCGATGAAAGAATCCCGTCACGTCAAAAGCAAGATCGTCGCAGGCTATGCGATCCTGATCGCCCTCTGTCTCCCGGCCGTAGGCTACGTCTACCGGCAGACCGAGCGTCTGACGACGCCCGACGGCTCCTTCGCGCCGTACGAACGCAAGCGGCGGACGATCAACCGCACCCTCTACCACCTCTATCAGGCCGAAAGCTACGGCCAGCTGATGATCGCCGGCTACCGCTCCTACGACGTGCGCTACCGCAGCGAGCTGGAGACCGTGCGCGGCTGTCTCGACTCGCTGCGCGGCTTCGTCGGGGCGGACGACGAACGGCAGCGCATGCGGCTCGACAGCATCGCGCGCCTGATCGACGACAAGGAGCGGCGGACGATGAGCCTGCGGCAGGAGATCCGCGCCGCGGGCACGGCGAGCCTGCTCGACCGCAACATCACGGAGCTGATCGAGACCGTCGATACCGTGGCGGCGCTCCGCCCGGCGGAGGTCGTCCGCACCGACACGACCCGCATCGAACGGCGCAAGCGGCGCCTGCTGCGGCGCATCGCCGACATTTTCAGCCCCCCGAAGGAGGATTCGAGCGTGGTGATCTCGCGCGAGATCACGCGCGCCGAAGCGGCCGCCGCGGAGCGCGACACGATCGTCACGGTGCTCCGCACGCTGCAGGACCGCGTGACGGCCGACCGCATGGACATCTACGCCAAAGCGTGGGACGAAGGGGCGCGGCTGCGCTACGGCAACCGGCTCATCAACGAGAAGATCTACCGCCTGATCGAGGAGTTCGAAACGGAGGCCACCGACCTGATGCTGCAGCGGATCGCCGCAACGGAGGCGCTCAAGCGGCGCTCCTCGCGCATACTGGGGGCCATCGCCATCGGCGCCGTGCTCCTCGTGCTGCTCTTCGTGGCGATCCTGTGGCGCGACATCGACCGCAGCAACCGCTACAAACGCGCCCTCGAACGGGCCGACCGCGAGAAGGCGAAGCTCCTCGAAGCGCGCGAGAAGCTGATGCTGGCCATCACGCACGACATCAAGGCGCCGCTGGGCGCCATCATGGGCTACATCGACCTGCTGTCGCGCATCGCGCCCGAGAAACGCCAGCAGCACTACCTGCACAACATGCGCCAGTCGGCCGACCACCTCCATGCGCTGACCGAGAGCCTGCTCGACTTCCTGCGGCTCGACACGCGCAAGGTCGAATCGCAGCGGGTCCTCTTCCGCCCCGCGACGCTCTTCGCGACGATCGGCGAGGCGTTCGCCCCCGCGGCCCGCAGCAAGGGCCTCGCCCTGCACACGTCGATCGCCGACTCGGCCCGGCAGGAGGTCGCGGGCGATGCGTTCCGCATCCGCCAGATCGCCGACAACCTGATCTCCAACGCCCTGAAGTTCACCGACGCGGGCGAGGTGCGCATCGGCGTCGCGGTGGAGCGCGGCACGCTGCTGTTCTCGGTCCGCGACACGGGGCGGGGCATCGACCGCACGGAACGCGCCGCGGTGTTCGGCGAGTTCACGCGCCTGCGCTCGGCGCAGGGCGTCGAAGGATTCGGGCTCGGACTCTCGATCGTCGACCGCCTCGTCAAACTGCTGCACGGCCGCATCTGGTTCGAAAGCCGCCCCGGAGCAGGCACGCGCTTCTCGGTCGCCATTCCCGTGGAGCGCCCCGATGCGAAGGCGGCCGACGCGGCCGACGGTCCGGCGGGCTCCGCCGCTCCGGCACCCGCACCGCAGCAGACGCTGCGCGTGCTGGCCGTCGACGACGATCCCCTGCAACTGGAGATGACCGCCGCGATGTGCCGCGACGCCGGCATCGAGGCGACCTGCTGCCCCTACCCCGAGCAGGCGGCCGGACGGGTCTCCGAGGAGCGTTTCGACCTCGTGCTGACCGACATACAGATGCCCGGATGCGACGGCTTCGGCCTCCTCGCCGCCATCCGCGCGGTGCATCCGACGCTGCCCGTCGCGGCCGTCACGGCGCGCGCCGACGAACGTTCGGCGACCTACATCGACAGCGGCTTCGCGGCGCTGCTCCACAAACCCTTCTCGCAGGCCGAGCTGCTGCAGGCGATCCGTACGGCGACGGGCACCGCCGTTGCGACGCCGTCCGAGGCGCCGCGCGCCGCAGCGCCGCAGGAGCCCGACTTCGGCGCTCTGACCGCCTATGCGGGCGACGACGCGGAGGCCGCACGGAGGATTCTGGCCTCCTTCGCCGAGGAGACAGCCGCCAACCGCCGCAGGCTCGCCGAGGCGCTCGCCCGCAACGATGCGGAGGCGGTGCGCGCCGCGGCCCACAAGATGCGTCCGATCTTGGCGATGCTCGGCGCCGAGGAGCTCGCCGCGACGCTGCGCGAAGCCGAGTGCGGCGACCCGACGGCCCCCGCGCTCCGCAGCGCCCTCGAACGCTCCCTCGCCGGGATCGACCGCATGATCGCCCGCGCGGAACAGGCCCTGCAGGCCCTGCCGGAATAACCGCACAGCACCGGCCGACACACGAATAAGCATACACCGACTATGAAACGAATACTGATCGTAGACGACGACACGACCCTCGCCCTGATGCTCCGCACATGGCTCTCGAAAAAAGGATTTGCGGCCGAGAGCGTCGCCGGCGCGACGGCGGCGCGGCAGCGGCTCGGCGCCGAGGCGTTCGACCTCGTGCTGACCGACATGCGCCTGCCCGACGGCGACGGCATCGACCTGCTGCACTGGATCGGCGGGGAGCGGCCCGCCCTGCCCGTGATCGTGATGACGGGCTACGCCGAGCTGCGCAACGCCGTGCAGAGCATGAAGGCGGGGGCCCGCGACTACATCGCCAAGCCGGTCCGTCCCGACGAGCTGCTCGCCAAGATCGAGGAGGCGCTCGCCGATGCGGCCGAAGCCGCCGCGACGGAGCAGCCCCGGCCCAATGCGGAGCCGGCCGGCGCGCAACCGGAGGCCGGCGGCGGATTCATCGAGGGGCGCAGCGACGCGGCCCGCAAGCTCTACGACTACGTGCGGCTCGTGGCGCCGACACAGATGTCGGTGCTCATCCACGGGGCCAGCGGCACGGGCAAGGAGCACATCGCCCGGCTGATCCACGCCCGAAGTCCGCGGGCCGCAGGTCCGTTCGTGGCTATCGACTGCGGCACGATCCCCCGCGAGCTGGCCGCCTCGGAGTTCTTCGGCCACCTCAAGGGATCGTTCACCGGAGCCGTGAGCGACAAGACGGGGGCTTTCGAAGCGGCCGACGGAGGCACGCTCTTCCTCGACGAGGTGGGCAACCTCGCCCTCGAGACGCAGGTGCAGCTGCTCCGCGCGCTGCAGGAACGGCGCATCCGGCCCGTGGGCGGCAGCCGCGACGTCGCGGTCGACATCCGCGTGATCGCCGCCACGAACGAGCGGCTCGACGAGGCGGTGGCCCGCGGGAGCTTCCGCACGGACCTCTACCACCGCCTCGACGAATTCTCGCTCCGCATGCCCGAGCTGCGGGAGATTCCGGCGGACATCCCGCTCTTCGCCGAGTTCTTCCTCGATCAGGCCAACCGCGAGCTGGGACGCCGGGTCGTGGGCTTCGATGCAGGTGCGCTCGCCGCGCTGGCCGGCTGCAACTGGCCGGGCAACCTCCGCCAGCTGAAAAACGCCGTGAACTACGCCACGCTGCTCTGCGAGGGCGACTACATCACCCGGCGCGAACTGCCGCGCGAGGTCGTCGACACGCCGCCCGCTTCCTGCCCCGACTCCGCGCTGCTGCACGATCCCGACGACGAGGAGCGACGCATCCGCCGCGCACTGGAGACCGCCGAGGGCAACAAGTCGCGGGCGGCCAAGCGGCTGGGCATCGACCGCAAGACGCTCTACAACAAGCTGCGGCTCTACGGCATCGAGTAAGCCGCCCGGGATACCGCCGGCCGCCGCACAGCCCCGGCTCCCGACACGCCTACCCCCCCCCGCACGATGCTGGCCCACGGTACCGGCCTCCGCCCGCCGCATCTTTTTCCAACGACCGTAGAAAGCCCCGGCGCGCAGCGGACGTATCTTCGCGGAAAATCAGACACGCTCCGCGATGAACCGATACCTGCTTCTCTATGCGACGGCCGCCACGCTGCTGCTCGGCCTCGGCGTCCGCCATCTCCGCGACGCCCGGGCCGAAATCCGCCGGCTGACCGAAACCCAGACCGCCCTCTCCGACCGGGCCGAACTGTTCCGCAACCGCGCCGGTGAGGCGGCCGCCGCGACGCAGGTCCTGCGGCTGCGGTGCGCCGAGTTCGAACGGCTGCGGGCCGAGGACGCCGCCCGGATCCGGCGCCTCGGCATCCGCATCCGCCGCCTCGAAGCCGCGGCGACGAGCGTCGCCCGCACGACGATCGACACCGCCGCACGGCTGCGCGACACGGTGATCCTGCGCCGCCGCGACACGATCCGCCTGCGCGACACGGTGCGGCTGTTCCGCTGGCGCGACGCATGGGTGACGATCGACGGCCTCGTCGCGGGCGATTCGGTCCGCTGCCGCATCGAGAGCGTCGACACGCTGCGGCAGGTCGTCCACCGCATCCCGCGCCGGTTCCTCTTCATCCGCTGGGGCACGAAGGCGCTGCGGCAGGAGATCGCCTCGTCGAATCCCCACACGCGGATCGTCTACACGGAGTATATCCGCACGGAACGATGAAACCCTCCGCCGAAAACCGCCCGGGCGCACGAAAGCGGGAAATGCAGGCCGCCGGAGGGCTCCGCCCCGCCCGTGGGACGCCGCACCGGAGCGCGATTCGCGGCACGCCGGTTTGCCCGGGGCCGGATTATTGCGTATCTTCGTCCCGACGACGGCGCTCACCGACCGGAAGAGCCGGCCGGAAGCGGCGGCACCGACGATCGGTCCGTCCGCCCCCGCCCCCTACAATGAATTGTCTATGGAAGAACTGACGCTTACGACCCCGACGCTGCTCTTTTCGGCCGTGTCGCTGATTCTGTTGGCCTACACCAACCGATTCCTCTCCTACGCGCAACTGATCCGCACGCTCAAGGAGCTCCACGTGCAGAACCCTTCGAAGGTGACCCGCGCGCAGATCGACAACCTCCGCCTGCGGTTGCGGCTGACGCGCACGATGCAGGTGCTGGGCGTCACGAGCCTCTTTCTGTGCGTGGTGACGATGTTTCTGATCTATATCGGGCTGCAAGCGCTCTCGGGATGGGTCTTCGGCATCGCCCTGCTGCTGCTCATCGGGTCGCTGGGCATCTCGATCCTCGAAATCCAGATCTCGGTCCGGGCGCTGGAGATCCACCTCCACGACATGGAGCGCTGACCGTCACGCCTCCTCGAGCTGCTGCCGCACCGACTCCTCGTGGAGGACCTGCAGCAGCGCGCGCATGAAGGCGGGCGCCATGCCTGCGGCCGCGGCCTGCGCCGTACGGCGCGCGAGCAGCTCCTCGTAGCGGTGCGACTGGAGTACGGGTACGGCGTGCGCACGCTTGTACCGGCCGATTTCGCGCGAAACCGCCATGCGCCGGGCCAAAAGTTCGAGCAACTCGTCGTCGATGCGGTCGATCTGCGCACGCAGGGCGCCGAGCTCGCCGGCCGCAGCGTTCGTTTCGCGGAGCTTCAGCGTGCGGAGCAGCGCGCCCAGCGCTTCGGGCGCGATCTGCTGGTCGCGGTCGCTCCACGCCGTGTCGGGAGCCCCGTGCGCCTCGACGAAGAGCCCGTCGAAGCCCAGATCCATCGCCTGCTGCGCGAGCGGCGCGACGAGCTCCCGCCGGCCCCCCATGTGGCTCGGATCGCACAGGAGCGGCAGGTGCGGCAGCCGACGCCGCAGTTCGATGGGCACCGACCACATCGGCGGATTGCGGTAGACCGACGCATCGATTGAGGTGAAGCCGCGGTGTATGGCGCCCAGACGCCGCAGCCCCGCGTTGCAGAGCCGCTCCAGCGCACCGATCCACAGTTCGAGGTCGGGGCTCACCGGATTCTTCACCAGCACGGGCAGATCGCACCCCCGCAGCGCATCGGCGATCTGCTGCACGGCAAAGGGATTCGACGCCGTGCGCGCCCCGATCCACAGCAGGTCGACTCCGGCATCGAGCGCCGCGGCGACGTGTTCGGCCGTAGCCGCCTCCGTAGCGACGTACATGCCCGTCTCGCGCCGCACGCGCCGCAGCCACGCCAAACCCTCGGTGCCGACCCCCTCGAAGCCGCCCGGCTTGGTACGGGGTTTCCACAGCCCCGCCCGGAAGATACGGACCCCCTCGGCCGCCAGACGGCGGGCCGTAGCGAGCGTCTGCTCCTCCGTCTCGGCGCTGCAGGGCCCCGCCACGACCAGCGGCCGCCGCGGATCGACCCCCGCAAAACGCAGGGGCTGCAGTCCGTCCATCGCATCGCAAAAAAGTCTCTCCATCGACCGTACCTCGATTATTCGCCGACGCACCGACAGCGGCACCCGCCGCCGAAGCGCACGGACAAAATTAGGGATTTATTCGCGAATCCGCGGACCGGCGCTCATTTTTTTGCCCGCAGCGCCCGATGCCGCTCGCGCAAACGCCGCTTGAACCGCTTCCGGCGCACGAAGAGGAGCCGCAGCAGCAAGCCGCCCAGCAGCGTTTCCTCGACGCTCCGGCCGCGGTGGCGGGCATAGCGGTCGAGCAGGTAGAGGAAGGCCTCGGGCGGACAGGAGAGGCGCCGCAGGCTCACCATGCTGCGCCGCGCCGAGAGCGGCCGGCGGAAGAAGCGCATGCGGTTGATGTCGATCAGTTCGAAGCGGCAGTCGCCCGTCGCGGGGTCGCGGTCCCAGAGGATGTTGCCGTGGTTGAAGTCGTCGTGGCAGACACCCGCCTCGTGCAGCCGCGCGGCGAACCGGGCGAAGGCATCCAGCACCTCGGCCGCCCCGGGGTCCGGGTAGGCCTCGGCGGCCCGCGACAGCGGCCGGCGGTCGGAGCGGCGCGTCACCGAATAGGCGTCGCGGAGCAATCCCCGGCGGCGGCATTCGACCCACGCCACCGGCTCGGGCGTCCCGATCCCCAGCGCCCGCAGCCGCACGGCGTGCTCGTAGGCCCGGCGCGCCTTGCTGCGGCGGAACAACCCGTAGACGATCCCCCGCCACACCCCGCAGCGTTCGTAGCGTTTGACGACGAGACGCTCGTCGCCGACCGCGAAGGCGGCCACCGTATTGCGCCCCGCGTGGAGCACCTCGCCGCACGGTCCGGCAGCGAACCGTTCGGGCAGCCGCTCGACGAATCCGCGCAAAGCCCCGAACCCGGGGCCGAGAAAAAGAGTCGTTCGCATGACCTCGTAATGTAAATGAAGGACGGCAGCGGCGATCCGAACCTCGCCCCATGCGCAGCAAAGGTAGGCGAAACGCGCCGCCGGCCGCAGTTCGATCGGGCGGCAACGTTGTCCGATCCCGCCATTGCGGTGTCCGTTCGGGCGGCAACGTTGTCCGATCCGTTCCCTCGGAGCGATCCGGCCGCCCTCCTGCCGGGGAAAAGGCGCCCCTCCGCCCCCGAAAACGACTCCGGCCGCAGCGGGACGCGGCGCAAAAAAAATCGGCCGGGAAAGGGCGGTTTACCGATTATTTCCTCTATATTTGCGCAATATGGAACGCATCGCACTATTCCCGGGGTCGTTCGACCCCTTCACCCGGGGCCACGCGGCACTGGTCGCCGAAGCGCTGCATCTGTTCGACCGCGTGATCGTCGGCATCGGGAACAACCTCGCCAAAGAGGGACTGTTAAGCGTCGGGAACCGCAAGCGGCTCATCGACGACCTCTACGCCGGCGAGCCGCGCGTCGAGGCGGCGGTCTACACGGGGCTGACGGGCGAGTTCGCAGAGCGGTGCGGCGCCTGCGCCGTGATCCGGGGCGTGAGGAACACCACCGATTTCGAATACGAACGCACGATGGAGGCGGCCAACCACCGGCTCTTTCCGGCCATCACCACCGTGATGCTCTTCACACCGGCCGAGGTGGCCGACATCGCCTCGTCGACCGTGCGCGAAGTGCACGCCTTCGGCCGCTCGGTGGAGGAGTTCATGCCCGAGGGGGTCGACATCGAAAAATACCTGTAACACCTTTTATCGCAATATGATGGAATTCACAGCCGAAATGATCGCCGCGGCACTTGGCGGCGAGGTCGTGGGCGACGCATCGGCCGCCGTGCACACCGTCTCCTCGATCGAGGAGGGGAAAGCCGGGTCGCTGGCCTACCTGACCAATCCCAAATACGAACCCTTCCTCTACACCACCCGTGCGTCGATCGTACTGGTCGACCGGACGTTCGAGCCCGCGCAACCCGTCGCCGCGACGCTCGTCAAGGTGGACGACGCGGCGGCCTGCGTCGTGCGGCTGCTGGCCATGTATGAGGCGGCCAAGCCCCGTCGCACGGGGATCAGCGAGCGGGCCTCGGTCTCGGAGCGCGCCGAGGTGGGCGCCGACTGCTACATCGGCGACTTCGCGGTCGTCGAGGAGGGCGTGCGCATCGGCGCGGGGTGCCGGATCTACCCGCAGGTATGGCTGGGCCGCGGCACGACCGTGGGCGCAGGGACGATCCTCTACCCGGGGGTCAGGATCTACGAGGGCTGCGTCGTCGGCGAACGCTGCATCCTCCACGCCGGCGCGGTGATCGGCGCCGACGGCTTCGGCTTCATGCCCAACGCCGACGGAGGCTTCGACAAGATCCCCCAGCTGGGCAACGTGGTGATCGAGGACGACGTGGAGATCGGCGCCAACACCTGCATCGACCGCGCGAAGACCGACTCGACCGTCATCCGCCGCGGCGTGAAGCTCGACAACCTGATCCAGATCGGCCACAACGTGCAGATCGGCGAAAACACCGTATCGTCGGCCCAGACCGGCATCGCGGGCACCTCGAAGGTGGGCCGCAACTGCTTCCTCGCGGGGCAGGTGGGCATCGCCGACCACGTGACCGTGGGCGACCGCGTGAAGATCGGCTCGAAAAGCGGCATCGACAAGAATGTCCCCGACGGCGAGGTCCGCTTGGGCTACCCGGCGCTTCCGGGCATGCAGTACCACCGCTCCTCGGCCGTCTTCAAGAACCTCCCCGACCTCGCACGCAAGGTGCAGGCGCTGGAGAAAGAAGTAACGGAACTCAAAAAACGATAAACAGATGAAAAAAATCCTGATGCTCGCCACCGCAGCGGCGCTCTGCGCCTGCGGCGGCAAAAACGCCTACATGATCGACGGCAACGTCGCCGGCCTCGAAGGCACCGTTTACCTGTTGGACGCCGAGCGCAACGCGGTCGACTCGACGGCCGTGACCGACGGCACGTTCCGCTTCGAAGGCACCGTCGAGGAGCCCGCCGTGCGCTACCTGACCGACAACACGGGCTTCGCCCCCGCCTCGTTCGCCGCGATGCTGATCCTCGAGCCGGGCACCATCTCGGTGGCCGACAACGCCGAGGGCAGCAGCACGAAGATCACGGGCACCCCCTCGAACGACGCCGCTGCGGCCTACGAAGCCGCTGCCGCGGCGCTGGTGACCGAATACCGCAACCCCGAGACGACGGACGAGCGCCGCGACGCCATCGAGCAGGAGTACGAGGCGCTGACCCGCACCGCGGCCACGGAGAACCGCACCAACTATTTCGGCGCGATGATCTTGGCCCAACAGCTCGCCTACGACCTCTCGGGTGCGGAGCTGCTCGACGAAATCGCCCTCTTCCCCGAGGAGCTGCAGCGCACGGAGCTGCTCGCCGAGCTCAAGGAGCGCGCCGAGCAGAAGCTCAAGACCGACATCGGCCAGCCCTACATCGACGTGGCGCAGAAGGATGCCGACGGCAATGTCGTCACGCTGGCGTCGGTGATCGGCAATCCCGCCGTCAAGTACACGCTGCTCGACTTCTGGGCTTCGTGGTGCGGCCCCTGCATGGGCGAGGTTCCCGTGCTGAAGAAGACCTACGACGCCTTCGGCGCGAAGGGCTTCGAGATCTACGGCGTCTCGTTCGACAAGGATCGCGCGAAGTGGCTCGCCGCCGTCGAGACCAACGGCATGAACTGGATCCACGTGAGCGATCTGGAGGGCTTCGACAATCAGGCAGCCAAAGACTACGCCGTTCAGGGCATCCCGACGAACTTCCTGATCGACGCCGAGGGCAAGATCGTCGCCAAGAACCTGCGCGGCGAGGCGCTCTACGAGAAGATCGCCGAGCTGCTGGGCGAGTAACGCCCCGACACGATCCCCTCCGGACAGGGTCGGCGACCCTCCGGAGGGGATTTTACGCACCGCCGCATCCCTCGTTTCTCGGTTTCCCGCGCGCGGCCGCCCCGCACGAAAACCCGACGCATCTTCCCGCCGAACGATGAACACACCGCAAAAGTACCGCATCATGGGGATCGACCCCGGCACGAACTACATGGGCTACGGCGTCCTCGAGGTCGAAGGACGCACCGTACGCACCGTGGTGCTGGGCGACATCGACCTGCACCGCCTCACGGACCCCTACGCCAAGCTGCGGCACATCTTCGAGCGGGTCGGGGCGCTGGCCGACGAATACGCGCCCCGCGAGGTGGCGCTCGAATCGCCCTTCTTCGGCGAGAACGTGCAGTCGATGCTCAAACTGGGCCGGGCGCAGGGCGTGGCGATGGCCGCCGTGCTGTGCCGCGGGCTGCAGGTCTCGGAGTATGCGCCGACGCGGATCAAGCAGGCGATCACCGGTCGCGGCGCAGCCACGAAGGAGCAGGTCGCAGCGATCGTCTGCCGCACGCTGGCCATCGACCGGCCGCCGAAGCGGCTCGATGCCACGGACGGCATGGCCGTAGCCCTCTGCCACTACTTCGCCACCTCCGGACCGCTTCGCGCCCTGCTGGGCGACGAACGGGCGAAGGGACTCGGGGGCGGACCGAAGTCCGTCTCGAAGCGCGGATCGCAAAGCTGGGAGCAGTTCCTGCACGCCCACCCCGACCGGGAGATCAAATAACGGCACAGTCCCCGTGCGCTGTCCGCGGCGACGGATACAAGCGCGTTAGCAGCTGTAATACAACGGTTTGAAGCACACACCGACGGATTCCCGCAGCACTCGGCGCCCCATCGGAGAAAATTTTATTTAAAATTCTTGCAAAAATACTTGCACGGTTGGAAATTTTGCCCTACATTTGCATTCGCAATTCGGCACCGTAGCTTAATTGAATAGAGCATCTGACTACGGATCAGAAGGTTACAGGTTTGAGTCCTGTCGGTGTCACTGAAGAAAGAGAGTCCTCAAGGCTCTCTTTCTTGCGTTTCGGGCGGTCGTCGAACAAGACGACCGCTTTTTTCATCCCCCCCCACGGACAGACACCGAAGCCCCCGCCGCTCCGAAGGCGGATGGCAGCGATCGCCGCCGCGACCCGCGAAGGCCGTCCACGCGGCCGTACGATACGGCGACGCACTTACGATCTCGAACCGCAGCAGCGTCGAAAACCGACTGTTTGTCGCGAATCGAAACTGCAGCACGATAAATCGTCGCAAAAAACTTGCTTTTCAAGTAAAAATTCCTAATTTTGTCCTATCCGCTAAAAAACTGCAACCTATGTCAAAACGGGAACTTTTACTCGGAGACGAAGCCCTCGCACTGGGCGCGCTCCATGCCGGACTCTCGGGCGTCTATGCCTATCCGGGCACGCCCTCGACCGAAATCACCGAATACATCCAGACGCACCCGCTGACCGCCGAACGCGGCATCCACTGCACGTGGTCGTCGAACGAGAAGACCGCGATGGAGGAGGCGCTCGGCATGTCGTTCGCCGGCAAACGGGCGCTGGTCTGCATGAAACACGTGGGCATGAACGTCGCCGCCGACGCCTTCGTCAATGCGGCGATGACCGGCGCGAACGGAGGTCTGGTGGTGGTCGCGGCCGACGACCCCTCGATGCACTCGTCACAGAACGAGCAGGATTCGCGCTTCTACGGCAAATTCGCCCTCGTCCCGACGCTGGAGCCCTCAACGCAGCAGGAGACCTACGAGATGGTGCAGTACGCCTTCGAACTTTCGGAGCGCTACCGCATCCCCGTGCTGATGCGCCTGACCACCCGCATGGCCCACTCGCGCGCGGTGGTGGAGGTGAACGAGCCGCAGCCGCAGAACCCCCTCGCGCATCCCGACACGGAACAGGCCCGGCAGTGGGTCCTCATGCCCGGCAATTCGCGCGTGCGCTACAAGACGCTCCTCGGCGACTGGGCCCGGCTCGAGGGGGAGGCCGCCGCAAGCCGCTTCAATACCTATAAAGATGCCGCGGACCGCTCGCTGGGCATCATCGCCTGCGGCATCGGATACAACTACCTGATGGAGAACTACCCCGACGGCTGCCCGCATCCGGTGCTGAAAATCGCGCAATACCCGCTCCCCGCAACGCTCGTGCGGCGGATGGCCGCCGCGTGCGACGCCCTGCTGGTCATCGAGGAGGGACAGCCCGTGGTCGAGGAGGCGCTGCGCGGCCTGCTGCCGACGCCGCTGCCCATCCGCGGCCGCCTCTCGGGCGAACTGCCTCGCACGGGCGAGCTGACGCCCGACTGCGTCCGCGCCGCGCTCGGCATGGAGGCACTCGAGGCGCACGACCCGAGCCCGGTCGTGGCGCCCCGTCCCCCCGCCCTCTGTCAGGGCTGCGGCCACCGCGACATGTACACCGCCCTCACGGAGGTGATCCGCGAGGAGTTCCCCGCGGGCAAGGTCTTCAGCGACATCGGCTGCTACACGCTGGGGTGGCTGGCGCCGTTCCACGCCATCGACACGTGCGTCGACATGGGCGCCTCGATCACGATGGCCAAAGGCGCCGCCGATGCGGGCCAGCATCCGGCCGTAGCCGTCATCGGCGACTCGACCTTCACCCACTCGGGCATGACGGGCCTGCTCGACGCCGTCAACGAAGGGGCGAACATCACGGTCATCATCTCCGACAACCTCACCACCGGCATGACGGGCGGTCAGGACTCGGCCGGCACGGGCCGTCTGGAGCAGATCTGCGCCGGCATCGGCGTCGACCCCGCCCACATCCGCACGGTGGTGCCCCTACCGAAGAACCGCGAGGAGCTCAAGCGGATGATCCGCGAGGAGATCGCCTACCGCGGCGTCTCGGTCATCATCCCGCGCCGCGAGTGCATCCAGACCGCCAAGCGGCACGCCGCAGCGAAAAAATAACGACCCCGGCGAGGCGACATCCGCCCCGCGGAGTCGTCCGATGCCCTTTCGCTCCGCAACGCCCGGCCCCGAACCGCCGGGCAGAGCTCCGGACGACGGCCGCAGCCCCGAAGAAGGGCTCCCCGACGGCTCCGGAAAGCGGCAACAGACGGCGACAGGCGGCAACAGGGAGCGGAAGACAGCGGAAAACTCCGAAAGACACCGGAAGGCAGCGACAAGCTGCGGAAGAGAGCGAAAAACAACGAAAACTCCCCTCGCATGCGGCCATCCCGCCCGGCGGAGCGGGACGACGCAGCGGAGCGGAACCTCGCAAACCGAAAAACACCAAACGAATCGAACATGAAAACCGACATCATACTCTCGGGCGTAGGAGGACAAGGCATCCTCTCGATCGCCACGGTCATCGGCAAGGCAGCCCTCGCCGAAGGTCTCCACCTCAAGCAGGCCGAAGTCCACGGCATGAGCCAGCGCGGCGGCGACGTGCAGTCGAACCTGCGCATCGGCTCCGAGCCGATCGCCTCGGACCTCATTCCGCAGGGTGCGGCCGACATCATCGTCTCGCTCGAACCGATGGAGGCGCTGCGCTACCTGCCGTGGCTCTCGAAGCAGGGCTGGGTGATCACCAACACGACGCCCTTCGTCAACATCCCGAACTACCCCGACGCCGAGGCGCTCGACCGCGAGCTGCAGGCGCTGCCGCACGTCGTGGCGCTCGACTGCGACGCCATCGCCAAAGCCGCCGCCTCGCCGCGCGCCGCCAACATGGTGCTGCTGGGCGCCGCCGCCCCCTTCCTCGGGCTGACGGTCGAGCAGCTGGAGCAGGGCATCCGCGACATCTTCTCCCGCAAGGGCGAAGCGGTGGTCGCGTCGAACCTCGCGGCGTTCCGCGCCGGCTACGAACAGGCCAACCGGCAAACGAAATAGCGCGCGCCATGAGCTTTCCGATCGCAGAATCGGTCCTCCGCACCGCGCTGGAGCGGATGGACATCGCGGACATCGCCCGGGCGACGATCCGCCAGTCGGGCGACATCGCCCGCATGATGGAGCGCGAAACGGGCGAGGAGTTCCTCCACCTCGAAATGGGAATCCCGGGGCTTCCGCCCGAGCGGGCGGGCGTCGAGGCCGAGTGCGCGGCGCTCCGGCAGGGCGTGGCATCGCAGTATCCCAACATGTTCGGCATCCCCGAGCTCAAGGAGCAGGCCGCGCGCTTCATCGAGGCCTTCCTCGACATCCGCGTCGCACCGCAGGGGTGCATCCCCACGGTGGGCTCGATGCAGGGTTCGTTCACGCTCTTCCAGCTCTGCGCGCAGCTCGACCCGGCGAAGGACACGATCCTCTTCATCGACCCCGGATTCCCCGTGCAGCGCAGCCAGACGAAGATCCTCGGCATCCGCAGCGAGTCGTTCGACATCTACGACTTCCGCGGCGACCGGCTGGGGCCCGAGCTCGAACGCCGCCTCGCCACGGGACGCATCGCCGCCGTGGTCTACTCCAACCCCAACAACCCCGCATGGGTCTGCCTCACGGAGCAGGAGCTGCAGACGATCGGCCGGCTGGCCACGCGTTACGACACGATCGTGATCGAGGACCTCGCCTACCTCTGCATGGATTTCCGCAAACCGCTCGGCCGCCCCTTCGAGGCGCCCTACCAAGCCTCGGTGGCCCGCTATACGGACAACTGCATCCTGATGATCTCCGGTTCGAAGATCTTCAGCTACGCCGGGCAGCGCATCGCCGTGGCGGCGATCTCCGACACGCTCTTCCGCCGCGAATACCCCGCGCTGCGCGACCGCTACGGCATCGCGCGGCTGGGCGACGCCTACGTGCTGGTCTTCCTCTACGCCGCATCGTCGGGAACGAGTCACTCGGCGCAGCACGCCCTCGCGGCGATGTTCCGCGCGGCGGCCGACGGCGCGCTCGACTTCGTGGGCGAAACGGCCGAGTACGCGCGCCGCGCGCGCCTCACGAAGGAGCTCTTCGTGCGCCACGGCTTCCGCATCGTCTACGACCGCGACGGCGACGAGGCGGTGAGCGACGGCTTCTTCTACACGGTGGGCTACGGCACGCTCACGAGCGCCGAGCTGCTGCGCGAACTGCTGCTCTACGGCATCTGCGCCATCTCGCTCACCTCGACGGGCAGCCGGCAGGAGGGCATCCGCGTCTGCGTCTCGCAACTCAACCGCCCCGAGCAGTTCGAGGCGCTCGACGCACGGCTCGCGGCCTTCGCCGAGGCGCACCGCTGACGCGGAGACGAGGCGACAGCCGCGGGCGATGCGGGCGCGACCGCTCCGGTCCTCGAACAGCCCTTCGAAGGTCGGGCCGCGGGCGATGCGGGCACGACCGTCAAGAGCAGGACGACGGACCGGGAAACCGGCACCGGAAGGCATGTGCCGAACGGCGAGCACCGGAATCGTTCGGCGACGAAGCCGCCGAACGAAGCGCATGTTGGCGTCGCGCAGGCGTTCAGACCGCAGCCGGCGGAGGATGCGACCGAGCCTTCGGCGAGGCATGCAGCCCTCCGCACCGGGCGGCTGCGGGCTGCCGTTGATCGGCACAGCCGACGAACGTACCTATTATCAATGGACCCAATTCGAATACCCCTATGACCTACACCACAGCGGCGGAGGCCGTCAAACTCATCCGGTCGGGCGACAGCGTCTACATTCAGGGCAGCACGTCGATCCCCGAAACGCTCGTGCGGGCGATGGCCGACCGCGGCGCGGAGCTGCACGACGTGACCGTCTACTCGGCTTTCGCCGTCGGCGCGCACGACGCCCCCTACTGCCGCCCCGAATACCGCGATTCGTTCCGCGTGAACAGCCTCTTCGTGGCCAACAACATCCGCCGCTGGCTGGCCGACGGCTACGGACAGACCATTCCGGCCTTCTTGGGCGAGATCCCGATGCTGTTCCGCGACGGCACGCTGCCGGTCGACGTGGCGATCCTCAACTGCTCGCTGCCCGACGCCGACGGCTACTGCTCGTTCGGCGTCTCGGCCGACCTCGCGGTCTCGGCCGCGGAGCGCGCCCGGATCGTCATCGCGCAGATCAACAAGGCGATGCCCTACTCCTACGGCGATGCGCTGATCCACCTCTCGAAGATCGACGCCGCAGTGGAGGTCGACGATCCGCTGGTCGAGGTTCCGACCGCCGCACCGAGCGAGATCGACACCCGCATCGGCAACTACATCGCCGAGCTGATCCCCGACGGCGCCACGCTGCAGATCGGCGTGGGCGGCATCCCCAACGCCGTGCTGGCGGCGCTCGCCGACCACAAGCATCTGGGCCTGCACACCGAGGCGATGACCGACGGCGTGCTGCCGCTGCTCGAGCGGGGCGTGATCGACAACTCGCGGAAAACGGTGCTGCCGGGCGTCTCGGTGGCTTCGCTGGCGCTCGGCTCGCGCCGCCTCTACGACTATATGGACTACCGCAAGGATCTGCTGCTGAAGGATGTCGCTTGGACCAACGATCCGTTCCGCATCCGGCAGAACCCGAAGGTCATGGCGATCAACTCGGCCGTGGAGGTCGACCTCACGGGACAGGTGTGCGCCGACTCGGTCGGCACGCGCATCATCTCGGGCGTCGGCGGCCAGCACGACTTCATGTACGGCGGCGCCCTCTCCGAAGGGGGCAAGACCTTCATCGCCATCCCCTCGACGACCCCCAAAGGGGAGTCGAAGATCAAGGCGCTGCTCTCGCCCGGCGCGGGCGTCGTGACGACGCGCCACATGGTGCAGCACGTCGTCACGGAGTACGGCGTGGCGCAGCTGCGGGGCCGCAACCTCGCCCAGCGGGCCCGGGCGCTGATCGCGATCGCCCACCCCTCGGTCCGCGAGGAGCTCGAACGGGCCGCCTGCGAACGCTTCGGCTACTCGTTCCTCCACCAGAAATAACGCTGCGGAACCTCCGCCGCGGCCGAAGAGCCGGTCGGCCTCCGAAAACGCCCCTGCAACTCCCTGCAGGGGCGTTTTCGGCTCCGGCACCGACGATTCGAAACCACGGGTTATCGGGGGGGGGCAATTATTTATCGATTTTCAATAAAAATAAGTTGTTTTTCAGAAATCAATTCGTATATTTGTATCCGAAGCGCGACGGCACGTTACGATCCGTCGCCGCACGACGATCGACTAACAGCTTGCGACAGAGCGCATTATCGGCAGCAAACGGAATGATACGGCTGGAAAACATCAACAAAACCTACAACAACGGCTCGCCGCTTCACGTACTGAAGGGCATCGACCTCACGGTCGAACAGGGCGAGCTGGTTTCGATCATGGGCGCCTCGGGCTCGGGCAAGTCGACGCTGCTGAACATCCTCGGGATCCTCGACGACTACGACAGCGGCGAATACCGCCTCGCCGGACGGCTCATCAAAAACCTCACGGAGACGCAGGCCGCCGCCGCGCGAAACTGCATGATCGGCTACATCTTCCAGTCGTTCAACCTGATCCACTACAAGAACGCCGTCGAGAACGTCGCCCTGCCGCTCTACTATCAGGGCATTTCGCGCCGCAGGCGCAACGCGCTGGCGCTCGAATACCTCGACCTGCTGGGACTGCGCGACTGGGCCGAGCACATGCCCAACGAGATGTCGGGCGGACAGAAGCAGCGCGTGGCCATCGCCCGGGCGCTGATCAACAAGCCGCAGATCATCCTCGCCGACGAGCCCACGGGAGCGCTCGACAGCAAGACCTCACAGGAGGTGATGGACCTGCTGCGGCGCGTCAACGTCGAGATGGGCATGACGATCATCTGCGTCACGCACGAACAGTCGATCGCCGACCAGACCGACAAGATCATCCGCCTGACCGACGGCGTGATCGGCAGTATCACCGAAACGGGCCTCGGAACGCGATGAGGGAGCTGCTGCTGGAGATCTGGACCTCGGTGCGGCGCAACAAGCTGCGCACCTTCCTCACGGGCTTCTCGGTGGCGTGGGGCATCTTCATGCTCTCGATCCTGCTCGGCTCGGGCAACGGACTGAAAAACGGCGTGGTCTCCAACTTCGGCGGCTACGCCATCAACTCGATCGACCTCTACGGCGGCCGCACCTCGCTGCCCTATGCAGGCTACCAGAAGGGACGCACGATCCGGCTGCGCAACAGCGACATCGAGATCCTGCAGCGCGAGTTCCCCGAGGTGATCGACGTCGCGGCGCAGGCGTGGATCGACGGCCACACGGCCACCTACGGGCGCGAGTTCACCTCGGTATGGCTCCACGGCGCCTCGCCCCAGATCCAGCGGATGGAGGGCGACGAACTCGCGCTGGGCCGCTACATCAACGAGACGGACATGCGCGAGCGGCGCAAGACGATCGTCATCGACGAGCCGATGCGCCGCACCCTCTTCAAGGGCGGCGATCCGCTCGGCAAGCAGGTGAAGATCGACAGCACGATGTTCACCGTCGTGGGCGTCATCGCGGGCGACGTGCAGCGCAACAGCTCCTCGTGCGCCATTCCGCTCACCACCGGACAGCTGATCTACAGGGGCGACTCGCCCTACCTCGACAACATCATCGTCACGCTGCGCGGCATCGACACCGACGAGCAGATGGAGGCCTTCGAGCAGCGCCTGATGCGCCGCCTCGCCGCCGAACACGGCTTCGACCCCGAGGACCGGAGCGCCGTATGGATCAGCAACACGATGGAGCGCTACAAGCAGATGATGCTGATCTTCAACGGCATCACGATGTTCGTATGGGTCATCGGCCTCGGCACGCTGCTCGCGGGCGTCGTGGGCGTGAGCAACATCATGCTGGTGACCGTCACCGAGCGCACGGCCGAATTCGGCATCCGCAAGGCGCTGGGCGCCAAACCCTCGTCGATCATCCGGCTGATCCTCGCCGAATCGGTGATGATTACGGCCGCCTTCGGCTACATCGGCCTCGTGCTGGGTGTGGCCGTCATGGAGGGCGTCGCCTGCCTGCTCGAACGCACCCCCTCCTCGGACGACGGCTTCGGCGGCACGATGTTCCTCGACCCGACGCTCGACCTCGGCATCGCGGCGAGCGCCACGGCGGTGCTCGTCCTCGCGGGCCTCGTCGCGGGATATGTCCCCGCCTACCGGGCCGCACGGCTGAAGACGATCGACGCACTGCGCCATAACAAATAACGACCATGCGACTCTTCGACACCGACCGCTGGAACGAGATCTGGCAAACGATCGCCCGCAACCGCAAGCGGAGCGTCATGACGGCGCTGGGCGTCTTCTGGGGCATCTTCATGCTGATCGTGATGCTGGGGGCCGGCACGGGGCTCGGACGCCTCTTCCGCGCGCAGCTGGGCGACATGTCGACCAACACGCTCCTGCTGCAACCCAGCCAGACGGGCATCCCCTACAAGGGCATGCCGAAGAACCGCTGGTGGCGCATGGACAACGACGACGTGGAGGCGGTGCGCAAGCTGCCCGAGGTGCGCTTCGCCTCGGCGGTCTACTGGGGCGGGGCGATCCGCTGCAGCCGCAACGAGCGCAAGGGCGACTACTCGCTGATGGGTTACTCGCCCGACTACCAGCGGATCAACCCGCAGAAGCTGCTCTACGGCCGTTTCATCAACGAGGTCGACATGGTGCAGAAACGCAAGGTGTGCGTGATCGGCACCCAGCTGTGGAAGGACCTCTTTCCGGGCGGCGAGGATCCCACGGGCAGCATCCTGAAGATCAACAACACCTACTTCACCGTCGTGGGCGTCATCCGCCGCCAGAGCACCGCCATCTCGTTCAGCGACATCGAGCGCACGGCCGTCGTTCCGGTCTCGCTCGCGCAGCAGATGTACGGCCGCGGCCACCAGATCCACATGCTGGCCGTCGCGGGGCACGACGACACGCCCAGCAAGGCGGTCGAGCGGGCCTGCCGCGAGACGGTCTACGCCCGCCATCTGATCGACCCCGCCGACGAGAAGGCGATGTGGTGCATGGCCACGGCCGAGATGTTCGAGAAGGTGCAGCAGCTCTTCTTCGGCATCTCGCTCCTGACGTGGATCGTGGGGCTCGGCACGCTGCTGGCGGGCATCGTGGGGGTGAGCAACATCATGCTGGTGCTGGTCAAGGAGCGCACGCAGGAGATCGGCATCCGCCGGGCGCTGGGCGCCAAGCCGTCGGTCATCATCGGGCAGATCCTCTCGGAGAGCTTCGTGCTCACGTTCATCGCCGGGGTCATCGGCCTCACGGCCGCCGTGGGGCTGCTGTCGCTCGCCGACTCGATCTTCTACCGGACCGTGGGGGCGGAGCAGAGCGGCTCGGGCGTCATGTGGCAGATCTCGTTCGGCACGGGCATGCTCTCGCTGGCGATCCTCGTCGTCGGGAGCCTGCTGGCGGGCGTCATCCCTGCGACCCGCGCCCTGAAGATCAAGGCCGTGGACGCCATCCGCGAGGAGTGACCGCCCGCCGCCGAAAACGCATTAATCGAAAAAACCATTTGTTACCGATATGAAAAAGATGCTGAAAATCCTCGCCGGCGTGCTCTTCGCAGCGCTGCTGTTGAGCACCTTCTGGTTCCTCTGGCGGAAAACGCAGCCCCAGAAGACGGTCTACGCGATCGTCGAGCCGAAGCTCGACACGCTCAAGCAGTTCGTGGTCGCCACGGGCAAGGTGCAGCCCCGCGACGAGGTGCTCATCAAGCCCCAGATCTCGGGCATCATCTCCGACGTCTACAAGGAGGCGGGCCAGAGCGTCCGCAAGGGCGAGGTGATCGCCACGGTGAAGGTCGTGCCCGAGATGGGCCAGCTGTCGAGCGCCGAGTCGCGCGTCACGGTGGCGAAGCTCTCCCTCGCGCAGACGCGCCGCGAGGCCCAGCGCACCGAGGCGCTCCACGCCGACGGCGTGGTCTCGGACGAGGAGTACGAGCAGGCCCTCACGGCCCGCGACAAGGCCGAGGAGGAGCTGCAGAACGCCGAGGAGAGCCTCGAAATCGTGCAGAAGGGCATCACGAGCCGCTACAAGGAGTTGAGCAACACGCAGATCCGCTCGACGATCGACGGCATGATCCTCGACGTGCCGATCAAGGTCGGAAACTCGGTGATTCAGGCCAACACGTTCAACGACGGCACGACGATTGCCTCCGTGGCCGACATGACCAACATGCAGTTTCAGGGCAACATCGACGAGACGGACGTCGGCAAGCTCCGCGAGGGCATGCCCGTCAGGCTGACGATCGGCGCGCTGCAGAACGTCGCGCTCGACGCCACGCTGGAGTACGTCTCGCCGAAGGCCGCCGAGGACAACGGCGTGATCCTCTTCGAGGTGAAGGCCGCCGTGGCGATCCCCGACGGCGTCTTCGTGCGGGCGGGCTACAGCGCCAATGCCAACGTGGTGATCGAGAGCCGCGAAGGGGTCGTCACGCTGCCCGAGAGCACGGTCGAGTTCGAGGGCGACAAAACCTTCGTCTACGTGCTCGACGGCCCGGCCGACGCCGACGAACAGCGCTTCGAGAAGCGCGAGGTGAAGATCGGCCTCTCGGACGGCCTCAACATCGAGATCACGGAGGGCGTGACGACCGACGACCGGATCCGCGGCGCCAAAGAGGAGCAAAAGAAGTAGGCCATGAAAACCCGCATCCTGACCTTCGCACTCTGCGCGGCCGGCGCCCTCGCGACGGCGTACCCAGCCGCTCCGGCACCGCAACCCGCAGTCCCGGCCGCAGACGCCCCGGCGCCGCAGCCCGCCGACGGGACGCCGTGGACGCTCGACGCCTGCATCGACTACGCCCGCCGCAACAACACCGAGGTGCAGCAGCGCGCCCTGCAGGTCGAGCAGCAGGAGAACGACCTCGCCACGGCCCGCTACAGCCGCCTGCCCGCGGTGAGCGCCTCGGTGGGTTACAACGCCTCGTTCGGCCGCGGCACCTCGGCCGACAACACCTATAAGACCGAGACGCTGCAGACGGGCTCCTTCGACGTGGGCGCCTCGATGCCGCTCTTCGAAGGGTTCCGCATCAACCGCGAGATCGCCGGCGCGCGCCTCGACCTCGCGGCCGCCGCGCAGGACCTCGAACGGGCGCGCGAGGACGTCGCCGTGCGCGTCATGACGCTCTACCTGCAGGCGCTGTTCCAGAAGGAGCTGGTCGGCATCGCCGAACGGCAGCTGGCCTTGAGCGCGTCGCAGAGCGACCGCAGCCGCGAGCTGGCCGCAGCGGGCAGGCAGCCCGAATCGGCCGTCTACGAGAGCGAAGCCCTGCGGGCCAACGACGCCCTCGCCCTCACGCAGGCCCGCAACGACCTGCAGCTGGCGCTGCTCGACCTCTCGCAGGCGCTCAACCGCGAAAGCGCCGCCGGCTTCGACATCGCGACCCCGCGCCTCGACAGCCTCTCGCTCGAGGCGCTCCACCGGCTGGGCACGGCCGACGAGGTCTACGCCTACGCCGTGGAGTACCGCCCCGCCATCCGGGCCGAACGGCTGCGGCTGGAGCGCTCGGAGTACACGGTGCGGACGGCCCGCTCGGCGCTCTATCCCTCGCTGTCGCTGCGCGGCGGCTACGGCACGGGAGTCTACAGCAGCATGGAGGAGGGCTTCGGCACGCAGTTCCGCCGCAACGGCAGCGAATTCGTCGGGGTCTCGATGAGCATCCCCATCTTCAACCGGCGTGCCACGCGGGGCAGCATCCGCACGGCGCAGATCGCGGCACGCACGCAGCGGCTGGCGCTCGTCGAGGCCGAACGCTCGCTCCGCAAGGAGATCGAGCAGGCGTGGTACAACGCCGACGCCGCCTACGTCAAATACCGCTCGGCCGGAACGGCGCTCGCGGCGGCGCGCATCGCCTTCGCCTACGAGGAGCGGAAGGCCGCGGCGGGCCGCTCGACCCTCTTCGACTTCAACGACGCCAAGACACGGATGCAGAAGGCCGAATCGGAACTCGCGCAGGCGAAGTTCGAGTTCGTCTTCCGCGCCAAGATCCTCGACTTCTACCGCGGCGCTCCGCTGCGGCTCTGACGACGACACCCCCGAATGTACGGCGCCGGGCTCCGCGACAGGGACCCGGCGCCGTACATTCGGAGCGGACCGGGCACCCGGGGCGAAAAAGCATCTGCATCTGCCGCTGCCAACCGTTCGTCGCCGCACACCGCACACCGGAACGGCGCGCCGGACAACCCGCCGCCCGGCGGCATCCGCCCCGGAGCGAGGCGGCCGACGGAGCGGCTCCGCACCGGGCCGCGCGCATATTTTTCCGGTCGCGCAGAGGCAATCCGGAAAATTTACCCTATTTTTGGGGCTTCTATATCCCGATTCGCATGGAGTGGCTCTCGGACATATTCGTGGCACACACGCCCCTGCAGGCCGTGACGGTCATCTCGCTCATCTCGGTGCTCGGCATCGGGCTGGGGCGCATCCGCATCTTCGGCGTCTCGCTCGGCGCGGCCTTCATCTTCTTCGTGGGGATTCTGGCCGGGCACCTCGGGCTCTCGATCGACCCCCGGATGCTGGACTACGCCGAGAGCTTCGGACTGGTGATCTTCGTCTACAGCCTCGGCCTGCAGGTCGGTCCGGGTTTCTTCTCGTCGCTGCGCTCCGACGGCATCCGCCTCGTATCGCCCGCCGTGGCGGTCGTCCTGCTGGGCACGGCGATGGCCGTGGCGTTGAGCCGCCTGTGCGGCATCCCGATGCCCGACATGTCGGGCATCCTCTGCGGCGCCACGACCAACACCCCCGCGCTGGGCGCCGCGCAGCAGACCCTCCGGCAGGCGGGCGTCGATGCCAACGGCGCGGCGTTGAGCTGCGCGCTGACCTATCCGTTAGGGGTCGTCGGCGTGATTCTGGCCCTCGTCGTCATACGCAAGCTCTTCGTACGGCCTTCGGACCTGCCCGAGCCCGATGCCGAGCACCGCAAGAACGTCTTCATCGCCAGCTACCGGCTGACCAACCCCGCCGTGTTCGGGCGGAGCGTCCACGACGTGGCCGTGCAGAGCCACCACCGCTTCGTCATCTCGCGGCTCTGGCGCGACGGACACGTCTCGATCCCCACCTCGGACAAGACGCTCCGCGCCGACGACATCCTGCTGGTCATCACCACGCCGGGCGAGGCCGACGCCCTGCGGCTGATCTTCGGCGAGCAGGAGCAGAAGGACTGGAACAAGGAGAGCATCGACTGGAATTCGGTCGACAGCCAGCTCATCTCGCAGCGCATTCTGGTGACGCGCCCCGAGATCAACGGCCGCAAACTCGCCTCGCTGCGCCTGCGCAACAACTACGGCATCAACATCAGCCGCGTCTACCGCTCGGGCGTGCAGCTGCTGGCCACGCCCGACCTGCGGCTGCAGCTGGGCGACCGGCTGACGGTCGTGGGCGAAACGGAGGCGATCCGCAGCGTGGAGCGGATCCTCGGCAACGCCGTCAAGAGCCTCAACGAACCCAACCTCGCGGCCGTCTTCATCGGTCTGATCCTCGGTCTGGCGCTCGGAAGCGTTCCCATCGCCCTGCCGGGCGTCTCGATCCCCGTGAAACTGGGACTGGCGGGCGGTCCGATCGTCGTGGGCATCCTCATCGGCACGTTCGGTCCCCGGCTCCACATGATCACCTACACGACCCAGAGCGCCAACCTGATGCTCCGCGCGCTGGGGCTCTCGATGTACCTCGCCTGCCTCGGACTCGACGCCGGCGCCCGCTTCTTCGAAACGGTGATGCGGCCCGAAGGGGCGCTGTGGCTCGGCGCGGGGTTCGCGCTGACGTTCGTGCCCGTCGTGCTCATCGCTCCGCTCGCCCTGCGCCTCCTGCGCCTCGACTTCGGCGCGGTCGCAGGCGTGCTCTGCGGCAGCATGGCCAACCCGATGGCGCTCAACTACGCCGACGCGACGATCGAGGGCGACCATCCGTCGGTCTCCTACGCCACGGTCTACCCCGTGTGCATGTTCCTGCGCGTGATCATCGTCCAGCTGATGCTGATGGCCTTCCTCTGACGGGCTCCTCCTCCGGCCGCAGAGCCTGCACGTCGCCGCCCGACGGGCTCTGGAACACGCGCAGGCCGAACTGCGGAATCACGGCCAGCACATGGTCGAAGACATCCGACTGAATCCGCTCGTATTCGATCCACACCACCGTATCGGTGAAAAAGTAGAGTTGCAGCGGCAGCCCCGTCTCGGTGGGCTGCAGCTGCCGCACCATGAGCGTCATCGAGGCGTTGACGGGCACCGCCGCACGCAGGTAGCGCTCCAGATAGGCGCGGAAGAGGCCCAGATTGGTCTGCCGCAGCGCATCGGGCCCCTCGTCGCCGGGCGCGACGCCGCGCGCCGCATTGCGCGCGGCGAGCCGCCGCTCCGTCTCGTCGATGTAGTCGCGCAGGAGCGCCACGGAGCGGAATCCGTCGAGCATCGCCGGCGTGCAGAACCGCACGGTGTTCATGTCGATCGACACCGAGCGCATCACGCGGCGCCCGCCCGAGAGCTGCATCGCCCGCCAGTTCTGGAACGAGTCGCTCACCAGCATGTAGGGCGGCAGCGTCACGACGGTGTTGTCCCAGTTGCGGATCTTCACCGTGGTGAGCGACACCTCCTCGACCGTACCGTCGGCACCGGCCTTCGGCACGGCGATCCAGTCGCCCACCTTGAGCATGTCGTTGGCCGAGAGCTGGATGCCCGACACGAAGCCGAGGATGCTGTCGTGGAAGATGAGCATGATGACGGCGGCCGAGGCGCCGAGGCTCGTCAGGAAGATCGCGGGCGACTTGCCGATGAGCGTCGAAACGACCAGCACGCCGCAGATCAGCGCGGCGATGCCCTGCCCCGTCTGGCGGAGCCCCTTGATCGGCTTGTTCTGCCACGCGGGGCGCGCCGCGACGATGCGGAACACGGCGTAGAGCAGGGCGTTGATGAAGAGGAAGACCGTGACGATGATGCCGATCTCGGTCAGACGCAGCACGAGGGCGTGCGTTCCCGGCATGTCGTCGAAGATCGCCGGCAGGACCGACGCGAGCAATGCGGCGGTGAAGATGTGGCAGCCGTGGCGCAGCACCGCCGGGCTGAAGAGTTCGTCGTCCCACGTCGCACGCGTGCGCAGCACCAGCTGCCGCACTCCGCGCACGGCGACCGTTCGGCACAGCCAGTCGAACAGCAGCGCCGCAGCCACCGCCACGAGGCATGCGACCCAGCGCTCCCAATGGTCGTGCGCCGCGGGGGTCGCCCCCAGCCAATCGAGCAACCCGTCCGTCGCCCGTTTCAGAATCGTCCGCATACGACGGACGCCTTCAATTACTGCGCCGAAAGGGGTGCGAGGCCCAAGATCCCGGTCGCCTCGTTTTCGAAATTGGGGGTAAACACGCCGCTTCCGAGCGCCGCCCGGATCTCCCCGGGGCTCCAGAAGCGGCCGCCGTCGAGTTCGTCGCCGGGCCGCACCGCGCCGTCATAGACCGTACGATGGACGTAGACCAGCTCGCATTCGCGCTCCGAGCGGAAGAGGTAGCGGGCGATCCGCTCGGCCTCGAACGCCTCGATGCCCAGCTCCTCGCGCGCCTCGCGGCGCAGCGCCTCCTCCACCGTCTCGCCCCAGTCGACATGGCCGCCCACGGCCGTATCCCACCGTCCGGGCTGGATATCCTTCCACGCCGGGCGGCGCTGGAGGTAGAGGCGCCCCTGCTGGTCGAACACATGGAGGTGGACGACGGGATGGAGCAGCATGGAGCCGCCGTGGCAGGCGCCGCGCGTGGCGCTGCCGATCACCCGGCCGGTCGGATCGACCACCGGAAACCGTTCGAGGTCATTGTCGTGTCGCTGCATATTGCCAAAAAGAGCAGCCGTTTATCGGCCGTCGTCCGCCGGGCGGAACGCACGAGGCAGCGGATGCCGTGCTCCCGGGAGCCGCACGGACCGAAACGCGGTCCGACGCAGTACGCCATCCGGCTATCGGGGCTGTCCGACCTCGAAGCCGAGCTCGCGCATCCACTCCACGGTGGAGGGATCGACCCGGTCGGCCCGCTCGGTCCAGCGGCGCGCCTCGATAAGCATCGTCTTGAACTCCTCCATGCGCCGCATGATCGGGAAGTCGGGATGGGGCAGCTGCGACCGCTCCTCCCGCTGCGAGGGACGGATCCGCCGGTCGAAGACATCGGTCTTGGCGGGGCGCCGGGCCCCCTCCCACGCGAATCCCTTCAGATAGAGCTCCTGATCCTCCGGAATCTGGTCCATCGGGTAGATATGCCCTACGGGGTCGGTGCGGTAGACGATGGCGACCAGCTGCCGGTCCTCGATGTAGAACGAGGCGGCACCGCTCTCGACGACGCTCATCATCGTGATCTGCGGCGGTTCGCCGTCCTGCATGTAGTAGATCGTCTGCACGTTGCCGTTGACATCCTCGCGGTAGATCTCGTTGTCGCGGAAGTAGGCGGCCATCTGCTTGCCGGCGATCTGGTTGTAGTGCACCGAGTCGAGCTGCGCCGCCATCATCGGGCTGCCGACGAATTCGGCATGCTCCAGCCGGCTGTCGCGCGTGTAGATGTCCATCACGTCGGAGGTCATCTGGTTGTTCTGGTTCCACAGCACGGGATCGATGTAGAGGTGGATGGTCGAATCGGTGCTGATGGCCGTCATCGAGTCGCAGACGACCTGAAAATCGGCGCGGTAGATCCGCACATCGCGGAATCCCTTGATCAGGCGGTAGAGCGTATCGGCCGACGGGAGCGAGTCCGCAGCGAGCGAATCGACGGCCGCTGCCGCGGTATCCGCCGCCAGCGAATCGGCCGGGGCGCGGCCCGGCAGCGCGGCGAGCGAGTCGACGACCGTCGAATCGGCGGCCTCCGCACGTGCGCGGTCCTCCGACAACGTCCGGCCCTTGCGGGCGGCACGGGTCCTGCGGGCCGCGAGCTTCGACTCGGCCTTCAGCCGGCGGGCGGCATCGCGCTGCGCGGCACGCTCGGCCTGCGCATCGAGCTTCGCACGCGCCTTCGCCTTGCGCTCCGCGGCGATCTTGGCCAGCAGCTCGCGTTTCGCCGCTGCGGCGGCCGCCTTTTTCGCCTCCTTCGCCGCGCGCTCGCGCTCCTTGAGGTAGGCCTTGCGGGCATCGCCCGTCAGCGTATCGAGCGGGTCGATCGCCACGGCCAGCGAATCGGCCGCCATGCCCTGCAGCAGCGAGTCGGCGACGATGCCCGGCCCCGGCAGGGAGTCGGCCCCCGCAGCCGGCTGCCCGGGGGCATCGGCTCCCGGCTGCCGGTTCGGCACCGGCGGCGTGCCCGACTTCCCCGGCACTTCCGGCATTTCGGCAGCGCCGCCGGCCGGAGCATCCGCTCGCCGCGCCTCCGACGCCGCGACATCGGCTCCCGCGCCGCCTCGCGCCGTAGTGTCGGCCGCAGCCCGCTCGGCGGCTTCGCGCGCGGGGAACAGGGTCAGCATCAGGATCGTATCGGAACGCATGTAGAGCGTATCGGGCCCCTGCGAGAGGTCGTAGCCGACCACCGCGGGCCGGCGCGTGAGGAGGACGTCGCCCGGCTCCTTCCAGTACTCGCCGTAGTCGCCGAAGGCCATCGTCTTGTGTTCCGTGTCGTCCAACTGGAGGTCGTGCCGCAGGATCGCGCGGCTCTCGGCGCGGTAGTAATCGATGCTGTCGCTCCACACCTCCTGCTTCTCGGTGAGGATATAGCCGTTGCGCGTGACGATGTAGAGCGTGTCGGCCTTGCGGTATTCGCCCCGGTCGGCGTAGAGGTAGTCGCCGTCGCGGTTCCAGATGTGCGTGCGGTCGAAGAAGTAGGCGTTGTCGCTCCCGAAGTTGTAGACCACCGAGTCGCCCTTGAGTTCGTACTCGTCGTTGCGCATCTCGACGCGGTCGACGCAGACGAGCTCCTTCGTGTCGGCGAAGTAGTAGCCGCGCACGGCCTCGAGCCGGTTGTCGCGGTTGAGCATCACGCCGCCGCCGGAGAATTCGCCCGTGTTGGTCTTCGTGTCGAACCGGAAATCGTAGGTGTAGAACACGGCGTCGCCGTCGACCACCTTCACCAGATCGGAGTAGACGCGCGCCTCGTTGATCGACCCGTCGTACTCGGCGCGGTCGCCGTAGATGTAGGTCGTATTCTTATTGATGAGCACATTGCCGAAGAACTCGAGGTGGAGGTCGGAGTAGCGCACGGCGCTGTCGCACGTGATCACCGTGCCGTTGTGCTGCGCGGCGAAGTCGCCCACCAGATAGATGGCCGAATCGCCCGGAGCGACCGGACGCATCATGTCGGACTTCGTGTTGACGATCCGCTTCGGCGGCTCTTCGGCCGCCGGGGCCTGCGCCGCGGCTTGCGGCACGGATGCCGGGACCGGGGCCGCGACGCCCGACACGCCGACACGCGCGAAGGCGACGCCCGCACAGGCCGCCGCCACGATCGCTATGGAGATTACGCTGCGCACGGAACTACTTCACCCAGCGTTTGTTCTCGAACGCCCCGTCGCGGTACTCGGGTTCGATGTAGACGTACATGCCGTCGATCTTCTTGTCGAGCCATGCGCGGAAGACCCGCTCGCGCTTGTCCTCGAGGGCCATCTCCTCCAGCCGGAGGTAGTCCTCGTTGAGCGACGCCGTGTGCGTGGGGATCACCTCCACGAGCTTGACCACCTTCGCCAGCTCGTTGCCCAGCATGTCGCGCGTGAGGAACGGCTCCGACATGCCGCCCACCTCGAGGCGCACCAGCCGGTTGTAGTCGTCCAGACCGCGGAAGTGGGCGAAATCCTCCTCGAGGAACTTCGTGACGGTGAGCTTGGCGTCGAACGCATAGGAGTGCTCCAGCAGATCGTGGTTCGAGACGATGCCGCCGTTCATCTTCGAGTTGGGATCGTCCGAGTGGAGCAGCGCGGCCCGCTCGAACGTGATCGAATCCCTGCGGATCAGGTCGGCGATGCTGTCGAGCTCGGCGACCGTCTCGGAGAGCTCGTCGGTCGTGAAGACCGGCTTGAGCAGGATGTGGCGGAAGTGGTAGAGCTGCCCGCGCTTGTCGAGCAGCTGGATGATGTGGAAGCCGAACTGCGACTCGACGACCTCCGAGATCTGCCCGGGCTTCATGCCCTCGAGCGCTTTGGCGAACGACTCGTCGAGACCGGCCAGCGGCGTGGGATCCATCTCGCCGCCCCGCATCATCGTGCCGGGATCCTGCGAATACATGCGGGCGAGGTTCTCGAACTTGGCCTTGCCCGTGATGGCGCGCTCGCGCATGTCGAGCAGCCGCTCGCGCGTACGCTGCTTCGCCTCCTTGATCGACTTGGGGAACTTGGTGATCTGCGCATAGACGTACTGCACGGGGATGATCGGAAGATCGCGCTCGTCCATCGACTCGTAGTAGCGCTCCACCTCGCCGGGGATCACCGCGACCTTGCCCGTGACCTCGCTGCGCATCGCCTGCGCATAGGCCTGCTCCACGTAGCGCTGGCGCATCGTCTCGCGGATGTTGAAGATCGCCATGTGGAACTTGGCTTCGAGCTGCGGAATCGACCCCTCCTCCTCGATCATCGCGTGGACCTGATCCTCGACGCGCGAGGCGATCTCCAGCTCGTTGACCGCGACCGAGTCGATCTGCCCCTGATTGTAGAGCAGCTTCTGGGTCATCAGCGCCTCGAGCGCCTCGTTCATCGGATCGCGGTCGGAGGTGTAGCCCTCCTGCCGGCGGCGCTCGGTCAGCTGCCGGGCATACTCCTCCACCTCGGAGTGGAGGATCGCCGAGCCGCCCACCACGGCGACCACCTTGTCGAGCATCACCTGCCGCTTCTGGGCCTGTGCGAAAAGGCCCGCGAAGAGCAGGGCCAACGCCGCGAAGGGCGCTATTTTCTTCATCATATATCCTATCGGTCTGTGTTCGTTATCGTTGCTGTTCCGCCGCAGGCTCCTCCCCGTCGGCCTCGACGAAGATGCGCACCTCGCCGTTGGTCGCCGCGCGCGTGTAGAGCTCCTCCTCGTGGCGGCGGATGACCTCCCCCTGCCGGCGGTTGAAGAGGATGCGGCGGATCGTCGGCCGCAGCCGCTCGAGCGGGAGCGCCTCGCCCTCGCGCCGCACGTCGGCGATCTGGAAATAGTAGTGCGAATGGCTGTCGCGCATCTCCTGCACGGCGGTCGTGCCGAGCGCCGCGTCGTAATTCTTCGACCGCAGCGTGGGCAGGTAGCTCAAAAACTCCGCATAGTCGACCCACTCGTCGCGAAGGTCCGTGAGCACGAAGTCGTTCTTGGCGCAGATGTCGCTGAAATCGCGCTGCTTGGCCGCTGCGGGCGAGGCCATAAGCTCCTTGAGCAGCCGCGCCTGCCGCGCCCCCTCGGGGAACTGCAGGATGCGCCCCTTGACGAGCGTGCGGTCGGAGCGGAAGTCGGCCTTGTGGGCCTCGTAATAGGCCGTGATGGCGCTGTCGGTGAATACCGTGTCGACATTGCGGTCGACGTAGTGGCGGTCGAGCCGCCGGATCAGCAGCGCCTGCCGGTACTCCTCGACCATGCGGTCGATGTCCTCCTCCGACGAGGAGAAGAGCAGCTCGGCCTCCTGCAGCTTGAGCTGCTTGCGCACCCAGCGGTCGACGTACACGCGCATGAAGGCCGCGCTGTCGCGCCCCGTGAGCCCCTGCGGCACCACCGACTGCACGTCGCTGAGCCGCAGTTCGTTGCCTGCGGCGCGCGCCAGCGTGCTGTCGCTGCCGAAGTAGCGGGGCATCTCCTGACACGCCGCCGACAGGGCGAGGGCGGCGACGAGCGCTATTTTCGCATACGGTTTCATGGTTCGAAGGACAAAGATAGGGTTTTTCGGCCACTTTTCCGTGCGCCGTTCGTTTTTTCGCGGCCCGGGCCGCCGTTCGACACGGATTTCCGCGGCCGGACTGCGACGCGACCTCTTTATAAACGGAGCCCGGCGCCGATTAGTACGCCGCGGGGCGATTTTCCGCCCCGGCGGCGAGCCGGCGCAGCCTGCGGCGGACCATCCAGCCCGAGACGAGCACGAGCGCCGCGGCCGCAGCGTAGATCGCGGCGTACCACCCGTCGTCGCCCACCGTCTGCCGCAGCGTCCGGTCGCCCTGCCCGGCCGCGAGCAGCAGATAGGCGCAGAGGTTGTTCGCGGCATGGAGGATGATCGGGGCCCAGAGCGACCCGGAGACGATGTAGACATAGCCGAGCACCATGCCGATCACCGCGGCGACGATCGCCTGCGCGGGGTAGAGGTGCAGCACGCCGAAAAAGAGCGACGAGAAGAACCACGCCGCGACGACCCCGTATTTGGCGCGCAGCGACCCGAGCACCATGCCGCGGCAGATCGTCTCCTCGAACAGCGGGGCGAAGACCACCAGTGCGAACAGCGTGCCCCACCCGCGCCCGATGCGGTCGAGGGAGGGGCCGGGCAGCCACGCCACGAGCGGCTCGAGCACCGTATCGAGGCCGAGAATCAGCACGAAGCCCCAGAGGAGCAGGCGCCCGTCGAATCCCCGGCGCGCGAGTCCGATGGCGGGCCGCACGCCGCCGCGCGCCCGTCGGAAGCTCCACAGCGCCGCGACCGCCAGCGACATCGAGAGCGCATAGGACACGGCCGAGATCCGCCCCGTGAGCGCCGGATCGGCGCCGTAGTCGAATCCCGGGCCGAAGACGGCCAGCAGCACGGCGCCCGTGAGCAGCCCCACAGCGAGCTGGGCGCCGAACACGATGCAGAGCATGAGCACCACATCGCCCGGCGTGGGAAAAACGCCCCGCGCGGGGGCAGGTGCAGCGGACGCTCCGGAGCGCTCCGGAGCGTCAGTTTCGCGGTTCTGTCCGTTCATGGTTCCGATGGTCTGTTCGTTACGCGGTCAAAGGTACGCATTTTTCCGCTACGGTTGCGGATTTCGATTTAATTTTCGTAAATTTGCCCGATTATTATCCCATCGAACGATCATGGCAAAAGTTATCGCACTGGCGAATCAGAAAGGAGGCGTGGGCAAGACCACCACGGCTATCAACCTCGCGGCGTCGCTGGCGCTGCTCGGCAAGAAGGTGCTGCTGCTCGACGCCGATCCGCAGGCCAACGCCACCTCGGGCCTCGGCTTCGACATCGACCTGCCGGGCATCTACGAGTGCATCGCCGGCGAAAAACGGGCCGAGGAGGTGATCCTCGCCAGCCCCGACGTGAAGCGGCTGTGGCTGCTGCCCTCGTCGATCGATCTGGTGGCGGCCGAGGCCGAGCTCCCCAAGATGGAGGAGGCGCACCGCGTCATGAAGCGCATCGTCGACGGCATCCGCGACCGCTTCGACTACATCCTCATCGACTGCTCGCCGTCGCTCGGCTACACGACGCTCAACATCCTCACGGCGGCCGACACGGTGCTGATCCCCGTGCAGTGCGAATACCTCGCCCTCGAAGGGCTCTCGAAGCTGCTGGCCACGATCCGCAAGGTGAAGGGCGGCCTCAACCCGGGGCTCGAGATCGAGGGGTTCCTGCTCACGATGTACATGCGCAACCGACTGAACAACCAAGTGGTCGCCGAGGTGCGCGAACACTTCGGCGAGCTGGCCTACGACACGGTCATCCAGCGCAACATCCGTCTGGGCGAGGCCCCCTCGCACGGCAAGCCGGTAATGCTCTACGACGCCGCGGCCGTGGGTTCGGAGAACTACCTCAACCTCGCGCGCGAGTTCCTCAAACGCAACCGCAAGGGTGCGAAGTGACCCCCGCCGCACGAACATTGCATAACCGAAACAGGAAAAACACACCGATATGAAACAGCAGAAGGGATTAGGCCGCGGCCTCGACGCCATCTTCGGCAGCGACGCGGTCGACGCCAAGCTCCGCCCGATGAGCCGCATGGCCGAGATCGACATCGCCGACATCGTGCCCAACCCCACGCAGCCGCGCACGCGCTTCGACGAGGAGGCGCTCGACGAACTGGCCGACTCGATCCGCCAGTTAGGCGTGATCCAGCCGGTGACGGTGCGGAAGACCGACGACGGCAAGTACATCATCATCAGCGGCGAACGCCGCTGGAGGGCCGCCCGTCGCGCCGATCTGAAGACCCTCCCGGCCTACATCCGCGAGGTCGACGACGAGAACCTCCATGCGATGGCGCTCGTGGAGAACATCCAGCGTCAGGACCTCAACGCCATCGAGATCGCGCTCGGCATGCAGCGCCTGATCGACGAGTGCAGCCTCACGCAGGACGCCCTCTCGGAGAAGGTGGGCAAGAAACGCTCGTCGGTGGCCAACTACCTGCGTCTGCTCAAGCTGCCCGACGAGGTGCAGCTCGCGCTCAAGGAGGGCCTCATCTCGATGGGCCACGCCAAAGCGATCGCCGGAGCCCCCGAAGGGGAGCAGCTGCGGCTGCTGAAGCGCTGCGTCAGAAAGGGGCTCTCGGTGCGTCAGGCCGAGGAGGCCGCGCGTGCGCTGGGCGAGCGGTCGGACGAGGCGCCCCGCAGCGGCGAGGACGAGGAGTATCCCGAAAGCTACCTGCGGCTCGTCGAGCAGCTCGAACGGGTCTTCTCGCAGGAGATCGCGATCAAACGCTCGAAAAACGGGGGCGGCAAGATCACGATCGGCTTCGCCGACGACAAGGACATCGAACGCTTCATCGAACGCTTCGCCGAGCGCTCCTAAACTGCCGCGCACCGTGCGTCTTCGAACCGGACATATCGCACTGACGCTCCTGCTGCTGCTCGCGGGAGCGCGCGCCGCGGCCCAGCTGCCGCGCGGCGGACGTACCGTCGTGCGCGGCGGCATGCTCGAACGGCCCGATTCGCTGCGCGCGAGCCGCGACTCGATCCGCATGGCGGCGACGCTCGCGGAGATCGATTCGCTGGCCGCGGCCGACTTCGCGGCCGACTCGGCCTTTCTCGCCGCGGCGCGCACGGACGATCTGCGCACGCTCGACTCGCTCATGCGCGCCCGCACCGACTCGCTCGAGCTCGCCGCGCAGCTTCCGCCCCGCAGAGCGCCCCGCAAGGGGTGGTTCATGAGCGACTCGATGTCGCTCTCGAAGGTCGCATGGCTCTCGACCGTACTGCCCGGCTACGGTCAGGCCTACAACAAACAGTACTGGAAGCTGCCGATCCTCTACGGCACGGTGGGCACGGGACTCGCCCTATTCATCCACGAAAACAACACCTACCGTCCGCTCAAGCGCGCCTACGACGCCTACACGGACAAGAGCCTCGTGCGCACGCCCGAGCTCGACGCGCTGCAGACCAAGCTGATCCGCAGCAACACGCGGCGCCAGATCTATCTGGGCGCGACGATCGCCTCCTACGTCTACTTCATCGGCGACGCGGCGGTCAACTACGCCACCAACGACGTCTCGCACGTCAAGAAGGCGACGACGCTGGCCTGCATCTTCCCCGGCGCCGGTCAGATCTACAACAAAAGCTACTGGAAGGTGCCCTTCGTCGTCGGCGGCTTCGCCTCGATGATCTACTGCATCGACTGGAACAACCGCGGCTACCAGCGTTTCAAGAAGGCCTACAGCCTGCGGGCCGACTACGACCAGCATCCCGACCGCTACCCCGACGGCCCGACCGACGAGTTCCACGGACGCTACTCGGCGTCGTTCCTGCGCAACCTGCGCAACAACTACCGCCGCAACCGCGACCTCTGCATCATCATCACCGGTGCGCTCTACGTCCTGCAGATCGTCGACGCCCATGTCGACGCCCACCTGAAGGACTACGACATCTCTGACGACCTCTCGATGAACCTCGAGCCGCTGATCGACTACGCCTACGTCCCGACACTGCAGAGCAACCGTCCCCTTTTCGGATTCAACATGAGCATCAAATTTTAGAAGATGAGAATTACCTCCACCCTGCTTCTGCTGGCACTCCTGTGCGCCGTGCCGGCATCGGCACTCGACCGCAAACCCCGCAAGAAACGCAAGACGCCGGCGATCGAACAGCCCGCACCCGCCAAGACGACTCCCGAACCGGAAACCTGCCCCGAACCGAACGTCGCCGACACGCCGGCCCCCGCCGCTCCGCGCATCGACGACATGACGCTCGGGCTCTCGGCCGCACAGGTCGACTCGCTCGTCGCCGCATGGAACGAACGCCAGCGCCACGACTCCTTCGACGACTTCTTCCGCTGCTACATCCTCGACGACAGCACGCTGCTCGACGCCACGAACTTCGACGCGACGCCCGACTCGGTCTACAGGCAGCGGCTCTTCGAGCTCGTGTCGCCCATACAGCTCCCCTACAACGACATCGTGAAGGGCTACATCCGCCGCTACACCGATCCGCGGTACGGCACGATCGCCCGCATCCTCGGCATGTCGAAGCACTACTTCCCGATGATCGAGGACGAACTCCTCAAGGAGAACCTGCCCGTCGAGCTGCGCGTGCTGCCGATCATCGAGTCGGCCCTCACGCCCGCAGCGACGTCGCGCGCCGGCGCCGCCGGACTGTGGCAGTTCATCCCCTCGACCGGCAAATACTACGGTCTGGAGGTCAACTCGCTCGTCGACGAACGCCGCGACCCGGTGCGCTCGACGCAGGCCGCCTGCCGCTACCTGAAGGACCTCTACGCCATCTACCGCGACTGGACGCTGACCATCGCCGCCTACAACTGCGGCCCGGGCAACGTCAACAAGGCGATCGCACGCTCGGGCGGCAAGACCTTCTGGGAGATCTACGACTTCCTGCCCCGCGAAACGCGCGGCTACGTGCCCGCCTTCATCGGCGCCACCTACGCCTACGCCTACCATCCGCTCCACGGCATCGAACCCGCCGAGACCCCGATTCCGCTGTCGGTGGACACGATCCGCGTCGACCGGCTGATGCACTTCGGGCAGATCGCCTCGACGATCGACGTGCCGATCGAAACCCTGCGCCAGCTCAACCCGCAGTACAAACTCGACATCATCCCGGCAGCCAAAAAGAGCTATCCGCTCCTCCTGCCGCAGCGCAACATCGCACAATACATCGTCCACGAACCCGACATCCTCGCGAAGGACTCGATGTACCTGAAGGAGTACATCGATCCGGCCAACATCGACAAGAAACGCAAGGAGCAGCCCGCCGCGAGCTACTATCTGGTGAAGAACGGCGATACGCTCGGCGCCATCGCCCGCCGGTTCCACGTGACGACGGCGCAGCTGATGAGCTGGAACGGCATCAAGGACCCCCGCAAGCTCCGCGCCGGGCAGCGGATCCGCGTATCGCGCCAGTAAGCGGCCCCGGCCGACCGATCACGACATGCCGACCGATCACGACATCATCGTCGCCCCCGCCACGGCGCCGGGCGGCGCCATCGCCGTCGTCCGCATCAGCGGCGCCGGCGCCGCGACGCTCTGCGACCGCATCTTCCGCGGCCGCACGGCCCTCGCCACAGCCCCGGGCTACAGCGTGCACTACGGCCGCGTCGTCGACGGCGACCGCACGGTCGACGACGTGCTGGCGACCCTCTTCCGCGCGCCGCACTCCTACACGGGCGAGGATTCGGTCGAACTCTCGTGCCACGGCTCCCCCTACATCGTCTCGGAGGTGCTCCGCCTGCTGCGCGCGGCCGGAGCCCGCATGGCCGAGCCGGGCGAATTCACCATCCGCGCCTATCTGGCCGGAAAGCTCGACCTCGCGCAGGCCGAGGCCGTCGCCGATCTGATCGCCTCCTCGTCGCGCGCGGCCCATGCGCTGGCCTCGGCACAGCTGCGCGGCGGCTACTCGGCGGCGCTCGACGGGCTGCGCGACCGGCTGCTGGAGCTGGTCGCCCTGCTGGAACTGGAGCTGGATTTCTCGGAGGAGGATGTGGAGTTCGCCGACCGCGGGCAACTGCGCGAGACGATGGAGCGCATCCGTGGGGAGATCGACCGCCTGCACGACTCGTTCCGGCTGGGCAACGCGATCAAGGAGGGTGTCGCCGTCGCGCTGGTCGGCGCGCCGAACGTCGGCAAATCGACGCTCCTCAACCGCCTGCTGGGCGAGGAGCGGGCGATGGTCTCGGAGATCGCCGGCACGACGCGCGACGTGATCGAGGAGTGCATCGACATCGACGGGGTCCGCTTCCGGTTCCTCGACACGGCGGGCATCCGCGCCACCGACGACCGGCTCGAACGCATGGGCATCGAGCGCACGCTGGCCGGCATCGAGCGCGCACGGATCGTCGTGCGTCTCGTCGACGCCGCGATCGCGCCGATCCCCCCGATCGAATTCGCGCTCCGCGCCGATCAGACGCTGCTGACGGTCGTCAACAAGACCGACATCGCCGCACCCGCCTGCGCGCTGCCCAACGGGGCGATCGGCATCTCGGCCCGACGAGGCGACGGCATCGACCGCCTGCGCAGCGCGCTGCGCGCCGCCGTCGACACCGAAAGCCTCTACCACGGCGACCCGATCGTTTCGAACAGCCGCCACTGCGCAGCGCTCGACGACGCCCGCCGGGCACTCGACGGCGCCCTCGCCGCATTGCGCGACGAGCTTCCCACCGACCTCCTGAGCGAAGAGCTCCGGCATACCGTCCGCAGCCTCGGGGCCATCACCGCCCGCGGCGCCATCGCCCCCGATGAAGTGCTGAAGCACATCTTCTCGAAGTTCTGCATCGGAAAGTAACCCAAGAAAACAAAAGACAAAGAAGATACAATAAATATTATTGATTATCAATTTATTAAGTAGCAAACATCTGTCTTTATTCATTCTTTGATTTTCAATTACACTCGGCATTTTTGCAACATATTTGCAACTTACGCATTTGCGTGTTGCAAATTTTCTACTTATTTTTGCCGCACGACAATTAACGTATGCGGCCATGGAAATCAAACTAATCAAACGCAAGCTGAAGACCGGGCGAACATCGTTGGTGCTCGAATATTACATGGGATATTCGGTTGCCGCAAACGGTACGACAAGGCCCCAACGCAAATTCGAGACCCTCGAATACTACCTCTACACCGACCCGAAAAACAAGTTGGAGCGCGACCACAACAAGGTCAACCTCGAAATGGCCGAGAAGGTCAAGGCCAAACGGCTGCTCGCCGAGCAGAACGAGCAATACGGCTTTGCGGTAAAATATAAAATCCGCACCAACCTCGTCGAATACATCAAAGGATTGATAGAGCAACGCAAGGAGTCGCCGGGGAACTGGGGCAACTGGGACAGCGCATTGAAACACCTCGTCGCCTACGCCGGAACGAATACGACGTTCGAGATGGTCGATAAAAAGTTCGTCGAGGGGTTCAAGACCTATCTGGCAAAGCAGGCCAAGACCAAAAGCAATACCACTCTTTCGACGAACAGCCAGAGCAGCTATTTCCTCAAACTCAAAGCCGCGCTGAACCAAGCGGTCGAGGACGGCATCATCCCCCACTCGCCCGCCATGTCGGTCAAACCCGCGCATGTCGAGGACGTACACCGCGAATACCTCACTTTCGACGAATTGCAGCGCCTCGCCAAAACGGAGTGTCCGTATCCCGTACTAAAAAATGCATTCCTCTTCTCGTGCCTGACCGGCATGCGCTGGAGCGACATCAACAAACTGACGTGGGCCGAGGTGCAGGAGTTCGACGGCGGTACGCGCATCGTCTTCCGGCAGAAAAAGACCAAAGGGCTAGAGTACCTCGACATCACCGACCAAGCCGTGCGCTACATGGGCCAGCGCGGCAAACCCGACGAACGGGTCTTCACCGGACTGAAATACTCCACATGGCACAACCTTGCCCTGCGCGAGTGGTGTCTGGAAGCGGGTATTACGAAACATATCACGTTCCACTGCGGCCGCCACACGTTCGCCGTGCTGCAACTCTCGCTCGGTACGGAAATCTACACCGTGTCGAAGCTCCTCGGCCACCGCGAACTGAAAACGACGCAGGTCTATGCGCAGATTATGGATGCGAAGAAACGCGAAGCGGTGAACCGGATTCCGGAATTATAACTATCTTTATGCTATGGAGAACGAAATGCTGATATATCGCTCGGCCGACGGGAGCATCAAAATAGACGTCCGCATGGGCGAGGAGACCGTCTGGCTGACCCAAGACCAGATGGCAGCGCTGTTCGACAGAGACAAATCCGTGATTTCGCGCCACTTGAAGAACATTTTCGAGGAGCACGAGTTGAGCGAGAATTCAGTTGTTGCAAAATTTGCAACAACTGCCGCCGACGGCAAAAGCTACGACACGAACTACTACAACCTCGACGTGATTATTTCGGTCGGCTACCGCGTGAAATCGCATCAAGGCACGCAGTTCCGCATCTGGGCGACGCAGGTGCTGCGCGAATACCTCATCAAGGGTTTCGCGCTGAACGACGAACGGATGAAGTCGGGCAAGTCGATGAACTATTTCGACGAGTTGCAGGAGCGCATCCGCGAAATCCGCCTTTCGGAACGGGTCTTCTACCAAAAGGTCAAGGACATCTACACGACGAGCATCGACTACGACCCGAAAGACGAAAAGACGATCGAGTTTTTCAAAATCGTACAGAATAAACTGCTGTGGGCCATCAGCAGCCAGACGGCCGCCGAACTGGTCGCCCGCCGTGCCGATGCCCGCCTGCCGATGATGGGCATGACCTCCTGCGACAAGAGCGACCCACGGCGCATTACCAAGGCCGATGCTGCGACCGCCAAGAACTACCTGACCGAAGACGAAATGAAAGACCTCGGCCTGCTGGTCGAACAATACCTTGCATTCGCCGAAAGCCAGGCGCGGCGGCAGGTGCCCATGTATATGGCCGACTGGATCAAGAAGCTGAACGATATTCTGGTCATCAACGGGCGCGAACTGCTCGAACATGCCGGGCAAATCAGCCGCAAGGTCGCCGAAAGCATCGCGGCCCAACAACTCGATGCCTACAAGGGGCGTTTACGCGAAGAGGAGCGCCGCGCAAGTCTTGCCGAACTCGAAGCCGACCTGCAAGCAGCTGCCAAGAAACAGCCATGACCCGCATCGAATACATACGCATGTCGCACCGGCGCACCAACCGCAAAATCCGCGAGCGGTTGCAGGCGGTTCGCTCCCGATTGGATGCCAAAAGCCGATGGCTCGGCGGTGCATGGCAGGCAGTCGCATGGGTGCTGTACGGAACGGTCAGCGTGGTAAGCTGGCTGGCATTCGCTGCCGAAATGTTCAAGGACAACCGTTTTTCGCTGCACTACATGGAGTGCGAAATCGAACATCGCAACCTGTCCGCCGCCGAAGCACGCCGATACCTCGCCGACAAAAAGCAGGAGTACGACCGTCGACTCGCCTACGGTTCGGTTTCGACCAAGGAGCAGCGCCGCATCGACAAAACGTTCGAGTATCTTTTCGCCCGTTATCCGGCAGATACGCCTGCTGACGAGTTGCTGACCCGAATCGCCGAAGTCCGGTCTACCGTTACCGAAATCGCCGACTACACCCGTCATCGGCAGACGGAGGAACAACAGCAAAAAAAGCGCGAAGCGGAGCTGCTGACCCAAGTCGAAAAACGCCGGGCCGCCCAGCGGAGCCGCACCGGTTTCGACCCGACACCCGCCGATTTCTGTCCACGCCTGACCGACCGGCAAACGCAGTGCTGACCGAACACATCAACCGAATCGGCATCTTCAAACGCGACACGACCGAAGAGGAGATTGCCCGACTGCTGGCCTGCCAGCTCGCGGAACCGTTGCAGACGACGCACAACAAGCTGCTGGCGCTGCTGCTCGAATCGTTGAGCGCATCCCGGCTGATTACCCCGAAATGGCAACGGGTAGCCGGAAACAACGGCTGTTTTACCTCGAAGTTGGGCAAACCGCTGACCGCCAAAGACCTCTCGGCGGCCAAACAGATGGCCGAAATCATCGACCGCCGCAAGGAGCGGATGATCCTCGACTGCATCGAAGCACTGGAAGCAACAGAATAGTTTCGACACGTTCATCTTTAACAGGATTCTGGTGAAGCGGAATCCTGTTTTTTCATCTCCATACGCCCACAGAACCTTGGAAACATTGTTCAAAAATGTCGAAACATGGGCAGCCAATGCGGACAGCTTTTCGTTGAATTTTATTTGCACTCGTAATTACATCACGAGCGTTGCGCAACGCCTTGTATCAAACCTTTTCGATAAGCCGAGCGCAGAGACGTGCTTGCACGTGCTCTGCCGAGGCGAGAAAAGGTGCAAGAAATTGAACGCTAAAAACAGAATGATTATGAGTGAAAACACAACCGTCGAGCAACGGCTCGACCGCATCGAACGGCTGCTTCGGGGACAAAAGACGGTCTTGAATTTCGCCGAAGCGTGCGAATTTACGGGGCTGTCGAAGACCTACATGTACAAGCTCACCCACCAAGGGCGAATCCCCCATTTCAAGCCCCACGGCAAGAACATCTATTTCAACCGCGAGGAGTTGGAACGGTGGCTGTTGCAGAATCCCGTCAAGACGGCCGAACAGAAAGAACGCGAAGCCGTCGATTACGTCGTCCGCAAGCGACGACCGAGGTAGCATTTCATCCGACCTGCTCCGGCTCTTCGGAGCGGGTCGGATTTTCTATCAATCAGTAAGGCAAGTTTGTGTTTTTGTAGTACAAAAACGTGCCGCCGCTGTTCGGTGGCAACATCCCGCTGGTCTATTAATCCGAAATCAACCCATGAAACAAATACCGCTTAACAAAGGCGGGCGACCTGCCATAAGCGAGGGCCGCCGCAAAAAATACCTGCTATCGTTACGGCTCGATGCCGAACATTACTTCAAGCTGAAATCGCTTGTTCGCACCTCCGGTCATGGAACAGCCGAAGTCCTCCGCCAGTTGATTGTTGCCGGTCGTGTGCGCGAGCGTCTGCGCCGCGAACATCTCGACTTCATGTCCCAACTCAAAGGCATGGCCCGCAACCTGAACCAACTTACCCGCCTTGCCCATGCGAAAGGATTGACGGGTATAGTGTCCCGTCATGCGGCTATTGTGGCAAGTATTGAGGGCTTGTTAAGGAATCTTCGCGATGATCGGTAAAATCATCGCCGGAACGTCATTCGCCGGAACAGTCGGCTATGTAATGAAAGAACAATCGCGAATATTGGCAACTGATGGAGTAACCCCGCCGAATGTTCGGGAGATGGTACAAGACTTCAAAGACCAAACCTTACTGAACCCACGTATCAAAAATGCCGTCGGACATATCTCCCTTTCGTTTTCATCGAAAGATGCGCCGCGCATGACAGATGCGTTGATGCTGGATATTGCTAAGGAGTATATGCAGCGCATGGGAATTACCGATACGCAGTATCTGCTGGTGCGCCACCTCGGCCAACCGCATCCGCACTGTCATTTGGTCTATAATCGGGTAGGCAACAACGGACAAACCATATCGGACAAGAACATCAAAATCCGCAATGCAAAAGTATGTCGTGCATTGACCGAGAGATACGGGCTGCACCTTGCGCCGGGCAAAGAATCGGTACGCAGAGAATACTTGCGAGAACCCGACAAAACCAAATACGAAATATACGACACAATCAAAACGTGTTTACCTAATTGCGGTAATTGGAACGACTTGGAGCTTCGGCTGAAAGAGAGAGGTATTGCTATGCGTTATAAGTATTGCGGCTCGACCAATCAAAAACAAGGGGTGCTGTTCAGCAAGAACGGACTCGAGTTTTCAGGCTCGAAGATAGACCGGCAATTCAGCTACTCGAAGCTGAACAGACACTTTACGCAGGCACAGCAACAAATCTGCTATCGGGCTACCCTTGCCAAAGGATTCCATGCGGCCATAGGTAATTATAGGTCGGTATACACCGACTTATTCGGCAATATGGGCGGTGGAGGGAATAAGGGCCAAGCGGATGCCGGTTCGATAAACTTCGGCAGCAGTATCGGAGCACTGCCGTTGCCGCCCAACGATTCGTCCGTCGGATTGTCGGCAGCTCAACTCCAACGCAAGCCCGGCGAAAGCCCCGAAGAACATATCGCCCGCATTACGGCACTGCTCAATACCGCCGCCGAGGCGATGGCGGTAGCAGCGATGGAGCGGAAACGCAAGCTGCGAAACCAGAAAGAGAATAAACCGAAAATGAAATTGTAACCCGAAAAGAAAAAACTATGAAAGAGAATACTATGATGATGTCTTACGAAATGTATGAAGACTTCAAGGAGACGATGGTGAAAACTATCAAAACCGAACTGTCGGCAAAGAACAATCAAACGACCGATACGGATTTGCCGCAACGAATAGAACAAATCATCTGTGCCGAACAAGAACAACGGACAATAATAATCCAGCTTGCCGAAAGACTGGAGAGCATCGAGCAAAGCAATATAAAGGCCCAAACTGGAATAAATAACCTGCAGGCATATTGAATCGATCGAAATCCCCGCTGAATTGCCGCCGAGAATCGTGCAACACAGAATATCGCTTGCCATCGAATCGAAAGAAGTATTTTGGGCGATGATAGGCATGATGACGGCAATCGTGCTGCTGTGCACGATGCTGTATTGGACTGCCAGACCGAACTACGACCGCATCGACAACGACCTGAAATACCGCTATATCAAAATGAAAGGCGAAGCGCTACCCGAACGTATCGCCGAACTGGAAGAAATATTCGAACTAAACCGCGACAACGCAAAAATCCGAGAGATGAAAAGAGATGTCGAAGAATATGAACGAACTATACGACGCAAGATGCAGTTAGAAGAACAAGCAAGACTGAAAGAACGGGAAGCCAATCGCCTGAACGAGAATGCCTCCCGACTGAAAAACAAATAAGCCATTCCCTTCGTCCGCAAAGGTATTGCCGCCGAAAGAAATCCGCAAGGTCATGCAAGTTGCTACGCAAACCTTGCGGATATTCTTTCCGGCAGCATCGGCTGGTCGCTACCAAAGGAAATGGCTAAATCTGGAACGGCAACTTCTATTTTGCAGTCAATTTCCGTAATATTCAAGAGAAATACATAATATTCTCAGCACAATGTCGATTCTGAATCACAGACAGGAAATTTAAACCTAATATTACAAATCAAAAGAGGATATCTTCAAATCGTATTTAGGACTATCATAGTCTATACTAACAGCATATTCTTTTATACCTCTTGATATGGCAATCTCGTGTAATTTGTTCTTATCTTCATCTTCAATATCCGGCCCATAATATATTGCTTTTAAACAGCCAACGTCTGGTATGAACTCATAATTATCTTCATTGTCAAGATTATAATACAACATGCGCCATTCGTGCTCGTGTTCATATTCCCGCCTATCTTTATACAAATATGCTCGATACCAATATACTTGATTTATATAAATATGTGCACAGAGATGTTCAAACCATCTTTTATCCTCGGCTTGCTTGAAAAATTCATATGTATGTATATTGCCCTCATCTAATGTAACATCCGGTCTTTGATCAGTATATATGATAGGGAAAAGGTTTATATTAAGACTCAAATTGTTATATCTAAAAATACAATCTCTCAAATCATATTCCAAAGCAAAACCCTTATATCCACCGCCGTATCTGTCCCACATATATTTAGACTGTACACTTTCTGTGAAACAACCTATTTTAGCACTATTTTGTGGACTGCGAAAACGCGATTCACGCTGTTTAACAGCAGTTTCAATCTGAGCAATAAACGCCGGGTATTCCTCTTCGATTATTTTATCAATGATTTGTTCATCGTCATACCCACACTCTCTATAATAACAAATTTTTGTGGCTTTTTCTGCTCTAATATCAGGATGATGTTGTGAAATGTGTGACAAACATATACGCAACGCATCCCGTAGTGCTTTTTGTAAATCAGCTCTGATTTTCTTATTATTGACATATAGATATGAATCATATTTATCAGGGAACATTCCCGCATGACATAATGATATCATTCCATTCCTAAACTCAGTAAGAGAATAGTCGTTCATTGAACGATACCGAAATAGCTTCTCCGGAATATTGGGGAGTACTAAACGATAAATCTGATGCCATACATCAGTTCTTGCCACTGGGTCAGCGTTAAAAGGAATATATGATTCTTCTATTAATTTCTGGAAACATTCTCTAAATTCAGACATACACATTTATACTTTCATTTATTACAAAAATAACAAAAATTGAGTTGATATATGCTCTGACTAAACTCTAATTTCCTCTTCCGATACATCCCCTTATGAGAACGTGCCGTTCGAGATACCCGAAAGTTGGGTATGGACAACACTTGGGAATATTGGACAATGGCAATCTGGAGCTACTCCGAGTCGGTTATGTAAAAAATATTACGGAGGCACTATTCCATGGCTTAAAACTGGGGATTTGAACGATGGGTATATTTATGATATTCCGGAGTATATTACTGAAAAGGCTCTTGCAGAAACCTCTGTAAAACTAAATCCCGTCGGCAGTATTTTAATTGCAATGTATGGTGCCACAATTGGCAAAGTCGGCATGTTAACTTTCCCAGCAACAACCAATCAGGCTTGTTGTGCTTGCGTGGATTACTCGGGTATTGAACAAAAATATTTGTTCTACTTTCTGGTTTCTCACAAAGAAGAATTCATAATGCAGGGCGGCGGTGGAGCACAACC
>CAJTIY010000004.1 GCA_910576555.1 uncultured Alistipes sp. | reverse complement strand
CTTCTGCGCTCGACTTATTCGTATCTTTGGCTACGCCCAAGATACTCCCGCTCGGCAAACCGCAAGCGAGCTTGCTTCTGCGCTCGACTTATTCGTATCTTTGGCTACGCCCAAGATACTCCCGCTCGGCAAACCGCAAGCGAGCTTGCTTCTGCGCTCGACTTATTCGTATCTTTGGCTACGCCCAAGATACTCCCGCTCGGCAAACCGCAAGCGAGCTTGCTTCTGCGCTCGACTTATTCGTATCTTTGGCTACGCCCAAGATACTCCCGCTCGGCAAACCGCAAGCGAGCTTGCTTTTGCCCTCGCTTATTCGTATCTTTGCCTTCGGGAGAAGCCGAAGGCACTGCCCGACGCCCCCTCCTACGACAGATAAAGCATGCCTATGAAGCTATCCGAAACCCAGATCGGCCGTCTGCGCGAGCTGCTCACCCGCTCCCCTCGCCGCATCGTGTTACTCGCCCACACCAACCCCGACGGCGATGCCGTGGGCTCCTCGCTGGCTTGGGCCGAGGTCCTGCGCACGATGGGCCACGAGGTGACGTGCATCGTGCCGAACAAATACCCCTATTTTCTCGACTGGATGCCCGGCATCGAGCAGATCGTGATCTTCAAGACCGACACGGAGGGCCGTGCCGTGCGCGCCATCGCCGCCGCCGACCTGATCTTCTGCCTCGATTTCAACGCCGTCTCGCGCCTCGAGATCCTGAGCGACGCGATCGGCGCCAACACCACGGCTCCGCGCGTGCTCATCGACCACCATCTGGTGCCCGATGGCGATTTCGAACTGGCCTTCTCGCATCCCGAGGCGTCGTCGACCTGCTTCGTGGTCTACTCGATCATCGAGGCGCTGTGGGGCACCGATGCCATCACGGAGCGGATGGCCGAGGCGCTCTACGTGGGCATGATGACCGACACGGGCAACTTCGCCTTCTCGTCGCTCACCCCCGAGCTCTTCCGGGCCGTGGCCGTGCTGGTCGAGAAGGGCATCTCGATTCCCGCGATCCACAACAACGTCTACAATGCCTATACGGAGGGCCGCGCCAAACTCTTCGGCTATGCGATCGACCGCAAGATGGAGTTCATCGAGGAGGGCACGGTGGCCTACATGTCGCTCAAGGAGCACGAGATGCGTCGCTTCGGCTTCCAGCAGGGCGACAGCGAGGGCTTCGTCAACTACGCACTGACGGTCAAGAAGATGAAGATGTCGGCGATGTTCCTCGCCCACCGCAGGTTCATCCGCGTGTCGCTCCGCTCGCGCGGCGACGTCGATGTCAACCTCTTCGCCCGCAGGTACTTCGACGGCGGCGGCCATAAGAATGCCGCCGGCGGCAAATCCTACGTCTCGATGGAGGAGACCATCGACCGCTACGTCCGTGCTGTGCGCGAATTCGCTGAGGAGGGCCGCCTCGGCTGACCGCTCTATGGACGATTTCCGCCTAAAAGTTTTCCTTGCGGCGGCCCGCACGTCGAGTTTCACGCGGGCCGCGGCGCAGTTCGGCATCTCCCAGCCGGCCGTGAGCAAGCAGATCGGCCGTCTCGAGGCGCAGTACGGCGTGCGGCTCTTCGTGCGGCGCGGCAACCGCCTCGAGCTGACCGACGCGGGCCGTACGATGCTCGCCTGCGCCGAGCGGCTCGACGACGACTACCGGCGTCTGCGGCAGCGCATGAGCCTCTGCACCGCTACAGTCGCGGGCGAACTGCGGCTCGGCGCCAGCACGACCGTCGCCCAATACCTGCTTCCGGCGCTCCTCGCCCGCTTCACGAGCCGTTATCCCGGCGTGCAGGTTTCGCTCCTGTCGGGCAACAGCGACCGGATCGAGACGGCGCTCGAGGAGCGCGCGATCGATCTGGGCGTCGTCGAGAAGGCCGGGCGCCGGCAGGGGCTGCACTATGCCGCCTGCATGCCCGACGAACTGGTCCTGATCGCCCGCCCCGAAGGGCGCTATGCCGCCGTCGAGTCGTTGTCGCCCGGGGAGCTGCGCACGGTGCCGCTCGTCCTGCGCGAGGAGGGATCCGGCACGCTGGAGGTGATCGCCCGCACGCTGGCCGGAGCGGGCATCCGGCTTCCGATGCTGCGCACGGTCCTGCGGCTCGATTCGACGGAGGCCATCAAGGGCTTCGTGCGCCACAGCGATGCGATGGCCGTCGTCTCGGTGATCTCGGTCGTCGACGAGCTGCGCAGCGGCACGCTCCGCATCGTCGACATCGACGGCATCTCGTTCCGCCGCGACTTCTCGTTCGTCCATGCCGGCACCGGCCTCACGCCGCTGTCCGAGCGCTTCGTCGCCTTCGTGCAGGACGAACTGCGGAGGGGCTGATGCGGCCCTGAAATCCGCCTGTGCCCATTTGCCCCTGCCGCGCGGTGCGGCCTGTCCCGCCCGCCCGACATCCGGAGCCCGTAATTCCCGACACTCCCTTCTTGCCGCCGCTGTCTCGTCCCCGTGCTGCCCGGCGCCCTGTTTCTATTGCCGCTGCCTTGTATTCTCCGGCACTCCTTTTCCGTCGCCGCTGTCCCGTCCCCGTGCTGCCCAGTTTCTTGTTTCTATTGCCGCTGCCATGTGTTTTCCGGCGCTTCCTTCCTGCTTCCGCTGCCCCGTCCCCGTGCGGCCCGTCATGTCCTGACCCCGGTGCCTTGAAACTTCCTCCCTGAAACCACCGTCTCTGTCGCACCCGCTGCTCCTCCTTCGCTTCCGTTTCCGTCGCTCCGGCCCGTCGTCCCCGTCCCACGCATTTCGGCACCCGATCATCGCGTCCCTACCTGCCGCCGCCTGCCCCGTAGCGATTCGTCGCCCGCCGGTACCGGCATTCTTCCCGCACTTCCGACGCGCGCTTCCGGTCCGCGCTTCCGACCTGACCTTGCCCGCTCCTGCCCGCCCCGACCCGCATCGCTCCGACGAGCCCCCTCCTTGTCGAACCCGCAGCGATTCGCCGCCCGTCGGTACCGGCGTTCTCCCCGCACGTCCTGCCCGCCCCGCTCCGACGCCTCCCCCGCCCGAACCGATCCTAACTTTTCGTTATGTCCGATTCCGATTCGTTGTTTGCGGATCCGCTTTTTCGGTCGTACCTTTGCACCCGTAAAAACAAAACGTTATCCATCCCATGCTTTCCGCCGCCCGGAACCTTCCCCTTCCCGTCGTCCGCACCGCCTTCGTCGCGCTCTTCGCGGCCGCCTTTTTCTGTTCGCCCGCCGTGTCGCTCTTCGTCGGCATCCTCTTCGCCCTGACGCTCGGCAACCCCTTCCCCGCGTGGAGCCGCCGCCTGTCGAAAATGCTGCTGCAGGGCTGCGTCGTCGGACTGGGCTTCGGCATGAATTTCCACGATTCGCTGGCCGCCGGACGCGACGGCATGCTTTTCACGATCGTCTCGGTCGTGACGGTGATGGCGGCGGGCGTGCTGCTCGGGCGCCTGATGCGCGTCGAACGCAAGGGCGCCTACCTCATCTCGGCCGGCACGGCCATCTGCGGCGGCAGCGCCATCGCGGCGGTCGCCCCCGTGATCGATGCCGACGAGAACGAGACCTCGCTGTCGCTGGCCACGATCTTCGTGCTCAATGCCGTGGCGCTCTTCCTCTTTCCCGTCGCGGGCCGCTGGCTCGGGCTCTCGCAGGCCGACTTCGGGGTCTGGTCGGCGATCGCCATCCACGACACCTCCTCGGTCGTCGGTGCGGGTGCCGCCTACGGCGACGAGGCGCTCCGCGTGGCCACTACCGTCAAACTCACGCGGGCGCTCTGGATCATCCCGCTGTCGATCGTCTCCATGTTCGTCTTCCGCCGCAAGGGGGTGAAGATCCGCATTCCGTGGTTCATCGGGTGGTTCGTCGTCGCGATGCTCCTCAACACCTATTGCACGCTGCCCGCCGCCCTCACCGACGGCATCGCCCTGCTCGCCCATGCGGGACTCTCGGCGACGCTCTTTCTCATCGGCGGCGGATTGTCGCTCGGGGTGATCCGCCGCGTCGGTGCTCGGCCGCTCGTGCTGGGTGTCGTGCTGTGGGCGGTGATCTCGGTGCTGTCGCTCGGAGCTATCCTTTTGAGTTGAGGCCCGATCCTCGAACGACGACGGAGGCTCCCGCCTGTGGGGGCCTCCGTCGTTTTTGTCTCTTTTTTGCTCGCCTCTGCAGTTTTCTCCGGTTCCGCCTCGCTTCCGCTCCGCCTTTGCCCGACTCGATACCGCCGCTGCCTGTTTGGACCGATTCCTGCCTGTCTCGGATTTGTCTCTGTCTGTTTGGAGGACCGGTTCCTGCCAGCCTCGGCTTCGGTTCTGCCTGTTTCAGCCGATTCCTGCCTGTCTCGGATTTGTCTCTGTCTGTTTGGAGGACCGGTTCCTGCCAGCCTCGGCTTTTTTGCCGGCTGTCAGGGACCGATCTGCTTCTGTCTTAGTCGGTTCCCGCCGCCTCTGCACTCCTCTGCATCCCGGCCCGTCTCGGTGAATCCCCTTTGTCTTCTCCACCCTCCGGCACCTCTGGTCCCGGTCGATCGGCTCCGTCTTTTGCGGTTTTTGCCGCCTCCGCAGGTCTGTTCGGTTTTTTCCGGTTCCCTCCGCTATCGCTTCTCCGCCCTGCACTCCTGCGCCCTCCGCTCCGCCTGCGGCAGACACCCCCGGCCGTACCTTGCCTCCGGTCGCAGGAGCGCGGCGGATCGGCCGCTCGGCTACAGCCGCGGCGACTGCGGGTCGGTGTGGTCCGAATAGCGCCGCAGAATCCGTTCGCGCACGAAGTCGGCGAACCCCCGCGCAGCTTCGCGATCGAGCGGCCCGGGATAGCTCATCAGCACCAGCGGATGGGGGCTGAAGGGCCGCCGGTAGGAGGGATGTACGTAAGGGTAGTCGTTGCGGACGAATCCGAGCCGTTCGTAGAAGCGCAGGCGGCGCTCGGAGCGTTCGTCCTCGGGCGGATCGATCTCCAGCACGATCCCCGCACAGCGCTCGCGCAGCGCCGTCAGCGCCTGCGAACCGATGTTGCGTCCCCGGAGCGCGGGGTCGACCGCCAGATGTTCGACATAGCGGTACGGCCCGTAGCGCCAATGAAACAGCAGACCCGCCACGGCGCCCTCCATGCGCAGGGCGTCGGCCTCGAAATCGGGGTCGTCGAAGGCGCGGGCATAAGCCTCCTCGCGCCATTGCTCGCACTCGGGAAAAGCCTCGCGGTAGATCCGCCACGCGTCGGCCCACCCTTCGTCCGCGCACGAGCGGAAAGGAGTCGTTTGCAGTCGTTCGTCCATCGTCGTACTTTTTCGCACAAGATACGGCTTCTTTTCCCCGCCGCCAAATCCGCCGGCGGAGAATAAACCGAAAACCCGCGTCGGAATTTCTCCAACGCGGGTTTTTCGATCGGTGCCCAGGACAATATTTGAAAACAGCAATTTCAGGGGTATCTATAACTTGCTGAAAATTGGTCATTTTTGGTTATACTGCAAAGATAATCAATTATTTGTGAAAGTCGATAAAATTGCGTAACATTGCAAATAATTTTATTGTGTGGTGCAACGGTGGTGCAAATTTTCTAACTTGCACCACGGAATAAAGTTTTTGCAAAATGGCATCGGTTACGGCTTTCATTCGGGTATCGAGAAAACGCATAGATCGGGCGAACGTTCGTTTTCGTCTGCGGGACGGTCGGAATATTCAGTTGTTCCACGCCTCCGAGTTAGAGATCAATCCCTCGGACTGGGATGCGACCCGGCAGGAGATCAAGGCAAAGGTGCTTTACGATGCGGAGAAGCGGGCTACTTTCAATAAGGCCGTGGCCGACCGCAAGAGCATGATGTTGGAGATATATAATGCTGCGGCGATCAAAGAGGATTTGACATCCGACTGGCTGGAGTTGGAAATCGACAAGCGCCTGCATCCCGAAAAGTACATCGTCGAAGAACATCGGCAAACATTTTTCGAGGCCTACGAAGAATTCATCGAGAAGCGCAAATTATCGGATTGGCGGGTACGGGCCATTCGTGTTGTGATTCGGGCGTTGAGGCGCTACGAACTCTATGCCCGCCGAACGGTGGATAGCCGCTTTGTGCTCGACCTCGATACGGTAACGCCGCTCGTGTTACGGGACATCGAGGAGTTTCTGCGCAACGAATATACCTTCTGCGAGCAATACCCCGATATTTACGAGGCGGTGCCTGAAAGCCGGACGCCTCAACCGAGAGGGCAGAATACGATCAACGGCATCCTTACCAAACTGCGCACGTTCTTCATTTGGGCGAATGACGTGGGTAAGACAACGAACAACCCGTTCCGGAACTATGCCGTTGAGGAGTGTGTCTACGGAACGCCCTACTACATCACAATCGACGAACGCAACAAAATCTATCGCACGAACCTCGCCCGGCATCCGCAGCTGGCTACGCAGCGGGATATTTTCGTGTTTCAATGTTTGGTCGGTTGCCGTGTGGGCGACCTCTACAAACTGACACGGGACAACCTAATCGGCGGGGCAGTCGAGTATATTCCCCGCAAGACGAAAGACGGGCATCCGGTAACGGTGCGGGTTCCCCTCAACACGATAGCCCGTGAGATACTGGCTCGCTATGCCGATTATACTGGGCCGGGGTTGTTCCCGTTGATTGCCGAACAGCAATACAATCGGGCGATCAAGCGGATATTTCTTGCTGCCGGATTGAAGCGCAAGGTTACAATCCTGAATCCGTTGACCCGTGAGCCGGAGCAGCGGCCGATATGGGAGGTGGCCTCGTCGCACTTGGCTCGTCGGGCCTTTGTCGGGAATCTCTACAAGCAGGTCAAAGACCCTAACCTTGTTGGGGTATTGAGCGGCCACAAGGAGGGTAGCCGGGCATTCGCCCGCTATCGGGACATCGACGACGAAATGAAAACGGAACTGGTTAAAATGTTGGAGTAAATATAAGGGCTATGAAATTGATGGTCAAGACCGACAAGTGCGTCGAACTGTTGAAAGAGATACAGCTTGGATTACGTCTTTATTGTTTCAATATTCATTGTAGCGATAAGTTCGCAGGAATTATAAAAGAAGCTGATAACAAAGGCGAAGCCATTAGGCAATACTACAAGGATAAATCGGGTAAAGATAGATTCTTAACCGAAGAAGAGGCAATTCAAAGCGTGTTCGACAAAGATGACATTTTTTGTCGTTTGGCCTTTCTCAAAGCATTAACTTTTTATGTGCTTTCTCCAATGGTCAAAATTGCCGATAAACATCAGCAGCTTGAGTATGTAAAAGTTTGTACAGTTCGAGACCCATACGCCGATGTTATTCTGGATACCGTAGAATCATTCGGGGAACCTATCTATGTTAAAGATTTAGAAGACGAATTTATGGAGGTTTGCCCGGATATGGATAGTATCGGAAAATACTTGTCACTTGCGTTGTCAAAGTATGACGAAGTAAAATTACCTTGCAGAAAGAAACGGTACTCGATGGATGATTTGGTTTTCGGCGATAATGGGTATTCCCGCCACATCCGAAAAGCAGAATCCATAGGACTAATTACCAAAGAGGAGGCAGAAACGATATTGGTATCTATATGGCAGGTAATTGATCGGGCTAACACAATCTTTGACTGGATTGCGGGAATGTATGCTAAAATTGAATCGTTAATACCGTCCAATGGTTCTTATAATGCGAATGTTCAAGCGGCCCCAGATGCACAAAGTGCCCATTTCTCCGTCAATAAATCCTACGATGAAATGCAGCGGATATTGACTGCTTTACAGCAACAGGGGTTTGTTTCTAACGACACAGACGTTAGTACGTTCTATTATCGAATGACAGGACAAGGTACACCAACGAGCAATAAAATAGAATGGATAAAGAAAGGGAAGAAGCAGAAAAACACTATAAGTAAGCGGGGGCTGGTATATTTTATCGAGGCATTTACGGGTGGTAGCGTGAGCAAGGCTCGGGATTGCACCGACAAAATAGACAATATATTTGGGTTGTCATTATCTTCCTCAACAATCAATAGCACTGCGGTTTGTGAATATAAGACGGAATTGGACCGTATTTTACAAGGAGAATAAAATCTATACGGGACTATTTGCACGCTGAAACCTGCATTGTGCGTACTTTGCAATGGGACTAACGGGACTATCCTGTTAGTCCCGTATTGTTTACGTGCACTTGACTACCGACTTTTGCAATGTCCGATAGCGAATAATTCACGGCGTTCGCTGGACCCGTCGAACAAGCGCACCCCGTGAAGTGTAGCGGAAGGGCGGAACTCCATAAAACGAAATAGAAGATTATGGAGGCGAATTTAATCGAATTGGCAAAGGCTTGTCCCGAAGCCATTATCTCGGTCAAGGTCGGCGATCTGATCGAGGCGAACGAGGCTCTTGTCGCAAGGACAAAGGAGCAGTTGGAACAAATCATCACAGATCAATCCGTAGAGACTTATCCCAGCCGGGAGAAAGTGGCAGAATTGCTCGATGTTGATTTATCTACACTTTGGCGGTGGGCGAAACGGGGATTGCTTGTACCTGTCGAAGTCGGCGGGAAGCGCCGCTATCGCATGTCGGATGTTCGTCGGATGCTTAACAACGGGAGGGCTGCGCTATGAAAAAGAGAAAAGCGGCCGTAGCCGCCCCTATAAGTACATACAAAGATAGCTATAATTCCGCACTTATCCAAGCCGACACGCAGAAAGTCCGCAAGGCCATCGTTCTCGAAATGCTCAAGGAGGGTATGCAGGCCACGGCCATGGGGCTGAATGTGATGCTCGGAGCCAACGACGCCCGGCGTTGGATGACCGAGGTGCGGAGAAAGACGCAGGATTATATCGTTAAAACCTATCCTTTACGGGACCGTCGGGTGGTCTATCGGCTGGTGCAGGTTCCGGCGGAACCAACTCTTTTCAGCGGGCAGGAGGCCGCAGACCGTGAATAAGCCTCGCTATCGGAAGCCGCAAGCGGTTAAGGGTCTCGAACAGCTGGCCCTCGAACATTTCCGCCGGGAACATCCCAATTTCCCCGAATACGCCATCGCTCCGCAATCCTACCGGGACGACACGGCAAACGGGCTGACCCGCTGCGTGGTCGATTTCATCCGCTACAACGGCGGGCAGGCCGAACGTATCAATACTACGGGAATGCCCGAACAGCGGGGCGGGCGGATCGTATGGCGCAAATCCAACACCACGAAAGGCAGTGCAGACATATCGGCCACGATTGCGGGTCGCTCGGTGAAAATCGAGGTGAAGATCGGCCCAGACCGTCAGAGCGAAGCGCAACGCTGTTACCAGGCTGACATCGAGCGGGCCGGCGGGCTGTACTTCATAGCCAAAGATTTCACATCGTTCGTCGAGTGGTACGATGCTAACTTCAAACGGGTATAGCTATGGAGACACTCGAAACCGTCAAGCTGTCGAAGCAGCAGGAGTTGGCCCGTTACCGTCAGCGGCCCGATGCGAAGTCCTACATCGTCAAGAAACTGGGGGAGCAGATCGAAGCGCTGGAGAACTGCGTGGACCTCAACGACAGCGGCGTAGACAATCAGTTGCTGATCTTGTTGCGTGACACGATATGGAAAGCTCTGAATGTCGAGAATCGGGACGATGCGCTGATTATAGGCATGAGGCTGACATCCAATCCCGAAATCAAGCGTATCGGATTGGCCGATTTAATCTATACCACAAAGTTAGACGACCCGCAGAAAGGGTTGTATGAGCTGCTGGAGATAGGGAAGTGTGACCGCCGAGGTATTGCCGCCCACGACAAGGATGCCGTCCCGAGTGCCGGGTATGCTTTCGATTTGATTCTCGAGGGTATCGATAACTTCAAAATGTAGCGTCATGGGATTCATAGATGATTGCATTATGGGCAGACCGGCGCAAGATCCGAAATTCGACCTCTCGTCGCTTATTATCGACCTGTCGAAACAACTCCCCGACCCGCAGCCGATCGTGCGTCTATGGGGAAATTTGATAGCGTCCCGTGGCAATGTGTCTACTGTGGTAGGCTTGGCCAAGAGCCGAAAGACCTTTCTGACCGCCGCTGTGGCTTCGGGCTTCCTCTCTTCGTCCGATTTTCTCGGCTTCGATACGCCCGCTACGGGTAAGGTGGTCTATATCGACACGGAGCAGTCGAGGGCGCACGTTCACAAGGTGGCTCGGCGGATTCTGCGCAGTATCGGTTTGCCGACCAATCGCAACCACGATCCGCTCGTCGTGGCGGCCTTGCGAGAGCTGACACCCGACCGGCGCAAGGAGGCTACGGGGGAGATTCTGCGTCGGTACAAGCCTGACCTGCTGATCCTCGACGGTGTGGCCGACCTCTGCAACGACCCGAACGACCTGCACGAATCGGAAGCGCTGACATGCGAGTTGATGCGTTGGAGCAGCGAATACGAGAATCATATCCTCTGCGTGCTGCACACCAATCCCGGCGGCGACAAAGCACGTGGCCACCTCGGCTCGGCGCTGTTGCGCAAGTCGGAGACGGTCATGCTCGTGAAAGCCGACGGCGACACCTCGGTCGTCGCTCCCCAGTACTGCCGCAACGAGCCGTTCACGGAGTTCGCCTTTCGTATCAATGCTGAGGTATTGCCCGAGCTATGCAGTATTCCCGCACCTCAACCGAAAGAGGATGTATTCGCCGAGGTTATGGAGCAGGGTAAGGCCTATTCGCATTCGGAGTTAGTCAGCCTATTGGTCGATCGGGCGGATGTAAAAGTCGGGAGTGCTAAGGTGAAAATATCCCGTGCAGTTAAGGCTGGTAACATTGTGAAGAACCAAGCGGGCGGTTATTATCTCTCTTCCTCTCGAATTGAGGTTTCGCAACCCGAATTAGGTGGCGAACCCTTTTAATGTCTATGTCTCGTTACAGGCTTGTGGGAGGCGGGTAACAGGTAACAACCCCCTATATAGGGGTGTTACCTTGTTACCCCACCCGCCCCAAACGGTACGAAACGATACGGAAATAGAAAATAAAACTTATCAAGAACGCCGTGTTACCCTCGTTTTGGAACAATAAATCAGTTGTCGGCACACGAAACTTGAAATAAAGGTTTTATATAGTTGGGTTTTTGTACCTGTTTTGTAGTTATCTTTTTGAGTGCCTGCATTTTAATAAATATGTTGTATGCCAAAGAGATGCGAACAGTAAAAGATAAATATCGGCTCGCTTGTAGTTGTTAGTAGCAGCATTTTTAATTTCAATCGATTTATGAGTAGAAAACGCAAAAGATTACGCAAGAACAAAGAGGGGCTATTCAACCCTCGGAAAATATTGGATGATGGTTCGTATATTCCTTTGACTTTTGAGGAAAAGGTGTTTACGGCGCTGACGTGGCTTGGGTTCACGAATGCCGAGGCGTGGGGCGTTATCAATCCGCTTTCCGAAGCCTCGCCCAATAGCAAGGCGGTCATGGCCGGGCGAATGGCTTGCAGCCACGGGGTAAAATTGTACATCGAAGTGTTGAACCGCTACCAATCCGATAAAGCGCTTGCTTTTAAGGGCTTCAAAGGATACGGTGCGGATTATGATGAAGAATATTAGAGCTATGGAAAATACATCTGAATTGAGCGTGCGATTTTGTCCTCCGAAGGCCAGTACGCACCTCTGCTACACACCTTTGAGGTTTGTGGTTTCGTACAATCGCAAGCGGCTGAGTTGTACAATCAATGTTCCGGCTTTAGATGCAAAAGAACTTGATAAGATCAACCCGGACTGCACATTGAAGCAAGGCTATCGGCAAGCCCCAGAAGCGGGTGTAGCGGATACCCTGCAAAAGATAAGGGACATTATTCAAAGCATTGCCGAGGAAGCAGTAAAACTCGGTGAATGGGATAACCTTACTTCCTCAGACTTGAAAGGGATTGTCGGTTGCCTGTTTTATTGGATTTGCGACCCTAATGTTATTTCCCCGAAAGATAACGTCGCCGGATTGTGCTGGCAATGGATATGCCGCAAAAAGGGGATTAAATTATAAAAGTTCTTCACCCTGCGGAATTTGCCGCACACCACCCGTACATTCACAATGTACGGGTGTTTTTGCTTCATGATTACGAAGGACCCGAAAAGGACTTCCCGAAACGGGAATCCCCGTAACAGGATTTTGACACATCGGTGGCCGAGGCCGGAATCCCGACCACGTGCCGGCCTATTGCATATTTCTCTGCATATTGTGTGTTATTCTGGTATTAGTTTGGCCGACAATTTACATACACGGAATTTTGCGTATGTAGAGCGGAGGACAGAAAAAGGGAGTCGTAATTTGCGACACCCTTTTACAATCCAGCCTCAACGTCGTTACGCCTCGTAACCCTCGTAGTAGTACGATTGTTCGATACCCTTGAAAATGATTTCTCGGTCATCGGTGCGATCAGTCAGCGCCGGCAGGAGCAGTGCCCGCAATTCAAGGTCATTTATCGGGCTGCGCTCCATCGCTTGCAGGTATCGGTCTTTATCTACTTGCTGCCAGTCCACGACCCGACCTAATCGCTTTTTCAATATCATGTCGAGCCATATCCGAGTGGCTCGCCCGTTACCCTCTACAAAGGGGTGGGCAATGTTCATTTCTACGTATTTGGCGACGATCTGCTCGAAGGTCGTTTCGGGCATCTTCTCGATGACGGGCAGGATCGCATCGAGGTAGAGGCAGTTTGCAAACCTAAAACCGCCCTTTGCGATGTTCAGCGTGCGCACCTTGCCCGCAAAGTCGTACAACCCGCCGAACAATGCAGCGTGAATACGGCAAAGCCCGGCGACGGTCCCGACCTCGATGCGGTCTATTTCGCCCGACTCGAACAGCTGGCGTGCCTGCTCCAGGCTCTTTGCGTCTATTTGATCTGTTTTCTTTCTCATAACATTTTTATTCGTGGTCAGGCTATCAGCACATCGAGATACTGCCGCAGCGAATCTGCTTCCGCTTCTGCGACAAATTTTTGGAACGGCACGGGATCGGTATGCGATGCTTCCAAGGCAGTATAATACAGCCGGCGAACATCATCCGATCCTTTGAGGTTTACGAGCATATAGCCGCTCCGAAGCAGGTACAGGTTCATCAGCAGACGGGCCGTACGTCCGTTGCCGTCGATAAACGGATGGATGCGGACCAATACCTCGTGCAGATAAGCCGCAATCAAAACGGGATGAATCTTCTGTACCTCCATTTCGGCAAACCTCGACATAAAGGCCTGCATTTGCTCGGCCAATAGATAGGGCTGCGGGGGCGTGTGGGTGCTGCCGCTGATTCTTACCGGGACGGTCCGATAACGTCCCGCATTCTCCCGGTCTATGCCGTGCAATACAAGGGTGTGAATCTCTTTTATCGTATGCTCCGAAATCACGACGTCGCTTTTGGCAAAGTCTCGAATGTAATCGATCGCCTCGGCGTGGTTGATCGCTTCGAGGTGCTCCCGCATCGACTTCCCCGATATGGTCAGCCCTTCGTTTACCACCAGTTCGGTCTCTTGTAGTGTCAGCGTGTTACCCTCGATGCGGTTGCTTTCGTAGGTGTATTCTATGTTAAACGCCTCCTCGATCTTCTTCAATGCCTCGGCGGGCAGCGGACGCAACGAGCAGAGACGGGCACGCAAAGCGTCGATTTCCGCTAATTGTCTGTTCAATTCTTCCATATTGATAACCTCTCTCAAAAATGATGAAAAAAATTTTCAGGGTCGCACCCGCCAACCTGCGCCGGACGAATGCCCTACCCCCGGGCCCCCTTGTCGGTTTGTGTGGTAAATTTTAAGGGGTTATTCGGCTTTAATAGTAATCAGCTTTCCGCAATGCGGGCAGGTAATCGTACCCTCTTTCGGAGCCTCGAAGAGTTCCGAGGGGCTAACATCAAGGGCGGCGGCTATACGACCTAACAAATCCAAAGACGGTAAAGTTTTACCGTTAGCAACATTCGACATATTAGGTTGAGTTATTCCCACCAATTCTGCAAGTTTGGTAATAGATACCCCCTTTTCTTTGCTTATTTCCTTTATTCTTAACAGCATAATCATTTTGTTTGAAATTTATATCGTATGCAAATATAGTCATTATTATCTACAACGATATAAAAACGATAAAATATTCTGTAAAATGATATGAAATATTTGGTGATTATATTTTATTACAGTATATTTGCATTGTAGTAATAACGTAATACGATATAAATCATGACTACCGCCACACACACCGAGCTGATGCAGATCGCCAAACAGGCCGCTGAGTACATTACGAAGCTGAACGGCGAAAGCGAGACTTTCCAAATCGACGGCGCTACCCTTAGCGCAATAATTCGCTACGAGGCAGAATGCGGCTACGATGCCGGCGATTATTGGACCGCTCCGTGCTCATGGATCGAGCGAGATACGGCAAAGGTCGTAGCAGTCTATAACGAGGACGGCGACGATACCGAGGTCGCCGAGTGGTTAAAAAAGATGCTGAACTAACACAAATATAAATCGGGGCGGCCTCAACCGCCGCCCATTAAAACAACTTACGACCATGGCTATTTTAATTGCTGTTATCTGCTTTTTCGCCTGGGGAGGCCAGGCGCTCAAGGACGGTGCAAGAATCAAGTAAAACAACGTAAAAACAGAATACTATGAAAGGAGAAGAACTATCGAAAGTAATGCGCCGGGCGTGGCAGATCGCCCGCTCTACGGGCAAGGCGTTCGCCGTGGCTCTCTCGAAGTCGTGGCAGTTCTACCGGCTGACCAAGCAGATGCGGGCCGGTGTAGTCAAGTTCGCCTACGAAAAGGCCGACGGCACGCTGCGCAAGGCAATCGGCACACTCAAAGACACAACGGTACAGGTCAAGGGCACGGGCCGCCCCGACGACGGGCGCACGGTCAGATACTACGACGTCGAGGCCGACGGCTGGCGCTCGTTCAAGGTCGAGAATTTCGTAACAGCATATTAGCAGCTCTCTCAACTTCTGCGAACAAGGTTGCAACACACCGAGACACGATGCCCCCGGCGGTAATCCGACCGCCGGGGTGGAGAGCAAAACAAGTGAACAATGACTAAAAAAACAATACAATGGCTTCAAAAACAACAACGGGCAAAACGGCCCAATCGGAAATGACCACGTCGGAGGCGTATATGCGCACCGTGAACAAGATCAGCGGCAACACCCGTAACTGGCTCGTCATTATGGGAGCTGTCCAAGACCTCCGGGATGCGGTGCGGCATGAACTGGAGGATGCCTATTCCCCCGGTGTTCCCAACCGAAAAGAGAAGTTCGACGAGTTCCAGGCGGTAATGGATACGGTCAAACGGTTCGTTATATCGGAAATGGGATCGTCTATCTATGCACGAATGTTAGGAGAGGAGGGAACGATATGAGGACCTACAATTTCGACGGCGCAGTCCGCTACCTCGACACATACCCGATCGGCGCACTCGCAGCCGACCTGAAAACCTCGGCTATCGCACTGGCCAAAGCCGGACTTGTATCCGACGAAAACAGCTGCCAAAAGATCATCCTCGAAACGCAGGCAGTGATATACAACGTAGCGGAGTTTCTCGACACGATAATCGAAACGGAGGTAATACGATGATCTACGAACTATCAACTAATGAGGGCTACCGGGTTGGCATCTTCCCGACGGTAACGGAGGCGTGTTATCATGCGTCGTATCTCCCCAAAGGAGAGTACACCATCAGCGAGTGGACCGAAGACGGAGAGTATTTGACGTTCGATCCCAAGGAAAACAAAACGTACCATTTCAACAACTGACAGCAATGAAGACGCTATACGTAAACAAGAAAAGCGAGGCCTCGATGCTAAAGCACGCATTCGAGGCCGCAGGATTCCGATGCCTACGCATGAAGACATTCTGCGACTGCCGGGATCAAGGCAATATCCGGGCCGGAGTGATAATCCTCGACGGAGATAAGGTGTTGCTGGAAATCCGGCGTTGCAAGGCATGTTTCAGGCGGCACAACCCGAATCTATGCACAGGAGGGGTAGGGCAATAGGCAGCCGAGTGGTGCAAATGTGGTGCAAAATAGAAATAAGAAATCGCAACCGATTGGCAATCAGCTGCGATTTTCTTTTTCAGTGCCCAGGACAAGACTCGAACTTGCACGAACTAATGTTCACTACCCCCTCAAAGTAGCGTGTCTACCAATTTCACCACCTGGGCGGACACTTCGTCTTAAGTCTTATCGACTTTCGGGAGTGCAAATGTAGCCATTATTTTGTGTTTTGCAAAATTTTTAGGACGAAAATCCGTAAAATTCCGCAATTCCTCGTGCGTTCGCGCCCGCGCTCGCCCCGCATTCCCTTGCTCCGATTCCTTTCGGCGGGGGCAGACGGAGCTGTTTTTGCCGTGCCGGCTCCGCGGGTTCCGCCGCACCGCGTCCCGCAGACTCCGCTGCCGCAGTCCGGCTCTGTCCGGGCCGTGCCGCTCGCCTCCGCAGGCTCTGCCGCGTTCTCCCGTCGGCACCGCACGGCCCTGTCCCCGCCGCACCGTCCCCGCGAGTTCCACCGTTCCGCGCGCCCCGGGCGTCGGCCTTCCTACCGCACGAGCGTCATCTCGTCGATCAGGTACCCGGCGCCGCCGATGCGGTCGATGACCAGCAGCACGTAGCGGATGTCGACGGCGATGTTGCGGCAGATTGCCGGGTCGAAGGCGATGTCGCTCATCGTCGAGCGCCACGTGCGGTCGAAGTTGATGCCCACCAGCTCGCCGCGGCCGTTGAGCACGGGCGAGCCCGAGTTGCCGCCCGTGGTGTGGTTCGAGGCGAGGAAGCAGACCGGCACCGTGCGGCGGCCGTCGACTTCGACGGCCCAGCGGCCGTACTCCTTCGTGGCGTGCAGGTCGCGCAGCGCCTGCGGGATGTCGTAGTCGTAGATCGCGGGGTTGTCCTTCGCGATGATGCCGTCGACGGTCGTCAGCGGCCGGTGGTACTCGCCGTCGGCGTATTCGTACCCGGCCACCGCGCCGTAGGCCACGCGCAGCGTGAGGTTGGCGTCGGGGAAGAGGTCGCCCTCCTCGCCGCGCAGCGCCGCGAGGCGTCGGATTCCGGCGACGTAGCGTGCATAGAGTTCGTTCATCCGCGCGCTGTTGCAGTTGCGCAGCGACCGGGTGCCGAGCGCCCCGACGATCGCGTCGAGCTGTGCGGCGATGCCCTTGCGGAGCGCCTCGATCTCGGCGTGCGCCGGGTCGTCGAGCACCAGACGGAAAATCCGGTCGGCATAGGCCTCCGCAGTGCCGCAGCGCGCGACCCCTTCGCGGAACGCCGCGATCGGCTCGAGCTCCGTGCAGCGAGCGTCGTATTCGCGGAACGCCTGCCGGTAGAGATCCCGTTCGACGGGCTCGCACCGGGCGAAGAGCGCATCGCGGCGCTCGGCGTCGGAGTAGGCGAAGCGCAGCGTCCGCAACGTCTCGGACAGCAGTTCATGCGTATAATAATAGGGCCGGATGCGCGCGAACTCCTCCTTGAGCTCGGCCAGCAGCGTGTCGTAGCCCTCGAATCCCGCGGCGGCTGTCTCGCGCACGAACCGCTCCTCGTCGCGCGCCTTGCGGCCGGCGATGCCGCGGCGCGTGAGGCCCAGCACCTCGCCCTGCCACTTCTTCCACGCATTGGCGATGCGGGCGTGGCGGGCGGCGTAACGGATGCGCAGCGCCGGATCCGATGCCTGCGCCGCCGCGATGATGTCGAGGCGTCCCGTGCGGATGTCGATCTTCATCGGGTCGGAGGTTTCGCAGATGTAGCGCACGACGTCCGAGAGGATGTACTGCTGCGTGTTGCCGGGGAAGCCGTAGATCATCGTGAAGTCGCCTTCGCGCACGCCCCGCGTCGAGACGGCGAAGTGGCGCTTCGGACGGTAGGGCACGTTCTGCGGCGAGTAGGCCGCGGGCTTGTTGTCGGGACCGGCGTAGATGCGGAACACGGAGAAGTCGCCCGTGTGGCGGGGCCAGATCCAGTTGTCGGTGTCGCCGCCGAACTTGCCGATCGACGATGGCGGCGCGGCGACCAGACGCACGTCGTCGAACTGCTCGTAGACGAACAGGAACTGCTGGTTGCCGTAGTACATCTGTTCGACCGAGGCCTTGTACCCCGTGCCCTCGGCGCAGGCCGCGGCGACGATCGCGTCGGCCGTCTCGCCGGCCGCGATGCGGTCGGTGACCTCCTCCATGCGCACGAGGAAGCGGACGTTGAGCCCCTCGTTGGGAAGCTCCCCGGCGCGTGAGCGGGCCCAGAAGCCGTGCGTGAGGTAGTCGTGCTCGACGCTCGAGTGGCGCTGGATGGCGTCGTAGCCGCAGTGGTGGTTGGTCAGCAGCAGCCCCTCGGCGGAGACCAGCTCGCCCGTGCAGCCGCCGTCGAAGAGCACCACGGCGTCCTTCATCGAGGCGCGGTTGATCGAGTAGATATCCTCGGCCGTGAGGCGGAAACCTTTGGCGCGCATCTCCTTGATGCGCGTGCCGATGAGGCTCGGGAGCCACATGCCCCCGTCGGCTGCGGCGGGGAGGGCGGCTGCGGCGAGCAGAAGCAGGGTCAGCAGCGTGCGTTTCATCTTATGCGAGCAGTTTTTCGAGTTCGACGTATACTTTCTGGATCGGGAGTCCCATGACGTTGTAGAACGACCCCTCGATGCGTTCGATGGCGGCGTAGCCGATCCACTCCTGAATGCCGTAGGCGCCGGCCTTGTCGTAGGGGCGGCAGGTGTCGACGTAGTAGGCGATCTCCTCGTCGGAGAGCGGCCGCAGCCACACCTCGCTCCGGGCGCCGAAGGTGCGCGACCGCGCCGGCGTGCGGAGCGTCACGCCCGTCACGACCGTGTGGCTGCGGCCCGCGAGGCGGCGGAGCATCGCGACGGCCCCGGCGCGGTCGTGCGGCTTGCCGAGCACCTCGCCCGCCGCGATCACCACCGTGTCGGCCGTCAGCAGGATGTCGCCCGCGGCCAGCGGCTCGGGGCAGGCCTCGCTCTTGAGGCGCGAGAGGTAGAGGGGCACCTCCTCGGCCGGAAGGTCGTCGGGATAGCGCTCCTCGCATTCGTACTTCGGAGCGAGCACATGGGGCAGGCCGCAGCCGGCGATCAGTTCGCGGCGGCGCGGCGACTGCGAGGCCAGCAGGAGGCGGTGTGTGCGGAGTTTTTCGTGGAGCAGCACGGTGCGGGGTATTTGCTTGGTTCGGATACTATGGATTGCGGTCGGAACGGGTGTCGGGACCGGCCGGAGCGGTGCGGGTGGCCGGGGCGGTGCGCTCCGTGCGGCGGTCGTCGTCGGCCCGGGCGGCGGCCACGGCTGCGCGGTGGCGTTCGGCCCACTCGATCAGCCCCGCGATGTGGGGCATCAGCGTCTCGCCGAGCGGCGTGAGGCGGTACTCGACGCGGGGCGGCACCTCGGGATAGGCCCGGCGGGCGACGTAGCCGTCGGTTTCGAGCGTGCGCAGTGTCGCTGCGAGCATCTTAGGCGAAATGTCGGGGATGGCACGTCCCAGCTCGCCGAAACGCACCGTCGTGCGCTCGCGGAGGGTCCACAGCACCAGCATCGACCATTTGTCGCCGAAGCGGTCGAGGATGTGGCGGATGGGGCAGAAGCCGTCGCAGGATTTTTTCGTCATTTTTTTTCGGTCGGGAAGCGGCTGGCAAACAGCGTCGCGTACCTCGGGGTAACTATCTTTCGAGGACGTAACTACTTGTTTCGCAGCTATAATCTCTCTAATTTCGCTGCATCAAAAGTACGCAATATTGCTGAAATAAACAAAAAATGCAGATCGAATGGCTATGAAAAAGATCGAAACGATCGCGGCGGGCGCCCGTTTTGCGGCGGCCGCCTTCGGAAAGACGGAGGAGTGGGGCGAATATCTCTTCGAGGCGGGGCCCGGCATGCGGATCCCCGGCAAGGTGTTCGGCGGGGCGGCGCTCGGCACCACGGGGTGCGAATTCTCGCTGCAGCGCTTCGCGCCGGGTACGGAGACGGGATTCCTCCACACCCACAGGCACCACGAGGAGCTCTACTTCGTGCTCTCGGGCGCGGGCGAGTTCCAAGTCGACGGCACGGTGTTCCCCGTGACGGAGGGGTGCGTCGTGCGGGTGGCCCCCGCCGGGCGCCGGTCGGTGCGCAACAACGGCGCGGAGCCGCTCGCGGTGCTCTGCGTGCAGTATGCGGCCGGCAGTTTCGGCGCCGACGATGCCGCCGACGGCGAGCTGCTGTTGGGGGAGCCGGTGGTGTGGTGACGGCCGGCCGGGCAGATCGGCCCGCTCGTGCGGAGGCCTGGAGACGAGGTCCTGCGCCGTTCGCGGCGGTCCGGGATGCGGGCCGATCGCGGAAGCAGGTCGTGCGGCCGCCGATGTACGAACTACGAACGAAGCGAGGGAGTCCCGTGCGGGGCTCCCTCTTCGCTTCAGCGGATGTCGCAGCGGAGCAGCTCGCGCCCTTCGAGCGTGGCCCGCAGGCTGTCGCCCGGCCGGACGGGGCCCGTGCCCGCCGGCGTGCCGGTGAAGAGCAGGTCGCCCATGCGCAGGGTCATGTAGCGCGACACGACGGCGATCAGCCGGTCGACCGGGGCGAGCATCTGCGAGGTGTCGCCCTGCTGGCGCACTTCGCCGTTGACCGCCAATTCGAACCGCAGATTCCGCACGTCGCCGCCCAGCTCGGCGAGGGGGATGAAGGTCGGAGCGACCGCCGCCGAGCGGTCGAAGGCCTTCGCGCGCTCCCACGGCAGCCCCCCGGCGATGGCCTGCCGCTGCAGGTCGCGGGCCGTGAAGTCGATGCCGAGCCCCACCTCGTCGTAATAGCGGTGGGCGAAGCGCTCGGAGATGGCTTTGCCGACCCGGTTGATGCGCACCACCAGTTCGCACTCGTAGTGCACCTCGTCGGTGAAGACGGGGATGTAGAAGGGGTCGTGGTTGCGCAGCAGTGCCGTGTCGGGCTTGAGGAACCAGAGGGGTTCGGCGCCCTCGGCCGGGAGTCCCGTCGTGCGGTGCAGCTCCTCGGCGTGGGCCGCGTAGTTTCTTCCTATGCAGATGATTTTCATCGTTTTTTCAAGTTTAGAGGGCATCTTTCGCCCTGCCTCGTTCTCCGCTGCATCTTCAGGCAGCCCGTAGCCGCCCCCGGGCGGAGGGCTGCTCGTCGGCTGCGCCTCGATCGCGCCTCCGCCGGCTACGGGCAGCCGGAGCAGCGGAGAGCGGTTCGTATTCGGGGCGGGGCCTGCGTAGTGCCGGCACGAGCCTCGGGCGTGGTGCGGCCCGCCTGCCTCGGGCCGTCGTTTTCGGGCGGCCGCGATCTTATTTCGTCGCCCGCAGCTCCCCGACCATGCGCCGGGCGAAGCGTTCGCTGGCGCCGGGGCCGCCGATGACGGCGCGCAGCTCGTCGAAGTCGGCGAGCATCCGCGCACGGTCCGCACCCCCCGTGAGGATCGCCCGCAGGGCCCGTTCGGCCCGGTCGACCGAGAGGTCCGACTGGATGATCTCGGCCACCGACTCGCGCCCGAGGTTGAGGTTGACGAGCGACACCCATCTGACGTTCAGCACGTAGGGCCGCAGCCAGACCTGAAACCGCAGCGTGCGGTAGACCACCACTTCGGGCACTCCCAGCAGCGCCGTTTCGAGCGTCGCCGTGCCGGAGGTCACCACCGCCGCTTCGGCCGCGGCGAGCGTCTCGTAGGTCTCGTTGCACACATAGCGCAGGTTGCTGCCGGCAAGGCACTCCTCGTAGAGCGACTTTTCGAGCCACGGCACCCCCGCGACGACGAACTGCCGGTCGGGAAAACGCTCCGCCAGCCGTGCCATGAGCGGCAGGTTGTCGCGGATCTCGCCCCGCCGGCTGCCGGCCAGCAGCGCCACGACGGGGCGCTCGTCGAGGCCGTGCGCGCGGCGGAACGCATCGGGCGCGGGCAGCGTCGGGCGGCGCCGCTCGATGGCGTCGACGAGCGGATTGCCCTCGAAGACGGGTTCGATGCCGTGCTGCGGGAAGTAGTCGCACTCGAAGGGGAAGACGACGTAGAGCCGGTCGACATACTTGCGGATCGCCTTGACACGCCATTCGCGCCACGCCCACACCTTCGGGGCGATGTAATAGAGGGTGCGGATGCCCCGCTCCTTCGCCCAGCGGGCCATCTTCATGTTGAAGCCGGGGTAGTCGACGAGGATCAGCGCGTCGGGGGCGAAGGCCTCCACGTCGGCGCGGCAGGCGCGCATCTGCCGCCGGATCGTACGCAGGTTCCCGAGCACCTGCACGATGCCGAAGAAGGAGGTTTCGCGGTAGTGCTTGGCGAGGCACTCGCTGCCCGCGGCGGCGGCCATCTTGTCGCCGCCCCAGAAGCGGAACCGCGCTTCGGGGTCGGCCTTCCGGAGGCCTTCGATCAGGTTGGCGCCGTGCAGGTCGCCCGAGGGCTCGCCGGCGATCAGGTAGTACTTCATGCGTTTCCGGGTTTACGGGGCGCTTCCGGCCGATGTCCCGTCGGGGCGGGCCGGCGCCTCGCAAAAATAGCGATTCCCCGCAGGCCGGCAAAACATTTCGGCGGATAAATTGTCCGTCCGGCGACTTTTCGCTACCTTTGTTACGCATCCGCACCGGCGGGTGCCCCACCTCCATCTTACTTATGCGAACCGATCGATTCCTTCTGCTGGGCGGCCTCGCCGCCGCTGCCGCGGGGTGCGGACGCTCCGAAAAGGCGCCGGAGCGGCCGATGAACATCCTCTACATCATGACCGACGACCATACGGCGCAGACGATGAGCTGCTACGACGGCCGCTATGCCTCGACGCCCCATCTCGACCGCATCGCCGCCGAGGGCGTGCGCTTCACCAACAGCTTCGTGGCCAACTCGTTGAGCGGTCCCAGCCGCGCCTGCATGCTCACGGGCAAGCACTCCCACAAGAACGGCTACACCGACAACACCTCCTGCGCCCCGTTCGACGCCGCGCAGACCACCTTTCCCAAGCTGCTGCAGCGGGCCGGGTACGAGACGGCCGTCGTCGGCAAGTGGCACCTCGGGAGCCTCCCGACGGGCTTCGACCACTGGGAGGTGGTGCCGGGGCAGGGCGACTACTACAACCCCGACTTCATCCGCCCGACGGGCGACACGGTGCGCTGCGAGGGGTATCTGACCGACATCGTCACCGACAAGAGCATCGCGTGGCTCCGGGAGCGGCGCGACCCCGCCAAGCCCTTCTGTCTGCTGGTCCACCACAAGGCGCAGCACCGCATCTGGATGGCCGACACGTGCCATCTGGCGCTCTACGAGGACCGCGACTTCCCGCTGCCCGAGACCTTCTTCGACGACTACGCGGGGCGTCCGGCCGCTGCCGCGCAGGAGATGTCGATCGCCTCGGACCACGACATGGACCCGGTCTACGACCTGAAGATGTGGTATCCGGGCGTCGAGAGCCGTCTGAGCCGCAGCTACGAGGGGATGATCGGACGGATGAATCCCGAGCAGCGGGCCGCATGGGACCGCTTCTACGGGCCCCTCGCCGAGGAGTTCTACCGCACGAATCCGCAGGGCCGCGAGCGGGCGCAGTGGAAGTTCAACCGCTACATGCGCGACTACCTGAAGACGCTCCGCTCGCTCGACGACAACGTGGGGCGGCTTCTGGACTACCTCGACGCGTCGGGACTGGCCGAAAACACGCTGGTGGTCTACACCTCCGATCAGGGTTTCTACATGGGCGAGCACGGCTGGTTCGACAAGCGTTTCATGTACGAGGAGTCGATGCGCACGCCGCTCGTCGTGCGTATGCCGGGCGGTGTGCGGGGCGATATCGACGCGCTGGTGCAGAACATCGACTATGCGCCCACCTTCCTCGAGCTGGCCGGTGCGGAGGTGCCCGACGCGATGCAGGGCGCATCGCTGCTGCCGCTCCTGCGGGGCGAACGGCCGGCCGACTGGCGGCGCTCGCTCTACTACCATTTCTACGAATATCCCGCCGAGCATATGGTCAAGCGCCACTACGGCGTGCGGACCGACCGCTGGAAGCTGATCCGCTTCTACGACGACATCGACCACTGGGAGCTCTACGACCTGCAGGAGGATCCGCACGAGCTGCGCAACCTCTACGGCCGGCCCGAGTACGCCGCGCGGCAGCGCGAGCTGGAGGAGGAGCTGGTGCGGCTGCAGCGCCTCTACGACGACCGGACGGGGCTGGCGATGAACCGCCTCGGCGGGGCGGAGTAGGGCGGGCCTGCGGGCGGTCGGGCGGAGTCTGCGAGGCCTGCGGGCGGCGGGAGGCTCGGCGGCGGGGTTTGCGGCGATGCGACGCACCCGGCGGTCATTACGAAAAAAAGCGCGTTCCCTTCGGCGGGGAGCGCGCTTTTCGTGTGTGCGGGTGTATGCGGGGGGAGGAGTGTGCGGATGTAAGCGGGGGGGGAGTGTGCGGATGTATGCGAGGGGAGGGGGTGTGCGGGTGTATGCGAGGGGGGAGTGTGCGGATGTATGCGAGGGGAGGGGGTGTGTGCGGGGAGAGTGGTGTGCATTGAGGCGGACGGGCGTGCGGGGGAGTGCGTGCGGAGGACGTGCGTGAAGAATATACGCGGGGAGGGTGCGCGGGGAACAGAGGGGGAGAATATGCGCGGGGAACAGAGGCGGAGCGGATGCGCGGAGACGAAAAAAGCCCGCTCCGGGGCGCCATCGCACCGCGGAGGGGGCTCGTTACGATTATCGTCCGGGGCAGGCCGGGCCGAGGGCATCCGAAGGGCGGGTGCGGGTTCTTGCTCCGCAGGGGTTCCGCAGGGGACGTCACCGTGTCGTCGACTTACGTTCGTCGACGACCGTCCCGGGGGTGAGCGGTTCGGAGGCGGTCGGCGGGCGGCGATGCCGCAGCACGTGTTCCTTGCCGGAGATCCTGTCGATGGAGAGGAGTTCGGGGGAAGAGACCGATCGGTCGGATAAAAGGGCCTCGCGCGGAGTGCTGCCGTGCACGGCGGTCGTCGGTCATGAGGAGAGTGAGTGCGCGCTTCCGACGACGCAGCCCGCGAAGGACAGGGCAAAGATAGCGCAGCGCGGGGGCGATGTCAAGAGGGAGGCGCGGTTTTTCCATCGTTCGTAGAAAAACGGGGGCGTCGGGGGCCGGCGGGGACGGGTTTGCGGTGGACGGGAGGGATTGCAGGGCGGTAGGCAGGAGCGTCGGCGGGTCGGAGGGGAGCGGCGGGGAGCGGCGGGGAGCGGTCGTGGCCGGCGGATAGGGGTGTGGGCGGCGGGAGAGAGTGGCTGGAGAAAATGGGTGGAGGAGCGGCGGGCAGGAGCGAGGAGTTGCCGGGCAGGAAAGGAGTGATTCGGGAACGGCTGGGGTGTGTCGGCGGGTCGGAGGGGAGCGGATGGAGAGAACGGCTGGGGGTGTCGGCGGGTCGGAGAGGAGCGGCGGGGAGCGGTCGTGGCCGGCGGACAGGGGTGTCGGCGTTCGGCGGCGCAGGGCGGCCGGAGCGGGCGGGGGCTACTCCTCCAAGAGGTCGGGGCGCAGCAGGCGGGTGCGCGCGTAGGACTGCTCCTCCTGCCAGCGGGCGATCGCGGCGAAGTTGCCCGAGAGCAGCACGTCGGGGACGCGCCAGCCGCGGAACTCGGCCGGACGCGTGTAGACGGGAGGTGCCAGCAGGTTGTCCTGAAACGAGTCGGTGAGGGCCGACGCCTCGTCGCCGATGGCGCCCGGGATGATCCGCACAACCGAGTCGGCGATGATGCAGGCGGCCAGCTCGCCGCCCGTGAGGACGTAGTCGCCGATCGAGATTTCGCGCGTGATCAGATGCTCGCGGATGCGGTGGTCGATGCCCTTGTAGTGGCCGCAGAGGATGATGATGTTGCCGAGCGTCGAGAGGCGGTTGGCCTCGTGCTGGTCGTAGCGGATGCCGTCGGGCGAGGTGTAGATCACCTCGTCGTAGGGGCGCTCCGACTGCAGCTTTTCGACCAGCTCGAACACCGGTTCGCACTTCATGACCATGCCCGCTTCGCCGCCGAAGGGGTAGTCGTCGGTGGTTTTCCGTTTGTCGTGGGCGTAGTCGTGGAGGTTGTGGACCACGATTTCGACGAGGCCTTTCTCCTGCGCCCGCTTGAGGATCGATTCGTTGAGCGGCGAGAGAAGCAGTTCGGGGACGACGGTGATGATATCGATGCGCATGGACGCGGGGAGTTAGAAGTGAGAAGTAATTAAGTGAGAAGTGTTAAGTAAAAAGTAAAAAGTGAAATGTGAGGGGCGGGGCGGGGTCAGGGGCGGAAGATGATGTCCTTGTCCGAATCCCCGGCGAGCGGCACCTCGCGGCCCCGGTCGAGCGTGAAGCCCCGGTAGCCCAGTGCGGCGAAGAGCGCGGCGATGCGGGGGCGGTTGTCGCCGCCCGTCTCGATGAGCACCGTGGGCCGGAAGCGCTCCAAGAGCGGCCGCAGCTCCTCCATGACCGCGACTTCGTAGCCTTCGATGTCGCACTTGACGAAGTCGAGCCGCTCGAGCCCGGCGAAGAGCTCGGTGCCGCGCCGCATCTCGGCCGTGAACTCCGCGGCGGCGTGCCGGCCGCTCTCGTTGACGAAGTTGCGGCCCGTGCCGAAGTAGCCCTCCTCGCGCACGGAGTCGTTGGCCATCGTCACGGTGCGTCGCTCGGTGCCGAGCGCGCAGGGGAGGATCGCGACGTTGCGGCAGCGGGCCGTGTTGCGGCGCAGCACGGCGAGGATCGGCGGCACGGGCTCGACGGCGTAGACGCGCCCCTCGGGGCCCGCGAGGCGGGAGAGCGTCCGCGTATAGTAGCCGAGGTTGGCGCCGATGTCGATGCACGTGTCGCCGCGCCGCACCAGCTGCGGGAGGTGGTGGACGTACTCCGTGGCGGGGGCGTAGCGGCCCATGCCCGTGCGCTGCCAGAGGAAGAAGAGGCGGCTCACGACCCGAAGATAGGCTTCGAGCGGAAGCAGCCGGTAGAGGATCTTATGGACGAGGGTTTTCATAAGGGGCGGGGCGGAGTCGGAGTCGGTGGCGGGGTTCGGTTTGCGGCGGGGTTCGGTTCGCGGCGGGTTCGGTTTGCGGTCGACGGGCGGCGGGGCGGTTTGCGGCGGGGCAGGGTCAGCCCCGGTAGTTCACTTCGTCGTTGAGCACCTCGACGATGAAGGGGTTGTAGAGCGCCTCGTGGCCGAGCGTGGTCTCGGGGCCGTGGCCGGGGAGGACCCGCGTCGCGTCGCCCAGCGGGAGGAGCCGCTCGAGGATCGAGCGCATGATCCACGAGTAGTCGCCGCCCGGAAGGTCGGTGCGGCCGATCGACTCGCGGAAGAGCGTGTCGCCCGTGAAGAGGCTCTGCGACTCGGGCTCGCAGAGCGCCACGTGGCCCGGCGTATGGCCCGGCGTGGGGATCACGCGCAGCGTCGTGCGGCCGAAGCGGATCTCGGGCGTCGCGTCGAGGTCGATATCCTCCTGCGCGGGCAGGGCGCCGATCCGCACGCCGAAGACCGAGCCGCTCGTCGCGGCGTTTTCGAGCAGGAAGCGGTCTTTCGACGAGAGGGCGAAGGGGATGCCGTAGCGCTCCGCGAGGTGGGCGACGCCCAGCGCGTGGTCGAAGTGGCCGTGGGTGTTGACCGCCATGACGGGGCGCAGGCCGCGCGCGGCGATGAAGTCGTCGAGGACGGCGTTTTCGCGCGCATCGGAGTTGCCGGCGTCGACGACGACGCACTCGAGCGTGTCGTCCCAGACGACGTAGGTGTTTTCCTGTATCGGATTGAAGGTCAGGCAGGCGATGTTCATAACGACGGTTTATGGCGACAAAGATAGCGTTTTTGGCGGAATTTGGCTACCTTTAGCCTCCGAAAGACCACAGTCTGCCTATGAATATGAAAAAGAGTGCGCTGCGCGCGGTCGTCGCGCTGGCTGCAGCCGCGGTCGCGGCGGGGTGTTCGCTGCTGAAGGTATCCGTATCGACGGGCGACCCGCTGCCCGAGCGCGGGGTCGAGCTGCGAATGACGACCCGCGGATTCTATTACGACATGGCCGCGGAGATCGCCCGCACGGCCGATTCGATCGCGGCCGCGGCGCCCGACCTCGCGACCCGCATCAGGGCCGTGCGCTGGAAGATACGCGCCACGCGCGCCGGGGTCGAGGCCGCCATGCAGAGTATGCCCGACGTGGCGCTCGCCGACCTGTGGATCCTCTGCCGGCGGATGGACGAGGGATTCGCACGGATGCCCGACTCGCTGCTGTTCGGGGCGCAGAGCCCGATGGCCCGGGCCCTCGCCGCGCGGCTCGACCGCCGCATCGCGCGGCTGGCCCGCGAGACGCTCGACGGGGAGCGTTATGCGCTCGCGGAGCGCTTCGTGGCCCAATACGTGCGCGACCATCCGGCGGGCGACGCACCGGGCGGCGGAGCCAATACGGTGCTGGCGTGGACGGAGTTTCTGCGGGCCGAGGGGCGCGAACCGGAGTATGCCACGGGGACCATCGCCGAGGTGCTCGCCGATGTCAACGACCGCGTGAGCGGGCAGACGCAGCACCTCTCCAGCAGCATCGGATGGTCGAAGGACCTCATCGAAATGCAGCTGCGCGAGGAGGGCGTGAGCGCCCGCATCGAGGCGCAGCTCGACTCGCTCGACCGGCAGTTCGGGCGGCTCGCGCTCGTCGCCGAGCAGCTCCCGGAACTCTCCGAGGCGATGGTGGCGGAGCTGGGCGGGCAGCTCGGGCAGCTGCTCGAGGCGGTCGATGCGACGACCCGTGGCGCCTTCGCCGATCTGGAGCGTCAGCGCACGGAGCTGCAGGGCTATGTATCGGCCGAACGCGAGGAGCTCGTCGGGCAGCTGCGCGATGCGGCGGCGGAGCTGGTGCGCGAGGCGTTCGACGCCGTGCCGGGACTCGTGGGGCGGGTGCTCCTCTGCTTCGTGCTGGCGCTCGCGGTGCTCGTAGGAGGGCCCTTCGCGCTGGGGATGTGGCTCGGAGGCGTGCGCGAGCGGGCCCGGAGGCGGGGTTGAGGCCGTTCCGGGCGATGCGGACGGGGCTGCGGACGAAAATCGCCGGCGGCACCGGAAGGATCGGGCGGTCGGAGGCGGATGGCGGGGGGTCGTTCTTCGGATCGGGCCGAAGAACGGCAGCCCGCAGCCACCCGGCGCGGAGGGCTGCATGGTTCCGCCTACGGCGTCGCTGCAGCCCCCGCTGGCTGCGCGCCGAAGAGGCAGGTCTGCTGCGGGCCGAATGAGGGTCGGGAAGGAGCGGCGGGAGCGATGCGGGAAACAGGCGGGACGAGGGAAACGGACAAGACGCGGAAGACGGGAAAGGGGGCGGAAGCGCCGGGCCGGGTGCGGACGCATCGATTTTATTCGTAACTTCGCGGCCGAAACAGAATATGATATGGCAAGAAAGAGAGCGAATCATCCCCTCGTCGAGGGGCTCGAGATAACGACGCTGGCCGCCGAAGGCAAGGCGATGGGGCGTTGGAACGACGTGGTGGTCTTCGTGCCGATGACGGTGCCGGGCGATGTGGTCGACGTGCAGATCCGCCTGAAGCGGCGCCGCTTCATGGAGGGATACGCGGTGCGTTACATAAAACGTTCGCCGCTTCGCGCGGAGCCTTTCTGCGCCCACTTCGGCGTATGCGGCGGCTGCAAGTGGCAGAACCTCCCCTACGACGAGCAGCTGCGCTTCAAGACCGCGCAGGTCCGCGACCAGCTGACCCGCATCGGCAAGATCGAGCTGCCCGAAATCGCCCCCTGTCTCGGCTCGGCCGAGACGCGCTTCTACCGCAACAAGCTCGAATTCACCTTCGCCGACCGCCGCTGGCTGACGCAGGAGGAGGTGGCCTCGGGCGAGGCGCTCGAGGCGTCGCCCGCAGCGGGATTCCACATCCCGGGGATGTTCGACAAGGTGCTCGACATCGAACGCTGCCATCTGCAGCCCGAGCCGTCGAACGCGATCCGCCTCGAGGTCAGGCGTTTCTGTCTCGAGCACGGCTACACGTTCCACAACGCCCGGACGCACGAGGGGCTCATGCGCAACATGATCGTGCGCACGGCCTCGACGGGCGAGGTGATGGTCGTCGTGGTCTTCGGCGCCGACGACCGCGCGCGCATCGAGACGCTGATGGGGCATCTCGCGGCGACGTTCCCCGCCGTGACGTCGCTCTTCTACGTGGTCAACGAGAAGCTCAACGACTCGGTGGGCGACCTGCAGCCGGTGCTCTACGCCGGCAAGGACCACATCGTCGAGCAGATGGAGGGCCTGCGGTTCAAGGTGGGTCCCAAGTCGTTCTACCAGACCAATTCGAAGCAGGCCTACGAGCTCTACAAGGTGGCGCGCGACTTCGCCGACCTGAAGCCCGGCGAGACCCTCTACGACCTCTACACCGGGACGGGAACCATCGCCAACTTCTGCGCGGCGCGCTGCGCGAAGGCGGTGGGCATCGAGTACGTGCCCGAGGCGATCGAGGATGCGAAGGTCAACTCGGCGATCAACGGCATCGGCAACACGGCGTTCTACGCCGGCGACATGAAGGAGGTGCTCGACGACGCCTTCATCGCCGCCAACGGCCGCCCCGACGTCGTCATTCTCGACCCGCCGCGCGCGGGGGTCGACGAACCGGTCATCGACGTGATTCTGCGCGCGGCGCCCGAGCGGATCGTCTACGTGAGCTGCAACCCAGCGACGCAGGCGCGCGATCTGGCGCTCATGGATGCCCGCTACCGCGTCGCGGCGGTGCAGCCCGTCGACATGTTCCCCCACACGCACCATGTGGAGAATGTGGTGAAGCTGGTGCGGCGAACGGCCTCCGAAGCGGGGACGCCGGGTGCAGCGCCGGATGTTGCGCCGGATGCAGCGCCGTGCGGCGCCGGGCAATAAAACGGGGCGGCGGCACGTTGGATAAGAGAGCGGCCGGCGGGTTCGGCCCCTTATTTGCAAACGGAAGTCGGAAAAACAACGAATCAGATGATGAAAAGAGCGATTGTTCTGGTCGCCGTGGCGCTGATGGCGCTGCCCGCGGCCGCACAGGTGCAGGAGGCATTCCCCAGCTACATTCAGGTCAACGGACGCGCCGAGCGCGAGATCGCGCCCGACGAATTCTATCTGCAGATCGTCATCGCCGAGCGCGACTCGAAGGGCAAGATCACCGTCGAGAGCCAGCGGCGCGACATGATCGCCGCGCTCAAGCGGCAGGGCGTCGACGTGGAGAAGCAGCTCAAGGTGGCCAACCTGTCGAGCGAATTCTTCAAGAAGAAGACCTCGGTGGCGACGGCCAAGTACCAGCTCGAACTCCACTCGGCCGCGGAGGTGTCGAAGGTATGGCAGGCGCTCGACGCGCTGGGTATCTCGAACGTCTCGATCGCGAAGGTCACCCACTCGCAGATCGAGCGCTTCAAGGAGGAGGTGCGCGTCGAGGCGATGCGCAACGCCCGGCAGACGGCAGCGTCGCTGGCCGAGGCGGTCGGGCAGACCATCGGCCGCTGCTTCTATGTCTACGACTCGAACTACGACGTCGTGCCGGCCTACTACAACAATTCGGTGATGCTGCGCACGAAGGGGACCTACGACGCGGCCGAGGGGGCTGCCGAAGAGGAGGAGCAGATCGATTTCAAGACCATACGGCTGCAGTACAACGTGCAGACGAAGTTCGTGCTGGAGTGACCGGCACGACGGCCGAAGCGGCGGCGGCCGCATGCGTCGGCCGATGCGGAACGAACCCGGACCTGTGTCCGGGTTTTTTCGTGTCGGGGGGCGTTCGGGCGTTCGGTCGGTCGGGCGGAGGACGGGAGCGGCGGGGCGGATGTTGCGGGGCGGATGTTGCGGGGAGGAATGCGGGTCGGTCGGGGAGGAGGAGTGCTGGGGGCGGCGGGGGTGCGGCGGCAGAGACGGGATGACGGGATGACGGGATGACGGGATGACGGGATGACGGGATGACGGGATGACGGGATGACGGGCGGTCGGGCGGAGGGAGAATGCGGGCGGCGTTGGTTTTTGCGCCCGGTTTTTCGTATATTTGTCCGCGAATCGAAAATGTACGTTGTGAATCCGATCGATCTCATCATCCTGCTGACGCTCGCCGTGGCCGTGTGGACCGGCTGGCGGCGGGGATTCGTCCTGCAGGTGTGTTCGCTCGCGGGGCTCGTCGCCGCGATCTGGGTCGCGCTGCGCTGCGGCGCGACGGTGGGCGGCTGGCTGCGGCTCGATCCCGCGATCGCCGCACCCGGCGGGTTCGTCGCGGTGTTCGTCGCGGCGCTCCTCCTCGTGGCGGTCGGCGCGCGGCTGCTGCGCGGGATTTTCCGCTTCGCCGGCTTCGGGGTGCCCGACATCGTGCTCGGCATCGCGGTCGCCGCGGTGAAGTTCCTGCTGCTGTTGAGCGTGCTCTTCGCGGCATTCGACCGCTTCGACGCCGACCGGAGGTGGGTGTCGCGCGAGACGATCGAGGCATCGCGGGGGTATGAGCCCGTCAAAGGCCTCTCGGAGCGGGTGTTCCCCCTGATCGAGGCGTTCGGCGAGCGGATGCCGGAGTGGTCCGCAGCGGAGGAGGCGACGGATCCGCAGCAGGAGGCCGGCCGCTGAGCGGGGTGTCGCCGGGGTGTCGCCGGGGTTCGGGTGTCCGGGGACGGAACCGGGAGCCGGACGGAGAGCGAAGATCGCAGGCCGGGGCGGAGCCGAACGCGGAGTCGGAGCACGAAGATCGCAGGCCGGGGCGAAATCGAAAGCCGGAGCCGGAGAAGCGGCGGGGCATGGAACCGATGGTTGTCCGGACCGGGCTCGGATAAGGAAACCGGGCGGGAGCCGGCGAGCGGGAGAGATTCGAAGGCCGGACCGGAATCGGGGAGAGAAACCGTCCGGGGCGGTGCCGGAGTTCAGGTGGTCCGGGGACGGAACCGAGAGCGGGGCCGGAGAGCGAAGATCGCAGGCCGGTGACGGAACCGGGAGCGGGGCCGGAGAGCGAAGATCGCAGGCCGGTGACGGAACCGAGAGCGGGATGGAATGCGCCGGGCCGGAGGGCGGAACGGACATAGATATTTGGAACGACATAAAGAATGGAGCGGACGTTTACGGGCGTGGTGGTACGGGCCACGGGCAGTTGGTACGAGGTGATGCGCGGCGATGAGACGGTGCGCTGCCGCATGCGCGGCCGTCTGCGCCTGCGGGGCGCGCGGTCGACCAATCCGGTGGTCGTGGGCGACGAGGTGACCTGCACGGCCGACGAGAGCGGCGACTATGTCGTCGCGGACATCCGGCCGCGGCGCAACTACGTGATCCGACGCGCGTCGAACCTTTCGAAGGAGTCGCACATCATCGCGGCGAACGTCGATCGGGCGCTGCTGCTCGTGACGCTGCGCGCGCCGGCCACGCCGCTCGAATTCGTAGACCGCTTTCTGGTGACGTGCGAGGCCTACAAGGTGCCGGTCGCGATCCTGCTGGCGAAGATCGACCTGCAGGAGCCGGAGGCCGTGGCGGCGTTCCGCGCCGTGTACGAAGGGGCGGGCTACGACGTGCTGGAGGTCGCGGCGACGGAGGGGCGCGGCGTGGAGGAGGTCCGGGCGCTGCTCGCGGGCCGCACGACGCTGCTGTCGGGCAATTCGGGCGTGGGCAAGTCGACGCTCGTGCGGGCCATCGACCCGTCGCTCGACGTGCGCACGGGCAAGATCTCCGACAGCCACGGGAAGGGGCGCCACACGACCACCTTCTCGACGATGTATCCGCTCGCCGGAGGCGGGGCGCTGATCGACACGCCGGGCATCAAGGGCTTCGGGCTGATCGACATAGACGATGCCGAGCTGTGGCACTACTTCCCCGAGATGCTTCGCACGGCCCCCGGATGCCGCTTCTACAACTGCACGCACACCCACGAGCCGGGGTGCGCGGTGGTCGAGGCGGTGCGCTGCGGCGCGATCGCCGCGGCGCGTTACGAAAGTTACCTGAAAATGCGCGATGAAGATGACAAATACCGCAAATGACCCTTCGGACGATGCGACGAGGCGGCGCGAGGAGCGCATCGCCTGCCTCGCGGAGTTTATGCGCGAGGAGCGCTTCGCCACGCTGCGGCGCGCCGTGTCGATGCGCACCGGATACATGACCGTGCTGGCCGAGAACACGTTCCACGGGCAGAATGCCGCGGCGCTGATCCGCCACTGCGAGGCGTTCGGCGTGCAGCGTATGCACACGGTGGAGAGCTGCTGCAAGTTCGAGCCCAGCGCCGCCGTGGTGCGCGGCACCGACCGGTGGGTCGACGTGGTGCGCCACGCCTCGACGGAGGAGGCCGTCGCGGCGCTGCGCGGCGCAGGCTACCGGATCGTGGCGACGACGCCCCACCGCGAGGATACGACGCCCGAGACGTTCGACGTCGGCGCGGGGCCCTTCGCGCTGGTATTCGGCACGGAGCACGCCGGGATCTCCGAGGGGATCGTCGCGGCGGCCGACGAGTTTCTGCGGATTCCCATGTGCGGCATGGTCGAGAGCCTCAATGTCTCGGCATCGGCCGCGATTCTGATCTACCAGCTCGCGGAGCGGGTGCGGAGCACGGTCGGGGAGTGGCGGCTGACGGAGGAGGAGCGCACGGAGGTGCTCTACCGCTGGATGCGCACGAGCGTGGCCGATGCCGCGGCCATCCTGCACCGCCGTTTCGGCGATCCGCTGTAGGGGGACGGCCGGGGGCGGGACGGCACGGAGCAGGACGGGCTGGCAGGACGGTCGGGGCGGATGGGCCCGGAGTGGACGTTCGGGCCGGACGTTCGGGCGGGATAGTCGGGCGGACGGGTTCGGAGCAGGACGGACTGGCAGGATAGTCGGACGGGAGGGTCCGGCGGGAAAGTCGGGCGGACGGGTTCGGAGCAGGACGGGCTGGCAGGATAGTCGGACGGGGGGGCCGACGGGAAAGTCGGGCGGACGGTCGGACGGGACGGCACGGAGCGCCTTCGGCGAAAAGCGGAACGGCGCCGGACGGATTCGAAATCAAAAAAAAGATCGATGGATATTTTACGCAAACAGTTTCTCGCCCATGTGGCGCAGACGTCGCCCTCGCCGATGCTGGTCGAGGTCGAGCGCGCCGAGGGTACGTTTTTCTACACGCCCGAAGGGAAGCGCTATTACGACCTCGTGGCGGGGGTTTCGGTGAGCAACGTCGGCCATGCCAACCCGGCGGTGGTGCGGGCCGTGCAGGAGCAGGCGGCGCGCTACATGCACGTGATGGTCTACGGCGAGCTGGTCGAGGCCCCGCAGGTGGCCTACGCCGCGCGGATCGCCGGGCTGCTGCCGGGCGGTATGGAGTGCGTCTACTTCGTCAACTCGGGTGCCGAGGCGGTCGAGGGGGCGCTCAAGCTGGCCAAGCGCTTCACGGGACGCACGGAGCTCGTATCGATGCGCCGCGCCTACCACGGCTCGACGCACGGGGCGATGAGCGTGATGGGAGCGCCCGAGGGCGAGGAGTGGAAGGCGGCGTTCCGGCCCCTGCTGCCCGACGTGCAGGCGATCGAGTTCAACGACTTCGCCGAGCTGGAGCGCATCACGACCCGCACGGCCTGCGTGCTGGCCGAACCCGTGCAGGGCGAGGCGGGGGTGCGGCCTCCCGTGCCGGGCTATCTCGAGGCGCTGCGCCGCCGCTGCGACGAGGTGGGGGCGCTGCTCGTCTTCGACGAGATACAGACCGGCATGGGGCGTACGGGCGCCCTGTTCGCGTCGCTCAAATACGGCGTCGCGCCCGACATCGTCTGTCTGGCGAAGGCCTTCGGCGGCGGGATGCCCCTCGGGGCGTTCGCCGCGCGGCACGAGGTGATGGATACGCTGCGCGAGGGTCCGGTGCTGGGGCACATCACCACCTTCGGCGGCCATCCGGTATGCTGCGCGGCGGGGCTCGCGGCGCTGGAGTATCTGGAGGAGCACGACGTGGTGGCCGGGGTCGAGGGGAAGGGGGCCCTCTACGAGCGGCTGCTCGCCGACCATCCGGCCGTGCGCGGAATCCGACGCAGCGGGCTGCTGCTCGCCGTGGAGCTGGGCGACGCGGGCCGCCTCTACCGGCTCATGGAGCTCTTCAAGGAGCGGGGCATCATGAGCGACTGGTTCCTCTACTGCGACACGGCATTCCGCATCTCGCCGCCGCTGACGATCTCCGAGGAGGAGATCCGCGACAGCGCCGCGATCATCAGGGGGTGTCTGGACGAGTTGCGGTAGGCGGAGCGGGAGACGATCCGAAGAGAATGATGACGAAAAGGGCTGTCCGAGGGGGTCGGACAGCCCTTTTCGTGTCGTGTCGTGTCGGGGCGAAGGCGTGCGCTGCGGCCTGCGGCGGGGCGGTGCGTCGTTCTGAGCGGGTGGCGTGCAGGGCTTCGGCGCCGGCGGGACAGGCCGTTCAGGGGCGGGACACACTGTTCAGGGACGCGGTGCAGAAGGGCAGGACTTGTCGTTCAGGGTTTCGATGTCGGCGGGACACGCTGTTCAGGGGCGCGGTGCCGACGGGCGGGGGCGCAGCACCGACTTTCCGCGCCAGAGGTCGGGCGCATCGAGGCCGAGCAGCTCGGCGACGGTCGGGGCGTTGTCGTAGCGCATCACTTCGCGGTCGAAGCGCGAGCCGGCGGGGATGCCGGGCGCTACGAGGATGTAGGGCACCAGCATCTCGGACATCGTCTTGCCGCCGTGGCCCGTGCCGATGCCTCCGTGGTCGGCGGTGAAGAGAATCGCGGTGCGCGCGGGGTCGTACGTGCGGTCGATGCAGGCGACGAGGCACCCCGTGAGCGAGTCGATCGTACGGCAGGCGGCGAGGAGCAGACGCAAGGCGGTGTTCATGGGGTGAAGGGATTCAGGATTCGGCGAATGACTTGCGGTTGATGCGCGATGTGCCGCGGTTTCTCGGGGTGAAGGGATTCAGGATTCGGCGAACGATTCGAGCAGCTTGATCTCGGCGGGCCAGCGGGCCTCGTCGGGCGTTTCGAGGATCAGCGGCATGCCGTCGAAGCGCGGGTCGCGGGCGATGTAGCGGAAGCAGGCGAGGCCGATGGCTCCCTCGCCCAGCGGCGCGTGGCGGTCGACGCGGCTGCCGAGGGGTTTCATGGCGTCGTTGAGGTGCATGCCCCGCAGGTAGGCGAGGCCCACCGTGCGGTCGAGCTCGGCGAAGGTCGCGGCGCAGGCCTCCTCGCTCCGCAGGTCGTAGCCGGCGGCGAAGGCGTGGCAGGTGTCGATGCAGACGCCCACGCGCGACTTGTCCTCCACGCGGTCGATCAGGTAGGCGAGGTGCTCGAAGCGGTAGCCGAGGTTGGAGCCCTGTCCGGCCGTGTTCTCGATGACGGCCGTGACGCCGCGCGTGGCCTCCAGCGCCCGGTTGATCGACGCGGCGATGCGGTCGAGCGAGGCCTCCTCGGAGATCTGCCGCAGGTGGCTGCCCGGGTGGAAGTTGAGGCGGTCGAGCCCCAGCTGCTCGCAGCGCCGCATCTCCTCGACGAAGGCCGCGCGCGATTTCTCCAGCGCCTCGGCGTCGGGGTGGCCGAGGTTGATCAGGTAGGTGTCGTGGGGCAGGATCTGCGCCGGAGCGTAGCCGCCCTCGGCGCAGGCGCGGCGGAAGGCTTCGATCTGCGGCGCGGCGAGCGGCGCGGCGCTCCACTGCCGCTGGTTCTTGGTGAAGAGGGCGAAGGCCGTGGCTCCGATCCTGCGGGCGTTGGCCGGGGCGTTCTCCACGCCGCCCGATGCGCTTACGTGCGCTCCGAAGTATTTCATGTCCGTATCCGTTTCGGTTGTTCGCAAAGGTACCCTTTTTTTCGGGACCGACCGCCTCCGGCGCCTATTTTCCCGCAGGTGCGGACGAAAAAAACGATCCGTCCGGCGGGGACGGATCGCTCCGGGGAGGACGCCGGGATCAGCGGCGCCGAGGGATCGTAGCCCCGGTGAGGAGGCGTTCGGCGGCGGGCGTCGGAAGCGCGCTGCGCATGCCTGCCGGCGTCGGATCGGGCAACTTTTCGGGCAGGGTCACCGTGAAGCAGGCCGGTTCGCCGGGCCTGCCGTCCGAGTCGTAGGCGGTGCAGATCAGTTCGTAGGTCTCGCCGGCCATCTGACGATCCCAGAACGTGACGCCGTAGTGGTAGAACCCGTCGGCGCTCAACTCCAGTTCGGCGCTGCTGATCCAGCCCGAATAGAATCCTTCGTAATCCTCGCCGGAGGCGTTGGACGAAGATCCGAAGTAGGAGCGCCAGTAGGCGGCGTCGCGTTTGGCGAAGTCACCCTCGTAGAAGCCGTCCTCGTAGCGGAAGAAATAGGCTCCGGAGGTGCGTTCGAAGCGGTAGACCGTGGCGAAGCAGTTTTCGGGAGCGCCCTCGAGGTCGGCCGAGTTGGCGATGACGTACTGCATGCGCACGGCCGCTTCGCTCGTCTCGCCGCCCGAAGAGCTCCGCGACGGGGTTTCGAGCGCCACCCAGTGGAGCTCGCCCGCGTTGCCCGAGGCGTCGACGCCCACCACGCCGAGGATGAAGCCGCTGCTGTAGGACCACGAGTAGGTTTTGGCGGGGGCGGAGACGGGCTGCTGGCTCGTCAGGTAGCCGATCAGATCCTGCTCCGTGTTGGGTTCGAACGTGGGATCGCTCGGGTCGTCGTCGAAGTAGGAGGCGTAGATGCAGTCGGCGTAGTAGGTCGCCGTCTCGGCGTTGGGGGTGAAGGAGACCTTGATCTTGCACTGGTAGGAGCTCGTGTCGTAGGCGACCTCGAAGTCGACCCACGGGCCCGTGGGGCCGGCGACGGGCAGGGTCGTGACCGAGCATTCGGTCCACGCCGAGTCGAGCGTCGCCGCACCGTCGCCCGAAGCCATGATGCGGAAGAGGTATTCGGTGCCCGGGCGCAGCTTTTCGCACACGACCGACAGCGCTGCGGTCTCGGTCTCGGGGATCACCACCGCGACGGCCCCGTGGCCGCTTCGGCTCAAGAGCGTGTAGGAGTAGGAGCGGGCGCCGTCGACGGCCGGCCATGCGACCGAGAAACTCCGTTCGGCGACCTCGGAGGCCGCGGGGGCGGGCTGCGCGAGGACGAGCGGTTCGGGATCGGGTTCGGCTTCGTGGCCGGCGGGGTCGTCGTCGCACGAGGCGAGGAGCAGGCCTCCTCCCGCGAGGAGCAGCAGCAGTGCGCGGAGATTTTTCATAGAGATCTTCTTTTTTTGATGGGTTAGGGCGGGTTTCGAGTGCCCGTCGCGAACAAATATAGAAAATGCCCGCTGATTTTCAAAACGCTGCGGCGCACGCACGGCGGCCGCCATGTGACGGATCGTAAGCGGAACGGTCCGTTCGCCGCCGTCGGGCGGCCGTCGTCGGCGGCGCTGTCGGACGGATCGGTCGGCGGAAACGGTTGCGCGCTTACGGATCGTTTTTTGCAAAAAAGTTGCGGCGCCCGCCGGGCGGCCTCGGCGGAGGGGCTACAGCCCGGCGCCTCCGGCCCGGGAGGGGCGGGCGAATTCGTCGCGAAGCGGCGGTTTTCAGGAAGAAAATTCCTACCTTTGCTTCCGAATCCGCGTTATAAGATTTTTGGAATGAACACTTTTTATCGCATGCTCGTCACGGCGGCGGCGCTTCTCGGCGCTGCGGGCGCCGCAGCGCAGATCTCCGTCGACCGGATCGAGGCGCCGGAAGAGGAGGTGACTTTCCTCGATTCGCTCAGATCCATTCCCGTCGCGACCGAATACTTCAACCGCGCGCGCTACCGCGCCGAGCGGGCCGCCGTCCGCAAGGAGCGCAACTACCTCGAGATCGGAGGCGGGCTGCAGGGCGCGCTCACCTCGTACAACGATCCGTGGATCAAGGTGTCGGGCGGCGACAACTCCATCGCGCTGATCGCCAGCCTCCACCTGCGCCACACCTACACGAAGAACCTCTTCACGGTGGAGACCAAGTTCGACGCCAAGTTCGGCTACAACCGCATGAAGGTCGAGACGACCTCGACCGATCCCGACGGAAACACCCATACGGTGAGCAACGGCGTGTGGTTCAAGAATCAGGACGAGTTCTCCGCGTCGGTGGCCCCCTCGTTCAAGATGTCGAAAAACTGGTCATACGGTGCGATCGTGAAGTTCCGCAGCCAGTTCGTCAACGGCTACGTCTCGCGTACGCAGCAGGAGGAGACCGACCGCAAGAGCACCTTCATGGCGCCGGGATACCTCGACGTGTCGCTCGGTATCACCTACAAGAGCCCGCAGCCCAAGTTCCCGATCACGGTCAACCTCTCGCCGATCGCCATGAGCGCCGTGTTCGTCGAGAGCCGCGACATCCGCGCCAATGTCTGGGACAAGAAGCCCGGGTGGCAGATCTACGGCCTCGACGACCCCGACCGCACGTCGAAGTACGAGGGCGGCTCCTCCGTCCAGATCGACTTCGACCGCACGTTCGGAAAGACGGGATTCCTGCGGTACCGCACCTCGCTCTTCTCCTTCTACGGCTGGATCACCAACATCGGCCAGGACAACAAGATCGCGAACTACTCGAAATACCTCTTCGCGATGGATGCGTGGAACGCCGGTGACCAGAATCCCAAGACGAAGCCCTTCCTGCCGGTGCACCCCACCGTGCGCTGGGAGAACACGCTCGACATCAAGGCCACCAAGTTCATCACGACGACCCTCTCGTTCCAGCTCTACTACAACCGGGCGCAGAACGTCGACGTGCAGACCCAGACGCTGTTGAGCGTCGGGCTGACCTACACCTTCAAGAACAAGTAAATGCGGGCGGGGCCCGACCCGCGGACCGCGCACGAACAGAGGCGCCGGCGCCGGAAGCCGGATCTGCGAACCATGTATCGGAATTCGAAACGTACCGTATTGCTCCCGCTGCTGCTGGCGGGCGTCGCGGCGCTCGGACTGCTGTTCGGGCGCTATCTGGGGCGCAGCAGCGCCGAGAACCGTCTGCGCACGGCGATCGGCCGCATGGCGCAGCCCAATAACAAGATCGCATACGCGCTCGCGCTCATCGAGAGCAGCTACGTCGATCCGGTGGCGATCGACTCCCTCGCCGAGGAGGTGCTCCCCGTGCTGCTCGAGGAGCTCGACCCCCACTCGGTATACATCCCCGCGTCGGAGATGCAGGCGCTCAACGAACCCCTCGAAGGGGAGTTCGACGGCATCGGCGTGGTCTTCAACATGGCCACCGACACGGTGATCGTGCTCAACGTCGTCGCGCAGGGGCCCAGCGATCGCGCCGGAGTGCGGGCGGGCGACCGGATCGTGGCGATCGACGACTCGCTCGTCGCCGGGCGCCGCATCCCGCAGAACGACATCGTCAAGCGGCTGCGCGGACCGCGCGGGACCACCGTGCGGCTGGGACTCGAGCGGCAGGGCATCGCGGAACGGGTCGACGTGGAGGTCGTGCGCGACAAGATTCCGCTCAAGAGCATCGAGTCGGCGTTCCGCATCGCCGAAGGGATCGGATACATCCGGCTGGGGCAGTTCGCCCGCACGTCGCACGAGGAGCTGGTCGCGGCGCTCGACAGGCTGCGCGGGGAGGGCGTCGACCGCGTGATCTTCGACCTGCGCGGCAACTCGGGCGGCTTCCTCGATCAGGCGATCCTGATCGCCAACGAGTTCCTCCGCGAAGGGCAGCTGATCGTCTACACGGAGGATCGGGCCGGGCGCCGGCAGAGCCAGTATGCCGACGGCCGCGGCACGGCGCAGCAGATGGACGTCGTCGTGCTCATCGACGAGGGAAGCGCCTCGTCGAGCGAGATTCTGGCCGGCGCGCTGCAGGACAACGACCGCGGCACGATCGTCGGGCGGCGCTCGTTCGGCAAGGGGCTCGTGCAGCAGCAGATCCCCTTCGCCGACGGTTCGGCCCTGCGGCTCACCACGGCGCGCTACTACACCCCCACCGGACGTTCGATCCAGAAACCCTATACGGCCGGCGATCCGTCGGGCTACGAGGCCGAGATCCTCGACCGCTACCGCCACGACGAGTTTTTCTCGGCCGACAGCATCCGCTTCGTCGATTCGCTCAAGCGTACGACGCCCGGCGGCAAGGTGGTTTACGGTGGCGGGGGCATCATGCCCGACGTGTTCGTGCCGGCCGACACGACCGACGTGACCCGCTACTTCGTGGAGGTGGCCGGACGCAACATCCTCTACCGCTATACGATCGAGTATGCCGACCGGCATCGCGAGGCGCTCGACGGCGTGCGGACGGTGGACGACCTCGCTGCGCTGCTCGACGCCGACCGTACGCTGGTCGAGGAGTTCGTCCGCTATGCCGCCCGGCAGGGCGTGGCGCCGCGCCGCGCCGAGATCGCCCGTTCGCGCCGCCTGATCGAGGCGCAGCTGCGGGCATACATCGGACGCAATACGGCGTTGGAGGACGACGGATTCTATGCCAATATCCACCCGATCGACAACGTGATCGCGAAGGCCATCCGTCTGCTGCAGGGGGTCGAGGCGCCGGCGAGCGCGGCCGAGGCCGGTCCGGACGGAGCCGCTGCGGGCGCAGACCGATAAAAAACGAAACGATATGATCCGAAGAACGATAGGAATCGTATGCGCCGCGGCGATCGTCGCGCTGCTCGTGTGCACGGTGCTGCATCGCGACCGGTATCGGTCGATGCTCTTCGACGGGGCGGAGCGCGCCGTGCCGCAGCGGGAGTCGGCGGCCGCACGACCGGCGGCGCAGCCGCTGCCGGCGGACGAAGCGGATGCCGGGCGGTGATTTTGCCGCCGGGCGGGCTGTTGCGGCTGCGGGACGGACGGCCGTCTGTTATTGCGGCCGGGCGGGCGGTGCGTGAAGGAGCCGCCGGTGTATGCCGCCGCTCGGTGCGTGCGGGGACCGATGGCTCCGGAGACCGCTCGGTGCGTGCGGGGCCGGAAGGCTGCTGCGCAGTTTTGAGAGCAACGAAGAAGCCGACCTCGGGGAACGAAGGTCGGCTTTTTTGTCGGAGCGGGGGTGTGTGTCCCGTTCGGTGGCGGGCGGTCGCCTCGGTCGGCGGCCGCTGCAGGTGCACCTGTCGTGTCGGTCGATCGGCGGTGCGGGAGGGTGTCGATCGTCGAAGGCGGCCGGGTCCGGAGCGAGCCTTGAGCGGGGCCGGACAACGGGGGTACGTTCTGTCGGTCCGCCGGGGCGGCGGAACGGGGCGTCAATCGTCGAAGGAGACTGCGCCGGCTTCGTCGGCCGTGAAGGGGACGGTGTAGTAGTTGGTGATCGCGGAGCGGCCGCGGTACTCGGTTCGTTCGTCCTTCTTGGTGTAGTTCAGGGCGAACGATACGTCGAGCCGCTCGTGCTCCTTGCGGTAGGCGGCGTCGCGCTGCCAGCGTGCGACGCGGTCCAGATCGACGGGTTCGATGCGGAAGCGGAATTTCTCCACCGAGCGGAGTTCGTATGCGTCGCCGTCGCTTCGGCCGGCGACCAGCGCCGTAGCCGCCTCTACGATCGTGCGGATGTAGGCGGCGTCGAGCCGGCTGGGATCGAGCGGCGTCGAGCAGTCGTAGGAGTACATCTTCCGGCTGTGTTTGAGCGGCTCGCCGGCCACGAATTTCCCGTTTTCGAGGGTGATCGTGAGGTTGTAGTCGCTGTTTTCGCGGTCCGTATAGTAGACCTCGATGCAGCTCAGGATGTTCTCGAGCTTGCGCTCCCGGCGGTCCTCCAGCCATTCGACTTGGTAGATTCTGTACTGCGACGTGTCGACATGCGTCGCGACGAGCGTCCTGACGGCGGCGACGCTCTCCTCCGACGCCATGCCGAGGGTGCTGCCCGAGCCGCAGCCCGTGAGTGCGACGGCCGTTGCGGCGACGGTCGTCAGGGCGGTGGTGATTCTTGCGATCATAATACGGATAGGGTTTGGGTGTTCGTGTTTATCCGAGCAGCGAGCGGAAGGCCTCGTACTCCTCCGGCGAAGCGAAATATCCGGTCTCGAAGACGATGCGGGCGTCGGGAAGCGTGACCTTGCACTGGTGCTCCTCGTCGTCGTCCTTCACGCGCTCGATGTCCGATACGAGGAAGGTACGGTACTCGACCTTGCCCTTGCGGATCGCGGGATAGGTGATCCGGCCTCCGTCGTAGGTGATCGTGCCGCCTGCGGCCTTGAGCGTGCGGGCGTTGCGCAGGCTCGCGAGGGTGAAGAGGAGCAGCACGGCGCCGCCGAGGATGAGGATGATCGAGAAGGCGGTCGGGGAGAGGAGCTGCAACCGCCGGATGCGGATGCCGAAGGGGCAGATCATCGGTACGACGATCATGCCGATGGCGAATGCCAGATTGGACCACTGGCCGGTGAAGATGCTGGCGGGGGTGTAGTCGAACTTGCGCAGGGTGCGTTCGGGGGCGTGTTGTTCCATAATAAATTACCGTTCGGTCACTTTTTACGGATGCAAAGATAGCATAAAAAAGCAAAAATATGACCAATCGGTCATATTTTTGCTCGCTCCGGGCGGAACGGATCGCTTCGCTACCGTTTTAGCAGGTGGTAGATGGTGCGGAAACGGCGTTCGAGCGCTCCGATGTCGAGTCCGTCGCCGAAAGAGGATTCGTAGGAGAGGCCCACGAAGACCTGACGGAACAGCGCGACGGCCTCCTCGATGTCGGTCTCGGCGCGCAGCTCGCCGCACCGGACGCCCCGGCGGACGGCTTCGCGCCAGAGGTCGTACTCCGCGTGCATCAGCGTCTGCAGCTTCCGCTTGCCGTCAGGGTAGTAGCGGAGTACCTGCTCGAAGAGGTGGAAGTAGCCCGCATTGACCGTGCCGCCGGGCATGGCATCCTCGTCGAGGCGCCCCAGCGCCACGAGCAGCTCCATCGTGCGTGCGACGCCGCGCAGGTATTTTTCGAGAAAGTCGGCAAGCGTGCCGTCCGAGGCTTCGAACTTGTGCTCGGGGTGTTGCGCCGAGAAGAGGTATTTGTCCGCAACGGCGACGAAGAGGTCCAGCTTGGTGGGGTAATAGTTGAAGATGCCCGTTTTGGTCAGCCCGACCGTACGGGTTATCAGCTGCAGGCTGACTCGCTCGTAATTGAGCGTCATGAACAGCCGAAGCGCGTGTTGCAGGATCTCTTCCCGGTTCGTTTTCATGGTGTGGGCGGTCTTATACGGGACAAAAATACGCGCTTATTCCGAAAAAAATGCAGGATCGGGGAAGATTCGGGCCGTTCGGGATCGATGTTGCAGCGGATTGCGGCGACATCGCCTCCGGCGCCGGTTCGTACGGCCTCGGGCGTGCGGCTCTTTTCCGCCGGGTAGGGCGCGCATTTAGGAACGAAGACTGCGGCAAAAGGGTGGGAGCGGATCGGGCGGCGGATCGTTGACGCGGTGAAGGGCGGCTGTGCCGCGACTCGCCGACCGACAAAAGAAAAGAGGATCGAATGATCGATCCTCCTGTTTTGAGCGGAAAACGAGATTGCCGCCGCGGCCGGACGCCAATCGAAGCTAACGAACTGATCGATTACGATATATGCGTTTTTATGCCGTGTTCTGCAAATGGACGTTTGGGGGGGGCAGAGCATCGAAATGCAAGAGTTCAGTTAACAAATCGTTAACGGCTTTTGTTAACGGTCCGAACTGTGTCTTTGCGACGACAGTGCGTGTAACTGATTTTTATTCACTGTTTTGCGTAATTCTTCATATTGATTCGGAACTCATAACGACTTAACTTTGCAATCTGTAAAACCGTTATGAGAAACACGTTCAAGATTCTGTTCTATGTGAACAAACAGCGCATGAAGGAGGGACGCATTCCCGTCTATGCCCGCCTTACGGTGAACGGCAAAAGCACGTTCGTCAACTGCCGCGTAACCCTGCCGCCTGCCTTGTGGGATTCCAAAGCCAACAAGGCTGCAGGCAAAAGCCACGAGGCACAGACGGTCAATCGCAAGTTGGAGCATATCCGCACCCAGATCGAGCGGCACTACCAGCGTATTTCCGACCGCGATGCCTACGTCACGGCCGAGCGGGTGAAGCAGGCTTATCTCGGCATGGGCGAAGAGTACGAAACGCTGTTGGAAGCGTTCGACAAATTCAACCGCGACTTCAAGCAGCACGTCGGCGTCGATCGGGCGCAGTCCACCTACCGCAAGTACGACAACGTGCGCAAGCTGCTGTCGGAGTTCCTCGCCGACAAGCTCCGTCGCGAGGATATTCCATTGAAAGAGCTGACCGAAACGTTCATTACCGATTACGACCTCTACCTGCGCAGCGAAAAGGGACTGACTCCCTCGTGCGTCTGCATCTACACCAAGCCGTTGAAGATGATCGTCACGAAGGCGCACAACGCAGGCATGATCGCCCGCAATCCGTTCGCCGACTACCACCCGAAGAAGACGACCAAAGAACGCGGCTACTTGATCGAATCCGAATTGCAGGCGTTGATGGACCATAAGTTCGCATTCGACGGTGACGGCAAGGTGCGGGACCTATTCGTCTTTTCGTGCCTGACGGGTATGGCCCATGCCGACGTCAAGGGGCTGACGCAAGAGATGATTCAACGTTCGTTCGACGGCGATTTATGGATTGTTAAGAAGCGACAAAAGACGAGCACGCCGTTCAAAATCAAATTGTGCGGCATTACCAAGCGCATCATCGCCCGTTACAAGCGTGAAGTTGCGGGCACGAACCTCGTGCTGCCCGTGCCCGACATAGCCTATTGCAACCGCGTATTGAAAAAGATCGCGGCGGAGGTAGGCATCGACAAGGCGATAACCTATCACATGGCCCGCCACACGTTCGCCACGACCAACGCGCTGGCACAAGGCATCCGCATCGAGGTGGTCAGTCGGATGCTGGGGCACACGAACATTAAGACGACTCAGATATATGCCAAAGTAACGGATGATATGCTGGCCAAAGGATTCGACGAAATGGCCGACATCTATTCCACCAAATACAGCCTCGCACGATGAAAAGAGAAATCGAGGCGGAGAGGTTCGGCCCTGCCGCCCCTTGTGCGCCCTATGGGATTTCGGGAGGATCCCTCCGGGCGCACAGGGGCGCAGGCTTCCGGGCTGTCGGGTCTCTTTCATCGGCCGCTCCTGCTGACGGATACGACGGCGACATTGTCTCCCACCACTCGGCCGCTCCGCGCCCGCGCCTTTTTACAAAAGGCATAGCTTATTAGGGAATTTTCCGAGCCGCATTGCAAGCAATGCTGAAAATTCCCCAATAAGGCAAAGGAGCTTCGCTCCTCTGCACTCCCCGAACCCACCAACCACTTAAAACTACATAACTATGGGCTATGTCGTATTCCATATGCAGAAGACCCGCGGAACGGACAGCGGAACTTCCGCCCATATCGAACGCAAAGTCAAACCCTCGAACGCCGACGAGGAACGGACCCACCTGAACCGTCGGCTCATCGAATATCCCGACGGTATCCATACCCGCACGCAGGCGATCCAACATCGATTGGAAACCGCAGGACTTACCCGTAAGGTCGGCAAGAACCAAGTGCGGGCAATACGCATCATGCTCTCGGGCAGCCCCGACGATATGCAGCGCATCGTGCGCGGAGGTCGGTTGGATGAATGGTGCGCCGACAATATGAAATACCTCGCCGAGACGTTCGGCACGGAGAATATCGTATCGGCCGACCTGTATCTGGACGAAACATCGCCGCATATCCATGCGACGCTCGTACCTATCGTAACAACAGAACGGAAACGGAAGAAACAAGAGGAACACGCTACTAAACGCTACCGCACGAAATCGGCGTCCCGCCCTCGATTATGTGCCGATGAGGTGATGTCGCGCGTCAAGTTGAAAGAGTACCAAGATACCTATGCCCAAGCGATGTCCAAATACGGACTGCAACGAGGTGTCGAAGGCTCCGAAGCACGACATGTCGACACACAGCAGTTCTACCGAGAGGTGAAGGCAATGACCGATACGCTGAAAGCCGACGTAACGGAATTGCAAAAACGAAAAACGACGGCACAGGAGGAACTGAACCGTGCGAAAAAGGAAGTGCAGACCGAACGGCTGAAAGGGGCCGCGACCGCTGCCGCAACCAACATCGCCGAAAGCGTCGGTTCTCTTTTTGGAAGCAATAAGGTTAAAACGCAGGAAAGGGAGAATATCGCCCTGCGTCAAGAGGTAGCCACGCATGAAGAAACCATCGAAACCCTGCAAACGAAGATTCAGACCATGCAAAGCGAACATAGTCGGGAACTGACGACAATGCAGGCGCAACATACCACCGAGACGGCGAACCTTACGAAACGGCACGAAAAAGAAGTGTCGCTACTGAAAGCCGCCCTCTCGAAAGCTGTAAAGTGGTTTCCCTATTTCCGTGAGATGATCCGAATGGAAAGCGTTTGCCGAACGGTGGGTTTCGATGACGAACAGACCGCGATGCTTATCAAGGGCAAACCGCTCGAATACAGTGGCGAACTATACTCCGAAGAACACAAACGGAAATTCACGGTTGAACGAGTGATGGCGCAAATTACGTCCGATCCGACCGACAAACGAAAACTACAACTTAATATCGACAAAATACCGTTCAATGAATGGTGTAGGGTGAAGTTCGAGAAGTTACGAGATACTTTTTGCCAACCCGTGCAGAGACAACAAAAATATAAAGGACTAAAATTTTGATTTTTGTAGTACGCTGCTAATTCAGGAATGCGACATTTTGACCTAAATCCGAGGCTAAATATCATAATATTAATTATTTATCTTCATGTTTGAATGTATGTTTATTTGCCTCACAAAGACTCAATTGCTAGTAAATATCAAACAGCGTTAATTATTACTGTTTTCAGTTAAGAATTATGCACTAAAATATTATATTTGTACAGCCATTATAAAATACAAAATCTATTATGAATACTTTGCATGAAGAAATAGAACAAAAAAGCAAAGAGATTATAACCGACAATTATAGCATGTCCGTCGGTGAGATTATCAGCATGTATAAGGAGGGAGATCTTGATATTCATCCAGAGTTTCAGCGCTTTTTCCGTTGGTCTGATTCTCAAAAATCCAGGCTGATAGAATCGTTCCTACTTAATTTCCCAATACCTCCTATTTTTGTATACCAGCGTACAGATGGAGTTTGGGATATAGTTGATGGATTGCAGCGTATTTCCACCATACTTCAGTTTGCAGGTATATATAAAAATGAAGAAGGTGAAAAGATGGACCCTTTAGTGCTTGAAGGCACTAAACTGTTACCAAGTATGGCCGGGAAAAAATATGAAGACGATGATCCAGAAAAGGATTTTGGGGATGCAGAACGCCGGTATTTTAAGAAAGCAAGGTTGGGAGTCATTATTCTGAAAAAGGAAAGCGATGAGACGGGACAATATGAGGTATTTCAACGCCTGAATACTGGCGGGACATCTTTATCACCTCAAGAAGTACGAAACTGTCTGATGGTAATGACCAATCGCGAATTGTTCAAGACCATAAGAAAAATGAGTGAATATCAGCATTTCGTAGATACATTACCTTTGAATGACAAGGCTATTGAAGAAAGAATGGATATGGAAATTGTAACCCGTTTCATTTGCCTCCGTCATGAAGACCCTGATTATTTCAAAAAAGTAGATGATTTTAGCGATTATCTGAATGATAAAATTATCAATCTGTTCAAAGATGAAAAGATTGATTGGGTGCAGGAGAAAAAAATTTTTGAGAAGACGTTCGATGCTATATATGAAACGATGCAAGATGAGGCTTTTTGTCGTTATTTCATAGAAGAGAATAAATTCAAAGGTGGTTTTTATGTACCAGCATTTGAGTTCGTAGCCGTTAGTATTGGTCGTCACGATGGAAATATAGATAAAACACATTTAAAAGAACGAGTAATAAAGATATGGCAAAAAATAAAAGATGATAAATTGTCTTGGCAGGGCAGAAATCATCGAAAAAGAATCTCAGAAACTTTGTCTCTTGGAAATTTGCTTTATGAAGATTAGGTGTATAAGCGAGTTGCAAGATAGTATTGACGATGATTATACTTGGCGATTTCATGAGATTGTATGTATGAAGACAGAAATACAATCTATGAATGACACAAATAAACGGTTATCTCCCATGATTCGCTCTCTAGTTATGCTATCGTATTCACATTGGGAGGGTTTTGTCAAGCACTCTACAAGATATTTCTTGGATTACCTTTCACGTTTAGGTCTTGACCAATCACAGACACATCCGGCATTAGTAGCCTCATCGCTTAATTATGCGTTAAACAATAAAGGCCGGGCAGAGTCTACTCGTATAATATATGAAATTCTCACTGATAAACATTATAAGTTACGCTATCAAAGCGAAGCAATGTGTGATCCTAAAAGTAATCTGAATTTTGAAGTTCTAGAAGTTATAAGCACTAATATTGGCATTGATATATCCGGTTTATCATTAAAAGAAAAACAAATAGATGAGATTATGCTTGGTCGTAGAAACAAAATGGCCCATGGCGAAAATGATTCCTTAGATAAGAAATATGGAATAGAGGTTGCTGATATCTCAATTTCGATGATGGCCGAATTCAAAACTTTGCTTCAGAATATGATAGCCACAGAGAGTTTTAAGCAGCCTAATGTCTCATATAATGCGTAAACTAAGATGCTTGAACTGGCTGTATTATGTATACACCTTTGAGACAGCGAAAGGAGATATTCAGCTATCGTTGCAGAAAGGAAATTACGGACAGTACTTTGTTCTGCTCAAATATTACAATAAAATAAATACGGATACGTTCCGGTCGGCCGCAATGGATGATTTGTAGCGTTATAAGAAAAAGCGGAGTGTAAACACTCCGCTTTTTCTGCAATTAGGATTCGACGTGTTTCTTGATTTCAGCAATGAATCGTTTGCCGAATCGCATATATGTACTGATAGTGATTCCTTTTATATCGATAAACTCTTCGCGGGTCATCGGCCTGTCCGTCGCTAAGAGCACCAATACGGAATCGTACATGATCCTAGAGGGTGACACTCCGGTTTCCTGCGCGAAGGCCTGCCTAAGGGTGCGCAACTTGGCGAGCAATTCCATATCGGTAAGCATATCGCCATTCGCATCTACAATCACTTTGAACCCGTCTTTCTCGATCATCCGGATGGTATGTACCGCAGCACTTTTTCTTATGGTATTCGTTTTCACCGGAATCATTTCGGGGGCTTGCGGATTCGCTGCGGAACATTCAGGAATACAGAAGTAAGCAGGTTTATCTTTCGACGGATCTTCCACGCCGAAGTCATCCTTTCTCCATGCTCGATAATGCTCCTGACTGAGTAGTCGGCCACATCCTGATTTGTCCGGCTTATAATTCGTACATCCTAAAATATATTCCGTCCGACCTTTCTTAACAACCAAATACCCGTCCTTGCACCAGTCGCATTTCTGAATGGATAGCTCACCGCCGCGCTTGTCGTTGGTCATAAATCCGCAGATTTCCTGATCGTTGGTGCAAATCCATAGTCTTAATCCGTAATTTTTATTCCACCGAAATTGCATCGGATAGCCGCATATCGGGCAACGATCTTTCACGACATTCGAGATGGCGAGGTTGGTTTTCAGCTCTCCTTGCAGCGTAACATTGGGATAGCTTTTCGGATCACTCAACAATTCTTTGATAAACTCCGAGGGGCGTTTTTCGGGAGTAACGATAAATACCCGATTCTTGGTTCGGGTAAGCGCCACATAAAACAACCGCCGCTCTTCGGCATAGTTATACGAGGTATCGTTCGACACGACCAAATTCAGCACCGGGTCGTCGTCTACTTTCGACGGGAAACCATAGATTTCATCCTTTGCATTGATGATAATCACATTATCGGCACTCAACCCTTTCGAGCTGTGGGCCGTCAGAAACTGGAGTTTGATTTTGTTCCCATATTTTACCGAGTAAACTTTCCCTGTTTTCTCGTCGTAGTTGAATTGTTTGGAATAGCACAGATTCCTTGCGTCGAACCCGTAACGACCGATCAAAAGAATAGATGCGATTCGGGATTTTCTTTCGGCTGCATTATACTCCAATATTTCTTCGATAGCTTTGTTTACGGCAATTCCAAGATAATGATATTTGCCGCCTTCCGGCCGTTCTTTCCCTTTGTCGAACGTTTCGGGATACGGGTAAATGATAACCGGATTGGTAATTCGTTTCGGAGAGACGAGGTCCTTTTTGATTTGCGCCGAATTTTTCTGTACGAATGTTCCGGCAATGTCGATTATCTCTTGTGCATTGCGGTAAGTGCGTGTGATTTTCAACTCCTGCCCATAACCGACAGCTTCGCAGAAGCGGGTAAACAGCGGCAGAATTGAGCCGCTGAAAGCATAGATAGATTGCCAGTCGTCGCCTACGGCCATGATTTTGGCGTTGCACAACTGCGACAACTCTTTGATTAAGTTATAACGTTGACGTGAAATATCCTGATATTCGTCTACGATGATATATTTGTAATCGAGTTGTTCCTTGTCGATGCGCTTTTGGCGAATCAACTCGGCCGACTCGTTGATCATATCTTGAAAGTCGATGCAATGTTGCTCCTCCAACACCTTTTGGTATTCATAAAAGCATACTTTGCAGATGTCGAGAAAGAGTTTGGTGCGGACATTTTTGTTCGCAGCCTTGAACTCTGCGAATTTCTCCAATCCGTAGCCCTGCGTCTTGAAGTTATTGATAAAGGTGCAGATCAAAAAGGTCAGCCGTGTAATGTATTTGCTCTCCTCCGTTTCGATCAGCTTTTTATAGACTTCCGCCGTCGAGCGTTTGTTCAGTTCATAACCGCGCGCAATAAGCTGTTCGCGCAGATGAAGCAGATAATCCCGACCGTCGGCATATTGAGAGTAGGTATATATCAAATCGGTCTTGTGCTTCGCGTGCACCTGCTTTTTGTCGTCGATTCGAGAAACATATTTCTCCAACTCCTCTTGCGTATAACGATCACTTCTGTGATCTTCGGTTATCCCGAAATGTTCGACATACGAAATCTTGTCGCCTTGTTTTATGCGGAAGTCGGGCGTATAGGGCTTGTTCGCATCGAGGATAGGATACTGGTATATCGACTCGTACTCGTATTCTATCTGATACATATATAGAAAGTTTGCGATACGCACCTCTTCCATCGACCGCAGAATTTCATTGTTCAACGTCTGCGTTTTCAGGGTCTTGCGATCGACGATTCGTTGCACATATTCGCGCAGATTGTCTTTCAGGGTCGAACAGTCCGCTTTGGCGACAAATTGGAAATATTCGTTGAGTTTTTCACCTTCATAGGGTGCGGTAAAATAGGAGCCGAAGAATAGAATCAATTTGTCTACGACCTCCGGATTACCCAGCACGGACGATTTCAGATAATTATTGATTACCGTGTACATATATCCGCCCTCGACAATCTTTTTGCGCTCATCCTCGCCTTGTCGCAAAATCGTATAACCGATAGAGTGAAACGTACTGATGGGACAAGGTATTCCCAAATTGCCGTTTATGCGTCCCCGAAGCTCCTCGACGGCCTTATTGGTAAAGGATATAACCAAAATCTGAGATGGGGCAATGCCTCTTTTTTCTACAAGATACCGCACTTTGGCCGCTACCGTAGTCGTTTTACCTGCTCCGGCTCCTGCGATGACCAACGTATGGTCCTCTTCCGAAAGCACGACTTCGCGCTGTTCTCGGTCGAGCGATATGGCTGGATCGCACGCCTTGAGGATGTTATCGAGATAGAGCTTCTCCGATTCGATATGACGCGAAATATAAGCGTCGTTGTGTTTTCGGATTGTTGCCGATTCCGCTGCAAGGTCTGCAATTTCATCGAATCTTGTTCGGAAACAGTTTATAACTTCGATGTTGAGATGGTGCTTGGCGACATACTCGTTCAGTATATTTGATCGTGCGAGTGTTGCGTATGATTCCGATAAATTGCGGTATTGTTCTACGAGGTGTTTGTAATCGCTTCGGGCTATGAATTTGTCTTGAGATAACAGTGCCTTGAACGCTTCGTTGAAAGACAGCGTTCTGATATACTCTGCCGGGCAATTTGCAGAATCTATATTTGGCGCAGCTTTATAGGTCGGCGTTTTAGACCGGCCTATATTTTTTACGAATTTCACTATCCCCATCTCTCTCAACAACTGTTTGTCCTACAAAGATAATTATTATAACGAATCTAAAAATCGCTTGGCTATTTTGTTTTAGAAATCGAATAACGACATGCCTCAAATAAAAACCACGTAAAAGAATATGATATGCAAATAAGATAAAAATATTTATCTTTGTATCGGGTTCTTTATCAAGCTGAAGATTATTGCAAGACAGAGTAGAAGTTCGGTTAACAGATCGTTATCATGCTAAAAGGCGATAACGCCGCGACTCGCCGACCGACAAAAGAAAAGAGGATTGATTTCTCAATCCTCCTGTTTTGGAGCGGAAAACGAGACTCGAACTCGCGACCCCAACCTTGGCAAGGTTGTGCTCTACCAACTGAGCTATTTCCGCAGGTGCCGAACCGGTCGTCGGGTGCCGCTTGTTGCAGGCCGGCGATGTTCGTTTCGGGACTGCAAATATAAGGCGAAAATTCGATTCTGCAAAATTTCGGAACCCGAAATCGAAGAAAAAATCCCGGAAGCCGAAACTTCCGGGACTCTTTCGTCGCATCGCGGAGCGATCAGCGGACGCTGAAACCCTCGTCGGCGCGCTCGGGGATGGGCAGCGACGCGTAGTAGCCGCTTTCGAGCTTGTCGCGTACCGACTTGAACGCCTCCAGCGTGTAGTTCACGTCCTCGATGGTGTGGGCCGCGGTGGGGATCACGCGCAGGATGATCTCGCCCTTCGGGATCACCGGGTAGACCACGATCGAGCAGAAGACGCCGTGGTTCTCGCGCAGGTCGACGATCAGGTTCGTGGCCTCGGGGATGCCGCCCTTCATGAAGACCGGGGTGACGGGCGAGTTCGTGACGCCGATGTCGAAGCCGTTCTCCTTCAGGCCGCCCTGCAGCGCGCGGACGATCTCCCAGAGCTTCTGCTGGTATTCGGGGTGGTTGCGGATGAGCTCCAGACGCTTCAGCGCGCCGATCACCATCGGCATCGGGAGCGACTTGGCGTAGAGCTGCGAGCGCATGTTGTAGCGGAAGAGGTTGATGAGCCAGCGGGGACCGCTCACGAAGGCGCCGATGCCGGCCATCGACTTGGCGAAGGTGTTGAACAGCACGTCGACCCCGTCGGCCACGCCGAAGTGGGCGGCCGTACCGCGACCCTCGGGGCCCATCGTGCCGAAGCCGTGCGCGTCGTCGACGAGCAGGCGGAAGGAGAACTCCTTCTTCAGGGCCACGATCTCGTCGAGCTTGCCCAGATCGCCCTTCATGCCGAAGACGCCCTCGGTGATCACCAGCACGCCGCCCTTCTGCTCCTCGGCGAGGTCGGTGGCGTGCTGCAGCTGCAGGCGCAGCGAGGCCATATCGTTGTGGCCGAAGACGAAGCGCTTGCCCTTGTGCATGCGCAGACCGTCGATGATGCAGGCGTGAGCCTCGGCGTCGTAGACCACCACGTCGCGCGGCGTGAGCAGGCAGTCGATGATCGAGAGCATGCCCTGATAGCCGAAGTTGAGCAGGAAGGCGTCCTCCTTGCCCACGAACTCGGCCAGCTCGCGCTCGAGCCGCTCGTGGTAGACGGTCTGGCCGCTCATCATGCGGGCGCCCATCGGGGCCGCCATGCCGAACTCGGCGGCGCCTTCGGCGTCGGCCTTGCGCACCTCGGGGTGGTTGGCCAGACCGAGGTAGTTGTTCAGGCTCCAGTTGAGCATCTTTTTGCCGCGGAACACCATGTGGGGGCCGATCTCGCCCTCCAGTTTCGGGAATGCGAAATATCCGTGGGCGTACGACATGTACTGACCGATGGGGCCGCCCGCATTTTTCTCGAGGCGTTCGAAAATATCAACCATAATATGCTTTTAATTATTGAGTTTGCTTCGTGTCCGAAGGGAATAAAAGGGTATGGAAGGCCTTTTATCGTTCAAAATTAGCCGTTTTTTGCCGGCCGGGGATACGCATTTATACTTATTTGGGCCGCGGCGCCGCGGAAAAAAGTCTTCGGAACGGCCTCATCGGGGGCGGCCGGGAGTCGAAGATGTCTTTATTTTACCTATATTTGTCCGTAGTGATAATCAGGGAGCTTATGATTCGACTTATTTTCGCTTTGTGCGGTCTGCTCGCGCCCGGTCTGCTCGCCGCCGGCCCCGTGTCGGCGGAGCGTGCGCAGCGTCTGGCTGCGGGATTTTTCGGAGCGGGGACCCCGACGCGCGGCGCGGCGGAGGGGGTTCGGCTGGTGTGGACCGGCGAGGGGAACGCGACGCGCGGCGCGGCGGGCGATCCGGCCCTCTATGTCTTCGAACGGACGGAGGGCGGATTCGTCGTCATCGCCGGCGACGACATCGCCCGGCCCGTACTGGGGTATGCGGCCGAGGGGCGTTTCGCGACGGAGCGGATGCCGGCCAACCTGCGGGACTGGTTCGCGGGGCTGTGCGCCCAGATCGAGGGAGGCCGGGCGGCGGGCGTCGCCGCCACGCCGGCGGTGCGGGCGGCATGGAACGACATCTCCGTGCGGGCGATCGGGACACCCGTCGTCGAGCTGGAGACGGCACGCTGGAACCAATACGAGCCCTACAACGACCTCTGTCCCCGGATCGACGGTACGAGAGCCGTCACGGGTTGCGTTCCCACGGCGCTGGCGATCGTCATGCGCTATCACCGCTGGCCCGAGAGGGGCGTCGGCACGCTGCCCTCCTATGTGAATCGGGCGACGGGTTCGACCGTGCCGGGCCATGCGCTGGGCCATGTCTACGACTGGAACCTCATGCCGCTCGATTACGACGCTCGGTCGAGCGCAGCGCAGAATGCGCAGGTGGCGCGGCTGATGTACGACCTCGGAGTCATGTCGCAGGCGGCCTACAACCTCGGCGAACGGGGCGGAACGGCCGCCTACACGCATGTCGCCGTGATCGGGCTGCTCGAATATATGGGTTACTCGAAGAGCGCGACGCTCCGTTACCGCGACTGGTACGACGGCACGGCGTGGGACGATCTGATCCGCGACGAGATCCGCCTGCGCGGGCCGGTGCTCTATGCCGGAGCGAACGGCAACAACGAGGGGCACCAGTTCGTGATCGACGGCTATACGTCGACCGACTACTTCAGCGTCAATTGGGGCTGGGGCGGCCACTACGACGGCTACTTCCTGCTCTCGGCGCTCGATCCCGCGGGGGTGGGGGCCGGCGGCGGTTCGGGCGATGGGTTCGACTTCGGCCAAGATGCCGTAATCGGACTCGAGAAGGACGAGTCGGGCGACTCGAAATACACCGATCTGCTGGTTGTCGGCATGGGCAATGACGATGGAAAAGTCTATTACGGAATGGCCGCCTCGACGACCGATTTCCGGCAGGGCGCGCCCTTCACGGTCGACCTCAAATTCGTATGGAATCTCGGCCTTGCGACCTTCGACGGGCAGGTCGTGCTGTCGCTCTGCGACCGTGAGGGACGGTTCCGGGAGGATGTCTGCGCGCCGATCGAGCTGAAGGGGCTCGACACCCATTACGGCATGGGGTGGGATGGCATCCCGTGTGTGATCCGCAGCCGTATGGAGGCGGGCGACCGGATCCGCATGCGGTACAAGGGGGCTTATTCCGCCGACTGGCAGTGGGCTTCGGGCCTCGGCGGGGAGTCCGTAGCGGAGCTTATCGTCCGCGAGGAGGAGCCCGGGGTGGAGAGGTCGTTGCGGCTCTCGTTCGATGCCGCGACGCGCGAACTCGCCCTCGCGGCGACGCCCGGGGCGAGCTACGAGCTGAAGGCCGTCGACGGCACGGTGTCCGCCGCGGGCGAGGTGCCGGCCGGCGGTGCGGTGCGCATCGCGGCGAGGGGGCTGAAGGGGACCTATACCTTGCAGCTGCGCAAGGGCACCGACGGCAAACAGCTGTCGCTGGTGTTCTGACCCGCGGCGGGTTGCGCTGTGGCCGGTACGGGCCGACGACGAAGAGGACTGCGCCCGCCGTGGGCGGGCGGCAGGCGCGATAGGAACGAATAACGAATGGAGACGATGAAAAATAACGTAGCGGTATCGTGCGCGGCGCTTGCGGCGCTGCTGTTCGCTGCCTGCGGCGGCGAGAAGACCGACCCCGTGCCGCCGGGGCCCGATCCCGTCGGGGCCGGGCAGCAGGTGCGGATCACCCATTACAACCTTTATTACTGCGTTCCGGCGTTCGAGGGCGCGGACGTGCGCGGCGCGATCGACTGGGGCGACGGTGCGAAGGAGCCCTATGCGGCCGATGCCGCGCATACCTACCGCAACACGATGGCCCACGAGGTGGTCGTCGGCGTGGAGGGCGCCCGCACGGTGACCTTCGCCGATCTGACCGGGGTCGACCATATCGACCTGAGCCGATTCGCGGCGGATGCCGCCGAGGGACAGTAATGCCGAATCTTACACAACATATGACTGCACTCTATTCCGACATCATCTTCGGCCCCGTGCATTCGCGGCGGCTGGGGCTTTCGCTGGGGGTCAATCTGCTGCCCGTGGCATCGAAACTCTGCAGCTTCGACTGCATCTACTGCGAGTGCGGCTGGAATGCCGACCATCCCGGCCCGCGGCGCTTCAACCGGCGGGAGGATATCCGCCGTCAGCTGGAGGAGGTGCTGCGGCGCATGGTGGCGGCCGGGACGCCGCCCGACGTCATCACCTTCGCCGGAAACGGCGAGCCGACGCTCCACCCGGAGTTCGAGGCGGTGATCGGCGACACGATCGCCCTGCGCGATGCGCTGTGTCCCGCGGCGAAGGTTTCGGTGCTCTCCAACGCCACGCAGCTGCACCGCGACGACGTGCGGCGGGCGCTGCTGCGGGTCGACAACAACATCCTGAAGCTCGACTCGGCGTTCGACGAGACGGTCCGCCGCATCAACCTGCCCCAGAGCGCCTCCTACGCGGTGCGCGACGTGGCGGAGCGGATGAAGGCCTTCGAAGGGCGCATGGTGCTCCAGACGATGTTCCTGCGCGGCACGTGCAACGGCGAGCCGGTGGACAACACCGTCGAACGGGAGGTCGCGGCGTGGCTCGCGCTCGTGGACGAAATCCGTCCCGGGCGGGTCATGGTCTATTCGCTCGACCGCGACACCCCCTGCCCGACGCTCGAGCGGGTGCCGCGCGAGGAGCTGGAGCGGATCGCCGCGCGGGTCGAGGCGCTCGGAATCCCCTGTTCGGTCGCCTGACCGGGTATTTGCCATGCAGATTCTGCTCGCCTGTGCCAAGACGATGGCCGACGCGGAGGGCGCGGCCGCGACGACTGCGACATCCGCGATGCCGGTGGCGTCCGCGACGACTGTGATGCCGGTGACTTCTGCGGCATCGGTTCCTCCCGTGACACCCGTGACACCCGTGCCGTCGGCGGCGTCCATGCCGGAGTCGCCCGTGCCGTCGGAGGCCGCAGCGTTGTCGGCGGCTTCTGTGACGCGTCCGCGTTTTGCGGCCGAAGCCTCGGAGCTGGCTCTGACGGCGGCCGCGCTGCCGGTGGAGGAGCTGGCCGCCCTGCTGCGGGTCGACCGTCGGATCGCCGCGGCGTGTGCGCTCCGCTACCGGCGGTTCCACGATGCGGAGGCCCCGTCGACGGCTGCGATCGCGGCCTATGCAGGCATCGTCTTCAAGCGGATCGCGGCGCACGACTTTTCGGCCGCGGAGCTCGCATTCGCGCAGGGGCGGATCAACATCGTGTCGTTTCTCTACGGTCTGCTGCGGCCGCTGGACGGCGTGCGGCCCTACCGGATGGAGGGCGACGCGCGGCTGCTTGCGGCCGACGACCGCACGCTCTTCGCCTACTGGCGGCCGATGCTGACCGACGAGCTCATCGCCCGCACGAAGGCCGACGACGGGGTGCTGGTCGATCTGGCCAGCGCGGAGATGAAACGGATGTTCGACTGGCGGCGCGTCTGCCGCGAGGTGCGGGTCGTGACGCCCGAATTCAGGGTCGCCGCCGGCGAGCGGCTGCGCACCGTGACGGTCTATGCCAAGATGTGCCGCGGCGAGATGACGCGTTATGCGGTGAAGCACCGCCTCGACGATCCCGAGGGGTTGAAAGCCTTCGCGTGGGAGGGGTTTCGCTTCGATGCGGCCCGCAGCGAGGGCGACCGGTGGATGTTCGTGCTGTGAGGCGGGGTGTCCGGAGCAGCGGGGCGCGACAGAGCGGGGCTTCTGTCGGGGCGGGCGGGGTATCCGTGTGCCGGAATGTTGAAAAGGTCGTCCTTCGGGGGCGGCCTTTTGCGTTGCAGGGGTTCGGGCGTGCGACGGCTTCGGATGCGGCTTTAGGGGCGGCTTCGGAGTGCGCTCCGGCGCGGCGGCGGGAGCCGGTTCAGGCGCGCGCCGGTTCGTTCGGGGCCTGCGGCTCTTCCGGGGCGTCCGGTGCGCGGTGGAGGCTCTGATCGACCGTGAGGAGCTGTTCGATGTCGTAGCCGCGCTGTTGCGCCTTCGTCTTGAGCAGCTCGAACGTCGCGGCGTCGAGCTCGGGGTGCCGGGCGAGGATCCACAGATAGGAGGCCGAGCGGCCGCCGACCAGCGCCCATTCGTATTCGGGGCTCAATTCCAAGATGTTGTAATCCGAACCGAAGGGACCCGCGAACGAAACCCAGAGTCGTCCGGGGCCCTTCGTCTTCGCGCGGCCCACGGCCGTGTGCCGTTCGTGGTTGCGGGGCGAAACGCCGCTGTTGACCACCTCGATCGAGCCGTCGTCGCGCAGCGTGTAACGGGCCGTGACGGCCACCATGCCCAGTTCGAACCGGTTTTCGAGCCGGGCGATTTCGTACCAGAGGCCCATGTAGCGGGCGAGGTCGAGCGTCGCGACCGTGCGGCGGTCGATGCGTCCGTGCAGCAGGGTGCGGACCACCCAAGCGATCATGAGCAGGGTAATCAGCAGGAAGAGGATGAAAAAGAGTGTGACCATCGTTGTGCGGAGTGTCGGATGGGTGTGCGCTCCGCAGATTTTGTGCCGGAACCGGTCGCGGGGCGGTGGCGATGGGCCCTGTGTGCGGAAAAAGGGGGCGGAGTGTGTCCGCGGCGGCGGTTTGCGGGCGGCAACGGTTGCGGGCGGCAACGGTTGCGGGAGGCTCGGGGGAGGGAGGCCGACGGGAGAGGGCGGCTGGTAGGTGGGCTGTGCGGTCGGGTCGGCGGGAGGGCGATAGGAGAGCGGCAGCGGGCGGCAGGAGGGGCTGACGGTAGATTACGGGGGCGGGAACGGGCTGACGATCGAAGGTGCGGATCGTTCGGGTGCGGCGGATCGTCTGCGCGCGGGGCGCTGCGGTCGGGATTCGGGGCCGGGCAGGGTCGGTGTGCGGCGACGGGTGCGCACGGGGTTGCGGGAGAGGCGGCGGAACGTTGCGGTGCCGTGCCGGACGGTGTGCCGCGCCCGGGGCCTGCGGGGAGGATGATGCGGGTCGGGCTGCGGAGGTGACTGCATCGGGTGGCAGCAGAGGGCGCCGGGTTGCGGAGCGAGTTGCGGCGGGGCATGTCGGGTCGTCGAGTGCGCTGCGGGTAGTGGCGGAGGGTGCCGGGGTGTGAAGCGGGCTGCGGCCGGGTGCCTCGGGCACGCTCTCGACTGCGGCTGCTCGGAGGCTGTTATCGCTCCGTGAGCGCGCGGAGGATGCCCTCCTCGTCGTAGCCGCAGAGGGCGTAGAGCTCTGCGGGGGTGCCGTGGTCGATCCATGCGTCGCCGATGCCGAGCGTGCGGACCGCGACGTCGTGGCCGCGCCGGTTGAAGAAGGCAGCGACGGCCTCGCCCACGCCGCCGCGAAGGCATCCGTCCTCGACCGTCACCACGCGCCGGAAGGTGCGGCCGACCTCGTCGAGAAGCTCTTCGTCGAGGGGTTTGACGAAGCGTAGGTCGTAGTGGGCGACGCTCGTGCCGGCGGCTGAGGCCCGCTCGGCGGCCCGCGCTCCGGCGTTGCCCGTCGTGCCGACGGTCAGCAGCGCGACGTCGCTGCCCGTGCGGAGCCGGCGACCCCGGCCTTCGGGCAGCGTTTCGAAAGGCATGCCCTCCCACGCCGCGCCGGCGCCGCCTCCGCGCGGATAGCGGATCATGAAGGGCTTGCCGGCATGGAGCGCCGTGTACATCAGGTTGCGGAGCTCGCGCTCGTCCATCGGAGCGGCGATCGTGAGTCCCGGGACGGCGGCGAAGGCCGCCATGTCGAACAGACCGTGGTGCGTTACGCCGTCCTCGCCCACGAGGCCGCCCCGGTCGAGGCACATCACCACCGGAAGCCCCTGTATGGCGACATCGTGGATCACGTTGTCGTAGGCGCGCTGCATGAAGGTCGAGTAGATGTTGCAGAAGGGGACCATCCCGGCGGCGGCCAGTCCGGCGGAGAAGGTCACGGCGTGTCCCTCGGCGATGCCGACGTCGAAGCAGCGGCGGGGCATCTCCTGCATGAGCAGATTCATCGAGCAGCCCGTGGGCATGGCGGGCGTGACGCCCACCACCCGCGCATCGGCGCGGGCCAGCTCCACGAGCGTGCGGCCGAAGACATCCTGATAGCGGGCCGTGGCGCCCTTCGCGGCGATGCGTTCGCCCGTGTCGGGGTTGAAGCGCCCCGGGGCGTGCCACGTGGGCTGGTCGTGCTCGGCGGGGAGGTAGCCCTTGCCTTTGGTGGTCATGACGTGGAGGAGCTTCGGGCCTTCGATCTCGCGCAATGCGCGCAGCGTGCGCACCAGCTCGGGGAGGTTGTGGCCGTCGATCGGCCCGAAATAGCGGAAGTCAAGGCTCTCGAAGAGGTTGGAGTTGTTCAGAAGCCCCTGCTTCAGACCGTTCCACGCCTTCTGGCAGAGGTGCAGCACGCGGGGCGCATGGTGGAGCGTCCGCCACAGCGACTGCTTGAAGCGGTTGTAGTGTTTCGAGGTCGACAGCTTCAGCAGGCAGCTCTTCAGCGCCCCCGTCGCTTGGTCGATCGCCATGTTGTTGTCGTTGAGGATCACCAGCAGGTCGGTGCCGCGCGAGGCTCCGGCGTTGTTGAGCCCCTCGAAGGCGAGGCCTCCCGTCATCGAACCGTCGCCGATGACGGCCACCACCTTGCGCCGCTCGCCCCGCAGCTCGGCGGCCTTCGCCATGCCGAACGCCGCCGAGATCGAGACCGAGGCGTGGCCGCCGCCGAAGGCGTCGTAGGGGCTTTCGGCCATGCGCGGAAAGCCGCTGATGCCGCCCAGCCGGCGCTTGCGGCGGAACGCCTCGCGGCGCCCCGTGATGATCTTGTGGGCGTAGGTCTGGTGGCCGACGTCCCATACGATGCGGTCGTCGGGCGTGTTGTAGACATAGTGCAGCGCTGCGGCCAGCTCCACGGCTCCGAGGCTCGAGGCCAGATGGCCCGGGTTGACCGAGCATTCGTCGATGATGTAGCGGCGCAGTTCGTCGCAGTAACGGCGCAACTCCTCCGGCCGGAGCTTTTTGAGCTCCTGCGGCGAATCGATCCGTTCGAGCAGTCGGTAATCTTTCGGCGACATAGCAGGGCAAAGATACGAATAAGCGAGGGCAAATGCAAGCTTGCTTGCAGTTTGCCGAGCGAGAGTATCTTGGGCGCAGCCAAAAGTACGAAAAGTCGAGGGCAAAAACAGCTCGCTTGCTTGCAGTTTGCCGAGCGAGAGTATCTTGGACGAATGTCAAAGATACGAAAAGTCGAGCGCAGAAGCAAGCGTTAGCTTGATTATGCCGAGACGGAGTATCTTGGGCGCAGCCAAAAGTACGAAAAGTCGGGCGCAAATGCAAGATCGTTCGCAGTCCGTCGGGCGGGAGCCGCTTCTGTAGACCCGAACTTGCGGACGGGCGGCGAGCGGAAGTTCGCCGAATGCGGTCGCGGGCGACGTCCGTGCGGAGCCGAAAACCCGAAAGAGCGGGCGGCGAAGCGGCCCGTCGGGGCGGTGCGGTCGGCGAGGAGTCAAAGATAGAGCCGTTCGTGCGCGGTTTTCCGGAAAAAATGCCTATCTTCGCATAACGATAAAGAGTTACCTTCATGAAATACGGACGCATACTTCTGAAATTGAGCGGCGAATCGCTGCAGGGAACGCAACGCTACGGACTTTCGCCCGAGGTGCTCCAGTCCTATGCCGAGCAGATCAAGGCGGCGGCAGAGACGGGCGTGCAGATCGGCATCGTCATCGGCGGCGGCAACATCTTCCGCGGTCTGACCGGGGCCAAGCGGGGTTTCGACCGCGTGAAGGGCGATCAGATGGGCATGCTGGCCACGATCATCAACTCGCTGGCGCTGCAGTCGGCGCTGGAGGACAACGGCGTGAAGTGCAAGGTGCTCACCTCGATCCGTATGGAGCCCATCGGGGAGTACTTCTCCAAAGCGCGGGCGCTCGAATACCTCGAGGCGGGCTACGTGGTCATCATCGGCGGCGGAACCTCCAACCCCTACTTCACGACCGACTCGGCATCGGCGCTGCGCGGCATCGAGATCGAGGCCGAGGTGCTGCTCAAGGGCACGCGCGTCGACGGGGTCTACACGGCCGATCCGGAGAAGGATCCCGCGGCCGAGAAGTTCGACCGCATCACCTTCGACGAGGTGCTCGCGCGCCGGCTGAAGGTGATGGACCAGACGGCTTTCACGCTCTGCCGCGAAAACCGGCTGCCGATCGTCGTCTTCGATATGGATACGCCGGGCAATCTCGGCCGCGTGCTGGCGGGCGAGGGGATCGGTACGCTCGTGGAGCTGTAGCGGACGGAGCTGCGTCCGGCGCTCGCGAGCGTGTTTTTCCCGAGTGGCAGCGTCCTGATTCCATCCTTACGAAGCGCCCCGGACCGGAGGGCGCGAATTACGCAACGATTTATGGCTACCAAGAAAAGCGACAAACAACTCTGGATCATGCTGGCGCTCATCGCCGCGATCCTCGCCGCGATCCTGCTGCTGCCCTCCTGCGGCGGCCGCACGACGCGGGGCACGGCGGCGGAGAGCGCCGACGAAACGGCCGCGACGACGCTCGTCGGGGTCGGGGCCGCGGCGCCCGACTTCACGGTCGAACTCTTCGACGGGGGCGAGCTGACCCTCTCGTCGCTGCGCGGCAAGGTCGTGCTGCTCAACTTCTGGGCTACGTGGTGCCCGCCCTGCCGCGAGGAGCTCGCGCGCGTGCAGACGGAGCTCATCGACCGCTTCGCAGGGCGCGATTTCCTCTTCCTGCCCGTCTCGCGGGGCGAGGAGCGGAGCGCCGTCGCGGCGTTCCGCGAGCGGACGGGATACGCGTTCCCGATGGCGCTCGACCCCGAGCGGCGCGTCTACGACCTTTATGCTACGAACTTCATTCCGCGCAACTTCCTGATCGGCCGCGACGGACGGGTGGTCGCCGCTACGGTGGGCTACGACGGGGAGGAGTTCGCGGAGCTGATCGCCACGATCGAACAAACACTCGAAAAAAGATAATACGCTATGGACACCAACACGATTCTCAACGACGCCTCCCAGCGCATGCAGAAGGCGATCGATCACCTCGAAGAGGAACTTCTGAACGTGCGCGCCGGCAAGGCGTCGCCCAACGTGCTCAACGGCGTGATGGTCGACTACTTCGGTTCGCAGGTGCCCGTCACGGGCGCTGCGAGCGTCACCGTGCCCGATGCCAAGACGATTCTGATCCAGCCGTGGGACAAGAACATGATCCGCCCGATCGAGAAGGCGATCATCGATTCGAACATCGGCCTGACCCCCTCGAACAACGGCGAGCAGATCCGCCTATCGATTCCGCCCCTTACGGAGGAGCGCCGCAAGGGGCTCGTGAAGCAGGTGCGCGGCGAGGCCGAGACGGCCCGCATCAGCCTGCGCAACGCCCGCCGCGATGCCCTCGAGGCCTTCAAGAAGGCCCAGAAGGAGGGGATGCCCGAGGATGAGGCGAAGGACGGCGAAGCACGGACGCAGAAGCTGCTCGACAAGTTCACGAAGCTGCTCGACGAGTCGATCGCCAAGAAGGAGAAGGAGATCATGACCGTCTGACCGCTCCCTGCGGCAGCGGGGTGCCCCGGGCGCTTCGCGGGCCGCTTTCGCCGGGGTTTTCCGGGAAGAATCGCCTGCGGGCCTTGCTGTCGGTGCGTTGCCGGCGCGGGTGTCTGCAGGCGTTTTTCGTGGGCGGAGCGACGGGGCTTGTTTCTGTCCGGGGAGAGGGCTGGGGTTTTCGGACGTTTTTCGTGGGCGGAGCGATGGCGACGGTCGGGAACTTTCGGAAAGGGTGTGCGATGCGACGATCGGATGCCGCACCGGCATCGTTCGGGGGTAGACGGTCGGCCGACGTCTCCGCAGCGTATCCCCGGCCGGAGCCGCCTTTTTCGTGCGGTTACCCGGAGCGGGGAACGAGTGAACGGAGCCGCTTTGCGGGGCGAGCGGTCGGGAGCGTGCGCACGGAGCCGATTCCGGCGGTGTATTTTGCGGTTGTGGGGACGGTCTCGGCTGTGTGTTCTGCGGCTGCTGGGGCGGTCCCGGCTGTGTGTTCTGCGGCTGCTGGGGCGGTCCCAGCTGTGTGTTCTGCGGCTGTGGGGCGGCGGTCGACTTGCTCCCGGTTGTACCGCAGCTGCGGAGCCGCGTGTGGGGTGCCGGCCCGGTCGCGAAGGTTTTTCGTGCGCGGGCTTTTGTGCGAGGTTTTCTCTGCGGGCGGTTTTCTGCGGGAAGTATTCTGCGCGACGTATTCTGCCAAAGGTGACGACCGAAGAGCGGCGGGGGTGCGGCGATCGCTCCGGTGGCGGCGCTGCAACGCGAAAAGGGCTGTCCGAATGTTCGGACAGCCCTTTTTCTGCTGAAAGATCGGACGGCGGATGCGCCGCCGCGATCGTGTGCGATTACAACCGGGGACCGGCGGCCACGAGTGCCTTGCCCTCCTCGTTGCCCGTGAACTTGGTGAAGTTCTTCACGAAGCGGTTGGCCAGATCCACGGCCTTCGTGTTCCACTCCTCGGCGTTCTTGTAGGTGTCGCGCGGATCGAGGATATGGGTATCTACGCCCGGCAGCTCGGTCGGGATCGTGAAGTCGAAGATCGGGAGCTTCTTGGTCGGAGCCTTGTCGATCGAACCGTCGAGGATCGCGTCGATGATGCCGCGCGTGTCCTTGATCGAGATGCGCTTGCCGGTGCCGTTCCAACCCGTGTTCACGAGGTAGGCCGTGGCGCCCGACTGCTGCATCTTCTTCACCAGCTCCTCGCCGTACTTGGTGGGGTGCAGCGAGAGGAAGGCGGCGCCGAAGCAGGCCGAGAAGGTCGGCGTGGGCTCGGTGATGCCGCGCTCGGTGCCGGCCAGCTTGGCCGTGAAGCCCGACAGGAAGTAGTACTTCGTCTGCTCGGGCGTGAGGATCGAAACGGGGGGCAGCACGCCGAATGCGTCGGCCGAGAGGAAGATCACCTTCTTGGCGGCCGGAGCCTTCGATACGGGCTTCACGATGTTTTCGATGTGGAAGATCGGGTAGGAGACGCGCGTGTTCTCCGTCACCGACTTGTCGGAGAAGTCGATCTTGCCCTTCTTGTCGACCGTAACGTTCTCCAGCAGCGCGTTGCGGCGGATGGCGTTCCAGATGTCGGGCTCGTTCTCCTTCGAGAGGTTGATCACCTTCGCGTAGCAGCCGCCCTCGAAGTTGAAGACGCCGTCGTCGTCCCAGCCGTGCTCGTCGTCGCCGATCAGCTGACGCTTCGGGTCGGTCGAAAGGGTCGTCTTACCGGTGCCCGACAGACCGAAGAAGATGGCCGTCTCGCCCTTCTCGTTGGTGTTGGCCGAGCAGTGCATCGAAGCCATGCCCTTGAGCGGAAGCAGGTAGTTCATGTAGGAGAACATACCCTTCTTCATCTCGCCGCCGTACCACGTGTTGATGATCACCTGCATCTTTTCCGTGAGGTTGAAGACCACGGCCGTCTCCGAGTTCAGACCCAGCTCCTTGTAGTTCTTCACCTTCGCCTTCGAGGCGTTGAGCACCACGAAGTCGGGCTCGCCGTAGTTCTCCAGTTCGGCGTCGGTCGGACGGATGAACATGTTCTTGACGAAGTGCGCCTGCCATGCCACCTCCATGATGAAGCGGATCTTCAGACGCGAGTTCTCGTTGGCGCCGCAGAAGGTGTCGACCACGTAGAGCTTCTTGCCCGACAACTCCTTCGAAGCGATCTTCTTGAGCTCCTTCCACGCGGCTTTCGTCACGGGCTTGTTGTCGTTCTTGTAGGCGTCGGAGGTCCACCAGATGGTGTCTTTCGTCGTCTCGTCCATCACGAAGAACTTGTCCTTGGGCGAGCGGCCGGTGTAGACGCCCGTCATTACGTTCACGGCGCCCATGTCGGTCAGCTGACCCTTCTCGAAGCCGCGCAGGCCCTTCTTGGTCTCCTCGCGGAACAGCTCGTCGTACGAAGGATTGTACACGACCTCCGTCACGCCGGTGATCCCGTACTTTTTCAGATCCATTTTGTCCATAACAAATCGTATTTAGAATTAAAACATCGAATTCCGGATGTGTCGTCCGGGCCCGCTCCGAGGCGGGACCCGCCGCTAACCTAACGCCGGCGCCGCAGCGTCGTTGCGGATTCCGACGGCACAAAGATAGAAAAACTTTCAGATTTGTGAAAAAACTAACAATTCTGATGCGGAATTTTTTCGTGCGTTCCGCCGCGGGCGGGATTCGAGGGGTTCCGGCCGGGAGACGGCGGGGGCGTCGGGCGGCTCGCGGGCGTATCGGTTGTACGGCGCGGGGCGGGCGTCGGGCGCGGTTTTCGTCGGGTGGGACGGATTCGTGGGGCGGCTCTGCGGCGGGGAGGCAGTGATGGGTCGGGTGACGGCGGGAGGTTGTGGGTAGCGGCGGAGGGTGTGTCGGAGGCGGGACGATGGGGCGGTGCAGCAGGTGTGGCGAGGGGAGGCGGTGATGGGGTCGGGCGGTGAAGGGAGGTGCGGACGTTGGGGGCCTTGCGGGCGAGGGGCTGGGTCGACGGTTGTAGGCGATGGAGCTGTGGGGCGGATGCGAGAATACGACGGAGGCTGTGCGGGAGAGGGATTGGGTCGGGGCACCGGAATGGGACTGTGTGGTGGAGCGTGAGGCGGCAAGGTATCTTGCGGGGAGAGGCGGGATCGGGGCCGATGTGTGGACGCGGCGGGAGGAGCCTCGCAGCGCGAGGTTGTGGGTGGCGGTAGCGACGGAGGGTGTGTCGGAGGCGAGGCGGCAGGAGGGGGGTATGTCGCGGGGAGGGTCGGGAGTGCCGGAAGCGGGATATGCGTGCGGCGGGCGGATGGCGGCGGGTGAAAAGAGGCGCGGGGGATGCGGCGATTCGGAAAATTATGCTTATCTTTGATAGACGGGAGTTTCGGCCGGGCTTGTGCGTTGCCGGCTCCCGCCGCCCGGAGCGGGGCGGATATCGAGTGGCCGCGGGGCGGCCGGGCGGAGCGGAAGAGCGCTTCGCGCAACCGAACGACGATGGCCGGAATCTATTTTCACATACCTTTCTGCAAGCGTATCTGCGCCTACTGCGATTTTTACAAGAGCGCCGAGCTGGGGCGCATGGATGCCCTCGTGGCGGCGCTCCACCGCGAACTGGAGGCCCGTCGCGACTATCTGGGCGGCGAGGCGGTGCGCACCCGCTATTTCGGTGGCGGAACCCCCTCGCTGCTGCCCGCGGCCGCCGTGGAGGGGCTTCTGACGCATGCCGCCGGGCTGTTCGACTGCACGGGGGCGGAGGAGACGACGCTCGAGGCCAATCCCGACGATCTGACGGAGGAGTACCTCGCCGCGCTGCGCGCCGCGGGCATCGACCGGCTTTCGATCGGCGTGCAGTCGTTCGACGACGACTGTCTGCGGCTGATGAACCGGCGCCATACGGCCGGACAGGCCGCGGCGGCGATCCGTGCGGCGCAGCGTGCGGGCTTCGACAACATCGCCGTCGACCTGATCTTCGGCGTGCCGGGGTTCGGCGGGGATGCGCTCCGCCGTTCGCTCGATGCGACGCTCGGATCGGACGTACAGCATGTTTCGGCATATCATTTGACGGTGGAGCCGGATACGGCGTTCGGCCGCATGGTCGCGCGCGGCCGCATGCGGCCCGTCGACGAGGAGACGAGCGAGCGGGAGTTCCGGACGGTGCACGACGCCCTCGTGCAGGGCGGCTTCGAGCACTACGAGGTGTCGAACTTCGCGCGGCCGGGTTTCCGGGCGCGCCACAACGCCTCCTACTGGCAGGGGGCGAAGTACCTCGGCATAGGTCCTGCGGCCCATTCGTTCGACGGCGCGGCGCGGCAGTGGAACGTCGCCTCGGTCGCGGCCTACGTCGACGGTGCGGCGGGCGGGTCCGAGCGGCTCTCGGAGCGCGACCGGTTCAACGAGTACCTCCTCACGCGGCTGCGTACGGCCGAAGGGATCGACCTCGGGGAGGCGGAGGCCCGTTTCGGCGCGGCGCGGGCGGCGCGCATCCTCAGCGACGGCGAGCCGATGCTCCGTGCGGGCGTGCTGCGCCGCGACGGCGGCCGCCTTTTCGTTCCCGCGGAGCGCTTCCTGCTCTCCGACGCGGCGATCGGGGCCCTTTTCGAGCCGGAACCGGACAGGCAAGAAAGTGAAGGCGAGAAATGTTAAGTTATTCTTAAATTTTTTTAGTAATATCCGTTCCGATTGGTAATGATAAATATAAGTGCTATCTTTGCGGCCGTTGAGTGACTTTCCGCAAATTATAAACCGACAATCCGATATGAGTAACCAGAAACTTACTCCCGACTTTCTGTTCGAAGTCAGTTGGGAGGTGTGCAACAAAGTGGGCGGCATCCACACCGTCGTCGCCACGAAGGCGCAGACCGTAACGCGCAAATTCGGCGACCGCTACATCCTGATCGGTCCCGATCTGCAGCACGAGGGGGTGAATCCCGAGTTCGAGGAGGACGCCGCGCTGCTGAAGGGGTGGCGGCAGAGCCTCTATAACGAGGGGGTGCGCGTGCGTGCGGGCCGCTGGAAGGTCGAGGGCGGCCCGATCGCCCTGCTGATCGACTTCTCGTCGCTGATTCCCCGCAAGGACGAGATCCTGAAGCGTCTGTGGGAGGATTACCGTGTCGACTCGATCTCGGGCCAGTGGGACTACATCGAGCCGGTGCTCTTCGGCTATGCGGCCGGACAGGTGATCGCCTCCTACGTCGACTGCTTCTGCAGTGCGACGGAGAAGGCCGTGGCCCACTTCCACGAGTGGATGACGGCGGCCGGCGGGCTCTACCTGCGCAAGCATGCGCCCTATGTGGCCACGGTGTTCACCACCCACGCCACGGTCATGGGCCGCTGCATCGCCGGCAACGGGCTGCCGCTCTACAACGACCTGACGAAATTCAACGCCGACGAGCTGGCCCGCCGCTTCAACGTCGTGGCCAAGCACTCGATCGAGAAGCAGGCGGCGGCCAACCTCGACGGGTTCCTCTCGGTGAGCGACATCACGGCCAACGAGTGCAAGTATCTGCTCGGACGCGAACCGGACGGCGTGACCCCCAACGGCTTCGAGAACGACATCGTGTGGACGGGCGCTGAGTTCGACGCCAAGCGCACGGAGGCGCGCCGCTCGATGATCGCCGTGGCGGAGGCCTGCCTCGGCCGCAAGTTCGCATCCGATCCGCTGATCGTCGGCACGAGCGGCCGCTACGAGTTCCGCAACAAGGGGCTCGACGTCTTCATCGAGTCGCTCAAGCGCCTCGCCGCCTCGGACCGCCTCGACCGCGAGGTGCTCGCCTACATCACCGTGCCGGCCGGCAACCGCGGTCCGCGCGTCGACCTGCAGGCCCATCTGGCCGATCCGTCGAAGCCCATCGACGAGGGGCAGTACCGCTTCTCGACCCATCTGCTCGAGCACCGGGACAGCGACCCGATCGTGGGCGCGCTCAACGGTTCGATCCTCACCACGGCCGACTCGAAGGTCAAGGTGATCTTCGTGCCGACCTACCTGAACCGCAACGACGGCATCTTCAACAAGGACTACTACGAACTGCTGGTGGGCATGGACGTCACGGTCTACCCCTCCTACTACGAGCCGTGGGGCTACACGCCGCTCGAGTCGGTGGCCTTCTCCGTGCCGACGATCACCACGACGCTGGCCGGCTTCGGCCTCTGGGTCGAGAAGCAGCCCGCGCATGCGGGCGTGGAGGTGATCCGCCGCGACGACTACAACGACTCGGAGGTCGCCGCGAAGATCGCCGATGCGCTGCTGCGCTTCGGCCGCCTCGACGAGGACCGGCTCGCCGCGGCCCGCGCCTCGGCCTACGAACTCTCCGAAACGGCGCTGTGGGAGCACCTCTTCGCAGCCTACGAGGCGGCTTATGCCGAGGCGATCGAGGCTTCGGACGCGCGGGCCGGCCGCACGGCGCTCGACGACGGCGGCGCGAACACCGAGCAGATCAACTTCGTGCGCCAGCAGCTCTTCGCCGAGAAGCCCAACTGGAACCGCATGATGGTCGACAAGACCCTTCCCAAGCGGCTGCATGCCCTCGAGGAGCTGTCGCGCAACCTCTGGTGGTGCTGGAACCCCGGCGCCCGCGACCTGTTCGAGGAGATCGACCCGGCGCTGTGGGCCGCCTGCGACCGCAATCCGATCGCCTTCCTTGACAAGCTGAGCGTGGAGCGCACGCGCGAGCTGGAGCAGGACGCCGCCTTCCTCGGCCGCCTCGACGCCGTCTACGCGCAGTTCCGCGACTACATGACCGAAAAGCCCGATCCCGCGAGCACGTCGGTCACCTACTTCTCGATGGAGTACGGCCTGCACTCGTCGCTGAAGATCTACTCGGGCGGTCTGGGCATTCTGGCCGGCGACTACCTCAAGGAGGCGTCGGACAAGAACGTGCCGATGACGGCCGTGGGTCTGCTCTACCGCTACGGCTACTTCACGCAGAAGCTCTCGGCGCAGGGCGCGCAGGAGGCGACCTACGAGGCGCAGAACTTCTTCAAGCTCCCGATCTCGCCCGTGCGCGACGAAGCCGGCAACTGGGTGACGGTGACCATCGCCTTCCCGGGCCGCACGCTCTCGGCGCGCGTATGGAAGTGTCAGGTGGGCCGCACGGACCTCTACCTGCTCGACGCCGACTTCGAGGCCAACCTCGAGGAGGACCGTCGGATCACCCACTACCTCTACGGCGGCGACTGGGAGAACCGCCTCAAGCAGGAGATCCTGCTCGGCATCGGCGGTATCCGCGCGCTGCGCAAGCTGGGCATCAAGAACGATGTCTACCACTGCAACGAGGGCCATGCGGCTTTCATCGGCGTGGAGCGCATCCGCGAGCTGGTCAACCACAAGAAGCTCTCCTTCTCGGAGGCGCTGGAGGTGATCCGCTCCTCGTCGCTCTTCACGACCCACACGCCCGTGCCGGCCGGTCACGACGCCTTCCCCGAGTCGATGATCCGCCAGTACATGTCGCACTACCCCGACGTGCTGGGCATCACGTGGGAGCAGTACATCAACCTCGGCAAGACCAACCCCAACGACCCGAACGAGAAGTTCTCGATGTCGGTGCTGGCCTGCAACCTCTCGCAGGAGGTCAACGGCGTGTCGTGGCTCCACGGCGAGGTGTCGAAGGAGATTCTGGGCAACATGTGGCCGGGATACTTCAAGAACGAGCTCCACATCGGCTACGTGACCAACGGCGTGCACTTCCCGACGTGGATCGCCACCTCGCTGCGCCGCCTCTACGCCCGCTACTTCGCCGACGGCTTCGAGGGCCACGTCTACGACATCCCGGCATGGCAGAAGGTGCACCATATTCCCGACGAGGAGCTCTGGTCGGAGCGCATGAAGCTCAAGAACCGCCTCGTCAGCCACATCCGCAAGCGCTACAGCGATCCCAAGCAGGTGCGTCTCGACTCGCCGCGCCAGATGCTCCAGATCATCGACGGCATCAAGCCCGAGGTGCTGACCATCGGCTTCGCGCGCCGCTTCGCCACCTACAAGCGCGCCTACCTGCTCTTCACGAACCTCGACCGTCTGGCCGCCATCGTGAACAACAAGGAGCGCCCCGTGCAGTTCATCTTCGCCGGCAAGGCCCATCCGAACGACAAGCCGGGTCAGGATCTGATCAAGCGCATCGTCGAGGTGGCCGCCATGCCGCAGTTCGTCGGCAAGATCATCTTCCTGCAGAACTACGACATGGAGCTCGCGCGCCGCATGGTGCAGGGTGTCGACGTATGGCTCAACACGCCGACCCGTCCGCTCGAGGCGTCGGGTACGTCGGGCGAGAAGTGCGTGATGAACGGCGTCATGCAGTTCTCGGTGCTCGACGGCTGGTGGGTCGAAGGCTACAAGGAGGACGCCGGCTGGATGCTCCCGATGGAGCGCACGTTCGCCGACCAGCACTATCAGGACGAACTCGACGCCGAGATGATCTACAACACGATCGAGGAGCAGATCGCGCCGAAGTACTACGACCGCGGCGCCGACAACATTCCCCACGCGTGGGTCGCATCGGTGAAGAAGTGCGTCGCCGACATCGCCGCGAACTTCACGATGAACCGCCAGCTGATCGACTACGAAGACCGCTTCTACAACAAGCTGGCGGCCCGCAAGCGCGAGATCGTCGCGGGCGGCTACCGGCTGGCGCGCGAGATCGCGGCGTGGAAGCGCAAGGTCTCGGCCGCATGGGATCAGGTGCGCGTGGTCGACGTGCAGCGCGTGATGATCGAGCGGGAGGCCGTATACGTGGGCGAGAAGTACCGCTTCGAGGTCAAGCTCGACATCGCCAAGCTGCGTCCCGAGGATATCGGCGTGGAGCTGGTCATCGCCCAGCAGATCGTGGGCGGAGAGGCGGTCAACGTCACCCGTACGATCGCGCTCGAGCGGACGAAGGCCGAGGGCGGCACGGTGACCTACGCGCTCGACTACACGCCGGGCGAGACGGGCACCTACGATGTGGCGCTGCGTATCTTCCCGCAGAACCCCCATTTGCCCCACCGGATGGACTTCGCGCTGGTAAAGTGGGCCTGACGGCAAGTGCGAGCGGCATTCGTGCCGCTCGCCTGCTTTCGGGCGCCGCCCGATCCGCCGCGCGACGGGGGGTTCCGGCCCCGGATCGGGCCGCCGCACGTGCGGATCGTCCGGGGCGGATGTCCGGAAACGGCGCCTGCGGGTCGCAAAAGGGGCGATCGGGGCATAAAATGAACGGATAGAACGATTTTTCGGTCCCGAACTTGCGAAGTTTCGAAAAAAATCGTATATCTTTATAAGACCAATCAGCATATTTAAATATGTCAGCACTAACTTTCGACAAACGCGAACTGGGCAATCTGGAGTACTCGCTCCAGCGCGAGATGCTCGCGACGGACCGCATCGGCGGATACATGAGTACGACGATCGTCTGCTGCAATACCCGCCGCTACCACGGTCTGATGGTGGCTCCGATCGACGACAGCGACCGGACCTACCTGCTGCTCTCGTCGCTCGACGAGACGGTCATCCAGCACGACCAGTCGTTCAATCTGGCGTTGCACCGCTTCCGCGGCGTCTACGAGCCGCGCGGCCACAAGTACATCACCGACTTCGAGTATACGCCGACGCCGACGATCACCTACCGTGTGGGCGGCGTCATCCTCCGCAAGGAGATGCTGTGGATCCACAAGCGCACGCAGCTGATGATCCGCTACACGCTCGTTGATGCCCATTCGGAGACGCGGCTGCGGCTGCGGCCCTTCCTCGCGTTCCGCGACAAGCATGCGCTGACGCACGCCAACATGCAGGCCGACGGGCACTCCTATCCGGCCGTCAACGGCGTGAAGTGCCGCCTCTACGACTCCTTCCCGTGGCTCTACCTGCAGACCAGCAAGCCCGAGGCGGAGTTCGTGCCGGCACCCGACTGGTATTACGATTTCGAGTACCAGCAAGACCTCGCCCGCGGTTACGGGGGACACGAGGACCTGCTGACGACGGGATATTTCGAAATGGAGCTCAAGAAGGGCGAGAGCGTCATCTTCTCGGCGTCGCTCGACGAGATGGGCTCGACGAAGACCATCGAGGAGATGTTCGCGGCCTCGATCGCCCGCCGTACGCACAAGATCGATTTCTTGAGCTGCATGGAGCATTCGGCGCGGCAGTTCCTGATCCGCCGTCCGGGCGACCGCACGGAGGTCGTGGCCGGCTACCCGTGGCACGGCGTCTCGGGCCGTCAGACCTTCGTGGCGCTGCCGGGCATCACCCTCGCGCAGCATCATAAGGAGGACTGCATCGATGCGCTCGACACGCAGGTGCGGGCCATGCGCGACGGCATGTTCACCGGTTCGGCTTCGGCCGCCGTGGCCGCCGATGCGCCGCTCTGGTTCTTCTGGACGCTGCAGCAGCTCGAACGCGAGCTGGGCGGCGCCGAGATCTGGAGACGCTACGGGGCGGCGATGAAGGAGCTGCTCGAAAGCTACCGCCGCGGCGTGGCCGGGCGTGTCGTGCTGAACGACAACGGGCTGGTGTGGGCTTCGTCCGAGGAGCAGCCGCTGACGTGGATGAACTCCATGATCGACGGCCGTCCCGTCACGCCCCGCAACGGCTATCAGGTCGAGGTCAACGCGCTTTGGTACAATGCTGTATGCTATGCGCTGGAGCTGGCCGAGGCGAACGGCGACGAGGCCTTCGTCGCGGCTTGGAAGCAGCTGCCGGCCCGCACGGCGGCTTCGTTCAACGAGCTGTTCCGGCTGCCGGAGGGCTATCTGGCCGACTACGTGGGCGGCGAGGGCGCCGACCGGGATATCCGCCCCAACATGATCGTAGCGTGCGGCCTGCCCTACAAGATGATCGATATCGAGACGCAGATCGACACGATCCGCACGGTGCGCCAGCACCTGCTCACGCCGCGCGGGCTGCGCACGCTCTCGCCGCGTCATCCGCTCTACCGCGGCGCGCAGGAGGGTACGCCCGCCGAGCGCGACTTCGCCGCCAAGAACGGTTCGGTGTGGCCGTGGCTCCTGATCTTCTACGTGCAGGCCCGCTTCGACATCGACGGCGATGCCTTCCTGCCGCAGGCCGAGGAGATGCTCGCCGCCTTCGAGGAGGAGATCCAGAGCTATGGCATCGGTTCGATCGCCGAACTCTACGATGCGGATCCTCCCTTCGCGGCGCGCGGAGCCATTTCGCAGGCGTGGAGCGTCGCTGCCGTGCTGGAGATCGACCGCATGATCCGTGCGCGCCGTCCGGTCGGCAAGCAGCCCGCCAAGCGGGGTGCGAAGAGCGCCTCGGCGAAGCGCTGCGCGACGCCGGCCGCGAAGAAGGGCACCGCCGAGCGCGCTGCCTCGGCGAAACGGCCCGCAGCCCGCAAAACGGCGAAGAAGTAGCGATAACGCCGGGAGCTCGGGCGGCATCCGCGGTTTTCGCGGTGTCCGTGGCATTCGCGGTTTCCGTGCGGAGCCGGAGCGGATCCTGTGCGGTGCGCAGGCCCTTCGCGGGATGCGGAGGCGGGTGCCGGGCGGAAGGTCCGGGGCGGTCCGGAAAGAACGGGCATCGGGTCGGATTTTCGGCCGGCGGCGGAACGGACGTCGCGGGAAGCAGACAGCGGATCGGACGTTGCGGGAAGCAGACAGCGGAGGTCGGTCGCGGGTGGAGGCTGTAGCGGTACGGATTTTCGGCCGGCAGCGCAACGGTCGCGGGTGGAAGCTGGCAGCGGAACGGACGTCGCGGGAGGCTGAAGCGGGACGCAAACGGGCGGAGGCCGCGAGGTGCGTTTCCGTCGGGTAAGGTTCCGGGGACCGTAGGGGTCACGGAGTCGGTGCCGCACCGAAGGGTGCGGGAAGCGGTCGACGTCGCATCCGCAACCGAAAAAAAGGACGAGGCAGGGACGGGGCCCGAAAGGCGGACCCGGGTCCGGAGGCGGTGCAAACCGTCGTAAAACGAAGTCAATAAAAGCAATATACTATGAGAGTATTAATGTTCGGTTGGGAGTTCCCGCCCCATATCGCGGGCGGTCTGGGAACGGCCTGCTACGGAATGACCCGGGGGCTGGCACGCAACGATGTCGACGTGACGTTCGTCATGCCGCACGCATACGGCGATGAGGATCAGCGTTTCACCCATGTGGTGAACGCCAGCGACGTGGAGGCGGTCTACGGCTCGACGGGCGGCGGCGCCGACGATATTCTGGAGAAGATGTCGTTCATCCACATCGACTCGAACATGGTTCCGTATATCTCCCCGGAGGAGTACGCCACCTATCACGAGCGATATGTCAAGTCGGGCGAGCGGGTCTGGTCGACGAGCGACTGCTGGAAGCAGCGCTACACCTTCTCGGGCAAGTACGGCGCCAACCTCATGGAGGAGGTGGCCCGCTATGCGGTGGTCGCCGCGCAGGTGGCCAAAGATCTGGAGGGGCAGTTCGACGTGATCCACGCCCACGACTGGCTCACCTACTTCGCCGGCATCGCCGCCAAGCGCGTATCCGGCAAACCGCTCGTGGTGCACATGCACGCCACGGAGTTCGACCGTAGCGGCGAGAACATCAACACGCAGACCTACGCCATCGAGCGTGCGGGCATGCACGCCGCCGACCGCGTGATCGCCGTGTCGAACCTCACGCGCAACATCGTCATCAACCGCTACGGCGTGCCCGCCGAGCGGGTCGTGACGGTGCACAACGCCGTGCGCTTCGCCGAGAATGCCTCCGCGGCGCCCGAGCGGGGCGTCGACGACAAGATCGTCACCTTCCTCGGCCGCATCACCTATCAGAAGGGCCCCGACTACTTCGTCGAGGCGGCTGCGAAGGTGCTCAAGCGGGTGCCCGACGTGCGTTTCGTCATGGCGGGCTCGGGCGATATGATGAATCATGTGATCCGACGCGTGGCGCGCCTCGGCATCGCCGACCGCTTCCACTTCACGGGTTTCCTCCGCGGCGAGGACGTGCACAAGATGTTCCAGCTGTCGGACGTCTACGTCATGCCTTCGGTCTCGGAGCCCTTCGGCATCTCGCCGCTCGAGGCGATGCGGTCGAACGTGCCGGTGATCATCTCGAAGCAGAGCGGCGTGGCGGAGGTCCTCGACTACGCCGTGAAGGTCGACTACTGGGATGTCGACGCGCTGGCCGACGCCATCTATGCGCTGGTCCGGTACCCCGCGCTGGCGGGCATGTTCGCCTCGAAGGGGCTCGAAGAGGTCACCAACCTCAAATGGAACGACGCCGCAGCCAAGATCAAGGCCGTCTACGAGGCTGCCATCGAAGAGAATAAGAATAATATACAATAAACTACCCTTATGAAAACCGTTTGCTTATACTTTCAGGTCCATCAACCGTGGCGGTTGAAGAAGTACCGTTTCTTCAACATGGGCAAAGACCACAACTATCTGGACGACCTGCAGAACCGCTCGATCATGCAGAAGGTCGCCCGGCAGTGCTACCTGCCGATGAACGCCCTGCTGCTGAAGCTCATCAAGGAGAATAAGGGTAAGTTCCGCTGCTCGTTCTCGATCACGGGCATCGCCATCGAACAGTTCCGTGCCTATGCGCCCGAGGTGCTCGACTCGTTCCGCGCGCTGGCCGAGACGGGCTGCGTGGAGTTTCTCGCCGAGACCTACTCCCACTCGCTGGCGTCGCTCGCCTCGAAGGAGGACTTCACCGCACAGGTGAAGCTCCACACGGCTGCCCTGAAGAAGGAGTTCGGCGTGAAACCCACGGCCTTCCGCAATACGGAGCTGATCTACTCGGACGAGATCGGCGCGATGGTCGCCGGCATGGGCTTCCGCACGATGCTGGCCGAGGGCGCCAAGCACACGCTGGGCTGGAAGTCGCCCAACTACGTCTATGCCAACGCCATCGACCAGAAGCTGCGTCTGCTGCTGCGCAACTACAAGCTCTCGGACGATATCGCCTTCCGCTTCTCGAACCAGAGCTGGGACCAGTGGCCGCTGACGGCGGAGAAGTACGTGTCGTGGCTCTCGTCGGACGAGACGCCGGGCGAGGTGATCAACCTGTTCATGGACTACGAGACCTTCGGCGAGCACCAGAAGGCCGATACGGGGATCTTCGAGTTCATGCGCGCGCTGCCGAAGGCCGTGCTGGCCAAGAAGACGGGCCTCGAGTTCGCCACGGTGAGCGAGGCCGCCAAGAAGCACCAGCCCGTGTCGGTGTTCCACTGCCCGCACGTGATGTCGTGGGCCGACGAGGAGCGCGACGTGACGGCTTGGCTCGGCAACGAGCTGCAGAACGAAGCCTTCGCGAAACTCTATGCCCAGAAGGAGAAGGTCGCGGCGCTGAAGAACGCCGACTTCGACTACGTATGGAGCTTCCTGCAGACCTCCGACCACTTCTACTACATGGCCACGAAGTGGCTGTCGGACGGCGACGTGCACTCCTACTTCAACCCCTACGATTCGGCATACGACGCCTTCATCAACTACATGAACGTGCTCTCGGACTTCATCATCGAGTTGGACAAGGCCGTGGCGGCCAAAACGGCGAAGGCGAAGGCATAGGAGGGGAGCGATGCTGCGAACCGGTCGCCGGTTCGGAACGATACGGGCTGTCCGCATGGGTGCGGGCGGCCCGTTCGGCGTTTTCGGGAGGGCGTTTTCGGGAGGGGGCTTTCCGGGGGCGTGCCGGGGTGTGCTTTCGGCGGGCGCGAGCCGGGACGACGGAGGGTGCTGCGGGGCGGATGCGGAGGTTGCGGAGACGGCAACGGGTGCTGCGGATGCGGGGATGACGGATGGGCTGCTGCTATGGGAGCGGGCACGATGGTGGCTGCGGAGGCGGTGGAGTGTGCTACGGGGTAGTCGGCTGCTGGTGGTGCGGCAGCTGCGGGTGCGGGCACGGCGAAGGTTGCGGGGGCGGGGGACGACGTGTGCGGCTGCTATGGCAACGGGTACTGCGGAGGATTCGGCCGAGAGGCTGCGGTTGCGGGGGCGCGTCGCGGGAGCTGCCGTTGCGGCGGGTGTTTGCGGCCGGGGCCATCGAAAAAAAGCGGCACCCCGCGAGCGGGATGCCGCATGGGCGGGCGTGGGCGGTCGTCGGGCAGCAGGGATTTCCGGTGCGTCGCGCGCCGGCGGGATTCCCTTCCGGCGGGACGGTCACTCCGTGTGCATCGCGTGGCGGTAGCCGTCGACCTTGCGCCAGTCGCCGCGTGTGAAGTCGGGTACGGCGACCGGCATGCTGCCGTGGGCGAGCGACGCTGCGGTGAGCGCGCCGATGCACGACCATTCGGCGGCGTCGTAGACATCCTGATCGAGCGGCAGGCCGTGCCGCAGGCAGTAGACGAGGCGGTAATCCATGATGAAGTCCATGCCGCCGTGGCCGCCCACCTCGCGGGCCTTCGCCTCGATGTCGCGGACGATCGGGTGTTTGTAGCGCGCCATCAGCGCCTCTTTGGCCGCTTCGGGAATGAAGGCGTGCTCGTCGAGCCGCTCGTGGTCGGGCAGGGCGTCGGCCACCTGCGCGGGCCGGAACGCATAGCCCTCGACGGGGTATTTGTTCGCATAACCGTCGGTGCCGACGAGCTGGTACTTGCGGTCGTAGGGACGCGGCGTGTAGACGTTGTGCTGCAGCAGGATCGTGCGGCCGCGTTCGGTTCCGATCAGCGTCGTGGTCTGGTCGGCGTTGGCGAAGGAGTCGGCCCCCATCTTCTCGGCGGCGAGCCTGCGGCCGTTGACCGACGGGGTGGCCATCGCCACGAGCCGCGTCATGCGGTCGCCGCGGTGGATGCCGAGCAGCTGGCAGGCGGGGCCGAGGCCGTGCGTGGCGTAGACGTCGCCCGCGTGCGTGCGGTTGAAGTCGAGGCGCCAGTTGCCCTGATAGTAGTCCCAGAAGGGTTCGAGGTTGTGGATGTAGGCCCCCTCGGCGTGGAGGATCTCGCCGAAGAGACCCGCCTGCGCCATGCGGAGCGTGGTGAGCTCGAAGAAGTCGTAGACGCAGTTCTCGAGCATCATGCAGTGGCGCTGCGTCTGCTCGGCGACGTCGACCAGCTGCCAGCACTCCTCGAGCGACGTGGCGGCCGGAACCTCCACGGCGACGTGCTTGCCCTGCCGCATGGCGTAGACCGCCATCTCGACGTGGTTCTGCCACGGCGTGCAGATGTATACGAGGTCGATGTCGTCGCGCTCGCAGAGCGCTTTCCAGCCCTCCTCGCCGTCGTAGCCCGGGACGCGGGGCAGGCCGCGCCGTCCGAGGATGCGCTGCGCTGCCTCGACGCATTCGGGCCGCAGGTCGCACAGCGCCGCGACCCGCGCGCCCTCGATGTGGGTGAAGCGCTCCACGGCGCCGGGGCCGCGCATGCCCAGTCCGATGAAGCCCGTGCGGACGACGGGAATCGGGTCGACGGCGAGTTGCAGGACCGAGCGCTGGCCCGCGGCACGGGCGGGTTCGTCGAAGACGATCGTGCCGTCGATCGTCCGGTAGCCGGCATCGCCGCCGCAGGCGGTCGCGAGCAGCGCGGCGCAGGCGCATGCAAGGAGGGTGAGTCTCTTCATGGAAGCGTAGGTTTTCGTGTATAGGGACAAAGATACGATTTTTTCGGAGAGTCGGGCGTGCGGCTGCCGTGATTTCGCCCGGCGGACGGTCCCGGGGCGTGCGGCCGCCGGGGCCGGCTGCTTTGCGGGGGCGTCTGTTTTGCGGGACGGGCTGGAGCGGAGGTGCGGCCGGCCGTTTCGCGGGGCGGCGGGATGCGTCGCGGTGCGGAGAGGCCCGGCGGCCGATGCAGGGCGAATATCGCCCGATCCGTTTTGAAATATGCCGGGCTTTGACTACTTTTGTCGCGGTAAAAACTCTTCGCATGCTCCGTAAATTCGCAGCGGTCATTCTGTCGGTCGTTCTGCTCGCTCCGGGCTGGCTTTCGGGTACGGGATTCACCCTGCTCGCGGCCTTCGTGCCCCTGTTGTGGATCGGCTCCGTGCAGCCGGCGACGCGTCGCGGCTGGTGGGGCATGTTCGGCTGGGCGGCCCTTGCGTTCGTGCTGTGGAACGCGGCTACGGTGTGGTGGATCTGGTATGCCACGCCCGTGGGGCCGGTCGCGGCGACGCTCGCCTCGACGTTCCTCAACATGCTCGCCTTCATGACCTACCATACCGTCTCGAAGCGTGCGCCGCGTGCGCTCGCCCATACGACGCTGGTCGCGGCGTGGATCGCGACCGAGTACTGGTATACCGTGGGCGACTTCTCGTGGCCGTGGCTCGTGCTGGGTAACGGATTCTCGCACGACGTGTGGGCCGTGCAGTGGTACGAATACACGGGCGTCTTCGGCGGCTCGCTCTGGGTGCTGGTCTGCAACATCCTGATCTTCGAGGCGTGGCGCGAGCGCCGCAACGCGCGGCGGTGGATCGCGGCAGCGGCGGCGGTCGTCGTGCCGCTGCTCCTCTCGCTGGCGCTCTGGCGCGAGCAGGGGCTCCTCGAGCGGGAGGACCACTCGCCGCTCGCACCGTCGCGGACGGCGGCGGTGAGCGTCGTGCAGCCCGACGTGGATTGCTACGACAAGTTCCACGGCGACGCCGCGCGGCAGGAGCGCAACATCGTCGATCTGCTCGCCGAGGTGCCCGACGGGGTGCAATTCATCCTGCTGCCCGAAACGGCGCTGCCGGGCTACTACTGGGAACCGGCGCTGCGCGGAGCGTTCCTCGACGAGCTGCGCGACACGCTCCGGCGCCGCAATCCCGAAGCGCTGCTCGTCGCGGGGGCCAACACGACCCTCTACTACGCGCCCGGCGCCGCTACCGAGACGGCCCGGCCGCTCTCCGACGGCAGCGGAGGGTCGTACGATCTCTACAACTCGGCGCTGGGCATCGACACGACGGCCCGCGTGCAGCTGCACCATAAGGGGCGGCTGGTGATCGGCGTCGAGAACATCCCGACATGGATTTTCCGGGCGCTGAAGTTCCTCATCATCGACCTCGGAGGGCCCTCGGGCCAGCTCGGCCGGGGCCTGCACGGCACGGCGTTCGAGCACGACGGGGTGACGATGGGCCCGGCGATCTGCTACGAGGGGCTCTACGGCGACTTCTACGGCGGCTTCGTGCGGCGCGGCGCCGAGTTCATGGCGATCGTCTCGAACGACGGCTGGTGGGGCGACACGCCCGGCTACCGCCACCTGTTCACCCTCTCGCGGCTGCGGGCCGTCGAACACCGGCGCGCCGTGGCGCGGGCCGCGAATACGGGTATTTCGGGCTTCATCACGCCGCGCGGCGAGACGGGCGCCACGCTCGGCTGGGAGGAGCGCGGCGTGCTGACCGCACGCGTGCCGCTGCGCAGCGAGCTCACCTTCTACACCCGTTACGGCGACTACATCGGCCGCATCGCCGAGTATGTGCTGCTGCTGTGCCTGCTCTACTACGTCGCCTACCGCGTGCGGCGGCGCAACTACCTCGTGGAATAATCTACCCCTTCACCGTCATATGAATTACACCCAAACCCTCGATTTCCTCTTCAACTCGCTCCCCTCGTTCGAAACGCAGGGCGCGACGGGCTACAAGCCGGGACTGGAGCGCATCGCCGCGTTCTGCCGCCACATCGGCAACCCCCAGCGCAACTTCTTCACGATCCATGTGGCCGGCACCAACGGCAAAGGGTCGGTGTCGCACATCCTCGCCTCGGTGCTGCAGCAGGCGGGCTACCGCACGGGGCTCTTCACCTCGCCCCACCTGACCGATTTCCGCGAGCGGATCCGCGTCGACGGGGAGATGATCGCCAAGCAGAAGGTCGTGAACTTCGTCGACAAGCACCGCGAGAAGATGGAGGAGCTGGAGCTCTCGTTCTTCGAGATGACTACGGCGATGGCCTTCGACTACTTCGCGCAGAGCGACGTCGAGGTGGCGGTGATCGAGACCGGTCTGGGCGGGCGGCTCGATGCGACGAACGTCGTCGTGCCCGTGTTGAGCATCATTACCAACATCGGACTGGAGCATACGGCCCTGCTGGGCGATACGGTGCAGAAGATCGCCGCCGAGAAGGCCGGGATCGTCAAGAAGAGCATTCCGGTGCTCATCGGCGAGGGCAGCGCGCGTTACAACGAGGTGATCGAGCAGGCCGCGGCGGCCTGCAAGTCGAAGGTGCTCTACGCCGAGCGGGAGGTCGTCTGCGAGGATCGCCGCGGCGAGGGCGGCGTGCAGCACTTCCGGCTGCGCCGCGAGCGCGACGGCCGGGTCTTCGACGTGACGCTCGATCTGGCGGGCGACTACCAGCGTCGCAACATCGTGACGGCGACGGCCGCCGCCGACTTCCTCCACGAGGAGACGCCCCTCACCATTTCGCGCCGGGCCTTCCTCGAGGGTGTGCGCCACGCTGCGGCCAATACGTCGCTGCGCGGACGCTGGCAGGTGCTGGGCGAGGCGCCGCTGACGCTCTGCGACACGGGGCACAACGCCCACGGCATGGCCAGCGTCGCCGAACAGCTGAAGAGCGTGCCCCATCGTGCGCTCTACTGCGTGGTGGGCTTCGTGCGCGACAAGGACCTCGCGCACATGCTGCCGCTGCTGCCGCGCGAGGCGCATTACGTCTTCACGCAGGCGCAGAGCGCCCGGGCGCTGCCTGCGGAGGAGCTCGCGGCCAAAGCGGCGATCTACGGACTCCGCGGCGAGGCCGTGGGCGAGGTGAAGGCCGCCGTGGCGCGGGCCCGCGAACTGGCCTCGGCCGAGGATGCGATCTTCATCGGCGGCAGCACCTACGTCGTGGCGGAGGCGTTGTGACGGTTGCCGCACGGAGCAAAACTCCCGCTTCGGACGAGTCCGGGGCGGGAGTTTTCGTTTCGGGGGAGCGGGCGGCGGGGAGCCGGGTTCCGGGACATGCGGCCGGCGTCTGCCGGAATGAACGGTGCCAAACGCGGAGGAATGTCCGAGGGGATGCCGGGCAGTCGGAGCGGGACACGGGACGGTTCCGGGGAATGGTCTGTCGGGGCACGGGAAGGATGCCGGGCCGATCGGGCAGGCCGCAGGAACGATTCGGGGGGGGCGGCGGAAGGGCCGTGCGGAGCGTCGGACGGGGAGGGAGCGCCCCCCCCCGGGGTCAGGCTTCGCCCATCTTGGGGCCGGTGGCGGGACCGGGTGCCGGGGCGGGGATTTCGATCTTGCCTATCGTGCTTTCGTAGCGGACGATGTTCTCCTGCAGCGAGCGGAGGAGCCGCTTGGCATGCTCGGGCGTCAGGATGATGCGGCTCTTGACGCGCGCCTTCTGCACGCCGGGGAGCACGGCGGCGAAATCGATGATGAACTCCGAGGTGGAGTGGGCGATGATCGCCAGATTCGAATAGTGGCCCTGCGCCACCTGCTCGTCGAGTTCGAGATCGATTCCGAATGGATTGGTATCAGCCATAAGCGCGGTCGTTTTCGGCAAATTTATCGTGTTCGGGGATTCGTTGTGCAATTCTGCGGCCGAAGTTTTCGATAATTTATCAACATATCCGCGGGTCGGGTGCGGGTCGGGTGCGGGCCGGGTGCAGGTCGGGTGCGGGCCGGCGGTGTGTCGCGGAGCGGTTCGGCCGGCCGGTAGGGGGTGTGCCGGGGCGAAATGCGGCGATGGAGGAGGCAGGCGGGGCTGCGGCGATGCGCGACGGAAGGGGGCGCGGGGCCGGATGCTCCTTGAACGGGGAGGGACCGGCGTGGCGGGGGCACCGGAGACGGAGCGGAGCGGAACGAACGGGCGGCGCGGCAGGAGACGGGGTGTCCGGACGGCGTGGACGTGGGCGCGGCGCCGGCGGTTTTCGCATCCGGGAACACAGGGAACGGCCGGCCGGCGCCTTCGTGCGGCCGGTCGTGCCGCACCGTTCCGAAATCGGAAAAGTTATCGTATCTTTGCGGTGAAGGCTAATCGCTATGGGATTATGAAACGAGGCATTCTTTTTCTTCTGGCATGCGCGGCCGCCGTCGTTCCGGTGCAGGCCCGCGAGGTGTTTCCGCTCAACGAGGGCTGGCGTTTCTTCTTCAAGTCGGAGAATACGTCCGACGGTGCGCGGCACGTTACCCTGCCCCACAGCTGGAACACCGATCCGCTGGCCGAGGGCGAGTTTCTCGAAACTACGGGCAACTACCTCAACGAGATCTACATTCCGGCCGAATGGGCCTGCAAGCGGCTCTTCGTGCGCTTCCGCGGCGTGCAGACCGTCGGCGACCTGTTCGTCAACGGCCGCCATGCGGGGCAGCACCGCGGCGGAGGTACGGCCTTCGCGTTCGAAATCACCGACATGATCCGCTTCGGCGCCGACAATACCCTGCTCATGGTGGTGAGCAACGCCGGGCGCAGCGACGTGCTGCCCGCCTCGACCGACATGAACCTCTACGGCGGCATCTACCGCGAGGCGGAGCTGATCCTCACCGAGCGTACGGCCGTCTCGCCGCTCTATTGGGGCACCGAGGGGGTGCTGGTCCGCACGGACGAGGTCGACTCGCTCAAGGCCGAGGGCCGCATCGAGGTGCACGTCACGGCGAAGGAGGAGAGCGCGGCCATGCTGGCGGTGAGCATCGCGGCGCCCGACGGCCGTACGGTCTTCGCGAAGCGGCAGCGGGTGCGGCTCGACGGGAAACCGCTCGTCGTGCCCTTCGTCGTGGAGCGGCCCGAGCGCTGGAGCCCCGGCCGTCCGGCGCTCTACACCGTGACGGCGAGCGTGGGCGAGGGTGCGGCGACGGATGCGGTGAGCGTCCGCACGGGCTTCCGCAGCATCGCCGCGACGCCGCAGGGAGGGCTTGCGATCGACGGGGTCCGCTGTCCGGTCCGTGGCGTGGTGCTCTACCACGACAACGCCCTTTCGGGCGGAACGCTCCAGCCGGCCGACTACGACGTCGATCTGGCCCGCATCCGCGACCTCGGAGCCACGGCCGTGCGATCGGCCGCGATGCCCCACGACCGCTACTTCTACGACCGCTGCGACGAGCTGGGGCTGCTCGTGTGGATCGATCTGCCGCTGCAGCGCGCCTTTCTGGGCGACGTGGCCTATTACGCCACGCCGCAGTTCGAGCAGAACGGACTCGATCAGCTGCAGGAGATCGTGCTGCAGCACATCAACCATCCGTCGGTGGCGATGTGGGGGCTTTTCGCGCACCTCTGGTCGCGCGGCGACAGCGTCGTGCCCTACCTGCGGCGTCTGAACGAACGGGCCCATGCGCTCGATCCGTCGCGGCCCACGGTGGCCTGCAGCAATCAGGACGGCGATTTGAACTTCGTCACCGACTTGATCGTCTGGCACCAGAACGTGGGCTGGACGAAGGGTACGACCGACGACGTGCTTCTCTGGCGCGACGGATTGAACAAGAACTGGGGGCATCTCCGCTCGGCGGTCTGTTACGGCGGCAGCGGCTGCATCGGGCACAAGAGCTATACGGCGCAGGCGACGCCGCGCGCCAACTGGATGCCCGAGGAGCGGCAGACCCGCTTCCACGAGGAGTATGCCCGCCACCTGCGGGGCGACTCGCTCTTCTGGGGGATGTGGATCGCCAATCTGTTCGACTACGGCTCGGCGCGCCGTCCCTACGGAATCGATGCCGAGGGGCTCGTGACCCTCGACCGGCGCGTCTGCAAGGATGCCTACTACCTCTACCGGGCGCTGTGGAACGCCGAGCGGCCGACGCTCTACATCGCCGAGCGGCGTCTCGCGCTGCGCGATGCCGAGCGGCAGGCTTTCCGCGTCTACTCCTCGGCCGGGGCGCCCCTGCTGCTCGTGGGCGGCGATACGGTCGCGATGACCGAATACGCCCCCTGCCAGTACCGTTCGGATACGGTGGCGCTGCGCGGACCGGTCTCTGTCGTCGCTGCGGCCGGAGCGCTGCGCGACAGCATCAGCATCCGCGTAGGCAACGTCTTAAGACCGAAACGGAAGCCGGTCCTTCGGCGAACAGGAGATCGATGACCGAGAGATCGGGCGCGAAGGGCGTCCGGTCGGAGAAGACCTGCACGTAGGGCTCGGCGATGAACGCCGGGTCCTCGCTGTTTCTGGGTCGCAGGTCGAGGTCGCCGGGCCTTGCGGCGACGTAGGTGTCGCTCATGGGCGGCAGGGGCATGCCGAGGAGTGCGCAGAGGCGTTCGAGCAGCGCGAGGTCGAAGTCGGCGAGGCGTTCGAAGGCCCCCTCGCGGCGGTAGAAGGGTTCGAGTTCGGGGGCGTAGTGCTCGAAGTAGGGCGATGCCTTGTAGCAGGCGACCAGCGCGCCCCAGTGTTGGTGCTGCCAGCGTTTCGAGTAGTCGAGGCGCACGGAGCGCATCGGCTGGCGCGGCCGGTCGGCATGAGCCACCTGCACGGTGAGGTCCATCGGGCCGTCGGGCGCGAGGATGCGGGCGCGGTTGCGCTCGGAGCGCTTCACGAAGTGCTCGCCGAGGTCGACGACGCAGTCGCCGCGCAACGCGTGCGCAAACCATGCCACCGAGGGGAGGTAGGCGAGGGGGAGAAGGGTCATGGCCGAGGTTTTTGCCGCAAAAATAGCGGAAATTTTACAAACCGCCGGAATTTTCGGTATCTTGCGGTGAAACCTCATGTCGGATGGTTGTTCGCGAAAGGACCCGGGGCCGCGCATTTCGTCGGCCGCTGCGGCCCGTGCTGCTCGGAGCGCCGGCGGGATCGCACGGGGCTTTTGCGGAGAGGCGTCCGGCATCGAATACGCACCCGTTATGAAACGTCGATTGGAATACCTGCTTTTGTGGGCGCTCGGATTCTCCGCCGCCTGCAGCGAGGACGACCCTATGGTCTGCATGTACGGGGTGCCGCACCTCGACGCCGAAATGAAAGGCCGCGTGACGGATGTCGCCGGCAACCCGATTCCCGGCATCGAGGTCGGACTGGTCGAAAGCCCCGGGGCTCCCGTCGCCGATCCGACGACTACCGATGCGGAGGGGCGCTACGCCGTCTCGGGACGCGTGTTCGCACCGAACCCGACGCTCCGTTTCGCCGATGTCGACGGCGAGGCCAACGGCGGTCTCTTCGCCACGCGCGAGATGACCGTCGAATTGTCGGAGCGGGACCGGATCCGTCGGGACGACGGTTCGTGGTACAAGGGCGTCTATGCCCGGGAGGATGTCGATGTCCGGCTCGAAGCCGAAGCGGCGACGGAGGAGGAGTGATCCGCGGGCGTCCGGCTTGCGGTGCGCTCGCCGATCGGCCGGGAATCAGAATTCGATCCGTGCGCCCGAGTCGTCGGCCGTGACGGCGACTTCGCGTCCCATGTAGAGGGCGACGTTGGGGTCTTCGTGGCCCGAGGGGACTCCGAAGACGACCGGGATGCCCAGCGGGCGGGCGTAGGCCGCGATCAGTTCGTAGGGGTCGCGGATTCCGAAATGGCGCTGTCCCTGCATGTCCGTGAAGTGGCCCGCGAGGATGGCCCTGCATTTGGCCAGCACGCCGTGGCGCTCGAGCTGCTGCAGCATGCGGTCGAGCCGGTACATCTGTTCGCCGACCTCCTCGATGAAGAGCACGGTCGGGGTGTCGAAGTCGGGCTCCTCGGGCGTGCCGAGCGCCGCGCAGAGGAGCGCGAGGTTGCCGCCGGCGAGCCGGCCGCGCGCCGTGCCGGGGCGGTTGAGCGGGTGCGGCGGGGTGTCGATGCAGGTCCACAGGCCGAAGAGCGCGCTGCGGAGCGATTCGTCGGAGACGATCGCCTCGGGGGACTCCTCGGCGTCGAAACGGAATTTGCCCGGCATCGTGGCGTGGATGCTTTCGACGCCCAGCCGTCCCAGCGCCATGTGGAGCATGGTGATGTCGCTGAAGCCGACGATCCATTTGGGGTGCGTGCGCAGGATCGTCAGGTCGAGCAGCGGGAGCAGCCGCACCGATCCGTATCCGCCCTGATAGCAGACGATGGCCTTCACGTCCGGGTCGTCGATCATGGCCTGCAGATCCGCGGCGCGCTGGAGGTCGGTTCCGGCGAAGTAGGGCTGTTCGCGGTCGGCGAAGTGACGCCCGTATTTCACGTGCAATCCCCAGCTTTCGAACCGCTCCCGGACGCGGGCCGTGTCGGCCCTTTCGCGGAGCTTGCGCGCCGGGGCGACGATGCCCACGGTGTCGCCCGGCCGCAGGTAGGGCGGACGGATGAAGGGGGCGTCGGGCGTGCGGGTCGGAGCGGCGGCGCTGCCTGCCGTGCGGAGGAAGAGGGCGAGGAGGAGAAGAAAGCGTCGTGTCATGGCGGTTGCCGTGGATCGATGTCGGGTTCGGTCGGGCTTTCCGGCGCCTTATGCCGGATCGGTCCAGTCGCCGTGCTCGCGGATCAGCTCCACGAGTCGGTCGAGCGCCTCCTCCTGCGGAATGTTGCGCGCGACCACCTCGCGGCCCTTGTAGAGGGTGATGCGGCCCGGTCCGGCACCCACGTAGCCGTAGTCGGCGTCGGCCATCTCGCCCGGGCCGTTGACGATGCAGCCCATCACGCCGATGCGCAGGTTGCTCAGGTGCGACGTGCGGGCCTTGATTTCGGCGAGGCGCTTCTCGATGTCGTAGAGCGTGCGGCCGCACGAGGGGCAGGCGATGTATTCGGTGCGCGAGAAGCGCACGCGCGCGGCCTGCAGGATCATCAGTTCGATGTCGCGGATCGCCGCTTCGGGGTGTCCCGGCGCCTCGATGCGGATGCCGTCGGCCAGCCCGTCGAGGAAGAGCGGCCCCAGATCGGCCGCCGCCTTCACGGCCAGCGCCTCGAGCGAGGACTCGTCGTAGCGGCGCGCCACCGTGACGGGCTCGTCGGCCCGGTCGAGGTTGAGGATCGCGGCGCGCAGCTCGGCCGTCGGGTTGCCTGAGAGGGCCTCGATCGTGCGGAAACCCTCCTGCGGCTCGTCGTGCACGACGGGCACCTGCACGGCGCTGCGCCGCCGGTAGCGGGTGGGCGAGTAGCGCTCGGGATGGAGCACCTCGAAATGCCCGGGACGTGCGGCGAAATGGTCGGCGAGGAGCCTTGCTACGGGGATCTCGTGCTCGGGAGCTTCGGTGAGCGAGACGCGGATCGTGTCGCCGATGCCGTCGGCCAAGAGGGCGCCGATGCCCACGGCGCTCTTGATGCGCCCTTCGAGTCCGTTGCCCGCCTCGGTGACGCCCAGATGGATCGGGTAGCGCATCCCCTCGGCATCCATCGCCTCGACCAGCAGCCGGTAGGCGGCGACCATCACGCGCGTGTTGCTCGACTTCATCGAGACGACGACCTGATCGAAATCCAGACGGCGGCAGATCCGCAGGAACTCCATCGCCGAGACCACCATCCCTTCGGGCGTGTCGCCCCAGCGGTCGAAGATCCGCTTGGCGAGCGAGCCGTGGTTGACGCCGATGCGCAGCGCCACGCCCCGGCGGCGGCACTGCTCCACGAGCGCCTCGAATTCGCCGCGGTCGGTGCGGTAGTTGCCGGGGTTGATCCGCACCTTGTCCACGTACTGCGCGGCGATGGAGGCGATCTCCGGCACGAAGTGGATGTCGGCCACGAGCGCCGTGTCGAGGCCCGCCTCGCGGACGCCGCGGGCGATGGCGGCGAGGTTCTCGCCTTCGCGGCGTCCCTGCGCCGTGAGGCGCACGATGGGGCCGCCGGCGCGGGCGATGCGGGCGATCTGAGCCACGCTGGCCTCCGTGTCGCAGGTGTCGGTGTTGGTCATCGACTGCACGGCCACGGGGTGCGTGCCGCCGATCGTCGTGCCGCCGATGCGCACTTCGCAGGTCGGGCGGCGTCGGTATTCGGAAAGATTCATGTGCGGGGATAATTTCGAGGACAAAATTAACCGAAATTTCCCGATTCGCGCACGCCGCGGTGCCCGAATCCGCCGAATTCCGGCGGCGACGGCCCCTTTTCGCGGCCGGGGAGGTTTTTTGCGGGGTGCCGGTCGGGCGTTACCCGGCGCTCCGATGCGGCTTATCCCGGCGGTCGGCGGGGTTTGCGGGGGCGGGTTTTCTCCGATGCATCGTTGCGGCTGTTTCTCGCGGTCGGGGAGGGCTCTGCGGGGTGCGGGTCGGGTTTTTTCGCCGGAGTCGTCCGGGGACCGGCGTGCCCCGGGGCGGACGGTCGCTTTTCCGGCGGCGCGGGGCCCCGTGCGCACGCCGCCGGGCCGGGCGGAGGAGCGGAGCGCCGGGCCGGAGGAGTCCGGATTCGGAATAATTGCGTATATTTGCCCTATGGAGAACGGCTTCGATACCGACATCAAGTTCGTGGCGGGCGTCGGCGAGGCGCGGGCGAAGCTCCTCGCGCAGGAGCTGGGCATCCGCACCGCGGGCGATCTGCTGCGCCACTACCCGTTCCGCTACATCGACCGCACGCGCATCTACCCCATTGCCGAGATCACCGACGGGGCGGGGCTCTCCTACGTGCAGTTCCGGGCCCGCGTGACGGGCTTCGCCTATGCCGGGGCGGGGCGCAAGCGCCGCTTCACGGTCTTCGTGCGGGACGCTTCGGGCGCCGCCGAGCTGACGTGGTTCCACAGCATCAAGTGGATCGAGTCGCGCGTGGAGCAGGGCCGCGAGTACATCGTCTTCGGGCGTCCGTCGTTCTACCGCGGCGAGCTGCGCATGGCCCATCCCGAACTCGAAACCGTCGAACAGGCCCTCTCGCGCAGGGCCGAGAGCGGTCTGCAGGGCATCTACCCCTCGACCGAGAAACTCTCGAACGTGCTGGGTGCGAAGGGCATGTACCGCATCGTCTGCAACGCATGGGCGCTGCTCGCCGAGCGCATCGCCGATCCGCTCCCGGAGGCGCTGCGCACGCAGTACGGGCTCGTTCCGCTGCGCGAGGCCTTTTACAACATCCATTTCCCGCAATCGCAGGAGGGGCTGCGGCAGGCGCAGTTCCGCCTGAAGTTCGACGAACTGCTGGGCGTGCAGCTCGACATCCTGTCGCGCCGCACGGCGCGTCTGGCGAAGGCCGGGGGCTTCCTCTTCACGAAGGTGGGGCCCGCCTTCCGGACCTTCTACGACGAAAAGCTTCCCTTCCCGCTCACGGGGGCCCAGAAGCGGGTGATCCGCGAGATCCGGCAGGACACGGTGACGGGCTTTCAGATGAACCGCCTGCTGCAGGGCGACGTGGGCAGCGGCAAGACGCTCGTGGCGCTCCTGTCGATGCTGCTGGCCGTCGACAACGGTTATCAGGCCTGCATGATGGCGCCGACCGAGATCCTCGCCCGGCAGCACTACGCCACGATCCGCCGGATGCTCGACGGGGTGGGGGTGGAGGTCGCCGTGCTCACCGGCGCCTCGAAGGCCGCCGAGCGGCGTGCGGCGCTCGAGGGAATCGCCTCGGGCGCGATCGACATCCTCGTGGGCACGCACGCGCTCATCGAGGAGAAGGTGCGCTTCGCCGACCTCGGCTTCGTGGTGATCGACGAGCAGCACCGCTTCGGCGTGGAGCAGCGGGCGCGCCTGTGGACCAAGAACGAACGGCCGCCCCACATCCTCGTGATGACGGCCACGCCCATTCCCCGCACGCTGGCCATGACGCTCTACGGCGACCTCGACGTCTCGGTGATCGACGAGCTGCCGCCGGGCCGCCGGCCGATCCGCACGTACCACTACACCGACGCCGCGCGGCTCAAGCTCTTCGGGTTCATGCGGCAGGAGATCGCGAAGGGGCGGCAGGTCTATGTCGTCTATCCGCTCATCAAGGAGTCCGAGGCGATGGACTACAAGGACCTGACGGACGGCTACGAGGCCATCTCGCGCGACTTCCCGCTGCCCGACTACGTCACGGCGATCTGCCACGGCAAGATGAAGCCCGCCGACAAGGAGGAGTCGATGCGGCAGTTCAAACAGGGCGAGGCGCAGATCCTCGTCGCCACGTCGGTCATCGAGGTGGGCGTCGACGTGCCGAACGCCACGGTAATGGTGATCGAGTCGGCCGAGCGCTTCGGACTCTCGCAGCTCCACCAGCTGCGCGGCCGCGTGGGGCGCGGCGGCGAGCAGTCCTACTGCATCCTCATGTCAGGCGAGAAGCTCTCGCGCGAGTCGCGGGCGCGGCTCGACGCCATGTGCGAGACGAACGACGGCTTCCGCCTCGCGGAGCTCGACCTCAAGCTGCGGGGCGCGGGCGACATCAACGGCACGCAGCAGAGCGGCATGGCGTTTGATTTGAAGATCGCCAATCCGACGGCCGACGTGCAGATTCTCGCTCGCGCGCGCGAAGCCGCAGCGGCGCTGCTCGCCGCCGATCCGGCGCTCGCACGGCCCGAACACCGGGGGCTCGCCGAGCTCCGGCGGCGCCATTCGGGGCGCGAGGAGCTCGATTTTTCGAAAATATCCTAAAAACGCAAGCACATGAAACGACTGTTCGTCTTGTTCTTCGCTTCGCTGCTCGTGCGGCCCGCCGCCGCGCAGCTCTACCATCCGGGCGAGGTGCTCGACTACCGCGTGAGCTACAGGGCCAAGATGTTTCCCAACACCGAGGTGGGGAGCGTGCGGGTCGCCACGACCGAGGAGACCGACCCCGACGGGCGGCTCCGCTACAAGGTCGAGGGGGTGGGACGGACGCTGCCTACCTACCGCTGGTTCTTCAACCTCGAGGACCGTTATACGGTGCTGATCGATACGGCGACGCTGCGTCCCGTGCGGTTCGACAGCGACCTGCGCGAGGGCGACTACACCTTCCGCAGCAGCTACGACTACGACTGGGACCGTGGCGAGGTGCATACCCGCTGGCAGAGCCGCAAGCGGGCCGAGCGCGAAAAGACGATGCCGCTGACGGAGGCGAGCATGGATGCCGTGTCGCTCTTCTTCAGCCTCCGCTCGGCCTCCGCCGAGGAGTTCCGCGAGGGCGAACCCGCGGTGCTGGAGATGGTGCTGCAGGATACGATCCGCCGGCTGCAGTACCGTTACATGGGCCGCGAGACGAAGAAGATCCGCAACATGGGCAAGTTCCGCACGCTGAAGTTCGACTGCCAGCTGGGCACCACCGAGGGCTTTTCGTTCACCGACGGAGCCGTCTTCACGATCTGGATTTCGGACGATCGGAACAAGATTCCGCTCTACATCGAATCGCCCGTGCGCGTGGGCAGCATCAACGCCTACATCTCGGGATACAAGGGGCTGAAATACCCGCTCGAAAGCAAGATCCGGTAAGGGTGCCGTGTGCCCGGAGCAGGGCGGGAGGCTTTCCGGCCGAAGATCCGGTTGCGGGAGGGTTCTGCGGCGGTTCTGCAGCGGTTCGCCAGCGGTTTTGCGGCGGGCCCGTGCCGGGGCGGGCAGGGATGCTGCGGGCCGTGTGCGCGATCGCGGTGTGGCGTGCCGATTCGCGTGCGGGGCGGCTCCTTTGCGGTGTCGCGCCGGACGGTTTCGGGGTGCGGCCGTGCGAAAAGTGCGTGCTGCGGTTCGATTTTCAGCGTTTTTTCGTATCTTTGACATTCGTCCAAGATACTTCCGCTCGGCAAACCGCAAGCAAACTTGCATTTGCCCTCGCTTATCCGTATCTTTGGCTGCGCATCCGCTGCGACGCGGACACGGATCGGGCCCCGATTCGTACCGCTTGTCCGGGTGCGCCGTTTAAATGTCCGATTTGTCTATGATTACGCTCGATACCATTCGCGAACCCGTGGCTGCGGAACTCGCGGCCTACGAAAAGTTCGTCGAAAGCCGCTTTACGGCCGAGGGGGAGTTGCTCTCCGAGATGCTGCGCTATGCCCTCACGGCGCGCGGCAAGGGGATACGTCCGCTGCTGGTGCTGCTCTCGGCCGCGACCCATGCGGCGGCGCCCGGTGCTGCGGCCGGACACAGGGCCTGCCTCGCGGCGATGATGGTCGAGATGATCCACGTCACGTCGCTCATCCACGACGACGTGATCGACGAGTCGGACACGCGCCGCGGCCGCCCCTCGGTCAATGCCCGCTGGCAGTCGCACAAGGCCGTGCTGCTGGGCGACTACGTGCTGGCCCGCAACCTCGACATCGGATTCCGCAGCGGCCAGTTCGATCTGGTGTCGCACATCTGCGGCGGCATGGCGGCCCTCTGCGAGGGCGAGCTGCTCCAGAGCGAGATGGCCGGCAAGCACGCCATGACCCGCGACTCCTACCTCGAAATCGTGCATAAGAAAACCGCCTGTCTGCTGGGCATCAGCGCCTCGGCCGGTGCGATGGCCGTGGGTGCGCCGCGCGAACGGGTGGCGCTCATGCGGCGCTTCGGCGAGGCGCTCGGCATGGCCTTCCAGATGCAGGACGACATACTCGACTACACCCCTGAAGCGCGGACCGGGAAGCCGGCCTGCAACGACCTGCGCGAAGGCAAGATCACGCTGCCGCTGCTCACGGTGCTCGACCGTGTGTCGGAGGAGCGTCGTGCGGAGCTGATCGAACGGCTGGTCGCCTGCCGCGACGACGAGCGGCAGGTGGAGTACCTCCGCCGGACGGTGACCGACGAAGGGGGCCTCGACATGGCCGCCGAGGTGATGCGCCACTATGTCGGCCGGGCCGTCGAGCTGCTCGCCGAGTGCCCCGACCGGCCGGCCCGCAAGGCGCTGGTCGACCTCTGCGCCTATGTCGCCGAGCGGGACAAATGATCGAACTCAACTTAAAACCGATATTTTATGACACAAAAGAAGACCAATCTGCTTCCGATCGTCACGATGTTCTTCCTCTTCGCGATGATCTCTTTCGTGACGAATCTGGCGGCGCCGTTCGGTACGATCTGGAAGAACGAGTACGAGGGTTCCAACATGCTCGGCATGATGGGCAACATGATGAACTTCCTCGCCTATCTCTTCATGGGCATTCCCGCAGGCCGCATGCTGACCCGCATCGGCTATAAGAAGACGGCCCTCATCGCGATGGCGGTGGGTATCGCCGGTCTGTTCACGCAGTATCTGTCGAGCCGCTACGGCGCAGGGACGGAGCTCTTCGCCGTGGGCGGCGCCGTGCTGAAGCTCAACTTCGCGATCTACCTGCTGGGCGCCTTCATCTGCGGATTCTGCGTCTGCATGCTCAACACGGTGGTCAATCCGATGCTCAACCTGCTGGGCGGCGGCGGCAACAAGGGCAACCAGCTGATCCAGACGGGCGGTGCGCTCAACTCGCTGTCGGGTACGCTCACGCCGCTCTTCGTCGGCGCGCTGATCGGCACGGTGACTCCCAAGACGGCGATGAGCGACGTCACGCCGCTGCTCTTCATCGCTATGGGCGTCTTCGCCGCGGCGTTCCTCGTCATTTCGTTCGTCGCCATCCCCGAACCCCACCTGCAGAAGAAGTGCGCGGAGCAGCGGACGAAGGATGCCTACAGCCCGTGGAGCTTCCGCCATACGGTGCTGGGCGTGATCGCCATCTTCATCTACGTGGGTATCGAGATCGGTATCCCGGGTACGCTGAACTTCTATCTGGCCGACTCCTCGGCCAAAGGCGCGGGTCTGCTGGCCAACGGAGCAGCGATCGGCGGCGCTATCGCGGCGATCTACTGGCTGCTGATGCTGGTGGGCCGTTCGGTGAGCAGCGTCATCAGCGGCAAGGTTTCGAGCCGCACGCAGCTGATCGTCGTGTCGACCACCGCCATCCTGTTCATTCTCATCGCGATCTTCATTCCGAAGACCGTCACGGTCTCGATGCCGGGTTACAGCGTCGACAACGGATTCCAGATGGCGCAGGTGCCCGTCAGCGCCCTGTTCCTCGTGCTGTGCGGTCTCTGCACCTCGGTGATGTGGGGCGGTATCTTCAACCTCGCCGTCGAGGGGCTGGGCAAATACACCGCGCAGGCTTCGGGCATCTTCATGATGATGGTCGTGGGCGGCGGCGTGCTTCCGCTCGTGCAGCAGTATATCTCCGACTCGGTGGGCTACATGGCCAGCTATTGGGTGATCGTCGCCGGTCTGGCCTACCTGCTCTACTACGCGCTCGCCGGTTCGAAGAACGTGAATAAGAACATTCCGGTGGAGTAGCGCCCGATCGCTCGAAACCGATAACGGACGAAGGCGAACCTTCGTCCGTTTTTTCGTATGCTTGCCACCGGTGGGGCGGCGGGGCGTTGTTCGTACTGGGGTGGCGGTGCGGATGGTGCGGATTTGCTGTGGGCGCTTGGCCCCTCCCTACAGCTCCACGATGCCGTGGCGGATGGCGTAGACCACCAGCGCCGCGGTGTTCTTGCAGCCGGTTTTCTCGAGGATGTTGGCGCGGTGCTTGTCGACCGTGCGCTTGGAGATGAACAGCTCGTCGGCGATCTCCTGATTGGAAAGCCCCCGGCAGACGGCCACCAGAATCTCCCGTTCGCGGGCGGAGAGCTGCTCGTCGGGGATCTCCTCGCGTTCGCGGCCCCGCATGCGGCCCGTGAGCGTGGCGAGCAGCCGGGGGCTGAAGTAGCTGCCGCCGGCCGCCACCGCGTCGATGGCGGCGATCACGTCGTCGATCTCCGAATCCTTGAGCAGAAAGCCGCGGGCTCCCGCCTCCATCATGCGCGCGTAGTAGCTCTCCTCGCCGAACATCGAGAGGGCGATGATCTGCAGGTCGGGCCGGAGCGCCAGCGCCCGCTCGGTGGTCTGGGCGCCGTCGATGCCCGGCATGGCGAAATCCATGAAGACGATATCGGCCTCGATGCCGGGCAGCAGGGCGAGCAGCTCCTCGCCGCTGCCCGCCTCGCCCACGACGCTGCAGCCGGCGCTGCGTTCCAGCAGGCCGCGCAGTCCGTTGCGGAACAGCGAGTGGTCGTCGACCAGTACGATGCGGCGGTTCATGATCGGTCGTTTTTCGGGGATCGCGATGCGGACTCCTCGCCCGCGCCGACGCGGATCGAGGCGTGCATGCCCTTGCCTTTGGTCGAGGCGATGTCGAACGTGCCGCCCAGCGAGTTGATGCGCGAGGCGATGTTCGAGAGCCCCATGCCGCAGTCCATCATCGCCTGCGGGTTGAAGCCGCGGCCGTCGTCGGAGTAGTCGAGCGTCAGCTCGCCGCCCTGCTGCGCCAGCGAGAGGCTGATCGTACGGCAGGCGGCGTGCTTGAGCGAGTTGTTGATCAGCTCGCAGATCACGCGGTAGAGGATCACCTCCACGTCGGTGTCGTAGCGTTCGTTGCGCAGGTTGGTCGTGAAGCGGATCCGCACGTCGTGCATCGCCGCGCTCTTGTCGATGAAGTTGCGCACGCCGCGCGCAAGCCCGAAGTCGTTGAGCACGTGCGGCGAGAGGTTGTTCGAGATTTCGCGCAGCGAGCGGATCGCTTCGTCGATCACGTAGGCCGTATTGTCGATGATCTCCCGCTGTTCGGCGCTCCGCTCGCTGCGTGCGAGCGCCGAGAGCGACATCTTGGCCGAGGAGAGCAGCGGGCCCAGACCGTCGTGCAGCTCCTTCGAGAAGCGCGACCGCGACTTCTCCTCCGTGCGGAGCACGGCCGTGAGGATGCGCTTGTTCCACAGCTGCCGCTGCCGGTCGAGGCGGGCGATGTACTTGAACAGCTTGTGGGCGTAGATCACCCCGATCGAGAGGCAGACCGAGATCACGATGCCCAGATAGGCCGACCACCAGCGGGGATCGTAGTTGCCGCCCGCGGCCATGAACTGCACGAGCCGCTCGACCGAGAGCAGCGAGAAGCCCACGATGAAGAGGATCCACACCGAGTTGTACTTCGTGGCGCGCACGAGTCGCAGCGCATAGAGCGTGGCGAGCGTCTGCACGGCGATGGCGATGATGAGCAGAATGCGGAACAGCATGTGATCGGTCGATTAGTTTTTCAGTACGTTGCGCAGCGTCTCGAGCCCGCCGTAGTCGGTCATGTCGACCTGTATGGGCACCACCGAAACGTAGTTGTGGGCCAGCGCCCATTCGTCGGTGTCCTCGGCGTCGGGCTCGGCGTTGACGAAGTCGCCCGTGAGCCAGAAGTAGGTGCGGCCGCGGGGATCCTCGCGGCGGAAGAACTCCTCGCGCCAGAAGCCGCGGTTCTGGCGGCAGAGGCGCAGGCCGCGGATCGTCTCCGGGCGGCCGACGGGGATGTTGACGTTGAGGCAGAGCGGCAGCGCGACCTCGGCGGCCAGCAGGTCGCCCACGATGCGTTTGCCCCATGCGATCGAGGCTTCGAAGTCGGCGTCGGCACCGTGGTCGCAGAGCGAGAGACCCACGGTCGGGCAGCCGTAGAAGCTCCCTTCGATCGCGGCGCCCATCGTGCCCGAGTAGAGGACGTTTACTGCCGAGTTGGAGCCGTGGTTGATGCCCGAGATCACCAGATCGATCCGCTCCTCGCGGAAGAGGTGGTCGAAGGCCATCTTCACGCAGTCGACCGGCGTGCCCGAGAAGGCGTAGAGCTCGAGCCCCTCCTCCGTGCGCACGCGGCGCAGGAAGAGCGGAGCGTGCATCGTGATGGCCTGACTCATGCCGCTCTGCGTCGTCTCGGGTGCGACCGCCACCACGCGGCCGAAGCTGCGGGCCACCTCGATGGCGGCGGCCATGCCTTTCGAGTCGTAACCGTCGTCGTTGGTTACCAGTATCAGTCGTTCTCCGTTCATCGTCTTTGCGGGTTTCGGCACGCTCGGCGCTCCGCGATGGGGCGGCCGGGTGCTTCGGACCGTCGCCTCCGCGGGGCGTCGTGCTCGGCGCGAGGGACGGGTCTTCGGCAAAGATACGATAATTCGTGCGAATTTTTCGGGTGTGTCTGCGACGATTCGAAAAAAATACCTACCTTTGCCCTCCCTTAAGGGCATGTACCGACCTCTTTCATTGGGTGCGGCGGACAAAGAAGGGTCTTCGCGGACCTCGGGATTGCGGACAAGGCGCCGCATGGTAGTCCGGGCACAGCGGGAATGTCGGGCGTGAAACGTAAAAACCATTGCAACACAATGAACAAAGATGCAATCATCCGGCTCGTAAACGAGCAGATGTGGCCGAAGACCGACGCCGACGTACCGGCGTTCAAGGCCGGCGACACGATCACGGTGACCTACAAGATCGTCGAGGGCAGCAAGGAGCGTCTCCAGAGCTTCCGCGGCGTGGTGATCCAGATCAAGGGTCAGGGCAAGACCAAGATGTTCACGATCCGCAAGATCTCGAACGGCGTAGGCGTGGAGCGTATCTTCCCGCTCTACTCGCCCCACATCGAGAAGATCGAGGTGAACAAGATCGGTGTCGTACGTCGCGCACGTATCTACTACCTGCGCAAGCTGACCGGTAAGAAGGCGCGCATCAAGGAGAAGCGCATGACGACCGCGGCCAAATAGTTCGGCCCGCGTCGCGAAACGGACGGAATGCCCCGAGGGGCGTTCCGTCTTTTTTTGTCTTCGGGCGGTGCTGGCGGGCTGTCGGGCTTTGTCGGGCAGGGCCGGACGGGGACGGCGGGCCGTCGGGGTCCGTCGGTCGGAAAGGTTGTCGGCCGGGAGCTGACGGGAGGGGCGGTTGCGGGTTGTCGGGCGGAGGCGTTGTCCGGTTGCGCCGTTGCGGCGGGGCGGGGACGGCAGTACCCCTTCCCTTCGCAGCGGTTCAGAGCAGGGGCGAGAAGACGCGCAGGACCGATTCGGCGAAGCGGATGCGGCGCGGACGCCGGAACCAGTCGCCCGGGGCGAGGCGGCAGCATTGCGCCTCGTCGTCGGCGAAGATGGCGGCCATCTGCGCCGTGAAGGCGGGGTCGTAGACGAAGGCGTTGACCTCGAAATTGTGCTCGAAGCTGCGGAAATCCATGTTCGCCGAGCCGATGACGGCCAGATCGTCGTCGACGATCAGCAGCTTGGCGTGGAGGAACCCGGGGCGGTAGAAGAGGATGCGCACGCCCGCCTTCATCATGTCGTCGAGGTAGGAGTGCGAGGCGAGGTCGACGATGCGCGAATCGGAGCGCTGGGGGAGCATCAGCCGCACGTCGATGCCGGCCAGCGCCGCGGTCTGCAGCGCCGAGTTGATGACGTCGGAGGGGAGGTAGTAGGGGGTCTGGATCCAGATCCGGCGCCGCGCGCGGGCGACGGCGAAGCTGGCTCCCTGCAGCAGCGTACGCCACTTGCCGAAGGGACCGCTCGGGACGATCTGCAGCGTGTTGTCGGTGAAGCGTTCGGTCGCGGGGTAGTAGTCCGGCCCGGCGACGTGCTGCTTGGTCGTGGCCGACCAGTCGCTCAGGAAGGAGGCCTGCAGCCCCGCGGCGCCGCTGCCCTCGATCCGGAAATGGGTGTCGCGCCACCGGCCCCACCACATGCCCCGCACGTAGCGGTCGGCGATGTTCATGCCGCCCATGAAGGCCACGCGGCCGTCGATGACGGCGATCTTGCGGTGGTTGCGGTAGTTGACCTTGCTGGTGAAGCGCGGGAACTTGACGTGGAGGAAGGCGTGGACCTCGATTCCGGCGCGGCGCATCTCGGCGAAGAACCGCTTGTCGGCGCCGCTGGTCCCCACGTCGTCGTAGAGAATACGCACGACCACCCCCTTGTGGGCCTTCGCCACGAGGGCGTCGCGCAGGCGGCGGCCCGTGTCGTCGTCGGCGAGGATGTAGTACTGCAGGTGGATGTGGTGCGCGGCACGTGCGATCTCGGTCAGCAGCGCCTCCATCTTCGCTTTGCCGTCGGTGTAGGGGGTGATGCGGCTTCCGTAAAGCGGCACGGCGAGGATCGAGCTTTCGAGCAGCGTCGCCAGCGGACGATGGTGCTCCGGGATGCCGTGCCCCTCGGGCGGCGCCGCCTCCTCGAGCTGCATGGTGATCCGCTTGCGTGTGCGCCGCGAGATGATCCGCTGCTTGGAGAGGTTCTGCCCGAAGAAGAAGTAGAAGATGACGCCGACGATCGGGGCGAAGATCAGCACGATGATCCACGGCAGCGTCTTCAGCGGATTCCGGTTGTCGGAGATGACGATGAGGACGATCCCGAAGATCGTGAGGACGTAGATCCCGAAAAAGAGGTGTGTCAGCAGCTGCGGCATGAGGTCGGCGTTCGGGCCCGGACGCGGGGCGGGTTAGCGCCCGCCGGCGGGCCGTGCGTCCGGTCGGGAGACGGGCTGCGCGTCGGGTTGTACGTCGGGCTGTGCCTCCGCCTGTCGGGCCGGCTGCGGATCCTGCGGGAAGCGGATCGTGTAGAGCAGGTGCTCGATGCCGCGCACGAAGTTGCGTTTGTGGAGCTTCGGCGAGTAGACGTAGCCGTCGATCGTGAAGACGCGGCCGGTGGTCGTGTCCACGGTCGAGTAGCTGACGAAGGGACCGCCCATGAAGTCGCCCGCGACGTCCCAGAAGCCGCGCAGCTCGCACCACAGCCGCCCTTCGAGGCGGAAGATGCGGTAGGCCGGTTCGAAGACCTCGGAGGTGGTCATGTAGGAGCCTTCGGAGGGGCCGGGGATGCGGGCCGCGAACCGGTTGCGGGCGGCCAGAAGCGCCGCGGCCGTCAGCGAGCCGTAGCCCTCGTAGGGGTAGGAGTAGACGAAGAAGCCCTGACTGGCCGTGGGGTATTCGTAGCGCGCCCAGACGAAGTCGGGCTGGTCGGCGGCGAGGATGTACCCCTTCGGGACGTCGATCTCCACGCCGAAGTTGCGTTCGATGGCCTGCCTCACGACCGGTTCGCCGAAGCGTTCGTAGCGGACCACGGCGCGGTCGCGCTCGGCCTGTTCGAGCGCCTGCACGATCTTCGGTCCGTGCTCCGAGAGGTAGGCGAGGAGCGAAGCGTCATCGGGGCCCTGCAGCGTCAGCACGATCTGCGGGTCGGCCGTGACGTTGTACTGCACGGCCGTACTCGCGGCCTCGAGCGTCGGGTCGACGACCACCTTCAGGATGTTGCGGTGGTCGGCCACCAGACCGGTGAAGCCCCGCTCGGTGACGCGCAACACGTCGAAATGCGGCTCGGTCTGGTTGAGGTAGGGCACCGGTGCCGTCAGTACGGCGCGCAGCGAATCGCCCACGGCGCCCGTCCATTCGGCCTGCCGGCAGACGACGATCAGCTCGTAGGGGCTGCCCTGCGCGGTCTTCAGGCGGGGCCGGGTGAGCGAACGGAAGGCGTCGCAACCCGTCGCGAGGGCGACGAGGCAGGCGGCGAGCAGCAGGCGGCGGTAGGTTTTCATGGTCGGGGGAATTGATCGTTATTTACAAAGGTAGCGATTTTTTTCGGTTCGGGGCGGATTTTTACTATTTTTGTCTTTCGATAAGCGATGCGATTCAAACCGCCCAAAATAATCCGGCGGCTGATGCCGGACCTGATCTGGGAGATCGACGACCGCGACGGGGTGTTCCTCACCTTCGACGACGGTCCCACGCCCGGTGTCACCGAATGGATCCTCGCCACGCTCGACAAGTACGATGCCAAAGCGACGTTTTTCGTCTTGGGCAAGAACGTCGAGATGTACCCCGATCTCTACCGCCGCATCCTCGACGCCGGACACCGCGTAGGCAACCACACCTACTCCCACCAGAAGGGCTGGGGCATGAGCCTCGAGCGCTATACGGAGGATGTCGACTTCGCCAACGATCTCATACACAGCGATCTGTTCCGGCCGCCCTATGCGCGGATCACGCCGGCGCAGGCCCGGTTCTTGGGGCAGCGCTACAAGCTGGTGATGTGGGACATCATTTCGCGCGACTACAACCGGGGGCTCTCGCCGCGGACGTGTCTGAAGAACGTGGTCAAGTACCTCGCGCCCGGAGCCGTCGTGGTGTTCCACGACAGCGAGAAGGCGTTCCGGAACATGCGCTATGCGCTGCCCCGCACGCTGGAGCGGATCCGGCAGATGGGGCTCGTGTGCAAGGCGATCGAGCTCTGATCCGGGACGTCGGGGAGCTCGGGCGGTGCCGGGCCCCTGCGCGATGCTGGGCGGTCGCGCTATCGGGCCGTAGGGAGGGTTTCCGAAGGTTCTATCGGCTGGAAGCGGGATCGATCGGCGACGGCCTGTCGCCGCGTATCCGGGACCGCATCCGCATGCCGCATACGACGAGGGCTGTCCGCCAAACGGCGGACAGCCCTCGTTCGTTCGTCGGCCCGGAGCCGGAAGGCCGGTCGGGGTCGTAGCGCCGCTACGACCAGTCCTCGACGCGGCACGTACCCGCGAAGGTGCCCTCCACGGCATTGTCGTAGCCGTCCTTCAGATGCAGCTCGAAGGTGTAGCGGTTCCCCTCGCCGCGGGTCACCGTGACCGAGCCGCCCCGCATAGAGGCTTCGACCATGTCGCGCGTCGAGAAGTACCAAGTGCCGAAGTAACCGCCGTAGGTGGCGTCGTAGACGCCGCTCAAGGCCGTGTTCGGGGCGTAGTCGTCGGCCGTCTCGGCATCGATGATCGTGTAGGTGCCCGACGGAATGCCGTCGCGGCTGCCCGGCGCGACGTTCAGCGAGAGCATCACGGCGTCCGAAGCGCCGTAGTTGATATCCAGATCGTAATCCGGGCCGGCGAGCAGGACGAGGTAGAGGTCGGAGCTCTCCGTGAAGGCTTCGCCCTGATAGACCACCAGACCCTGCGTGAGGTCGTCGAGCACGACGCTCTGCGTGAGGTTGCTCATCTGGCCCTCGCCCGTGCGGTTGATGAAGCGGATCGGCTCCTCGAAGCGGCAGTCGTAGGCCGAACCGTCGTCGAGCCGCAGCTTCGCGTCGATCGTGTAGCGGTCGCCGTCGGCCGCCACCGTCACCGTGCCGCCCGTTACCGTGCGCTGCACGGAGCTGCCCGCGGCGTCGTAGCGCGTGACGTAGCTGTCGCCGTCGGCGGTGTTGAGCGTGAAGGCGGCGTGCGTGTCGGTCGCTTCGACGGTGTAGGTGCCCGCGGCCAGCGTCGCGAAGTCGGGATTGGCGGCCAGCGCGGTGTTGAAGTCGAGGCAGACGATGAAGCCCGGGCCGATGTAGGTCTCCTCCAGCTCGTCGTACTCCATTTCGGAGATGAAGTTGATCCAGATGTTGCCCGTGCCGGCGTCGTAGCGGTCGCCGCCGTAGAAGGCCTGCGTCGCGACCCGCTCGGCGGGAGGGACGGGTGCGGGACCCGGTGCGGGGTTGTCGTCCGTGCAGGAGGCGAAAGCCAGCGCGCAGAGGACGAAGCTCGAAAGCAGTTTTTTTCTCATAACCTTTAACCTTTAGATTGTGTAACGGGGGCAAGATAGCGATTTTTCGCGAAAAATAGATTTCGGGGCCCGATTTCCGCCTGTTCCCGGCCCGTTCCCGGCCCGTTCCCCGCCTGTTCCCCGCCTGTTCCCGCGCCTGCTGCGCCGCGGTGACCGCCGCACCGTCGTCGTGCGCAACCGCTTTTCTGCGTGCATAATGCGCCGAAGGGGCGTCCGGGATTTTGAATTGTTTCGGATAATTATTAAATTTGTCGCCATAAACGAAACAACGAACTTAAAAAATACGACATTATGACCATTACCGCCGCCGATATCAAAATCGGCATGTGCATCGAGATGGACGGCAAGACCTTCCTCGTAGTCGATTTCCAGCACTGCAAGCCGGGCAAGGGCCCCGCTTTCGTCCGTTCGAAGCTCAAGAACCTCGAGAACGGCCGCGTACTCGAGAACACCTTCTCGTCGGTGAGCCAGAAGATCGAGCAGGTGCGCGTCGAGCGCCGTCCCTACCAGTTCACCTACGAGGACGATCTGGGCGCCCACTTCATGCACACGGAGACCTTCGAGGAGATCAACATCGAGAAGAGCCTGATCAACAACTACGACCTGATGGCCGACGGCCAGATCGTCGAGGTGATGTTCCACACTGAAAAGGAGCAGGTCCTCTCGGCCGAACTGCCCCCGATCGTCGACATGGAGGTGACCTACACCGAGCCGGGCATCAAGGGCGACACGGCTTCGACCAACTCGCTCAAACCCGCTACGGTCAACACCGGCGCTACGGTCCGCGTCCCGCTGTTCATCAACACGGGCGACAAGATCCGCGTCGACACCCGCACGCGCGAGTACTACGAGCGCATCAAGTAGGCCGGATTCCGATCCGTTTTCGAAAGGCCGTCTGCCCGAGGGGCAGGCGGCCTTTTCGTGTGTTCCGGTGTCGTTGAGGGGCGGGGCGTCCGCAGTTGCGGCGCGGCCTTTCGGTGCTGCCTCTCGATGCTGCCCGCATCCTGTGTTTCTTTATCCGCCTCATCCTTTTTCTTTCTCCTTTTCACTCTCGATTTCGGCCGGCGTGCGACAGGCCGGCTGTCGTTTTCCGATGAAAAAATGGTATCGGCGGGCGAATCGCGTCGTTATTTCGGGATAAAATCGTACAAAAAACGAAAGAATCGTACTTCGGACAGGGTCGCTTGCGCATCGCGGATATTTGTTCGGACGGGCGCATATAAATTCGTTGAAGGCGAACCCCGCACCGCTGCGGGACGGGATTCGCACGAACCGCCAACCTATTCAACTAACCTAAATTCGAAGTGGATATGAGTGTATCTACGAGTAACCTTAAAAAAGTGCTCCTACTGGCGATGGCAGCTGTGGCCGCAACGTGGTTGCAGGCGCAGGATCTCGGTCTCGCCGGACGGGTGCTCGATGAGACGGGGGCGCCGGTGATCGGCGCTACGGTGATGGTAAAGGGTACCAGCATCGCGACGGCCACCGATGTCGACGGCCGTTTCGCCCTGAAGAGTGTGGACCGCAACGTCACGGTCGTCGTGTCGTTCGTCGGTTACGAGACGCAGCAGGTGACGGCCAAAGGCAGCGGCGAAGTGATGGTCACGCTCAAGCCCGATGCCATCGGCATGGAGAGCGTCGAGGTGGTCGCCGTGGGTTACGGCACGCAGAAGAAGGAGTCCGTCGTGGGCGCCATCTCCACCGTGCGTCCCGAGACGCTGCGCGTGCCCGTGCGTTCGTTGAGCCAGACGCTGGCCGGCAACCTCGCCGGTGTCGTGGCGCTGCAGACCTCGGGCGAGCCGGGCAAGGACGACGCCCAGTTCTGGATCCGCGGCATCGCGACCTTCACGGGCGACCCCAACCCGCTGATTCTGGTCGACGGCATCGAGCGCCCGCTCAACGATGTCGACCCGCTCGAAATCGAGTCGTTCAGCGTGCTGAAGGATGCCAGCGCCACGGCCGTGTACGGCGTGCGCGGTGCCAACGGCGTCATTCTGGTCAACACCCGCCGCGGTTTCGACGGTCCGGCGAAGATCGACCTGCGCTACGAGCAGGGCTTCTCGTTCGCCAGCAAGCGGCTGTCGTTCCTCGATGCGGCGACCCGTTCGATGCTCTTCAACGAGGCGGTGGACGCGACCGACGGCGTTTCGCAGGCGATGAAGTACCGCGACGACGAGATCGACGCGATGCGCCGCCAGACCGACCCGGAGCTCTATCCCGACGTCGACTGGCAGAAGCTCCTGATGAACAAGGTGTCGCTCTCGGAGAAGGTCAGCGCCAACATCTCGGGCGGCGGCAAGTTCGCCCGCTACTTCACGGCGCTGTCGTTCTACAATCAGGAGGGGCAGTACTCCGTGCACCCGGGCTCCTACTCGTGGGTGAGCGACAAGGTGGGCCGCTTCGGCGAGAACGTCAACTACAAGCGCTACAACTTCCGCACGAACGTCGACATGGACATCACCAAGACGACGGTCGTGACGCTCGGCCTGCAGGCCACCGTCTCGGAGAACACCACGCCGGTGAACGGGTCGGACGCCATCTACCGCGACATCATCAACGCCGCGCCGAACGCCTTCCCGGTGATCTACAAGAACGGTCTGCTGGCCGGTCGCGACGGTCTGAACAACCCCTACAACATGCTGACCCAGTACGGCTGGGGCAAGACCACGGGCAACATGATGCGCGCCAATCTGTCGCTCGCGCAGGATTTCGGCTTCATCACGCCCGGCCTTTCGGCGAAGGTGACCTACGCCTACGACTTCGAGAACACCAATGTCGAGAAGCGCGAGCGCAAGATCAACTACTTCGAGGCTACGGGCCGCGACGAGAGCGGCGAGCTGATCCTCAACGAGTGGGAGGCGAGCGCCAAGCAGGACTACCTCGGTTACAACCAGAGCGGCTCGGGCGTGCGCAAGCAGTACGTCGAGGCCTCGATCACCTATAACCGCACCTTCGGCAAGCACGAAGCGGGTGCGCTGGTGATGGGCTTCGCGAAGGATATGCGCGAGTTGGACAACAGCCTCTCCTACCTCAAGGCGCTGCCCTATCGCTCGATCGGTCTGGCGGGCCGCGTGACCTACGCCTACGACAAGCGCTATCTGTTCGAGGCCAACATCGGTTTCAACGGCTCGGAGAACTTCGCCAAAGGCAACCGCATGGGCGTCTTCCCCGCCGTGGCGCTCGGCTGGGTCGCTTCGGAGGAGTCCTTCCTGCGCGACAGCGAGGTGCTGACGTGGCTGAAGATCCGCGCTTCGGTGGGGCAGGTCGGCAACGACCAGATTCCCTACACGCGCTTCATCTACCTCTCGACGGTCAACGACGGCGCGGGCGGTTCGAGCAACCTCGGCGTCAACTTCAATCAGGGCGGCGGCGGCATCGGTGAGGGCCGTATGGCCAATCCCGGCGTGACGTGGGAGGTCGCCACGAAGTACAACCTCGGTGTCGAGGTCGGCTTCTGGGATGCGTTGCGGATCAATGCCGACATATTCTACGAGAAGCGCGAGAACATCTTCCTCTCGCCGCAGGCGTCGGAGGTGACCGGCATTCCCAAAGATCAGAAGCTCTACGCCAACATGGGCGTGATGGAGAACCGCGGCTTCGAGATCACGGGCGAGTACTCCAAGCAGATCAACCGCGATCTGTTCCTCTCCGTGCGCGGCAACTTCACCTTCACGCGCAACAAGGTGCTCGAAGACGGCATGTTCTACGCCTACCCGTGGCAGAGTCAGGTGGGGGTGCGCTACGGTCTGACGAAGGGCTACAAGGCTCTGCACCTCTTCTCGCAGGAGGAGCTCGACGCCATGCCCGACTACTACACGCAGTTCGGTCTGGACAAGACGCAGCTGCGCCCCGGCGACATCCGCTACGAAGACCTCAACGACGACGGCAAGATCACCGAGGCCGACATGACGTGGATCGGCCACCCCTCGATGCCGGAGATCGTCTACGGCTTCGGCGCATCGCTCCGCTGGAAGGGGCTTGACTTCTCGTTCCTGTTTCAGGGCGGCGCCAACCGCTCCTCCTATTTGGGCGGCGGCTGGTACTTCTTCCCGTTCCAAGCCGACCGCGGTCCGAAGTTCATGGGCAACGTCATGACGATGTTCGAGGATCGCTGGACCGAGGCCGACCCCGATCCGCACGCCTTCTCTCCGCGTCTGACTTACGGCCCCGATGCCAACAACTACAAGACCTCGACGTGGTGGCAGCGCGACAGCGACTACCTCCGTCTGAAGAACGTCGAGATCGGGTACACGCTGCCGCGCGCGTGGACGAGCAAGTTGCGCTGCAGCTCGCTGCGTGTCTATGCGCAGGGCGTCAACCTGTTCACGGCCAGCAAATTCATCTCCGAATACTGGGATCCCGAAACCGGCGCGGACCGCTATCCGATGCAGCGTCAGGTCTTCGTGGGCGTGAATCTAACCTTCTAACACCGTACCGAACATGAAAAAGAATCTTATCAGCATATTGCTCGCGTCGTTGCTGCTGCTGCCCGGCTGCGCCGATTATCTGGATCAGGATCCCGAGGATCTGAACTCGATCCAGAAGATCTTCTCGTCGGACATCGACACCCGCAAGTGGTACAACCGCATTTTCAGCACCGATTTCATGGTGCAGGAGATGCACTACAGCAGCCAGTCTCCCTACTTCTGGTGCACGGACGAGTCGGCCTACACGATGGAGCCCTTCGTGCGCAACATCTCGGAGGGCAAGATGAGCCCCGACAACTACTACGGCTATACGGGCTACAACCTCTATCTGTTCGTGCGCTACTATCAGGCGATCCGCCACTGCAACATCTTCCTCGAGAACGTCGACAAGTGCGTCGAGCTGGGCGAGGTGGAGCGTCGCTCGATGCGGGCCGAGGCGCGGTTCATGCGTGCCTACTACCACTACCTGCTGCTGCGCTCCTACGGCCCGATTCCCATCGCGACGGCGAGCCGCACCACCGATCAGATCGCCGCGACGCAGGCGCGTACGCCCTTCGCCGACTGCGTGGAGTGGATCAGCAGCGAGATCGACTGGGTTTGCGAGAACGGCATGCCGACCACGCGCAACGAGTCGCTCGATTTGGGTCTGCCGACCGTGGGCGCCGCCCGCGCCATCCAGTCGCGCATGCTGCTGATGGCCGCCAGCCCGCTCTTCAACGGTAACACGGTCTACCGCAACTGGACCAACCGCGACGGTACGCAGCTCATTCCCCAGACCTACGACAAGGAGCTGTGGAAGGTTGCCGCCGATGCCGCCAAAACGGTGATCGACATGACCGAGTACGAGCTGCTGAAACCGAAGGAGGGCGCCACGTTCGACGAGATCGTCGACAACTTCCGCGCCGTCACTACCACGTGGGGCGCCGACCGCAACCGCGAGATCATCTGGGCGCAGCCCAACACGGTGCAGTGGTATGCCCGCTGCGCGCTGCCCGCCCGCTGGTTCGGCTGGAACGGCCGCTACTCGCTGGCCATCGACATGGTGAACGACTTCTTCATGGCCGACGGTTCGGAGAGCCGGCCCCTCGAGGAGTGGTTCGCCGACCGCAAGTTCTCCACCGAGCCCGGCAACGGCACCATCGCCGACACCTTCTGGATGTTCTGCGACCGCGAGCCCCGCTTCTACGCCTCGATCCACTTCCCCAACCAGCGCCTCTCCTACGCCTATCCCAACGAGAGCGACAACCAGCAGGACGCCGACGGCTACGGCATCGTCGACTTCTGGTACTCGGGCAAGAGCGGCAACGGCTCGACCCCGGGCGACAAGAACACGTCGGGCTTCTCCGTGCGCAAGAACGTGCCGCTGGACTATTGCTCGAGCAAGGAGAAGTCGAAGGATACGTGGAACCTCTACGTGCCCTTCCCGATCATCCGTCTGGGCGAGGTCTACCTCAACTACGCCGAGGCGCTGAACGAGTATTACGGCAAGGCCAAAGAGACGGAGATCCTCCATTATCTCAACGAGATCCGCGAGCGTGCGGGCATCCCGGGCTACGAGCGATACACGACGCAGGACGACATGCGCGAGAAGATCCGCCACGAGCGCAAGATCGAGCTGGCGTGGGAGTGCAACCGCGCGTTCGACGTCCGCCGCTGGTTCACGGCGCACGGCGTCGACGGGGCGTTCAACCACAACGCCTACGGCCTCGACATGTCGCGCGGCGACAACGCCACCGACCTCGCGTTCTTCACCCTGAAGAAGGTGGCCAACAAGCGTTTCGACATCCAGCACTACTTCCTGCCGATCAAGTCGTCGGAGGTGATGCTCAACACACAGCTGGTGCAGGCTCCCTTCTATTAGCGGCCGGGGGCTCCGGGCCGACAAGTCAAACCATAAAAGAGATGCGCAATGAAAAAACTGTTTAGAATATGGATGCTCGCAGCGGCGGCCTTCGGGGCCGGCGCCTGCGAGGTGGAGTACGAGCCGATCGTCGTTCTGCCCGATGCGACGCTCGAAAATTCGGGCATGGTCAACGTTCCGTCGATCACGATCTACCAGAACGACGTCTACACGGTGAACATGGTCCGCACCGAAGGGTTGAGCCGCGCCGCCTCGTTCGACGTGGCGGTCGACGAGGCGCTCGTCGAGGAGTACAACCAGCTCAACGGCGCCGCGCTGAAACTCATGCCGGAGTCGTGCTACTCGATCGAGGCTACGGAGCTCTCCTTCCCCGAGAAGGCGAAGGAGACGGGCTTCCCGGTGCGTTTCAAGCCCGCGGCGATCGTCGCGATGGCCGGTTCGGCCGCCGCTGCGGAGAACTATGTCATCCCGATCGTCTGCACGCCGAAGGATGCGGTGAACAGCGCCGAGAAGTACCTCAACACGATGATCTATTTCTCGTTCGAGGAGCCGACCGTGACCGTCGACGCGCCCGCCGCGCTGCAGGTGCTGTCGTTCATCAAGGGGGTGCCCGTGGAGCAGAAGCTGGAGCTGACGGGTACGGCCAACTTCACCACGCTCGAGACCGCCGAGCTGACCGTCGACGCCACGCAGGCGATGGTCGACGACTACAACGCCAAGAACGGCACCGACTACGAGCTGCTGCCCGCACGGTTCTACACGGTCGACCGGGGAACGTTCGACATCGAGACGCGGTCGTTCCGTTACGAGATCGCCTTCGCCGCGTCGGAGGCCGATCCCGACAAGACCTTCCTGCTGCCGCTGAGCATCGTCAGCTCGGCCTATAAGGTCGTGCAGGGCAACATGTTCTACGCGAAGGTCAACGCGCAGGAGATCCAGCTCACCGTGTCGGACACCGACCGCTATGCCGCCGCCACGACGCTCTCCTACGAGGCCGACATCGACGTGCGCCTCAACGGCATGCTGATGGACGACATCGACGTCGAGTTCACCTACGAACCCTCGCTCGTCGCGGCCTACAACAGCGCCCACGGCAAGAGCTACGAGCGGTTCGATCCCTCGAAGGTGAAGATCGACCCCGTGACGCTCGAGGCCGGCCGCGTGAAGGTCACGGCGACGGCCGTCGCGGACATGAGCGCCGAGCCCTTCGAGTCGGGCAAGGAGTACCTGCTGCCCTTCGTGCTAAACACCTCGAAGCTGCCGCAGGGCACTCTGATGATGTCCGACGACGTGGTGTATCTGCGTCTGAAGCGGACGCTCTGCGGCCGCTGGAGCAACCTCAACACCTCCGACAACAACTACTTGTCGCGCGTGTCCGGCATCGACGGCTGGGTCAACGACAACTGGATGCGCAGCACGACGCTGCCCAGCGGCACGAACGTCGACGGCGTGGCCTTCCCCTACGTGAACTGCTACTATACGTGGGACCGCGGGTTCCACTGGCGCATCTGCGACGAGAGCTACGACGGCGATCCCAAAAAGCGCAAGGTGCAGATGTTCTCGAGGGCCAGCGGCTACTCCGCCGAACGGGATCAGCTGGCGGCCATGATCGATCACGGCAGCTACTTCGACATGGAGACCGGCCGCGTATTCTTCGACGTGCAGTATTACTACAACGATTCGGACAAGGCATCGGGCAAACTGACCACGGTCAAGTGCTACCTGATCAGTCCGCTCACCGTCGACGCGTTTTAGCGTCGCCGACGTTCCGGCTCCGCACGCACCGGCGGGAGCATCCTCCTCGCCGGTGCCGCGGGACGGGGCGGAGTCCTAACCATTCAAAATCAAGGCTATGAAAAGATTCGCATTCCTATTGATGACGTGGGGCGCGCTTTGCGCCCTGTGGGCTTGCGGCGGCGATGACGACGGCAAGAAACCCGGTCCTACGCCCGGTCCCGACAATCCGGACAATCCCTATGCGGTGAAGGTCGTCAACGGCACCTTCGAAGCGGGCCTCGACGGCTGGCAGCGCGTCGATTTCCACAACGGCGCCAACGCTACGGTCGAGGTGGTCGAAGGGGCGGGCGTAGGCGACAGCCGCTGCATCCGCATCCAGCAGTTCCCCGAGAAGGGCAAGTGCTGCGTGGGCATCAAGCAGAAGCTCACGGGGCTGAAACCCGACTGCATGTACCGCGTCTACGCCAAGATCCGCTATTCGGATATCCCCGAGAATCTGGGGCGCGGCGCTGTGCTGTTCGACATGTCGCAAAAGCAGCTGTGGGGCGCTTCGAAGTTCGTCTACGGCACCAACCTCAAGAGCTGGACCTCGCTCTACGCCGACTTCATGTCGGACGACGACGGCACGGCCGAGATCGTCTGCGCGCTGGGTTTCCGCTACGGCGGCACGACCAACGGCGGATACACCTATGGCACGGTCTATTACGACAACATCTCCGTCGTGGAGGTCTCCGACGAGCTCTACATGCAGGAGGGCGAGCACATCCGCCTCTTCATCGAGCCCTCGAAGGTCTTCGTTTCGGCGCAGACGCTCGCCCGGTGGATCGCCGACCTCGACAGCATGTACGAATCCTACCGCGAGCTGATGGGCGATGTGCCGCACGAGGGCCGCAAGCTGGCGATCCTCTCGACGCGCGGCATCGAGAGCGGCTACTGGGCGCTGGCCGGATACCCGATCCTGTGGAGCAGCAACTACACCGCCGTGGAGGATACGCTCAACGAGCTGGAGCAGCACGGCACGTGGAGCTTCGGCCTGCTGCACGAGATCGGCCACGTCTTCAACATCGGCAACTCGGGCTGGAACTGGAACGACGAGATGTTCGCCAATTTCCGCATGCAGTACGGGCTGGAGCGGAACGACGGCAAGGTGTGGACCGACAATCGAGTCTACACGGGCCGCGAGGTGATGGAGCACTACAAGAACGAATATCATAAGACGATCGGCACGGGCGTCAACGACGACGGCATCCACTACATGCTCGGCCGTCTGGCCGGCGACGACTGCATCGGGTGGGAGCCCTTCAAGCTGACGTTCCGCGAGCTGACGGCCACCGGCGGCGCCGGCGCCTCGAGCAAGTACGCCAAGTTCGAACACTTCCTTTCGCTGCTCTCGAAGTACGCCTCCGAGGAGCTGGGCCGCGATATCGATGTCAAGACCCAGTATTTCTCCGAGTCGGAGCTGGCGTCGATCCGCCGGACGCTGCAGTGACGGGCGGATCCCGGGCGATTCAAAAAGAAACGACAGACCATGAAGAAGACGATTTGTATTTTGGCGACGCTGGCCCTCTGCGGCATCGGCGCATACGCCTTCGTCGGGCGCGATCGCGTGTTCTCCGACGATTTCGACAGCCCGAAGCGCTTCGCCCGCCTGTGGAGCGGCAACGAAGGCGAGGTTCCCGGAACGATCGAGTACCTTCCCGACGGCGATGCCGCGGGGCGCGGCTGCGTGAAGCTCTCGAGCGACGAGCGCACCTCGCTCCACGTCGGCCACCGGCTGCGGGGGCTCGAGGCGGGCCGGCTCTACCGCGTCTCGGCCCGCGTGAAGTGCGACGATGTGAAGGAGGGCCGCGGTGCGGTGCTCTACCTCGCGCCCGACGGACTGGAGCAGCCGTGGAACGCTTCGGAGTTCGTCTACGGCACGTCGGACTGGCAGGAGGTCTACATGGACTTCGTGGCCGATGGCAACGGCGAGGCGGAGATCCGCTGCTCGCTGGGCTTCCCGTGGGGCACGGTCAACGGCGGCAAGGCGGCCGGCACGGCGTGGTTCGACGACGTGCGCGTCGTGCCGACGCCCGAGGAGGCGATCTACACGCGCGAGAGCGAGCACATCGTGCTGCGCCTCGACCGCGACAAGGTGACCCTCTCCGACGAGGCCGTCGACAGGTGGCTCGCACACCTCGACCGCATCTACGAGGCCTATGCCGAGTTGGTGGGCGACGTGCCCTACGACGGTCGCAAGATCGTCATCCTCAACACGCCGGGCATCGAGCCGGGCTACTGGGCGCTGGCGGGCAACCCCATTCTGTGGAACAGCCACGTCGCCGTGACGAAACTCCTCGAACGCACCGTGGAGTTCGACGACTGGGGCTTCGGCATCATGCACGAGATCGGCCACGTCTTCTCGTCGGGCACGATCCGCCGCGAGGGCCGCTGGAACTGGAACGACGAGATCTTCGCCAACTTCCGCATGTCCTATGCGCTGGAGGCATGCGACGGCACGATGTCGCAGCGCGACATCTGCTACCGCGGCGCCGATGCGATCAACTACTACAAGATCTTCTACGACGAGACGATCGGCGCCGGCATCGCCAAGAACAACGGCGACGCGCTCCACTACACCTTCCTGCGCATCAAGGAGCGCTACGGCTGGGATGTCTACAAGAAGGCCTTCCGGGCGCTCTACGACCTCGACGGCGCAGCGATGGAGCACCTGCGCACGCCCTACGACAAGCTGCTGTTCTTCCTCTCCCACGTCTCGGAGGCCGCCGGCGAGGATGTCGTGGCGGCGACCTACACCTCCGAGGAGTTGGAGCTGATCCGCCGATCGCTCGAAAGCTGATGCCATGAAGACGAACCGTATCGTGCGGCGGGCTGCGCTGCTCTGTCCGCTGCTCTGCTCGCTGCTCTGCGGCGGGGCCGCGGCGCAGCCCGTCCATCGCTTCAGCGTGAAGATCGGCATCGACCGCACGTCGGTCGACTCGCTGGGCGGCCTCGACCGCGTGCGCCGGCTGACCGAGGATATGTTCCGCCGCATCGACCGCGCCTTCAACTACGATGGGCGCTTCCGCGCCCGCTACGAGTTCGTCGTGGACTGGGACGCCTTCTACGTCTACGACGGGCTGTCGACCGACGAGATCGGCAAGCCCCACCCCGAGCACGACTATCTGGTGGTGATGGACGGCTACAAGTCCGATCCGCGCGAGACGGGCGGCGGCTGGTACGGCGACGAATGGCAGACGATCTACCATGCGCGAACCCACGACGACCGCTTCAACTCGCCCTTCGAGCGGAATGCCGTCGACGGCATCATCCACGAGTTCGGCCATGCCCGCGGTGTGCCCGACATCTACGCCATGAAGGTCGATGCGGATAAGAACCCGATCAACGGCGCCGCGTTCGGCGGCGTGCGCTGCATCATGAACTACCCCTACGGCGAGGAGCGCTGGAGCGACTACGCCGTAAGGATGATCGATCTGGCGGGCGGCCGCAACGTCGACATCGACGACCTCGTCTCCGCGGCGCTGCCCGAGCGCATCCGCATCGAGGTGGTGGAGAGCGACGGGAGGCCCGTGCGGGGCGCCGTCGTGCGCCTCTATCCCGTGCGGTGGTACTCCTACTCGGTCCGTGAGGAGCCGCAGGCCGTGGCCGCGACGGGCCGCAGGGGAGCGTGCCGCATCCCCGTGGCGCAGGTGTTCGAACCCGAGAAGGAGTTCGGCGTGCGCTACTGCAACTGTCTGGTCGAGGCCGAACACGACGGCGCGAAGGCCTACGGCTGGCTGCCCCTCTACCTGCTGCAGAACACCCGTTTCGCCGGCGAGCGCGAATGCGTGCTCCGCCTGCGTCTGAAACGCGACTGCCGGCTCACGCGCGACATCCGCTGCGACGAATAGTTCCGAACCCACACCGAAACCCCGAACCGATGATCCGAAAAACCGCACTCTGCATCCTCTGCTTTCTTTTCGCCGCCGCGGTCGCGAAGGCCCAGCGCTGGCACCTCGACGAGGGCCCGATGCCGGGCATCGCGTGGTGCCCCGGAAACGATACGCCGCATGCCGACCATATCGAGATGAGCGGCGAGCGGATGGCCGTCGTGCTGCGCTGGGGCGTCGACGAGCGGGGCGCGTTCCGCGCGGAGCGGTCGCTCGTCTTCCCGATGCTGCGCACGCTGCCCAACGACACGCACGGCTCGCTGATGTACCGCATGGCGACGGACATCCCCTCGCTGCTGGGCGTCGACGGCCTCGTGCTGCAGGCCGAACGCGTCGAGCGCGTCGCCATCGACGGGGCGGTGGAGGTCCGCAGCCGCTGGGGCCTCGGCCGCACCAACGTGGGGGCGGCCCGCCGGACGGAACCCGTGCCGGCGGCGACGATGACGCGCACGATCTTCCCCTCGTGCCGCCTCCCGATGCTGTGCGAGCGGTACGTGCTGCGGAACATCGGGCCGAAGTCGCTCACGGTCTGTGTGCCGGCCTTCTCGCAGGTCGCGACGACCGATCCGGCGAAGGGCCTCGACGGGGCCTATGCCGTGCGCTGCGACCTCGCGGGCAGCGGCACCTACAGGCTCGCGCCGGGCGATTCGCTCTGCTTCGCGGCCCTGTTCCAAGCCCATCGGGCCGACGAGCCGCCCCTTGCGGCTGATGTCGAGGCGGAGTGGGCCGCACGCCGGGCCTTCGTGCGCGACACCGTGGGGGCGAACCTCGTGCTCGAGACGCCCGATCCGGTGATCGACACCCAATTCCGCTATGCGAAGCTCCGTGCCTCGGAGAGCATCTGCGCCACGAAGGGCGGCTACATGCACGCTCCGGGCGGCGAATCCTACTATGCGGCGATCTGGGCCAACGATCAGGCCGAGTATGTCGATCCCTTCTTTCCCTATCTGGGCTACGGCGTCGGCAACGCCTCGGCGCTGAACTCCTTCCGCCACTTCGCCCGCTTCATGAATCCCGAATTCCGGCCCCTGCCCAGTTCGATCATCGCCGAGGGCACCGACATCTGGGACGGTGCGGGCGACCGCGGCGACGCGGCCATGATCGCCTCGGGCGCCGCGCGCTATGCGCTGGCGTCGGGCTCGGAGGCCGAGGCCCGCGAGCTGTGGCCGCTCATCGAGTGGTGCCTCGCCTATTGCCACCGGCAGCTCACGCAGCAGGGGGTCGTGGCCTCCGACTCCGACGAGCTGGAGGGGCGCTTCCCCGCGGGCGACGCTAACCTCTGCACCTCGACGCTCTACTACGACGCCCTGCGTTCGGCCGTGTCGCTGACGCGCGAGCTGGGGCTCGGCGCCGCGAAAACGCGCATCTATGCGCAGCGCGCCCGTCGGCTGGGCGCCGCCATCGAACGTCACTTCGGCGCCGAGGTGGGCGGCTACGACACCTACCGCTACTACGAGGGCAACACGCTGCTGCGGTCGTGGATCTGCATGCCGCTGATCGTGGGGCTCGACAAGCACCGCGAGGGCACCGTGCGGGCGCTGCTGGGCCCCGAGCTGCTGACCGACGACGGTCTGCTGACCGAGCAGGGCAGCGCCACCTTCTGGGACCGCTCGACGCTCTATGCGCTGCGCGGCATCTACAACGCCGGCCACGCCGACCGGGCCACCGAGCTGCTGCACGCCTACTCGCAGCGCCGGTTGCTGGGCGACCACGTGCCCTATCCCATCGAGGCGTGGCCCGAGGGGTCGCAGCGCCACCTTTCGGCCGAGAGCGGCCTCTACTGCCGCGTCGTCACCGAGGGCCTGTTCGGCATCCGCCCCGTCGGGCTGCGGAGCTTCGAACTGACCCCTTCGATGCCGGCCGGCTGGGACCGCATGCGGCTGCGGCGGATCCGCGCCTTCGGCTCCGACTTCGACATCGAGGTCGTGCGCGAAGCGGCCGACCGCCTCTGCGTGACGGTCGCCCGACGCGGTGCCGCGCCGCATCGCCACCGCATCGCCGCCGGCGAAACCCTCACCATCCGACTTACCGAATAACGAACACCATTGGCCATGAATCTTTTCCGTAAAGCCCTCCTTCTCCTCGCGTCGTGCGGCGCTCTGACCGCCCTGCGGGCCCAAGCCGCCGATTATCGGATCGCATCGCCCGACGGGACGCTGGTCGTCGACGTCCGTGCGACCGATTCGCTCACTTATGCCGTTTCGCGCCGCGGGACGGCGCTGCTCGAACCCGCGGCGATCGGCCTGCGCTTCGCCGAAGGGCTCGTCCCGGCGCGCGGCGCGCGGATCGTCGCCGCCGACCGCACGTCGGTCGACCGCGTCATCCCGGCCCCCTTCCACCGGCAGTCGGAGGTCGCCGAGCGCTACAACCAGCTGCGACTGACCTATGACGGCGGCTATGCCGTGACGTTCCGTGTCTTCGACGAGGGCTGCGCCTACCGCTTCGAGACGGCGTTCGCCGGCGAGCGGACCGTCGTCGACGAAATCGCCGCATTCCGCTTCGCGGGCGACCCCGAACTCTTCGCCGCCTGCTCCGACGGCTTCTGCAACGCCTTCCAGTTCTGCTACGACCGCTGCCGTGCGAGCGAGTTCCGCACCGACAAACCCGTGCTGCTGCCGCTGGCCGCCGACTGGGGCCGCGGCCGGGGCAAGGCGCTCATCTGCGAGTCCGATCTGGAGTCCTATCCCGGCATGTTCCTCACCCCCGACGGGGGGACGCTGCGGGGCCTGTTCGCCGCCCTGCCCGACAGTTGCTACCTCCACGAGCGGCGCTGTCAGGAGCGGGTGGCGACGCGGCACGACTGCATCGCCCGCGTGGAGGGCACGCGCACCTATCCGTGGCGCATCGTGGCCGTGGCCGACGAGGCCCGTGAGCTGCCGACCAACGATCTGGTCTATGCGCTCGGCGCCGAGTGCCGCGTCGCCGACTGCTCGTGGATCGAGCCCGGCAAGGTGGCGTGGGAGTGGTGGAACGACTGGGGCCTGACCCACGTCGACTTCGAACCGGGGATCGACACGCGCACCTACAAGGCCTACATCGACTTCGCGGCGGCGTACGGTCTGGAGTACGTCGTGCTCGACGAGGGGTGGTCCGACCCGAAGGGCGGCGACGTGATGGCGGCGATCCCGGCCATCGACCTTCCCGAGCTGGTGCGTTACGCCGACGAGCGGGGCGTGGGCCTCATCCTGTGGGCCGTGGCCAACGTGCTCGACGCCAAGCTCGAGGAGGCGTGCGCCCACTACGCGGCGCTGGGCATCAAGGGCTTCAAGGTCGACTTCATCGACCGCGACGACCAGCTGGCCGTCGAGCGGGTCTACCGGCTGGCCGAGGCGGCCGCCGCGCACCGGCTGACGCTCGACATCCATGGCGTCTACAAGCCCACGGGACTCGACCGCACCTATCCGAACATCCTCAACTTCGAGGGCGTCTTCGGGCTGGAGGAGCTCAAGTGGAGCAATCCCGACATGCCCTCCTACGACGTCACCTTCCCCTTCATCCGCATGGTGCAGGGCCCGGTCGACTATACGCCCGGCGCCTTCCGCAACGCCACGCGCGAGGGCTTCGCGATCGACTACTACCGGCCGATGAGTCAGGGCACGCGGGCCCATCAGGCGGCCGCCTACGTGGTGTTCGACATGCCGCTGGCGATGCTCTGCGACTCGCCCTCGCACTACATCGCGGACGAACCCTGCACGCGGTTCATCGCCTCGCTGCCCTCGGTCTACGACCGCACGCAGGTGCTCTCGGGCGAGATCGCCGAGCACATCGTCACGGCGCGCCGCAAGGGCGAGGCGTGGTACGTGGGCGGCATGACCGACTGGACGCCGCGCACGCTTGAGGTCGACCTTTCGTTCCTCGAGCCCGGCCGCAGGTACCGCCTCACGATGCTCGCCGACGACAAGCGTTCGGCCGAGGAGCCCGAACGCTATGCGCTCCGCGAGCGGACCGCGACCTCGAAGACCCGCCTGCGCATTCCGCTGGCCCCCGGCGGCGGCTTCGTGCTGCGCCTCGAGCCCGCCGACAACCGTTGACCCCCTCTCGCTAACCCTAACCGATTCCATGAAATCCATCCGCATGTTCTGCTGCACGGCGCTCGCCGTCTGCTTGGCGGCCTGCGCCGCTCCCGACACGCAGCGTGTCGTCTACCTCGCCGACTACCTCACGCCCGAAGCGGCCGAGAGCGATGCCGTGCCCGCCGTGCGGGCCGCACTGGCCCGCTGCGCCGAGATCGGCGCCACGAAACTCGTGCTGCCGGGCGGCCGGCTGCGGCTGCGTCCCGACCGCGCGGCCGAGAAGTACCTGTTCATCAGCAACAACGACGAGAGCCTCAAGCGCATCGCCTTCGACCTTGCGGGGTTGCACGACCTGACGATCGAGGGGTGCGGCACGGAGCTGCTCTTCACGGGCTTCGTCTCGCCGTTCAACCTCGAGGGGTGTACGAACGTGACGATCCGCGACCTCGAGATCGACTACACGCGCACGTTCCACTCCGAAGGCGTCGTCAAGGCGACGGGCCCCGGCTGGCTCGAAATCGAGTTCCCCGAGGAGTACCGCTGCGACATCGTCAACGGCTGCCTGCGCTTCCGCGACGAGGAGGGCACGGTCTATCCCTTCTCCAACCTGCTGGAGTTCGACGCCGAGCGCCGCGAACCGGCCTTCCTCGCCAACGATTTCTGGCTGTCGGGCGGGACGATCCCGGCCGAGAAGCTGCCGAACGGCCGCGTGCGCATCCGCCGCGACGACCTGACGGCTACGGTGGGCAACGTCATGGTGTTCGGCGCCGCGGCGCGCTACAATCCCGCCTTTACGCTGGCCGACTGCCGCGGCGTCGCGATCCGCGACGTGGATCTCTACCACTGCGGCGGCATGGGCGTCATCGCCCAGCGCAGCGACGACATCGAGCTGAGCCGGCTCGTCGTCGTGCCTGCGCCCGGCAAGAACCGCATGATCAGCATCACGGCCGACGCCACGCACTTCGTCAACTGCGGCGGGTATATCCGCATGATCGACTGCGTGTTCGAGAACCAGAAGGACGATGCGACCAATATCCACGGCCTCTACATGGCCGTCGACCGGGTGACGGGGCCCGACCGGGTGCTGCTGCGCTGGCGCAATTCGGGGCAGTACGGCGTCGACTTCATCCGCGCGGGAATGCGTCTCGAACTGGTCGACAACGACAATGTCGAAACCTACGCCCACCGCACGGTGAAGTCGGCGGAGCGGATCAACAAGGTCTACACCGAGGTGACCTTCACCGAGCCGCTGCCCGAGGGCGTCGAGCGGGGTCATGTGGTGGCGGCCGACGAGCGCTATCCCGAGGTGCTCATCAAGGGGTGCCGCATGCGGGGCAACCGCGCCCGCGGCCTTCTGCTCGGCTCGCGCGGCCCGATCGTCGTCGAGGAGTGCTACTTCCACATCGCGGGCGCCGCGATCCTCTTCGAGGGAGACGCCAACTTCTGGTACGAGCAGGCGGGCGTGCGCGACGTGGTGATCCGCAACAACCTCTTCGAAAACGGCAACTACGGCTGCCGGGGCTGGGGCGCCGCCTGCATCGCCACGGGCAGCCGCATTCCCGACCGTGCGACCTCGCGCTACCACCGCAACATCCGCGTCGAGGGCAACACGTTCCGGGTGTTCGACCCCCGGATCGTCCACCTCTACTGCACGTCGGGCTTCCGTTTCGCCGCGGATAACACGATCGAGCCGACGACCGACTATCCCTACCTGCTCGACGAGCAGCGGCCGTTCGTGGCGTACGACTGCGACGATATCGAGATCGAAAAACGAAACTGAACGAACCATGAAAAGGTGGGATTTTTTCGTATATTTGTCATACGAACATGAAAAACCAATCTGAACGAACCATGAAAAGAGTGTTGCTGGCTGCTTGGGCGCTGCTGTGCGCCGCGCAGCTTCAGGCTAAAATTGAACTTCCTGCCGTGCTGGGCGACGGCATGGTGCTGCAGCGCAATGCGGAGGCGGCGCTGTGGGGTAAGGCGGCGCCCGGCCGCCGCGTGCGGATCGCCACCTCGTGGAACGGCCGCACGACCGTGACGACGGCCGATGCCGCCGGACGCTGGGCGACGAAGGTCCCCACGGGCGATGCCGGCGGTCCCTATACGGTCGCGATCAGCGACGGCGAGGAGGTCGTGCTGGAGAACGTGCTGCTGGGCGAAGTGTGGGTCTGCTCGGGGCAGTCGAACATGGAGATGCCCGTCAGCGGCTTCATGATGCAGCCCGTGGAGGGGAGCGTCGAGGCGATCCTCGATGCGGGCTCCTATCCCGACATCCGGATGTTCACCGTGCCGAAGGTCTCCTCCGCAGAGCCGCAGGAGGACTGCGACGCCGCATGGCAGACCGCGTCGCCCGCGTCGGTCCGCTCCTTCAGCGCCGTGGGCTACTTCTTCGGACGCATGCTCAACAAGATGCTGGGCGTTCCCGTGGGGCTCATCGCCCCCAACTGGGGCGGGTCGACCATCGAGGCGTGGATGACCGAGGAGGCGATCGACGCCGTGCCGGGCATTGACCATGCGCTCGCCAAGTCGGGCCGTTACGACAACAGCATTCCGCAACGGCTCTTCAACGGGATGATCCTGCCCGTCTGCCGCTTCACGGCCAAAGGCTTCATTTGGTATCAGGGCGAGGCGAATCGCTTCAACTGGTTCGACTACAAGGCGCTGCAGGTGGCGCTCGTGAAGCTGTGGCGCGAGACGTGGGGCGACGAGCGGATGCCCTTCTACTTCGCGCAGATCGCGCCCTACCGCTACGAGGGCGACGCGCTGCGGTCGCGGCCGCTGCTCGTCGAGCAGCAGTATGCCGCGATGGCCGAGATTCCCCGCTCGGGGATCGCCGCGACCACCGATCTGGGCAATCCGACCTGCATCCACCCGGCCAAGAAGCGCGAGGTGGCGGCGCGGCTGGCCTATCTGGCGCTGGCCAACGATTACGGCGTCGAGGGGCTGCCCGCCCCGGCACCCACTTATAAATCGATGGAACGCGAGGGCGACAAGCTGGTTTTGAGCTTCGACAACCTTTCGGAGCGTTATACGCGGAACAATCCCGACAGCTTCCGCGGATTCGACGAGCGGGGCGCCGTGCGCCTCGGCGGGTTCGAGATCGCGGGCGAGGACCGCGTGTTCCATCCGGCGCAGGCCGGCTTCAAGAGGAGGGAAAACCGGATCGTCGTCGGCTCGGAGGCGGTTCCGGAGCCCGTCGCCGTGCGCTATGCGTTCCGCAACTACTGCCCCGAGGCCAATGTAATGACCACGATGGGGCAGCCGCTCGTGCCCTTCCGCACCGACGACTGGCCGGTGGAGGACATCGGCGAGATCCGCTGACCGGGAAGGCGGCGGACGGAGAGGACGGGTGCCGACGGGGCTTCTCGCGTGCTGGAAATGCGGCGCAGGCGGCGGTGCGCGTGCGGACTGCCGCTGCGATCCGCAGCGCGGCAATCGCAAGGATTGAACATTACGGTTCCCGGAACTTTGGACGGGAGCGATAAAATGTATAAATTTACCGATCCTAACAAAACCCCGAGTTTCGGATTTGTTCCGAGGCGCAGGGTGGGGAGGAGCCGGAATGCTCCGCTCTTCGCAGAACGATCGGTCCGGCGGCGGGCTATGCCGCGACCGTACGATCGTGCACGCGGTCCGACGTATTTCGGTCGTATTGTCAGAAAAACAGGAGATGAAGCTGAATCATTTGCTCGGTATCGGACTGGTGCCTGTCGCCGCCTGTAGCGGAGTTTTCCGCTCTTGGGCTCATTGCAGCGCTCCGCAGGAAGATCCGGAGTCCGTATGCGGGCGACCGAACGTGGTCTTCATCTTGGCGGACGATCTCGGTTATTTCGATTTGAGCTGGCGCCATAATCCGCACATGCGCCGCTACAGCAAGGGGATGATCGACACGCCCAATATCGACTCGCTCGCGGCGAACGGCATGGTCTTCACGCAGCACTATTCCGGCAGTTCCGTAAGCGCTCCTGCGCGGGCATCGCTGATCACGGGCCTGCATACGGGGCATACCCCCGTACGGGGCAATCTGGAATATTACGGTGCGGACGCCTACGGTTCCCCGCTCCAGAGCGACGGACGGGGCGAGGGGCAGCAGCCGATTCCGGCGCAAACCGACCAGATCTTCAAACTGCTGAAAGCGGCCGGATACGAGACGGGGGTGTTCGGCAAATGGGGACTGGGCTACCCGGGCTCGGAGGGCTCTCCCGAATTCCAGTCCGTCGACGAGTTCTACGGGTACAACTGCCAGCGGCAGGCCCACTACTACTATCCCGGCCACCTGTGGCGCAGCAGCGGAACCGAAGCCCGGAGGGTGGAATTTCCGCAGAACGCGAACCGGATCGAGGATTACTTCGACCGGGAGAAGGACCTTACGGGCATCTACTCGGGAACGGACGAGGGCCGGGGCGTCTATGTGCCTTACGTCATCCACGACGAGGCCATCGACTTCATCGAGGAGCATGCGGGCAGGCCGTTCTTCCTCTGGTATACGACTCCGCTTCCGCACGCCGAACTTCAGGTGCCGAACGGCAGGCTGCGCAAGGCCGTCGAGAAGTGCCGGGAGAGGGGCTACGACCCGGGGAAGCCGGGCGGCGACAGGAGCGGAGCGCTGCAGGGCGGATACGCCCATCAGGAGTACCCCACTGCGGCATACATCGCGATGGTCGAACTGCTCGACGAGCAGGTGGGGGAGATCGTGGCGACGCTCAGGCGGCAGGGCATCTACGACGACACGATCGTCGTTTTCGCCTCCGACAACGGGGCGCACCGCGAGGGCGGCCACAATCCGGACCTCTTCCGCAGCCGCGGTCCCATGCGCGGCGACAAACGCTCGCTGTACGACGGGGGCATACGCGTTCCGTTCATCGTGCAGTGGCCCGCTGCGGTGAAGCGGGGCTCCGAGACGGACCACCTCTCCGCATTCTGCGATTTCTATGCGACGATGGCCGATATCGTCGGGATCGACATAGCGGACAGGTCGAAAGACGGCATCTCGTATCTTCCGACGCTGACCGGAACCGGGGAGCAGGCCCTGCACGATTATCTCTATTGGGAGTTCCATAACGACGGCGGACGCGGTCCGTGGAGCGTCGCCCTGCGTTCGGGCGACTGGAAGATCGTCCGCGACGGGTTCCGGGAGTTCGACTACATGGACCGGCTCGAGCTATACCGCATCGCCGGGGACATCGGAGAGACCTCGGACCGGGGAGCGGACGATGGGGATCGGCTCGAGGCCCTGCGGACCCTCATGCAGCGGTGTCGCGAGCGTTCGCCGGATTTCCCCTTCCCGGGAGATCGGCCGTGAGCGGTCGAATCGGCTGAAACCGGCAGGTTAGAGCGGTGGCGGAGCGATCCGCCGCCGCTTTTTTTCGTTCTCGCTCCCCGGTTGCGACCGCCGGGCGGGAGGGGCGGATTGCGGTCCTGTCGGGGCGGCGGAGCTCGAACCGATCCGCTGCGGCGGTCCGAATCGTGCGTCGTGCGGGTCCGTATCGCAGATGGCGGGGGCCGAATTTGCGATTCAGGCGAAAAAAAGCTATTTTTACGCTACGGAATCGTCGGACCGCGCGGGTCCGGAGGCGTCGGGGGTGGGCTGCGGCCCGGATAAAAGATCGGATTATGAATTCGTTGACTAGATGGGCGGCGTGCCTCGGCGCGCTGTTGTGCGGGGCGGGCACCGTGCGGGGCGTGGAACACCGGTTCCGATACTATACCGATACCGAAGGGCTTTCGTCGAACACGATTCAGTGCATCTATCAGGACGACAAGGGGTATGTCTGGGCCGGTACCGCCGACGGCCTCGACCGGTTCAACTCCTGCGATTTCACCAGCTACCGCTCCGACTACCGTGTGCGCCACACGCTCGCCAACAACTGCGTCTACAGCCTCTGCGGCGAGGCGATGTCGGGCGGCGACCGCATCTGGGTGGGTACGGGCGACGGCATCTACGTCTTCGACACGCGCTGCGAGACCTTCGTCGACCTGCCCGTCGAGGTCGACGGCGAAGTGCGCCGCAACCTGCTGGTCTACTCGCTGGCGGCCGATGTGCGCGGCAATATGTGGATCGGCACGCTGGGCGACGGGCTCTTCCGCTACGACCTGCGTCGCAAGACGTTCGAGCACTATTCGGCCGAGCGCTACCCCGAGGCCTTCTCGTCGAACGTCATTCCGAAGATTCTGCTCGACGCCGACAACAACGTCTGGGTGGCGTCGGGCGGCGGCTCGAAGCTGTGCCGCTACAACCCCGAGAACAACGGCTTTTCGGTCTTCCGCGTCGAGGATACGCTGACCCGCGAGCCTATCTCGCGCATCAGCACCATGATGCAGGACTCCTTCGGCGACATCTGGATCGCCGGATATGCCTGCGAGCTCTACAAGTTCGAACTCGCGCGGCGGACCTTCACCTCCAACCGTCCGGCCGACGGGGAGCGCTGCGGCCGCGTGCGCGCCATGATCGAGTATGCCCCCGGGGTGCTGATGCTCGGCACGGACCACGGTCTGGTCGCCTTCGATGCGAAGAACCGGAGTTTCGAGACGATCGACGACGGGGCGACGCACCGCAACGGTCGGCTCAACGACCAGTTCGTCCACTCGATGCTCAAGGACCGCGACGGCGGCATCTGGATCGGCACCTACTTCGGGGGGCTCAACTACCTTTCGCCCTTCAGTTCGCTCTTCACGGCGATCGAACCCGCGCCGGGGTGCGGGCGGATCATCAGCAAGTTCTGCGAGGGGCCGCAGGGCAACATCTGGATCGGGAGCGACGACGGCGGGTTGAGCCTCTACGACCCCCGCACGGGCAGCTACAGCCACGTTACGATCGATCCGCAGGCCCCGCCGCTCAACATCCATGCGCTGCTTCTCGACGGCGAACGGCTGTGGGTGGGGACCTACGACGGCGGCCTCTACCGCGTCGATCTGCGCACCCGCCGTGCCGACCGCCGTTTCACGCCGGAGACCACCGGACTCGCCAACCTCGACGTCTACTCCCTCTTCCGCGATTCGCGGGGCGTGCTGTGGATCGGCACGAAGATGGGCATTTGCCGCTACGACGATGCGCGGCAGACGATCGACTGCGCGCTCGAACTGGGACACAACAGCGACGTGGTCGACATCTGCGAGGACCGCGCCGGGCGGCTCTGGTTCGCCTCGCTGGGCAAGGGGCTGATCCGCTACGACGCTGCGCAGGAGCGCTTCGTCTTCCTGTCGCAGAACCCCGAATACCGCCTCCCCGACTTCGTGAGTTCGCTCGCGCCGGAGGGCGACGCGCTGTGGATCGGCACGCACGGCAACGGCCTCTGCCGCTACGATGCGGCCGCCGACCGGGTGACGATGGAGTTCGACGAGACGATCTACGGCAACTGCGCCGTCTTCCAGATCGTGCAGAACGGCGGCGAGCTGTGGCTCACGACCAATGCCGGGCTGCTGCGCTACGAGTGTGCGAATCCCGCCCGTCCGATCTACAAATACACCTCCGAGGACGGACTTCCGGCCAATATCTTCAACGCCAATTCGGGCATCAAGAGCTCCACGGGCCATATCTACATCGGCTGCAACAACGGCATCACGAAGTTCTATCCCTACGACTTCGCCCGGCGGGAGAGCTCGGCGCGCCTCGGCGTGGTCTTCACCGGATTCAGGCTCGCCAACCGCGAAGTGCCGCTCGACGGCGGGGTGCTGACCCATACGATCGACTGCCAGCGCCGCGTGGAGCTGCGGGGGCGCAAGATCTCGTTCAGCCTCGACTTCATCGCCCTGAACTTCTCGTCGCCCCTGCGTACGGTCTACCGCTACCGGCTCGAAAACTTCGACGATAAGTGGGTGACCACGGGCTTCGACGGCAGCTCGGGCGTGCAGCACGTCTCCTACACCAACCTCCCGCCCGCCTCGTACCGTTTCGTGGTCAGCGCCTCGAACAACGGCGAGCAGTTCGGCGAGGAGGCCGTCGTCGCGGTGACGGTGCTCCCTCCGTGGTGGATGACGCGGGCGGCGACGGCGCTGTGGTGCCTTGCGGCCCTCGCCGCGGTGGGTGCCGCGGCCTGTCTCTTCAGCCGGCGCGTCGCACGGGCGCACCGGGCCCAGATCGCCGCCATCACCAACAAGAACCGGCTCGACATGCTGGAGGCGAAGGTCGATTTCTTCACCGATGTAGCCCACGAGATCCGCACCCCCGTGTCGCTGATCTGTGCGCCGATCGAGGCGATCGCTGCGTGCGAGGGATTCACCGAGTCGCAGCGCGAGGACGTGCGGGTCATCCGCAAGAACTGCGCGCGGCTGCTCGGGCTGGTCGACCGAATCCTCTCCCTGCGAGAATCGGAGAACGGATGCAAGTATCCCCCCCCCTCGCCGGGCCGGAGAGTAGACGTGGGCGAGCTGCTCGTCGCGGCGGTCGATAAGGTGCGGAGCGATGTCGAGCGCGACGACGTGACGGTCGCGGTGACGGTGCCTGCGGAGCGCCTCGTGGCGGCGCTCGAGGCCGAGCGGTTCGGACAGATCGTCGAACATTTGGTCCGCAACGGCTTCCAGTATGCCGAGCGGCGGATCGACGTCGCGGTGCTGGGGCCCGGCGACGGGGTGCCCGGGGATCGGTTCCGTCTCGTCGTGCGCGACGACGGTGCGGGTATCGGCCGCAAGCGGCAAAAGCGGATCTTCGATCCCTTCTACACCACCGGCGCTACGGCGGCGGGCGGCGGCTTGGGGCTGGGTTTGCCGATCGTGCGCAATCTGGCCGACCGGATGGGGGCCACGATCGAGGTCGACAGCGAGGAGGGCGGCGGCGCGGAGTTCCGCATCGACTTCCCGTACCGTGCCGCCGACGAGCCGCTCGCGCCGGTCGCCGAAGGCGGCTCGCCGCAGCCTGCGCCGGCGGGCGACGGGCGCCTCGCGGTGCTGCTGGTCGAGAACGACGCCGACTTCGCCGACTTCTTCTTCCGCCACCTCTCCGAACAGTACGACGTCCAACGCGCGGGCGATGTGCGGCAGGCGGTCGAGACGTTGCGGCGGGGGCGTTTCGCGGCCGTCGTGTGCAATGCTGCGGCGAGGGGGATCGACGGCGAGGGGCTCTGCGCGGCGATTCGTGCCGATGCGCAGCTGGCGTGTCTTCCCGTGGTGCTGATCACGGCCGATGCCGCCTCGGCGGCGCGGGTGGGGGCCCTGCAGGCGGGTGCCGACGTCTGCCTCGCGATGCCTCTGTCGGCGGATTGCCTCGAGGAGCAGATCCGCTCGCTCGTGCGGCGCCGCGACGAGCTGCGGCTGACCTATTCGAAGATGCCCTACCGGCCGCTCGGCGAGGGCGGGGCGCTGTCGTCCGATGGCCGCTTCATGGAGCAGGTGAACCGCTACGTCACGGAGCATATCGCCGACTCGAACATCTCGGTCGAGGATATCGCCGCGGCGGTCAACGTCAGCCGTTCGCAGTTCTTCGCGCGGATCAAGGCGCTGACCGGCACGACGCCCAACGAGTACCTCCGTTCGACGCGCCTGAAGGTCGCCGCGGAGCTGCTCGCCGCGCCGAACGGTCTGCGTGTCACGGAGATCTGCTATATGGTGGGATTCACCTCCGCCTCCTACTTTGCCAAGTGTTTCAACGCTCGGTTCGGCATGGTGCCTAACGAATACATGGAGCGTTACCGCCGGGAGTGAGCGCCGGAGAGGATGTCGTGGCCGCGTTTTCACGCAGGGGCCGGGATGCCGCTGCGGAGCGCGGCGGCGCGGCGGATCGGGGCGCCGGCCGCGGAACTGCCGTCGGTCGGTGCCGGTCGCGGCGGTGCGGTTTCCGGCTGCCGGCCGGGGATCAGTTGATCCGGTAGGCGCGCTGCACCCCCTTGATGCGGCTGATCGAGTGGACGAGTTTGTCGACGATGCCTGCGCCGGGAACCTCGACCGCCACCGTGCCCGCCACGCAGCCGCCCGAGGCCGTGCCGAAGTTGATCGACCGGATGTTGAGCTTCAGGTCGCGGCTGATCACCTCGGTGATGTGGTTGGCCATGCCCGTGGTGTCGGCCGCGACGATGCGGATCGTGACGCGGAACGCTCCCTCGGCGCTCTGCCGCCAGCGCGCCTCGATCACCCGGTAGGGGTAGTTCTCGCGCATGCGCTTGGCGTTGGGGCAGTCGGTGCGGTGGATCGTGATGCCGGCGTTGATCGTGACGAAGCCGAACACCTCGTCGCCCTTGATCGGATTGCAGCATTTGGCCAGCTTGTACTGGATCTTCGAGATGTCGTCGTCGATCACCAGCGCGTCGTGCGGCGAGCCGGGCGTTTCGCGCTGGGCGCGGGCCGCCTCCTTCTGCCGCTCGGCTTCGGCCGCCGCGGCGCGGCGCTCCTCCTCCGCCTCGCCCGAGAGGTGGCGCTGGAGCAGCTCCTTGATCGTTCCGAAGTCGAGCTTCTGCGTGGCGATGAGGGCGTAGACCTCGGTGCCGAGGCGCAGTTTGTAGCGCTTGGCCAGATAGGCCACCGCCTCGTCGATCGTCAGGGGCAGCTTCCAGTTCTTGAGCTTGCGCTCCAGCTCCTCGCGCCCCATGCGCGTATGCTTGGCCTGCTCCTCGCGCAGGAAGGATTTGATCTTGTTGCGGGCCTTCGAGGTGACGACCACCGAGAGCCAGTCGGCCTTCGGCGTCTGGTCCTTGCGGGTTTGGATCTCGACGATGTCGCCGTTGGCCAGCCGGTCGCGGATCGAGGCCGCGCGGTTGTTGATCTTGCCCCCGACGCACGTGGCGCCCAGATTGGTGTGGATGTCGAAGGCGAAGTCGAGCAGCGACGCCCCCTCGGGGAGCTTGCGCAGGTCGCCGTTGGGCGTGAAGACGAAGATCTCGCCCGAGGCCGGCTTGGCGTCGAAGCGCTGCGCCAGCGAGTGGGTCGTGTCCTCCATCAGCTCGCGCAAGCGGCCCAGCCACTGCTCGCTCGTCTGCGCCCCCTGCTTCACCCCCTTGTAGCGCCAGTGGGCCGCGATGCCGCGCTCGGCCACGGCGTCCATCCGTTCCGTGCGGATCTGCACCTCGACCCAGCGCCCCTCGGCCGAGACGGTCGTGTGGAGCGACTCGTAGCCGTTCGACTTCGGAATCGAGATCCAGTCGCGCATGCGGTTGGGATTGGGTGTGTAGAAGTCCGTGACGACCGAGTAGGCCGTCCAGCAGAGCCGCTTCTCCTCCTCGGGCGGGCAGTCGATGATGATGCGCAGGGCGAAGATGTCGTAGACGCCTTCGAAGGGCACGTGCTGCTTGTGCATCTTGTTCCAGATCGAGAAGATCGACTTCGTGCGGCTCTTGATGTGGTAGCGGAGCCCCAGCCGGTCGAGCCGCTCGGTGACGGGCACGAGGAAGCGGGCGATGAAGGCTCGGCGCTCCTCGGCACTCTCCTCGAGCTTGGCGACGATGTGTTCGTAGTCCTTCGGTTCGAGGTATTTCAGGGCGAGGTCCTCCAGCTCGCTCTTGATCCCGTAGAGACCCAGCTTGTGGGCGATCTGGGCGTAGAGGTTCATCGACTCCCAGCTCTTCTTGCGCCGCTTCTCGCGCGGGAAGATGTCGAGCGAGCGCATCACCTCGAGCCGGTCGGCCAGTTTGATGAGGATCACGCGCGGATCCTCCGAGTAGCTCACGATCAGGTCGCGGAAGTTGTCGGCCTGCTCCTTCGCCACCTTCAGCTTCAGCTCCGAGATGTTGCACATGCCCGTGGTGATGCCCACGACCGCCTCGCCGAAGCGGGTGCGGATGTCGGCCGTCAGCGCGAGGAACTCCTCGGCCGGGAGCTGCTTGTGGGCCAGCCGCACGATGTCGTGGAGGATCGCCGAGACGGCCGAATTGCGGCCGAGTCCGATCTCCGCGACGGCGATGGCGGCCACCGCGGCGCCGTGGTCGAGCAGCGGGCGGCCGTCGTAGCGCGCGAGGTCGGCGAGGTGCCGGTCGGCGTAGCCGAGGGCTTCGTCGACGAGGCGTTGCGTGGTCTCCGAGAAGGACGTGCGCACGAGCGTGCGGAGGGAGTCGTACCGGGAAATGTCCATATCAACCTAACTTTAGTCGTCGATGGCAAAGATAGCGAAAAATTTTTACTACTTCCGAAGCGGCGAAAAACGATCGGCGTGCTGCAGTGGGCGATGGTGTTTTCGGCAGCTGCAGCAAGTCGCTGTCGCGGCGTTCGGTTCCGGCCGTGAGTCTCACGATCTGCTTCGTCATGGGGTGGATCATCGTTCTCTGCCTCTGCCGAAACGGAACGGCCGTCGCATGAAAAAAGGTCGTCTGCGGCATCGCGGACGACCTTTTCCGAATCTCGGGCCGGTTATTCCCGGGGAATGTAGGGCTCGCCCGGGCGGCAGTAGTAGATCATCGGCGCGTAGACGTAATAGGTCTTCGTCCGGTCGTAGGAGGGTGTCGTGTACATGTCGAAATCCGAGTAGCGGAAGTTCATGCGGCCCTCCTCGTCCCTCGAAACATCGATCGCGAGGGTGCGCGGGTCGCTTTCGATCGCCACGTCGGCGACGGTGAGCTGTCCGGCCGCCTTGTCGTAGGAGTAGGAGCCCGTCACGCAGAGAATGGCGATCGTGCCTGCGCCCTCGATGCGCTGGCCGCTGTAGACGACCACCTTCTCCTCGGTGATGACGATGTTGGTGAAAAGCCCGGTATCTTCGTAGGGATGGTCGGCGAAATCTTCGGGCGTCCCCTCGATGTCGTTGGCCGGATCGGCATTGTAATCGGCGGCATACTGCTCGCAGTAGTCCCGGATCGAGGGGATGACGATGTAGTCGCCGTTTTCGTCGAGGGCGAAATCCTGTCCGTCGTCGGTCATCCGGTAGCAGACGCTCCGGCCCTCGTCGAGGTCCCAGCGGTAACCTTCCGCCTCCCATGCGCCGAGCAGTTCGTGCAGTTCGATCGTTTCCTGCGGCTTTTCGTTCGGGCCGGGCGTGTCGTTGCCGTCGTTGCACGACACGGCGAGGAGCAGCGAAAGGAGCAGTGCGGCCTTTCCCCGGAAGGTTGCGGTTTCGGTCTTCTTTCTCATGGCAGCCAGAAATTTGTAGGTTAATGTGCGGAATTCGCGACCGGATCGTCGGTATCCTGCGGTACTGTGCGCTCCGGTGGGTATGAAGATACGGAATTTCCGCGTAAATTTCGGCGGCAGACTGTATTTTCGGATAAGAGTCCTCCGCCCGCAACATAGATACGTCGCGGGCGGAGGGCCGATCGGGGCGCGGTCAGTGCCTGTAGACGACGTAGATATGGTCGTCGGGCAGAGCGTAGCGCGTGCGCTCGGACGCGGGGAGCGCCGCCGCGTAGTCGATGTCGGCGGCTTCGAAGCCCGCTTCGCGCAGGCGGTCGGCGTAGTCGGCGCCGTAGATGCGCCGGTGGTCGTACTGCCCGAAGATGCGGGTGCGCTCGGCGGGGTCGACGATCGTATCGTCCTCGTACGTGCGCTCGTAGTCGCGCTCGACGGGCGAGAGGAGGATGCCCCAGCCGCCGGGCCGCAGGATGCGGTGCAGCTCGCGCAGCGCCTGCCGGTCGTCGGCGACGTGTTCGAGCAGGTGGTTGCAGACGACGACGTCGAACGAGGCGTCGTCGAGCGGGATGCGCTGCACGTCGAAGTGCAGGTCGGCCAGCGGACTCTCGAGGTCGGCCGTGACGTAGCGTTCGGGGTGCTTCGCGTACAGCGGCTTGAGGTGGCGCATGATGCAGACCTCGGGGGCGATGTGGAGCAGACGCGGGAGCGTGCGCCGCAGGTCGGTCTCCCGCGTGAGGTAGAGCCACAGCAGGCGGTGGCGCTCTAGCGACAGGCAGCGGGGGCAGAGCGCATTGTCGCGCGACGCCACGTAGCCGTAGGGGAGGAAACGGCGGTAACGGCCGCCGCAGAGGGGGCATTCGACCCCGCGACCGCGGTAGAAGAGCCCCGCGAGGGGCACGACGATGCCCGCGAGGCGTTGGAGCACGGGGCGGGGGATGCGGTTGAGCGACCAGCGGATCAGTTTTTTCATCTTCTCTTATTCATTCCGGTATTCGGGACGATTCAGTGTGTCGGCGCAGAGGACCCTGCCTTCGGTGCGTGAGGGGCGCGTGTTCGACAGGACGCGGACCATCCGGCATCCGGCATGCGGCGGCGGGATGGGAAAGGGCCCCGATGCCCTGCCGCTGGCAGCACGGGACGACGGCGAGCGGTGCGGGCGGGTAACGACTCCCTTACGCGCTCCGGTTTTTCGAGGCGGCCTCGGGTTAAGCGGATATGCTCGAATGCCTTGTGTTCGACCGGGACCGTTTCCCGTGCGGCCGTCGTCAGCGGCGGTCATGGCTCCAGAATCCGGTTCACGTCGGTTTCGGCCTTGCGCAGCCGCGCCCGGCACGAGGCGATCAGCTCCGTGGCCCGCTTCACCTCCGCGGCGAGGCTGTCCACGTCCATCTCTTCGTTGCGCAGCCGCGCGAGTATCTGTTCGATTTCGGCCATCGCCTCGGCGTAGCTCACTGCTTTCTTTGCCATATCTTTCCGGAATTTACGGTTGCGTCGATCGTGCCGTCCGCTACCTCGATTTCGACCCGGTCGCCCTTCGCGACCCCTGCGGCCGAGGCGACGGCTCTGCCTCCGGCGCGGAGGACGGCGAATCCCAGCCGGAGGATGCGCTCGGGCGAACGCCCGGCGATGAGCTCCGCGGCGTTGTCGAGTCGTGTGCGCTGCCGCGCGAGGCAGTCGCGCGCGGTGTCGGGGAGCAGCGCCGCGAGGTGTTCGAGACGCAGCGTTTGCCGCGTCAGCACGCCGCTGCCCGTGCGCCGCAGTTCGCCCGAGAGGCGTTCGAGCCGCACTTCGGCGGCGTGCAGCGACGCCGTCGTCGCGTCGTGCAGCTGCAGGGCGGCCCGGTCGAGCGCCTCCTCGGCCTCCGACATGAGCTCCACGAGCCAGCCGGCGACCGCCGTGGGGGTCTTCAGCGCCGTGTGGGCCACCATGTCGGCCACGCTCGTGTCCTTGTCGTGGCCGATGCCCGTGGCGACGGGCAGCGGAAACTGGGCGATGTGGGCGCAGAGCCGATAGGCGTCGAAGCAGTTGAGGTCGCCGCGCGAACCGCCGCCGCGGATGAGCGCCACGGCGTCGAAGTCGTCGCACCGCCCGGCGATGCGGCACAGCGCCGCGACGATCGACTCCTCGGCCGCCTCGCCCTGCATGAAGGCGTCGAAGAGCGTCGTCGCGAAGCGGTAGGGGCTCCGTTCGAGCTCCTTGCAGAAGTCGCGGTAGCCGGCCGCCTGTGCGCTCGACACCACGGCGATGCGCTGCACGATGGCCGGCAGGGGCGTCTCGCGGTTCATCTCCCAGACCCCCTCCTGCTGCAGGCGGGCGATGGTCTGCTGCCGCTGCCGCGCCATGTCGCCCAGCGTGTAGGAGGGGTCGATGTCGAGGATCCGGAGCGAGAAGCCGTAGAGTTCGTGGTAGCCGACGAGCACTTTGGCCAGTATGCGGATGCCGCCGGCCAGCCTCCGGCCGGTCTCGGCCTCGAAGTAGGCTGCGATGCGGGGGTAGTTCGAGCGCCACATCACGGCGCGGGCCTGTGCCGTGGGCACGCCGTTGTCGCCGCCCTTCTCGATCAGCTCGAGGTAGCAGTGGCCCGAGTAGTTGACTTTGATCTCGGCGATCTCGGCACTCACCCATACCGGCAGCGCGAACCGCTCGTCGAGGGTTTGCCGGACGAGCCGCTGCAGTTCGCGCAGGGTCATGGGCGAGGTTCCGCTCATCGGCCGAGGAGGATTCCGATCGTGATCAGCGCGCCGAACAGCATGATGTTGCGCGCCGTCTCGCCCAGACAGACGTTCAGCTCCTCGCCCCGGCCGATGCGGACCATCTTCCGCCACGTGGCCGTATGCGCTGCGAGGTAGACGAGGGGCAGCAGCGCCGCCCACGTGCGCCCGTAGCAGAGCAGCGCGAGGCAGAGCGCGACGGCTGCGGCGCCGAGCGCGAAGTAGCCCCAGTCGCCGGCTGCGGCGCCGAGGCGGACGACGATCGTGCGCTTGTTGCAGGCGGCATCCTCCTCGCGGTCGCGGAAGTTGTTGATCATGAGCATCGTGTCGATCACCAGTCCGCACGCTGCGGCGACGATGAGCACCTCCGCCGTCCACGTGCCGGTCTGGATATAGTAGGTGAAGCCCACGGGGACCAGACCGAAGAAGAGGATCACCGCCACGTCGCCCAGCGCATGGTAGGCGAGCGGATAGGGGCCCGCCGTGTAGAGGTAGGCGAAGGCCACGCAGAGCGCTCCCGCCGCGATCAGCTCCCAGCCGCCGTAGCGGAGCGTCTGTTCGTGGAAGGCCCATGCGAGGATGCCGATGCCGACGGCGCACGAGGCGGCGGTGAAGGCCGCGATGGCCCCTTTCATCGCCGGGAGGGTGACGAACCCCTTCGCGAAGGCGCGGTCGGGGCCCAGCCGTTCGGGGCGGTCGGCGCCCTTGCGGAAATCGTAGAGGTCGTTGACCAGATTCGCCGTGCATTGCATCAGCACGGCGAAGAGCAGACACAGGAGCGCCGGAACGGCCCGGAACGACCCGTCGGTGTGGGCCAGTGCCGAGGCGATGACGACGAGGATCACGGAGTTGCCGAGGCTGTAGGGCCTTACGGCCAAGATCCATGCGGAGAGCGAATTCGTTTTCAAGGGTTATGGATGTTTTGTCGTGTAGTCGTTGCGGGGCGTGCGGGTGGGTCGCTTACCGCCAGACGAGCTCCGCCCCACGCGGCAGCGGCTTGCCCTCGGGCAGCTGGATGCGGAGCACCCCTTCGCTGGCGACGGGGCGCCCCTCCTTGCGGGCCGGCCGCCACAGCGGTGCCTCCTCCACGGCCTTCAGCACGCGGCGTTTGAGGCGGCTGTCGGTCGACTCGAGCTCCTGCGCGACCACGGCCCTGCCCTCGGGCGTTACCGTGTAGCGCAGCACGACGCGGGCCGGAGGATCGTCGTCGTCCCAGCGGACGCGGGAGGCGACGTAGGCGCCGAAACTCGGTGCGGCGTCGAACCGCGCGGGCTCGTCGTAGCGCAGCGTCACGAGGATCACCCCTTCGGAGGCCTCCTCGCCGTAGCGGGCGATCGTTTCCTCGTCGGCCGGAAGCTCCTCCATGCGCTCGATGTCGGCGGGCGGAATCGTCGCGATGTCGGTGCGGCGCTCGCCGTTGACGATGCACAGGGGGCGCTGCGCCGCGGCAGTGATGGCGGCGAGCAGGGCGCAGGAAAGTAGCAGATGTCTCATCTTCGTTTTTTCATCGAACGGGGCCGGGCGGAAGATATTGTCCCGTCCGCCCGCATGGGGCCCGTTTCCCGCCCGGCGGGAGATCAGCCGAGCTCCTCCCAGAGGGCCCGTTTCAGGTCGACGCGGCCGTCGGCGCGGAAGGGAACCCCTTCGGCTTCGAGCAGCGCCCGCTGCCCGGGCCAGCCGGGCGCCGTGCGCCCGGAGGCGTCGACCACGCGGTGGCAGGGGAGTCCGGCGGGCGCCGATGCCACCGCGCGTCCCGCGAGGCGGGCGTGGCGGGGCATTCCTGCGAGGCGGGCCAGCCGGCCGTAGGTGACGACGCGCCCCGCGGGCACCTGCGCCACGATCGCGCGGACCTCCGCGACGAATTCGCCGGACGTCATCGCCGCGGTCAGAGCTCGCTCTCCTTCAGGCGCTCGGCGTTCTCGGCCACGATCAGGTGGTCGATGCAGTCCTGAATGTCGCCGTCCATGAAGGCCGCGAGGTTGTAGATCGTATAGTTGATGCGGTGGTCGGTGATGCGCCCCTGCGGGTAGTTGTAGGTGCGGATCTTGGCCGAGCGGTCGCCCGTCGAGACCATCGTCTTGCGCTTCGAGGCGATCTCGTCGAGGTATTTCGCGTATTCGAGGTTGAAGACGCGCGTGCGCAGCTCCTCGAAGGCCTTGTCGAAGTTCTTCAGCTGCGACTTCTGGTCCTGACACTGCACGACGATGCCCGTGGGGATGTGCGTGAGGCGGATGGCCGAGTAGGTCGTGTTGACCGACTGGCCGCCGGGGCCGCTCGCGCAGAAGATGTCCTTGCGGATGTCGTTCATCGAGATCTCGACGTCGAACTCCTCGGCCTCGGGCAGCACGGCCACCGAGGCGGCCGACGTGTGGACGCGGCCCTGCGTCTCGGTCTGGGGCACGCGCTGCACGCGGTGCACGCCCGACTCGTACTTGAGCGTTCCGTAGACGTTCTGCCCCGTGACCTTGAGCACCACCTCCTTGAAGCCGCCCGCGGCGCCCTCCGACGAGGAGGTGATTTCGTAGCGCCAGCCCTTCGACTCGATGTACTTGGCGTACATGCGCAGCAGGTCGCCGGCGAAGATCGCCGCCTCGTCGCCGCCCGTGCCGCCGCGGATCTCGACGATGGCGTTCTTCGAGTCCTGCGGGTCCTTGGGGATGAGCAGCAGCTTGATCTCCTCCTCCATCGCGGCGATGGCCGGCTCCAGTTCGGCGATTTCGCCGCGCGCCATTTCGCGCATCTCCTCGTCCTTGTCGTTGGCGAGGATGTCCTTCGCTTCGGCGAGGTTGGCCAGCGCCGTGCGGTAGCGCTCCGAGGTTTCGATGATCGGTTCGAGCTCCTTGTACTCTTTGGTGAGCTGGATGAACTGCTTGACGTCGGCGATCACTTCGGGGTCGGTGAGCTTCTGCCCGGTCTCCTCGTATTTGAGTTTCAGCCCGTCGAGGCGGTTCAGCATGGTGTTGTCTGCCATAGGACGTTGGTTTGCGTGGGGTTGCGGTCCGCGTCGGACCGTCGGCGATGCGCTCCGCAGCGGCGGATGCGCCCGATGCCGCGGTCGCGCGGAATAATTCCGTGCAAAGATAGGCAAAAGGCGCGAAGTTGCGAAAAATTCCGCCCATTATGTCCCGATTCGCCCCGCGGGGCGTCGCCGCGGTGCGGGGAGCGGCCCGGACGCATCGTATTTCGGAAAGTTTTTGCTATCTTTGTAAGCGAATTGAAAACAAGCCTATACGACTGCATTATGGAATACGATTTCAAACGGATCGAGTCCGCGTGGCAGCGGCGCTGGAAGGAGCGCGGCACCTATCGCGTGGCGATCGATCCCTCGCGTCCCAAGTTCTACGTGCTCGACATGTTCCCCTACCCCTCGGGGGCGGGGCTCCACGTCGGCCATCCGCTGGGATACATCGCCTCGGACATCTATGCGCGCTACAAGCGCCTGAAGGGGTTCAACGTGCTCCATCCGATGGGGTACGACGCCTTCGGCCTTCCGGCCGAGCAGTATGCCGTACAGACGGGGCAGCACCCGGCCGTCACGACCGAGCGCAACATCGCCCGCTACCGCGAGCAGCTCGACCGCATCGGCTTCTCGTTCGACTGGGACCGCGAGGTGCGCACGTGCGATCCGAAGTACTACAAGTGGACGCAGTGGGCGTTCCTGAAGATGTACGACCACTACTACTGCCGCACGACGCAGCGGGCGCGGCCCGTCTCGGAACTCGTCGCGGCCTTCGCCGAGCGCGGAACCGAGGGCCTCGACGCCGCCTGCACGGTCGAGATGCGCTTCACGGCCGAGGAGTGGAACGGCTGGGACGAGCGGCGCCGCGAGCAGGTGCTCCAGAACTACCGCCTCGCCTTCCGCGCCGACACGATGGTCAACTGGTGTCCGAAGCTGGGCACGGTGCTGGCCAACGACGAGGTGCGCGACGGACTCTCGGTGCGCGGCGGTTATCCTGTGGAGCAGAAGCGCATGAAGCAGTGGCTGCTGCGCGTGACGGCCTATGCCCAGCGCATGCTCGACGGCCTCGACCGGCTCGCGTGGAGCGAGTCGCTCAAGGAGATCCAGCGCAACTGGATCGGCCGCTCGGTCGGCGCGCAGGTCTTCTTCGACGTCGCGGATTCGGACCGCAAGCTGGAGATCTTCACCACGCGTCCCGACACGATCTTCGGCGTCACCTTCATGGTCATCGCTCCCGAACACGAGTGGGTCGGCGAGCTGACGACCGAGGCGCAGCGCGAGGCCGTGGCGGAGTACATCGCGCAGGCCAAGAAGCGCTCGGAGCGCGAGCGCATCGCCGAGACGCGACGCGTGAGCGGCGTGGCGACGGGCTCCTATGCCGTCAACCCCTTCACCGGAAAGCGCATTCCGATCTTCGTCTCCGACTACGTGCTGGCGGGCTACGGCACGGGCGCCATCATGGCCGTGCCGGCGCACGACGCGCGCGACTGGGCCTTCGCGCGCCACTTCGGCCTCGACATCACCCCGGTGGTCGAGGGCGGCAACGTGGAGGAGGCCTCCTACGATGCCAAAGAGGGCCGCATGATCAACTCGGACTTCCTCGACGGCAAGGATGTCAGGGAGGCCATCGCGCTGATGTTCGACGAGGTGGAGCGCCGCGGTCTGGGCAAGCGGCAGGTCAACTACCGGCTGCGCGACGCCATCTTCTCGCGCCAGCGCTACTGGGGCGAACCCTTCCCGATCTATTACCGGGACGATACGGCCTGCCCGCTGCCGGAGGAGGCGCTGCCGCTCGAGCTGCCGCCGATCGAGAACTTCGGTCCGACCGAGCAGGGCGAGCCGCCGCTGGCCCGCGTCGCGGGGTGGCGGACGGCCGAGGGGTATCCCTTCGAACTCTCGACCATGCCGGGCTTCGCCGGATCGTCGGCCTACTACCTGCGCTACATGGACCCGCACAACGACGAGGCGCTCGTCGGACGCGAGGCCGACGAATACTGGCGGCAGGTCGACCTCTACGTGGGCGGCATCGAGCACGCTACGGGCCACCTCATGTATTCGCGCTTCTGGAACATGTTCCTCTACGATCTGGGCTACGTGTGCGAGGAGGAGCCCTTCCGCAAGCTGGTCAATCAGGGCATGATTCAGGGCCGCTCGAACTTCGTCTACCGCGTCGTGGGCACCAACAAGTTCGTCTCGCTGGGGCTCAAGGATCGTTACGAGACGCAGGAGATCCACGTCGACGTCAACATCGTGAAGAACGACATCCTCGATCTGGAGGCCTTCAAGGCGTGGATGCCCGACTTCCGCGACGCGGAGTTCATCCTCGAGGATGGCAGGTACGTCTGCGGCTGGGCCGTGGAGAAGATGTCGAAGTCGATGTATAACGTGGTGAACCCCGACTACATCGTCGACAACTACGGCGCCGACACGCTCCGCATGTACGAGATGTTCCTCGGGCCGTTGGAGCAGTCGAAGCCGTGGGATACGAACGGCATCGACGGCGTGCACAAGTTCCTGCGCCGCTTCTGGCGTCTGTTCCACGACCGCGACGGCCGGTTCGCGGTGACGGACGAGCGGGCGACCGAGAAGGAGCTGCGCACGCTCCACAAGACCGTCAAGAAGGTCACGGAGGATATCGAGAACTTCTCGTTCAATACCTCGGTGGCGGCCTTCATGATCTGCCTCAACGAGCTGGGCGAGTGTTCGAAGCGGGAGATTCTGGAGCCGCTCGCGGTGCTGATCGCCCCCTTCGCGCCGCATCTGGCCGAGGAGCTGTGGGAGTCGCTCGGGCATGCGACCTCGGTCTGCGATGCCGACTATCCGGTCTGCGACGAGAAGTACCTCGCGCAGAGCGCTTTCGAATACCCCGTGTCGGTCAACGGCAAGCTCCGCTTCAAGAAGGAGTATGCCGCGGCGATGACTCCGTCCGAGATTCAGGCCGCCGTCGTCGCGGAGCCCGAGGCGCAGAAGTGGCTCGACGGCAAGGCGCCCAAGAAGGTAATCGTCGTGCCGGGCAAGATTATCAATATCGTCGTCTGACGCAGCCGCATCGACGACGGGGCTGCCGCGCCGTGTGTGGGCGGCTCTGCGACGAATCGATGCCGGCTCCTCGGAGTCGGTATCGTTTTTTTTGCGGCGGCGCGCGTTTCGCGGGGCGGCTCCGCAGGCCGCCTGCCGTCGAGCGGTAGGTCTGCGGATGTGCTGCGGTCGGAGAAGCCGTGCGGCAGTTGCGTCCGGCCGATCGCGGGCGGACGGTCGTCGTGTTACTAATTCGATAAATCGGGATTGTTATGAGAAAATGGTTTTTTGCGGTGTTGCTCACAGGGCTGCGTCCGGTTGCGGCGCAGACCTGCTTCGAGCTGATTCCCCGGCCGCGCAGCGTCGAGGTGCTCGGGCCGGAACTTTTCGGGGCGGATTCGCTGCGGACGGAGGTTCGCTGCGATGCGCCGGCGGAGTGGGACGACGAACGCTATTCGCTGCTCGTCGGGCCCCGAGGCGTGCAGATCCGTGCCAAGACGGCGCAGGGGGTCGTCTGGGCCCGTCGTACGCTCGAACAGCTGCGTGACGACGAGGGGCGTTATCCGCATGTGCGGATCGACGACTGGCCCGAATTTCCCGTGCGGGGCTTTCTCTACGACGACGGCCGCAACTTCGCGGGCGTGGCGCGCATCAAGCACTACCTCGATCTGCTGTCGGCCTACAAGGCCAACGTGTTCCAGTGGCATCTGACCGACAAGCCCGCATGGCGGATCGAGTCGCGCCGCTATCCGTGTCTCAACGACGGACGCTATCAGCGTCCCGGCCGCGATACGGGGCGTTACTACACCTACGACGAGATCCGCGAGGTGATCGGCTATGCACGCGAACGGGGCATCCGTGTCGTTCCCGAAATCGACATGCCGGGGCACAGCGACTATTTCGATGCCGCCTTCGGCTTTCCGATGGCCTCGGAGGAGGGTATGGACGTGCTCGAAGGGTGCTTGGCGGAGTTTTTCGCCGAGATTCCCGCCGAGTCGTGCCCCGTGATCCACATCGGCTCGGACGAGGTGCTGATCCCCGAACCCGGGCGGTTCATGCGCTGGGCGCAGGAGTTCGTCCGCAGCCACGGCCGCACGCCGGTCGTCTGGGACCCGGGGCTTCCCTCCGACAGCCTCACGATCCGGCAGATCTGGCGCGACGGGGGCGCGGGGGATGCGGCGGTGCCGTCGGGCGTGCGGTTCATCGATTCGTGGATGGGCTATCTCAACTATTACGACCCGCTGCTGTTCCCGGCCAAGCTCTATTTCCATACGCCCTGTGCCGGAGGACGGCGCAGCGATGAGGCGCTGGGCGGAATCCTTTGCATGTGGAACGACGTGCGTGTCGCCGACAAGTCCCTCACCGAGCAGCACAACGGCATGGCGGGCGGACTGCTCGTCTTCGCCGAGCGGTTCTGGAACGGCGGGCGCACCGTCGCGGAGCCGCAGGGGACGCTGCTGCCCGCGCCCGACAGCGAGGCGATGCGCGGCTTCGAGGAGCTCCAGCGGCGCATGGCGGTGCATAAACGCCGCTTTCTGGAGCGGGAGATGAGCTATTGGGAGCCGCTGCACGCCTCGGAATGGGAGGTGACCTTCGTCGCCGATTCCGTCGAGCGGAGCGTCGTCGCATGGGGCGATGCGCTCGACCTCGACGCGCTTTGCCGCCGGTGCGGAATTCCGGAGGGGCTCCCCGTCCTTTGCCGGGCCGTGCGGCGGATCGAATCGCCGTGCGATACGGTCCGCCTCTTCAAGGTGGGATTCGAGGCTCCCGCCCGCTCGAACCGTATTTCCGACGGTATCGCGCAGCAGGGGTGCTGGCCCAACGACGGCCGCGTGACGATAGACGGCCGGGAGCTCCCGCCGCCGCATTGGAACGAGCCGGGCGCCTACCGCTTCCATTTCAATACGTGGGCGCGACCCGAGGAGGAGCATCCCTTTACGGACGAACAGCTCTACTGGATGCGCCGGCCGCTCCCCGTCGCGTTGCACGAGGGGACCAATCGCATCGAGATGACCGTGCGGAGGCATTTCGTCGGCCAGCGGTTCCATCTCTCGTTCGTCGAAGTCGCGCCCCGGTAAGGCGCGGGCGGAGCGTGCGGCGTCGGGGCGGTTTTTGTCGCCCCGACGCTTTTTTTTCGGCGCTTTCGCCGCATGCTGCGCGGCCGTATCGCGCTCCTCGGGAGGGCGGCTCGCGCTGCCGGAACGGTCGCTCCGAATGTCCGCGCGTCGCGTCGGTTCGCGGGCAAAATCGGCTCTCTTCCGTCGTCTTTCTCGCCTCGGACGAGGTTTGTTTTGCCGTGTCTAATCATTTGTAAATCATTTGTTTGTTTGATTCTGTATAAGCTATTTGATGGTTTGCTGTTAATTCTATAAATAAAAAGAATGGAAAATCGTCGCAAATCCCGTAAATCAGCGAAAAAAGATGGGGTTGAATAGGAAAATTCCGAAAAAATGCGTACCTTTGCAGCCCATTCTGGACAATGGAAATAGATTTTTTAACAAATTAAAGGACAGTTTTAGCAATGCCAACTATTCAACAGTTAGTGAGAAACGGCCGCGTAAGCATGGAGGACAAGTCGAAGTCCCCGGCGCTGGCCGCGTGTCCCCAGCGTCGAGGTGTCTGCACCCGTGTGTACACGACGACCCCGAAGAAGCCTAACTCGGCTATGCGTAAGGTGGCGCGTGTGCGTCTGACCAACGGCAAGGAGGTCAATGCCTACATCCCCGGCGAAGGCCACAACCTGCAGGAGCACTCGATCGTGCTCGTCCGCGGCGGTCGTGTGAAGGACCTCCCCGGTGTTCGTTACCACCTCGTGCGCGGTGCGCTCGACTCGGCAGGTGTCGACGGTCGCCGCCAGCGTCGTTCGAAGTACGGTGCGAAGCGCCCCAAGGCCGGTAAATAATCCCTCTCACCCAAGAAACATCTAATTCGAAATAAATAGCAATGAGAAAAGCTAAGCCTAAGAAGCGAATTCTACTTCCGGATCCCAAGTTCGGAGACGTGGCTGTGACCCGTTTCGTGAACAACCTCATGCTGGATGGTAAGAAGAGTATTGCCTACACCATTTTCTACGACTCGTTGGAGCTGGTGGGCAAGAAGATGAAGGATGCTGATAAGTCTCCGCTGGAAATCTGGAAACAGGCCCTCGAGAACATCACGCCCCAAGTCGAAGTGAAGTCGAAGCGTATCGGTGGTGCCACCTTCCAAGTTCCTATGGAGGTGCGGCCGGAGCGCAAGATTTCTATTTCCATGAAAAACCTTGTCCTCTACTCGCGCAAGCGCGCCGGTCGTACGATGGCTGACAAACTCGCTGCCGAGATCGTGGATGCCTACAACCAGCAGGGTGCCGCCTTCAAGCGTAAGGAGGAGATGCACCGCATGGCAGAGGCCAACAAGGCATTCGCACACTTCAGATTCTAATAGGAGGACCGACACATGGCAAGAGACTTAAAGTACACGCGTAACATCGGCATCATGGCGCACATCGATGCCGGTAAGACCACCACGTCGGAGCGTATCCTCTTCTACACGGGCAAGACCCACAAGATCGGCGAGGTGCACGAAGGCGGCGCTACGATGGACTGGATGATTCAGGAGCAGGAGCGCGGTATCACGATCACTTCGGCCGCAACGACCGCCTTCTGGAACTACAAGGACCACCAGTACCAGATCAACCTGATCGACACTCCGGGACACGTCGACTTCACCGTCGAGGTGGAGCGTTCGCTCCGCGTGCTGGACGGCGCCATCGCTACGTTCTGCGCTGTGGGCGGCGTCGAGCCCCAGTCGGAGACCGTATGGCGTCAGGCCGACAAGTACAACGTTCCCCGCATGGGTTACGTCAACAAGATGGACCGCACGGGTGCCGACTTCCTCGCCGTCTGCGCACAGATCAAGGAGCACTTCGGCGCTACGGCGCTTCCCGTCGTGCTGCCCATCGGTGCCGAGGACAAGTTCGAGGGTTTGGTAGACCTTATATATAATAACGCGATCTACTACTTCGACGACAAGACCGTCCGCGACAACTTCGAGCTGCGCGAGATTCCCGCTTCGATGGCCGCCGAGGCTGCCGAGTGGCGCGCGAAGCTCATCGAGGAGGTGGCTTCGACCGACGACGCGCTGATGGAGAAGTTCTTCGAGGATCCCGATTCGATCACGCCCGAGGAGCTCCTCGTCGCCATCCGCAAGGCCACGATCTCGATGCAGATCGTCCCGATGCTCTGCGGTTCGTCGTTCCACAACAAGGGCGTGCAGAAGCTCTTGGACTACGTTATGGCCTTCCTGCCCTCGCCGCTGGACGTGCCCGCCGTGACGGGTATGAACCCCAAGACCGAGGAGGAAGAGACGCGCAACGCCTCGGAGAGCGATCCGTTCTGCGGTCTGGCGTTCAAGATCGCTACCGACCCCTTCGTAGGTCGTCTGGCCTTCGTCCGCGTATACTCGGGTAAGCTCGACGCGGGTTCGTACGTGCTCAACGCACGCAGCGGCAAGCGCGAGCGCATCAGCCGCATCTACCAGATGCACGCCAACAAGCAGAACCCGATGGAGACCGTTTCGGCCGGCGACATCTGCGCTGCCGTAGGTTTCAAGGAGATTCGCACGGGCGATACGCTCTGCGCCGAGAACGCTCCGATCGTCCTCGAGCAGATGACCTTCCCCGAGCCGGTGATCGGTCTGGCGGTAGAGCCCAAGACGCAGAAGGACCTCGACAAACTGGGTATCGCGCTGGGCAAGCTGGCCGAGGAGGACCCCACCTTCACGGTACACACCGACGAGGATTCGGGTCAGACGGTCATCAGCGGTATGGGTGAGCTCCACCTCGACATCATCGTCGACCGTCTGCGTCGCGAGTTCGGCGTGGAGATCAATCAGGGCGCTCCGCAGGTGAACTACAAGGAGTCGCTGACCAAGACCGTACAGCACCGCGAGGTCTTCAAGAAGCAGACCGGCGGTCGCGGTAAGTTCGCCGACATCATCTTCGAGATCGGTCCCGCCGAGGACGGCAAGATGGGTCTCGAGTTCGTCGATCAGGTCAAGGGCGGCAACATTCCGAAGGAGTTCATTCCCGCCGTGCAGAAGGGCTTCGCTTCGGCGATGACCAACGGTGCGCTGGCCGGCTACAAGATGGACTCGATGAAGATCACGCTGCTCGACGGTTCGTTCCACCCGGTGGACTCCGACCAGCTGTCGTTCGAAATCGCCGCGCGCAACGGTTACCGTGCCGCCGCTCCCAAAGCGGGTTCGGTGATCATGGAGCCGATCATGACCGTCGAGGTCGTGACTCCCGAGGAGAACATGGGCGACATCATCGGCGACCTGAACAAGCGTCGCGGCCAGATCACCGGCATGGAGTCGAAGGGCACCGCCCGTGTGGTGAAGGCCAAAGTCCCCCTGTCGGAGATGTTCGGCTATGTGACCGTGCTGCGTACGATTTCGTCGGGTCGCGCCACGTCGTCGATGGAGTTCTCGCACTTCGAGGAGGTTCCCGCAAACCTCGCCAAGGAGATCATCGAGAAAGCGAGCGGTAAACGTAAGGATATAGAATAAGCAAACGATATGAGCCAGAAAATCAGAATCAAATTGAAGTCTTTCGATCACAATCTGGTGGATAACTCCGCCGAGAAGATTGTGAAGACCGTCAAGAGCACCGGCGCCGTTGTCAGCGGTCCGGTGCCCCTGCCCACCCACAAGCAGATCTTTACGGTAAACCGCTCGACCTTCGTCAACAAGAAGGCCCGCGAGCAGTTCCAGTTCTGCACCTTCAAGCGCATCCTCGACATCTACTCGTCGACGCCCAAGACGATCGACGCGCTGATGAAGCTCGAGCTCCCCTCGGGCGTCGAAGTCGAGATCAAGGTCTGATCCGCGGAAGGTACGACGGGAATATTTGAGAGATCACTTTTATTAAATAAACAAACGACAACAAATGTCAGGACTTATTGGAAAGAAAATCGGAATGACTTCCGTTTACAGTGCCGAGGGTAAGAACATACCATGCACTGTCATTGAGGCTGGTCCGTGCGTTGTTACGCAAATCAAGACCGTGGAGAAGGACTCCTACGAAGCGGTTCAGGTTGCCTATGACGAGAAAAGTGAAAAGCACACCACCAGCAGCCTGTTAGGTCACTTCAAGAAAGCCGGCACGACCCCCAAGCGCAAGCTTGCCGAATTCAAGGGTATGCCCGAAGTGAGCCTCGGCGACACGCTCACCGTGGACCTCTTCTCGGAGGAAGACTGGGTGGACGTGACCGGGATTTCGAAAGGTAAAGGTTTTCAGGGCGTCGTGAAGCGTCACGGCTTCGGCGGTGTCGGCGGTCAGACCCACGGTCAGCACAACCGTCAGCGCAAGCCGGGTTCGCTGGGCGCTTCGTCCTATCCCTCGCGCGTCTTCAAGGGCAAGCGTCTGCCCGGCCAGATGGGCGGCGAGCAGGTCAAGGTGCTCAACCTGCGTGTTTTGAAAGTTATTCCGGAGAGCAACCTCATCCTCGTGAAGGGGTCGATTCCGGGTGCAAAAGGTGCTTATTTAACGATTGAAAAGTAGTATGGAATTAGCTGTATTGAACACACAAGGACAGGAGACGGGTCGTAAGGTGACCCTTTCGGAAGCCGTCTTCGGCGTGGAGGCTAATGACCACGCTATCTACCTCGACGTGAAGCAGTACCTCGCCGACCAGCGTCAGGGTACGCACAAGACCAAGCAGCGCAACGAGGTTGCCGGCTCGACCCGCAAGCTCAAGCGTCAGAAGGGTACCGGCGGCGCCCGCTGCGGTTCGATCCTCTCGCCCCTGTTCCCGGGCGGCGGCCGCGTGTTCGGCCCCCAGCCCCGCGACTACCGCTTCAAGCTCAACAAGAAGCTCAAGCAGCTGGCTCGCCGCAGCGCGCTGACCTACAAGGCGCAGGCGGGTGCCATCAGCGTCATCGAGAACGTGATGCTGGAGGCTCCCAAGACCAAAGCCGTCGTGGCTCTGGCCGATGCGCTGAAGGTAGCCGACAAGAAGGTGCTGGTGGTTCTTCCGGAGTCGAACACCAACCTTCAGATCTCGTGCCGCAACATTCCGAACGTGATGCCCGTTCTGGCGCAGAACCTCTGCACCTACGACGTGATGAACGCTTCGGCCATCGTGATGGTGGAGGGCGCCGAGCAGGTTTTGAATACGATGTTAGCTTAAAAAACGCAAGTTACAATGAACATTATTATTAAGCCGGTTTTGACCGAGAAAATGACGATTCAGGGCGAAAAGTTGAATCGCTACGGTTTTATCGTTGACGTGCGGGCTAACAAGCTGCAGATTCGCAATGCCGTAGAGCAGATGTACAACGTCGTCGTAACGGATGTGAACACCGTGAACTACATGGGTAAGCTCAAGAGCCGTTACACGAAGGCCGGTCTGCTGGAGGGACGCGCCAACAACTTCAAGAAGGCGATCGTTACCCTGAAGGACGGAGACAAGATCGATTTTTACAGTAATATCTAACGAAGATGGCAGTAAGAAAATTTAAGCCTGTTACCGCAGGTACGAGACATAAGATTATCGGCACGTTCGACGAGATCACGACGAACAAGCCCGAAAAGTCGCTGCTCCGCCCCAAAAAGAGCACGGGCGGCCGCAACAACGACGGTAAGATGACGGTCCGCTACATCGGCGGCGGTCACAAGCAGATGTATCGTGTGGTCGACTTCAAGCGTATGAAGGACGGCGTTCCCGCCACTGTAAAGACGATCGAGTACGACCCGAACCGCACGGCACGCATCGCACTGTTGGTTTACGCCGACGGCGAGAAGAGCTACATCATCGCACCCAACGGCCTCAAGGTAGGCCAGACCGTAATGAGCGGCACCGGAGTCGCTCCCGAAGTGGGCAATACGCTCTTCTTGAGCGAGATTCCGCTGGGTACGGTCATCCACAACATCGAACTCTACCCCGGTCAGGGCGCCGCGATGGCGCGTTCGGCCGGTTCCTATGCCCAGCTGCTGGCACGCGAAGGCAAATTCGCCATCATCAAGCTGCCCAGCGGCGAGACTCGTATGGTACTCGTAACCTGCCGCGCTACGGTGGGCGTTGTGTCGAACGTCGACCACAACCTCGAAAGCTCGGGTAAGGCAGGTCGTGAACGCTGGCTCGGCCGTCGTCCGCGCAACCGCGGTGTCGTAATGAACCCGGTGGATCACCCGATGGGTGGTGGCGAAGGCCGTGCGTCGGGTGGTCACCCGCGTTCGCGCAAGGGTCTGCTCGCTAAGGGTTACAAGACGCGTAATCCGAAGAAGACGACCTCGAAGTTTATTATTTCCCGTAAGAAAAAATAATTAAATAAGAGTACATAATGAGCCGTTCATTGAAGAAAGGACCGTTTATCGACCCCAAGCTGGAGGCAAAAGTCGTTGCACAGGCTGAAGGAAACAAAAAGTCGGTAATCAAGACGTGGTCGCGTGCAAGTATGATCTCTCCCGACTTCGTCGGTCAGACGATCGCCGTTCACAACGGAAACAAGTTCATTCCGGTATATGTGACGGAGAACATGGTAGGGCACAAACTCGGCGAGTTTGCTCCCACGCGCAACTTCCGCGGTCATGCAGGTAACAAGAAAAAATAGGTAGAAAATGGGTGCAAGAAAAGCAATAAGAGCCGAGAAAATCAAGGCTGAAAAGAAGCAGAAGGCAATCGCCATCATGCGCGACTGCCCGACCTCTCCCCGCAAGATGCGCCTCGTGGCCGACATCATCCGCGGCGTGGAGATCAACAAGGCGCTGGGCATCCTCCGCTATTCGAAGAAGGAGGCCTCGATCCGCATGGAGAAGCTCCTCAAGTCGGCGATCGCCAACTGGGAGGCCAAGAACGAGGGCGAGCGTCTGGAGGACGTGCAGCTCTGCGTCAAGGAGGTGTTCGTCGACGGCGGTCGCATGCTGAAGCGCATTCAGGCGGCGCCGCAGGGTCGTGCGCACCGCATCCGCAAGCGCTCGAACCACGTGACGATCGTAGTTGACAAAATGGTAACCGAAGAAAACAAGTAATCAGATGGGACAGAAAGTTAATCCGATAGCAAATCGTCTTGGTATCATCCGCGGTTGGGATTCCAACTGGTTCGGCGGCAAGGATTTCTCCGACAAGCTCGTCGAGGACGCCAAGATCCGCAAGTATCTGAATGTCCGTCTGGCGAAGGCTTCGATTTCGAAGATCATCATCGAGCGCACGCTGAAGCTCGTTACGGTTACGATTTCGACGGCGCGTCCGGGTATCATCATCGGCAAGGGCGGTCAGGAGGTCGACAAGCTCAAGGAGGAGCTCAAGAAGCTCACCGGCAAGGAGATCCAGATCAACATCTTCGAGGTGAAGCGTCCGGAGGTCGACGCCGTGATCGTCGGTCAGAACATCGCCCGTCAGCTGGAGGGCCGCGTATCGTTCCGCCGCGCCGTGAAGATGGCCGTGGCTTCGACCATGCGCATGGGTGCCGAGGGCATCAAGATTCAGGTGTCGGGTCGTGTCGGCGGTGCCGAGATGGCTCGCAGCGAAACGGTCAAGGAGGGTCGTATTCCGCTGCATACGTTCCGTGCCGACGTGGACTACTGCCTCACGGAGGCGCTCACGAAGGTGGGTATTCTGGGCGTGAAGGTGTGGATCTGTCAGGGTACGGTCTACGGCAAGCGCGACCTGTTCGAGATCGCAGGCGCTTCGGCGCAGGCTCCTTCGGGCGACCGCGGTGAGCGCGGCGACCGTCGCGAGCGTCGTGGCGGCGACCGTCGCGGTGGCCGTCGTGGCGATCGTCGCGGCGACCGTCGCAACAACAATCAGTAGTAAGTAGGACCTTTTTAAAGCAGAACGAACATGTTACAGCCGAAAAAGACCAAATTTAGAAGAATGCAGAAAGGCCGTATGAAGGGTATCGCTCAAAGAGGTAACCAACTTGCATACGGATCGTTCGCCATCAAAGCACTCGAGTCGGCTTGGATCACGGGCCGTCAGATAGAGGCCGCACGTCAGGCCATCACCCGTTACATGAAGCGCGAGGGTCAGTTGTGGATCCGCATCTTCCCTGACAAACCCATCACGAAGAAGCCCGCCGAGGTACGTATGGGTAAGGGTAAGGGTAATCCCGAAGGCTTCGTGGCGCCCGTTACGCCGGGTCGTATTCTGTTCGAAGCCGAGGGTGTGCCTCTGGCTATCGCACAGGAGGCGCTCCGTCTCGGTGCGCAGAAGCTGCCCATCACCACCAAGTTCATCGTAAGACGCGACTACGTCGAAACCACTATTTAAGGGAGGGAACACAAAATGAAAAGTGCAGAAATCAAGGATATTTCGATCAAGGACCTCGAAGAGCGCATCGCAGCCGAGAAGGATCAGCTGGCGAAGCTGAAGGTGCAGCACGCAGTGTCCCCGATCGAAAACCCGTCGATCATCAAGAAGAACCGCAGAGACATAGCTCGCATGCTGACGATCCTGCGCCAGAAAAACGCCAAATAATCACGACTATGGAAAGAAATCTTAGAAAAGAGCGTATCGGTGTGGTTGTCAGCAACAAGATGGAGAAGACCATTGTCGTTGCAGTCGCACGCAAGGTGAAGCATCCGATCTACGGCAAGTTCGTCAACAAGACGACGAAGTTCGTCGCCGAGTCGCTCGACGAGACCTGCAAGGAGGGCGATACGGTACGTATCATGGAGACCCGCCCGTTGAGCAAGACGAAACGTTGGAGATTAGTACAAATCATTGAAAGAGCTAAGTAATTATGATACAGCAGGAAAGTAGACTCGTAGTAGCCGACAACAGCGGTGCGAAGGAGGTTCTTTGCATTCGTGTGCTCGGCGGTACGAAGCGTCGCTACGCTTCGATCGGCGACAAGATCGTGGTTGCCGTCAAGAGCGCGACTCCCTCGGGCGATGTCAAGAAGGGCGCCGTTTCGAAGGCCGTCGTAGTACGCACGACCAAAGAGATCAGACGTGCCAACGGATCGTACATTCGTTTCGACGACAACGCCGTGGTGCTGCTCAACAATCAGGGTGAAATGCGCGGAACCCGTATCTTCGGCCCCGTAGCTCGCGAGCTGCGCGACCAGTACATGAAGATCATCTCCCTCGCACCCGAAGTATTGTAATCATAAAAAACGATTTCGGATATGTCAGTCAAATTACATATTAAAAAAGGGGACATGGTGCAGGTCATGGCCGGCGACAACAAAGGCAAGCAGGGCAAGGTCCTGAAGGTCGAGGTGTCGAAGCAGCGCGCCATCGTCGAGGGCGTGAACCTTTGCAAGAAGGCCACCAAGCCCAATGCGCAGAACCCGCAGGGCGGCATCGTCGAGAAGGAGGCTCCGATCCACGTATCGAACCTCATGGTTCTCGATCCCAAGAGCGGCAAGCCGACCCGCATCGGCCGCAAGGAGGATGCCAATGGCAAATTAGTTCGTTACGCTAAAAAATCAGGGGAGGAGATCAAATAATGGCTTACGTTCCTACACTCAAGACACAGTATAAGGAGCAGATCGTACCTGCCCTTATGAAGGAGTTCGGTTATTCGAGCGTCATGCAGTGCCCGAAGCTCCAGAAGATCGTAATCAATCAGGGTATGGGTCAGGCCGTCGCCGACAAGAAGCTCATCGACGTGGCCGAGGCCGAGTTGACGCAGATCACGGGCCAGAAGGCCGTGCAGACGCGTTCGCGCAAGGATATCTCGAACTTCAAGCTGCGTAAGGGCATGCCGATCGGCGTGCGCGTGACGCTGCGCGACACGAAGATGTACGAGTTTCTGGAGCGTCTGATCGCCGTGGCTCTTCCCCGTATCCGCGACTTCAAGGGTATCAACGAGAAGTTCGACGGTCAGGGCAACTACACGCTGGGCATCACCGAACAGATCATCTTCCCGGAGATCGACATCGACAAGATCACGAAGATCTTCGGCATGGAGATCACCTTCGTCACGACGGCCAAGACCGACGAGGAGGCTTACGCCCTGCTCCGCGACTTCGGCCTTCCTTTCAAAAACGCTAAAAAGAACTGACGCACTATGGCAAAAGAATCGATGAAGGCCCGCGAGGTGAAGCGTGCCAAGCTCGCCAAGCGCTACGCGCATAAGCGCGAGGAGATCGCTGCTGCCGTGAAGAGCGGCGAGATGGATCACGAGGAGGCGTGGATCGCCCTCTCGAAGTTGCCCCGCAACTCGAACCCCATCCGCCAGCACAACCGTTGCAAGATCACGGGTCGTCCGAAGGGCTACATCCGACTGTTCGGCATCAGCCGTATCCAGTTCCGCGAGATGGCTTCGAAGGGTCTGATCCCGGGCGTTACGAAGGCCAGCTGGTAATTTTCGGGGATTCCCGGGTACGTCCGTGCCCGGGAACCTCTGTATGGAACCGGGGATCTTCTCCCGTGCGGAGGAGTCCTTTCCGGTTCAGCGAGGATTCGCTTTTCGGCGGTGTGGAGCCGAGGCGGTCGTCCGTTCTTTCCGCATGTGCGGAGGGAAACGGGGCGGCTGCGCCGAAAGCGAGTCCGATACGGGTGTCGAATCCGAGTAGATACGTCGCAGTATCGGGGAAAGTGCCGCCGCGGAGGCGGTAACTTCCCGATATGTGGGACGTAGCGAAACGTTCGGCATTTGGCGACGGATTTCCCGGACCCGAGGGTCGGCGGAGGAGCGGTCGGAGCGCGTGGCGGACGGAGGTTCGCAGGGGTGTTCCGGACTCTTTCGGGCGATCGCGAGGTGTTCCGCAGGAGTTTCCGTGCGGACATGGGTGTTGGTGCAGCGTGCGCCGACATCGTCCGTATCGTCCCGAAGCAGCTTAATTCGCCGGAATCAGGCGATTAACTTGATATTTCGGGAAATTATGCGTATATTTGCGCGCTTTCGCGTGCGCTCCGGGCCCGCGCGGCGGGGTCTCGGGCCTCGCCGGGGGAACGGAAAGCGGTGGAAGCGGACGAAAACACACAAACCAATTAATTAATTTTTAACTTCTTATTCGTTATGACTGATCCTATTGCGGACTTTCTGACCAGAATTAGAAACGCGGTGAAAGCCAACCACAAGGTGGTTGAAGCTCCCGGTTCAAAAATTAAGCAGGAGATCACCAAGATCCTCTACGATCAGGGTTACATCCTCGCCTACAAGTTCGATACCGACGAGAAGGGACACCCCTCGATCAAGATCGCACTGAAGTGGGATGCCGCCACGAAGACCAACGCCATCAAGAACCTGAAGCGCGTGAGCCGCCCCGGTCTGCGCCAGTACGCTTCGGTTTCGGACATGCCCCGCGTGCTGAACGGTCTGGGTATCGCGATCCTCTCGACCTCGAAAGGCATCATGACCGACGCGAAGGCGCGTCAGGAGAACGTAGGCGGCGAGGTGCTCTGCTACATCTACTAATCGGAAATCATCAAACAACGAAGCAATGTCAAGAATTGGTAAATTACCTGTAAACCTGCCCGCCGGCGTTACCGTAGAGGTGGCTGCCGACAATACGGTAAGTGTGAAAGGGCCGCTCGGGACGCTGACGCAGAAGGTCGACTCGGACATCAAGGTCGAAGTCGGTTCGCACACCGATCCCCACACCGGCAACGAGATCCCCGCCGTGATCGTAACGCGTCCGACCAACCAGCCGCGCCACCGTTCGCTGCACGGTCTCTACCGCGCCCTGATCAACAACATGGTCGTCGGCGTATCGAAGGGCTACGAAATCAAGCAGGAGCTCGTCGGCGTCGGTTTCAAGGCCGAGGTCAAGGGCCAGATCCTCGAGATGAGCCTCGGATATTCGCACGATACGCACTTCCTGCTCCCGGCCGAGGTTACCGCCACCGCCGTGACGGAGAAGAAGGGCAACCCCATCGTGACGCTCAAGTCGATCGACAAGCAGCTCGTAGGTCAGGTGGCCGCCAAGCTCCGTTCGCTGCGCAAGCCGGAACCGTACAAGGGCAAGGGTATCAAGTTCGTCGGCGAACAGCTGCGTCGCAAGGCAGGCAAGTCGGCAGGTGCTAAATAGTAAATAGTCTGAAGTTATGTCATTGAACAAGATAGAAAGAAGAGAGCGAATCAAGATGCGCATCCGCAAGATCGTGAGCGGTTCCGCAGCGCAGCCTCGCATGACTGTATTCCGTAGCAACAAGCAGATCTACGTGCAGTTTATTGATGACCTCGCAGGCGTTACGCTGGCCTCCGCCTCCTCGCTGGACAAGGAGGTCGCCGAAGCCGCTGCCGGCAAGAACAAGTGCGACGTGGCCGCCCTCGTGGGCAAGCTGGCCGCCGAGCGCGCCGCAGCCAAAGGCATCACCACGGTGGCCTTCGACCGCAACGGCTACCTGTATCACGGACGTGTAAAACAACTGGCCGAAGCAGCACGCGAAGGCGGACTTAAATTCTAAAGGATCATGTCGAATACGAACATAAAGAAAGTACGCACGAGCGATCTCGAACTCAAGGACCGGCTCGTCAGCATTCAGCGCGTCACCAAAGTCACGAAGGGCGGTCGTACGTTCAGCTTCTCGGCCATCGTGGTAGTGGGCAACGAGGACGGTGTCGTGGGCTACGGTCTGGGCAAGGCTTCGGAGGTGCAGGCCGCCATCGCCAAAGGCGTGGAGGATGCCAAGAAGAACCTCGTGAAGATCCCGGTGATCAACGGTACGATTCCCCACAAGCAGGAGTCGCGTTACAGCGGTTCGCTCGTGATGATTCGTCCGGCCGCTCCCGGTACGGGTATCATCGCCGGCGGTGCCATGCGTGCCGTGCTGGAGTCGGTGGGCGTGAAGAACGTGCTCGCGAAGAGCAAGGGCTCGTCGAACCCCCACAACTTGGTGAAGGCTACGATCGGCGCTCTGTGCGAACTGCGCGACGCCTACAGCGTGGCCCGCGTGCGCGGCATCTCGATGAACAAGGTGTTTAACGGTTAATTCGAAGAGCAATGGCAAGATTGAAAATCACCCAGATCAAGAGCCGCATCGGCGCTACGGAGCGTCAGTGCAAGAATCTCGACGCGCTGGGCCTGAAAAAGATCAACGCCGTCGTCGAGCACGACGATTCGGTGATCATCAAGGGTATGATCGAGCGCGTGAAGCACCTCGTCAAGGTCGAGGAGGTCGCCGCAAAGTAAGTCAAACAGCTAACGGAAATTTCAAGCATGGAACTCAATAATCTCAAACCCGCAAAGGGTTCAACGCACCACGACAAGCGAATCGCACGCGGTGCCGGTTCGGGTCATGGCGGTACGGCCACGCGCGGTCACAAGGGTGCCCAGTCGCGTTCGGGTTACTCGCGCAAGCTGGGCTTCGAGGGCGGTCAGATGCCGCTGCAGCGTCGTCTTCCCAAGTTCGGGTTCACGAACCTGAAGCGTGTGGAATTCAAGGCGATCAACCTGTCGACGCTCGAAGAGCTCGCTGCTAAAAAGTCGCTCTCGGAGGTTACGGTCGAGACGCTCGTGGCTGCAGGTTTCATCTCGTCGAACGACAAGGTGAAGATCCTCGGCAACGGCCAGCTGACCCGCTCGCTCGTCGTCAAGGCGCACGCGTTCTCGAAGAGCGCCGAGGCGGCCATCGCGGCGGCCGGCGGCAGCGTCGAAAAACTGTAGCAATCCGTAGAAAGCAAAAATTATGAATCAGTATCTCGTTGTTGGTATCGTCTTTTTGGTGGTGATCGCTCTTTTGGCGACCAACAAGAAATTGGTTGAAACGCTCAAGAATATCTACAAGATCGAGGAGCTGCGCAAACGTGTCCTGTACACGATCGGGCTGCTGCTGGTCTACCGCTTGGGCAGTTTCGTCGTGATTCCGGGTATCGATCCCAACGCGTTGGGCGAAGGCTCGCAGTTCGCGCAGCAGCTCGAGGGCAACGGACTTCTGGGTCTGTTGAACGTCTTCTCGGGCGGCGCCTTCGGCAACGCCGCGATTCTGGCGCTCGGAGTCATGCCGTATATCACCGCCTCGATCATCATCCAGCTCATGGGCATGATGATTCCGTATTTCCAGAAAATGCAGAAGGAGGGTGAGAGCGGCCGCCGCAAGATGAATCAGTGGACGCGCTTCCTTACGATCGGCGTGCTGCTGCTGCAGGGTCCGGCCTACATCGCCAACCTGTATCATCAGACTCCCGCGGCATTCGTCTACGGCAATACGTTCGGGTTCGTCTGCTATGCGACGACGATCCTCATCGCCGGTACCATGTTCATCATGTGGCTGGGCGAGAAGATCACCGACAAGGGTATCGGCAACGGTATCTCGCTGATCATCATGATCGGTATCGTGGCGCGTCTGCCCCATGCGCTGTTGGCCGAGGTCAACGCGCGTTTCCAGACCGCTACCGGTAGCGCGATCATGCTGATTCTCGAGCTGGTGCTGCTGTTCCTCGTCTTCATGGCGACGATCGCCCTCGTGCAGGCCGTCCGCAAGGTGCCTGTGCAGTATGCCAAGCGTATCGTGGGCAACAAGCAGTACGGAGGCGTACGTCAGTACATTCCGCTGAAGATGAATGCGGCCAACGTGATGCCGATCATCTTCGCGCAGGCGCTGATGTTCATCCCCGCGCTCTTCACCGAAGTGGCACCGGGCTTCGCCGCCGCGTTCAGCACGATGACCGGATTCTGGTACAACTTCACGCTGGCAGTGCTGGTAATCGCTTTCACCTACTTCTACACGGCGATTATCATCAATCCTCAAATGATGGCCGATGACATGAAGCGAAACGGCGGCTTCATCCCGGGAGTGAAACCGGGTAAGCAGACCGTGAACTACATCGATACCATCATGACGCGCATCACCCTCCCGGGGTCGTTCTTCCTCGCTATCGTGGCTATCCTGCCGGCGCTGGCGATGCGGTTCCTCGGCATCCAGCAGGCGTTCGCCTACTTCTACGGAGGTACGTCGCTGCTGATCATGGTGGGTGTGGTGCTCGACACTCTCAAGCAGATAGAGAGCTACCTGCTGATGCGTCACTACGACGGTCTGATGAAGACGGGCCGTATTCAGGGACGTCATTAGCAGCGTTTGTCCGAAGAGTTTTTCAGCGATATGATTTATCTGAAGACAGACGAGGAGATCGAACTGCTCCGCGAAAACAACCTCTTGGTGTCGGAGACGCTGGCCGAAGTGGGTCGCCACATTCGGCCGGGCGTCACGACCAAGGAGTTGGATTCGATCGCCGAAGAGTTCATTCGGTCGCACGGAGCCGTCCCCGCTTTCCTCGGATATCAGGGATTTCCCGCTTCGTTGTGCATTTCGGTAAACGAACAGGTAGTTCACGGTATCCCGTCCTCGACGTGCGTCCTCAAGGAGGGCGACATCGTTTCGGTCGATTGCGGTACGTTTATGAAGGGGTTTGTTGGTGATTCGGCGTATACGTTCGCCGTGGGTGAGGTCGCCGAGGAAGTACGGCGGCTGATGACCGTCACCAAAGAGGCTCTTTATAAAGGTACGGCGCAGGCCAAAGCCGGCAATCGCGTAGGCGACGTGTCGGCGGCCGTGCAGGAACATGCCGAAAGTTTCGGCTATGGCGTGGTGCGCGAATTGGAAGGCCACGGTCTGGGTCGCAAGATGCACGAAGACCCGGGCGTGCCCAATTACGGCGCCCGCGGCAGAGGCCCCCTTCTGAAGGAGGGTATGGTCATCTGCATCGAACCCATGATCAACATGGGGACCCGAACGGTGGTGTTCGAACGGGACGGCTGGACGGTCCGTACGCGGGATCGCAAACCGGCGGCGCACTACGAGTTCGCCGTGGCGATCCGCAAGGACGGTCCCGACGTGTTGACGGACTTTAGCATTATCGAACAAGCGATTAACAACTAAAACTCTATGGCAAAGCAAGCCGCTATCGAACGGGACGGCACGATCATCGAGGCCCTGTCCAACGCGATGTTCCGCGTCGAGCTGGACAACGGACATGTCCTGACCGCCCATATTTCCGGAAAGATGCGCATGCACTACATCAAGATTCTTCCCGGAGATAAAGTAAAAGTGGAGATGACGCCCTACGATCTGACGAAGGGCCGGATCTCCTTCAGGTACAAATAAACATTAGATTGCTTCAAAACCATGAAAGTAAAGGCATCCATCAAGAAGCGCAGCGAGGATTGCAAGATTGTGAAGCGTAAGGGCAAGCTCTACGTCATTTGCAAGAAGAATCCCAAGTTCAAAATGCGTCAGGGATAATGTTTCAACCGTTTATTAAAGAAGAAAAAGAAGTTATATGGCACGTATAGTCGGTGTAGATTTACCCAAGAACAAGAGAGGCGAGATCGGTCTGACCTATATCTACGGTATCGGTCGTTCGACGGCTCGCAAGATTCTCGACGTGGCTGGCATCAGCTACGAAGTCAAAGTACAGGACTGGACGGACGCGCAGGTGGGCGCCATTCGTTCGACGATCGCCGATCTGGGTCTCAAGGTCGAGGGCGAATGCCGTTCGATGGTTCAGCTCAACATCAAGCGCCTGATGGACATCGGTTGCTACCGCGGCATCCGTCACCGTCTGGGCCTTCCGGTTCGCGGTCAGTCGACCAAGAACAACGCCCGCACGCGCAAGGGCAAGAAGAAGACCGTCGCAAACAAGAAAAAAGCAACGAAGTAATCTTTAGAGAATTATGGCAAAGAAAACTGGAACAGTCAAGAAAAAGGTTGTTAAGGTCGGTGCCGTGGGTAACGCCTACGTCCACTCCACGTTTAACAACGTCATCATCACCATCACCAACGAGGTGGGTGATGTCATCAGCTGGTCTTCGGCCGGCAAGATGGGCTTCCGTGGTTCGAAGAAGAATACGCCGTATGCCGCTCAGACCGCTTCGGCCGATTGCGCGAAGGTCGCTTACGACATGGGTCTGCGCAAGGTCAAGGTCTATGTCAAGGGTCCGGGTGCCGGTCGCGAGTCGGCCGTGCGCACGATCCACGGCGCGGGGATCGAGGTGATGGAGATCATCGACGTGACACCGCTGCCGCACAACGGTTGCCGTGCTCCTAACCGCCGCCGCGTCTAATTTTCGGTGCGAGGTAAGGAATATTCAACGTTTTTTTAATAAGATAAGACAATGGGAAAATACATAGGACCTAAATCGAAAATCGCCCGCAAGTTCGGCGAAGCTATTTACGGTGCGGACAAGGTGCTCGAGAAGCGCAACTATCCTCCCGGACAGCACGGTCTGGCACGCAAGCGCAAGAAGGTATCGGAGTACGGTACGCAGCTCAGCGAGAAGCAGAAGGCTAAGTACACCTACGGACTGCTCGAGAAGCAGTTCTCGCGCACCTACGAGCAGGCTGCCCGCATGGGCGGCATCACGGGCGAAAATCTGCTGAAGCTGCTCGAGTGCCGTCTGGACAACGTGGTGTACCGTCTGGGCATCGCTCCGACGCGCGCCGCAGCCCGCCAGCTGGTTTCGCACTGCCATATCTGCGTGAACGGCGCTGTGGTGAACATCCCCTCGTTCTCGCTGCGTGCGGGCGACGTGGTTTCGGTTCGCGAGAAGTCGAAGAGCCTCGAGGTGATTTCGGCGTCGCTGTCGGGCGCGGCCCGCAGCCGATACGCATGGCTCGAGTGGGACGGCGCTACGATGAGCGGCAAGTTCCTCCAGAAACCCGAACGCGAGGAGATTCCGGAGAACATCAAGGAGCAGCTCATCGTCGAGTTGTACTCGAAGTAGTAATCAAACAAATTCGCAATTATGGCAATATTAGCATTCCAGAAACCTGAAAAGGTTATTATGCTCGAATCCACTTCGTCGTTCGGAAAGTTCGAATTCCGACCGCTGGAGCCCGGATTCGGTATGACTGTCGGTAACGCCTTGCGTCGTATCCTGCTCTCGTCGCTCGAGGGCTATGCGATCACGACCGTCAAGGTGGCCGGTGTCGACCACGAATTTGCCGCGATTCCGGGTGTGATGGAGGGTATGATCGATATCATCCTCAACCTGAAGCAGGTTCGCTTTATCCGCACAGTCGACAATCAGGATGCCGAAAAGGTGTCTATTAACGTTGCGGGTGTGACGGAGCTGACTGCCGGATATATTTCGAATTACCTTTCGTTCTTCAAGGTTCTGAATCCCGATCTGGTGATCTGTCATCTGGCTCCGGGAACGAAGATGCAGCTTACGCTGACCATCGGCAAGGGCCGCGGTTACGTGCCCGCCGAGGAGAACGCTCCCGCGGAGTGCGAATTCGGTACGTTGCCGATCGACTCGATCTTCACGCCGATCAAGAACGTGAAGTACGCGATCGAGAACTACCGTGTCGAGCAGAAGACCGACTACGAGAAGCTGAATCTGGAGATCACGACCGACGGCTCGATCCACCCGAAGGAGGCGTTGAAGGAGGCCGCGAAGATCCTCATCCAGCACTTCATGCTCTTCTCCGACGAGAAGATCACGGTCAACATGGAGGACACGAACGGTGCCGAGGAGTTCGACGAGGATGTGCTCCACATGCGTCAGCTGCTCAAGACCAAGCTTTCGGATCAGGATCTGAGCGTTCGCGCGCTGAACTGCCTGAAAGCCGCCGACGTGGACACCGTGGGAGATCTGGTTCGCCTGAACCGCAACGACCTGCTGAAGTTCCGCAACTTCGGCAAGAAGTCGCTGACGGAGCTCGACGAACTGCTCACCTCGCTCAACCTGAAGTTCGGTATGGACGTATCAATCTACAAACTTGACAAAGATTAATTATGAGACACAATAAGAATTACAACCACCTCGGTCGTCAGGCGGGCCACCGCAAGGCGCTGATGTCGAATATGGCTTCGTCGCTGATTCTGCACAAGCGCATCGAGACGACCGTCGCTAAGGCCAAAGCCGTTCGCCGGTTCATCGAGCCGCTGGTGACCAAGTCGAAGGAGGATACGACCCACTCGCGCCGTGTGGTTTTCTCGTACCTCAAGCAGAAGGAGGCCGTGACGGAGCTGTTCCGCACGATCGCTCCGAAGATCGCCGAGCGTCCGGGCGGCTACACGCGTATCCTCAAGACGGGCTTCCGTCTGGGCGACGCCGCCGACATGTGCATCATCGAGTTCGTGGACTTCAACGAGGCCTACACGCTGGGTGTCGCACCTGCTGCGGCTGCCGAGGCGAAGCCCAAGACGCGTCGTTCGCGCAAGAAGTCGACGGATGCGGTCGAGGACGCTGCCGTAGTCGAGGGCGAGGCTAAAAAGGCCGCACCCAAGAAGGCTGCCGCTCCGAAGGCCCCGAAGGCTGCCTCAGCGAAGGCTTCGGCTCCGAAGGTCGCCAAGAAGACCAACGTCGGCAAGAAGATGTAATGTCTCCGCAAGGATTTCCTTGCACACGATGAAGATCGGCACAGACGGATCGCTCCGTTCGTGCCGATTTTCGTTTGTACCTGCTCGTCGTCCGGTTGGGGCCGGCCGGCTTCGACGAGGGGCGGATCGTTTGCGGCCGCGCCGGTCGGGTTGTACGGCGGCAGGGGGCGGCTTGCGGTTTCCCGGGGCCGGGCGATGGAGCTGTCGCGGCTTTTCGTTGCGTGGTGCGCTGGAGGGGGGGTAGCTTGCTGCGTTCGTCGGTGCGGGTACCGGCCGTTTTTGGAGGGGCGGTGCTGCGGGGATCTCTTGTTGCGTGGAGCTGTGCTGGAGTTGTCCGGCAGTTTTTTCGAGGGCAGTGCGTCGAGCATGCCTTGTTGCGTTTGGCGGTGTGTGGGCTGCTGTTTCGGCTGGGCGGTGCTATGGGCGATATGTCGTGATGTTCGTCGGTGTGAGGGGTAGCTGTTTCGGACGGGAGGAGACATGGCCGGGAGCTTGCTGCATCTCCTCATAGGGTGTCGCGTATAGGTCGATAATCGCGTATTCGGGGCGTATGCGGGCGGGTTCTTCGGCTGCTGTTGCGGCCGGCTCTGAACTCGATCCGCAATCCGCGTGCGTTCGGCGGTTGTTCGGATTGCGGGCCATGCGTAACGGGCGTCGCTGGTGCGGCGGTCGGTGGACGCTTCTCGGATGCGCTTCGTGTGCGGTCGATGCAGGGGCGATGTGCGCTCGATGTGCAGTCGGGGAATGCTCGGGCAGGCCGTGCGGATAGAAGGTAGCACAGGTCGCACTGTCGCATGGACACGCGAAATATGGGCACATGACGAATGGATGCACGGACACGTGGCACACGGATATACTTGACAACCCCCGACACCCCGACACCCCGACTCAAGCCGGCACTGATGCCGAAACTCCGGGCTGTCGGACGAAAAAGCCGGACACGCTTCTGCAGCGTGTCCGGCTTTTTCCGTAAGCGGTTTTCCCGAATTACTTCGCGAAGCCTTTGCCGATGGCGAGGAAGTCCTCGGCCTTGAGGGCGGCACCGCCGATCAGACCGCCGTCGACATCCTCCTTGGCGAAGATCTCGGCTGCGTTCGAGGGCTTGCACGAACCGCCGTAGAGAATGGCCGTCTCGGCAGCCGCAGCGCCGAACTTCGCGGCCAGCACCTCGCGGATGTAGGCGTGGATCTCCTGTGCCTGCTCGGCCGTCGCGGTCTTGCCCGTGCCGATGGCCCATACGGGCTCGTAGGCGATCACCAGATTCTTGAACTGCTCCTCCGAGAGGTTGTAGACCACCTCCTCGATCTGGGCCTTCACCACGTCGAAGTGCTTGCCGGCCTCGCGCTCGTCGAGGTTCTCGCCCACGCAGTAGATCGGCGTAAGGCCGTTGGCGTAGACCTGCTCCATTTTCTTGTTGAGCGTCTCCGACGTCTCGCCGTAGTACTGGCGGCGCTCCGAGTGGCCGAGGATCACGTACTTGCAACCCAGCGCAGCGATCATCGAGGCTGCGATTTCGCCCGTGTAGGCGCCCTTCGCCTCTGCGGCGCAGTTCTGGGCACCCAGCTCCACGTCCGAACCCTTCAGGGCTTCGGCCACCTGTGCGAGGTGGGTGAACGGGGGGCATACGATGAAGTTCACGCACGAGCACACCTCGCCGCGACCTGCGACGACGCCCTTTGCCAGTTCCACTCCTTCGGCGGGAAGCGTGTTCATCTTCCAGTTGCCGGCAACGATTTTCTTTCTCATGTTCGGTTTGTTTTTATGAATGAAATAATAGATGATGGCGATGAAGAGGCCGATGGCCAGTACGGCGGTGAGCCGTGCGTCGATCCGCTCCCAGCGGGTCGCATCTTGGGGTGCGATCCACTCCGAGAGCGGCAGCGATCCGAAAAGCGGGAGTGCATACTGCCAGAAGAGCATCCAGCCCCGCTGGCGGGGTTGCAGCGTCCGGTAGGTGCGGATCAGCAGCCAGCCCCAGAGCAGGGCGCCGAGCAGGAAGAGCACCGCGCGGAAGATCCACGGCGGCAGCACGTCGGTCGAGGAGAGGACCGCCAGCGCGAGGAAGGCGATCGAGACTGCGATTCCGGCCGTGCGGAGGGAGCGTTCGGAGGACATGGCGGCGGTCGTTTTATTCGTCCGCGGGTTTCGGCGTCGGGAACGTGCGACGACGGGCCACGCTGTTGTTGGCCAGCCGCTCCCATGTCGTGAATCCCCGCTCGCCGGCCTTGAGCTCGAACATGCGGGCCCCGCTCAACAGCTCCTGATATTCGCCGAACGTGCCGCTGTAGCGACCGAAGCCGAGCGCTACGCCCCGGTACTCGGTCACGTAGTTGTTGGCGTGGTCGTGGCCCGCGAAGATGCCGCAGACGTCGCCGCGGCGCAGCACGGCATCGAACATGCCTGCGTTGTCGCGGGCCGGACATTCGTCTTCGAGGCGGAAGCCCGTGAGGGGATTCCCCGCCTCGACCGCCTCAGCGAACTCGTGCAGCGGGACGTGGAAGAACATCAGCGCGTTGGGCTTGCGGCCGGCCTCCTGCTCGATCCGGGCGCTCGTCGCTTCGTACCATGCGATCTGCGCCGGTTCGAAGCCGGCATAGCTGCGGTCGTCGGCGTTGTAGTCGTTGGTGTCCATGACATAGAGGAGCGCCTCGATCCGCTCCGGGTCGTCGAAGGCGCCGATCGGGATGACGAAGTCGCCCTGACGCTCCTCCTCGGGATTGAACGCGGCGTTGACGCAGAGCGGCAGCGTGCGGACGATCTCGTAGACCCTGCTCCGCGGGATGCGCTCGGCGTCGTGGTTGCCCAGCGTGATGGCATAGGGCACGTGCTGCGAGGCGAGGAAGTCGCCCAGACGGCGCCACAGCACTTCGTCGCAGGGGGCGTAGATCAGATCGCCCGTGATGACGATCAGGTCGGGCTGCTCGTACTGGATCAGCTGGCCGAGCATCGGGAAGAGATGGTCCGAGCGGAAGTCGGCGGTCATGTGCAGGTCGGTGAGCTGCATGACGCGGAAGGTGCCGTTCATGCGGAACCCGAACTGCGCGGGAGCCTGCCGGACGGTCGCGCCGGCATGTGCCGTGCACGACTGTCCCGCATACTGGGCCGCGGCGGGAAGCGCGGCGAGCAGTGCCGCACAGAGTGCTGCGGCGCTGAAAAGACGGCGGCTCTTCATCTCTCCTCCTTTTATCGTACGTATGCGGATCATTCGGCCTCGCACCAGCGCTTGACCTCCTCCATCGAGGGGGCCTTCAGGCCGAGCTTGTTTTTCTTGTTGAAGCCGCAGAGTTCGTTGAAGAACTTCCCGGGGGCGAGCTTCTTGAGCGAGCCGACCGTGATGTAGCCCATCTTCTGCAGCACGGGAACCCACTCCTCGGGTACTCCGATGGCCGTATAGCACTCCGCAGCGTCGGCCACGACCTTCTTCTCGGGACGCATCTGCGGGAAGAAGAGCACGTCCTGAATCGAGGTCTCGCCCGTCAGGAACATCGTCAGACGGTCGATGCCGATACCCATGCCCGAGCAGGTGGGCATGCCGTATTCGAGCGCGCGCACGAAGTCCATGTCGATGAACATCGCCTCGTCGTCGCCCTTCTCCGAGAGGCGCAGCTGTTCTTGGAAACGCTCCAGCTGGTCGATCGGGTCGTTGAGCTCCGAGTAGGCGTTGCAGAGCTCCTTGCCGTTGACGAAGAGCTCGAAGCGCTCCGTCAGATCGGCGTTGTCGCGGTGGCGTTTGCACAGCGGCGACATCTCGATCGGGTAGTCGCAGACGAACGTGGGCTGGATGAGCTCCTCTTCGCAGTAGTGGCCGAAGATGGCGTCGATGAGCTTGCCCTTGCCCATCGTTTCGTCGGTCTCGACGCCGAGATGCTTGCACGCTTCGCGCAGCTGCTCCTCCGTTTGGCCCGTGATGTCGTAACCGGTCTTCTCGCGGATGGCGTCGGTCATCGTCAGGCGGCGGAACGGCGCCTTGAACGACACCTTGCGGCCGTCGATCTCGACCTCCGTCGTGCCGTTGACGGCCAGAGCCACGCGTTCGAGCATCTGCTCGGTGAACTCCATCATCCACTTGTAGTCCTTGTAGGCGACGTAGATCTCCATGCAGGTGAACTCGGGGTTGTGCGTGCGGTCCATGCCCTCGTTGCGGAAGTTCTTGCCGAACTCGTAGACGCCGTCGAAGCCGCCCACGATCAGCTTCTTGAGGTAGAGCTCCGTAGCGATGCGCAGGTAGAGGTCGACGTCGAGCGAGTTGTGGTGCGTGATGAAGGGACGCGCCGAGGCGCCGCCCGGAATCGGCTGCAGGATCGGGGTCTCGACCTCGAGGTAGCCGCGCTCGTTGAAGAAGGAGCGCATCGTGGCCATGATTTTGGCCCGCTTGACGAAGGTCTCCTTGACCTGCGGATTGACTATGAGGTCGAGGTAGCGCTGGCGGTAGCGGATCTCGGGATCGGTGAAGGCGTCGAACGTCTTGCCGTCCTTCTCCTTGACCACGGGCAGCGGACGGACCGACTTCGAGAGCACCGTGAAGCGGCGACAGTGCACCGACAGCTCGCCCGTGTTGGTGCGGAAGGCGAAGCCCTCCACGCCGACGAAGTCGCCGATGTCGAGCAGTTTCTTGAATACCGTGTTGTAGAGCGTCGGGTCGCCTTCGGGGCAGATGTCGTCGCGGCGGATGTAGACCTGAATGCGGCCCGTCGCGTCCTGCAGTTCGAAGAAGGAGGCGCTGCCCATGATGCGGCGCGACATGATGCGGCCGGCGATGCGCAGATCCTGATAGGCACCCTGCTCGGCGTCGAAGTTGTCGGCGATGTCGCGTGCCGTGGCGGTCACCTCGTAGCGGGCGGCGGGATAGGGCTCGATGCCCAGCTCGCGCAGCGCCTTGAGCGACTGACGGCGCAGCTGTTCCTGTTCGGAGAGTTCGATTGCCATGCGTGTATCTTTCGTTGTTTCTATGTTTCGGTTTTCCCCGCAAAATTACGAAAAAAGGGTGGAATATCAAAGGCGGGGTCGCGGGAGAAGCGAAAAGAGGGTGCCCGGGGCCGGCGGCGGAGGTTCGCCGTGCGACCGCCGCAGGCTGCCTTACGGTCGACGGCGCGGAACGCTCGTCAGCCGCCGCAGCGCGAGCCATGCCGCCCAGCCGAGCAGCAGCCCGAGGCCGAGGCCCCATGCGATGTCAGCGGGGAAGTGTTTGGCGAGGTAGATGCGCGAGTAGCAGATCAGCGTCGTGCAGCAGACGATCAGCGCCGTGAACCAGCGGCGGCGGATCGTGGCGGCTGCGAGCAGCGACAGCGCCGCGATCGTGGCGGCATGCGCCGAGACGGTGCCGTAGCGGCCGCTCACCGCCTCGACGGGGACGTGGACGTTCCATCCGGCGGGGTCGTAGCCCGCGGCGGCGAGCGCTTCGGGCGTCATGCGGCGCAGCGCGCGCAGCGAGTCGGGCGCGATGTCGAGACCTTCGAGCGAGGGGGTGAACATCGGGCGCCAGCGGGGCGCGAAGTCCGGGAGCAGGCCGCCCAGAGGGCCGTTGTGCTTGAAGATGCCGGCGACCATGTCGGACAGCCCCACCGCGGCTGCCGTCAGCAGGAGGAACAGCGCGAGGCCCCGCGCGCCCGTGCGTCGCCAGACGAGCCAGACGATCAGCAGGTAGAGCGGAATCCAGAGCAGTGTTCCCGAGACGGCGAGCATCGCGCGGTCGAGCATCGGGCCGCCGTCGAAATTCAGGGCGAGGAAGAGGTCGTGGTCGCAATTCATGGGCTTGGGAGGAGGGTTCCGGGCGCTGCGGCGCGGAGGGTCAGAATTGGAAGTAGATGAAGGGTTGGATGTCGCTCGATTTGACCTGCATGACGAGCCACACCATCGTGGCGGCCATCACGATCTGCAGGGCGGCCGGGGCGTGGGTCACGATCCGCTGGGCCGTGGCGTCGACGCGCTCCGGCAGCAGGTGGAGCAGGTAGCCGAGGCCGATGAGCAGGAAGACGCTCGTGTAGCCGGCGAGGACCTGCGGGATCATCGGGGCGTTGAAGTGTTCGAAGATCTGGTGGAGCATCAGCCCGACGGTCTGCATCGATTCGGCGCGGAACATCAGCCAGCCGAAGCAGACGAGGTTGAAGGTGAGCAGCATGCCCCCGATGCGGCTCCACCAGTGCATGTGCGCCCCGTCGGGTTTGGCGCCCGGCACGACCGAGAGCCACATCTTATGCAATGCCAGCGCCGTGCCGTGCAGCGCGCCCCAGAGGATGAAGCGCACGGCGGCGCCGTGCCACAGTCCGCCCAGCAGCATCGTCAGGAGCAGGTTCACGTAGGTGCGCACACGTCCCTTGCGGTTGCCGCCGAGCGAGATGTAGAGGTAGTCGCGCAGCCACGAGGAGAGCGAGATGTGCCAGCGGCGCCAGAATTCGGTGATCGTCGCCGACTTGTAGGGGGCGTCGAAGTTCTTCGGGAAACGGAAGCCGAGCAGCAGGGCGATGCCGATGGCCATGTCCGAGTAGCCCGAGAAGTCGCAATAGATCTGCAGCGCATAGCCGTAGATACCCATCAGGCACTCGAAGCCCGAGTAGAGCAGCGGCTCGTCGAAGATGCGGTCGACGAAGTTGAGCGAGATGTAGTCCGAGAGCACCGCCTTCTTGAACAGACCCGTGAGGATCAGGAAGACCCCCGTGCCGAACATCTCGCGCGTCACCGTCACCGGATTGCGGCGGATCTGCGGGATGAAGTCGCGGGCGCGGACGATCGGGCCGGCGACCAGCTGCGGGAAGAACGAGAGGTAGAAGAGGTAGTCGCACCAGTTGGTCAGCGGCTCCAGCTGGCGGCGGTAGATGTCGATCGTGTAGCTCATCGACTGGAAGACGAAGAACGAGATGCCGACCGGCAGGAAGATGTTTTGGAACTGCAGGAAGCCGGCGCCGAAGAGTTGGTTGCCGATGTCGACGAGGAAGTTGGTGTACTTGAAGTAGCCCAGCATGCCGAGGTTCACGGCCACGCTCGCCGCTACCCACAGCCGCCGCAGCCCCTGCCGCTGCGTGCGGTGGAGCGCCCGGGCGATCAGGAAGTCGCTCGTTGCGGCGAAGATCAGCAGCAGGAAGTAGATGCCGCTCGACTTGTAGTAGAAGTAGAGCGAGAAGAGGATCACGTAGACGATGCGGGCCGTCGTCGCGCGGCGCAGCGCGCCGTAGACGAGCATGAAGCCGGCGAAGAGGAACAGAAAGAGGCCGCTGCTGAAGATCAGCGGCGACGAGGCGTCGTAGGCGAGCAGCTCCCCGAGACGCGCGAGGAGGTTGTCGGTGGCCGGGCGGATCATCGTGCGTGCTTTTTGGTGCCGGGACGGGCGGGCGGCGTGTCGGTCGCGATCGTCGGAAGTCCGACGGCGAAGACGTGCGGTGCCGCGGGCAGGAGCCGGTCCTCGATCCGCACGCGGCCCAGCGAGTCGAGCACGCTCTGCTCGGCCCGGCGGCGGCGCTCCTCGGCTTCGCGCGCCGCATGGAGCGCGGCCGTGCGGGCGTTGACGGCGTCGAACAGCAGCTCGGCGACACGCCGGCCGCCGGCGTAGTTGATGTGCGTGAAGTCCTTGCCGGCCCAGCCGTTGCGCACGAACTGCGCCATGCCGCCCAGCGAGCGCATGGCCTCGGCCGTCGGCCAGAAGGCGGCGCCCGCATGCTGCGCCGCACGGCGCTGGCAGGCGGTCATGTAGGGGATGGCGTCCATCGGCTCGAAGCCGCCGTCGGTTCGCACCGAGCGGTCGCTGACGCCCATCACGAGCACCGCCGCCCCGGGGAAGCATTCGCGCACGTAGGCGATCATCTTCTCGATCTGCGCCCCGTAGCCGCCGTAGCCCTTCACGCCCGACTGCATGATGTTGAGTCCGTACTGCAGCACGACGAGGTCGTACGACAGCAGGGCGTCGATCTGGGCGTTGACCGACGGATCGGTGCGGAACATCGCCTGTCCGTTGTTGCTGCGGATCGAGTAGTTGTCGACGCAGACGCCGCCGCCCGCGTCTTCTTCGAAGATCGCGCCGTAGCCCACCGTGCCCGCGGCTCCCGAGAGCAGGCGGAACGTCAGCGAGCGGATGCTGTCGTCGCGCACGACGATCTGCCGCACGGCGGGGTCGCCCTCGATCTCGAACGTGCGGCGTGCGCCGTCGTTGAGCACCACCTCCGCGCGGCTATCCTCGCGGCTGACGAAGAGGATGCGGGCCGTGTTGCAGCGGTCGAGGCGCTTGCGGGCGTCGGTGCAGGCCCAGCGGGTCGAGGCTCCGTCGGCGGGCTGGCAGACCCAGCCCGAGAGGTAGAAGCGGTCGCGGAGCGCCTGCGGCACCGACTTGTATTGCATGATGTTGTAGGCGGTCCAGCCGCGCGACTGCGTGCTCACCGTGCGGCGGAAGCCCGTCAGGGGCGAGGCCATCGGGGCGAAGCCCGTGCCGCCGCCGCCGTAGCGCATCTGAAGCAGTTCGCGCAGGTCCGCCGTGAGGATGTCGCCCTCGACGAACGAGTCGCCGAGGAAGGCGATGCGCACGGGGCGTTCGCCGTCGAGCAGCGCCTCGCAGAAGGCCGTGAAGCGGCTCGTGCCCGTGGTGTCGAAATCCTCGATCGGGATCAGTGCGGCGTGGAGACGCGTCGTGTCGGTGCGGCGGCGCAGCGCGGCGCTGTCGACGTCGGGCCGCGGCGTCGCGACGACGGGGAGCGGTCGCTGCAGCGTGTCGGCCGCGATCGCGGTCGTGTCGCAAGCCTCGCGAGTGTTCCACTCGAAGGTGATCTGCACCGGCTGCGGCAGCGTGTCGGCGGCGATTCGCTCGGCGACCTCCGTGAGGTCGACGCGGAACTCCTCCTCGTCGAACAATGCCGGCTCGGCGGCTTCGGCGGCCTCCGCTTCGGCCTCCTCGAAGACCATCAGGTCGGCGAGGATGTTGGCGCGCCGCAGCTCGATGCCGCAGATCGTCTGCGGCGGAATGAAGCTCACGGCGGCGAGTACGACGAGGAGCGCCGTGGCTGCGAAGCGGCTCGTGCGGGTGCGGTCCTGTTCGGGCGTGCGGTGTTCCATCGGCCTAATCGCGGCGTCCGAGGATCAGGAAGATGTAGTAGAGCACCGAAGCGACGGCGCTCAAAGCGGCCACGAGGTAGGTGCGGGCGGCCCAGTCGAGGGCCTGCTTGGCCTGCACGAGCTGTTCGCCCTGCATCGTGCGGCTGACCCGGAGCCATTCGAGCGCGCGGGCCGAGGCGTTGTACTCGACCGGCAGGGTCACGAGCGAGAAGAGCGCCGTCATGGCGATCATGCCCACGCCGATCCAGCAGAGCAGCTCGTTCTGCGTCGAGGCGAGGATCACCAGTCCGAGGATGATGACCCACGTGGCGGCCGACGAGGCGAACTGCACGACGGGAACCAGCTGCGAGCGGAGCGTCAGCGGTGCGTAGTCGCGGGCGTGCTGCACGGCATGGCCGCATTCGTGGGCGGCGACGGCCGCCGCGGCGACGCTCGTCGACGCATAGACCGCGTCGCTCAGGTTCACGGTCATGGTCTTCGGGTTGAAGTGGTCGGTCAGGTGGCCCTTGACGTGGGTGACGCGGACGTTGTGGATGTTGTTGTCGCGCAGCATCTTCTCGGCTACCTCGGCGCCCGTCAGGCCGCCGGGGAACTGCACCTTCGAATACTTGCGGAAGACCGATTGGAGCCGTGCCTGCACGGCATAACCGGCGATGCCGATCACGATGATCAGCACGAACATGCCCATCGTCGCGGCGTCGTAGCGCGCGGCGTGGGAGGAGCTGTGGTAGCCTGCCTGAAGCAGGACGATGAGCGGTTGCATCATGGTGTGTCTGTGTTGTGTGAATCTGTATCAGGGGGCCGTTCCGCCGCTCCGGGGTCCGGAGCCGCTCGGCGGAGCGGGATTTGCGTGTTCGCGGTTTACGGGCGCGGCTTGCGCACCGTGTAGTAGGCGCCGGCCTGCTGCGCGGGCATCAGTACCAGATCGTTGACGTTCATGCGGGCGGGCAGCTGCACGACCCACGCGATCGCCTCGGCGATGTCGTCGCCGGTGAGGGGTTCGACTCCGTCGTAGACCCGCGCGGCGCGCTCCCTGTCGCCGTGGAACCGCACCTGCGAGAACTCGGTCTCGACCATGCCGGGACGGATCTCCGTCACGCGGACGCCCGCGGCCAGCAGGTCGGCGCGCATCGCCTGCGAGAGGGCGTGCACGGCGTGTTTCGAGGCGCAGTAGACCGCGCCGTTCTCGTAGGGCTCCGTGCCGGCGATCGAACCGATGTTGACGATGTGGCCGCGGCCCGCCGCGACCATCTTCGGCGCGATCGTGCGCGTGACGTAGAGCAGCCCCTTGACGTTGGTGTCGATCATCGCGTCCCAGTCGGCCGTGTCGCCCGCGTCGATGTGTTCGAGACCCGCGGCCAGCCCGGCGTTGTTGACCAGCAGGTCGATCCCGTCGAGCGGTCCGAGCAGGCGGCGGACCTCCTCCTCCGACCGGACGTCGAACGCAAGGATCGTGCAACGGCCGCCCGCGGCCTCGATCTGCGCGCGGAGTGCGGCGAGCCGCTCCGTGCGGCGGCCCGTGGCGACGATGTCGTAACCCAGCGCGGCGAGGCGCAGCGCCGTGGCGCGTCCGATGCCCGATGTCGCGCCCGTGATGAGTGCCCGTTTTTCCATAAATGTCGGATAAATGTCGGCTTGATCGGGCAAAAATACGAAATTTTGGTTTACTTTGCATGGAATTTCAGCAAAATCGGAGTCGTGGACCTCGCCTTTTTCATCGCACGCCGTACGGCACGATCCGCTCCGGGAAACCGTTCCGGGGTGATGGAGCGCATCGCCGTGGGCGCCGTGGCGGTGAGCGTGGCGGTGATGATCGTAACGCTGGCCGTGGTCATGGGCTTCAAGCGCGAGATCGCCTACCGCCTCTCGGGGCTCTCGGCCCACGCCGTGGTGACCGATCGGCGGAGCGTCGGGACGCTCGACGCCCACCCGGTGCTGCGCACGGAGCGGCTCGAGGAGCTGATCGCCTCCGTGCCGGGGTATGTCGCGGCGGCGCCCTATGCCCTGTGCGGCGGTATCGTGCGCACGGCCGACGCGGTCGAGGAGACGGTGCTCAAGGGCATAGGTCCGGAGTACGACCTCGCCTTCTTCGGCGAGAGCCTCGTGGCGGGCGAGCTGCCGCGCATCGGCGATACGGTGCGCACGAAGGACGTGCTGCTCTCGCGCACGATGGCCGAGCGGCTGGCGCTCGGCGTGGGCGACCGCGTGGAGATGCTCTTCGTGGGGAGCGACGTCGCGCCGCGCCGCGACCGGTTCCGCATATCGGGCATCTACGCCTCGGGCATGGACGAAATGGATGCGGCGGTGGCCCTTACCGACATCCGCAACGTGCAGCGGCTCTCGGAGTGGGGGCCCGACGAGGTGACGGGCTACGAGCTCCGCGCCGCGGACCTCGATGCGGCCGGAGCCTTCGCCGCCGAGCTCGGGGAGCGGCTCTTCTACGACGACGGCGACGAGACGCAGAACCTCTCGGTCGTCTCGCTGCAGGAGCTCTATCCCCACGTTTTCGACTGGCTCAAGGCACACGATGTCAATGCGGCGGTGATCGTGGCGATCATGCTGACCGTGGCCTTCTTCAACATGGCCTCGGCGCTGCTGATCCTCGTCTTCGAGCGCGTGCGCATGATCGGGCTGCTCAAGGCGTTGGGCATGACCGACGGCGTGCTGCGCCGGCTGTTCCTCTACCGTGCGGCCTTCGTGGCGCTGCGCGGCGCCGCGTGGGGCAATGCCGTGGGGCTGGGGCTCTGCTTCGTGCAGGGGACGTTCCATCTCGTGCGGCTCGATGCGGAGGGGTATCTGCTCTCGGTGGTCCCCGTGGACGTCGGGTGGGGCTGGTGGCTGGCGCTCAATGCCGGTGCGCTGGCGGCGGTGGTGGCCCTCTCGGTCCTTCCCGCTTCGGCGATCGCCTCGGTGAAGCCCGAGGAGACGATCCGTTACGAATGACCGCCGTGCCCGCGAGGGGCGGCGGCCGGCAAACGGCTAAAACGAAATTGTATGACGGTAAAACCTTATAACGAAGAACAGTCCAAGAAGGAGCAGGTGCGCGCCATGTTCGATAACATCGCGCCGCGATACGACCTGCTGAACCATACGTTGTCGCTGAACGTCGACCGCCTGTGGCGGTGTCGCGTCGTGCGCATCCTGCGCCGCTGCCGCCCGCACCGGGTGCTCGATCTGGCCACCGGCACGGGCGATCTGGCCATCGCCACGGCCCGTGCGCTGCCCGGGGTGCAGGTGCTGGGGGTCGATCTCTCGGAGCGGATGCTCGAGGCCGCGCGGAAGAAGGTCGCGGCGTGCGGACTGGACGGGCGGATCGTGCTGGAGCAGGGCGACGGCGAACGGCTCGCGCTGGCCGACGGCGCCGTCGATGCCGCCACGGTGGCCTTCGGCGTGCGCAACTTCGGCGATCTGGAGGCGGGCCTGCGCGAGCTGGCCCGCGTGGTGAAGCCGGGAGGCACGGCGGTGGTGCTCGAATTCTCGCGGCCCAGCAACCGGCTGTTCCGGGCACTGTACGAGTTCTACAGCTACCGGATTCTGCCCCGCATCGGAGGGCTCGTCTCGCGCGACCGGCGCGCCTACACCTATCTGCCGGCTTCGGTCGGCGAGTTTCCTCCGCCCGAGGAGTTTCTGCGCCTGATGGAGCGGGCCGGGTTCCGCTCGTGCCGCGCGCGGAGCCAGAGTTTCGGAATCGCACAAATATATATAGGAACACGATGAGACGATCTGCATGGATTTTGTGCCTGCTGCTGGCGGTGCTTTCGGCCCCGTCGTGCCGGCGGGCTGTGGAGAAGGCCGCGGCGAAGGTCCGCTTCGAGGGGATCGAACGGGTCGAACGGCAGGGTTTGACGGGGGTCGAGGCGGTGCTGCGCGTGGCCAACGGCTCGGGCTACGGACTCGAACTCGACGCTGCGCGCGCCGATGTCTACTACGGTTCGAGCCGTGTGGGCGACGTCCGTCTGCGCGAGGGGGTCAGCGTGCCGCGGCGTACGACGATGAGCGTCGCGACGCAATGGCAGCTCCGCATCGCCGATCCGCTGGCGCTCTACGTGCTGGCGAAGCGGTTGCGGGGCGGCGACATGTCGCAGATCTTCGTTTCGTACGACGTAAGCGGCCGCGGAGGGCCGGCGCCCGTGCATATTTCGGGCGAGCGGGTGCCTTTGTCGGAATTTTTGCATATCTTTGGCCTGACGTTGAACGACGTCGCCACCTATCTCGATCCGAAACGATGATACGCCATACGCTTGTCCTGCTGTCGCTCGCGCTGTTCGCGGCGATCCTCTCCCCGGTGCGGGCCCAGTCGCTCGACGCCTTCAAACGCCGTCTGGCGACCTCCTCCGCAGAGGGTGCGCGGGTCGAGGCCGAGGAGTATGCCGAGGCCGCCGGGGCCGTGCAGCGCGCAGCGCGCGACCATGCTCGTAACCGTTTGCGTGGCTACCGCGTCTGCGTCTATATAGACAACGGCCAGAGCGGTCAGGATGCGCGCGCCGGAGCTGTGGCAGCACGGAACCTCCTCGCGGAGCATTTTCCCGACGTGCGCGTGCGCATGGTGTACGAGAATCCCTACTTCAAGGTCAAGGCGGGCGATTGCCTCACCGCCGAAGAGGCCATCATCCTCAAGGGACGGTTGTCTTCGGTCTTTCCCAACGCTTTTCCCATCCGCGAGGAGCTGACCCTCGCCGATCTGCTGGATTGACGCGAGGGGGGCGCCGGGGCGTATTGCGGGCGAGAGGCGCCGACTGCGTGTCGGCCGTGCGATTTCGTGGAATTTCCTTTGCATTTCTCGGCCGAATGGCTAACTTTGCGCCGTTGTAAAATACTAACGCAAACATTGTAAAGTTATGAAGAAGATCTTCTCTTTCGCGATCGTTCTCTGTGCTGCGGCTATGGTAAGCTGCGGCGGTAACACGACGAAGCCCGCAGCCGAGGCTACGGAGGCTCCCGCAACCGAGGCTACGGAGGCTCCCGCAACCGAGGCCGTAGAGGCTGCTGCCGAGGAGGCTTGCTGCGAGAAGTGCGACTCGACCGACTGCGCCGAGTGCGAGACTCCTTGCGAGAAGGCCGAGGGCGCGTGCTGCAACGAGTAATTGCGCACGACCGTTCGAATCGGGCGGGAAGATTCCGGTTGCGGAATCTTCCCGCTTCGTTTTGTCGCGGGGCGAAGGTCGCGTGCACCGATGCGCGCCGGGCGGCCGGCGGTGCGGCCGCAGCGTCGGGGTTTGGCGGTCCGGTGAAAAAATGCTATCTTTACCGATAAGAATACGTACTAACCTTATTCAATACGATTTTCCCATGAAACGAACTCTTCTGGTCCTTACGGTCGCCGCGGCGGCCTTTTCCTGCGGGCGGACCGCGCAGGTCGCACAGCCGGGCGAGGTGATTCCCCGTCCCGCCGCGATCGAGGCGGACGAGGCTGCGGCGCCCTTCGTGCTCGATGCGTCGACGCGGATCGTCTGCGCCACGGACGACGAGCCGATGCTCCGCAATGCCGAATTCCTGCGGCAGTATGTCGCCGAGCTGACGGGCATCGAGCCGGCGATCGCACCGGCGGGCGAGGCTCCCGCCGGCAAGGATATCCGGCTCACGACGGGGCTCGACGCCGAATCGCCCGAGGCCTACCGGCTCACGATCGGGGCCGACGGCGTGACGATCGAGGGCGCCAGCGATGCGGGTGTCTTCTACGGCATCCAGACGCTGCGCAAATCGCTCCCCGCAGAGCCCGTTTCGGCCGTGGAGCTGGCGGCGGTGCGGATCGACGATGCGCCCCGGTTCGGGTACCGCGGTCTGCACTTCGACTGCTCGCGCCACTTCTTCCCGGCCGACTTCGTGAAGCGGCTGATCGACCTGCTGGCACTGCACAACTGCAACCGCCTGCACTGGCACCTGACCGACGATCAGGGCTGGCGCCTCGAAATCAAAAACTATCCGCGTCTGACCGAGGTGGGTTCGGTGCGTGCCGAGACGGTGATCGGCCATAACTCGGGCGAATACGACGGCACGCCCCACGGCGGATTCTATACGCAGGAGGAGGCGCGCGAAATCGTGGCCTACGCCGCCGAGCGGCACATCACGATCGTGCCGGAGATCGACATGCCCGGCCACATGCTCGCTGCGCTGACGGCCTATCCCGAGCTGGGATGCCGCGGCGAAGGGTATGCCGTATGGGGCCAGTGGGGCGTGGCCGACGATGTGCTCTGCGCCGGACGCGAGGAGACCTTCGCCTTCGTCGAAGGGGTGCTGGACGAGGTGCTCGACATCTTCCCCTCGGAGGTGATCCACATCGGCGGCGACGAGTGTCCGAAGGTGCGCTGGGCGGTGTGTCCGCGCTGTCAGTCCCGCATCCGGGCCGAGGGGCTGCGCGCGACGGCGAACCACACGGCCGAGCAGGAGCTGCAGAGCTACTTCACGCAGCGCGTGGCACGCTACCTCGCCGAGCGGGGACGCCGCGTGCTGGGCTGGGACGAGATCCTCGAGGGCGGCATTCCGCAGGAGGTGATGGTCATGTCGTGGCGCGGCGAGGCCGGCGGCATCGAGGCGGCGCGCAAGGGCCACGAGGTGGTGATGACGCCCAACAGCTACCTCTATTTCGACTACTACCAGACGCGCGACACCGATAAGGAGCCGCTCGGCATCGGCGGATACGTTCCCTTCGAGGCGGTCTACCGCTACGAACCGATGTCGACGCAGCTGACCGAGGCCGAGCAGCGGCTGATCCGGGGCGTGCAGGCCAATCTCTGGACCGAGTACATCACCACGCCCGAGCATGCCGAGTATATGATCCTGCCCCGTCTGGCCGCGCTGTGCGAGGTGCAGTGGAGCCGTCCCGAGCGGAAGGACTACGACTCGATGATGGATCGTCTGCCGCGCATGATGCGCATCTACGACCGCTACGGATATAACTACGCGAAGCACCTGCTCGGCGTCGATGCCGAGTTCGGCGTCGATCTCGACACGCGCGAGGTGACGGCCAAGCTGACGACGCTGGGCGGCGCGCCGATCCGCTACACGCTCGACGGCACCGATCCCGCGACGAAAGGGCTCGCCTACGGGGAGCCCGTGCGCATCGCCTCCTCGGCGACCCTCGCCGCTGTGGCCGAGCGCGCGACGCCCTGCGAGCCCTCGACCTACCGCGTGGACTACACCCGCTCGACAGCGTGTCCCGTGACGCTGCTCGCCGAGCCGCATCCCTCCTATCGCTATGCCGGCGGCCAGCTGCTCGCCGACGGTCTGAAGGGTACGGACAACTTCCGCACGGGCCGCTGGATCGGCTTTTTCGACACAGACCTCGTGGCCGTGATCGACCTCGGGGCTCCGGCGACGATCGCGCAGGCCGCGGCGCAGGTGTGCGTCCACATCGGCGAAGGGTGTTTCGACGCCCGCAGCTTCAAAGTGGAGGTGTCGAACGACGGCGAGCGCTATGCGGAGGTGGCTGCGGAGGAGTATCCCGCGATGGCGGACGGCGACAAAAACGGCGTATATCCCCACCGGATCGCCTTCGAGCCTGTCGAGGCGCGCTACGTGAAGGTGACGCTCGGCTGCGAGCACGTCATTCCCGCTTGGCACAGCTGGGGCGCCGGGACGCCGGGATTCCTCTTCGTGGACGAGATCGGCATCGAGTAGCCGGCGGCACCGCTGCGACGGCGAACGGGCGGAGCGACCTTCGGGTACGCTCCGCTTTTTGGTACGCGGTTTGCTCGGAGAGGGGCAAACACCGATCTTTATGGTACACAACATCTCTTCTCTGATCGAAAATTCGAAGCAGGCGGTCCGCTACTGGTGGCTGTCGCTGCTCATCGGTATCGTGCTCTTCCTGCTCGGTATCGCAGTATTCATCTACCCGGCGCAGAGCTATCTGGGCATGGCGGTGCTGTTCGGCTGGGCGATGCTCGTCTCGGGCGTGCTGGAGGTCGTGCTCTCCACGGCCAACCGCCATTTCGTCACGGGGCGCGGATGGCTGCTCGCCGGCGGTATCATCGAAATCGTGCTCGGCGTGATCCTCATCTTCAACGTGGGGCTTTCGGCCGTCACCATGCCGCTCTTCCTCGGGTTCTGGCTGCTGATGCGCGGCTTCTGGGCCGTGGGCCTCGGCGGCGACATGCAGACGATGGAGGTTCCGGGTTCGGGCTGGACGATTTTCAGCGGTATCCTGCTCGTGTTGTGCGCCCTGTGGGTGCTGTTCCAGCCGTTGGTCGTAGGCAGCGCCGCCGTGGTGGTATGGGTCGGCGTCTCGCTGCTGTTCGCGGGCCTCGCCGCATGCTCGTTCGCCCTGCAGCTGCGCCGCGCGCACCGTTGCCCCGGTCGCTGCCGCGAAGGGGAGCGGAAATAGGTTCCCGACGCATGTTCATAGCGCACCCCGCAGCCGAACGAGCTGCGGGGTGCGGTGCGTTCGGGCGGTGCGTTGAGGTGCCGTTCCGTCGGGGCGAACTGACGGGCTGAACGGACGTGACGGGGCGATGCGACGGGCCGGATTGCGGCCGCCGATTGCCGGGATGTTGGCGGGAGGTCGGGAGGGAAAGCTGTCCGAATGTGGTCGGAATGCGGTCGGGAGGCAACTGGGATGCGGCCGGGAAAAGACGGGGACATGGCCGGGAAGCGGCCGCGGGTGGCGATTCGGTCGGGGCGCGCGTCGCGGGATCGCCCGGAGCCGGGCCGGATCGAAGGGGCCGGCGGAGCGTCGCGCTGCGAGGAAAAACAAGAGGAGCCGCCGTGCGACTCCTCTCCCCATCAAAAATTAACCCTTAAAAATTATCTCCCTTTCGGAAGACCTCCGAGAGGTAATGGTGAAGATAGCAGAGATCCGCATCCTCCCGTATCACCTCGCGCATGATCAGGTCCTCTTCATCGGAGATGTCGTTGAACCGTTTGTTCGCGTCGATTTCCTCCATAGGCGACTGTTTTAGCGTTGTTACTCGATAAACGTTCCGCGAACGGCAAATATTGTACGGCGATCAGCTCAAAACCAGATTTTTTTCCTTGATCATGCGCCTCAGGTTGATCAGCGCATAGCGCATGCGGCCGAGTGCCGTGTTGATGCTCACGTCGGTCTGCTCGGCGATCTCCTTGAAGCTCATCCCGGCATAGTAGCGCATCATCACCACCTCGCGCTGCTCTTCGGGCAGCTGGCTCACCAGTGCGCGGATGTCCTGCTCGATTTGTGCGCAGACGATATCGTCTTCGATCGTGCGTTCGGCGAACTTCAGCGTGCCGAGCATGTCGAAGCCGGCTTCGGCCTCGGTCACGGCGCGGTTCTGACGCTGGGCGCGGAAGTAGTCGATCACCTGATTGTGGGCGATGCGGAGCACCCACGAGAGAAATTTCCCGCTATCGGTATACCGGCCCTCGTCGATGACGCGGACGGCTTTGATGAAAGTCTCTTGGAAGATGTCGTCGGCCGCATCGCGGTCCTTCACCATCATACGGATGTAATCCCGTACACGACGGCTGTGCCGATCGATCAGTTCGGATATGGCGCCCCGGTTCCCCGCAAGGTAGGCATTGAGCAAAGCTCGGTCGCTGGACACTTGCACGTTCATACTCTTGTCTTCTTTAATGAATAAGAGTAGCGATTTTCCCGATAGGCGTTCGTTTTTTACGGTTCGACGTTTCGATTGCGGAGTCGTATCCGGAGCTTCCTCCGGCGGCTTCCGTGTGCAAGGTAGCGACTTTTTTCGGGAAATCCAAATCGCATGCACCTCCGCGCGGACCGTTTCGCACTCCGCTTCGGTGCGGATTTTAAGCAAAATTCATGCCGCAGAGGCCTCCGGCGAGGGTCGAAGCATCGATTCCGTCGTGAACGACTGCGGGGCGAAACGTCCGAAGTGCGGGGTGAAACGCACGGCGGCCGGTGTTTTGCGGGGGACACTGCGGCAAGGGGCGGCGGTGGCGTGAGATGGAGATGATGTCGTGCGGTTGCGGCGGTATTCGGCGTGAGGCGGTATGGGGAGCCGGCGGAGAGGACCCTGCGGCGGCTGTTTGCAGCGAGGAGGGCATCGGTGACGGCGGGCAGGGACGGTGCGGTGTTCGCGTGCAGGAGGGCGGTGCGGCGGGGCGGACCCGGCGGTCGGTGCGGGTGTGTCTTGCCCGCTCGGTGCAAAACGAACCGCCCCGCAGGAACGCGATTCCTGCGGGGCGGACAAGAGGGTGCGAAGCGTTTAGTAGCTGCGGGCGAAGAGCACGCGGCGGTGCGACGGCTTGCCAGAGAAGATGCAGGTGCCCTCCTCGTCCGGTGCGTCGACCGGGATGCAGCGGATCGTGGCTTTCGTGGCATCCTTGATCGCCACTTCGGTCTCCGGCGTGCCGTCCCAGTGGGCCGCGATGAAGCCGCCTTTTTCGTCGAGGACGCGCTTGAACTCCTCCCACGTGTCGACCTTCGTGATCATCGAGTCGCGGAACGTCTGCGCTTTGCGGTAGATGTTCTCCTGAATGTCGGTCATCAGCCGTTCGATCGTCTCGGCGAGGCCCTCCTGCGGCAGGGTCTCCTTCTCGAGCGTGTCGCGGCGCACGAGCTCCACGGTGCCGTTCTCCAGATCGCGGCCGCCCATCGCCAGACGCACGGGCACGCCCTTGAGTTCGTACTCGGCGAACTTGAAGCCGGGGCGTACGTTGTCGCGGTCGTCGATCTTCACCGAGATGCCCTTCGCGCGGAGCGCCGCGGCGATCGTCTCGAAGCGGGCGACGATCTCGGCGAGCTGCTCGGCCGTCTTGTAGATCGGCACCATAGCCACTTGGATCGGCGCCAGCTTCGGCGGCAGCACGAGTCCGTTGTTGTCCGAGTGGGCCATGATCAGCGCGCCCATCAGGCGGGTGGAGACGCCCCACGAGGTGGCCCACACGTATTCGAGTTTGCCCTCCTTGTTGACGTACTGCACGTCGAAGGCTTTGGCGAAATTCTGTCCCAAGAAGTGCGACGTTCCGCTCTGCAGCGCCTTGCCGTCCTGCATCAGCGCCTCGATCGTCAGCGTGTCCTCGGCGCCGGCGAAGCGTTCGTTGGGCGACTTGTGGCCCACGACCACCGGCACGGCCATCCACTCCCGCGCGAAGCGCTCGTAGACGTGGATCATCCTCGTGGCCTCCTCGATCGCCTCCTCGCGCGTGGCGTGGGCCGTGTGGCCCTCCTGCCAGAGGAATTCGGCCGTGCGCAGGAACAGGCGCGTGCGCATCTCCCAGCGTACGACGTTGGCCCACTGGTTGCAGAGGATCGGCAGGTCGCGGTAAGACTGGATCCAGTTCTTATAGGTGTTCCAGATGATCGTCTCCGAGGTGGGGCGCACGATGAGCTCCTCCTCCAGCTTGGCGTCGGGATCGACCACGACGCCCTTGCCTTCGGGGTCGTTTTTCAGCCGGTAGTGCGTCACCACGGCGCACTCTTTGGCGAAGCCCTCGACATGGTGGGCCTCCTTCGAGAAGAACGACTTGGGGATGAACAGCGGGAAGTAGGCATTCTGGTGCCCCGTCTCCTTGAACATCTTGTCCAGCGCGTCGTGCATCTTCTCCCAGATGGCGTAGCCGTAGGGTTTGATGACCATACATCCGCGGACGGCCGAATTCTCGGCCAGTCCGGCTTTCACCACCAAGTCGTTGTACCACTGCGAGTAGTTCTCGTCGGATTTGGTGAGGTCTTTGAGTTCCTTTGCCATATCTATCGTTTTCCGTAGTTGCTTTTACGGATGCAAAATTAGAAAATATAATTCACAATACGGCATCCGCCCTTCAAAAAGGGGCGCGCAGCAGAGAAAAAAGCCTCCCGGAAACGGGAGGCTTTGCGGTCGGCGGACGCGGGGCCGGTCAGAACCGGAAGCCGAGCGTCAGGGCGATGTAGTGGCGCGCGAGGGAGGTATCGAACAGGCCGCTCGTCGCTTCGATGCGACCCGTGTCGGCGTCGCGGTTGTAGAAGAGCGCGTAGGAGCTCTGCTTATCGTTGAGGTACTGGTAGGCGAGGTCGAGCGTCACGGTGGGCGACAGCGCCACGCCCGCGCCGGCCGTGAGGTAGTAGCTCTCGGTCGCGAGCGGCATCTCGCGGCCCAGCGATTCGTCCTTGAGCATCGAGGAGCTGTATCCGCCGCCTGCTCGGAGCGCGAAGTTGGGCAGGGGGCGCACCTCGAGGCCGGCCCGCAGCGTATTGGCGGCGCGGAATTTCGACTTGAACTCCGCCTTGTAGTCGTTCGGCGAGAAGTCGGCGCCCGTGGGCGTGTGCTTCACCCGGATGCCGTTGTACCAGCCGCGTTCGTAGTCGACCGAGAGGATGGCGATGCGGCCGAAGGCGTACGAAGCGCCGAACATCAGGCGCGAAGGCGAGACGAAGCTCCAGCGATCGCCGCCCTCGGCGGCCTGTACGGGCGACTCGATGCGCATGAATTCGGTGTCGTTCGTGCCGTCGTTGTAGAGCAGTTCCGCCTCGAGCCCGGCCCGGTAGCTCCAGTCGAGCGAATAGAAGGTGGGGGAGTGGTAAGCTACGCCCAGACGCAGCCCTGCGACGGGGCGGACGATCGCGCCCACCTTGAAGTTCACGCCGCTGCCGTCGATCGTCGTGCGCTGCCACAGGTCGGACCAGTCGAGCTGCACGGGGAGGACGTTGCCGGCGGCGTCGGTCGCATGGCCGTCCGTGCCGTTGAAGTAGCCGTAGTCTTCGCCGTAGGTGATGTCCGAGCGTTTGCTGACGCTCTGGATGCCCAGCGTCGCACCGAGGTACAACACGTTGTCGATGTTGAAGCCGGCCGAAATGTCGAACTCGTTGATCGAACCCGACTCGACCGCATCCAGCGAGCGGCGGATGGAGGCGTTGTGCCCGATGGCGTCGCGCTCCCAGCGTCCGTTCTGCCCGATGTGGATCAGCGTGCCCTTATAGGCCAGCGTTGCGGGCCAGAAGTAGGGGTGGCCGAAGTCCAGCTGGCCGTTGGGGCCGTCCGGAGTCGGCTTGGGCAGGATCGGCGTCCAGCCGCTGCCCGGGCTCCACGTGCCCTTCTGCAGCTGGTCGGCGAAGAGGTCGGCCATGCTCGTGACGGGGCCTCCGCCCGCTTCGTAGCGCGACTCGGCCGAGTAGGAGTAGCGGCGGTTGAAGTCGGCGATGCGGTTCATGCCGAAGCCGATCGTGACGTTGGTCAGGCCCCCTTTCGCACTTTGGAACACGTTGATCGCGGCGCCGATGTTGGCGAAGGCGAAACGCGTGCGGCCGTTGTCGGACCACGACTGCGTCCCCGGCGTGTCGGAGCGCGCGATCGAGAGGAGCGGCGTGAGGGCGAATTCGCTCTGCCGGTACATGCCGAGGCCCGCGGGGTTGAGCGACATCGCGGTGATGTCGGCGCCGAGCGACGCGAAGGCGCCGCCCATCGCCATCGCCCGTGCCGAGCCGAAGTTCTGCGTGCGGGAGAGGCTGGCGAAGTCCCACGCCATCAGCTGGTCGTGGTTGAAGATCAGGCCGCCGACTTCGAGACCGGCCGGATTCGGGGTCGTCTGCGCCTGCAGCGGCGCCGTCGTCGCGAGCGCCGCCGCTGCGCACAGGGTTACGAGTGTACGTTTCATAATTGTCCGTTTATCCGATTATCGTCCGCTGCCGTAGCTGCGTCCGCTGCCCGACGAGCCCGAGCCGCCGCTGCGACCGCTTCCGTAACTGCCGCCGCCGTAGCCGCCGCTGTTCCGGTTGCTGTTGTAGGAGCTGCCGCGGTTGTCGCTGCCGCTGCGTCCGCTGTTATAGGAACCGCGGTTGCTGTCGCTGCGTCCGCTGTTGTAGGAACCGCGGTTGCTATTGCCGCGTCCGCTGTTGTAGGAGCCGCCGCGATTGCCGCCCGAACCGTTGCCGCGTCCGCTGTTGAAGCTCGATCCGCTGCCGGGCCGGCGTCCGCTGTTGTAGGAGCTGCCGCGATTGCCGCCCGAACCGTTGCCGCGTCCGCTGTTGAAGCTCGAGCCGCTGCCGGGCCGGCGTCCGCTGTTGAAGTAGTTGCCGCGGCCGCTCGAGCCGTTCGTATAATAGTTGTGCGGACGGTGTCCCGGGTAGTGCGGGCCGTGCCAGCCGGGATGCCAGCCGGGGTGCGGATGACCGTGCCAGCCGGGACCCCAGCCCCAGCCGGGCCCCCACCACGGGTCGTACCACGGATTGTGCCATGCGTTCCAGCCGAAGCTCCAGCCCCAGCTGCCGATCGAGAAGCTGGGCCAGAAGGTGTTGTAGGGATTGTAGTTCCAGCCGTAGTACCACGGGCCGTAGGGCGTGCCGCCCCACGTGCCGAACATCGAGGTGACGTACTTGGGTTCGACCCACACTTCGTCGCCCGAGATGATGATGTTGTAGAAGGCCGGATCGTAGGCCGTGGCGTAGGTGAAGGCGCTGCCGTAGCGGAAGTTGAAGTAACTCGACGGCATGCGGTAGGAGGCCGACTCGAAGCCGCGCAGGCGGCGTGCGTAGGCGCTTTCGTAGTCGTCGGCCAAGATGCTCCGGTAGGGATTCGTCTCCGTGGTGCCGTATTCGTAGTATTCTCTTTGCGCGGCCGCGGCCTCCGCTTCGGCCAGCCGTGCCTCCCACTCGGCCTTGCGGGCCTCGGCGGCGACTCGCTTGGCTTCGGCCTCGGCCTGCTGCCGGCGGGCGATCTCCGTCTTGTCGTGGACGGCGTAGAGGTCGTCCGTAGCATATCCCGAGCTTGCCCGGTAGGCCGACGAACATCCCGTCGCGCTGGCGACGAGCAGCAGGCTTCCGATCAGATGTCTTACGTTTTTCATGGCGTATGAACTCGATTTGCAGGTTCGTATCTGTAAAACGAACGAAAATCGTACCGTTTTAGTATTCCTTCCGGTCCGTTCGCGCCTGCCGGCGGAGGTGTGCGCTCTCCGGCTGCCGTTCGGGACGTACCGACAGCGCGTTCCGGGCGTCGTCGACGCCGGTTTGCGGTCTGTTTCCGGGGCGGGCGGCATGCGGTCGCAGGACCTTCGTTTCGGACAAAGATAGGGATTTAATTTCTGAAATGGGGCCTGCCGGCGGTGCGGAAACTCTATTTTTCAACGAAAAATGAATTTTTTCGCACGAAAAATGTGCGGAAATAAAAATAATGTCTATATTTGCACTCCCGAAACGATGATTTCGGTCGCCCGATGCGAGGCATTCGCTCGGCGGGCGGTCGGAAAACCGAGGAGAGATGCCGGAGTGGTCGATCGGGCCGCACTCGAAATGCGGTGTACGGGCAACTGTACCGGGGGTTCGAATCCCTCTCTCTCCGCTGAAGCGCTTCCGACGGAGCGGCGGAAACCTGCGAACGAATCGTTCGCAGGTTTTTTTGTGCGGTATGCTCGCTACGATGTCGCAGGGGAGGGTATTCGCTTGCGGCCGAATCGATCGGGTCCTTTCTCTGCTGCTGCGCGGACCTCGCGGACAAATAAAAGGCGGCGACGTTTGCACATTTGCAAAAGATTGTCTACTTTTGGGGCGTCAATCCGGAGAGGTGCTCGAGTGGTTGAAGAGGCGCGCCTGGAAAGCTCGTATACGTCTCAAGCGTATCAGGGGTTCGAATCCCCTTCTCTCCGCGAATTCGCTGCCGATGCAGCGCGAACCCCTGCAAGAATCCTTGCGGGGGTTTCTTTTTTTTGCGGTGCGGATTTTTGAGCGATTTTTCGAATGGCCGCCGGCCGGATTCCGGGTGCCTCGATTGCGGCTTTCGATCCCGCGACGTCCGGTGTTTGTCGCGAGAGTGGGCGGGGCATTTTATAGATAGTATACGATACGAAAAGAGGACGAATCCGAAAATTCGTCCTCAAGCGTCGTTTTGTGCGGATAAAGGGACTCGAACCCCCACGCCGTAAGGCATCAGATCCTAAGTCTGACGTGGCTACCAATTACACCATATCCGCATCGGTGGCAACAAAGGTAGTAAAAAAACGCAAATCGCGATCCGCGGCGGCCGATAATCCGGCTTTTTTGCTTACTTTTGTACGTTACAGATCCGATTATGTCCCGTCAAGTCACGCTCGTTCTTACGCCGAAGCAGGCGGCCGATCCTGCCGCATACACCGTGCTCGCCGCCCGCAGGGCGGGGGTTTCCGACCGGGATGTGGCGCTGGTGCGGGTCGTCAAGCGTTCGGTCGACGCCCGCCAGCGGCAGGTCAAGGTCAACCTCACGCTGGAGCTCTACGTCGACGGCGAGCCGCAGCCGGCGCCCGTGCATTTCGACTACCCCTCGGTGGCGGGCCGTACGGAGGTGATCGTGGTCGGCTCGGGCCCCGCCGGGCTCTTCGCGGCGCTGCGGCTCATCGAACTGGGCCTGAAGCCCGTGGTGCTGGAGCGGGGCCGCGACGTCTCGGCCCGCAAGGTCGACATCGCGCGCATCAACCGCAACGGTGCCGTCGATCCCGATTCGAACTACGCCTTCGGCGAGGGCGGTGCGGGTACCTTTTCGGACGGCAAACTCTTCACGCGCAGCAAGAAACGCGGCGACTACAACAAGGCGCTGCAGACGCTCGTCTTCCACGGCGCATCGCCCGAAATCCTCTACGAGGCCCATCCGCACATCGGTACCGACAAGCTTCCCTACATCATCCGCAACATCCGCCGTACGATCGTGGAGGCAGGCGGCGAATTTCTGTTCGAACGCCGTGTCACGGACGTGCGGCTCCGCGACGGGCGGATCGAAGGGGTGCTGTGCGGCGACGAACTCGTCGAAGGGTCCGCCGTGGTGCTCGCCACGGGCCATTCGGCCCGCGATATCTACGAACTGCTCCACCGTCGCGGCGTGCGGCTCGAGGCCAAGCCTTTCGCGATGGGGGTGCGTATCGAGCATCCGCAGGGGCTCATCGATGCGATCCAGTACCATTGCGAAATCCGTGGCGAATACCTCCCCGCGGCCTCCTATTCGCTCGTCAGTCAGGAGGGCGGGCGCGGCGTCTACTCGTTCTGCATGTGTCCCGGAGGCTTCATCGTGCCGGCCATGACCGACGCCGCGCAGTCGGTGGTCAACGGCATGTCGCCCAGCGGCCGCACGTCGCCCTTCGCCAATTCGGGCCTCGTGACGGAGGTGCGCCCGGCCGATTTCGAACACCTCCGTGCGGAGTGGGGCGAACTGGCGGGTCTGAAATTCCAGCAGGCGTTCGAGGAGGAGGCGCGGCGGCACGGCGGTGCGGGGCAGATCGCTCCGGCGCAGCGCGTCGCCGACTTCGTGGCGGGGCGTGCGAGCGGTTCGCTTCCCGCAACCTCCTACATCCCGGGCATCGTTCCCTCGCGGCTCGATCGATGGATGCCCGATTTCATCGCTCAGGGGCTCCGGCAGGGGCTCGCGACCTTCGGCCGACGGATGCGGGGCTTCGTGACGAACGAGGCGATCGTCGCGGGCGTCGAGTCGCGTACGTCGACTCCCGTGCGCATTCCGCGCGACCCGGCGACGCTGATGCACCCCGTGACCGCCGGGCTCTTTCCTGCGGGCGAGGGGGCCGGATATGCCGGGGGCATCGTCTCCGCGGCGCTCGACGGCGAGCGGATCGCCGAGGCCGTCGCCCGTTACGTCCATCGTTGAATATCGTTCGTATGGAACCGAAAAAATACCTTTTGTTCGCCTCGCTGGCCTACGCATTTCCCATCCTGCGACCGTTGCAGGAGGAGATCCGGCGTCGCGGCGGCGAGGCCGCATGGTTTCTGGAGGAGGGGTGTCCCGATCTGCTCGAAGCCGGCGAGCGGCGTCTGCGCACGGTCGATGAAGTGCTGACGTACGACCCCGTCGCCGTCTTCTCGCCGGCGCGCTACGTCCCCGATTTCTTTCCGGGCGTGAAGGTGTGGGTCTGCCACGGATATGCCAACCGCAAGCGCTTCGAGGCGGTCGACGACCACTTCACGATCCGGGGCTGGTTCGACATCATCTGTTCGCAGGGGCCCAGCAGCACGCCGACTTTCCGCGCTTTGGAACGCCGGCACGGCCATTTCCGGACCTACGAAACCGGATGGCCGAAGGCCGATCTCTACTTTGCGCCCGACATGCAGCGGCTGCCGCGGAACGAGCGGCCCGTGATTCTCTATTCGTCGACCTTTACGCGCGGGCTGACTTCGGCGCCGTTGCTGGCCCGCGAGATCGAGCGTCTGGTCGCCGTGCGCGACTGGGAGTGGATCTTCATGTTCCATCCGATGCTCGATCCGGCCGTCTCGGCGCTCTACGAACGGATCGCGGCGAAGTACGACAATGCCCGTTACGTGGGCAATACGTTCGATCTCGAACCGATGCGGCGGGCCGACGCGATGCTGTGCGACAGTTCGTCGATCATCCTCGAATTCATGTTCCTCGACAAGCCCGTGGTGACGTTCCGCAATTCGCATCCGGGGCCCTATCTGCTCGACGTGCGCGAGGTCGCCGAAGTCGAGGGGGCGCTCGAGGGGGCGCTCAAGCGCCCCGAGGCATTGATGGAGGAGGTTCGGGCCTATACGCTCTACCACGAACCGCACCGCGACGGCCTTTGTTCGGCCCGGGTGCTCGATGCCGTGGACGACTTCCTCGCGCAGGGCCATGTCGGACTGAAGTCCAAGCCGCTCAATTGGGTGCGTAAATGGAAGATGCGCCGCAAGATGCGCTATTATCCGCTGTGGGAGCGGATCAAAAACAGAGGGAAATGATGGAAATCGATCTCGTATATATGTGGGTGGACGGTGCCGACCCCGTCTGGCGGGCGAAGAAGGCCCGCTATGCCGGAGAGCAGGTGGCCGAACAGCAGCGGGCCGATGTCGCGGGCGACTGCCGGTTCGTCGAGAACGACGAGCTGCGCTATTCGCTGCGCTCGGCCGAGCGGTTCGCGCCGTGGATCCGCCGGATCTACGTCGTGACCGACGGACAGACGCCCGCATGGCTCGATACGTCGCATCCGCGCGTGCGGATCGTCGACCACCGCGAAATCCTGCCGGCCGATGCCTTGCCGATTTTCAACTCCTCGGCGATCGAGTGGGCGCTGCCCCGTATTCCGGGGCTGGCCGACCGCTTCTTGCTGGCCAACGACGACACCTTCTTCGGGGCCCCCGTCGGCCCGGAGTTCTTCTTCGCGCGCGACGGTTATCCCTACCTGCGGCTCAAGCACAAGCGGGTGACCGCTGACCGCCGGAGCATCTACGGGTATAAGATCTACGAGTCGCAGCGACGCATCCGGGAGCTCTTCGGCAAATCCTATACGCTGGCTCCGCACCACAACATCGACGCCTACTGCCGCGACGAATTCCTCGCCTGCGCGGAGCAGTTCCGCGATGAGACCGAAGCGACGATGCGTTCGCGTTTCCGGAGCTTCGAAAACCTCCATCGCTCCGTGGTGGGTTATTTCGCATTGGCGCGGGGGCATGCCCATCTGCGCCGTGTGACCCGTTACGGCAGCTGCTCGAATCCGCTGCAGCTGCTGCGGGCCCTGCTCGGCGGCCGGCGACGGGTCGACTCGCGCTTTTTTCCTGCGTCGTATCCCGATTTTCCGGGGCTCTACCGCAAGTTCGGACCTTCGCTCTTCTGCCTCAACGACGATGAACGGGTCTCGGCGGAGGACCGCCTGCGCGTGCGTCGTTTTCTGGAGGAGCTGTTTCCCGAAAAGTCGGCCTTCGAGAAGTAACGGTCGCGATCGTTGCGGCCGGACCGGCGGTCGGCTCGCATAATTGTCTGTTATATTGTGCGTTGGTGATTGCCGGGGCGGTTTTGTGGGCGCTGAACTATTAAAATACTTTAAAAAAATCGAAAGAAATTTTATTAAATGCTTGCGCGGTTCGGATTTTCCCCTTATCTTTGCCGTGAAGTTTTAAGGTTCATTTAGGTTAGTAGTTTTAGGTTGGTGAGGAAACTGTGGAGGAGGGCGAGTCCCGAATCCGGGTTTCCTTTTTTTTGTTTCTGTTCCGAACCTTCGCTGCCGGGTGGCCGCCAGATCGGCGAACGACGCTTCGGTGTTCGGATTTTCCTGAAAAATAGTCGGTTGGTCTTGATCCCCTGCGTTAAGTGCGGAGTTTGCAATGTTACGAAATTGTTAAATATATTTAGTATATTCATAAAATATTTGCATAAGTCAAAATAGAGCCTTACCTTTGTCATGAAGTTTTAAGGTTCATTTAGGTTAGTAGTTTTAGGTTGGTTGAGGAAATCGGCAGGTTGCGGCGGTCGGACCGTCGCTAAAATCCGGGGACGGTGCTCGTCCGGCGGGTTGAATACCTTCCGATTGACCCTCTCTTCGGCAGGGGTGGTTCCCGGTCGAAAGAAAAAGGTCCTAGTCGTGAGACTCGGACCTTTTTTCGTGTTCGGAGGCGATCGGCGGCATTATTCGCGGCGCAGGCTGTCGAATTCCGCGCGGGTGAGTGTCAGCTCGACCGGGCCGGCGGCATAGCAGGCGATATCGTAGGGGTTGTAGCGGAAGAGCACGCCGCCGTCGGGCAGTACGCGGAAGTTCTCCGTGGGGCGGATCATTTCGGGGAAGAATCCCTGCGCAGCCAGCTCCTCGTCGTTCGCGACGCCGTAGCGGTCGTAGAGTTTCTGCCGGAGGATCGGTACCAGACGCTCCGCCGCCGTGTTGCCGAGCAGATCCGTGAGGGTCACTTCGTAGCCTCCGTCGAGCGCGTAGGTGCGGTATTCCGTGCGGTCGTATCCGTGGGCGCCGCCCGTGTATCCGATGCGCCGGATGGCGTAGGTGAGCAGCGTGTCGACCCGTTCGGCTTCGGTCTCGACCGTGACGAAGTACGGGGTCTCGTGTTCGTCGGCGAAGGTCTGTGCGGCCGGAAGCAGATCGGCCGAGAGCTCCTCGATGGCGATGCGTGCCGCTTCGCGGGGCGTTCCGGGGAACTCCTCCAGTCCGAAGACGCGGTTTACGTCGGCTCGTTCGATGGCCTGCAGGGAGGGATTGCGGTCGGCGTCGACGATCGAGACGAAACTGTAGGTTACCTCGATGGCGGGCGGCGTTCCCAGCGTACGGTCGATGCGGATCGTGCGGAAACGGAGGTCGTCGGTGCGGTTGCAGGCGGCGCAGGAGGTCGCGGCAACGAGAAGAAGCGTACGGGCGATGTTCATGGCGGAGATCGTTGTGCGGATCGGCAGCCGGCGCGCGGTGCGGCGTTTGCGATCCGGATATTCGTATTAAAGGTATGGAAAAAAACGTGCCGAAGGCTGCGGTGCGAAAAAAATATATTTTTTCCGAGGAAAAATTTTGGAGTTTCGAAAAACTGCCTTATCTTTGCACCACGAAACTTAAACGGTGGATTCATCTAAGGGTTAGGATACATGCCTCTCACGCATGACATAGGGGTTCGAATCCCCTATCCACTACCAGAAAGCGATCGGTGACGATCGCTTTTTTTGTTTTTGGTGCCGATCGAGCGGAAGGGTGTGCTCGGGCGGTGGGGGCGGAGCGGGACGAACCCGCCGGGCGATGGACGGATACCGATCGGCGAAGGTGTCGCAGGACCCGATCGGTCGGGCGGAGTACCTGTAATGCGACAGCGGCCGTCGGAGGAGACGGCCGCTGTGCGGATCGGGGCCCGGTCGTGCCGGTTATTTTTCGGTTTTGTCCTTGAATTTGTCCAGCTGGCGTTTCAGGGCGTCGATCGCCTCGTCGACGGACTCTTCGAAGGTTTTCGACTGGTGGCACGCCACCAGCTCCTCGCCCGGCATATGCAGCGTGATCGTGGCGATCTTGTTCCCTTTTTCGTGGTCCTTGTCCAGTTTGAGGATCACCTCGGCGCCCGTCGAGCGCTCCGCGAAGCGGTCGAGTTTCGCCATCTTGGCCTCCACGAATTCGATGAGCCGACGGTCGGCATCGAATTTCACCGATTGAATCTGCACGTTCATAGCCTTTGTTTTTATGAGTTAATACTTCCCGTCCCGTGTGCGGGGATGGGCCCGGGCGTACGCCTCGCGGAGACGGTCGATGCTGTTGTGCGTGTAGACCTGCGTCGTTTGCAGCGAGGCGTGTCCCAGCAACTCCTGTATCTCGCGTATGTCGGCTCCGTCGTTGAGCAGATGGGTGGCATAGGTGTGCCGCAATACATGGGGGCTTTTCTTCCCCTGCACTCCGGCATCCGCCAACCCCCGCTGAACCGCACGGTAGACGGCGCTCCGCGAAATGCGTTTCCCTTTCTTGGTTAAAATTAGGGCTTTTTCCGCACAATTGCAAATATTTTGCCGCTCGATCAGCGTGAGGTAGCGGGAAATTTGTTTGCGAACGAGTGTCGGGACGGGCACCATGCGCTGCTTGTCGCCCTTGCCGTGGACCATGAGCTGCGCGCAATCGGCCGCGAGATCGCTCCGGTCGATGGCGATCAGTTCGGCCAGTCGCAGTCCGCAGCCGTAGAGCAGCAGTAGGATCAGCGCGTCGCGTGCGGGGGTGAAGTCGTCGCCGGCTTCCCGGCACTCCGCGACGACCGTCGCCATGCGGCTCTCGGGCACGAAGGCCGGGAGCCGGCGGCCGGTTTTGAGCGAGCGGAGGCCGTGGGCGACGTCGTGGTCGACGGCTCCCGTGCGGAGCAGCCAGCGGAACAGCGCGCGCAGCGACGAGAGCTCTCGGTTCATGGCTCCGGCGCTCAATGCGCCGCTTTCCGAGCGGTGGACGATCCATTCGCGCAGGTCGCCGGTCGTGACGCTCTGCGGGTCGAAGCGGGCGTCGTCGGTGCCGAGCCACTCCAGAAAGCGCTCGATGTCGCGGCGGTAGTTGCGTACCGTCAGGGGCGAATAGCGGCGCTCGGCCGCGAGGTATTGCGTGAATTCCGTAAGCATCTGCCGGGGCGGGGTGCCGGAGGCACTCCTCGTTTGCGGGCCGTGCGTCGCGGCGGGTCGATGCGCCGCAGCCGGAGCGTCCGCCGCTGCCGCCTCGGGCAAAGATACGACATTTTCGTTATCTTTGTCGTCGGAACAAAACGATCCCGAAACGAACATGAAGGAAAGCTGGAAACCCGGAACGCTGATCTACCCGCTCCCGGCGGTGCTGGTCAGCTGCGGCGCTGCGCCCGACGAATACAATCTTTTCACGGTGGCATGGACCGGAACGGTCTGCACCGAACCTCCGATGTGCTCCATCTCGGTGCGTCCCGGAAGGCACTCCTACGACCTCATCCGCCGCACGGGCGAGTTCGTCATCAACCTCACGACCCGTAGTCTGGCCCGGGCGACCGACTGGTGCGGCGTGCGTTCGGGCCGCGACTACGACAAGTTCCGCGAGATGGGCCTCACGCCCGGTGCGGCGCTCCATGTCGCTGCGCCGATCGTCGAGGAGTCGCCCGTGAACATCGAGTGCCGCGTGCGGCAGATTCTGCCCCTCGGATCGCACGACCTTTTTCTCGCCGAGGTGGTCGGCGTGCAGGTCTCGGCCGAGCTGATCGACCCCGCGACGGGGCGCTTCGCCCTCGAACGGGCCGAACCGATCGTCTACTCGCACGGCACCTATTTCGCGCTGGGCGAGGCGCTGGGCAACTTCGGCTGGTCGGTGCGCAAGCGTCCGAGCGTGCAGGTGCGCAAACGCTCCGGACGATGACGCGGACGGTGCTGGAGCCCGGTGCCGGCATTCCGAAGGGGTTGCTGCGGGCGTTGGCCGTGATCGCGGGGCTGTCGGTGGCGAACCTTTATTATAACCAGCCGCTGCTCGAGCTGCTCCGCACGGAGCTGCATACGACGACCCTCGAGGCCAACCGCATCGCATTCTATGCGCAGACGGGGTATGCCCTCGGGCTCTTTTTCGTCATTCCGCTCGCCGACCTGATCGATCGCCGGAGGATCGTCGGTGGCGCCTTCGCGCTGCTCGTCGTCGCGTTGGCGGGCATCGCCGCATCCGGGAGCATCCGTACGATCCAGCTCTTTTCGCTGGCGACGGGCGTCTGCTCGGTGCTGCCCCATCTCTTCATCCCGCTGGCGGCGCGTTATTCGCGTCCGGAGGAGCGCAACCGCAATGTGGGGATCATCCTCTCGGGGCTGCTCACCGGGATTCTCGCCTCGCGCGTCGTGAGCGGCGCCGTGGGCGAGTGGTGGGGCTGGCGGACGATGTACGGGGCCGCAGCGGCAACGATGGCGGCGGCCGGTATCGCGACGCTGCGCCTGCTGCCCGATGCCCGGCCCGATTTCCGGGGCGGCTACGGAGCCCTGATGGGCTCGCTGTGGACGCTCGTGCGGCGCTATCCGGTGCTGCGGCTCTACTCGCTGCGCGCCGCGCTGGCCTTCGCTTCGTTCCTCTGCTTCTGGGCCTCGCTCGCATTCCGCATGGCGGAGCCTCCGTTCCGCGCCGGCAGCGACGTCGTCGGTGCGCTGGGGCTGTGCGGCATCGCGGGCGCCGTGACGGCGACCTTCGCCGGGCGCTGGATCGCCCGCGTCGGCGTGCGGCGCTTCAATGTCCACGGTGCTGCGCTGCAACTCGGCGCTTGGGCGCTCTTCGGGATCGGAGCCGACTCCTACGCGGCGATCGTCGCCGGAATCGTGGCGATCGACATCGGCATGCAGTGCATCCAGTTGAGCAATCAGGCCGTGCTGTTCGAACTCGAACCGGCCGCGTCGAACCGCATCAATACGATCTTCATGAGCATCTTCTTCGTCGGGGGCGCCTGCGGAACCTTTCTTTCGGGGGCGGCGTGGTCGCTCTGTGGCTGGACGGGCGTCGTGGCGGTCGGTGCCGCGCTGACGCTGGCATCGCTCGGCGTGACGATCTGTTCGAAGCGGTGATCCGCCTCCCGGCGACGCGATGTCCGGGCATGGCAAAGAAAACGCCGAAACGTTTGCTTTTTTCGTCCGCAGGGGTTATTTTTGTATAGCAGGGTGCGTTCGGCCGCCCCGCAGAAAAACGATGGGCGGATTTTCGGACAGAAACGGGGCGAAGCTCGCGGCATGGATGTCGGCGGCGCTGCTGCTGGCGGTTCTCTTCGTCGGGTTGACGCTTCGCACCTGCACCCGGTCGCGAAGCCTGCCGCTCGCCGACGAACTCGACCGGGCGATCCGCGATCGCGCGTTCTACTGCGCAGAGCGCGAGCGGCTCATCGAGAGCCTGCGCTTCGTGGCCCGCTCGGCCGACCTGTCGGAGGAGCAGGCCTACGAGGTCAACGACCGTCTCTACGACGCCTACCGGAAGTATACGATCGACTCGGCGATCCGCTACGTGCGGCGCAACCTCGCGATTGCCGAGCGTCGGGGCGAGGTGCCGCGTGCCGATCTGGCGCGGCTGCGGCTTGCGTCGCTCTATGCCTATTCGGGTAAGAACATCGAGGCGCTGCGGATGCTCGAGGCGGTGCGCCCGGCACGTCTGTCGCAGCAGCTTCTGACGCTTTATTACGACGCCTACTACCATTATTACGGTCTTTACGCGACGCAGAGCGGGCAGCAGGAGTACCTGCTGCCGCGGAGCCGCTATGCCGATTCACTGCTGCGGACGGCCGATCCCTCGTCGTTCATCTACCGCAGCAACGAGGGTTACCGGCTCGCCGCCGGCGGGCGGTTGGACGAGGCCGAGGCGTTGTGGCTCGATCTGCTGGCCCGCGAACCCCTCCACTCGATGCACTATGCCGAGATTACCCATGCGCTGGGACGGCTCTACGGACTGCGGGGGGATCCGGAGCGACAGACGGCCTACTACATGCGCTCGGCGATCGCCGACATCCGCAATGCGACGAAGGAGAACACCTCGATCCAGCTGCTGGCCATGCTCGCCTACGAGGCGGGCGATCTGCCGCGGGCGGTCCGCTACACGCAGGTCGCCATCGAAGATGCGCTGTTCTGCAACGTGCAGTTCCGCACGACGCAGATCGCCAAGTTCCATGCGATCGTCAATGCCGCCTATCTCGAGGAGCAGGAGCGTGCCAAGTCGCAGCTGCAGCGGTCGCTGATCCTCGTCGGCGTGCTGTCGTGCGTACTCGTCCTGCTGTTCGGCTACGCGTGGCGGCAGATGCGGCAGCTGGCGCGTACGAAACGTGCGCTTTCGGAGGCCTGCGAGCGGCTGAAGCGTTTCAACGACGAGCTCAACGGCCGCAACGAGCGGCTGTCGGATGCCAATACGCTCAAGGAGCAGTACATCGTACGCTTCTTCGACATGTGTTCGCTCTACATCGACAAGATGGAGAACTACCGCAAGGCGTTGCGGCGGATCGTGCAGAACCGGCAGATCGACGAACTGAACAAGCTGCTCAAATCGACGACCATGCTCGAGAAGGAGCTGGACGAACTCCACGGCACCTTCGACCGGATCTTCTTGAATCTTTACCCTGCCTTCATCGACGACTTCAACGCGCTGCTGGTCGAGGCGGAGCGCATCGAACGCCGCCCGGACGAGTTGCTCAACAAGGAGCTCCGCATCTTCGCGCTGCTGCGGCTGGGCATCACCGACAGCGCGAAGATCGCCTCGTTTCTCCGCTGTTCGTTGAGCACCGTCTACAACTACCGCACCCGGATGCGCAACCGTGCCGTCGTTCCGCGCGACGAATTCGAACGGATGGTGATGCGTATTGGCGAGAAAAACTGATCGGAGCGGCCGCAGGATTCTTTGCGGTCTATATTTTTCGTTCGTCGATTTTTCGTAATTCATTGGTTCATACGGTGCTAATGTAGGCGTCGATCTACAAAACAGGCTCCAAGCCGCAGGAGCTGTTCCGATTCGGTTTAATTTTGTAAACGCCGGTCGGCAGGGGCCTCGACAGGAGGCCGGACCGACGGCGATGAACCAACCGAAAACACTTCCGAACAGAGCAATGAACCCCGTAAAAGTAGGAATCGTCGGCTTCGGCCGCATGGGCGGCTTCTACCTCGACAACATGCTGCGGAGCGGCCGATGGGAGGTCGCCTACATCTGCGACGTGGCGCCCGAAGCGCGCGAGGCGGCCCGCAGGGCGGCGCCCGGAGCGCGGATCGTCGCCGACGATCGCGTGATTTACGAAGATCCCGAGGTGCAGGTCGTGGGGCTGTTCGCGCTGGCCGACTCGCGGCGCAGACAAATCGAGCGGGCGCTCGCCGCAGGCAAGCACATCATCGCGGAGAAGCCCGTGGCCGATACGCCGGAGAACGAGCGGGCGCTCGTGGCGCTCGCCGAACGCGCGCCGCAGTTGACCGCCGTGAACCTCTACCTGCGCAATTCATGGTATCACAATGCGATCCGCGATTTCATCGACCGGGGCGAGATCGGCGAGCCGGCGATCATCCGGGTCTGCCACATGACGCCGGGGCTGGCGCCCGGCGAGGGGCACGAATTCGAGGGGCCGGCCTTCCACGATTGCGGGATGCACTATGTCGACATCGCACGCTGGTATGCGCGGTCGGAGTTTGCGACTTGGCATGCGCAGGCCGTGCGGATGTGGGATTACAAGGATCCGTGGTGGCTGCAGTGCCACGGCACGTTCGCCAACGGCGTGGTGTTCGACATCACGCAGGGACATGTCTACGGGCAGCTTTCGGCCCGGCAGACGCACAGTTCGTACGTCGATATCGTCGGTACGAAGGGCATCGCCCGCATGACGCACGACTTCCGCACGGCGGTGGTCGAACTGCACGGCGTGACGGAGACGCACCGCATCGAACGCCCCTACGGAGGCAAGAATATCGACGTACTGTGCGACCGGTTCGCCGAGTCGCTCGCGACGGGGCGTCGCGACGAGCGGTTGCCCTCGTTCCGCGATGCGGCGATCGCCTCGGAGTATGCGTGGCGGTTCCTCGACGATGCGCGGGCGCACGAGCTGCCCTCGATCGGCTCGGCCGCGACGCTGGAGGAGATCCGCGCGCGCCGCCGTGCCATGACCGACGGATACGGTCTGCTGCCGCGCCGTACCCGATAGGCGGAAGCGGGCGGGGAGAGCCCGCGACGATACATACGACCGACAACCAATCAACCTAACTTCCATATGAATCGACTGTTATTTCTCGGAAACCTCGGCGCCGGCGAGATCATCGTCATCGCGCTGATCGTGTTGCTGCTCTTCGGCGGCAAGAAGATTCCCGAACTGATGAAGGGCATCGGCAAAGGCGTGCGCAGCTTCAAGGAGGGGATGAACAACATCGAAAAGGAGATCGAAAATCCCGACGGCAAGTAATTCGGCGATCCGCATGCGGCGGATACGTAACGAGTGAAAAAAACTACTGTCCAACCTTAAAATTTCAAACGATGTCAGGCGAAATGTCAAGACGGAAGTTCCTCAAGTCGGGAGCTGCCGCCGCCATCGGACTGGCCGTGGTCCCCAGCACGGTATTGGGTAAGAAATTCGGCCATACGGCCCCCAGCGACAAACTCAACATTCTGGGCGTGGGTATCGGCGGCCGCGGCGCAGCCGTGCTGCGCGGCCTCGAAAGCGAGAACATCATCGGTCTGTGCGACGTCGACTGGAAGTACGCCGATCCGGTTTTCAAGCGCTATCCCGCCGCCAAGAAGTACAACGACTACCGGCGCATGTACGACGAGCTGCTCCGCTCGGCCGATGCCGTGATGGTCGCCACGGCCGACCACACGCACGCCATCATCGCGGCCGACGCGATGACCGCCGGCAAGCATGTCTACGTGGAGAAGCCGCTGACGCACACCGTCTACGAATCGCGTCTGCTGACGAAGCTGGCCGCGCACCGCAAGGTCGCCACGCAGATGGGCAATCAGGGCGCCTCGGGCGAAGGCGTGCGCAGGATCTGCGAATGGATCTGGAACGGCGAGATCGGCGAGGTGCGCCGCGTCGATACCTTCACCGACCGTCCGATCTGGCCGCAGGGGCTGGCCCGTCCCGAGGGCGACATGCGCGTTCCGAAGACGATGAACTGGGATTCGTTCATCGGTCCGGCGCCGATGCGGCCCTACAACGCGATCTACACGCCGTGGAACTTCCGCGGCTGGTGGGACTTCGGCACGGGAGCGCTGGGCGACATGGCCTGCCACATCCTCCATCCCGTATTCAAAGCCCTCAAGCTGGGCTATCCCACGAAGGTGCAGGGCAGCTCGACGCTGCTGCTTAATGAGTCGGCGCCGATGGCGCAGCGCGTGAAGTTCGTCTTCCCGGCGCGCGACAACATGCCGAAGGTGGCAATGCCCGAAGTCGAAGTGCACTGGTACGACGGCGGTCTGATGCCGGAGCGTCCCGAAGGGCTGCCCGCGGGCAAGGACCTGAACCACTACGGCGGCGGCGTGATCTTCTACGGCACGAAGGATACGCTCGTCTGCGGTTGCTACGGCATGGATCCCTACCTCGTGTCGGGCCGCGTGCCCGAGGCGCCGAAGGTGCTGCGCGAGGTGAAGGAGTCGCACCAGATGGACTGGGTGCGCGCCTGCAAGGAGGATGCCGACGACCGCACTCCCTCGACGTCGGACTTCAGCGAGGCGGGTCCCTTCAACGAGATGGTCGTCATGGGCGTGCTGGCCGTGCGGCTGCAGAGTCTCAACCGCGAGCTGCACTGGGACGGCGCGAACATGCGTTTCACGAACATCCCCGACGACGCGACGATCCGCACGGTGATCAAGGACGGCTTCCAGATCAAGGACGGGCACCCGACCTTCGACAAGACGTGGACCGAGCCGGTCAACGCGCAGCAGTTCGCGCAGGAGCTCATCCGGCATACCTACCGCGACGGCTGGAACCTGCCCGACATGCCCCGCTGATCATTCATCGAAACTCAAAACACAACCGACAACTATGAAAAAGAATCTTTTGTCCGTATTGTGCGCCGTCATGTGCGCATCGTTGGTCGCCTGCGGCGGCCGGGGAGCCAAGAAAGCCGACGCTGCGACGGCCGAACCCGCAGCCGTACCCGCATATACCGTGGTCGAGCAGCCGCAGGTCGATCTGGCCGATTTTCCGCAGGATGCGGAGGGCTACTACGTGATCTTCGACGGCAAGACGTTCGCCGGCTGGCGCGGCTACGGCAAGGAGCGGATGCCTTCGCGCTGGACGATCGACGAGGGCGCCATCAAGTTCAACGGCACCGGCGGCGGCGAAGCCCAGACGGGCGACGGCGGCGATGTGATCTTCGCGCACAAGTTCAGGAACTTCGAACTCGAAGTGGAGTGGAAGGTGTCGAAGGGCGGCAACTCGGGCATCTTCTACCTCGCGCAGGAGGTGACCACCGAGCGCGACGGCGCCGTGCGCTACGAGCCGATCTACATCTCCTGCCCTGAGTATCAGGTACTCGACAACGCGAACCATCCCGATGCGAAGCTCGGCGTCGACGGCAACCGCCAGTCGGCATCGCTCTACGACATGATCCCCGCCGTGCCGCAGAACCAGAAGCCTTACGGCGAGTGGAACAAGGCGAAGATCATGGTCTACAAGGGTACGGTCGTCCACGGTCAGAACGACGTCAACGTACTGGAGTACCACCTCTGGACGCCGCAGTGGACCGACATGCTGCAGAACAGCAAGTTCAGCGAGCGGAAATGGCCGCTGGCGTTCGCGTTGCTCGACAACTGCGGCGGTGCGGAGCACGAGGGATACATCGGATTCCAAGATCACGGCGACGATGTCTGGTTCCGCAACATCCGTGTCAAGGTGCTCGACTGACCTTTTTCCGGCTTTTTCGCCGCGACCCGGAGCGCGGGTCGCGGCGGGGCCGGACAGAACGATACGACGATGATACGCAATTGGATGTTCGGCGCACTGGCGCTCCTCGGCGGAGGGTGCGGTGCGCCCGGGGGCGGCGCCGACCATCGTGCGCCGCGCAAGGAGATCGCCGTGCAGCTCTATTCGGTGCGCAGTCTGACGCAGCCGGGCGGTGCCTACGAACACGACTGGCCCCGTTTGCTCGGGCGGCTCGGCGAAATGGGGTATACGGCCGTCGAGGCGGCCGGCTATGCGGACGGACGGTTCTACGGCTTCGCGCCCGAGGAGTTCCGCCGGATGGTCGAGGCGGCCGGCATGCGGCCTTTGTCGTCGCACTGCACCAAGCCGCTGACAAAGGAGGAGGTGCGCAGCGGCGATTTCATCGAATCGCTGAAGTGGTGGGACGCGTGCATCGCCGCGCACAAGGCGGCGGGGATGTCCTATGTCGTGACGCCGTGGATGGATCTGCCGGCGACGCTGGCCGAACTCTCGGTCTACTGCGCCTATTACGACGAGGTGGGCCGCCGCTGCCGGGAGGCTGGACTCGGATACGGTTACCACAACCACGCCCATGAATTCCGCAAAGTGGAGGATCGCGTCGTGCTCGACTACATGATCGAGCACACCGATCCGGCGTGCGTCTTCTTCCAGCTCGACGTCTATTGGGCTGTGATGGGGCAGGCGAGCCCCGTGGATTACTTCACGCGCTACCCGGGGCGTTTCCGGCTGCTGCACATCAAGGATCGCCGCGAGATCGGCGAAAGCGGCATGGTCGGCTTCGACGCCATCTTCCGGCATGCCGCGCAGGCCGGGGCGGAGTATATGATCGTGGAGATGGAGGAGTTCACCTCGGGTGTCGAGGAGGGTTTGCGACAGAGCCTCGACTACCTGAACCGGGCTCCCTTCGTGGCGGCCTCCTATGCGCGGCCGTAGCGTTTCGGTCCGGACAGCGGCCTGCGTATGCACGGCTTCGGGGTGGCATGCCGGCCTCCTCGGCCCGGAGTGCGTGCGGTCGGATGCGCCGCAGCAGCGGGCGCTTTGTCGATGAATATAAACAGGATTGATCTATGGAAAATAGCGAGGAGATGACCTTTTGGCATCATCTGGAGGCGTTGCGCCGGGTGCTGCTGCGCGTGGCCGCGGCGTTGCTGCTCTGTCTGATCGGTTACTTCTGCGCGATGCCTCTGCTGTTCGACCGGTTCGTGCTGGGGCCGACGGATTCCGATTTCTTCCTCTACCGCTGGCTCTCGGGGCTGGGCGACGGGGGAGGCTTCTTTCCCGATTTCGGCAACGACGACTTCCGTGTGGAGCTCATCAACATCAACGTGGCGTCGCAGTTTCTGACCCACATCACCACGTCGTTCTGGTTCGCGCTGGTGACCGTCTTCCCCTATCTGATCTGGGAGTTGTGGCGCTTCGTGCGGCCGGCGCTCTACGAAGGCGAGAAGCGGAGCGTCGGTGCGGCATTCTGCGGCGGTACGGTGCTCTTCTATGCGGGTTGTGCCGTCGGCTATGCCCTCGTTTTTCCCTTCACGTTCCGGTTTCTCACCGAGTATCGCGTCAGCGAGACCGTCGTGAATCAGATCTCGCTCGACTCCTACATGGGCAATTTCCTGATGCTGATCTTCGTCATGGGCATCGTCTTCGAACTGCCGATGCTGTCGTGGATGCTTTCGCGCATGGGGCTCGTCACGAAGTCCTTTTTCCGACGTTATCGCCGGCATGCCGTCGTGGCGTTGCTCGTGCTGGCCGCGATCATCACCCCTTCGGGCGATCCGTTCACGCTGCTGGTGGTCTTCCTGCCGCTATACCTGCTCTATGAGTTGGGCATCCGCTTCGCGCGCGACTGAACGATCCGTGCGGACGGCCGACCCATTGTCATGCCGATGCCGGACCGTACGGTCCGGCATTTTGCGTGCAGAGCGTCGTGCGGAGAGGCCCCGTTCCCGTGCAGTGAGCCGCGTATGAAAAGCAAAACCCCGCTGAACTTGCGTTCAACGGGGTCTCCAAGTGCCCAGGACAGGAATCGAACCTGCACGCCTTGCGGCACACGCACCTGAAACGTGCGCGTCTACCTATTCCGCCACCTGGGCATTTCGGAATTGCGGTGTGCAAAGGTAACTCTTTTTTTTGAATCCGCAACTGTTTTTGCGAAAAAAATCTATTTGTTGAAGAATTTATAGTGGAAAAGCAGCAAATAGACCACGGCGACCGAAATATAAGCGTCGGCCAAGTTGAAAATGGCGCCGAAGAAGTAGTTGTTGCTGTCGACCAGAAAACGCAGCAAGCGCGGCACGCCGTTCCACTGGAAGAGCGGGAAGTAGAACATGTCGACGACCTTGCCCATCATGAAGCCGGCGTAGTGTCCTCCGAAGTGTGCGACTTCGTAGGGGGTCGATGCCGAGAAGAGAAGGCCGTAGAAGGCACTGTCGAGGATGTTGCCCAGTGCGCCCGCGATGATGAGCGCCAGCCCGACGAGCACCCCGCGGGGCGTGTCGTCGCGCCGCACGAGGCGGTGGAGGAGCCACCCGAGGAAGCCGACCATAGCGATGCGGAACAGGCCGAGAAGCAGTTTGCCCCAGTCGAAGCCGCCCGGCGTGGCGATGTGCATGCCGAAGGCGGCGCCGTTGTTCTCGATGAATCGCAACTGGAACCAGTCGGGGAAAACCGCGATCGACTCGTCGAGGCACATGTGCGTCTTCACCCAGATTTTGAGCGCCTGATCCGCGATCAGCAGCAGCAGGATCAGCAGCGATAGTTTTCGGATATTCATTTTTTTTCGGACGTGTGATTTGCGACAAAAGTAATGATTTTTCGTGCTCGCTGCAATTTTTCGGTCTCGAGTGTAGGTATTTCGGTTGAAAAAACATATCTTTGAAAGCTAAATTTTACGAAGCATGAAGAAATACTTGTGTATAGCAACCGTATTGGCGCTGGTCGCCTGTACGAAAGAGCCGTCGCTCGCACCCGGAGGCGAAGGTGCGGGACGGGGCCCCATTGTCGTGGGCGTGCCCTCGCTGGCTGCCGGCGGCAGCATCGCTCTGAAACTGACGCCGGAGATGGCCGAGTCGGTATTGGAGGCGCAGACGGGAGGCGCTGCGCTGGAGACCCGTTCGGGCGTTGCCGGGATGGATGCAGCACTGGAGGAACTGGGCGCGATGAAGTTTGAGCGTGCATTCGCATACGATCCCGAATGGGAGGCGCTTTACGCACGTACGGGAATGAACCTCTGGTATATCGTGCGTTTCGACGAGACCGTGGCTCCGGAGCGCGCTGCGGAGCTGCTGGGACAGCAGGCAGGTGTTTCGGTGGTGGAATACGGACTCGATCCCCAATACCGCAAGCCGCTGAACGTCGGTCCTATGGTTCCCTTCACGGACGACGTTGCCGAGGGTGCGCAGACCCGTGCCGAGATGCCGATGAACGACCCGCTGCTGCAGTATCAGTGGCACTACGATAACCGCGGAAACCAAATCGGAAGCGTGGCGGGCGCCGACATCGATCTGTTCGATGCGTGGACGCTCTGCACGGGCGGCGAGGATATCGTCGTGGCGGTGATCGACCAGCCGGTGCAGACGACGCATCCCGACTTGGCCGCCAACATGTGGTCGAAGCCCGACAAACCCGACGAGCACGGTTGGAACTTCTTCAACCAGACGGCCAAGCTGGATTGGACTTCGGCGCAGTACCTCAGTCAGTATGGGGTTTGGGAGTATGCCGACCACGGTTCGCACGTCGCAGGAGTCATCGCGGGTGTCAACGGCAACGGCCGCGGTATCAGCGGTATCGCCGGCGGTCGCGACGGCAAGGGCGGCGCGAAGATCATGAGCTGCCAGATCATGGGCTTCAAGCGAGGAAATACGGATCCCTATGCCGATACGCATGCGTTCGAATACGCACTGAAGAACGGCGCCGTGATCGCCCAGAACAGCTGGGGATACGATGGCGACGTGGTGACGGAGGCCATGTGGAACTCCAGCAATTCGCAGTTCAGCATGCTTCGCATGGCGATGGATACCTTCATCGCCGGTGCCGGTACCAAGAACCCCAACTCGCCGATTCAGGGCGGTCTGGTCATCTTCGCTGCGGGCAACGACGGCGAGGATGTGTGGGATGCGAAGCGGTATCCTGCGGTTTACGATCCCCTGATCGCGGTAGGTTCGATGTCGTGGAACTACAAGCCGGCCTACTACACCGATTACGGTACGTGGGTGGACATCACCGCTCCGGGCGGCGACGCCATGACGGGCACCTCGAACAATTGCCAGGTGTTAAGTACGGTCCTTTGCGACAATACGATGGACTTCAAGGATGGTCGCAAGACCGGTTCGATGTTCGGCTATGGCTTTATGCAGGGTACCTCGATGGCGTGTCCGCACGTGTCGGGCATCGCTGCGCTGGGGCTGGCTTATGCGTCGCAGATCGGCAAGACCTTCAGCGCCGAGGAGTATACGGGATTGCTGTTGAGCTCGGTCAAGGGCATCGAACAATACTTCACCGGTACGATCCGCGGTGTCACCGGTCGTCGGATCAATGCCGAGGATTACGTCGGAAAGATGGGCGGCGGTGCGATCAGCGCGCTGAAGCTGCTGCTCGCCATCAAGGGCACGCCGGCGCTGTACGCCAAGACCGGTACGGAGACGACGTTCGATTTCGTGGATTATTTCGGCGGCGACAAGAGCAAGGTCGTGATTCTTTCGGCCGAGGTTGCCCCGACGGACAAGGCGCGGATCGGATTGAACGAGATTCCGGCGTTCGACGGCACGAAGCTGACGCTGAACTGTACGAAGGTCGGTACGGGATTCCTGACCGTGCGTGCTCGCGCGGGCGACAAGGAGTTCTCGCGCGAATTCGCCATCGTCTCGCGTCCCAATCTGGCCAGCAACGGCGGTTGGATGTAATCTGTCATACGATCTGTCGAGATTATGCGGCGGCACTCCGAGGGGGTGCCGCCGCTTCGTTTGTCTGCAGTCGGAGTGTCGGCTGCCTTGTGGGCGGTATCGGGCAGGGGCGGATGCGATGTCGCGCGAGGAGCGGGGTTGCAGACGGGATTCGGGCCGGGGTTTCGGGGGCGGTATGCGACTGCGGTCGGCATGGGATCGCGTGCGGCATGGGCGCGAAAAGGTGTCGGCGGTTTGTGCGAGGCGGGAAGTTATGTGCGCTACGTTTTGCGGCGGAGGTCTGCTGCCCATAGTTCGTTGCGGGGCGATTGCAGGGGTGCCGGCTCTTTTTCTTGCATCGGGTGCGAAGGTGTTCGGCATCTACTGGGACGAATATGGCGGAGCGCGGCTGTCGGTTTCCCTTATATATAAATATGTATTGCTGTGATGCGGCTGACGAAATCTTCGAATCCGGAGCGCTGCGGCTCGATGCGATCGGTTCGCGGAGGCGTTTCTGCTCTCCGAAGCGGGTTTGTCAGTATTCGCTCTTAAGAGCGGTTGCCGTACGAGGCGTTGCGTTAGGCGGATGATTTCTTTTATTATATATAGGTATAAGGCTATTTTTCGGATATTTTAAACTTTTTTACGAAAAAAGATGCCGAAATATTTGCAAGTTCGAAAAAAGTCGCTACCTTTGCATCCGCATTTGAGAAATAATGGTTCTTACAAATACAACGAAGGGTTTGCAATACGGGGCTCCGAGTTGGCAGTTTGACTGAATTTCAGCGAAATGCAAAAGTTCTTTTAAAAAGTTTTGGTAGATTGAAATAGATTACTTATCTTTGCAATCCCTTTCGAACTCGAACGAAGTTCGGCTCGAAAAAAATCTTCAAAAAAGATTTGGTGATTACAAAAATAGTTCTTACCTTTGCAATCCCGATCGCAACGAAAATTTGCGAGGCTTTTTGAAACTGGTTCTTTGAATTACTGGTTTATTTGAGAGAAAGAAATGTAGTATTTATCTGTCAATTTCCTTTAAGGAAATAGAAGTAGTCAGGACTCTAACAAACCATTATTTTTACAATGGAGAGTTTGATCCTGGCTCAGGATGAACGCTAGCGGCAGGCTTAACACATGCAAGTCGAGGGGCAGCGAGGTTGTAGCAATACGACTGTCGGCGACCGGCGCACGGGTGCGTAACGCGTATGCAACCTACCCGTAACAGGGGGATAACACTGAGAAATTGGTACTAATACCCCATAACATCATGAAAGGCATCTTTCGTGGTTGAAAACTCTGGTGGTTACGGATGGGCATGCGTTGTATTAGCTGGTTGGTGAGGTAACGGCTCACCAAGGCGACGATACATAGGGGGACTGAGAGGTTAACCCCCCACATTGGTACTGAGACAC
>CAJTIY010000003.1 GCA_910576555.1 uncultured Alistipes sp. | reverse complement strand
GCCCATGCGCAGACCCTCCTTGAGCGACGGTGCGCCCACGGGACGGATCATGAACTCCTGAAATGCGATCGGAGCATCGGAGTGCGAACCGCCGTTGATGATGTTCATCATCGGCACGGGCAGCGTCTTGGCGTTCGTACCGCCGATATAACGGTAGAGGGGCACGCCGAAATAGTCGGCAGCGGCGCGGGCCACGGCCAGCGATACGCCGAGGATGGCGTTGGCACCCAGATTCGACTTGGTCTTCGTGCCGTCGAGGGCGATCATCGCCTTGTCGATACCCACCTGATCGGTCACGTTCATGCCGATGATCGCGGGAGCGATCTTCTCGTTGACGTTCTTCACGGCGTTCAGCACGCCCTTGCCCAGATAGCGGCTCTTGTCGCCGTCACGAAGCTCGAGGGCCTCGTTCTCGCCCGTCGACGCGCCGCTCGGTACGGCTGCACGGCCGAATGCGCCCGATACGGTACGAACTTCGACCTCGACGGTCGGATTGCCTCGCGAGTCGAGGATCTCTCTTGCGTGAATCTCTACAATCTGCATAGTTGTAACAGTTTGATTTTATGGTTTACGAATCTTTTCGTTCGTTTTCGTCTGCAAAGGTACGAAATAATTGCGAAATGCGGCTCCGCGGCTGTTATTTTTTCACGCATCGGCTGCAAACGAAGCCCCCAGCCGGAAGCCGGGCAAGCATTCGGCGAAGTCTGCCGGACAACGACGCGGCCGTATCGGCTGCAAACTTCCCTGCCGTCCGGTCGCCGGCCGCGCTTCACAAAGCCGCCCGGCACAGTTTTTAACCAGCAATATATACAACTAAAATCAGCAATATACGAATTAATATTACATTTTGTCTGCAAAAAATTTTGGGGGGGGGATTTTTTATTTACATTTGTCACCGAATAACCCAAAAATTTCTTAAAATCATGAGAAAAGCATTACTTGTCATGACCGCCATCTTGTTGGCGAACGCCGTTTCGGCGCAAAGTTTCAAAAAGAACATCATAGGGGTCCGCGCCGGTCTCAACCTGTCGAACTATTCGATTTCGGCCGAGGGCGTATCCATCAGCTCCAAATCCCGGGCTGCGTTCCACATCGCCGTTTCAGACCAGATTCTGCTCTCCGACAAACTGCCTTTCTACCTCGAAACCGGTCTCGCCTTTTCGAGCCGAGGCGGCAAAATCGAAGGCATGAGTTTCCGTCCTTCCTATCTGCAGATTCCCGTGTTGGTAAACTACCACTTCGACATCAAAGACGCGGTTACCATCCAGCCCTTCGCAGGTCTTTATTACGGTATCGGCATCGGCGGCAAGGCGAAATACGAAGATGAAAAGTACGACATCTTCGGCAGCGAAGGCATACTGAAACGCTCTGACTTGGGCGTGCGTCTGGGTGCGGGCGTCGTCTGGAAGCGCATGTACTTCGGACTGGGCTACGATATCGGCTGCCTGAATCTGTCCAAGGAGAGCGACGGCGAGGGCACGCTGCGCAACAGCTGCTTCTCCATCAGCGTAGGCTACAACTTCTAAATCCCGACCGACAACAATAGAGGGACGTTCCTTGCGCAGGAACGTCCCTCTCGTTTTGCTCGGGTCAATCGCGCATCAGCAGCGACGAGTCGCCGTAGCTCAAGAAACGGAAGTCGTGCGCGAGGGCATAGTCGTAGATCCGGCGCCAGTCGCCCCCCACGTAGGCCGAGACGAGCAGCAGCAGCGTCGACGAGGGCTGGTGGAAGTTGGTGACGATGTTGCGCACGATGCGGAATTCGAAGCCCAGCGGCGTGATCATGATCTGCGTCGCGGCCTTCAGCCGCTCGATGCCCTTCCGCTCCATGTGGGCGATCAGCGTATCGAGCGCCTCGGCCCCCGTGAAGGCGGCGGGAATGTCGTAGGGCTCCCACTGCCCCACCGGCCGCCCGGGCTCGGGCGAGCCGCCCTGCCGCACGCGCCATGCGAGCGCCGGCAGCGATTCGAGCGTCCGCACCGAGGTGGTGCCCACCGCCGTGATCGCCCCCCACTTGCGCCGCAGCGTCCGAAGCGTCTCCAGCCGGATCTCGAAGTGCTCGGTGTGCATCGCGTGCCGCGCGGCATCCTCCTCCTTGACCGGCAGGAAGGTCCCTGCGCCGACATGCAGCGTCACCTCCTCGAAGTCGAAGCCCCGTTCCTTCATCGCCCCGATCAACTCGGGCGTGAAGTGAAGCCCGGCCGTAGGCGCGGCGACCGAACCCTCGAATTTCGAATAGACGGTCTGGTAGCGCGTGTTGTCGATCTCCTCGCTGTCGCGGTTCAGGTAGGGCGGAATGGGGATGCGGCCGAGGTGTTCGAGCAGCTGCCCGAAGGTCATGTCGGCCGTCCACGCGAAGCGCACGAGCTGCTCGCGGGCGCCCCGTCCGACGATTTCGGCCTCGAGCGACTCCTCGCGCCCGGCATGTTCGAAGCGGATCGCGACCGTGCCCTCCTTCCACTTCTTGAGGTTGCCCACGATGCACGACCACGTGCAGGAGCCCTTCGCCGCGAAGGCGCGCTCGTAATCGGCCGGATCGTGCGGTTCGAGGCAGAAGACCTCGATGCGGGCGCCCGTAGGCTTGTGCATGACGATCCGCGCGCGAATCACCTTCGTATTGTTGAAGACGAGCAGCTGCCCCGCGGGCAGACGGTCGGCGATATCGGCGAAACGGGCCTCGCCGATCGTCCCGCCATGCCAGACGAGCAGCTTCGAGGCGCTGCGCTCGGCGAGCGGGAATTTGGCGATGCGTTCGTCGGGAAGCGGATAATCGTAGTCGGCGATGCGGATGTGACGTTCCATAGAAGCGATCGAAAATTCGGTACAAAGGTAACATTTTACCCGTTATCCCCATGCGGTCGCCGCCACAAAGATCGTTTTTCGAGGCGGCTCCCGATTTATCGCCGCAGCGGACATCCATTGTCGGAAACTTTTTGCTACCTTTGCGACGCTTAAGCACGAAAAAGTTATGAAAACCGACTTTTTGGTCATCGGTTCGGGCGCCGCGGGTCTTTCGTTCGCGCTCAAAGCCGCCGCCTTCGGACACGTGACGATCGTCACCAAAGGCGAAATGAAGGAGTGCAACACCAACTACGCGCAGGGCGGCATCTGCTCGGTGACGTACGCCCCCGACACATTCGAGAAACACATCGAGGACACGCTCGTCTGCGGCGCCGGCAAGTGCGGCCGCGAAGCCGTGGAGCTGGTCGTACGGCAGGCCCCCGAGCTCATCAGCGACCTGATCGCATGGGGCACGCGCTTCGACAAGACCCCCGACGGACGCTTCGAGCTCAACCGCGAGGGCGGCCACTCCGAGCACCGCATCCTCCACCACGAAGACCTCACGGGCGCCGAGATCGAACGGGCCCTCGTCGAGTCGGTAAAGCGCCATCCGAACATCACCGTTCTCGAGCGCCACTTCGCCGTCGACCTGCTCACGCAGCACCATCTGGGCGAATTCGTCACGCGCCACACGCGGAGTCTCACCTGCTTCGGCGCCTACGTGCTCGACCTCGACACCAACGAAATCGAGACCATGCTCTCGAAATGCACGGTGGTAGCGACGGGCGGCTGCGGCAACATCTACTCGTCGACCTCCAACCCTATAGTCGCTACGGGCGACGGCATCGCCATGTGCCACCGCGCCAAAGCCATGACCGAGAACATGGAGTTCATCCAGTTCCACCCCACCACACTCTACAACCCCGGGGAGAAGCCCAACTTCCTCATCACGGAGGCCATGCGCGGCTTCGGGGCGATCCTGCGCCTGCAGTCGGGCGAAGAGTTCATGGACCGCTACCACCCGATGAAGTCGCTGGCGCCGCGCGACGTCGTGGCCCGCGCCATCTACCGCGAGATGACCAAGCGGGGCGAGGATTTCGTCTATCTCGACGTCACGCACAAGGACCCCGAATCGGTGCGCAGCCACTTCCCCAACATCTACGAGAAGTGCCTCTCGATCGGCATCGACATCACGCGCGACCTCATTCCCGTGACGCCCGCAGCCCACTACTGCTGCGGCGGCGTGAAGGTCGACACCGACGGACAGACCTCCATCAAACGGCTCTATGCGCTGGGCGAGACGGCCTGCACGGGATTGCACGGCGCCAACCGGCTGGCTTCCAATTCGCTGATCGAAGCGGTGGTCTACGCCGACCGCGCCGCACGGCACGCTGCCGAATCGCTCGGTAAGGTCGATTTCCAAGACGGCATCCCCGACTGGGATTTCGAGGGCACGCAGCACACCGAGGAGATGCTGATGCTCATCCAGTCGAAGCGCGAGGTGCAGCAGATCATGTCCAACTACGTGGGCATCGTGCGCTCGAACCTCTCGCTCAAGCGGGCCATGCGCCGGCTGGAGCTTCTCTTCGAGGAGACCGAGGAACTCTACAACCGCACCAAGCCCAACCGCGAGCTGTGCGAGCTGCGCAACATGATCGCCGTGGCCTACCTCGTCATCAAGCAGGGCCGCGAGATCAAGGAGTCGGTCGGCTGCCACTACAACGCCGACTACCCCAAAGAGTCCTGACCGGACCGACGGGTCGGCACCGCCCGCCTCCGCACCGGAGGACCGGAAAACAGAAAGCCGGAAGACCGGTGAGCAGAAGGGCCGGAGGGCCTGAAGACCGAAGAACCGGAAGACCGCCCGCCGGAAGATCCGCGACCGCATGGCGGTTCCGAAAAGTTTGCGTACTTTTGCAGCCCCGCCGAAGCACGACGGAATCATTACAACCTACACCATGACACAACAGGAAGAGATCATACGCCGCCGCACGTTCGCCGTCATCGCCCACCCCGACGCCGGTAAGACCACGCTCACCGAAAAACTGCTGCTGTTCGGCGGCGCCATCCACGTGGCGGGCGCCGTGAAGAGCAACAAGATCAAGAAGGGCGCTACGTCCGATTTCATGGAGATCGAACGGCAGCGCGGCATCTCGGTCGCCACGGCAGTGATGGGCTTCGAGTACGGCGGTCGCAAGATCAACATCCTCGACACGCCGGGCCACGAGGATTTCGCCGAGGACACCTACCGCACGCTGTCGGCCGTCGACTCGGTGATCATCGTCATCGACGGCGCGAAGGGCGTCGAGGCGCAGACGCGCAAGCTGATGAACGTCTGCCGCATGCGCAAGACCCCCGTGATCGTCTTCATCAACAAGCTCGACCGCCCCTCGAAGGAGCCCTTCGACCTGCTGGACGAGGTGGAGAAGGAGCTGCAGATCCGCGTGCGGCCGCTGGCGTTCCCCATCTCGAACGGCCCCACGTTCAAGGGTGTCTACAACCTCTACGAGAAGAACCTCTCGCTCTTCACCTCCGACGAACGGCTCACGGCCGATGCCTCGACAGCCGAGATCGCGGACCTCGCATCGCCGGAGCTCGACGGCTACATCGGCTCGAAATACGCCGAGCAGCTGCGGCAGGATGTCGAGCTGGTCGAGGGCGTCTACGACGCGTTCGACCGCGACGCCTACCTGCGCGGCGAGCTGGCACCCGTCTTCTTCGGCTCGGCGGTGAACAACTTCGGCGTGCGCGAGCTGCTGGAGTGTTTCATCCGCATCGCCCCCTCGCCGCGTCCCGCACCGACCGAAACGCGCGAGGTGGAGGCCGCCGAGGCGAAAATGACGGGCTTCGTCTTCAAAATCCACGCGAACATGGACCCCAACCACCGCGACCGCATCGCCTTCCTGAAGATCTGTTCGGGTACGTTCGAGCGCAACCGGAACTACCTCCACGTACGCTCGGGCAAGCAGATGAAGTTTTCGTCGCCGACGGCTTTCATGGCCGAGAAGAAGTCGGTGATCGACTTCGCCTTCCCGGGCGACATCGTAGGTCTGCACGACACGGGCAACTTCAAGATCGGCGACACCTTCACCGAGGGCGAGAAGCTCAAGTTCACGGGCATCCCGTCGTTCGCACCCGAGCAGTTCCGCTACATCGAGAACGCCGACCCGCTGAAATTCAAGCAGCTGGCCAAAGGCATCGACCAGCTGATGGACGAGGGCGTGGCGCAGCTCTTCACCTCGGCCCTCAACGGCCGCAAGATCATCGGCACGGTGGGCGCGCTGCAGTTCGAGGTGATCCAGTACCGTCTGGAGCACGAGTACGGAGCCGCCTGCCGCTGGGAGCCGATCTCGATCCACAAAGCCTGCTGGATCGACAGCGACAACGCCGCGCAGCTGGCCGACTTCAAACGTCGCAAGCACACCAACATGGCCACCGACAAGCACGGCCGCGACGTCTTCCTCGCCGACACGAGCTACGCGCTCGCACTCGCGCAGGAGAACTTCAAGGATATCCGCTTCCACTTCACCTCCGAATTCTGACATGACACGCCACCTCACCCACACCTGCACGGGTACCTGCTCGCAACGGATCGAAATCGAACTCGACGGCGACACGATCCGCAACGTCGTCTTCACGGGCGGCTGCCACGGCAACACGCAGGGCATCGCGGCGCTCGTCCGCGGTATGAAGGCAGCGGATGCGGCGGCCCGTCTGGCCGGAATCGACTGCCGCGGCCGCGGGACATCGTGCCCCGATCAGCTGGCGCAGGCGCTGCGCACGATCGGCTGATCCGCCGCCGCGAAGCGACCGGGCGTAGCCCCCGGCTCTTCGAAGGGCGTCCATACAGCGCCCGGGGCGCTTTTTCGAACCGGCGGACAATTCGGGAACGGATTTTGCAGAGAGGTTTTTCGCAATATTTAAAAGCGTAAAGCCTATGTATTTCTTATGGTATCTTTTGATCGGTCTGGCGGCCGGATGGATCGCCAACCTCATCGTCAAGGGCAACGGATCGAGCCTTGTCGTTAACCTGATCGTCGGCCTTATCGGCGGCGTATTGGGCGGATGGATCTTCTCGCTTTTCGGCTGGTCGCCCGACAGCATGCTGGGCAGCCTCGTCACGGCGGTCATCGGCGCAGTAGTACTGCTCTGGATCGTCGCTATGGTTACACGCAAAAGAGTGACCAAGTAAGATGGACGAGCGTAAGATCGAACGCGGCATAGACGCCGCAGCCGACAAGGCCAAGAGCGCGGCGGTACGTACCGAGCACGCGATGGAAAAAACCGGCGACAAGATCCGCGAAGACGCGCAGCACGCGAAAAACGTCGTACGCGAAGGTGCGGAGAAAGCCGGCGACAAGATGCACGAAAGCGCCCGGAAGGTCGGCGACAAAATTCAGGAAGGCACCCACAAGGCAGGCGACAAGCTGCGCGAGACGGGCTCCAAGATCAAGGAGGCGACCCGCGAGGGCGTGCTGAAAGCGACCGACAAGGTGGAGCAGGTGGTAGCGTCGACCGCAGACCGCATCCGGGAAAAGATCAAGTAAATCCACCCTTCAGCGGCTCCGCCCCCACTGCGGAACCGGCCGAACAGAAGTCCGGAGGAGCGTTGCGCATTGCAGGCAACGCTCCCCCGGACGTTCGTATAGGCCCGCAACCGCGACACTCCAGCGTTCAGAAATCCCTACTCGACGCGGACGAACCTCCGGAAGTGCGCTCGCACGCCGCCGCACAAAACAAAATAGCACACTGATATTCAGTGTGCTATATGTTGAACTGCCGGGACTCGAACCCAGAACGACAGAACCAAAATCTGCTGTGTTACCATTACACCACAGTTCAATCCGTTGCTCGTAAGCGGCACAAAGATACGAAAAGCCGAGAGCAAAAGCAAATTTATTTGCATTTTGGCGAGGCGCAGTATCTTCGGCGAAGCCAAAGAACGAAAAAAGCCAAGAGCAAAAGCAAATTTATTTGCATTTTGCCGAGGCGCAGTATCTTCGGCGAAGCCAAAGAACGAAAAAAGCCGAGAGCAAAAGCAAATTTATTTGCATTTTGCCGAGACTGGACCACCCGAGCGGAGCTGAAAACAGGAAATTTCGCCCGATTCCGCAACCGCCGTCCGGAGAATAACGCACAAAGCCCTCCGGAGGGGCAATTCCGAGCAGCAGTCACCCCTGCGCCCCGCCTCACCGCGCAAGAAACGGCACGATATTCGGAGGGATTGCGCCCGAAACGAAATCCTACGACCATGATCGCGACCATGATCCTGCTCTTCGTGGCAGGCTACGTATTCATTGCGCTCGAGCACAAGACGAAAGTCAACAAAGCGGCGATCGCGCTGCTGATGTGCGGCGCCATCTGGACCCTGTTCAGCCTCCTCGGCCACGACGCGGCCATCGGGCAGCAGCTGACCGACCATCTGGGCGACACATGCGAGATTCTGGTGTTTCTGATCGGCGCCATGACGATCGTCGACCTGATCGACACGCACGGAGGCTTCAACGTCATCACCGACCGCATCGCCACGCGCGACCGCCACAAACTCGTCTGGCTGCTCGCCGTCATCACCTTCTTCCTCTCGGCCGTGCTCGACAACATGACCACCACGATCATCATGGTCATGCTGCTGCGCCGCCTGATCGGCGATCCGCGCGAGCGGTGGATCTACGCCTCACTGATCGTCATCGCCGCCAACAGCGGCGGCGCATGGTCGCCCATCGGCGACGTGACGACGATCATGCTCTGGATGCGCGGCAACGTCACGGCCGGCAAGATGATGTACACCCTCTTCGTGCCGTGCGTGGTCTCGGTGGCGATTCCCGCGGCACTGGCCGTCAGGAGCCTCGCGAAGGGTACGGCGGCCCCCATCGACACGGCGACGCAGGCCGAGACGCTGCCGGCGGGCGTCACGCCCCGCTTGAGCCGCTTCATCCTCGTGGCGGGCGTCGCGAGCCTGCTGTTCGTACCGGTGTTCAAGGAGCTCACCCATCTGCCGCCCTACATGGGCATGATGGTGTCGCTGGGCACGATGTGGCTCGTCACGGAGATCATCTACGACCGCAAGCGCGGCATGGAGGAGTCGATCAAGAACCGCGTGTCGAAGGTGCTCAAGCACATCGACATGACCACCATCCTCTTCTTCCTCGGCATTCTGATGTCGGTGGCGGCGCTCCAGAGCGCCGGGATCCTCACGACGACGGCCCAGTGGGTCGACCGCGAGATCCACGAGGTATTCTCCGTGGCGGGCATCATCGGTCTGCTCTCGTCGGTGATCGACAACGTGCCCCTCGTAGCGGCCTGCATGGGCATGTATCCCGTGATGGACGCCGCGGCGGTGGCGGCGAGCGCCGATCCGGCCTACATGCAGGCATTCGTGCAGGACGGCACCTTCTGGCACCTGCTCGCCTACTGCGCGGGCGTGGGCGGCAGCCTGCTGATCATCGGCTCGGCCGCCGGCGTGGTGGCGATGGGACTCGAAAAGATCGAATTCGGATGGTACCTTCGGCGCATCAGCCTTTGGGCGCTGCTGGGCTATGTCGGCGGCATGCTGACGATCCTGCTCGAACATCTGATATTCATCCGCTGACCCCGCGGCAGATTCCGGCCACGGACGAGCGGCCGTGCACGCATTCAGAGGGTATCGGTCTTCTCGGAGAGGAACGGCGCATACATCATCAGCGCGTCGTTGCGGGTGACGTACTGCACGTCGACGCAACGGCCCTCGCTGTCGTAGACCTCGCGGAAAAGCTCGTTGTGACGGCTGTAGCCGCCCCACCACTCGCTCTTCATGCAGTGGTTGCGCTCGACCACGCGGTAGGAGCGCTCCGGCCGCCGGTCGGCCCGCCACTCCCCTTCGAGACACTCCTCGCCCACGGCGACATGCAGACGGAACGTGGTCTGCGTGTCGTTGCGAATCATCAGATCGCGGTAGGGATAGACGCACGTAGCGCCGCTGCCGAAGGGCTGCGTACGGCCGCAGTCGGGAAAGACGTCGTAGGAGTGGCGGTACCGCTCCACGACAGTCAGCGGCGTGTGGAGCGTCATCCAGAAGATCAGGTTCGAGAGCTGGCACAGCCCGCCTCCGACACCCGGGCGGAAAGTCCCGCAAAAGAGCACGATGCCGTCGAGGTAGCCCTTGCGGCGAGTCGGACGGCCGATCAGCCGCCAGTAGCTGAACGTTTCGCCCGGTCGCAGCACCACGCCGTCGAGCCGTGCCGCCGCGATGCGCAGGTTGACGATCTTGTTGTACTGGTACTGCATGTCGACGTCCTTCAGCCTGCGGAGCAGCGGTGTCCGGTGGCTGAAATGGAGGTGCGTACAATGCGGAGCGGACGCCTTCCGGGCGAAGCGCACACCCCCGAAATACCACAGGGCATAGCGCTGCAGCGTGTACCACAGGCGGCCGCACAGCAGGCGCAGACGCGAACGGGGCACGGGCCGGGACATCGTCGGCGCCACCGTCAGCCGAGCTTGGCCATGAACTTCGCGCGGTCGACGACGTAGCGCACGTGCACCCCTTCGCCGATCATCCCCTCGGCATCGACCGCACCGACGTTGAAGGTGAGCTTGCGCCCCTCGACAGCCGTCAGGACCGCCGTGGCGGTGACCACGGCGCCCAAGCCCGAGGGTTTGATGTGCGTGCAGTTCATCTCCGCGCCGACGGTCGTCGCCCCCGCGGGCAAAGCCGCAGCCACGGCCGACATCGCCGCATTTTCCATAAGCGCCACCATCGCGGGCGTGGCGAAGACCTGCAGATCGCCCGAACCGAGCGCCACGGCCGTATTCCCGGTCGTGACCGTCGCGACGCTGCGCGCCGAAAGGCCTTTTTCCAACATAATATCCGGCATGGGATTCCGTTTGAAAGGGTAAATGATTATCTTTGCAAAGATAGAACTTTTTCCGGGATGAAAAAATGGCTGCCACTCCTGCTGCTGGGTTTCCTCTTCGCCCCCGACGCGCGGGCGCAGGGCGGTCGCGGCTTCTGGCATCAGGAGTGGTGCGTGGAGCAGGGCGACTCGACGCCGCTGGTGCACGTGCTCCCGGTCTACGTCTTCAGCCGCCCGGTCGACCTGCGCCGCTACCGCCGGCTGGTCGACGCCGTGAAGAAGGTCTACCCCGTGGCCAAGATCGCACGGGCGAAGATGGCGACGATGGAGGAGGAGCTCTGCCGCCTGCCGACCAAGAAGGCGCAGAAGGAGTACATCAAACGGGTCTACCACGAAATCAAGGAGGAGTACACCCCCGTACTCAAGCGCATGACCCGCACGCAGGGGCGCGTGCTGCTGAAACTCATCGACCGCGAAACCGAATACACGGCCTACGAAGTGCTCAAGGAGTTCCGCGGCGGCTTCGTGGCGGGCTTCTGGCAGGGGGTCTCGAAGATCTTCGGGCAGGACCTCAAATCGTCCTACGACAAGGAGGGCGAGGACCGGATGATCGAGCAGATCGTGATCTACTACGAGGCGGGGCTGCTGTGACAGGTCGCCGCCGCTCCCCTACCGGCTCCGACGGCCGTTTCTCTTATGCCGCATCCGGAAAACCGTCTGCGGCGCTTGTTTTTGTGCACCGCTTATTCGTATCTTTGGCTTCGCCCAAGATACTCTCGCTCGGCATAATCAAGCTAACGCTTGCTTCTGCGCTCGACTTTTCGTATCTTTGTCACCCAAAGAAAAAAGCCATTAAACCGCCATGTTTGAAAACTTAACCGATAAACTCGAACGGTCGTTCAAGATCCTCAAGGGCGAAGGTCGCATCACCGAGATCAACATCGCCGAAACGCTCAAGGAGATTCGCCGTGCGCTGATCGACGCCGACGTCAACTACAAGGTCGCTAAGTCGTTCACCGACGACGTGAAGCGCAAAGCACTGGGCCAGAACGTACTCACGGCCGTGAAGCCGGGACAGATGATGACCAAGATCGTCCGCGACGAGTTGGCGCAGCTGATGGGCGGCACGGCCACCGACATCCGGCTCGAAGGCACGCCCGCCGTGGTGCTGATCGCCGGTCTGCAGGGTTCGGGTAAAACGACCTTCTCGGGCAAGCTCGCCTCGCTGCTCAAGAGCAAGAAAGGGCGTCAGGTGCTGCTCGTTGCGGGCGACGTATACCGTCCCGCGGCCATCGACCAGCTGAAGGTGCTCGGCAGCCAGATCGGCGTCGAGGTCTACACCGAGGAGGGCAACCGCAATCCCGTGGAGATCGCCGAAAACGCTATCCGATACGCACGGCAGAAATCCTACAACGTGGTGATCGTCGACACGGCGGGCCGTCTGGCCGTCGACGAGGCGATGATGGAGGAGATCACCGCGATCAAGGCCGCCGTGAAACCCTCCGAGACGCTGTTCGTGGTCGATGCCATGACGGGTCAGGACGCCGTCAACACGGCCCGCGAGTTCAACGACCGCCTCGACTTCGACGGCGTGGTGCTCACCAAGCTCGACGGCGACACGCGCGGCGGTGCCGCCATCTCGATCCGCTCGGTGGTCGACAAGCCGCTGAAGTTCATTTCGAGCGGCGAGAAGATGGACGCCCTGCAGGTGTTCCACCCCGAGCGCATGGCCGACCGCATCCTCGGCATGGGCGACGTCGTGTCGCTCGTGGAGCGTGCGCAGGAGCAGTTCGACGAAGAGGAGGCCCGCAAGCTGAAGAAGAAGCTCGTCAAGAACCAGTTCGACTTCAACGACTTCATCGGCCAGATCCAGCAGATCAAGAAGATGGGCAACATCAAGGACCTCGCCTCGATGCTGCCGGGCATGGGCAAGATGCTCAAGAACGTCGACATTCCCGACGACGTGTTCAAGCAGACCGAGGCGATCATCTCGTCGATGACCCCCGTCGAACGTTCGCACCCCGAAATCATCAACGCCCGGCGCCGCGAGCGCATCGCCAAAGGTTCGGGCACGACGATGGCCGACGTCAACCGCCTGATGAAACAGTTCGAGGAGACGCGCAAGATGATGAAGATGGTCGCCGGCGGCAACATGAAGATGCCCAAGATGCCGGGCGGCATGATGCGACGCCGGTAACGCACAACGGCTCCGGGCCGAACGACGACCGGAACGGGAGGCCGCACGGGAACCCCATACGCGAGCGGGCTGTCCGAAGACATCGGACAGCCCGCTTTCCATACGAACCGGATTCCGGGGTAAACCCGGATCATCAAGACATTGCCCGAACGAAGAAAACGCCGAACGATACGGAACCGTCCCCTACAGAAAAGCGAGACTTCGATCGCTCTTTTCTACAGTCGCCCCGCGCGATTCGGCCCGGAATGACGAACTTCGCACCGATCACCGCAAAACCTACCGAACATGAAAAAAATGTACGCCACAGACTGGACGCTGCTCCTCCTCTTCGACCTCGCCGCCGGTTCCGGTATGGCACGACACGCCGCCGGACATGGAGGCGATGCCGCAACCGGTCAGCTACTCGCCATACTCCACACGGCGACCGGTTCGTTGTTCCTCGTAACCGCGATCGTCCATGCGGCGATGCACCGCAACTGGTACAAGGGATTCGTCAAATACGGAGCCGGCAAACGGAGCAAGATCACGGCGGCCCTATCGGTCGCATTCCTCCTCGTGTCCGCAACGGGGATCGTCCTGATCGGCCGGAACGGAGCGCACTCCCCGCTCGGACTCTGGCACTACAAAATAGGGATCGCCACGACGCTGCTCGCCATCGCACACATCATCAAGCGGTTCGCGCTGCTGCGCAAAGCATCAAAACGATAAGGAGCGCCCGCACTCCGCCCCATCGGCAAAAAATCGCGGACATGCTCGACGCATGCCCGCGATTCGCTCGTTACGCGACGGATCGGGTCAGACCTCGATGTCCGTATCGAACAGCTCGTGCCACGGCAGCCCCTGCTCACCCAGCTCGGCGAGGAACGGATCGGGATCGAACTCCTCGACATTGAACACGCCGGCGCCGCGCCACAGCCCTTTGGCCCACATCGAGGCGCCCAGCGCTGCGGGAACGCCCGTCGTGAACGACACGGCCTGCGTGCCGGTCTCGCGGAACGCCTGCTCGTGGTCGCAGTTGTTATAGATATAATAGGTGCGCTCCTTGCCGTCCTTCACACCGCGGATGCGGCAGCCGATCGAGGTCTGGCCGTGGTAGTTGGCACCCAGCGACTTGGGATCGGGCAGCACCGCCTTGAGGAACTGGATCGGCACGATCTCGACGCCGTTGTACATGATCGGATCGATGCGCGCCATGCCGATGTTCTGAATCACGCGCAGGTGCGTCAGATACTCCTGCCCGAAGGTCATCCAGAAACGGGCGCGCTTGATCGTCGGATAGTTCTTCACGAGCGATTCGAGCTCCTCGTGGTAGATCACGTACGACTCGCGTTCGCCGATGCCCGGATAGTTCAACGGACGATGGATCGCATGGGGCTCCGTCACCACCCACTCGCCGTTCTCGTAGTAACGCCCCTTCTGGGTCACCTCGCGGATGTTGATCTCGGGGTTGAAGTTCGTGGCGAAGGCCATGCCGTGGTTGCCGGCGTTGCAGTCGACGATATCGAGGTAGTGGATCTCGTCGAAATGGTGCTTCGCGGCATAGGCCGTAAAGATGGCCGTGACGCCCGGATCGAAGCCGCAGCCGAGGATCGCCGTGAGTCCCGCAGCCTTGAAGCGGTCCTGATAGGCCCACTGCCACGAATACTCGAAATGCGCCTCGTCCTTCGGCTCGTAGTTGGCCGTATCGAGGTAGTTGCAACCGCATTCGAGGCAGGCATCCATGATCGTCAAGTCCTGATAGGGCAACGCCACGTTGACCACGATGTCGGGTTTGAATGCCCGGAACAGCTCGCAGAGCTGGGGCACGCTGTCGGCATCGACCTCGGCGGTCTTCACCCGATCGCCGCCGATGGCTGCAGCGACGGCATCGCATTTGGATTTGGTCCGGCTCGCCAGCATCACGTCGGTGAAGACGGGGTTGGCGGCGATCTTCTGCGTAACGACCGTGCCTACGCCTCCGGCACCGATAATAAGCGCTCTACACATATCGAATCTATTTTGTTAGAATGTTTTCCCGTCTACAAAAGTATCGTTTTATTTCCGCAATCCAAAAATATGCCGCCGAATTCTTCGCACGACGAACCTTGCGGCAACTTGCTGTGGCCCGCCCGCGGCGCTTCGGACCTCGGGTCGGAGCATGCGGCCGAACGGAAGCAGCCGGTCCACGCGCAGCGGCGCGTTCCGGCAACGCCCTGCTTCCGCCGAAGCCCGCCCGCCGCAGTGCCGGCTACGACGTTTACGCCGCCTCGCGAAGCGGATTCGCCCTCCCGACGGCCCGGCAAACGGGCTCCCGTCGAAAAAAAGCGCTCCGATAGTTGTAAATTCAAATTAAATACGTACCTTTGCACCACCGAAACGGAACCGAGATTCCGATCGGCATACGGAGAATCCGTAGCTCAGCAGGTAGAGCACAACACTTTTAATGTTGGGGTCCTGGGTTCGAGCCCCAGCGGGTTCACGGAAAGCTATCTTCATCGCGAAGATAGCTTTTTCATTAGGGGGGGGGTCTCACCTGCGGTTACCTCCTCGCCGAAATATGCGTCAATAGCGAACAGGTGCTTATCCGGAGGCTTTCATCGTCATTCCGCAGTTCGCATTCCGGCCTGTCGGTACGATTCCTTATGCCGTTCGATCAGTTCCGGGAAATTGCGCCGGACAAAACCGCCCAAACTGGGGTATCGGATGTCCAGCCGCCGGGCAATGGATTTCAGCGGCTCGTCCGTAGTTTCGTACAGACGAATGGCCTCCCCGTACTTCTCCATGCTTCGGGCAGACACCAGACTGCCGTTCTGCGCTTTGACCATCCCCTGCCGGGTATGCAGCTCCGGTTCGTGCTCCTTGAGGTACTGCCGGAAACATTCGGGATGCAGACCGAATTCGGCTGCGACCCTTGCCGTGGGGAGTCCGCTCTCCTTCAACCGGGCAATGGCCCCGGCATACTTGGCAGCCGTGGAGCGCTTGTAGGATTTGGTATCGGAAAAACGCAGGCCCTCGCAGTACTCCGCCCCGCGACGTGCAAACGCATCCTCCCGATGCCAGATGTGCAAATAGCTCGAGAACGAATGCGGATTCAGCCCCAGCTGCTTGCAAATCGCTTTGATCGTCAGGGGCGTTTCCCGGTAAAGCCGTACGGCCTCCCGATAATGCTCGCGGGTCTCCGACATCGGTTCGTGACGCCGACCGGTCCCGGTCACGTGTCCGATCCTTTTGTGCGACTTGGCGCGCTCGCGCAAATCGCTCCGCGTCTCGATCAGATCCTTGTGATAGAACCAGATATGCTGGCGAAGCCCCGAAAAAGAGACCCCGCACTTCTCGGCAGCCTCCGGAAGCGTCAGTTCCGTCGTACGCAGCAACTCCACGGCCCCGGCATACTGCTCCCGGCACCATGTGCGGACGCCTCGCCGCTGGTTGTCGGCCAACCCCCGCCGCCGGCGCTCCCGCTCCCTGCGTTCGACGAGCTCCGGATAGTGGGCGCGAAGCTGGTTGCCCAACCCCGAGGGATTCACACCGAAGAGGCGGGCGATCTGCGAAACGTTGTATTCGATGTACTCCATGCTGTCGCACGCCGCGATGGCATCCTTGTATTTAGCATGGGTGCCCGGCTTCTGTCCCCGGCAGGGACTCATCCCGATGGCGACGGCCTCCTCCGGGCTGCACTCGATTCCGTTGCGCGCCAGCAGCAGATGGCGATGGTATTTGCGGATATGACCGTAAAGCCCCGATGCGGAGACGCCGCACCGCCGGCTTATCTCGGCACGGGAGAGATCGGTCGCGGCATACATCTCCACGGCCCGACGGTACTTCTCCTCGGTCTCGGGTCCGGGCCTTCCCGTGCGTTTATGCCCGTTACGGATATGATCGTTCATTGCTTATTCCATAAATAGTCCGTGGCGGAACGTTTTACGGATCATCCCTCTTTGCGCCGTACATCGTCTCGTTCAGCCGCATGTCCTCTTCGGGCATGTAGATCCGCGATTTATAGATACTCTTCAATTTCGCCTTCTCGTAGCCGGCCACGAAGCGGAAGTACTTTTTCAAAGGCGATTTGCGGAACTGCCGGTCCAATAATCCGTATGCTCTGAAGTGGTTCAGATGGCCGCAATACGAGTTGATTACGGACAGCATCTCCTGCAGCCGCCGGGTATCGGGGACGATCTGCCGGCACTCCCGCTCCAGCGCGGCTATGGCTGCGTGGAACAGAGCCACCGTTCTCTTGGCCGGATAACAGCGGTAGGGCTTCACATAGGCGCCCAGAAAACAGGCGCCCCGCGTATAATGCTGCAAGCGGATCTTGTTCGGATGCAGCTCCAGCGCGAGCTCTTCGCGCAGAAACCGCCTGATTCGCGGCACCAGCCCTTTCAGATGATTCCGGCTTTCGTGTACGATGTAGAAATCATCGACATAGCGTCCGTAGTGTTTGCAGCGCAGACTCCGCTTCACGTACTCGTCGAGTCGCCCCAGATAGATGTTGCTGAAAAGCTGCGAGGTCAGATCGCCGATGGGCAACCCCACCCCTGCCGGAGCCTGCCGCAGGCTTTTCGATGCCGGCAATCCGACCCAGTCCGACGCTCTGCCCCGGATTATGCAGTCCTTCATGGGATCGCGGAATATGATCCGGTGCAGCAGAAAATCCACCAGATCCATATCCAGCCGCTCCTGCCAACGGATTCCGGCCGGCGACAGAGCGTCGCGGCAGCCGACGAGCGTACGACGGATGATTTCGTACAGCCGCTGCTTGGAGATGCTCATGAAATAGCCCTTCAGGTCGAGCTCCAAGACATAGGCATCGCACGTATAGTTGTGCGTGCAGCTGCGTATGTGGTGCTCGATGCGCCGGATCCCTTCGCTCGTACCTTTGCCTTTGCGGCAAGAGTAGCTGTCGAAGATCATGCGCGGCTCGAAAAGCGGCGACAAGTAGTTGAACAGGAGGTGATGCACTACCCTGTCCCTGAACTGCGAAGCGAAAATTTCTCTTTTTACCGGTCTGTTCACGACGAAACATACGCCCGGCGAAGGTTCGTATTTCCGGTCCCGGATCTGCTCGTACAAGGCGACGAGGTTGTGTTCGAGGTCCATCTCGAACGCCACCTGCTGCTTGGTATTGCGCTTGTGTTTGCGTGCATCGTAATAGGCCCGGAAAATATCGACCAGCAAGTCCGGTCTTCGATTTTCCATGGATTCGAGGTTCGTTTCAAGCAGTGGCAAATTCTTGGACGCAGCGGACCGGAAACCCGTTGCCGCGCTGGAGGTTGTTCTGTGGGTTCACGCCACCCGAGTTGAAGTTCAAGCTATAGGCGTTCGTCGCGCTGTTCGGCGTGGACGACCAGTAATAACCGTTGTTCCACTCGTTGTTCACGGCCCCGGAACCAATGTTGCGTAGACCCGAAGCGGGATAAGAAGTAACCACTTGCTAAATGCGGTAAGGGATCCCCGTGGGAAAACCCCGCCGCAGATTGGTTTTTCATTACTGACGGCAACGCGGCCCGGAATTCCGATACCGGCCACGACCGTTTTTACACCGCCAGTGGGTTACTGAATTTACAAGACACGCTCCCCGAGGCCTTGACCTCGCGGGACTCCGGTCCTGTCTGCTTGAAATTAAGCGAACCTTCTTCGTGCGCGCTGCGTTACTATGGCTGCTGAACCGTCTTGTTGCGGTTCTTGCGGACATAATCCTGCCAGGATGCGAGCTGTTTGGATACGGACTCGACCTGTTCCGAGAACTGCGCATACAACCTGACGTTGATATGGCGCAGATCGTTGAGCAGACGCAGGCGCACTTTTACACTCACGATCAAATCTCTCGCCCGTTCGATGTGCGGGAGTTTGTCGGGAGTCGAGTTGGCCTTGTAGATCAGTACGATGATTTCTGTAAGTTCGTTTTTAAGGGTTTCGACCAGCGTGAATCGTACGTCGCGCGGAACGTTTCCCGTCTTTTCATACACGCTCTGCAACAGATCGTAGGCCGCCTTGTACACCGGAAGATTGTCGTAATTCGCCACGGTCAGGGGGTTGTTTGAAGCGTTTTCTTCAGATCGGAAATGAACAGCATGCACTCCATCGGGGTGCTTTCGGCCAGATTGAACTGCCGGATGCGCTCGGCCACGACGCAGGCCGTGGAGAGCGTGAAATCGGCATTCCCTCCGGCCGGAAGCGGGAGTCTGTCGCAAGAGGTTTCTTCCCTCGTTCGGGCAGGGGAAAGTTCGTCGGGCATACGCGTTACGATCGGATGCGTACGTTCGTCCCGACGAGGAGGTTCGGGGCCCGTCGGCGCAGCTCCCACCTCGGCCGCACGCGTCGCGGCCGAGGTGTGGAGCGGCAACAGGGCCTTCCACGCTTCGAAATCCGCTGGGTCGATCGCCGAAGCGGCCGCGAGCGTCAGACGCTCGTCGCTGCTTTCGAGGCGTTCCAGCGCGCCGATGTACTTTTCCTCGTGCTTCCACGGGAAGCCCACCGAAACGATGCGGCCGCCGTCGAGCGACTTCAAGCTCTTTTTCGTCGGCTTGAAAGGCCGCACCTGCATACACAGTATGTAGGCGGACCGCTCGTAGGCTTTCCAGAAAAGCCCCTCCTTGTAGAGGATGATGCGATCCGTGTTGTCGGCCTCCGCGCGTATGAAATCCCGGCTTGTCATTGCTTTTTCGGCGTTTCGGTACCCTGTTTTCGTCGTCATGGACTGAAAAATGCGTCTTCCGCATTTTTCAGTTTTTTTCGACCGGCTTCGCCGGTCACATCCTCCGGCTGCAAGCCGGAGGAAATAATCAAATCAATCGAATGAATCGGATGCGGTCGCTCCGCTCCCTTATTATTCTTGGACGCAGCGGACCGGAAACCCGTTGCCGCGCTGGAGGTTGTTCTGTGGGTACACGCCACCCGAGGTGAAGAACAAGCTATAGGCGTTCGCCGCGCTGAACGGCGTGGACGACCAGTAATAACCGTAGTACCACTCGTTGAGCACGGCCCCGGAACCAATGTTGCGTAGACCCGAAGCGGGATACCACGTCACATCATCACCCTCGGCGCCGCCGGGTTTCATATAAAACTCGTAACCGTTGCGCCAACCCGCGGAATTCGTCTTGCTCAACGTCCCCCACGTTCCGGTTTCCGGCAATTTCCATCCCGGAGGACACGGGTCGAAAAAGCTCTTGTTCGAATCGGACGTATGCCACGTCGGATTGTTCCACAGACGCGAGGTAGCCGAATAGGGATTCCCCTTGACCCAGTCGTTGCTCCCCGGATAGTAAAAACCATAGGGCAGCTGCACGCCCTCGTAGAGATAGGCTTGGCCCTGAATACGCTGGATGCAATCATCGGGCGAGGTCGTGAAATCCTGCTGCGGGTTGCCTTCGATATCGTAGAGCGCAGTCCCCGAATGCGGGAACGGATCCTTGCGGCCGAACTGGTAGTAGAAACCGTACGCATTCCTGCCGCCGGAGCTATTCGCTGCGAAAGCCCCGAGGTTGCGGTCCATGATGTATTTGTTCCGATATTTGGTATCCCAAATATGGGTTCCGCTGCTGTTGCCCGGATAGCGGTGCACCGAGCCGCCCTCCACGGGATAGGCATAGACGCCCTCTTTCCATGCCGTCGTGTACTCCGGGGCATAGTCGGTGATCCACAGATGCCAGCTCCAAAGGTACTCCCTTTTGGAAGCCGCCTTCTTGCGGACGCCGATCACCACGTTGCCCGAGGCCCCCTCGAGCGGCTTGAAGTAGAAAAACGACTCGCCCTTGCCTTCGTAGGTCGTGTTCCCTTCGGCGGCGAGACCCTCCGGCGAACAGAAATCGATGAGCCGTGCGGGACGGTCCTGCCAGATCACCTCGGCGACCCATTCGGTGGCGGAGGCGATCGGAGCCGATTTATCGGGCCCCTCGTTCCCCCAGAATCGGTTGATGCGCGTGATCGGCACCGCATAGAGCGTCTGCACCTCGCCCTTGAGCGGGTTGATGAGGTAGGAGTTCGACTCGGCCAGTTCGACCTCGCCCATATCCTCGACGCGATTGTCGGTCGAGGCGTCGCCCTTGTCGTTGATGGTGATGGGCAGCACGTAGTGGTGGTTGGGGATGATGTTGAAGTCGTTCTTCATGTTCCGCCCCAGATAGAAACGGTAGCGCAGGGGCGTATGTCGGGTGACATCCTCTGCCATGATTTCGAGGAACGTGGCGTAGAACGGAGCATCCACGTTCTTCTGGCTTTCGAGTACCGAACCGGTCACCCCGCGGCAGTTGCGCGGCAGGTAGAAGACCAGCTCCTTCGTCGGTTCGCCGGCGGCTATGGCGCACTCCTCCACATCCCAGTCGATGAAGCCCGCCTCCGCAGCCGCAGGAGAGGGAGCCGGAGCATCCGCATAGAGCCGGTCGGCATAGAACTGCCGGTCGGGGACATTGCGCAGCTGCACGGAGTTGATCTGCACGTCGGAGCCCTCGCGGTTCGTGAGCCGCAGCGTCAGCTTGGCGATATTGCGGTAGAGCTGGCAGTCGAGCGTCGTCGTGTTGGAGGTGACCGGCACGACGCAGTTCATCAGCAGGTCGCGGGTTCCGGCGTTGTAGGTATCCTCCTGCGTACGGATGTTCTTGCAGAAGGTTTTGAGCTTATCCAGCGTCGTGGCCTCGCCCAGCGTCGCACTGAAACCGTCGGCATGGGTGTTGGCGAGCACCACGCACGTGTATTCGCTTCCGGCCGGGGGCAGGATGATCGGCACGGCCGTGCCGTCCGTAAACTCGCTCATGACGTAGTAATGGGGAGAGCCGATCATCAATCCCCGATCGTTGTACTCCAGCAACCAAAAGTCCGAGACCTTATAAGCGGCATCGGTGCCCTCCTCGATCTCCTCCGTAACGGCCCGCGAACCGGGCATGCCGGCGGATTGGGGAACGGCGCGGAGCGACAACCCGACCAGCGCCTCCCGCCCCTGCTCCGTGACTGTCTGCGAGTCGAGCGGATCTTGCGCACACGACACCGCGGCGAGGACCGTCAACCCCAGAAAACAAGTTCGCAATGTTTTCATAATACGATTGTTTTTATATTTTTCCATTCGTTTATCGCTCTTATCCGATGATCTGATCCTCGATGGGAATCAGTTCCCAGTCGTCGCCCTCGCCGACGATCCGCCAAGTGCCCAGCGCGACCGTATAGTCCGGAGTTCCGATCGTACCGCCATCCGAACCGCCGTCCTCCCAGTCGTTGCCGCTCTTATCGAAGACGTCCACTTCCAGACGGATGTAGTTGGAGCTGACCACCACACGGAAAAGGTAGATGTGCTGCGGCAGCAGTTCCCGCATCTCCTCACGTGCCGTCAGGGGCATGCGGATGGCGATGTTGTCGCGCGAGCCCTGTTTCATGGTGCACGTCATATAGAGATAGTCGCTCTCGCGCAGATTGCCGGTGACCGTCGTCTTGAGCGTTTCGGCCACCTCGTTCTTGGGCGCATAGATCGCCGGTACGACAGCGACCCGGCCGGACTCCTGCGTTTCGTAGAAGAGCGGATTGCCGCTGCCGTCGGTCGCGCCGTCGGCTCTGCGGTCGGTCAGGCCGACGGCCAGAGCGCCCTCCCTGCCGGCTTCCACCTGCCGGGAACCCGGAAAGAGCCTGACCGCCTCGTCCGCGGCACCGGCACCGACCAGTGCGAGGTCGGAGATCTCGAACCCGTCGACCGAAGGGTTGCTCGCTTTGTAGAAGTCGATCCCGATCATCGCACGGTACTCTTTCATGGGTTTCGACATCGAAACGCGCCCGTAGGAGCCGATATCCTTGCGTTCGGGAAGTTCCGAGGCTACGAACTTCCCGGTCCGCGGATTGACATCGAACGACCCGTCGCTGTTGTTTCTGACGCCCGGAGAGACGAAAAGCACATAATACGTACCGCTGACACCGTTCAGCCCGGCCTCCGCGTCGTCGGCGAGATAAGCGCCGGAATCATCGAGCCGGCAAGCGGTCAATTCCGCGATCCCCTCCGCGGAAGCCTCTTCTTTCAGATAGTAGGTTCCCGTGCGGGCGAACAGGAACTGACTCGTATTCTCGACCGCATTGTAAACCATGATCCGATAGGTGGTACCCTGCTCGACCGGCTCACCGACACGGGTGTCGAGGCCGAAGCGCACGGGAGCGTTCTCCGCCTCCGCCGAATCCGACACTCCCTTCGAACAGGAGAAGAGCAGCACGCCGGCGAGCAGGCTCCCCGCGATCCATGATATGTTTGTCCGTTTCATAAGCCTTATAATTCCAGTTCGAACTCTTCCGTTTCCCAAGTATCGTCGACGCCCACGGGCAGAAAATGCAGAGTGTTGTCCAATGTCAGACTGTAGATGTAGCGTTTGCCGCTTTCGAACTCCGAAACCGTCACCTCGCTTCCGTCGGTCAGGCTCGTCATCCGGTTCGGAACAGCGAATTGCGTCTCGGCCGGTTTGCCGTTGAAAACGAACGACAGCGTAAAATCGCCGTCCTCGTAACCGGTCACGGGCGGCATGATGAGGTGGAACTTCAGATAGGTCGTTTGCAATCTGGTTCCGGGACTGACGGTCAGCGTTTCCGACAGGTCGGCATCGTTCAGATCGAGCGTCCGGTCCACGATGTTCATGCTTCCGGAGGTATAGAGCCGCTTCTTTTTGTCCGTCAGAGTCATCGAGGTGAGGTTGACGGCTCCCGCATAGAGGCATCTGATCCGTATCTCGAGGCAGGTCATCGCGTGGCCGAACACCAGCGGAGCGGAGACGCTGGAGCCGGAGAGCTCCTCGCCCGCGAACTGCAGCGGGGCAGCCCACATCCAGTCCGTGGAACCGCTCCGGAACGGGACGGCCGTCGGATCGAATTCCGCCCCCGGGTCCCAAGATTGCCGGGGATAGTAGGCGTAAATATCGATGGCGGTTTGCCGCACGACGTTCAGAATATCGTGCTGCAGGCCGTCGAACGTATATTGCCACCGCTGTTCGTAATCGCCGCCCGTCGTGCTTCCCGTCGCATAGAGCGCGGCGCGCAGGTTCTCATAGCCGTCCATAGCCGGAATGAACTCCGCCGGATCCTCCTCGTGTCTGCATACCCACATGCCGATCAGGTATGCGTCGGTACGGGGCGGGAAAACGCTCCCGTCTACGGTCGCACGCGTCGAGGGAGCGGCGTCCGTCGCGATGCCCGCCGTGAAGTCGAGACGCACGACCTCCGCCTCCGGAGCCGGTCGCTCCGTCGCATGCTTTTCGGAGCAGGCTCCCGACAGCATCAAGCCGAGCAAAAACGCTTCGAGGCTCCATACACAGCGATCTATGCCTCTCCATGAAACTTTATCCATAAATCGATCGATTTTATTTGTTTTCCGTTCCCCGTACGAGCGGGGGAATCCTGCAGCCGGAAAGGGAACATCCAACCCCGTCCGGCCTTTATGCGAAGGGCCGCAGCGCTTCGGTCACTGGATGGTACCCGAGGTCTCGCCCGCGTCGATCCAATCGGTAATGGTGGCGGAAGGAACGATCTGCGTCCCGATGAACGTCAGCGTCACCAGATGGCTGACACCGGCCCCTCCGGCCGTGACGTCCGGATCGGAACTCTTCAGATCGACCGAGGTTCTGTAAGTAATACCGCCCGCCACGATCTCTATATCCAAAGCGGTTTCTCCCGCCTGACACAGCAAGCTGCCGATCTCGCTCGCACTTTGGGCGGTATGAATGGCGTAGCTGCCGCTGAACCCGATGGCCTGATCGGAGTCGCCGGAGAAAGTCAGCACACCCGTCTTCAAGTTCAACGAGGCCGCCGTGCGGCAGTTGGTGATCTTGACGGAGGTGGCGTTGACATTATCCCCGAAACCCGCTCCGCGAATCAGTTTGAAGCGGACCTGCTTGAGCAGGTGGTTGAACGTGAACTTCGGCTGGCGCTGCGTCTCTCCAGCGCCGACCTTGCCGATTCCGCTCTCTTCTTTGGCCCACATGATATCCTGCTGCCCATCGATGGTCCACGCGACGGTCGGTTCGGTCGAACTTCCTGCCGTATAGCCGCCGGCGGCGCTGACCGGGCTGTAAGCGTAGAAATAGAGTTTTTCAGCATCCGCCGGGTAATACCGGGCATTCCGAAAGCTCAACTTACCGTCAGCGTCGGAATCGACCGCCTCGTTATCGAAGTAGGCCGTGGCGTAATCGCCCGTCGGCGCAGCCGTACCCTTATAGGCGGTCACGGCGAACAGATCTTCCGTACTCTTCGGAAAGGTCGTTCCGCTAACGGGACCGCTCGGCAACGCAGCCCGTACGCTGGGCGTCGCGCTCATGTTCAGGCCCGCGGCGGGCACGATGGCCGTCCGTGTACCTTCCGGTGCCGGATCGGTCGCGGGATCCTCCTTGCCGCACGAAGCCAGTGCAGCCATACAGATAAGGAATACTATGCTCTTCGCTCTTTTCATGATTCGAACTATTAAGTAGACGATTACTGAATATCGACGCCGGCATCATCGCCCGACGTCCAAGCGACGATCTCCGCCGTGGGAACGATGCCGCTGCGGTGGAAGGTGAGCGTCACCTCGTGGCTGACACCGGCCTCGCCGGCATCGGTGCCGGTAAGCGTAACCGTTGCGTCGGCATAGGTCACGCCGCCGGCCGTGACGCTGACGGTAAAGGTCGTACCCGGCTCGAACATCAGGCAGCCGGGAACCGAAGCGCCCGCCGCCGTGATCGTCGTGCTGCCGCCGGCGAGCGTGAGCGATCCGTCGGCCTCGCCGTCGAATGCCAGCGTGCCGTCCGCCACGTTGAGCGAAGCGGATGTCTTGACATTCCTGACGACGATCTGCGTGACGGTCGTATTGCTGCCCGCGTCGAACGTATCCCCGGCCTTGACCTTGAACGTGATCTTTTTCAGCAGGTGGCTGAACCGGAACGCCGGATGCCTCTGCGTTTCGCCTTTGGCGACGCCGCCGAAGCCGTTCGCGCCGGTAACCTTTCCGGTCATGATGTCCTCCTGTCCCGTGATGGTATAGCGCACAGAGGGCTTGGTCGCACCGTCGCCGTTCGTGTAAGTTCCGTTCGCAGCGGGGGCGTAGGCGTAGAACCAAAGCTTCTGCGCATCCGCACCCGTCGGCGGATAGTATTTCGGCGCGGCGAGGGCCAGCGAGCCGGAGGCAGCGCAGTTTACCTGCATGTTTTCGAACGCTTCGGCACCGGCAGCCGTCCAGTTTTCGGCAGGCTCCGTCGCGGATTCGAAGGCCGAAAGCCGGAAGACGTCGGTTCCCTCCGCGAAAGAGGTCCCCTCTACGGCGGCACGGCCGATGACGTTGCTTTCGATATCCGCGTTCGGAACGATGGCGGTACGAACGTTCTCGGCATCGATCTGCGGAGTCTCTTCTTTTTCTGTAGAACAACTTGCCAGAGCGGCGAGCATCATAGCGGATACAACTATCTTTTTCATGTTTTTCATCGGTTTGTCTTTATTCTCGTTATTCCACCTCGGCCGAGCCGCTGCCCGTCGTCCATTCGGCGACCGTAGCCGTCAGATTCAAAGACTGTTGCTTGAAGGTCAGGGTGATGGTGTAGGCCTTGCCCTCGACGAAATCCGTATCGTCGTCGATGGTGGCCGTCACACGGTCGAACGTCGCAGCCGAAGTTTCGATACGCAGCGCAATCGCATTGCCCGCGATCGGCCGGATCATGACGGGCTCGCCGACGACGGCGGCCGTCGTGGAGATCACCTTGTCCGCAGGAATACCGGGGACATCCAGCGTCGCAGCCGCAGCATAGGTCACGGCATCGGCAGCCAGATCGAAGCCCGCGGGAAGTTCCGCATCCAGCACGGAGATCTTCTCGATCGTCGTTCCGCCGGCCAGCGAGGCATCGGCCACGACGGCGAACCTGAGCTGGGTGCTTTTGTGGGCGAACCGCAGCACCTTACCCGCATTGTCGTTCTTCGAGCCGCTGATCGGCTCGGCAAGCAGTGCGTCCACCGTGCCGTCCGGATTGGCGAACGTCACCTTGCCCTCGGCGGGCTGTCCGGCCGGATACCATGCCTTCATATGAGTTTTGATGCGATCGTTCGCATCATAGACCTGCGACGCGGCCAGCGAGACCGGTTGTGCGGTCGTCGAGGCGGTGATGTCGGCCGTCGTGTACCACTCCGCGGCACGGTCGTATGCCGGAACACCGCTCGTCTCCCAACCGGCCACGCCGGCCGTGAAGGCGGTGCCCGTTTCCACCACGGCACGGCTGTCGGAAGCGATGGCCGCGGCAGGAAGGCCGGCACGCAACGTAATAGGTACCTCGTCGCCGGAAGGAGCGCCCTCGCGCTCGTTTTCGGAACAGCCGGCCAATGCTGCGAAGGCCAGCAGAGATAGGATAATGCGCTTCATGCTCTTCGATTTCGGTAAATTACTGGATTTCGGCACTGCCGGACGCGCTCTTCCAATCGGCCACCGTAGCCGTCAGTTCGATACCTGCCTGCCCGAAGGTCAGCGTGATCTCGTAGGCATAACCGGCCAGCACCCGATCGGTCGTGACGGTTACCGTCTTATCCGTATAGGAGGCGTTGTTGGTGGTGATATCGACCGAGAAGGTCTTGGATGCGATGGGCTTGATCATGACGGCATCGCCCACGGGGTCTCCGGCTGCGGTATTGGCGATTTCCTCCGAACCGTCGATACCGGGAACCGTCAGATCGGCGGCTGCGGCATACGTCACGGCACCCTCGTCATCGATCCCTTTCGTAAGGTCGAAACCCGTAGGAAGTTGCGCATTCTTAATCGTGATGCTTTCGATCTTGGTACCCTCGGCCAGACCCTCGCCTCTCTTCACCGCGAATTTGATCTGGGAGGTCATGTGCCGGAAAGCGAGCGGAGCGCCGACCTTGTCGGTTTTACTGCCCGAAACGACCGGTGCCAGCAGAACATCCACCGAACCGTCCGTATTGTCGAAGGCGACCGTATTGCCGGTCGCGAATGCGCCTGCCGGGCTCCATGCCTTCAGGTAGGTCTTTTTGCCGTCCGGAGCGTAGTAGCGCTGCGTGGTCCAAGAGACGCTCTGGGCGGTTTCGCTGGCCGTCGTGGCGATGACTTCGGAATCGCCGTCGCCGCCCCAGCCGGGCGCATCGGTATAGGTCGGAGCGCCTTCGGACTCCCAGCCCGCGATGCCCGCCTCAACCCCATCGCCGGAGCTGATCGCCGCGCGCGAGATTACATGTACACCCGCACCCAGTTCGATCGGAACGAGCGCTCCGTTGTCGTTGTTCCCGGCATCCTCCGCGGAACAACCGGCCAGAACCGAAAGTCCCAGTCCCAGCAAAAACGTAAAATTCCTTTTCATGTCTATAGTGTTAGTTGAGAATTTATTCGTCGATCAAATGACGGTTCCGGAACCGCTACCGCTTTCCCATGCCTCGACCGTGACCGTCAGCACGATCTCCCCGCCGTCGGGCAGCACGAGCGTAAGATCTACCGTACCCCCTTCGTCGGGCAGTTGCGCCAATTGCTCGCCGATATCTTGCGGCACGGTGGTTTCCGTACCGCCGTCAGAATGGACGACCGCGACGGAGACGATGTTCGGGCCGCGCCAGCCGAAAACCGACATGTCGGCGGCGTAAAACCCGCCCGCTTCGCTTCGAGCGACGGCCAGAATCTCGCCGGTAGTCTCCCCGGCGTCACCGCCGTCGATCAACCGGACCGACGGAACGATGCCCGTCATACGCACGCTCATGTCGGCGATGTCGTCGACATAATCCGGGGTTATCCGGAAAAGGAGTTTCCTGACCGCGTTCTTCGGACAGAGGGTAATCTCCGCGGGACGGTTGCCCCGCCGGACCGCGACCTCCTTCGTTCCGACGCAGAACACCTTGCCCACGTGCAAGAGCGTATTGGTCTCCCCGTCCACGGCGGCCTTCATGCGGTGCTCCTGCCACGACTCCGAACGATGGCAGTCGGCATTCGCACAATCGCTGTTCGCCGCGAGGATCGTATAGGTGTCGGCCGGAACCCGTCCTTCGTAACCGCCGGCACCGCATTCCGTTGCGGAGTACAACGTCCCGTCGCTCCCGTAAAGCCACAAGCGCGCGCCGGCGACGCTCTGTCCGTCGGGCCAAACCAGACCGATCTTCAATGCTCCGTCTGCGGGGCGTTCGGAGAGGTCCCTCCCGGCACAGCCGGCCAAGACCATTACCGACAGAAGCAACCCTACGACATACCCTATCATATATGACCTGTTTCTCATAGTCGCTATTTTCTATTGCCTTTGCCGAAACGATAATACAACGAGGCTTTGATGCCGGTCACGCCCCAGTGGTTGTCCGCGCCTTCGCGGTCGAGGAAGTAGTCGGGCGCTTCATGCACATAATCCTTGACTTCGGCGTGACGGTAGCCGCCGCGGATGCCGACCTCCAACCCCCAGCGATCGGAAAAAGGAACGGCCGCGCCTACCGAGAGTCCGGCGCCCCAGAACGTCCCGGTCGTGCCGTCGAAAGCCGCACGGCTGTTCTGCACGTCGTAATCGCCGACCTGTCCGTAAGCGCCGAGGTAGAACCAGCGGAAGCGGCCGTCCTCCTTGAACCACCAGCGCGGCTCGACGCTCCATGCGGAGATGCCGAAGAAGTCGTCGCCTCCGTAGCTGCGCTTCATGTAGTTGCCCGTCGCGGAGAGCGACCAGCGCTCCTTGAAAAACCACTCCAATTCGAGGTTCGGTACGAACGTGTACCGTTCGAAGTCGGGCATGACGCCGGCCCAGTACAACAGGTTGGTCTTGACGGCCAGTAACGGGCGGAACGCCCGCTCGCCTGCCGTCTGCACGACAGCTTCGGCCGCAGATTCCGCGACGGTCGGTCGCCGGGGGCGTTCGAGTTCGGGGGCAAGCTGTTCGACGGGCTGTCCGGCAGGTTGCTCCGGTTGCGCTGTTTCAGTCCGCTGCACGGTATAAGAAAGCGTGATGCGGGAGTATCGCAGCAAGGGAAAGACGTGCTCCATCAGATAATTGTAGGGAACGCCGCCGCGAATCATCCCCAGCCGGCGCTTGCGGCCGTCGACGACCCGGCCCCGGTCATCGAAGATCCACTCCGGCGTATTGCGCAACAGGTCGAGCACCTCCTCCTTATAAGGAACATCCGTCAGGGCGACTTTCGCTTCAAGACCGTGCCAGTCTATGCCATGTCCCTGAATCGTAATGGCCGGCTCGGATACCCCGGCTTGCGCGCGGAGATACTCGGCCAATCGTCCGGCCCGCTTCTCGGACAAGCGACCGTTGGCCACGGTTACGCCGTCCGGAGAACTGTACGAATCCAAGCGGAGCACAACGGACTGGCATGTAGAATCCGCGACGGCGGCAGCGAATCGCTTCAGAATGTCGTTCAGGGCCGCCCGGTTGTCGCGCAGATCGGGATCTATGTCGGATCGCCCTCGGTGATAGAACACCACCGCAGTGTCAGCAGGCGATTGCCCCCGCACCGTGCCGAACAACAAGACACAGACGATCAGAGTCAACAATTTTTTCTTCATATGATTGCGAAAACTTTCCTATTTCCACATTGCTCAAACAACTGTTAACCAGCACGAAAAAACCGCCATTCATCTCAAAATCGATTCACAGCGAAATATTCGTTGGTTTTTTCTTGTTCGAAAAAAATGGGATATGAATGCAGATATATCGGTTAGGGAGCGGTGACAAATCATTGTTGGCAAAATATTTGTATATTTTTTTGCAAACACAATCAAATATCACTATCTTTGCCGCTATAAACCAACCATTTAACCGATACAGAAAACAGGTTTCACAGGTGTAGTAGCATCCCTTATTTCGCGATTCAGCGCTTCATGCGCCGTCTCTTCTTTTCATCCACGGCCTGCTGAACGAGCGGATGGCTGCGCCGGAACTTGTCGAACGTATCGCGCGATAGATCGTACAGACGACAGATATCGGTGATCGTCTTGTCCTGATTCAGCATTCGGACGATCGAGTATCTGTTTTCGACCAGCACATTGAGTTTCGTATAGCTGCCTTTGCGACGACCCAATACCACACCTTCGGCCTTGCGCAGAGCCAGTGCCTCTTTGGTCCGCATCGAGATCAGATTGCGTTCTATTTCGGCGACCAGTCCGAAAGCGAAACACAGCACTTTGCTATTGATGGAATTGTCGAACGAATACCCCTCTTTGGTCGTGTAGAGGTTGATCTCTTTCTTGAGGCATTTTCCCATGATCGCCATGACGTCGGTGAGCGTTCGGCTCAAACGCGAGATTTCGGTGACGACCAACGTATCGCCGCGCTTCATCCGTCGCAACAACGCTCCGAGTTTTCGATCCCGTTCGTTTTTCCGACCGCTCACGACCTCTGTAACCCAACTGTCGATCGTCCACTCTTTACTTAGGGCGAAACGCCTGATTTCATCCTGTTGGTTGGCAAGATTCTGTTTGCCCGTGCTGACACGCAAATAACCTATTATCATAATTCCAATTATTTTTAATAGAGGCATCGGCGCCTCTTGAGGTATAAAGGTAATCGGGGCTAATAGGAACAGTAATACATGCTATGAAAATGTGCACCGCGCCTGCGAACGAGCGGCGATGACTTCATTATCGAGTCCGAACGGAATATACGAAGGCCGGCGAAAACACGAGCGGTCTCTGCAGCCGCTGAAGCAGCAAAAGCCATACTCGAAACAACGCCCGACAGCGATATTTTTCACCTTCGAAATTCTTGCGGTTGACAGTTAACCGATTAGGCGGAAGAATCGCTGCATATCCGCAAGCCCCGCCCGCCCCGACGAAAAAAGCCCGACTTACCGCAAGGGCAAGTCGGGCTTATCGGCACCGGCGCTTTCGCCGCGCTTCTGCCGCTAATCGCGCACCGGTCGCATGGTGAAGCCGTAGGCGTTGTTCGTAGCGCCATTGAGCACGATCCTATTTTGATTCGTACGTCGGTCCAGAAAAAAAAGCATCGACTGGAAGCTGCCGGAGGTCGGACAGAATCCCGTGGTCGCCACGAAGGTCAGATCGGCATGCGCAGGCCATGTCGTACCCTCGAATTCTTCGGGAATGTCGACTTTATCCGCAGTCGTCGTATCGGTCCGTCCCATATCGCGCAAACCCGTGGCAGGAAAGAAGATCTTGGTGCCGCCGTCGGTTTCGTTCAAAGATAACTTCCAACCGATACGGATGCCCGTTTCGTCGTCGAAAATATCCTCCAAACCATAGGCATTCTCATCCATATTGGCAGTGCCAGCCCTTTTCGACAAGGCTGCGAACGAGTTGGGCGAAGGAACATGGTACCCTACCGGACAGGGATCGTAGATGGATTTCGTCACAGCGGCGCCGTTCGGAGCAGCGAACGTAGACGAAGTCGAAACCCAGTCGCACTGCGAGCTCCAGAAATTCATGATCGTCTTCAGACCGTAGGGCGTATTCAGACCGCTGTGCCAGTGGGTTCTGAAATAGGTCTGGGGGTCGCTGGCCGGCAGCGACTTGATCGTTCGGTCGTGCTTGAAGAAAATATAGGGGAACAGGATGGTCTGGCCGATCGAAGCACCGATCGGGGTTCCCGTGGCATCGGTATTGTCGCGCGGAAGAATCGCATACTCCTCGTGATCGAGGTAGTACTTCTTGTTCTTCATGTTGTACTGATCCACGATGCACCCGTGACCGGCCGCCCACGCAAGAATATCCGCATTGAAAATACCCGGCAACATGGGGTCCTTGCGGCCCCACTGGTAATAGGTGTTGTCGCCGGCTACCGACGCCTCGATCGCCGACTGCGGGAAGGTCTGCGTCAGCACGACGGACTTCTTCGTACCTTTCCCGTCGGGAATCGTGAAGGTGAAGCGCACGCGGAACGTCCGGGCCGGATTGCCCTTGCGCGGTTCGCAGTAGCCGAGGTTGCAGGGCGAGAATACGGTGGTTGTCGGACCGTCGATCGCTTTGGCGGTCGTCGCCGTCAGGTCCTCCGAACCGTCCCATTTGAACGGAGTGACCCAGATATGCCAGCTCCAGAGGATGTCGCCGTTCGCAGCGCGCACGGCGACCACGGCATTACCCTGCGTGAGGGTCTCCTTCGCGACCCGGAACCGGACCATGCCGTTTTCGTACTTCACGTCGGTCACCAGTCGGGGTGCGTCCTGCCATACGAGCACGGCATCCTCCACCCCCGGGATATCGGGTCCCGCGATCGGAAGATTATCGTGACCGACGAAGCGGGTCAGCACATAATCCTTGACGTCGTCGGGAGCGGAAACAGCCATGTACGTATAGGCGGCGGCACCCACCGGTCCGCGGGCATTGCCGTAAATCGTCGGCAGACTGTAATAACCGTGATCGTTGACGACGTAACAGTTCGCGGTCTCGCCGCCCCGCGACAGATCGTAGGGATCCGCTGCCGTGCCGAGCCCCGTTTCGGTAATCAGGTTCTTCCGCTCGAAAGAGGCGCGCTGCGCCGCGAACGAGGACTGGCTCTCCAGCTGCAGACGGCCGGAAACCGCTTTCGTCGGTGCGTCGTCTTCCGACGGGGCTTCGTCCGGAAGCCATGCTCCCTTCGTCCAGACGGTACCGTCGGTGGAGTACTCCACGATATAGGGCAGGCGCACCGCGGGATTGCCGGTCTGCCCGACCTGCGCAACGCGGGCATAAGCCTCGAGCTGCACGTTCATAAGCAATCCGCAGGGATGCACCTCCTGCTCCGCGGTCGTGACCTTCGCCACGGGATCGATGACGACGCCCGTCGAGGAGATCGAGTAGGATACCCTCCGCCCCACGGGCCATACCTTGCCCTTGAGCGAGGCGGTCAGCGTACGGTCGGTTCCCGAGAGACGATCGCGGAAGTAGACCTTGAGCGAAGCACCGTCGGGCAACGTCTGCGGAATCATCATCAGCGTCAGCTTCCCGTCGACGAGCGCAGTGCCGGGTTTGGTATAGGCGTTGTCGTCGGACTGGTCCGGCAGCTCGACCTTGTTCTCCACCGTGAACGTGCGCACGCTCCCCGACGGAGTCCAGCTTTTGCTGCCGATAACGTGGGTACCGCTGCCGTAGACCCCCGAAAACTCCACTTTGGTCACCTCGCCGCCGAGCATCGCCGCACCGGTCTTGACGACCACGGCCGTCAACGCATGCCCGAAGGCAAACGACACATCGCCGCTGCCGCCGCCCGCACAGTCGGTCATGGCCGTCATGATGTCGAGCTGATCCTCGCTCTTCGCCGGCACGGTGTAGACGATACGGGGCAGTCCTCCGGCCGACTGGGGCTCCTGCCGCAGCGCACCGGCCGACAGTCGTTCGTCGGTCGAATGGGGTGCATAGGCGTAGAAGCGCAGACGACCCGAGCCGGGACGGAACAACTGCGTGCCGTCGGCCGCCGACCACGAATCCGAGGCCGAGCCCCGGGTCATCTTGAGGTCGTGGGCGAAGTTGGAGGTCAGGTCCCCCTCCGCGCCTTCGGCGGGGAAGGTCCCCGTATAGCAGATGGCCGACAATCCGAACGAAGTGTGGAAATCGGAGGTCGATCCGATCGCCACGCCGCGGGTTTCGGCGCCGCACGGCGCTTCTGCCGCCGGCTCCGACTCCTCCGTCACCAGATAGAGCGGCTCGCCGCGGTCCGAACGTACGAACTCGTCGACGGCGATTCCGGCCGTCGCGGCCGAATGTCCGGTCGAGCCGTCGATCCACGCTTCGGGAGCCGCGACATCAAACGCCATCGGGCGGTTCGGGTCGTAACCCTCGTTATCGAGGCCGTCGTCCGTACACGCCAACGCCGCCAGCGCCGCACAGCCCGAGAGCATGCGACGCACCGTGCGGCCGAAGAGGCTGCAGTCGTGCGAATTTCGTTTTTGCCAGATCTTCATGTCGGAAAGAGTTGATAAGTTCCCCATCTTCCGGTGCGGCCGGAGCCGCCGCATCGGAGCGGCACGCGAACGCGTCGCCACGACGCTCCGGAAGAAAGACAGGGAGGCGGAATCTTACCGCCGCCCTGCCCGTTCATTCCATGTGATTGCACCAGCTCCGAAGCGAGGATCGTCCCAAGGAGGATCGCCGCAGCGGAAACCGATCAGTTCATCGGCGTGTCGTTGTTCTGCGTAGCATCCGTCCAGTCGTCCACGGTCACCGTGAAGCTGATCGGGTCGTCGAGTACGGGATCGCCGATGTTCTTGCCGTCCGGCAGCGTGGTGACGACGTTTTCGAGGGGGAACGGCTCGGTGACGGTCGGCGGATAGAGACCCGCACCGCTGCTTACGCCGCAGAATTCGAGGTTATAGACATACTTCTTGCCCGCCTTCCAGTCGGTGTCGATGGGCACGCAGGTATAACCGTAAGCCTCCTTGTTGTACACATCGCTCTCGGGGAAGAGCTGGTGGTAATGGAACTCGCCGTCGGAGAAGACCGGACCGCCCTCGCTCGCACCCGGATGCTCGGCACCGGCGTGCTTGATCTCGATGCGGCACAGCAGCAGGATATAGGCACCTTTGGCCGCATTCGGCTTGTCGGTCTTCAGATCCCACTTGTCCAGCTTCTGGGGAATGAGCATGAGATTCGACTTGTCCGAACCGCCGATTACCGTACCGAGCTCGTGGGTAAGCGTAAGCGGCGTGCCGAGCGTCAGACCGTAGTAGGTTTTCTGACCGCTCACCGACCACGACATATAGTTGTTGTCCGTTGCGGTTTCGCTGAACGCGAGCAGACCCGTAGGCTGCACATTGACAATCCAAGCGCCCTTGATGCTGATCGTCCGCGAAGGATCCTCCATGCCCGCTTTGGCATTCACGACCACCTGCGTGAAGGCGTGGTGGAACTTCAGCGAGACGTTCGAACCCGAAGTACGCTCGGACTCGGTGAAGGCCACGACGAGGTCCTTATGCTCCGCACCGGGATTCTCGACACCCGACTTCGGCGTATAGGCACCGAACGACTGGCCGTCGGCCGTGATCGTCGGCTTGACATCGATGTCCGACGGACCGTAGGCCCAGAAACGGATGGTATTGACATCGCTCGGCCAATAGTAGTTCTTGCTGAAGCGGAAAACCTCTTCGCCATCCTTCTTCGTAGCGACATCGCCGTCGATGAACATCTTGTTGTAGCCTACGGCATCGGCGTAAACCTTGATCGACTTCAGCGACGAAGTGGTCGTCTCCGTAGCACGGGTCACATTCGAATTGAACGTGATCTCGTCGCCGGGATTACTGACCTGAATTTCATCTTTCGAACACGAAGCAAGCATGAGCGTCGCCATGCCCGCCACTCCTAAAAACTTGATTTTTGCATTCATAATCGGTTGGATGTTTGATTTATGTATTTGTCGTTTATCTTATTGCCCGTCGTACTCCATGACACGATCGTCAGTTCATCTCGATATCGGTTTCGATCTCGTTGTCGGTCCAGTCCGACACCGACGAATCCATGCCGCCCGTCGAGGAGGGCAACTTCAGTCCGTCGATCACGATGCGCACATGCCCCGGATCGGCCGGATCGTGGATCTGGTCCGTGACATCGAAATGGTAATACCACTTATTGGCCGTGTAGATCGAGAACGTATGGATCTCCTCACGGCCCGCAGGACAATGGCCGAATACGCAGAAAGTCGTCGTCAGCGTGCGGTCGTCGGCGCGCTTCATGTCGAGCGGCACCGTGACGGATTCGCCCGACGGAACGCCGCAGCAGGGACGATACGAGGCGGCGAGTCCCGTCAGTGCACCGCCGAGATCGGGAGCCGTCTGCAGGTTTTCGACGTTGCGGATCTCCACCGTATAGGTCGTCGTGACCGGCCGGGGAACGAGCGTCACCGAGAGACCCCTCGCACCGCGGGCCAACTCCACCGGCCCGGAATTCCCGGCCCACATCGGCTCCGGAGCGAACCGCACCGGCTGCGTCTCCGCATCGCCGGGACGAGGCGCCTCCGACGCGCGTCCGATGGGAGCGAGCAGCTCCCGGTCGACCGTCATCACCTCGTACTCCTCGTAACGCGAACCGCTCTCGACCATGTTCTCCATATCGCCGTTGTGGAACAGCATCCGGTAGGCTCCGGCACGGACGCGGATAATGCCGCCCTTCGTCGAACCGAACTCGTAGCGGTTGTAATGGCTGCCGTCGAGCTCGAACAACTGCAGCACCATCGTGCGGGGCGTCGCATCGGGAGCCTTCGACCAGTCGAAGATCACATTCAGCTCGACGATATGGCTATGGTCGTAACACAGATCCTTGTGCGAGCACGATGCGGCCGCAATCGCGACGAGCGCCGCAAGCCAGACGCGGACCGATCTCCGGAACATGCCTCCGCTCATCGTGCACCTCCTTTCGTACTGCGGCGGTCACCGCCCAGAATCCACACGAGGGAGACTTCCGCCCGCGTGGGACCGAACCAATGCTGACGACGGGTCGACTGCCATACATAGCAGCCGTCCATCGGTACATACTCCTTGTAGCGACCGCCGAAATAACCGAGGCCGATCGAAAAGTCGATGTTCAGACGACGCCCCACCGGAAGCGAGTAGCCGTATTCGACACCTCCGCCATATCCGAAGCCGTCGCTCTGACGTCCTTTGCCTCCGAATTCGAAGTCGTAGGTAAGCGCCATCCCGTAGAGACCGACATGGTGTCCGGCGAACGGTCGATCGCCGAAATAGCGCCTCACCAGCACCTCGCCGCCGTAGCAGCGCCAGTAACGATGCTTTTCGTCGCAGCTCCACCATGCGTGCATGTAGTCGACCGAGGCCGACCAGCGGCGGGCGAAGCGATATTCGATGCCGATATTCGGAATCAGCAGAGCGTCGTACAGCAGATTGGTCTTGAGCGCCCAGCGCGGTTCGCGCAAGACGGATGGCGTTTCGGCGGAGGAGAGCTGGGCGGATTCGGCCCCGTGCGTTACGATCCCAGCCGTAGGCGACGAGGTTCCGGCAGTCGCTACCCCCTCGGACGCCGCAACGAATCCTTCCGCTGCCGCACCGTCGGATAAGGCCGGCCGAACATCGTCGTCCGGCTCGGAGCATCGCACCTGCTGTCCGATCGATTCATCGCGACCGGTGCCGGTCGTATCGGTCGCGAGACTTCCCGGACATCCCTTTTGCACCGACACGAGCGACGAAGCCATGTCCAAAGATCCGCATGGCGCATCCCCGGTGCAACCGTCGAGGGAGGAGAATTCCCGATCGGCACGCACTACCGCGCAAATGTCGACCCGGCGCAGGTCGGGGAAGATCCGCTCGGCCATATACTCGTAGGGACGGCCTCCGCGCAGCATACCCAGCTGCCGCTTGCGGCCGTCGGTGACCCGACCGTCGGTAAAGATCCAGACCGGAGTCTCGCGCAGCACGTGCAGCACCGCCTCGCGGGCCGGCACCCTGTCGTCCTCGGCAACGGCCGTTTCGAGGCGCGCCCAGTCGATGCCGCGGCCTTCGATCGCGAAATGCGCATCGGAGAATCCCGTACATTCGGCGAGGTAACGGGCGACATTGCGGGCCCGGGCCTCGGAAAGCCGACCGTTGCGGCGATGCACGCCCTCGGGCGAAGCCCATCCTTCGACCTCGATCGAAACGACCCGGCCATCGGCATCGCCGCAGAGCGTGCGGAGGCGGTCGGCGAAGCGGTCCAGCGCCAGCCGGGTCGACTCGGCGGTAACCGTGGAGAAACCCTGAGCGAAAGGTACGGACGCACGAAGCGTATCGCAGCGCATCTGCTGCGCTGCGACCGTCTGCATCGCGATCGACAATATTCCTATCAAACTACATACAACCCTCATGGCATTCCGAAAGCGTGTATATAATTGACCCATTCATCCTCTTTCAGCTGCATCCGCGAAAAGGCACATACCTATATTTACTAAGCGCATGCAACTCGGGAGCAAGGAAGCATCATAAACGAGTGCAAAGTTATAGAACTTTTTTCAAACTACATACGATCGACCGGCGGAAATTTGTTTCAAACCGAAAAAAGAGATGGAATCGACGTGCCGCATCCGCACGCCGCACGTCGCGATGCAATGCATAACCCCCTATTTATCAGATCGCCCCGAACCAACGCCCCTTCGAACGGCCGGTCAAAGCCGCTCTCCACCGCAGGTGGCGTCGCACGGACGTCGCGGCAGCGGAGCGGCACGGCGCGAGAGCGGAGAGGGACGACGGCGCGATGGCCCCGGCATCGAAAAACGACCTCGCCGCAGATACCGGACAGCCTCCGATCACGCACCCGGGCGTACGGCATCCGGCAGCAGTGCATCCGCATGACGGAGCCGCACCCGGCAAACGACGACTACGAAGCCTGTCGCTGCGCCGAAGCATTCCGACCGGCCCCGACGGCAGCACCGCTCCCCTACCCGCGACAGCCCCCCCGATCGGAGCGAAAACGAACGAAGCCCCGCATCGGCGGGGCTTCGTCTTCGAAGTCGGGGTTCGCGTCACGAACCGAAGTTGTCGTAGAGGATGTTCTCCGCCGGCACGCCGAGCGAATCGAGCATCTTCACCACCGAAGCGATCATCATCGGAGGTCCGCACATGAGGTAGATGCAGTCCTCGGGAGCCTGATGATTTTTCAGGTAGTTTTCGTAAAGCACGTTATGCACGAAGCCCGGCGTATACTTCACCCCTGCGGCGTCGGCCTCCGGATCGGGACGGTCGAGCGCGAGGTTGAACTTGAAGTTGGGGAAATCCTTCTCGATCTGGTGGAACTCGTCGAGGTAGGGAGCCTCCTTCATGGCGCGGGCACCGTACCAGAACGACACGGGACGATCGGTCTTCTCGGTCTTGAACAGGTGCATGATGTGGCTGCGCATGGGCGCCATACCGGCACCGCCGCCGATGAAGATCAGCTCCTGCGTCGAAGGCAGGTTGTCCGGCAGGAAGAACTCGCCGTAGGGACCCGAGATGGTCACCTTATCGCCCGGCTTGCGCGAGAAGATGTAGGACGAGCAGATACCCGGGTTCACCTTCATGAACGCGCCTGCGGCACGGTCGAACGGCGGCGTGGCGATACGGATGTTGAGCATGATGATGTTGCCCTCGGCCGGGTGGTTGGCCATCGAGTAGGCGCGGAACGTCGGCTCGGGGTTGGTCGTCACGAGGTCCCACATCTTCATCTTGTCCCAGTCCTCGCGGAAACGCTCGTCGATGTCCATATCGGCGAACTTGATGGCGTCGTACTTCGGGATGTCGATCTGGATGTAACCGCCGCTGCGGAACTTGAGGTTTTCGCCCTCGGGCAGCTTGACGACGAACTCCTTGAGGAAGGTCGAGATGTTGCGGTTGGAAACCACCGTGCACTCCCACTTCTTCACGCCGAGCACCGCCTCGGGAACGCGGATCTTGAGGTTCTCCTTCACCTTAACCTGACAGCCCAGACGCCAGTGGTCTTTGGCCATCTTGCGCGAGATAAAACCCGTCTCGGTGGGCAAAATATCGCCGCCGCCCTCCAACACCTGACACTTGCACATGCCGCACGAACCGCCGCCGCCGCAGGCCGAAGGCAGGAACACCTTGTTGTTGGCCAGCGTCGAGAGGAGCGTCGAGCCGCTCTCGGTCGTGAGGACCTTCTCGCCGTCGTTGATGTCGATCGTCACTTCGCCCGACGATGTCAGCTTGGCCTTCGCATAGAGAAGCAATGCGACCAGCACGAGCGTGAGCACCAGAAAGGCCGCGATCGCGATTATAATCGTTGTAGTCATTTTTTCGGAATCTCTTTTTAAAGGTTAGAACTGAATGCCCGAGAAGATCATGAAGGCGATACCCATCAGACCCGTGATGATGAAGGCGATACCGGGACCCTTCAGCGCGGCGGGAATGTGCGAATAGGTCGTCTTCTCGCGGATGGCGGCCATCATCACGATCGCCAGCCACCAGCCCAGACCCGAACCGAGGCCGTACACGACGGTCTGCCAGAGCGACGTGAGCTGGCCGCCGTCGACCTTCTGCTGCATGAAGAGCGAGCCGCCCATGATGGCGCAGTTCACGGCGATCAGCGGCAGGAAGATGCCCAGCTGGCTGTAGAGCGTCGGCGAGAACTTCTCGACGATCATCTCCACGAGCTGCACGAAAGCGGCGATGGTGGCGATGAAGACGATGAAGGTGAGGAAATCGAGATTCACGCTTTCGGGAACCGCCCCGATCCAGCGGTGCAGCGCACCGGCCTTGAGCACGTATTCGTACAAGAGGTAGTTCAGCGGCACGGTGATCACCATCACGAACGTCACGGCGGCACCGAGGCCGAGGGCCGTCTTCACGCTCTTCGACACGGCGATGTAGGAGCACATGCCGAAGAAGAAGGCGAAGACCATGTTGTCGATGAAGATCGACTGGATGAATATATTCAATGCTTCCATACGCTATCCTCCTATTTTTCCTGTAAATCCTTGTTGCGCGAACGGTGTACCCAGATGATGCAGCCCACCAAGATGAGCGCCATCGGCGGGAAGAGCATCAGACCGCAGTTCGCATACCCGGCCTCGTACCAGCTTTCGGGAACGATGCGGTAGCCCATCAGGCTGCCCGAACCGAACAGCTCGCGGAAGAAGGCCACGACGATCAGAATCAGACCGTAGCCCAGACCGTTGCCGATACCGTCGAGCAGCGCGGGCCACGGCTTGTTGGCCAGCGCGAAGGCCTCGACGCGGCCCATGACGATGCAGTTCGTGATGATCAGACCCACGTACACCGACAGCTGCTTCGACACCTCGTAGACATAGGCCTTGAGCACCTGATCGACGAGGATCACCAGCGCGGCGATCACCACCAGCTGCACGATGATGCGGATACGGGCCGGAACGCCGTTGCGCAAGAGCGACATCACCAGATTGGCGAACGCCGTCACGACCGTCACGGAGAGCGCCATGACGATGGCCGGCTTGAGCTGCACGGTGACGGCCAGCGCCGAGCAGATACCGAGGATCTGCACGATGACCGGGTTGTTCGCAGAGAACGGGCCCGTCAGATATTTCCTATTTTTAGCCGAAAACAAAGGCTCTTTCTCCTGCTTACTCATTGTTTTCTACGTTTTCATCGTTAGACATTTCCTGCGCCTCGTCGCCGGTCGGCTCCGCAGCGGGAGCCGCCTCCGCGACACGTGCGGCACGCAGCATGGGCAGGTAGTGCTCCAAGCTGGTGCGGAGCATGGCCGTCACGCCGTCGGAGGTCTTCGTACCGCCCGAAATGGCGTCGACGCCATGCGCATCGCCGTGGGCACCGCCCTTGACGAGCGTGATCGAGCGGAACTCGTCGCCCTCGAAGATCGTCTTGCCGACGAACTGCCGCTGGTACTTCTCCGTAGCGATCTCGGCGCCCAGACCCGGCGTCTCGCCCTTGTGGGCCATGATGATGCCGGCGACCGTGTCCATATCCTTCTCCAGAGCCACGTAGCCCCAGATCGGCCCCCAGAGACCCGTACCGGTCACGGGCAGCACCACGCGGCCGTCCGCAGCCTCGAAGACGGGGAATTTGCCTGCCGCGAAGGCGCCCGGCAGATCCTTGAGCAGGGCGAAGACATCCTCGCCCTCGATGCGCTGTCCCTCGGCATCGAGCACGTAGGCCGAAATAAAGTCGTCGTAGTTGCGATCCTGCGCTCCGAGCGACTGGAGGATCGACTGCTTCTTTTCGTTCAGTTCGTTGGCGTACTGACGCTCCTGCAACGAAAGAGCCGCAACGGCCAGCAACACGGCCACGACCACGACCATCACCGTAGCGTAGACGACGATGTATAGATTGCTGTTCGTATCGAATTTCTTTGCCATAGCTTCTCCTTATTTTGCGAGTTTGACGGCGCGCTTCTTACGGCGCGCGATGTTGGCCTCCACGACGTAGTAGTCCACCAGCGGAGCCAGCGCGTTCATGAAGAGGATCGAGAGCATCATACCCTCCGGATAGGCCGGGTTGACCACGCGGATGAGCACGGCGAGCGCACCGGTCATCAGACCGACGATGTACTTGCCCGCGTTGGTCTGCGCCGAGGTCACGGGGTCGGTCGCCATGAAGACGGCGCCGAAGGCGAAACCGCCGACGATCAGGTGCCACCATGCGGGATAGCTCGTCACGCCCGTCAGCTGGAAGAGGTAACCCATCGCCGCACCGCCGACGAACACCGACACCATCGTGCGCCACGAGGCGATGCCCGTGAAGAGCAGGATGGCGCCGCCGATCAGGATGGCCAGCGTCGAGGTCTCGGCGAACGATCCGGGGATGAAGCCGAGGAAGGCATCCAGCGCCGAGTAGTTCATCGCGCCGGCCGAGCCGAGCTGCTCGAGCGCCGTGGCGCCCGTGATGCCGTCGACCTGTGCGCCCATCATCGTCCAGTTCGAGTACCATACGGTCTCGCCCGACATCGAAGGCGTATAGGCGAAGAAGGCGAAGGCGCGGGCCAGCAGCGCGGGGTTGAATACGTTCATGCCCGTACCGCCGAAGACCTCCTTGCCGAAGATCACCGCGAAGGCGGTCGAGAGACCGACCATCCACAGCGGGGTCGACACGGGGAAGATCATCGGGATGAGCAGACCCGTCACGAGGAAGCCCTCGTTGACCTCGTGGCCGCGCACCTGCGCAAAGTAGAATTCGATGGCCAAACCCACGATATACGAAACGCATACCATCGGCAGCACGCGCACCAGACCGTAGAAAAAGGCCTGAACGCTTTCGAGTCCCACCTGCGAACCGGTCCACCAGCAACCGAACAGGAAGGCCGGCATGAGCGCCAGCACGACCATGATCATCGTACGCTTCATGTCGTTGCAGTCGCGGATGTGCGCACCGCGCTGCGTGGTGGTGTTCGGCACGAAGAGGAACGTCTCGAACGCATCGAACGTCGATGCGAGGAAGCTCAACTTACCCCCTTCGGAGAAGGTGGGCTTCAGATTGTCAACTATTTTACGCAGTCCCATACTATGCCTCCTTGATCATTAAGTTAATACCGTCGCGGATGATCTGCTGGATCTCGATCTTCGAGGGATCGACGAACTCGCACAGCGCGAAATCCTCCTCCGTGACCTCGTAGATGCCGAGGTTCTCCATCTTGTCGATGTCGCCGGCGAGGCACGCCTTGAGCAGGTACATCGGGTAGATGTCCATCGGCAGATACTGTTCGTAAAGCCCCGTCACGACGAACGGACGCTCGCCGCCGTTGAGGTTCGTATCGAGTTCGTACTCCTTCTTGGGGCAGAGCCACGAGAAGTAGGCGCGCGAAACGGAGAATTTCTTGAAGCGGGGCATCGCCCAGCCCAGCAGCTCGTACTTGTCGCCCTCGGGAATCAGCGTCAGCTGGTCGGCGTAGAAGGTCAGATGACCGTCGGCGGCGACCTTCGTGCCGGTGAGCACGTTGCCCGAGATGATGCGGACCGAGTCGCCCTCCCGCTGCGGCTTGACGTTGCCGGCGAGGATCGACTCCACCGAGGCGCCGGACACGACGCGGAAGTAGCCCGGACGCTCGGCCTCAGAGCCCGTCACGGCGATGATCTTCGTCATGTCGACGCGTCCCTCGTTGAACAGGCGGCCGATGATGGCCAGATCCTGAATGTTGACCGTCCAGACCACCTCGCCCTTGTTGATCGGATCGATGTGGTGGATCTGCACGCCGACGTTGCCCACGGGGTGCTTGCCGGCGAACGTATGCTGCTCGACATGCTCCAGCACGGACATCTTGCCCTCGGCATGGGCGCGCATCGAAAGGTGGACCTTACCCGACGTGAGCCGGCGCATCGCCTCGATGCCGGTCTGCAGATCGGCCTGACGTTCGCGCAGCACGTAGTTGTAGTCCGGAGCGAGCGGCGCGGAATCGAACGCGGAGATGAAGACCGCTTTCGGGGTGTCGTTCGGGTCGGCGATGATGCCGTAGGGACGCTGCACGATCATCGGCCAGAGGCCCGAGCGGAGCAGCTGCTCGACGATCTCCTCGCGCGACGCCTTCTTCGGATCGAGCTTCGCGAACTCCTCGTAACGCTGTTCGGCATCGGGCGTCACCGTGACAGAGAGCACCTTGCGCTTCTCGCCGCGGTTGATGGCCGCCACCTTGCCGCTGACGGGCGAAGTGAAGATGACCCGCTCGTTGTACTTGTTGAAGAACAACGGCGTGCCGGCTTTCACCTCGTCGCCCGCTTTAACCAGCAACTTGGGAGTCACACCCTCGAAGTCGAGGGGCGAAAGGGCGTACTCGGCCGCCTGCGGCAAATCGCGCAGCGACTCTTGAGCCTTGCCCTGAAGATTGATGTCGAGACCCTTGCGTAGAGTAATGATTTTCGACATGGTTAAAGTGTTTGAATTGTGTTTGGATGAATTTTCGTTCCGTTCGCGCACCGCACCGCCGCGCTTGCAGCCCCGCAGCGGAGCGCCTCCGGCCGCCGGTCGTCCGATGGCAGGTCCCTCTACGGAGGAAACGCCGCACGGGAAGCGCCGGCGCGGTTGTTAGTATGCTAACAGCTATAATTCGCGTGCGAAAGTACGCATTTTTTCCGAAAAATCCGTACATGCTATCGGTTATTTCTCAATTCGGCACAAAATTCCTATTTTTGCCGACGATGGACCGCACCTACGTAAATATCCACACCCACCGCCCCACCGGACGCCACATCGAGCTGCGCACGGCGGGCATCCACCCGTGGGAGGCCGGACGCCGGAGCGCCGACACGCTGCCGCCGTTCGACGACGGAGTGCAGGCCGTGGGCGAAATCGGGCTCGACTACGCCTGCGACGTTCCTCGGGAGGCGCAGCTGACGCTCTTCCGCGAGCAGCTGCGCATCGCCCGCGAGCGGGGATTGCCGGTGGTGCTCCACAGCGTGCGGGCCTTCGAGGCGACGATGCGCGAGCTGGCGGCCCTTCCCCCGCGCGCCGCGATCTTTCACGGCTTCATCGGCTCGCCCGAACAGGCGCGGCAGGCGCTCGGCCGCGGCCACTTCCTCTCGTTCGGCGAACGCACCTTCGCCTCTCCCAAAACGCTCGCGGCGTTGCGCGCGACGCCCCTCGAGCGGCTCTTCGTCGAAACCGACGAGAGCGACACCCCCATAGAGACCCTTTACGCACGCATCGCCGAAGCGCGCGGCACCGATGCGGAGACGCTGCGCCGCGCCGTGCGTGCGAACTACGAACGGATATTCGGAACACGGCATGGATAACTGGCTGGAACGTACCGAGCTGCTGCTCGGCAAGGAGAAACTCGGCGTGCTGCGGCGCGCCCATGTACTGGTGGTGGGACTCGGCGGCGTCGGGGCCTACGCAGCGGAGATGATCGCCCGGGCGGGCGTCGGCCGCATGACGATCGCCGACGCCGACACGGTGTCGCTCTCGAACATCAACCGCCAGCTGGTGGCGCTGCACTCGACCGTCGGCCGGCAGAAGGCCGACGTGCTGGCCGAGCGGCTGCGCGACATCGCCCCGGAGCTCGAGCTTACGGTGGTGAACGAATACATCCGCGACGAGAAGACCTACGCGCTGCTCGACGCCGCGCGCTACGACTACGTGGTGGACGCCATCGACACGCTCTCGCCCAAGCTGGCGCTGATCGCCGCCGCGCTCGAACGCGGCATGCCGCTCGTCAGCTCGATGGGCACCGGGGCCAAGACCGACCCCACGCGCATGGAGATCGCCGACATCGCGAAGACCCACCACTGCCCGCTGGCCCACATGCTGCGCAAGCGCCTGCACAAGATCGGCATCCGACGGGGCTTCCGGGCCGTCTTCTCGCCCGAGCCGATGCGCGCCGGAGCGCTGATCCTCTGCGAGGAGCGGAACAAGAAGTCGAACGTCGGGACGATCTCCTACATCCCCGCCCTGTTCGGCATCGGCTGCGCCTCGGTGGTCATCCGCGACCTGCTCGGCGAACTGGAGCAGGCGTAAGCCCGCGCGGCGGCTCCGCAGGCAGCACCCGACCCGCGCAGCGAATGGGCGATCCCGGAGGCACGTCCCGAACGAACCGGACACCGAATCAGCAAACTGGCAAAAAAACAACACCCCATGCGACCGAACATCGTTTTTCTGGACCAATACAGCCTCGGCGGCGCCGACCTCGCCCCCATTCGGGCACTGGGCGCCTACACGGGTTACGAGACGACCGACCCCGCACAGGTTCTGGACCGCTGCCGCGAGGCGGACATCGTCATCACCAACAAGGTCGTGCTCGACCGCGCGACGCTGCAGCGGCTGCCCCGCCTGCGGCTGATCTGCGTGGCGGCGACCGGCACGAACAACATCGACCTCGCGGCCGCGGCCGAGCTGGGCATCGCCGTGCGGAACGCCGCGGGCTACTCGACCCACGCCGTGACGGAGACCACCGTCGGTGCGGCCATCGCGCTGCGCCGGCAGATCGGCTACTACGACCGCTACACGAAGACCGCTTACGCCGGAGCGTCGCGCCAATTCCATTTCGGACGGCCTACGCACCAGCTCCACGGCTCCCGGTGGGGCATCGTCGGGCTGGGCGCCATCGGCCGCAGCGTGGCCCGCGTGGCCGAAGCGCTGGGGTGCGAGGTGGCCTACACCTCCGTCTCGGGCGTCGTGCGCGAGGAGCCCTACCCCGCCCTGCCGCTCGACGAGCTGCTCGCATGGGCCGACACGGTGTCGATCCACGCGCCGCTGACCGAACGGACCCGCGGCCTCATAGGAGCCCGGGAACTGGCCCTGATGAAACCCACGGCGATCCTGATCAACGTCGCGCGCGGCGGCATCGTCGACGAGGCGGCGCTGGCCGCGGCGCTCGATGCCGGCAGCCCGGCCGGAGCGGCGCTCGACGTCTTCGAACACGAGCCGCTCGACATAGGCAACCCGCTGCTCTCCGTCCGCGAGCCCGACCGCCTGCTGCTCTCGCCCCACAACGCTTGGGCGTCCGCCGAAGCCGTACGGACGCTCGTCGGCTGCATCGAGCGCAACATCCGCGAATACCTCGGCGCACGCAGCCCGAAGGTCGAATAGCGACGCTCCGTCCGCAGACGGAGCCGACCGCCCGGGCCGCCGTTCGGTCAGGGGCTCGCACCGCCCGAAAACGAAAGCCGGAGCCCCGGAACTCGGGTTCCGGACACTCCGGCATGAGACACCCCACGGCATACGACTCACTCCGGCCCCGCCACTCGCCGACGCATCGCCGGGAGGGGGCGTTTTTCCCGACGTGCGGATCCGCCCCGGCCGGACGGAGCCTGCGGGTCTACTTGGCGATTCCCGAAACCGAAAAATCCTCCCCCGCGAGCCGCATCTCCTTGCGGATGCGGCAGAAATACGACTCCGTGACGCCAATGTACGACGCCAACGTACGCGCCGACACGACCTCCACGATCTCGGGGCGATACTTCAGCACGGCGACGATCCGCTTCCGCGCATCGCCCCGGATGTATTTCAGCTTCTGTTCGCACGTGTAGAACTGCCCCATCGCCAGATCGAACATCCATCGGGCGAACTCGTGCGACTCGGCGATCAGGGCCTCGAAGCCGGACTTCGGGACCGCGATGCAGGTCGCCCCCTTCCGGCAGGTCTCGAATATTTGAACTAAATCAATTTTTTTCTCGCACACACTGTATATTTTTGAGCTATCAAAACCTAAAACACAATACGCCATGAAAAGACTCCTGTTTCTTTCGGCCGCATTGCTCGCCTGCATCGGAATGCAGTCCTGCAACGACGACGAAATCGATCCGAACGCGCGCTACGATGTGCATACCGTCTCCAACCTCTGCGAAGGAATCTATTTCGGCGATGCCTATCTCCCGAACGACGTCGTCTACACGCACTACCTGATGATCAGCGACAAACCGATACCGGAGAGCGGCTGGATGGATCCAGAGGGCACCTATTACATCCTACGCTTCAACGCTCCCTTCGAGAACTTCCCTCCCGAAGGCACCTATACGACCACGCCGGTCACCGACGCATACAGCGAGTACACGCTGCTCACCAACAAATTGAGTTACGTAACCTACTGCAGCAAGCAGCACTACATCGAGAGCGGCACGATGGTCGTACGCCGGTCGGGCGGTGCGTACGACATCGAGCTGACGATGAGATCGGACGAAGGCACCCTCTTCCATACGGTGTACAAAGGCGATTATACGAGTATCGACAAAAGCATCGCGTGGCTGCCCGCCGATCTCGACACGCAGATGACCGCAGCGAACGCTTGGTATCTGAAGGAGGGCGCGGAGGGCGCGAACCTCAACATCACGCTCTACGAGAACCTCGACGAATCGGGTTGGCTCGTAGCTCCGTCGAGCGTGCTGATCATGGTGGGCCATGCGGATTTCGACGACGAAGGCAAGATCGTCCCGGGTTTCTTCACCATCTCCGGCGACATGGGCGGGGGTGTCGGCAACTACTTCGAACAGGGAGCCTGCGTAAACTTCCTCAACGCCCCCTTCCCCACGGGAACCAACATCAAATACTATTACGACGCCACGAACAGTTCGGCCATACAGGTAGGTCTGGCCGAATCGGGCAAGGTCGACATCGTCGAAAGCGGCACCGGATACACGGTGAACTACGAATTCGTCACCGACAAGGGCAAGAAGGTCACGGGACGCTACACGGGTCCGCTCAAGGTGAAGGATGCGCCGAAGGTGGTCGAAAAACACGACTGGGATCTCGAGGAGGACGACGTGCTGAAATTCGACGCCACGAATTTCCGCGCAACGGCGTTCAGCGACAAGTACACGGTAGAGAACGCGCTGGTATGGAAAATCCAGCTGCAGCAGTACGACGGCAACTGGTCCTACGACTCCGACCAGCTGATCATCCAAATCGTATGCGCACTGGGCAACGAAGCCGAACCGGTTCCCGGCACCTATCGGGTGAGCGAAGGCAACGAGGTCGGAACCGTGATTGCCGGCACCTACTACGGAACCTTCGGCATCGGTAGCTTCTTCCAGCACTACGAAGCGGGCAGCATCGCCTCGGCCGGCGCCGCAGTCGACGGATCGATGACGCTCGAGAAGAATGCGGACGGTACGTGGACCATCGATTTCGACTTCCTCGACGGTCAGGCCGAGCCCAAGCACTTCTCGGGAAGCTGGACCGGTACGCTCGACTGATCGTACTGCGATCCGCGAACGCGGGCGGCGGCGAACGCCTCCTCTGCCGCCCGTCCGCCGCAGCGGAACCGATGTCCGCACCCCGACGGACGAATACATCCCCGCCTCTTTCCGGAGCGAGGATGTATGTCGTTCCGCAACGAAAACGAATCCCCTCCGCATCCGACAGATCACTCCCCCAATCACCGACACGCCCATGCTCGCCGAAGAATGCCGCCGCCGGGTTTTCGACTTCCTCGACACCCGCGGCATCGAATACGCTTGGTACGAACATCCCGAAGCCCCCACCTGCGAAATCGCCCTGCGCTACTGCAGCGGCGACGGTGCGCGGCATTGCAAGAACCTGTTCCTGCGCAACCACAAAGGCGACCGCCACTATCTGGTCTGCTTCGACGCCGAACAATGGCTGGCGATCCGCGACCTCGAACAGCGGCTGCGGCAGGGCAAGCTCTCCTTCGCCTCGGAGGAGCGCATGGAGCGCTGGCTGGGCCTGCGGCCGGGCTCGGTGTCGCCGTTCGGACTGATCAACGACCCGACGCACCACGTCCACGTGTTTTTCGACGCCCGGATGCGCGACTAGCCCCGCTGCGCCTTCCATCCCAACGACAACCGCGCCACGGTGCTGGTCGGGCACGACGGGTTCATGCGCTACCTCGTCGCCGTGGGCAACACCTACGAGTTCCTCGAACTCTACTGACCGGGAACCTGCGGCTCCGGCCGCGCGTACCGGACTGCGAAGCACCCGCGCCGATCGGAGACGGGCGATCTTCCCCGACACGACCGGTCCTCCGACGACGCTCGCCCCGGCCGACGAAACGACATCGCCCCGAAGGATTCTTCCTTCGGGGCGATATTCATTCGGGCCTCTCCCGCCGGGGCGGGCCGTCCGCATCGGAAAACTACTTGAGCTCCACGAGCGGCTCGCCGGTCATCTCGGCAGGCTGCTCCAGTCCCATGAGTTTCAGCACCGTGGGGGCCACGTCGGCCAGAATGCCGTTCTTCACCGACTTCACGCGGTCGGAAACCACCACGATGGGCACGGGATTGAGCGAGTGCGCCGTGTTGGGCGACCCGTCGGCATTGACCGCATTGTCGGCATTGCCGTGGTCGGCGATCATCACCACCTCGTAGCCGTTGCGCTTGGCGGCCTCCACGACCTGCTCCACGCAGCCGTCGACCGCCTTCACGGCCTTGACGATAGCGTCGTAGACGCCCGTATGGCCCACCATGTCGCCGTTGGCGAAGTTCAGGCAGATGAAGTCGAACTTCCGCTCGTCGAGCGCCGCAACCAGTTTCGAGGCTACCTCGGGCGCCGACATCTCGGGCTGCAGGTCGTAGGTCGCCACCTTCGGCGAGGCGACCAGAATGCGGTCTTCGCCCTCGAACTTCTCCTCGCGGCCGCCGTTGAGGAAGAAGGTCACGTGGGCGTACTTCTCCGTCTCGGCGATGCGCAGCTGGCTGAGGCCCTGTTTCGAAACCCACTCGCCGATCGTGTCGGGCACGTTCTCCTTGTCGAAGAGGATGTGCAGCCCCGTGAACTTGGCGTCGTAGGGGGTCATGCAGCAATAATAGAGCGGCAGCGTGTGCATCCCCTCGGCCGGCATATCCTCCTGCGTGAGCACGATCGTGAGCTCCTTCGCACGGTCGTTGCGGTAGTTGAAGAAGATCACCAGATCGTTCGGACGGATCATGCCGACGGGCTGTCCGTTCTCGTCGATCCGCACGTAGGGCTTGATGAACTCGTCGGTGACGCCCTCGTCGTACGACTTCTGCACCGCTTCGGCCATATCCGACGAACGCTCGCCGATGCCCTCGACCAGTGCGTCGTAGGCGATCTTCACGCGCTCCCAGCGCTTGTCGCGGTCCATCGCATAGTAGCGGCCGACGACCGTGGCGATCTTGCCCGTCGTGGCGGCGAGGTGCCGCTCGAGCTGCTCGATGAATCCCTTGCCGCTGTGCGGGTCGGTGTCGCGGCCGTCCATGAAGCAGTGCACGAAGGTGTTTTCGAGCTTGTATTCGGCGGCGATGTCGCACAGCTTGAACAGATGCTCGAGCGACGAGTGCACGCCGCCGTCCGACACGAGGCCCATGAAGTGGACGTTCACGCCGTTGGCTTTGGCATACTCGAACGCTGCCTTCACCTCGGGATTGCGCATGATCGAATTGTCGCGGCAGGCACGGTTGATCTTCACGAGGTCCTGATAGACCACGCGGCCGGCGCCGATGTTGAGGTGTCCCACCTCCGAGTTGCCCATCTGTCCCTCGGGCAGACCCACGTTCTCGCCGTCGGTGCGCAGCTCGGCATGGGGATAGCGCTCGGTCATGGCCGAGATATAGGCCGGATGGACCGTCGAAATGACGTCCGCCTTGTCGTGACGACCGTTGCCCCAGCCGTCGAGAATCATCAGAAGAACCTTATTGCTCATACTCGTATTTTGTTTGATATTTCCTTAATCTATGGCCGGCCTCCGCAATCCGGTCCGCACGGAGACGGAACGGCGCGAAGGCGCAGCGTCGAAAACCGGGACGGTCAGCCCCCCGCATCGGGCGCCCTTCTCCCCCGCAACCGTTCGCACGGAGAACGGCATGCGGACGGAACGGAGCACCCTGCGGCAAAGCACTATTTCACCTGCGCCCGGATCAGCTCCACGGCCTTGTCGATGGCCGCATGCAGCCCGTCGGGGTTCTTGCCGCCGGCCGTGGCGAAGAAAGCCTGACCGCCGCCGCCGCCCTGCATCAGCTTGGCGGCCTCGCGGACCACGGCTCCGGCGTTGACGCCCGCAGCGGCGATCTCGTCGCCCAGCATCACCGTCAGCAGCGGCTTGCCCTCGTGGATCGTGCCCACGACGAAGACCAGCTTCCGCGAACGCTGCCGCAAACCGTAGGCCAGATCCTTCACGAAGTCGGGACGGCGGTCGGTCTGCAGGACGAAAAGCTGCATTCCGTCGCGTTCGGGCGTCGAAGCGGCGATTTTCTCGGCCCACTGGTTGACCTGCTCGCGGCGCATCGCCTCGACCTCTTTGGCGAGCGTATCATTGCTCTCGACCATCTTCCGGACGGCCTGCAGCACCTGCGAGTTGTTGAGCGCCTCGCCCACGCCGCGCAGCGTGTCCTCGGCAGCGTAGAGCACCCGCTCGGCCTGCTCGCCCGTGACGGCCTCGATGCGGCGCACGCCGGCCGAAATCGCGCCCTCGCTCAAGATCTTGAAGAGGCCGATGTTGCCCGTGGCGCTCGTATGCGTACCGCCGCAGAGCTCCACCGACGAACCGAAGCGGACCATGCGGACGCGGTCGCCGTACTTCTCGCCGAAGAGCATCATCGCTCCGGCGGCTGCGGCCTCCTCCTTCGTCGCCTCGCGGTTCTCCTCGAGGGGATGGTTGGCGCGCACGGCACGGTTGACCAGCCGCTCCACCTCGCGCAGCTCCTCGGGCGTCACCTTCTGGAAGTGCGAGAAGTCGAAGCGCAGGATTTCGGGCGTCACCATCGAACCCTTCTGCTCGACGTGCGTGCCCAGCACCTTGCGCAGCGCCTCGTGCATGAGGTGCGTCGCCGTATGGTTGTTGGCCGCCGACTGGCGCTTGTCGGCGTCGACGCGGGCCGTGAATTCGGCCGCGGGATTTTCGGGGAGCGACGCGACGATGTGGATGATCAGGCCGTTCTCCTTCTCCGTGGCGACGATCGCGATGCGCTCGTTGGCGCTCTCGATCGTACCCGTGTCGCCGATCTGACCGCCCGAGTTGCCGTAGAACGGCGTGCGGTCGAAGACCAGCTGGTAGGAGGTCTTGCCCTTCGACGTCACGCGGCGGTAGCGGGCGATGCGCACCTGCTCGGTGAGCGTATCGTAGCCCGTGAAGAGGCTCTCCTTGAGCGGGAAGAGCTCCACCCAGTCGTCGGTGTCGACCGCCGCGGCGTTGCGCGAACGCTCCTTCTGGGCCTGCAGCTCCCGTTCGAAGGCCTCCAGATCGACGCCCACGCCCTGCTCGCGGGCGATCAGCTCCGTGAGGTCGATGGGGAACCCGAACGTATCGTAGAGTTCGAAGGCATCGCGGCCCGAGATGGCCTCGCCGCCCTCGCTCTTCGTGCGGGCGATGACGCCGTCGAGCAGGTTGATGCCCGTGGCGAGCGTGCGCAGGAACGAAGCCTCCTCCTCCTCGATCACCTTCTCGATGAGCGCCTGCTGGGCCTTCAGTTCGGGGAACTGGCCGCCCATCTGGGCGACGAGCCCGGCCACGAGCTTGCAGAGCGTCGGCTCGTTGAAGCCGAGGTAGGTGTAGCCGTAGCGCACCGCACGGCGCAGGATGCGGCGGATGACGTAGCCCGCCTTGACGTTCGACGGCAGCTGCCCGTCGGCGATCGAAAAAGCGATGGCACGCAAGTGGTCGGCGATCACGCGCATGGCCACGTCGGCCTTCGCATCCTCACCGTAACGCTTGCCCGAGAGAGCTGCGATGCGGCCGATCGTGGGCTGGAAGACGTCGGTGTCGTAGTTCGACTTCTTGCCCTGCAGGATCATGCAGAGACGCTCGAAGCCCATGCCCGTGTCGACGTTGCGCGCCGGAAGTTCCTCCAGCGAGCCGTTGGCCTTGCGGTTGAACTGCATGAAGACGAGGTTCCAAATCTCGATCACCTGCGGATGGCCCTCGTTGACCATTTCGCGGCCCGGCTTCGCAGCGATCTCGGCCTCGTCGCGCAGGTCGAAGTGGATCTCCGAGCAGGGACCGCAGGGACCCGTCTCGCCCATCTCCCAGAAGTTGTCGTGCTTGTTGCCGCGGATGATGTGGTCGGCGGGCAGATACTGCAGCCAGTAGTCGTAGGCCTCCTGATCGAACGGCACGCCGTCCTCCTCCGAGCCTTCGAACACCGTGGCGTACATCCGCTCGGCAGGCAGCTTGTAGACCTCGTGGAGCAACTCCCACGCCCATTCGATGGCCTCCTTCTTGAAATAGTCGCCGTAGGACCAGTTGCCCAGCATCTCGAACATCGTGTGGTGGTAGGTGTCGTGACCGACCTCCTCCAGATCGTTGTGCTTGCCCGAGACGCGGAGGCACTTCTGCGTGTCGGCCGCACGCGGATATTTGCGCGGCGCGTTACCCAAGAAGATATCCTTGAACTGGTTCATGCCCGCGTTGGTGAACATCAGCGTGGGGTCGCCCTTGACGACCATCGGTGCCGAGGGGACGATCGCATGGCCCTTGCCCGCGAAGAAGTCGAGAAAGGCGCGGCGAATTTCATTCGATTCCATATATACGTTTTTTGCTTGTCGTTCCGTTCTATGATTCGGGTTGCAAAATTATACAATTTACGCTAAATTTGCACGGATAAAGCGAGTTTTTTCGGTATGGGAACCAACGCCACGCAATCGGAGATACAGCGGCTCACGCACGAAGCCGAAGCGCTGACGCGCGAGGTGGTCGCCGCGCCGTTCCGGCTGCGGACCTACCGCTTCATCCGCAAGATTCTGGTGGGGTTCATCCTCGTATCGATCGCCAACGTCATCTTCTCCTATTTCTTCTACACGCCGAAGATGTACCGCATCAACCGCGACAACCGCGAGCTGATCGTCAAATACCGCATCCTGCAGGACCGCATCCGCACGGCGCAGGGCCGGCTCGACGAGATCCGCTACCGCGACAACTACGTCTACCGTCCGCTCTTCTCCACCGATACGCTCTCGATCCCCGAGGTGTGGCAGCCCTACCCTTCGGCGAAGTACGCCGCGATGGCCGAGGACGAATTCGCCCCCCTGATGGTCGGCACGTGGCGGCAGCTCGACGCCTTCGCCCGGCAGCTCTACCTCGCATCGGTGTCGTTCGACGAGCTGCAGCGGCTCTCCCACAACAAGGAAGAGCTGGCTGCCGCCGTGCCGGCGCTCTGGCCCATCGATCGCAAAGCCCTGCGCAACAACTATATCGGCGCCTTCAACATGCGGCGGCTCCACCCCAAGCTGGGATACATCCGCCCGCACAAGGGCATCGACTTCGGCTGCGACCGCGGCACGCCTGTCTACGCCACGGGCGACGCCACGGTGGAGATCGCCTCCGAAAACGGCTACAACGGCGGCTACGGCCGCATGATCCTGCTCGACCACGAGTTCGGCTACAAGACCCGCTACGCCCACCTGAACAAGGTGCTGGTGAAGCCCGGCGAGCGGGTCGTCCGCGGGCAGGTGATCGCCGAGACGGGCAATACGGGCATCTCGACGGGTCCCCACCTCCACTACGAGGTGATCCACAAGGGGGTTCCCGTCAACCCGATCAACTATTTCGACCGCAACATGACCGCCGAGGAGTACGACCGCCTCATGGCCGAGATGCGCGAAACCAACTTCGAATAACCGCGACATGGCCGGCAAGAAAGACCTCGAACGGCTGCGGCGGCGCAAACGCCGCAAGCAGCGCCTGATCCGCCTGACGATCCACCTGTTCGTCTGGACGGGGGCCGCCGTGCTCTACTACTTCGGCTTCTCGCTCTTCTTCGACACGCCGGCGGAGTACGAACTCAAGCACGCCACCGACCGCATGCGGCGCGAATACGCCGCCCTCACCGAGCGCTACGACTCGCTCGCGCGCGTCCTCGACAACCTCTCGGAGCGCGACGGCAACGTCTTCCGCATCCTGTTCGAATCGACCCCCTACGACTTCGACGCCGGATACGAGCGCAGCCGCGCGGAGACCTACGAGCAGATCCTCGGCCGCTCGACGCGCCGCCTCAAGCGGGAGCTGCGCGAGCGGACCGCCGCGATCGACGAACGCCTCGCGGAGCTCGTCGCCACGCACCGCGAGCTGCAGCGCCGCATCGACTCGGCGGGGCGCGACAGCGACCGCATCCCGGCCATACAGCCCGTCATCAACAAGCAGCTGACGCTGCTCACGGCCTCGTACGGCATGCGGTTCCACCCCTTCTACAAGACGCTCAAATCGCATCAGGGCGTCGACTACACCATCCCCGAAGGTTCGCGCGTCTTCGCCACGGCCGACGGCACGGTGAGCGCCGTGGGCAACCGCAACTCAACGTCGGGGCAGACCGTGGTGATCGACCACGGCAACGGATACGAGACGCTCTACGGCCACTTGAGCAGCATACAGGTCCGCAAGGGGCAGCACGTCCGCCGCGGCGACATCATCGCCCTCTCGGGCGACACGGGCCTCTCGCTGGCCCCGCACCTCCACTACGAGGTGCGCTACAACGGCGTGCGCGTCGATCCGGTGCACTACTTCTTCATGGAGCTCTCGCCCTCGGAATACCGCCGCATGATGCGCATCGCACAGGCGGGCATGCAGTCGTTCGACTGACCGAAGCGCCTTGCGGCCGCACCGAAGCACAGATCCCGAAAAACCGAAACCATGCCATCGCCCGATACCCGCATCCGCCTGATCCTCCTCGACCTCGACGGCACGCTGGCCGACACGGGCCACGCCAACGCACAGGCTTACGTCGCCGCGCTGCGCGAGGCGGGATACGCCCTCACCGAGCAGGAGTACCGCACCCGCTACTTCGGCATGCGGTGCGACGAATTCCTCACCCGCTTCGGCATCGCCGACCCGGCCGAACGCGAACGGCTCCGGCTGCGCAAGATCGCCCTCTACCCCGGCTTCTTCGACTCGGTGCGGCTCAACCGGCCGCTGTGGGAGTTCTGCCGCGCGTTCCGGGCGCAGGGCGGCCGGGTGTGGATCGTATCGACCGGCAGCCGGGCCAACATCGACAACGTGCTGCGCCATCTGGGCATCGGAGGTCCGGCGGAGGAGGGAACGGCCATGCAGGATTCGACGGCGGACACTGCGGCCCCGGAACATCCGGCCGCAGCAGACCCGGCTCCGAAGCGAGCGGCACGGACCGCACACGCCGACACGACCGCGAAGCATGCAGCACGAACCGCCTCGGGCGACACGACCGCCGACGCTCCGCTGGGGCGCGTCGACGGCATCCTCTCGGGAGCCGACGTCGCGCACGCCAAGCCCGCGCCCGACTGCTTCCTCGAAGCGATGCGCCGCGAGGGCTGCACGCCGCGCGAAACACTCGTCTTCGAGGACTCGGCCGTGGGGCTCGAAGCCGCCCGCCGCAGCGGGGCCTCCTATTTCAAAGTGGAATTGTAACCTCCGAGGCGCCGGACGCAACCGCCCCGGCGCGCGACCGCAAGGGCCGCGCGCGGGTCAGCGCTTGCAAATCGTACGGAAATCGCAGAATTGACAGGTATCCGCATCCGCGCACTGCCGGAACGGAACGGCCGGATCGTACATCTCGGCCAGCGTCGTGCGCAGACACTCCTCGAACCGCGCGGCATAGTGCGTGTAGCGCGCCCCGCGGATGCCGAGCTCGCGGTCGTCGAGCCGCGGATCGTAGTCGGGGCGGTTCATGGCGCGCACGTAGTAGAGCGTCGGTTCGGCATCGCACCCCTCCGCGTGATGGAGCATCATGGCGTAGAGCAGCGTCTGGAGGATGTTCGAAAGCCGGTGCCGCCCCTCGCCGTCGAACAAACACTCCACGCCGTCGAACTCGAAATGGGGCGCCCCGGTCTTGTAGTCGACCACGCGCAACGCCCCGTCGGGCAGCACGTCGATGCGGTCGGCGATACCGGCGAACTTCATCCGCAGCTCCCGGTCGCCCGCCCGGAACGGAAAGGCATGGGCCACCTCGCGCTCCAGTCCGCGCACCGTGAAGCCATTGTGCGCCGCATCGTAGGGTATCACCCCGCCGCGCAGATAGCGCGTCACGATATCCTTCACCAGCAACAGGTTGCCCGTATAGTCGGCCTCCGTCGCCCGGGCGTCGCGCAGGTAGTTCTCGTTGATCGCCTCGGTCACGGCGCACGGCACGGCATCGGTGCGGAGCAGGGCACGCAGCGTCGCTCCGGGACGCTCCTCGCCGACGATGCGCGCATAGAGCTTCTGCACCGCCGCATGGAGGATCGTGCCGAACATCGGCGCATCGACCTCCTCGCTCACCGTGTCGTCGGAGGAGAGCCGGGCGACCGAATGGAAGTAGAAGCGCAGCGGGCAGGCCACGTAGCGGAAAAAGGCCGTCGGCGAGAGCGTCGCCCGGCTCTCGGGGTCGACGAATCGCTCCAGCCGGCGCATCGTCTCGGGGTCCTTCGCCACCTCGATGGGGGCCGTCTCGGCGAGGTTCACGTCGACATCGACCTCGACCTTGCGCACATCGAGACCGCTCTCATAATCGAGCTGGTGGATATAGCGGCTCGGCTCGCCCGTCGACTTCTCGTCGGCGCGCGCGCAGTAGAGCATGTGCACTGTCTCCGCACGCTGGATCAGGCGGTAAAAATAGTAGGCGTAGACTCCCTCGTGGTGCTCGGGCGTCGGCAGCCCGTGCGCCGCCCGCAAGGTATAGGGGATGAACGACGACTGCCCCATGCGGTTGCCGGGGAAGTTGTCGTCGGTCATCGAGAGCAGGACGACATTGCGGAAATCGAGGTTGCGGGTTTCGAGGATGCCCATGATCTGGAGGCCCTCCAGCGGCTCGCCCTCGAAGGGGATGCGCAGCGTCTGCAGGTGGCGCCGCAGCAGCGAGGCATAGACCTCCGTCGACAGATCGATTTCGCAGGCGTCGAGCGAGTTGCGCAATTTGACGAGCTCCTCGGCGATCACGGCGAGGAACTCGACCCGCTGCCGCGCATCGTCGCCCCTGTAGGGCTGTCGCGCCACCGCTCCGACGACCCGCAGCAGGTAGTCCGACAGCTCGCGCCACTCTGCAGCAGGGGCGAACACCGCGGCCAGCAGCTCGTTGCGCGCGAGCCACGACGCCTCGACCGAGATCCGCCGCTCGCGGACGATCTCCTCCTGCAGCGTGCGCGTCAGCGCCTCGTCCGACGCGGCGACGTAGGGATGGGCGAGCAGCCCCGCGGCATCGGCGTGGTAGAACGTACACCCCGCCCCTTTCGTGCGGCGGTGGGCCTGCAGCTCCACGAGGCGCTCGACGAAGGTGTAGGCGAGGCTCTGCCGCAGCGGGAAACCCATCGTGACGTTGACGCTTCCGACCTCGGGCGGCAGCGCATGGAGCAGCGGCAGCAGCAGGTTCTCGTCGGTGAGCACCACGGCCGTCTCCTTACCCAGAGGGCCCTGCTCGGCGGCGAGGCGACGCAGAATCTCCTCCACGTACTTGCACTGCACGGCGTTCGACGCCGCAGCCACCGCTACGAGCTCCTTCGGCCGCGCCATGCCGTCGTGCGACAGCGCCGCCCGCGGCGGGAAGCGCACGACGTTCTCGCGCACGAAGCGTCCGGCCTCCTGCACGGGGTCGTCCTTGTAATACGTATCGTAATCCCAGTAGAAATCGGTCTCGGCAGCCGTCGAGAGGAAGCGGAACAGCCGCTTCTCGCACTCCGACAGGGCGTTGAACCCCGCCACGACATAGCGGCGCGGTGTGTCGAAGACGAAGTCTCCGGCATCGAGCCGGTCGGCGGCGGCGCGCTGCACCATGCCGCCGTAGGCGATTCCCAGCTCGGCGAGGCGCGCCCGGTAGTCGCGGTAGACGGGCCCGAGCGTCCGCCAGATCGCGAGGAAGCGCCGCTTCTCCTCCGTGAGATCGGCCTCGGGACCCAACGTCGACCAGAAGGCCGTGAGGATCTGCAGCTGCCGGGGCGTGAGGTAGGAGATGTCGGCTTCGATCTCCTTGATGTCGGTGATGTTGCGGAAGAGGCGGTCGGCGTCGATGCGGTATTTGTCGATCGTGTCGAAATCCGTCAGGAGCATGTCGCCCCAGAAATAGAAGCGATCGAAGGGTTCGTCGTGGTAGCGCGCATAGACACGGTAGAGCTCGACGATGAGCCGCACGCGGTCGGCCGCATGCAGTCCCGAGATCTCCTCCATCAACGAATCGATCGTCGCCCACGAGGGCTGCCACATCGGCCGCTCGGCGATGACCGACAGCGCATCGGTGAAGAAGAGCCGCGCGCGGCGCGACGGAAAGAGCAGCGCCCGTTCGGAGAGCGCGTCGCCGTAGCGACCGTAGAGGTCGGCGGCGACCTCGGCCAGAAATCCCTTCATCCTACTCTTCCGTCCGTTCGATGGTGCCGCCCATGAATCCGGTCCGCGTGCGCACGATCTCCGGCGCACCCCGGTAAGCCACCTTTCCGCCCGTCGCAACGACGGCTTCGAGGCGGTCGGACGGCCGCACTTCGGCCCGTCCCGAGTTGGAGACCTCGACCGCGACGGCGGTCGTCGCCAGCCCGCAGGCCGTGAGCGTTCCCGTCGAGACGGCTGCCGTCAGATATCGCGCCGAGCCCTCCAGCACGGCCTCGCTGCGTCCCGAAAGGACCACGCGCAGATCGCCGACATCGAACGTCGCGGCGACGGAGGCCGTGCCCCCGACCGTGAGGTCGAAGAGCGTCCCGCGGAGCGTATCGGCGAACTCCGCTCCGGCATCGGAGACGGAGACCGCATCGAGCCGGTTGTAATAGAGCGTCACCGCGGTCTGCGTATCGCGGCCCGCGACGTCGCGCTCCGTGATGCGGAGCACCCGGTCCCGCACCTCGGCGCGGAACCGCGAGCGGGTGCAGCCCCGCGTGTCGAACTCGATGCGGGGCGCCTCGTCGTCGGCCACCCGCACGAACCGGATTGCGAACGGTCCCGCGACCTCGACGGTCGCAAAACCGGTCAACCACTCGCGGCGCGCCGTGTCGCCCGCTTCGGAACGCTCCCCGGGCTGCGCGCCGGCCACCTCGGTCGACACCTGCGCCCGGAGCTGGACGACGGCGAACAGCGCAAGGAGGCAAATCGATAACTTCTTCATGGCATTTCGATGCTTTATCGGCGCCTAAATTACGAAAATATCGGGAAACAAGCCTTGCGATTCGGGTTTTGTTTCGTACTTTTACTCCCTCGAACAACGATTCCGACCGTGAGAGCGAAGATTCTGAATGCGAGTGCCGGATCGGGCAAAACCTACCAGCTTGCCTACAAATACGTGCACGACGCCGTGGAAGAACCCGAGCGTTACCGCCGCATCCTCGCCGTGACCTTCACCAACAAGGCCACCGAGGAGATGAAGTCGCGTATCCTCAAGGAGATACACCTGCTGGCCTCGGGTGCTCCGAGCGGCTACCTCGACCGGCTGTGCGCCGAGCTGCGGCTCGATGCCGCGACGGTCCGCCGCCGTGCGGAGGAGGTGCGCTCGAAGATCCTCCACGACTACTCGCGCTTCACGGTGCTGACGATCGACACCTTCTTCCAGCGCATCCTGCGCGCCTTCATCAAGGAGCTGGGCATCGACCTCGACTACAACGTCGAGATCGAAACGGCCTCGGTGCTTGCCCGGAGCGCCGACGCGCTGATCGACCGCATCGCCGTCGACCCCGCGCTGCTGCGCTGGCTCACGGAGTTCGTGCAGGAGCGCATCGACGAGGGCCGCAAGTGGGACATCCGCGAGGGAATCCTCTCGCTCGGCGGCGAGTTGTTCAAGGAGCGCAACCGCGAGACGCTCGCCGGAGCGCATGCGCGCGAGGAGCTGGGCCGCATCGTCGGCGAGGCGACGGCCCGTGCCGAGGCGACCAAGCGACGACTGCGCGAGACGGCGCAGCGGGCCGTGGAGCTCATCGCGGCGGCGGGGCTCACCGCCGCCGATTTCTCGGGCAAGAGCCGCAGCTTCGCCAACTGGTTCTACGTCATCGCCTCGGGCGAGCTGAAGCCCTACGGCGCGACGGTGGCCAAGATGGCCGCCTCGCCCGACGGATGGTGCGCGGCGGGATCGCCCGCACGGGCTCTCGTTCCCGAGCTGCAGCCCCTGCTGCAGGAGCTGTGCGCGCTCTACGACGCCAATATCCGCGCTTGGAACACGGGCGACCTGCTGCGCGAGAACTATCGCAGCTTCGCCCTGCTCTCGGACCTCTACGCCAAAGTGCGGGAGATGTGCGACGAGCAGAACACCATGCTGCTCTCAGAGACCAAGTACATCCTCGCGGAATTCATCGGGCGCAACGACGCCCCCTTCATCTACGAAAAGGTGGGCAACCGCTTCGACCGCTTCATGATCGACGAGTTTCAGGACACCTCGGTCAGGGAGTGGGAAAACTTCCTGCCGCTGCTGCACAACGCCATGTCGCAGTCGCCCGAGACTTCGGTGCTGATCGTAGGCGACATCAAGCAGTCGATCTACCGCTGGCGGGGCGGCGACTGGAAGATCCTCCACAGCGAGGCGCGCAGGGCGCTGGGCGAGGCCGAAACGGCGGTGGTCGACCTGCAGGAGAACTACCGCTCGCTGCCCACGGTCGTGCAATTCAACAACGAGGCGATCGGCCGCATCGTCGCCGCCGACAACCGCCTGCTCGACACGACCCTCGACGAGGCGGCCGCCTGCGGAGCGCTCGACGCGGCCGCCTGCGCCGAACTGCGGGGTACGCTCGCCGACGCCTACCGCGGCCATGCGCAGACGCCCCGGCTCGGCGGCACGCACCCGGGCTATGTCTCGATCGCCGTCTACGACGAACGGCCGCCCGTCGTGGAGCGCATCTGCGCGCTGCTGGACAAGGGATTCGCCCCGTGCGACATCCTGATCCTCGTGCGGGGCGCGACGGACGGCGCGAAGGTCGCCGCCGAGCTGCTCGACTTCAAACGACGCAACACCGATCCCCGCCACCGCTTCGACGTGATGACGCAGGAGGCGCTCGTGGTGGGCAACGCCCCGATCGCCGGGTTCGTCATCGCCGCCTTCCGGCTCGCCATGAACCCCGACGACTCGCTCGAACGGGCCGTCTACAACCGCTTTCTCGACCGCGCGTTCGACCGCCCGCTCGACGACGACGAGCAGCGCTTCTTCCGCTCGATCCGTCTGCTGACGCCCGAGGAGGCGTTCGAGCGGATCGTCATGCGCCACGACCTCGCGCAGCACCGCACGCAGATCGCCTACCTGCAGGCCGTGCACGAGCAGATCATCGCCTTCGGGGCCGCGAAGATCGCCGACATCCCGCTCTTCCTCCGCTGGTGGGACGAGCAGGGCAGCGGGCGCTCATTGAGCGTCGCGCGGAGCGAGCGGACTGTCGAGATCACCACCGTACACAAGGCCAAAGGGCTCGAGCGGCGCGCCGTAATCATCCCCTACTGCTCGTGGCCGCTCGACCCCAAATCGGGCGGCGGCGTGACGAACATCGTCTGGGCCGAGGCCCGCGACGGCGACGCGGAGGCTGTGGGACGCTTCCCGGTGAAGTACAAAAAGGCGATGGCCGAGTCGGCCTTCTCCACGGAGTACTACCGCGAACTGGTCTACGCCCACGTCGACAACATCAACCTGCTCTACGTGGCACTCACACGCGCCGCCGAGTCGCTGCACGTCTTCGTCCCGCGCCGCGGCGGCCGGCACGTGGGCGCGCTGCTGCGCCAAAGCATCGCGACCGACGGCGACCGGGCCTTCGTCGGCACGACCGAGGGGCGCTACACCCTCGCGGAGGAGGGCGAATCGTTCGAATTCGGCACGTTCGCCGGACCGGCGTCGGCCGCGAAACCCAACGACACGGAGCACGTCGTGCTCGACGGCTACCCCACGGGCCTCACCGACCTGCGACTGCGGCTCCCCGCGCAACGCTACTTCGAGGAGGGCGAAACGGAGCTCTCGCCCCGCAACTTCGGCATCCTGATGCACCGGGCCTTCGCCGAGGCGACGACCGCGGAGGAGATCCGCGAGGCGGTGCGCCGCATGCAGGGCGACGGCACGCTCTCGGCGGAGGATGCCGCGACGCTCAGCCGCATGATCGACCGCGCGCTGGAGGATCCCGCCGTCCGCTCGTGGTTCGGCGGCGAGTGGCAGCTCGTGCGCAACGAACACGAAATCGTCGTACCCGGAGGCGGCTCGACCCGCCGTCCCGACCGGGTGATGATCCGCGACCGCCGGGCGGTGGTCGTCGACTACAAGTTCGGCAGCCTCGAACCGGGCCGTTACGCCCGGCAGATCGGCGACTATCTCGACCTGCTGCGCCGCATGGGCTACAGCGAGGTCGAAGGATACGTATGGTATGTGAAACTGGGTCGCATCGAACGGATCGAAGCATGAGAAAAGCGCTCGACATACTGCCCGCGGCATTCCGCCGCCGGGGATTCGGCATCGCAGCCAGTCTCGCGCTGCGCGCCGTGCTCAATCTGGCCGGACTGGCGGCCCTGCTGCCCGTGCTGGCGCTGGCGCTCGACCCCGCGCGCCTCGACGAAGGGATCGCGGGCCGCATCGGCGCCGCGGCGGGATTCGCCTCCCGGGAGGCCTTCGCCGCAGCCGTATGCGCCGCGGTTGTGGCGATCGTCGTGATGAAGAATCTGCTCATCATGGGCCTTGCGCGGATCGAGCGCAACTACGTCTACGACCTCTACCGCACCCTCTCGCGCCGGCTTTTCATCGCCTACCACGACCGGGGGCTGTCGTTCGTCAAGGCCTCCGGCACGACGGCGCTGGCACGCAACGTCAATGCCGTCTGCCTCGCCTTCACGGCCGGCGTGCTGCGACCGGCGGCCACGATCGCGGCCGAGACGATGCTCCTGCTGCTGCTCGCCGCAGCCCTCGCCCTCTACGCACCGCTCGCCGCGCTGCTCGCCGCAGCGATCCTCCTGCCCGCGGGGTGGCTCTACCAGCGGCTCGTGCGGGAGCGCATCAACCGCTACGGCGAACTGGAGAACCGTGCCCAGCGCGAAAAGGCACAGCTCGTAGCCGAGACCTTCCGCGGCTTCGCCGACATCGAGGTCAACGGCGCCTTCCCGGCGCTGCTGCGCGCCTTCGACCGGGCGATGGAGCGCGTGGTCGACACGCGCCGCAGCGAATCGGCCATCGCCCTGCTGCCCCAGATGCTCACCGAGACGGGACTCGCCGCGGGGCTGGCGCTGCTGGCGGCATGGGGCTTCGGCACCGACATCGCCCACAGGCAGCTGCTGTTCGGCGTCTTCGCCATCGCCGCCCTGCGCCTGATGCCCTCGGTGCGGAGCATCCTCTCGGCATGGGCCTCGATGCGCTACAACCGCTATACGATCGACATCCTCCACGAAGCGCTGCGCGACGCCGCCGAGTTCTCCGGTCACGACGCACCGGCGAGCGACGACCGACACCCCGAATCGCTCCCCTTCGAGCGCGAAATCGCGCTCCGCGACCTCTCGTTCCGCTATGCCGACGGTGCGTGCGACATCCTGCACGACTTCTCGCTCACGATCCGCAAGGGCGAGCGCATCGGCATCCGCGGCTCCTCGGGGGCGGGCAAGTCGACGCTGGTCAACCTCCTCACGGGGTTGTACGAACCGACCGCGGGATGCATCGAGATCGACGGCACACCGCTCACGGCCGCCAACCGCCGGGCTTGGCAGCGCCGCATCGGCTATGTCTCGCAGCGGATCTTCCTCACCGAAGGGAGCCTCGCCGAGAACGTCGCCTTCGGCCGCACGGCCGAGGAGACGGACCGACGGCGGGTGATCGAAGCGCTCGACGCGGCCCGGCTTCGCGAATTCGTCGACTCGCTGCCCGCGGGTATCGACACGCCGGCGGGCGAATGCGGCTGCCGCCTCTCGGGCGGACAGCGGCAGCGCATCGGCATCGCGCGGGCGCTCTACCGCAACGCCGACCTGCTGATCTTCGACGAGGCGACCTCCGAACTCGATCCGGCGACCGAACAGGAGGTGGCCCGCGCGATCGACCGCATCGCCGCCGCACGACCGGGCCTCACGCTCCTGATCGTCGCCCACCGCGAACGGACGCTCGAAGGGTGCGACCGCATCGTGACGATCGGCACCGCAGCGCCGCAACACGAACCCTACACAACGAACGACGACTTATGACCTGCACGCAAGACTATACGATCGCCGACCTCGGCGTCCGGCTCACGGAGCCCCATCTCGTTTTCCCGGGCCTCGCGCCCTTCCGCACCTCGCAGCACCTCGCGGCGCCGCTGCTGGAGGTGCGGACAGGTACGATCGCCTCCTACGCGGAAGAGACGCTCCGCACGATCGACCGCTTCGACTTTCCCGACGCCGATGCCGACTGCCGGCTCACGCGCTGCGACGGCGGCTATCTCTTCGAGATGACCGTGCGCGGCACGGAGCGCCGCGTGCGGCTCGACATCGGCGACCATACGCCCCTCGTCGTCACCGATGCCGCACCCGACGACGATCCGGCCCTCTTCCGGTTCGGGCTCTGGATGGCCTTCAACATCCGTGCGGCAGCGCACGGCGTCGCGGCGATCCACTCCTCGGTACTCGTCCATGCGGAGGGTGCCGTGCTCTGCCTCGGCGAATCGGGCACCGGAAAAAGCACCCACACGCGGCTTTGGCGCGAACACATCCCCGGCACGGGTCTGCTCAACGACGACAGTCCGCTGGTGGCCGTACGCGACGGCCGGGCGCTCGTCTACGGCTCGCCGTGGAGCGGCAAAACCCCCTGCTACCGCAACGAACGCTACCCCATCCGTGCCTTCATGCGCCTCGCGCAGGCGCCCGAGAACCGCATCCGCCGCCTCCCGGTACTGCTCGCTTACACCGCCCTGCAGCCCTCCTTCCCGCCGTCGTTCATGCACGAGGAGCCGCTGGCCGACCGCATCAACGCCCTGCTCTCCGCCCTGCTCGCACGCGTACCCGTCTACCGCCTCGACTGCCTGCCCGACGCGGCGGCCGCACGACTCGCCCGGGCGACGATCTACCCCGAAAACGAACGCTGACCATGCGCCTCTCCAACCGCATCTTCTTCGAACAGGTCGAAGCGCTGCTCGCCGAGGGCCGCGAAGTGCAGATCCGCATGCGCGGCCACAGCATGCGCCCCCTGCTGCGCGACGGACGCGACACGGCGGTGGTCGCACCGCTCGTCCGCACCGCCGCGCAGCAGCCGGACACGCCCCGCATCGGTGCGGGCCACCCGACACCGATGCCGATCGCCGACATGCGTCCGACGTTGCGGCGCGGCGACGTCGTGCTGTTCCGCTGCGGCGACTGCCACATTCTCCACCGCATCGTCCGTCGCTGCGGCGACGACTTCGTGCTTGCCGGCGACGGCAACTACCGCATCACCGAGCGTTGCCGCACGGCCGACATCCTCGCACGGCTCGAACGCGTCGTCCGCCCGACGGGCCGCACGATCGAGTGCCGTTCGCTCCGCTGGCGGATCCAGTCGCGCCTCTGGCTCGCATTGCCTTCAGGGCTGCGCCGCTTCCTGCTCCGCGCGACATGGCACTTGGGGTTGCGCTGACCGAACCGGGCTACCGCTAACGAAGACTCCCGAGTCGCTCCGCCCCGCAACTCCACCCCTGTATCCCCGCCCCGCAACTCCACCCTGCAGCTGCGTCCGGACCGCTCCGGCCGGCATTGCGGCATACCGACAAAAAAGAAGCGGACGAAAGATACCTCGAAAGGCATCTTCCATCCGCTCCGTTCGGAATTCGCGGAAATCCGCGCGAAACCGGAAATTACTCGCCCAGCGCGAACCGCTTGTAAGCTACGACCGTAGCCTCCTTGTCGGCCTTGTGGATGAACTCGGCGATCGTCTCCTTCTCGCCTACCACCAGCTGGTTGAGCAGCGTGTTCTCCTCGAAGAACTTGCGCATCTTACCCTCGGCGATCTTCTCCAGAATAGCCTCCGGCTTGTTGGCGTTCTTGGGATCCTGCTTCATGGCCTCGACGGCGATCTTGCGCTCGTGCTCGACGACCTCGGCGGGGCAATCGGCCTCCGAGATCGAAACGGGAGCCATAGCCGTAGCCTGCATGGCGACGGTGTGAGCCACCTCGGCCGGAACCTCCTTGCTGAAACCGAGGATCGTACCCAGCTTCTTGTTGAAGTGCACGTAAGCGGCGCAGTAGGGAGCCTCGATGCGGGCGTAGTAGGCCAACTCGATCTTCTCGCCCGTCTGGCCCGACTTCTCGGTCACCATCTCCTCGACGGTGTGGCCTTCGGCGTTCTTCGTAGCCAGCAGAGCATCGCGGTCGGCGGCATCGGCCGCAACGGCAACCTCCAGCATGGCATTGGCCGAAGCCGCATACTCGGCGTTCTGCGCCACGAAGTCGGTCTCGCAAGCGAGGCAGAGAATGTAGGCCTTCGAACCTACGATCTTCGTCACGACGACACCCTCGGTAGCCGTACGGTCGGCACGCTTCGCCACGACGAGCTTGCCCTTCTCGCGGATAATGTCCTGAGCACGCGCATAGTCGCCTTCAGCCTCGATGAGGGCCTTCTTGCAGTCCATCATACCGGCGCCGGTCATCTTGCGGAGCTTCATCACATCAGCTGCTTTGATTTCCATGATTGTATCGATTTTACGTTGTTAATAACTTCTCTTGACGGAGTGCGGGGTTATTCGGCTACCTCGGCGGCCGGAGCCTCGACGGCTGCGACGACCTCCTTGAGCGTCTCCTCCTCGGCATCGAAGCCGGCCTTCACGGCCTTCTTGATGCGGGGCTTGCCCTCCTTCTTCACGGGCGCTTCGGCTTCGGCCTCCTGCGCCTCCTTCTCCTTCTCGAGCTTGCGCTCCTCCGAGCCTTCGGCGATAGCGGCGCAGACGGCCTCTACGACCACGGCGATCGATTTGGCAGCATCGTCATTCGCAGGGATAACGTAATCAATGTCGGTCGGATCACAACAAGTGTCTACCATTGCGAATACGGGGATGCTCAAACGCTTCGCCTCTTTTACGGCGTTGGCCTCCTTCTGCACGTCGACGACGAACAGAGCGGCCGGAAGACGCGTCAGGTCGGCGATCGAACCGAGGTTCTTCTCGAGTTTCGCACGCTGACGAGCGATCTGGAGCTTCTCGCGCTTGGAGAAGTTATCGAACGTGCCGTCGGCGGTCATCTTATCGATGGTCGTCATCTTCTTGACGGCTTTACGGATGGTCGGGAAGTTGGTCAACATACCGCCGGCCCAACGCTCGGTGACGTAGGGCATGCCGACGGCTGCCACCTTTTCGGCAACGATCTCTTTGGCCTGCTTCTTCGTGGCGACGAACAGCACGCGGCGACCACTCTTGGCGATCTGCTTGAGGGCTGCGGCGGCCTCGTCGATCTTCAGCACGGTTTTGTGCAGGTCGATGATGTGGATGCCGTTCTTCTCCATGAAGATGTAAGGAGCCATTTTCGGGTTCCATTTGCGCTTCAGGTGACCGAAGTGCGCACCGGCTTCCAATAACGTATTAAAATCTGTACGTGACATTTTCGTTCAATGTGTTTGATTAAATTCTCTGTTCTTCAACCCGTCGGGTAGCGGCCGGGCCGGTCCCGCAGGTTTTCCGCGGCGGAGCAATCCGAAAGTAATACGCAATATATATAAGGTAGTCTCTCCGATTTGAACTCCCGCCGTGCTTGCCGAAAAATCCGGTCGCGCGCGAATTAACGCTTGCTGAACTGGAACTTGCGACGTGCTCCGGGCTGACCGGGCTTCTTACGCTCAACCTCGCGGGGATCGCGCGTGAGGAATCCGGCCTTCTTGAGGGTCGGACGCATCTCGGCGTCGATCTCGCACAGCGCGCGTGCGATACCCAGACGAGCGGCTTCGGCCTGTCCCTTGATACCACCGCCATCGAGGTTGATGGTGATATCGTAATTCTCGGCGGTGTTGGTGGCCAGCAGCGGCTGCTTCACCTGATACTGGAGAATTTCGAGCGGGAAATAGACTGCAAGCTCCTTGTGGTTGATTGTAATCTGACCCTTGCCCGGCTTCACGAATACGCGAGCCACAGCGGCCTTGCGGCGACCTACGGTGTTTACAACTTCCATAACTCTTACTTAATCTCGTTCAACTTAATCGTCTTGGGGGTCTGTGCGGCATGCGGATGCTCCGGGCCGGCATAAACCTTCAGATTGGTGAGCAGGTGCTCGCCGAGACGGGTCTTGGGCAGCATGCCCTTCACGGCCTTCTCGATGAGGAAGGTCGGTTTCTTGGCCAGATAATCGGCGGGCGTAGCGAAACGCTGGCCGCCGGGGTAGCCCGTGTGACGCGTGTAGACCTTGTCGGTCATCTTTTTGCCCGTGAGCTTCACCTTCTCCGCGTTGATCACGATGACATAGTCACCGCAGTCGACGTGGGGCGTGTAGCTGGGCTTGTTCTTGCCTCGGAGGATCTTCGCGACCTGCGACGCAAGACGTCCCAATACCTCGTTCGTAGCGTCGATGACGACCCATTCCTTGGTCACCGTCGAGGCTTTCGCCGAGATGGTCTTGTAGCTTAATGAATCCACTGTACGTTTAATTTAACTTGTTTGTAATCCGTTTCCCGCACTTTGCGGGTGCGCAAAGGTACGAAAAATTTTCCACACCACAAGTTGGGTCGCAGAAAATTACGGCACAGCGTCGAAAAAATCGCATCTGCGGCCCTATCGCCCGCTGCGCGGCGCCGCACGGCGTGCGCGCACGGTCCTCGTGATCCGGTAATCGCCCTCCGCGTCGCGTACGATGCGGTGCACGGCCGGATTGTCGGGCAGGTAGCGCACGAGCAGCGAGTCGCCCGCGCGGGCAGTCATGAGGTTGCCGTAACGGCGGATGCGGTCGTCGTAATCGCGGCCGTCGACTGTGAGGCGGTAGTCGAGGTAGTGGACCGTCACCTTCTCGTAGCGGGGACGGCGGGCCGTACCGCGGCGCGTGCGGGTCTCCTCGCGCGTATAGACGCGCGTGACCACGGCCCTTGCTTCGACCCCCTCGCGCGTCAGGCGGTCGGAGACCAGATAGGCGTAGAGCAGCCCCGCGGCCAATGCGGCGAGCAGCGCCGCGACGAGTATACGGATCGGTTTTCGGAACATGATGCGCAAAGATAGGGATTAATTGAAGAAATACGAAGCCTGCCGTCGGCGGTCGACCGACAGCGCACGCATCGCCGCAAGAAGCGATTCATGCGACGCCTCTCCGCGGCGACGGACGGCCCCGCCGCAGCGCCGCAGCGGAAGCCCCTCTGCACAACGGCCCGAGCCGAGCGCTCGCAAAGGGGCTTTTCGGACGCGTCGTCACAATTTCGGGCGGTTCAGCTGCCACGTACGCCGATCTTCGTCCGGCTGCTGCACGGGCATCGCCGGGACGGAAAACAGCACGGGCAGCGTATATTTCACGCGGACGGTCCGTCCGCCGATCCGCGCCGGCTCCCAATGGGGCGCTTCGCGAAGCGCCTCCCACGCGACGGCGGCGAGATCCGGATGCGGCGACTCGCGGATCACGATCCGATCCATCCTCCCGTCGCGCTCCACGACGAAATCGACGAGCATACGCCCCTCGATGCCGTAACGCATCGCCCGTTCGGGATAACGGATGTGCCGCATCAGCCACTGCCGGAATTCGGGCAGACCTCCGCCGCCGAATTTCGGTGCGACCATCGGCACGCTGTAGGTCCCCTCCTCCAGCTCGGCGAGCTCCGCGGCACCCGACCGGTCGAGCCCCACGGGGAACATCACGGAAAAGCGCACGGGCTCGCCCTGCAGCACGGCCGGTGTCCAGCGCGGCATCTCCGTTACGATGCGTTCGATCGCCGCGACGTATGTGGTATCGTCCGTATCATACACGATCGTCTCCCCCACCGAGCCGTCCCGTTCGATCGCGAGGCCGACAATATAACGGCCTTCGCCCCGCTCGCGCTCCTTCAGCTCCGCAAGCCAGCGGTCGGGACCGCCGCCCCGGTAGGTCGGCATCGTATCGGCCCGGAGGTAGACCGTATGGTCCTCCGCCCGCAAGCGGGGTTCGGCACCCTCCGGAGCCGTGTCGACCAGCCGGATGCGCAGCACGAGCGACACGATCTCCTCCCGGGACCGTCCTTCGCGCAGCGCCGGCTGCCAGTCGGGCGACGCCGCAACCGCCACGAGGACCCGATCGGCGAAGCGCACATCGGAGGCGTAAGGGACGACCTTCTTCGGCCGTCCGTTGCGGCCCACCGTAAACCCGAGCCGCACGTGGGCAACCTCGCCCGCCTCGTAACAGGAGACGGGAAACTCCATCCGGTCCAGCACCCAGCGGGTGAAGGTCAGCCGATCGCCGCCGCAGAACGACGCAGGCCGCGTCCCGTCATCGGGTTCGGCGGCATCCGCATCGAGGCCGCCCGCCGGCTTCGCAGCACCGGCATCCGTCGCTTTCGACGCTACGTCGGCGCATGCCGCAGCGAGGAGCGCGGGATCCGCCCCGTCGCAACGATCGGCGCGCCGCCTCCGAAGAAATCCGCACCTCGGTGCGCCGCGTGCGCGACCCCGACGAAGGGTGCCGCATGACTTGCCGCCGCAGGCAGGCAAAAACAAAAACGATCGATCGGATCATATCGGTTCGTATTCACTGGTTAAACGCTCATTACACCGACCGGCAGGCGTGCCGACGCACGGCGCGGCGGCCGATCATCTTTCGTGGCGGCGCACCGCGCGCTTCAAAGCCTTACGGCACAGCAGGCCGTGAAACGGCTTCACGAGCCGGAAATAGAGGCGTCCCGTGCGGTTACGGAAGACGACCGAAGTCGCGATCCCGACGCGCTGGCGCCCCTCCTCCTGCGCAGTGCAGTAGAGCACGATACGGAGAAACAGATGGCTGTCGTCCTTCTCCACGACGATCCGGTCGTCCGTACGTTCCACGACCCGATCGGCGAATCTGCCGCCCGGTTTCAGGCCCCGCTTCGCGGCCAACCGGTCGCGGATCCGAAACAGGGCACGGACCCACGCAGGGTGGTCCGAAGCGAGCGACGCCAGCAACTCCTCGGGCCGCATCGGCTCACCGCCGCGATACACAACGGCGTAATCGTCGCTATAATCCATCTTTTCCATACGTATCGACATCGGATCCGGCGCAGCCTCCATCCCGCAATCGCCACCGGCCGGCCTCCTTGCGAACCAAATATAGCGATTTTACGCGACCGATGCAAACCGAACGAGCTCGAAATACTCCGGTTAGCCCATCGAACACGAAAAAAGGACCGGAAATCCGGTCCTTTCATATGCAGCGCAAGACGCGCAACTATCCGAGGAACGAGAGCAGGATACCCGCCGCCACGGCCGAGCCCACGACGCCGGCCACGTTGGGCCCCATCGCGTGCATCAGCAGGAAGTTTGACGGATCGGCCTTCTGACCCTCGGTCTGCGACACGCGGGCAGCCATCGGCACGGCCGACACGCCGGCCGAGCCGATCAGCGGATTGATCTTGTTCTCCTCCTTGCAGAAGAGGTTCATCAACTTGGCAAGCAACAGACCGCCCGAAGTACCCATCGCGAAGGCGACGACGCCCAGCACGAGGATACCCAGCGTGCGGAAGTTGAGGAACGCCTCGGCGGTGGCCGTAGCGCCGACCGTCAGTCCGAGGAAGATCACCACGATGTTCATCAGCTCGTTCTGCACCGTCTTGCTCAAACGGTCCACGACACCGCACTCCTTCATCAGATTGCCCAGCATCAGGCAGCCGATCAGCGGCGCGGCGCTCGGCAGCAGCAGCGAGATGATGACGGCGATGACGATCGGGAAGAGGATGCGCTCGAGCTTCGACACCGGACGCAGCGTGCGCATCTTGATCGCGCGCTCCTTCTCGGTGGTCAGCGCCCGCATGATGGGGGGCTGGATCACCGGCACGAGGGCCATGTAGGAGTAAGCAGCGACGGCGATCGGGCCCAGCAGCTCGGGCGAAAGCATCGAGGTGAGGTAGATGGCCGTCGGACCGTCGGCACCGCCGATGATACCGATCGAGCCGGCCTGCGCAGGGCTGAATCCGAGCGCATAGGCGCCGAGGAAGGTCACGAAGATGCCCACCTGCGCGGCAGCGCCGAGCAGGAAGCTCTTCGGGTTGGCGATCAGCGGACCGAAGTCGGTCATCGCGCCCACGCCCACGAAGATCAGGCAGGGGTAGATGCCCAGCTTGACGCCCAGATAGAGGTAGTCGAGCAGTCCGGCGTTCGCCACGAAAATATCCCAGTGGACATGGCCGCCGGCGAAGAGTTCGGTGTGGTAGAGATTGGCACCCGGAAGGTTGGTCAGCAACATGCCGAAGGCGATGGTGAACAGCAACAGCGGCTCGAACTTATGCCGGATAGCCAAGTAGAGCAGCAGGAAGGCGACGCAGATCATCGCGACGCTCCCCCAGCCCATCGAGCCGAAGAAGCCCGCGATGCCCGTAGAGCCCGCGAATTCGCGCAGGCTGTTCCATACGAAATCGGAGTCGGAGGTTAGCAGCGTGAACATAGGGCCTACTCGATGACGATTAAGTTATCACCCTCCATGACCGTGGCGCCCTGCTGCACGAGGATCTCCTTGACGACACCGGCGCGGTCGGCGTCGATGTTGTTCTCCATCTTCATGGCCTCGAGGATGACGAGCGTCTGTCCGGCTGCGACCGTATCGCCCACGGCGACCTTGATCGAGAGCACCGTACCCGGCAGCGGGCACTTCACGGCGGCGCCCGATGCGGCGGCCGCAGGTGCGATACGGGGCGCCGGAGCAGCCGTCACGGGCGTGATCATGGCGCTGTTGGCCTCTTTGGGCGCCGGAGCGACCTGCGGACGCTTGGCGACGGCGGCCTTGCCGCCGCCGATCTCCACTTCGTAGGGCGTACCGTTGACGATCACGCGTGCGAGCGTGGAGGTTTCATTTACGTCGTCGATCTGTACGTCGTAATTCTGTCCGTTGATTTTCAGTGAGTAATCTTTCATATCGTTTGTTCTTATTTTCTGTCGGGCATCTGGGTTAAACCGTGGATCTTCGAGTTCCACGGCGAGTAGGCACGTTTGATGCTCAAGATGGTCAGCACCTCCGACTCGCGGTCGTGAAGCGCACCCTTATAGAGTTTGAGGGCCACGGCGATCGCGGCGATCTCCTCCTCGTGGAGCTGTCCCTGCGAGACGGGCTTGGTCGTGGCCACCGGAGGAAGCTGCTGCTTGCGCGCGAACACGCGACCGAACAGTTTCATGATGAAGACCAGCAGCACCAGCACCATGAAGACGAGGCAGATGCTGATGAGCGCCACCCACAGGATTTCGGACCATCCCCACGCTACGGAATCATCGGAGCGTGCGAACAGCGGGACCGAACATCCAGCTACGAGGACGAGCGTTGACAATATGTTTTTTTTCATCGTTCGGAGCTGTTACAACGGAATGTTCGAATGTTTCTTCGCCGGGTTCTGCAGGCGTTTCGTCGCGAGCGACTGCAGCGCGCGGATGATGCGGAAACGCGTGTTGCGCGGTTCGATCACATCGTCGATGTAGCCGTAACGTGCGGCATTGTAGGGGTTGGAGAACTTGTCGTTGTACTCCTGCTCCTTCTCGGCGATGAATGCGGCGCGCTCCTCGGGTTTGTCCGCAAGGTCCTTGAGCGCTTTGGCGTGGAGCACCTCGACGGCGCCGCTGGCGCCCATCACGGCGATCTCGGCCGAAGGCCATGCGTAGTTGATGTCGCCGCGGATGTGCTTCGACGACATGACGATGTAGGCGCCGCCGTAAGCCTTGCGCAGCGTGACGGTGATCTTCGGCACCGTGGCCTCGCAGTAGGCGAAGAGCAGCTTGGCGCCGTGCGTGATCACGCCGCCGTACTCCTGCGTCGTACCCGGCAGGAAGCCCGGCACGTCGACGAGCGTCACGAGCGGAATGTTGAACGCGTCGCAGAAGCGGACGAAGCGCGCGGCCTTGCGGCTGGCGTTGATGTCCAGAACGCCGGCCATGAACTTGGGCTGGTTGGCGATGATGCCGACCGACTGGCCGTTGAAGCGGGCGAAGCAGGTGATGATGTTCTTGGCGTAACCGGCAGCCGACTCGAGGAACTCGCCGTTGTCGACGATGGCGCGGATCACCTCCGTCATGTCATAGGGCTTGTTGGCGCTGTCGGGGATGATCTCGTTGAGCGAGTCCTCCAGACGGGTGATCTTATCGGTGCAGACAGCCAGCGGAGCATCCTCCATGTTGTTCTGCGGCATGTACGAAAGGAGCTTCTTGATCAGCTCGATGCCCTCCTCCTCGGTGTCGACGGCGAACTGCGCCACGCCCGACTTGGTGGTGTGCATCGTGGCACCGCCCAGCTGCTCCTGCGTCACGTCCTCGCCCGTTACGGTCTTCACGACCTTCGGACCCGTGAGGAACATGTTCGAAGTCTGCTTCTTCATGATGATGAAGTCGGTCAGTGCGGGCGAGTAGACCGCGCCGCCGGCGCAGGGGCCGAAGATGGCCGAAATCTGCGGAATGACGCCCGACGACATCACGTTGCGCTGGAAGATGTTGGCATAGCCGGCCAGCGCGTTGACGCCCTCTTGGATGCGTGCGCCACCCGAGTCGTTCATGCCGATGCAGGGCGCGCCGTTGCGCATGGCCATGTCCATGACCTTGCAGATCTTGTCGGACATCGACAGCGACAGCGAACCGGCCGTCACGGTGAAGTCCTGCGCGAAGACGTAGACGAGGCGGCCGTCGATCGTACCGTAACCCGTCACCACGCCGTCGCCGAAGGTGTGCTTCTTCTCCATGCCGAAGTCGTAGCAACGATGCGTGACGAACATGTCGAACTCCTCGAAGGAGCCCTCGTCGAGCAGCATCTCGATACGCTCGCGGGCGGTGTATTTCCCTTTTTCGTGCTGTTTGTCGATCGCCTTCTGGCCGCCGCCCATGCGCGCGGTCTCGCGATTCTCGATCAGCCGGCTGATCTTGTTCTGAATTTCGCTCATAAATTAAAACGTCTGGTTTTGCGTTTCTTCGTCCCGATCGCCGGTCCGCAGCGGACCGGAACCGAGGACGCGGTTACTTATTCTTGTTCTCGCACAGCTCGGTCAGAATGCCCTGCGTGGACTTCGGGTGGAGGAAGGCGATGGTCATGCCCTCGGCGCCCTTGCGCGGCGTCTTGTCGATCAGGCGGATCCCCTTCTCTTCGGCATCGGCGAGCTGCTCCTCGATGTTCTCGCAGGCGAGCGCCATGTGGTGGATGCCGACGCCGCGGTTCTCGATGTACTTGGCGATGGTCGACTCCTCCGACGTAGGCTCCAGCAGTTCGATCTTGGTCTGACCGAGCATGAAGAACGCCGTGCGGACCTTCTGATCGGCGACCTCCTCGATCGCATAGCATTTCAGACCCAAAACGTTCTCCCAGTAGGGAATGGCTTCGTCGAGGCTCTTGACCGCGATGCCGAGATGCTCGATGTGGGAAACTTTCATAACAAAAGAGTTTAGATTAGTGGATTATGATTTCGATATGCAATTCGACGCTGTTATTTTGCGAACACAAAGATACATCTTTAATCAGGAATTAAAAACAAAACCCGAAAATAATTCGTCCTTTTCGCACGGCTTCCGGGCAACAGAGCGAGCGTCCCGCCCCCGGGCTCGACGAGGGAGTGCGGAGCGAGCCCCGGCCGGGGCCGGAACGGTCGGCAGGAACGGCAGAGACAGCAGGGACGGCGACCGGCCGCAACGACCGGCGGTGCGACAGCTGCCGTGCCGCGGCACGACGCCCCGAATCGGAACGACCGGGGCGCCCGCAGCGGAACGACGGAGCGGAAGCAGCCCTGCCACCGCGCACCGGAGGGAACGGCGCGAAACGCTACGGCGTCACAGCGAAGCGTAAATGGCAGCCATACGGCGGGCGACGGCACACTCGGAGTAAGCCTCGGCCCGACGGCGGGCGCGTTCGCTCATATCTCGGCGCAACTCCTCGTCGTCCAGCAGCCGGGCGAGCGCCTTCGCAACGGCCTCGGAATCGGCGGCGGAGACATAGACCGCCGCATCGCCCGCAGCGTCGCGCAGTGCGGGAATATCGTTCAGCAGCATGGGCACCCCGGCCCGCATCGCCTCGACCAGCGGCCCGACCGAAGGGGCCGCTCCGGCTTCGTGCAGGCAGACGAAGGCGCGCGCGAGGCGGAACAGCGCGGCGCGGTCGTCCTCCCCGGCCTCGTAGATGAAGTCGACGCGCCCGGCCAGATGGCGTTCGCGCAGATAGGCCAGCAGCCGGTCCGCAGCGGCCGTATGCCGGCCGCAGACGACCAGCCCCTCCGGCCGGTCGGCGCGCAGCAGCGCATCGAACACGGCCTTGTAGTTGCACCGCGACTCGGCATCGCCCACCGCCAGCACGAAGCGGCGCGGAAGCCCGTATTTCCGCCGCACGTGTTCGAGCTTCCCGTCGAGCAGCGGACGCCGGGGTATGGCGGCGCCCAGTTCGACCACCGCTTCGACCCGCTCGGGAGCGATTCCCAACACACCGATCACCTCGTCGCGGGCTCCGGCCCCCACCGTGACGAGCCGCCCTACTCCGCGCAGCACGCGCCGGTAGTAGGCCAGCCGGATCCGCCGGCCGAGCGGCGAAGCGATCTGAAGATCGTGGAGAAAGCGCAGGTCGGGAAGCGTGACGACGGTCGGAATGCCGCGCAGGTAGATCCCGAGCGGCACGCCGGGGCCGAAGCCGTGGTAGAGATCGCAACCCGCGCCGACGCGGTCGCCGTCGAGATATTCGTGCTCGGGCGCATGGTTCCGCAGAATGGAGGCGAGGTGCCGGATGTAGCACTCGGCATGGGATGCCGGAGCGGTATCGAGTCCGATTTTCATAACTTACGGTCAAAAATTTGGTCTATGTGGCAAAATATCTTATCTTCGCTGAAAATAAAGCAAGTCCCCCATGAAGAAATTGCTGTCGATTCTCCTCGCACTGGCGGCCTTCCTCCCGGCGGCCGAAGCGCAGAACATCGCTCTGGGACAACGCGTTTCCGAGCTGAAGGTCACCGCATGGCTCGACGGCCGCGAGCCCGCGGCCGCCCCGCTGACCTACGTCGAGTTCCACCATCCGTCGAACCCCGGCTGCCAGCGTTCGCTCGAACGGCTGCAGGCCTTCTCCCGCAAATACGGCTCCAAACTGCGCATCGTGATCCTCACGCAGGAATCCGAGGCGGAGGCCGCCGAGCGGCTGCGCCCCTACCTCTCGCCGCAGATCGCCGTCGCCGTCGACCCCGAGGGGCGCGCCTTCGCCGCCTACGGCGTCCGTTACATCCCCTTCGGCATGCTGCTCGACGCGAAGAACCGCGTCGTGTGGATGGGCAACTCGCTGCAGCTGACCGAGCGCATCATCGAAGATTCGACATCGAAATAAGGACATGGATTTCACCCGTATAAACCACTACGAAAAGGAGTACGCCGACACGCACCACGACACGGCCCTCAACGTCGCCGAAGGGGTCGCCGACCAACCCATCGTCAACCCCTACTTCACGCGGCGCAAGAAGCGCACGCTCACGACCGACGAATACGTCGCGGGGATCCTCGCCGGCGACATCACCACCCTCTCGCGCGCCATCACGCTCGTCGAGAGCGCCAATCCGGCCCACTACGCGCAGGCGCAGGAGATCATCGAGCGCTGCCTGCCCCATGCGGGCCGTTCGGTGCGCATCGGCATCACGGGCGTGCCCGGCGCCGGCAAGTCGACCTTCATCGAGGCGATCGGCGGCATGGTGGCCGGCCTGCGGCACAAGCTGGCGGTGCTGGCCATCGACCCCTCGTCGGAGCGCAGCGGCGGCTCGATCCTCGGCGACAAGACCCGCATGGAGAGCATCTGCAACAACCCCTCGATCTTCATCCGCCCCTCGCCTTCGGCCGGATCGCTCGGCGGCGTGGCGCGCAAGACGCGCGAGACGATCGTGCTGTGCGAAGCGGCGGGCTTCGACGTGATCTTCATCGAAACGGTGGGCGTCGGACAGTCGGAAACCGCCGTGCACTCGATGGTCGACATGTTCCTCATGCTGCAGATATCGGGTGCCGGCGACGAACTGCAGGGCATCAAGCGGGGAATCATGGAGATGGCCGACATGATGGTCATCACGAAGGCCGACGGCGAGAACGTCCGCAAGGCCGAAATGGCCCGCACGCAGTATCGGAGCGCCCTGCGGCTCTTCCCGATGCCCGAATCGGGCCGGCGTCCGGAGGTCTTCACCTGCTCGGCCTACGAAGGCACGGGGCTGGAGGAGGTGTGGAAAGGCGTGGAAGACTACCTCGACCACATCCGCGCCAACGGCCACTACACGCGCAACCGCAACCGGCAGAACAAATACTGGATGTACGAAACGATCGACGAGGCGCTGCGGGCGAGCTTCTACCGCAATCCGGCAATCGAGGAGCGCATCGGCGACTACGAAGAGCGCGTGCTCGGCGACCGGCTCTCGTCGTTCGTCGCGGCGAAGAAGCTGCTGGAGCTCTACTTCAAGGAGCTCGATAAGGAGTGACGCGGAGGCCGAAACTGCAGACGGCATCCCGTTCGACGCCGAAAAGGCCTACCTTGCAACGACGATCGCACCGCAGCGGCAAGCCCTCCGCGGCGCATGAAACGAACAAACAACCCATATCGCATGAAGAAAATCCTCTTCGCAGCGCTGCTGTCGCTGCTCGGCGGCACGGCTGCCCTCACGGCGCAGGAGCGTCCGGCCAACGAACCGCCGGCCAACGAGCTTTCGGTCAAGGAGCGCCCGCTCAAAGAGCCCCGCGTCCGGATCGGCATTGGGTATCGGTACAGCTTCGCCCTGACCGAGGCCTACGGCGTGAAGACGCCCATCCTGACCCGATCGGATTGGGGCACCCCTTACCGCCGGCGCGGCGGAATGCTCCAGATAGAGGGCACGGTGCGCATCACGCCGCACTGGAATACCGGCCTCGGATTCGGTTTCACCGGATTATCGGGAAACAAAACCTTCGCAGTCTACGGCAAGGGCGAGCGGCTCTACGGCACGCGACGCAGCCGATGGTTTAACTATGCGCAGCTGGGCATCACGACCTATCCGGACAACGGCGTCGGCGGCATCGCCGCACTGGGAGGCGGCTATCGGCTCGCCCTCACGCGACGCACGCGCATGGATTTCACGCTCGGTCTGGAGTGGGCCAATATCGTAGGCGGCGCCTACATCGTGGAGGAGAATGCCGCCCGCTACTACCCGCACGGCGGCCGATACAACCGCATCGGGCTGACGCTGGGCGTCGCGATGCACTTCTGACGACCCCGACCGGAACCCTACGACGGAAAGTCCCGCTGCGACACGACGATCGCAGCGGGACTTTCTTCGATCGGAACGATCGCCGGACGGTTTGCCGCCGGCAAGCAGCATCGTACGCCCCTCTACTTCAGCACGGGCAACCGCAGGCGGTAATGCACGGCGACGATGCGGGCCGCGATGACGCTCGCGGCGGTGGCGATCTGCAGCGCTCCGCCCCGGATTCCGGCCATCTCGCAGATCCAGAACACCACCCCGCCGAAGACGCAGGCCAGCGCGTAGATCTCCTTGCGGAAGATCAGCGGCTCCTCGTTGATGAGGATGTCGCGCAGCACGCCGCCCGCCGCACCCGTGATGGTGCCCATGATGACGGCGACCCAGAGCGGAAACCCGGCCGCGAGGGTCTTCTCGATCCCCACGACGGTGAAGAGGCCCAATCCGATGGCGTCGAAGATGAAGAAGGTATTGTTGAGCCGGATCAGGTAGCGGCCCAGCGCGATGACGATGCCCAATGCGAAAGCCGTGACGACGGCATAGGTAGCGTCCAGCATCCAGAAGGGCGTGAGCGACAGCATCAGGTCGCGGAGCGTACCGCCCCCGATGGCCGTGGTGAAGCCGACGACGTAGGCGCCGAACCAGTCGAAGCGTTTAGCCGAAGCCAGCCGGATGCCGCTGATGGCGAAAGCCAGCGTACCCAGAATCTCGATGAATGTAAAAACGGTCATAGCGGCCGCAAAGATAACGCAAGCGACGTGTAACGCCAAATTTTAAACGCACGCACCGAGCGTCGGCCGACAGCGACGCCTCCGCCCGACGACCTACGCCCGCTCTTCAGCGCGCAACCGTGCCGCCAGCTCGGGAACCCCCTCGGCGGCCCGTTTGCGGATGTGGACCAGCGGATTGCGGATGCCCGCCGTATCGGGCGTGCCGGGATCGACCAGCCAGACCGGCACGCCGGGACGCACGTAGCGCACGAGCGACGCGGCCGGATAGACCGCCAGCGAGGTCCCCACCACCACGAACAGGTCGGCCTCGGCGGCAATGCGCGCCGCACGGTCGAACATCGGCACCGCCTCGCCGAAGAAGACGATATGGGGTCGCAGGGGCGCACCGTCGGGCGCCGCGGCATCGAGCGGCTGCTCCCACCCTTCGATCGGAACGATCAGCCCGGGATCGCGCGACGAGCGCAGCTTGGTCAGCTCCCCGTGCAGGTGGAGCACGCGCGTCGACCCGGCCCGCTCATGCAGGTCGTCGACATTCTGCGTCACCACGTCGACCCGGAAATCCGCTTCGAGCGCCGCGATGGCCTCGTGCGCCGCATTGGGCCGCGCGGCCAGCATCTCGCGCCGACGACGGTTGTAGAACCCGACGACCGTGGCCCGATCGCGCGCCAGCGCCTCGGGCGTGCAGACATCTTCAATCCGGTATTCGGCCCACAGACCCTCCGCATCGCGGAAGGTCGCAAGCCCGCTGTCGGCGCTCACTCCGGCGCCCGTAAATACGACGACTCTTTTCATGGTTTCCGTTCGTTTTCCGCACGCCGGCGCCTGCCGGAATCCCGGGCGGCACCCACGTGCAAAGCGGGCCGCGCACCGCTTATCCTATTTATCGAAAGCTACCGCCTCCGTAGATCGAGCCACACGGGAACCAGCACCGCAGCGATCGCGATCGCCTTAAGCACGATGCCCGAGAATCCGGCGGCCAGCGACGCCTCGCCGGTCGCCATCGCCTCGATCTGCGAGGCGCAGAGCAGCGCGAAGACGCCGACGATCAGAAGGACCCGCAGCACGCAACGGCCCGCCATGCGAGCGCAGGCCGCTTCGACCCGCGGCGACTCCTCCTCCGACTCGTCGGGCGAGGGGTCGGTCGCGACCCAGATGCCGATGGCCCAAGCCAGCATCGCCACGGCCGCGAAGATCGCCCCCTTCGCAGCGGCATCGGCCGTCGTCAGATCGTCGCCGAAGCGCCGGATCAGAAACGTGGCCACGAAGGCCGCGATGCCCGGCAGAGGCGCTCCGAGCCACAGCGGGCTGCGCAGAAAAAGCCGGAAGCGCTCGCCCGCCGTCACGCCCTCGCTCCGCCAGCCCGCACGGAACAGGCGGCAGCATACGCCGGCCGGCCTTCCCGCGTTCCGATCGCAGGCGCGATACGCATCTTCGGCGCGGCGCGCCCGGCAATCCCTATCGTTCGTTCTTTGTTCCATCGCTTTTTGTTTTTCGGGGCGAGCGTCCGCTGCGGCGCAACGCCTCGGCGACGATCCATTGGAGCTGACCGTTGATCGAGCGGAACTCGTCTTCGGCCCAGCGCTCCAGCGCCTCCATCGTCGCGGCGTCGACACGCAGCACGAAACTCCTGTTGTTCGACTCTTTGGCCATCCTCGCCTCGATCAATGATGCAGCGTCCCGGCGTTGACCACGGGCTGCGCCGCCTCATCGGCGCAGAGCACCACGAGCAGGTTCGACACCATCGCCGCCTTGCGCTCGTCGTCCAGCGCAACGACCTGCTCGCCGTCGAGCCGCTCGAGCGCCATGCGCACCATCGACACGGCCCCCTCGACGATCTTCTCGCGGGCGGCGATGATGGCGTCGGCCTGCTGGCGGCGCAGCATGACGGCAGCGATCTCGGGGGCGTAGGCCAGATAGTTGATGCGCGCCTCGACCACCTCGATGCCGGCCATCGCCAGCCGCTCGTTGAGCGTCCGCTCAAGCTGCTCGTTGATCGCCTCGGAGTTCGAGCGCAGGGTGAGCTCATCGTCCGCAAGCGTATTGTTGTCGTAGGCATAGAGTCCCGCCACCTGACGCAGCGCCGCATCGCTCTGCACGCCGACGAAGTTCTCGAGGACGTTCATGCGGGCCGAGGCCGAAACGCCCGCTCCGGCGGCCGCCACAGGGGCGTCGATCTCGAACACCGCCTTGTAGATGTCCTCACGCTTGATACGCCACACGAGCACCAGACCGATCAGGATGGGATTGCCCGTCTTGTCGTTGACCTTGATCGGGTCGACGTTGAGGTTGCGCGCACGCATCGAGATCTGCTTGGCCGACATGAAGGGATTGACCCACCAGTAACCCGTTTCGTAGAATGTGCCGCGGTAGTTGCCGAAGAAGACCATCACGCGCGCCTCGTTGGGTTCCAGCAGCATGAAGCCGCCCAGCGAGACGAGCGAGGCGAGGATCAGCAGAACACCACCCAAAATCAGCGAGATGCCCGTTCCGGCGTGCTCGGCCCCGGCCCCGGCGACGATGCCGTAAATGCCTGCCGCCAAAGCCAGCAGAATCAATGTCAGGGCGGTGAAACCGCCGGCTTTCCAGCCCGAATACGCGTAATTTCCGTTCTTCATCGCATTTGTTTTTTAGGATGCGACCCGTTTCGCCGGAGCCGTACGGCCGCCGGGCGGAATGCGTCGCAAAATGATATATCGTGATATCGCAAATATCGGAATTTTTCCGGAATAAACAAATGAAACGGCGTTTTTTTCGACCGGCACGGAATACCCTTCACTCCCCCTCTCGGCGAGCAGCCTCCGAAGCACCGCGACACGCCGGCACATCCCCGCCCGACCGGACACGCGGCACGGCGGAATAGAGCGATAAAAAAGCGGCCGGAATTTGCCCCGCTCGGAATTGTTTCGTACCTTTACGGGCGCTTTGCACAACCACCTCCGCACATGAACCACGCATTCGACATACTGCTCATCGTCATGACCCTGCTGGGGCTCATCGTCTTCGTCGCGCTCCACTTCTTCGAGGCGGGTTACGGCTACCTGTTCGACCGCCGCTACGGCCCGCCCGTGCCGAACAAGATCGGCTGGATCGCGATGGAGGCTCCGGTCTTCGTCGCCATGTGCACCCTCTGGATCGCCTCCGACCGCACGTGGGAAGCGGCACCGCTGGCGCTCTTCACGCTCTTCCAGCTCCACTACCTGCAGCGGTCCTTCATCTTCCCGCTGCTGATACGTGGCAAGTCGCGGATGCCGCTGGGCATCGTCGCGATGGGCGCCGCGTTCAACCTCGTCAATGCGCTCATGCAGGGCGGCTGGATCTTCTTCATCGCGCCGGCCGACTACTACGCCGACTGGTTCGCACGCCCCTACATCTACGTCGGCGGCGCGCTGTTTCTCGCCGGCATGGCCGTGAACCTCCACTCCGACCGCATCATCCGCCACCTGCGCCGGCCGGGCGACACGCGCCACTACATTCCCCGCGGCGGCATGTTCCGCTACGTCTCCTCGGCGAACTACTTCGGCGAGCTGACCGAGTGGATCGGCTTCGCCGTGGCTTCGTGGTCGTGGGCCGGAGCCGTCTTCGCATGGTGGACCTTCGCCAACCTCGCGCCGCGCGCCGCATCGCTCTACCGCCGCTACGAAAAGGAGTTCGGCAGGGAGTTCACGCAGCTCGGACGCAAAAAGATCATTCCCTTCATCTACTGACCCGCACCGATGGCCGCCGCCATCGGAGCCCCAGAAAACGAACCCCATGAATCCGAACCTGTTCACCCCCTACAAGCTGGGACACGTCACGCTGCGCAACCGCACGATCCGCTCGGCCGCCTTCGAATCGATGGGCCACCGGTTCGGCCCCACGGAGCAGCTCAGGCAGTACCACGTCTCGGTGGCGCGCGGCGGCATCGGCATGACGACGCTGGCCTACGCCGCGGTGAGCCGCAGCGGACTCTCGTTCGACAAGCAGCTGTGGCTGCGCGACGCCATCGTCCCCGAGCTGCACGACATCACCGACGCGATCCACGCCGAAGGAGCGGCGGCCGGCATCCAGATCGGCCACTGCGGCAACATGACCCACCTCTCCACCGCGGGACAGATTCCGATCGGCGCCTCGACGGGCTTCAACCTCTACGCCTACACCCCCGTGCGGGGCATGCGGGCGAAGGAGATCGCCGCCGTGGCCAAAGATTTCGGCCGCGCCGTGCACACGGCCCATGCGGCGGGATTCGACTCGGTAGAGGTACATGCCGGGCACGGGTACCTCATCTCGCAGTTCCTCTCGCCCTACACCAACCGCCGCCGCGACGAATTCGGAGGTTCGCTCGACAACCGCATGCGCTTCATGCGGATGTGTCTGGGCGAAGTGATGGAGGCCGCGGCGCAGACGGGCACGGCGGTGCTCGTCAAACACAACATGTACGACGGCTTCCGGGGCGGCATCGAGATCCCCGAGAGCATCGAGATCGCCCGCGAGATCGAACGCTTCGGCGTCGACGGCATCGTCCTCACGGGCGGCTTCGTCTCGAAAGCGCCGATGGCCGTCATGCGGGGTCTGATCCCGCTCTACACCATGAGCCACTACTCGTCGTGGTGGCTGCGCCCGTTCATCCGCTGGTTCGGACCCTACATGATCGAGCAGTTCCCCTTCGAGGAGTGCTACTTTCTGGAGGATGCCAAGAAGTTCCGCACGGCGCTGAAGGGTCCGCTCGTCTACGTGGGCGGACTGGTCAGCCGCGAGGGCATCGACAAGGCGCTCGATGCCGGCTTCGAACTGGTGCAGATGGCCCGGGCGTTGGTCAACGACCCGGCATTCGTCAACAAACTCAAAGAGGGCGACGCCGCGACGCGCAGTGCCTGCGACCACCGCAACTACTGCATCGCGCGCATGTATTCGGTCGACATGAAGTGCTGCAAGCACTGCGACGACCTGCCGCGCAAGATCCGCGAGGAGCTCGCCCAATTGCCGTAAACGCATGAAACAAACGGAAGAGAACAACATCCCCGTCCTGCCCGAAAGCGCCGCCGCAGAAGCGCGGCCGCAGGACGCCCGAGACACGAACACGACAGCTGCCGCGACTACCGAATCCGCGGCGAACGCATCCGAAACCCCGTCGGCCGCGACCGATGCAGAAGCGGCTCCGCGCCGGCGCAGAAGCCGCCGCAAGCCCGCAGCCGCCTCCGCGGACGCCGAAGCTCCGGAAGCCGCCGCACCGGCCGCCTCCGAGTCGCGCGACGCCGACGCGAAGGCGACCGCAACGGAAGGCACAGCGGACAAGGCGGCCCCCGCCCGCCCGAAAGCCGACGCAGCGTCCGACGGACCGCAGTCGCGGAGCACCGATGCCGCAACGGACGAATCCGCAACGGCGGAGCGCTCCGACGCCCCGGCAACCCCGGAGTCGGCACCCGCCGCCGAAGGGACGACGCGCCGCAAGCGGTCGCGGAACCGCCGCCGCAAGAGCGCAGCCGAAGGAACACCGGAGGCCGGCGAACAGGCCGCACCGGCCGAAGCGACGGAGGCCGCAGCATCCGGCACCCGAAAAGGAGCGGCTGCCGCAGCGAACGCCGACGGAACATCCGGCTCCCGCAAAGAATCCGCAGCCGAAGCGGACGACAAAACCGCCGAGCGCAAAGAGGCGACGCCGAATCGCGGACGGCAGGAACGGGCCCCGAAAGGCGACCGTCAAGGCACCCAGCAGAAACTGGGCCGCGAAGGCAACGCGCGCAGCGACCGGTCGAAGCAGCAGCAGGAGCCGTCGCGGCGAAACGCCGCAGCGGACAAGAGCGCGTCGAACGACCGCAAGAGCGGCGAGCGGAAACCGCAGCGGGAGCGCCGCCGGTCGCAGAGCGCAACCCAGCAAGCGAACGGCGCAGCCGACACGGGCCGCCGTGCCGAGTTGCGCCCCGTGAAGATCAAGCCCGGCAAGAAGCTCCGCCGCGGCACGGTCGCCGCGCAGCGCACTTGGGCGCTCGTCACAGGGGCCGGCACGGGCATCGGCCGCTGTTATGCGCTGCGCCTCGCGGCATCGGGCTACCAGCTCGTGCTCGTAGGCAACCGGCGGAATTCGCTGGAGGCCGTCCGGCGCGAGATCCTCGATGCCGCCGCCGAGGGGCGCCGCGAAGCCTGCGAAGTGCGCATCTGCCAGCTCGACCTCGCCCACGCGGAGGCTGCCGAGAAGCTGCTGGCATGGACGCGCGCGCAGAAAATTTCGGTCGACCTGCTGATCAACAACGCGGGCATCTTCTCGTTCCGCGACATCCTGCGCACGCCGATCGAACGCATCGAACGGATCATCCTGCTCCACAACCTCACGCTCACGAAGCTATGCCGCCTCTATGCGAGCGACATGGTCTACCGCGAGGCGCAGGGACACATCCTCAACATGTCCTCCTTCTCGCTGTGGATGCCCTTCCCGGGCCTCTCGCTCTACAGCGCCTCGAAGGCCTACGTGCGGTCGTTCTCCGTGTCGTTCGCCCGCGAGGTGCGCGAATCGGGCATCCGCGTGACGGCCGTCTGCCCGGCCGGCGTCGCCACGGATCTCTACGGCCTGACGCCCCGCTGGCAGCGGATCGGACTGCGCATCGGCGCGCTGATCTCGGCCGACGCCTGCGCCCGCCGCGGCCTGCGCGCCCTGCGTCGCGGCCGGCGCTGCATCGTGCCCGACTGGTGGAACCGGATCTGGATCCCGCTCTGCAAGTCGCTGCCCATGACGCTGCTGCGCCCGCTGCGCAAGCTGACGATGAAATACCAGAAATAAGATGGAACGACGCGCAATCCGCAACATTGTCTTCGACCTCGGCGGCGTGCTGATCGATCTGGACCGGCAGCGTTGCATCGACGCCTTCACGGCGCTCGGTTTCCCGCAGATCGAGCGCATGCTCGACTACTACCGCCCCGTCGGGATCTTCAACCGCTTGGAACGGGGCGATGCCACCGTGGCCGAGACCTGCGATGCGATTCGACGCGAGGCGGGGAATCCGACCCTGACCGACCGGCAGCTGTGCGACGCCTACTGCGCCTTCCTCACCGGAATTCCGGTGGCGAAGCTGCGCTTCGTACGGCGGCTGCGCGAAGCGGGCTACCGCACCTACGCCCTTTCGAACATCAACGAAATGGTATGGCCCACGGTCGCCGACGTCTTCTTCCGCGCCGACGGACACGATGTCGACCACTATTTCGAACGGCTTTACCTCTCGTTCCGCATGGGTGCGCTGAAACCCGATGCCGAAATCTTCGAATCAATGATCGCCGACAGCGGCATGTGCCCCGAGGAGACGCTCTTCGTCGACGACAGTCCTCACAACGTCGAGGCTGCGTTGAAGCTCGGGTTCGAGGTCTATCGTCCCGCCCCGCACGAAGCGCTCGACACGACGCTCGGCAGCCTGCTGCAAGAGGAGCGATAGCAGCAGCCGCAAAGAAGCAACCCCCGATCGGATGAATCCGACCGGGGGTTGCTATATGTACAGGTATCCGATGCAGCCGATCGGGCGGAAACGCCACCCGCACCACTACCGCTACGCAGCTCCGTTCCGCGCGAATACGACGCCCGCACATGCGGCAACGGCGGCTCAGATACAAAAAAGCCGCCCCGGTTGTGTACCTGTATAAAAACAAAAAGCCGCCCGCATCGCTGCAAGCGGCTTATTTTCAATGTCGGGGAGACAGGATTCGAACCTGCGACCCTCTGCTCCCAAAGCAGATACGCTAACCGGACTGCGCTACACCCCGAATTTCCGGTCGAAAAACCGATCGCCTCCTCTCCTGCCTTCTGCATGAATCGCGGCCACCGGCCGCCGCAGCGAAGGATCGGAAAACGAATAAAAAAAGCAGACTACCCAACGAGCAGTCTGCCGAATTTGTCGGGGAGACTGGATTCGAACCAGCGACCTCCAACTCCCGAAGCTGGCGCGCTAACCGGACTGCGCTACACCCCGAACAAAGACCCTTATCATCTTAAGAGCGCACAAAGATAAGCCTAAAATGCGAAACGACCAAATTATTCCATGAAAATATTGCGCTGCTTCTATTTTTTACCACATTAAATTCATATTATACAATTATTGGTTGTATATTTACATACCCAAAAAAGTTTCATGAAATGTTTAATGAACTTTGGAAACTGACGAAGAGGCTGTTTCAATTCCGACTGGCGGCACCGATCGTATTCCTGCTGCTCGGAGTCGGTCTGGAAACGATCGGATACGGCCTATGCCGCTACGGTACGCTGGAACGGGACATCTTCGTCAATGTGGGCAATCTGCTGCTCGCGAGCGTTCTCTTCTCGTTCCTGACCTCCTGCGTCGAATACATCGGCGTCTTCCGCAAGAACTTGAGCGAAATCGTCTACAGCACCGATTACCTCGTCAAGCGCAAGGACATCGAGGAGATCTGGGAGCGCGTCTCGATGATCATGTTCCGCTCGGTCTTCCCCAACCTGCACCACCGGCTGTTCGACACCATCAAGAATACCTATTTCCCGCAAGACGGCGTAGCCTACTATGAAAACGCACGCTGCGTCTACGATATCCAGTATGCAGACGAGGGCCGGGAGAACGTCGTCATCCGGCAGGAGATCGAGTTCGAAATCATCGCTATCGACGAAAACGAATTTCCCTTCACGATCTGGAACTCGGCAAGAGCACGGAACGACGGCGATTTTCAGATCAGAGTGGCCTCCTGCAAGATCGACGGAAAGGATATGACCTCCTCGTGCGTGGTGACACGGCTGGAAAGCGATTCGGGCAAACAGGACAACCAGATCACTGTCAAGCTCAAGTCGCGCAAACGCTACAATTTCCAGCAGGTGATCGAGAAAAGATACAATATAAAATACGATAACACGATCGGATACAAGGCCAAATGGCTCGTGAACAACATGCGGGTGCAGGTATTCCACCCCGAAGACCTGCGCATCGAGTTCATCGACCGGGGCACTACCGCGAATTTCAGGGAGTTGAAAAGAACGGAGAATTTTTTGGAATATGAATTTAAAGGATTAATTTTGCGAAGACAGGGTTATCTGCTAATTCTAAATAAAAATGAAAACCAATGCACTGATGGATGATATGGCGGTGTAAGACACTACATATCAACAAAATAAGCGATCCGGATCCGGATCGCTTATTTTGTTGTATCAAATCGGAGGATTCGTATCGCAATTTCGTCACCGCAGGACGAATACGCCGTTTAGGCCGAATAATACAATAAATAATTTATAGAGGCGCCGCAATCAGAGCCGGTGATAATGGCAGTAAAGCAGTTCGCCGTCGTCGCCATGCAGGTGCATGCCGCCGCCGAGGCAGTAACGAAACATCTTGCAGTCGGCGCAGGCGCCCCGACGCGCCCACTCGCGGTTACGGAACGGTTCGAAACGATGCTGCCAGACATCCCAGAACTTATCGGTATAGATATTTCCCTGATGGAAATTAGCTCGGATCGACGTGCAGCCCGAAATCGCGCCGTCGACACGGATCGAGGCGACCGAGACGCCGGCCGCGCACTGATAGAACTGGCTGCGCACCTCGGCCTCGTAACCGCCCAGAAAACCCTCGCAGGCGTAGCTCACGTCGATACGCCCCTCCTGCCGCATGCGGCGGATGTAGTCGAGCATCGTGCGGAACTCGGCATCGGTCATACGCAGCGAAGGATCGTTCTTCGCACGTCCCACCGGGAAGATCGAAAAGAGCCGCCACGAACGCACCCCCTCGGCGACGAGCATCTCGCCGAAGGCCTCCAGCCGGGGCACCAGCGCCCCCGTGACGCAGGTCACCACGTCGTAGGCCAGCCCCGGCTCGCGGACGATCATCCGCAGCGCTTCGAGCGCACGGTCGTAGCTGCGCGGATTGCCGCGGATGTAGTTGTGCTCGGCCTCGAAGCCGTCGAGACTCAACGATATGCTCCGCAGCCCCGCATCGACGAGGCTCCGGAATCGGGCAGGGGTCAGCGCCATGCCGTTGGTCACCATGCCCCACGGATAGCCGCGACGCGTGACCTCAGCACCGGCGCGCTCCAGATCCTCGCGGACCAGCACCTCGCCGCCCGAGAAGATGACGAGCACCCCGGCGGGGTCGACATGCGGCGTCACCTCCTCGTCGAGCACCTTGAGGAAGTCCTCGAGCGGCATGTCCTTCACACCCGGATCGACACGGCAGTCGCTGCCGCAATGGCGGCACGAGAGGTTGCACCGCAGCGTACACTCCCAAAAGAGCGTATCGAGCCGATGCTCCGCAACCGTCGACCGGTAGAGGTCGGCGAAGATACCGAGGGCCAGCCGTTTGCGCAGGCCCGGCTTGCGACACACCATCGGACGGCTACTCGTTCCCGGTTTTTTCCCCGGCATCCGGAGTCTGCGGGGCCTCGGCCACGGGATCCAGCTCCGCACCCTCCGCAGAGCGCGATGCGTCGTCGACCGAAGGGCTCACGGGCGGGCGGACGCCGTACATCACCACGATACGGGCAGGCCCGTCGGGCTCGACCGTCTCCACGGGCGTATTTTGTTCATCGCCCTGCTTGGGGGCGTTCTTCACGCTCGAGCAGGCTGCCGAAAAGCCCAGCAGCGCCGCAATGGCGAGTTTCACTCTCTTGTTCATAGGTCTCGCGCCGGGACATTAGCCGGCAGACAAATATAGTTATTTTTTCGCGAAGTGGAAAAAAAGGGTCAAAAAGTTTTGAAAGCCAATGTTTTTTGCGTTACTTTGTGGAACACTATTACTAATTCTCTATTTTTATGAAAGGTCAAGTAAAATGGTTCGATAGCAAAAAAGGCTACGGATTCATTACCGGCGAGAACGGCAAGGAAATCTTCGTTCACTTCACGGGTATCGTATCGGACGGCTTCAAGTCGCTGAACGAAGGTCAGAATGTCGAGTTCGAGGTGGGCACCGGCACCAAAGGCGAGCAGGCAATGAATGTAACTGTAGTTGAATAAAACTATACTTACCCTTATTATCACGAAAAGAGGTCGGCGACGGCCTCTTTTTTCGTTTCCACCCTGCCGGGAAAAGGGCTCGAAGCCCGATCGCATGTCTGTTGGATCCATAAAACGTACCTTAGCGTCGCATTTTCTCACCTTTACGACACAATGGCGTCCCGACGGCTGGAGTATATCGATGCGATGCGCGGCTTCACGATTCTGCTCGTGGTGTTCCACCACATCGTGCTGTTCGGAGCCGGTCTCGAAACGAGGAACTTCCCGCCCGACGAACTGTTCGTCTTCTTCCGCATGCCGCTGTTCTTCTTCATCAGCGGCTTCATCGCCTACAAAAGTGCCGAATGATGGGACGACGCCTTCTACAAGGCGCGCCTACTCAAAAAGGGCACCGTGCAGATCCTCCCCGCCGTCGTTTTCTTCATCCTCTACGCGCTGTGGCGCGGCAACGATCCGTGGGCTTCCTCGTCGACGGATTCGGCAAGTACTGGTTCACGATCGCGCTGTTCGAGATGTTCGTCATCTACTTCACGGTCAGCCGCCTGCTGCGCAACCGGCCCCGGGCGATCGACTGGGTGCTCGTCGGACTGGTGCCGCTCATGACCGCCGGCATCGCCGAAGACACGCGCGATTCGGTCCCCGCGCTGGGGCGCACGCTTGCCTTCTTCGTGGCGCCCTACTCGGGGCTGCTCGTCGTCTTCACGCTCTTCTACAAGCTCCCCGGAGGCTTCGCCCGAGGCGGCGCCGTCAGCCGCACGATGCAGTTCGTCGGACGGCGCACGCTCGACATCTACCTGCTCCACTACTTCTTCATTTCGGCCGGCATGCCCCTGTCGGACCATCCCGATCCCATCGTACGGACGGCGGTCATCGCGGGCTACGCGCTGCTGATCGTCGCAGGATGTCTCGTCGTGAGCCGCATCGTCCGCATCAGCGACCTGCTGGGCCACTACCTGTTCGGCGCCCCGCACCGCACGACGCCGCGGCCGGTGCTTTCGGTCGCCGGTCGCTTCCGGCTCCGACACCTCTTGCAGGTATCAGGACGCCAATGAACGGCTCCGGACCGGCGCCCCACGCGCCGGCAGGAGGAGGCAGGGCGCTTTTCTTGCTGGTTTGGAAAATAAATCGTACTTTTGGGCGGCGAAAACGCACGGGAGGATCGCGACGGAAACCGCGGCCGTGCCATGCCCGCTATTTTAAATCGGATTTACCGTTTTCAACATAAAAACTCAACACAATGAAAGAAGCAATCGCTATTCTGACCGGCGGCGGACCGGCACCCGGTATGAACACGGTCGTAGGCAGCGTCGCAAAGGCATTCCTGCGCAAAGGTTATCGCGTGATCGGTCTGCACGAGGGTTACACGGGCCTGTTCAACCCCGCGCCCCGCACCGTGGACATAGACTACCCGATGGCCGACGGCATCTTCAATCAGGGCGGTTCGTTCCTGCAGATGAGCCGCTTCAAGCCGAAGGATTCGGATTTCGAGAACAACTTCAACCTCAAGCTCTTCACCGACAACAACATCAAGTTGCTCGTAACGGTGGGCGGCGACGACACCGCATCGACGGCCAACCGCATCGCCAAGTTCCTCGAGGCGAAGCACTACCCCATCGCCAACATCCACGTTCCGAAGACCATCGACAACGACCTGCCCCTCCCGAAGGGCACGCCGACGTTCGGTTACGAATCGGCGAAGGACAAGGGTGCCGTGATCGCACGCGCCGTCTACGTCGACGCACGCACGAGCGGCAACTGGTTCGTACTGGCCGCTATGGGTCGCTCGGCCGGCCACTTGGCATTCGGCATCGGCGAAGCCTGCCACTACCCGATGATCGTCATCCCCGAGATGTTCGACAAGACGGAGATCACGGTCGAGAAGATCGTCAACCTCGTCATCTCGTCGATCATCAAGCGTAAGATCATGGGCATGGACTACGGCGCCGCCGTGATTTCGGAGGGCGTCTTCCACGCACTGTCGGACGAGGAGATCCGCAAGAGCGGCATCCACTTCACCTACGACGACCACGGTCACCCCGAGCTGGGCAAGGTGTCGAAGGCCCACATCTTCAACGAGATGATCGAGAAGAAGCTCAAGGAGATCGGTCTGAAGGTCAAGAGCCGCCCCGTGGAGCTGGGCTACGAGATCCGTTGCCAGACCCCGATCGCCTACGACCTGACCTACTGCTCGGAGCTGGGTATCGGCGTCTACAAGCTCTTCACCGAGGGCAAGACCGGCTGCATGGTCTACGTCGACTCGGAGGGCAACGTATCGCCGCTCTACCTCAAGGACCTGCAGGATCCCACGACGGGCAAGATCCCGCCCCGTCTGGTCGACATCCGCTCGGACAAGTTCTCGTCGGTGGTGGAGAACATCATCAACGCCGTGACGCCCGAAGACTACGAGGCTGCCAAGCAGTACGTGGCCGATCCCGCGGAATACGACTTCCACAAGATCCTCAACTGGAACTAAATCCTACGGCAACGATCGCCGCAAGGGCCTCGCTTTTCGAGCGAGGCCCTTTTTCGTGCGGCGACTCTGCCCGCACAACGAAAAAAATGGTTATCTTTGTTCCGACCCACCCCGCGAACGACACAGCGCGCGGAAACGGTCGCCGATAAAACCGCTCCCGACGATGAACGACCCCGAAAAAAGCCCATTCGAACCGATGCCCGACACGGATCCGAACGAATCGCCCGAAACCACCGATGCGCAAACCGCGGATGCGGAGAGGGAGTTGCAGACCGCCCGCCGGCGCATCATCGCGGGAAGCCTGCTCTATGCGGGCGGCGCTGCGATTACGCTGCTCACCTACCGGCTGGCCGAACCCGGAGGTCGCTACGTCGTGGCGACGGGCGCCCTGCTGTGGGGACTCGTGGAGCTCGTTCGAGGCTTTGCGAAGTGCATCGCGCTCCGGCATCGGACGGGCGACCGCCGGACATTCCGCCGAACCGTCGCGGCAGCCATCGCGGCAGCTGTCGCAGTGGCTGCAACAGGTCTGACGACGATCCGCTCGGTGAGCGGCACGGAGCCGGAACTCGCACGACACGAGCAGCGCATCGCGATTCCGGAGCTGAAGATGCGCATCACGATTCCCGCAGGCCTCACGACGGCGGATCGGGAACATATGCCCGAAACCGACACGACCTTCGCCGTACACCGGATTTCGGCATGGAACGAGAGCCGCATCGTCAACGCCGAGGGGATCGAGCGGCTGCTCGAAGCCGACGGCGTGACGAGCGTTGCGGAAATCGGCGAGTACCTCGACGAGCAGGCCGCCACATTCCTCGACGGAGGCATCATCGGCACCGCGGAGCAGGTATGGATCGACAGCATCCCGATGCTCCGCTATCGGGGACGGCTCGAATCCCGGCCGGGATGGATCACCACCTACTACGATCTGGTACATGCGGGCTCGCTCCTCACGCTCTACTTCTCCTACGAAGCATCGGAACCCGATCCCGCGTGCGAGCGCGAGGCCGAAGCCTACATCCGCACGCTGGAACTTTACTGATCCGCTCCCCGGAACGCAAACGGGAGGCCTCCCCGACGGAGCGCCTCCCGTTATTCTATGTAAGAAGGTATCCCCCGCCCGTCAGAACAGCGTAGGTTCGCCGACGCCGTCGGCGACCGGCGTCGGGCAGAGATTCACCGCCTCCAGCCCGCAGCGGAGGGCGCGCCGCCACGTATAGCGCGTACCTCCGGGCGAACCGTCGTACCATGCGACGACCGCCCCGGCGCAATCGACCAAAAAGTCGTTGCGCACGGCGTAGCATCCCCGACGGTAGGCGGGAGCCAGCACCACGACCTCGTCGGCTGCCGCCCGCACCTGCCGGTAACGGCGGCGGTCCTCCTCAGAGAAAGTTGTTTCCTGCCCCTCGAAGGGGATGACGGCCACCAGCCGGATGTCGGGTCGCCGCGCACGGCAGTGCAGCACCGCCTCGGCCGCCGCAAGGTCGAAACCCACGGCCATACCGTTCAGGAAGATCCGGAACCCGCGGGCATAAAAACGCTCCACGACCTCCTCCAGCGCGGTTGCGGCCCGGTCGCGGTAGGTGCGGTGGCCCGTAAAGGAGAGAGCTATGTCGCGGGGGAACATCACAAGACAAAGATACTCCTTTGGCGCGGACTTTGCACGTTCGAACGATGAATTTTTAAAACATCAAGCACTATGAAAAACACAGGTACCGTTATCGCATCGCTCATCGGCGGTATGCTCGTAGGTTCGGCTCTCGCCATGCTCATGACGCCCCAGTCGGGCCCGGAACTGCGCCGCCGCATCAAGGACGCCATCGACGAAGGCGTTCGCAAGGCCAAGAACAAGGCTGCCGAACTCGAGAACGAATTCGACGAGCTCCGCTGCAACTGCGAGAAATAACGCATGGCTCTCCGACAGATGGATCGCACGAAAAAATCCGGCGGCAACTTCTTCCTCGGACTGATCTTCTTCGTGTTGGCCGCAGCGATGGGTGTGATGCTGCTGATCGCCACGCTGGTCGTATGGCTCTCGGCACTGACCGGGTCGCTCATCGCGGCGACGCTGATCATCGGCGGCTTCTGCTTCCTGCTGGCAGGCGTGATCTATCTGCTGGCGCTGCGCGCTCCGATCGCACGCATTCAGGAGCAGATCGACACGGTCTACGACGTGGCCTACGCAGCCAAGACGGCCTACCGATGGTTCACGCACAAAATCGACCTGTTCCTGCAGCTATTCGACTTTCTGCGCGCATGACGCTTCGAAAACGGACTTCGCCTCTCGCCGAAGTCCGTTTTTTTGCGCCCGTCCGCGACCTCACCCGGCGCGGCGGCATGCTGCGGCACCGCGACCCTCCCCAGCCAGCCGTCTTCCCCGGATACGGGTCCGCACACCGCCGCTACGCATCCCCGTTCATCGCACCGCGACCGGACCGCCTCCGCCGACAACGCCGCGCCGGCGAAAACCGCAGGCCCGACACGGGTTGCGCGAACGGAAACAGGAGCGACGACCGCAGCGGAAGCCGCCGTCCGAAAAAGCCGAAGCCGGAACCCGCTGACGGATTCCGGCCTCTTCATATCGTCCGAGGGACTGCTACTTGCCGAAATAACGCTTGTAGAGGCCTTCGAAGCCTTTGCCGTGGCGTGCTTCATCCTTCGCCATCTCGTGCACGGTGTCGTGCACGGCGTCGAGGTTCTCCTGCTTGGCCAGACGCGCCAGACGCATCTTGTCCTCACAGGCGCCGCACTCGGCGTTCATACGCTTGTAGAGGTTGGTCTTGGTATCCCAGACAACTTCGCCGATGAGCTCCGCGAACTTCGACGCGTGCTCGGCCTCCTCCCACGCATAGCGCTTGTAGGCCTCGGCGATCTCGGGATAACCCTCGCGATCGGCCTGACGGCTCATCGCCAGATACATGCCCACCTCGGTGCACTCGCCCATGAAGTGGTTCTGGAGTCCCTCCCAGAGTTCAGCGCTGGCACCCTTGCCGTCGCCGATCTGGTGTACGGTCACGAAGTCGAGGTCGCCCTCCTGCTCTTCGATCTCGACGAACTTATCCTTGCCTACCTTGCACATCGGGCACTGCTCGGGTGCCTCGGGACCCTCGTGGATATATCCACAGACGGTACAACGCCATTTCTTTGCCATAATCTTCGATTGTTTGGTTAGTGTATCGCTTTGTTTGCAAGACAAAGTTACGAATTTCCCGCCGAACTTTCCGCATTCGGGCCATCGTCTTTTTTTATAGGCCGATAGTCGCTGCTTATACCCCGCCCGGAGCGTATCCGGAAAGCATATCGGAACAGGACCGCCGCCGAGAATCGCTACGGCCTCCCGTCGATCGCCGCCTCGACGAGCGCCACGTCGGCGGCATCCTTCACCAGCACGCGTTTGTCGGCATCGAGCAGGTAGAGCGACGGAATGGCCGCGAGGTCGTAGAGCCCCTCCTCGCGCACGACGCACCCGGCATCGTAGGCGTTGATCCACCCGGCGGGTATGCGGTCGGCATAGGCGCGCCACGCGGCGAGGTCCTCGTCGGGGTAGAGGACGAGGATCTTCAGCCGTCCCCGCTCGACGAGCTCCGAACACATGGGCGACGCCTCGATCGCCTCGCGGATTTCGCGGCACATCGGACAGCCCGGATTGCTGATGAACAGCAGCACGTATTGGGCCTGCAGGCCGTACAGCGTGCCGCTCCGCCCCGAGGCGAGCGTATACCGGAAGTCGTTGGCCCGCGCACCGATGCGGTTCTGCGAGGCCATTCGCAGCGCATATTCGGGCGCGAGGCGTTCGTACTCATCGTAGAAGCCGCTGGCCAGCTGCGCCTGCAGCACGGGGATATAGAACTCGTCGTTGCGCAGGGGCGAATTGGGATCGTGGAGCACCTCCCCGGCCAGCATGGCGAAGTAGTCGAGCATGGGGCGCGACGCAGAGGCGCGGCGCATGAGCGAATCCATCGGCGCCGCATCGGTCGGATGCTCCGACAAAAGCACGACATAGCGGGCGAAGGCCTCGAGCAGCTGCAGCGTATCGGCCTCGCGCAGGAAGAGCGTATCGGCGAAGTCGAACCTGTCCCAGTAGTGAAGTCGCAGATAGTCCCGCTGCCCCTCGGGCGAAAGACCCGACGGCGCGAGCGCCGGCAGAAAGACCCGCGGACGCGAAGGCTCCGCAGCGGCCTGCGGCTTCGCGGTGCGGCGGCCGCACGACGCGAGCGTCGCGAGCAGCAGAAGAAGCATCGGTATTCGTTTCATCGTCGTACGATTTACAGACAAAGATAGGACGAAGCGGATAGAAAAACAAGCCTTCGCACAAGTTCGCCGCAGCGAGGATCCTCCGCGGCCGTCCCGCAACCGGTTCGCGACCATCCGGTGCCCGCCGCGCGGACCGTAGCGCTGCGGAAGGCTTCGGAGCGAAGGCCGGCGCCGGGCTACCGCCCGAGCGGACCCTCGGACGGGCGCAAAGCCGCGCACAGACGACAGCCGCGCACGACCCCGAAAAAAGGGAGGAGCTCCGCCGGAGCCCCTCCCTTGTCATACGGAATCGGCCGATCAGGCCTCCTCGCCCGCTACGGCCTTGAAGAGCGCCACATCCTCCGTCGTGGAGTTCATCACGTAGGCATAGGCCTCGGCGATCTTGCCCTCGGCAAGCTTGCAGAAGATCCGGGCCGACTGCGCATACTCCTCCGCCTCGCCGGCCTGACGGGCCAGCAGGAAGGTGATGATGATGTGCCCTGCGGTCTCGACCAGACGACGTGCGTGGAAGTCCTTGAAGCCGGCGACCTCCTTGTCGCCCGTCTCCACGCGCTCGACCATCTCGGCGAACTTCGCGGTGAGCCCGGCGAGCTTCGCCACGACGGGCTGCATCGCCTCCGTGTACTCGGCGGCGGCATAGCGCCCGATCTGCTCCATGAACGTGCCCTTCGTCACGGCGTTGATCGCCGCCACGACCTGCAGCTGCGAGGTGCCCTCGTAGATGTTCATGATGCGGGCATCGCGGTAGAGGCGCTCGCAGGGGTAGTCCTTCATGAAGCCCGAGCCGCCGTGGATCTGGATCGCGTCGTAGGCCAGCTGGTTGGCATACTCCGACGAGAAGAGCTTCACGAGCGGCGTGAAGCCGTCGGCCAGACGGTTGTAGAACTTCATCTCCTGACGCTCCTCCCCTTCGAGCGGACGCTCGTGAGAAATATGCGTATACTGCTTGTAGATCTCGACGAACCGCGTGGTCTCGTAGAGCAGCGCGCGGGCGCCCTGCAGCTTGGCGTGCATGTTCGCGAGCATCTCCGCCACGGCGGCGAAACGGATGATCGGCTTGCCGAACTGCTCGCGCTCCTGCGCATACTTCAGCGCCTCGCGGTAGGCCGCTTCGCACGTACCCACCGACTGCGCGCCGATGCCCAGACGGGCGGCGTTCATCAGCGACATCACATACTTGATAAGGCCCATCTTACGGTCGCCGACCAGCTGCGCGGGAGCGTTCGTGAAGACCAGCTCGCACGTGGGCGAACCCTTGATGCCCATCTTGTTCTCGATGCGGCGCACCTTGACGCCGCCGTCGCGCTTGTCGTAGACGAGCATCGACAGACCGCGGGCATCGGTCGTGCCCTCCTCCGTACGGGCCAGCACCAGCGACACGTCGCCGTCGCCGTTGGTGATGAAGCGCTTCACGCCGTTGAGCAGCCACGTCTGCCGCTCCTCCGACCACGTGGCCTTGAGCATCACGGCACCCAGATCCGAACCGGCATCGGGCTCCGTGAGGTCCATCGCGCAGGTCGCACCGGCCGAAACCCACGGCAGGAACTTCTGCTTGATCTCCTCCGAGGCGAACTCGTTGAGCGTCTCGGCGCAGTCCTGCAGTCCCCAGATGTTCTCGAAGCCGGCATCGGCGCGGGCCACCATCTCGTTGGCCATGACGAAGCAGACGAGCGGGAAGTTCAGACCGTCGTACTTGCGCGGGAGCGTCAGTCCGCTCAACCCCGCATCGACGATCGCCTTGAGGTTCTCGACCGTGCCCGAAGCGTACTCCACGTGGTCGTCGACCACGCGCGGACCCTCGTGGTCCACCCCCTCGGCGTTAGGCGCGATCACGTCGCCGCACACCTCGCCGGCGATCTCCAGCACGCGGCGGTAGGAGTCCATCGCATCTTCGAAATCCTGCGGCGCATGGTCGTAGAGGTCCTTCTCGGCGAAGCCGCGCTCCTTCAGCTCCACGATCTTGCGCATCATCGGATGCTGGAGGTGGAACTGCAAATCCTTGTTATCTGAAAAGAAATTAGCCATTTACTTCGAATTTTGCTTGTAATACCTGATCATCTTGGGGATAATCTCGTTGACATCGCCCGTGATGGCGTAATCGGCGATCTTGCAGATCGGCGCTTCGGGATCGTTGTTGATCGAGATGACCATCGACGACTGATCCATGCCGGCCGTGTGCTGGATCTGACCCGAAATACCGCAGGCGATGTAGAGCTTCGGACGCACCGTGACGCCCGTCTGCCCCACCTGACGCGCATGCTCCGTGAAGCCTGCATCGACCGCCGCACGGCTGGCGCCCACCTCGGCGCCCAGCACGTCGGCGAGCTCGTGCACCAGCCGGAAGTTCTCCTTCGAACCCATACCGTAGCCGCCCGCGACGATGATCGGGGCGCCCTTGATGTCGATCTTGCGCTCCTCGATCTGACGCTCGACGATCCGCACGGCGAGGTCCGTGTCCTTCACGAACTTGCGCCAGTCGATCGCCTTCACCTCGCCGGCACCGGGCGTCGCGGCCTTCTCCTTGCGCATCACGCCCTCGCGGACGGTCGCCATCTGGGGACGGTGGTCGGGGTTGACGATCGTGGCGATGATGTTGCCGCCGAAGGCGGGACGGATCTGGTAGAGCAGGTCGGTGTACTCCTTGCCGCTCTTGGCGTCCTTGTGGTCGCCGATGACCAGCTGCGTGCAGTCGGCCGTCAGACCGCTGTGCAGCGCCGACGACACGCGCGGCGCGAAGTCGCGGCCCGTGCAGGTGGCGCCGAAGAGCGCGATCTGGGGTTTCTCCTGTTCGATCAGGCCGCACAGCACCGCCGTGTGGGGCAGCGTGCGGAAGGGATTGAAGATGGCGTCGTCGGCCACCCACACCGTGTCGGCGCCGTACTCGGCCAGCTCCTTTTCGAGGCCCGCGAGGTGCTCGCCCACGCAGACGGCCTCCAGTTTCACGCCCAGCGTGTCGGCCAGTTCACGGCCTTTGGTCAGCAGTTCGAGACTCACGTCGGCGACCTTGCCGCCCTCCATCTCGATATATACGAATATGTTGTTCATCTCCGAAGTGCATTAACCGAGCGTGTGGCTCGCAATCAGTTCGACCATAAGTTCATTGATGTCCTCGTCGGCGGCGGTGAGTTTCTTGGCCTCCTTCGCGGCGAAAACCACGTTCTCGATCCGCTTCACCTTCGTCGGCGAACCGGTGAGGCCCAGCTGCTGCGGATCGGGATCGACGTCGACGGCGGCCCACTCGACGATCTGCAGCGCGGGCTTCGCGGCGGCACGCAGCGCAGCGGCCGATTCGGGCGCCGCGGCGATCTCCGATGCCGCCATCGCGCACTTGTAGGTCATCACGCGCTTGGCATTGCGCGGACGGCACGAGGCGGCCGAAGCGTTGGCCGTCACCACGAGGGGAATCGGACACTCGACGACCTCCGTGCCGTGCTCCAGACGGCGCTTGATGACCAGCTTCTCCGGCTCCACGGCGAGGATCTCCTCGGCATAGGTCACCTGCGGCAGCCCGAGCTTCTCGGCCACCTGCGGGCCCACCTGCGCCGTGTCGCCGTCGATGGCCTGACGGCCGGCGACGATGACGTCGGGGCGGATCTTCTTCAGCGCGCACGAGAGCGCATAGGAGGTGGCCAGCGTATCGGAGCCGGCGAATTCGCGGCCCGAGAGCAGGTAGCCTCCGTCGGCGCCGCGGAACATCGCGTCGCGGATGATGTCGGCGGCACGCTGCGGCCCCATCGTCAGCACGTGCACCGTGGAGCCCTCCGTGCGGTCCTTCAGCGCGAGGGCCATTTCGAGGGCATTGAGGTCTTCGGGATTGAAGATGGCCGGAAGCGCGGCGCGGTTGACCGTCCCTTCGGGGGTCATCGCGTCCTTGCCTACGTTGCGGGTGTCGGGCACCTGCTTGGCCAGTACGACAATTTTAAGCGGTTGTTTCATAAGGTAGGTTGATGTTGACTGTAAGTTTCAGGTGATGCGCATCCGCAGCCGCGGCCTCCCGCAGGAGGCGCGGCGTTCGATGCGCGTACATGGCACGAAGCGGCGGATCAGCGCACGATGGTCTCGTCGCGGTCGGGACCGACGGAGATGATCTTCACCGGCACGCCCGTCTCGCGTTCGATGAACTCCACGTAGCGGCGGAACGCCTCGGGGAATTCGTCGTATCTGCGGCAGCTGCGCAGGTCGCAGCGCCACCCTTCGAGCTCGGTGTACACGGGCTCGATCTCGGCCGCTGTCTCGTAGGGGAACTCCTCCGTAAGGCGGCCGTCGATGCGGTAGGCCGTGGCGACCTTGATCGTCTCGAAGTCGTTCATCACGTCGGACTTCATCATGATGAGCTGCGTCACGCCGTTGATCATGATCGAGTACTTGAGCGCCACCATGTCGAGCCAGCCGCAGCGGCGCTTGCGCCCCGTCACGGCACCGAACTCGTGGCCCAGCGTGCAGAGGCGGTCGCCCGTCTCGTCGAACAGCTCCGTGGGGAAGGGTCCGCTGCCCACGCGCGTGCAGTAGGCCTTGAAGATGCCGAAGACCTCGCCGATGCGGCGGGGCGCCACGCCCAGACCCGTGCAGACGCCGGCGCAGACCGTGTTCGACGAAGTGACGAAGGGATACGACCCGAAGTCGACGTCGAGCAGCGTGCCCTGCGCACCCTCGGCCAGCACGCTGCGGCCCTCGTCGAGGGCGCCGTTGACGAAGTATTCGCTGTCGATGATGCGGAAACGCTTGAGGTACTCCACGGCGTCGAACCACTGCGCCTCGAGCTCCGCAATGTCGTAGGCGTAGCCGAGGCTGCGGAGAATCGCCTCGTGGCGCGCCTTCGCCGCAGCGTAGATCGCCCGGAAGTCGGGGCTCAACAGATCGCCCACGCGCATGCCGTTGCGGCTCACCTTGTCCGTGTAGGTGGGGCCGATGCCCTTGCCCGTAGTGCCGATCTTGGCGCTGCCCTTCGCCGCTTCGTAGGCGGCGTCGAGGATGCGGTGCGTGGGCAGGATCAGGTGGGCCTTCTTCGAAATGCAGAGCTGCCGCGTGAGGTCGTGGCCGCTCTTGGCGAGCTCCTCCGCCTCGGCGCGGAACAGGATGGCGTCGAGCACCACGCCGTTGCCGATGATGTTGGTCTTGCCACCCTGAAAAATACCCGAAGGGATCGAACGGAGCACGTACTTCTCGCCGTCGAACTCGAGGGTATGACCGGCATTGGGACCGCCCTGAAAACGGGCTACGACTTCATAACGGGGAGTCAGCACGTCCACTACCTTCCCCTTGCCCTCGTCGCCCCACTGCAGGCCGAGGATCACATCTACTTTCTTCATGCTATCCGAAAAAAAGTTTGGGATCTTGCCGCCCGCGCCGCCGGACCGCACCGACCGCCGCACGCGCGACCACCCATCGCGACGGACCGAGCCGTCCGACCGAAGGCCGCGCACGCAACGAACCGCCCGAACGGCTCCGCGCACGAAAAGCGACAAGCTATCGCCGAAATTTTAAGTCTCCTAATTCGCGCAAAACGCATTTTGCATTCAAAGGTACGAATTTTTCTTCGAAAAGCCCAATCCCCGCGCAGGAGTTTTCAACAAAAATAGAACATTCGGAACCGGATCGTCCGCCCCGCCGAACGGAACGAGCGCGACCGATGCGCGCCCCTTTGCCGCCGCGGAGATATGCCGGAAAACGCAGGCGCACGAAACATCGCCCCATCGTCGGACGACGACGGGTACGAACAGTCCGGCCGCAGGTCCGCCGGCGGCTATCGCGCCGCCCGGACGCACGGACTCACCCCGCCCCGCAGACGCGAGGCGGCATCGGATCGATGGTAAGATGTGAATGGTTTTGTTTCGCAGCCAGCCCCACGGAACGACCGCCCGGCGACGGCGGCTGCGCGAGCGGCGGATGAAGTCCGCCGCCGAAGGACATCAGATGTCGATGTCGTCGTCGCGGTCGTCCGAACCGCTCTCCGAGCCGCCTTCGTCCTGAATTTCGTCGGCGCCCTTGATCTCGTCGTCGTAGTAGTCCTTTTCGTCGTCGTCCTGCGCGTTGTCGTCGATCTTCACGTCGATCTTCACCAGATAGGCCACCTCGTCGGTGTCGAAAGGCACCGCATAGAAGAAGTCGCCGTTGGGCTTGTCCACACGCATCATCGCTTCGGTGAAGCCGAGCGGGTACTTCGCTTTCACGGCGTCCTGCAGTTCCGGTGCGAGGTTGTGGAAACTCGTCACGATGTGTTTCTTCGTCGTATTGCGTTTGGCAGTCATGTAGTGTTGCTGAATTTTTCCGCAAGTATAAGCAAAATCCCCCTATCTCGCTACGCCCCTCCGCTTTTTTTTGACTTTTTTTCGCCTTACGCGACTATTTCGGACAAAATTGCCTAATTTAACACGCGTTGCACCCGTGCCGAGGGCCCTAAAACGTCGCCAGACGTCCCTCACGGCGCATATCCGTACGAGCGAAGGAAGCGCATCGTCGCAAATTCTTGCTACCTTTGCCTGCGCCGAAGATACGTACGTCCGGAATAGGGACAGCCGCTTGTTTCCGCACCCGATTTTTCGTATCTTCGCAGACCGACACACGCCACCGCATATGATACAGCAGAGGATCGAGGAGCTGCGCCGACGGCTCGAGCACCACAACCGCAAATACTACGTCGAGAACGCCCCCGAGATCTCCGACTTCGAGTTCGACGCGCTGATGCGCGAACTGCAGGATCTGGAGGCGGCGCATCCCGAGTTCGCCGACCCCTCGTCGCCGACGATGCGCGTGGGCAGCGACTCAACGGCGGAGTTCCGCACCGTGCGCCACCGCTTCCCCATGCAGTCGCTGGGCAACACCTACTCGCTCGACGAACTGCACGAATTCATCGAACGCATCGAACGCGAGACGGGTCCCGCGGAGTTCGTCTGCGAACTGAAGTTCGACGGCACGGCCATCTCGCTCACCTACGAGCACGGCCGCCTCGAGCGGGCTGTGACGCGCGGCGACGGCGAAGCGGGCGACGACGTGACGGCCAACGTCCGCACCGTGCGCTCGGTGCCCCTGCGGCTCGAGGGCGAAGGGTGGCCCGAGCTGTTCGAAATCCGGGGCGAGATCCTGATGCCCTACGCCTCGTTCGACCGCCTCAACGCCGAACGCGAGGCCGCCGGCGAGCCGCTCTTCGCCAATCCGCGCAACGCCGCGGCCGGCACGCTCAAGCAGCAGTCGTCGGCCGTCGTGGCGCGCCGCGGCCTCGACTGCACGCTCTATCAGCTGGCGGGCGACGAACTCCCCTTCACGAACCACTGGGAGAGTCTCGCGCAGGCGCGCGAATGGGGATTCAAAGTCTCGGATCAGGCGCGCATCTGCCGCTCGGCGGCCGAAATCGACACCTTCATCGGTCATTGGGACGAAGCGCGCCGGCAACTGCCCTTCCCCACCGACGGCGTAGTGGTGAAGGTCAACGACTTCGCCCTGCGGCGGCGGCTGGGCGCCACGGCAAAGGCTCCGAAGTGGGCCGTGGCCTACAAGTTCAAGGCCGAGCAGGCCCTCACGCGACTTGCCGGCATCGACTTCCAAGTGGGGCGCACGGGCGCCGTCACCCCCGTGGCGAACCTCGACCCGGTGCTGCTGGCCGGCACCACCGTGCGGCGGGCCACGCTGCACAACGCCGAGCAGATGGCGCAGCTCGACATCCGTCCCGGCGACATGGTCTACGTCGAGAAGGGCGGCGAGATCATCCCCAAGATCACGGGCGTGGAACTGGCGATGCGTCCCGCCGACAGCCGGCCGTTCGTCTACATCGACCGCTGTCCCGAGTGCGGCACGCCGCTGGTGCGCTACGAGAGCGAAGCGAAGCACTACTGCCCCAACCAGAGCGGATGCCGGCCCCAGATCATCGGCCGCATCATCCACTTCATCCGCCGCAAGGCGATGGACATCGAGGGCCTGGGCGAGGAGACCGTCGAGCTGCTCTACGAAAACGGACTCCTGCACGACGTTTCGGACCTCTACGACCTGCGCACCGAGCAGCTGGCTCCCCTGCCGCGGCTGGGCGAGAAGTCGGCGGAGAACATCGTGCGGTCGATCGAACGATCGAAACAGGTGCCCTTCCACCGCGTGCTCTTCGGGCTGGGCATCCGCTTCGTGGGCGAGACCACGGCGAAGTACCTCGCCGAGCACTTCCGGACGCTCGACGCCGTGATGCACGCCTCGCGCGAGGAGCTGGTCGAGGCCGACGAGGTGGGCGGCAAAATCGCCGACGCCGTCCTCGACTACTTCGCCGACGAAGATAACCTGCGCATCATCGGCCGGCTGCGCGACGCCGGACTGCGGTTCGAGGCCGAAGCGCGCGAGCGCTTCTCGGAGACGCTCGCCGGCAAGAGCTTCGTGATCTCGGGCAAGTTCCGCGACCACACGCGCGACGAACTCAAGGCACTGATCGAAGGACACGGAGGCCGCAACCTCGCCGCCGTGTCGGGCAATGCCGACTACCTCGTGGCGGGCGAAAACATGGGCCCGGCCAAGCTCAGGAAGGCCGAGAAGCTCGGCATCCGGATCATCTCCGAAGCGGAGTTCGCGGCGCTCCTCGACGGCGACGCTCCGCAGACGGCGCGCGACGCAGCGTCCGACGAAGAGCCGAAAAAAAACGGCGACACGCAGGATACCCGAATACCCGAAGCCGCCGACGGCGCGAAGACCGCAGCGCCGGCTCCCTCCGACTCCGCTGCCGAGCCGGCATCCGGCTCCGCGGCGAACCCGCCCCGGCAGGGCGAGCTGTTCTGACCGTGCGGCGCAAGCCGCCCGAAACCCGCAAACCGATACGTACGAACCCCCAATAACCTCCTTATAACGATGGATACTTCGAAGCGACACAAACTCGCAGGCGCAGGCGCCGCGATGATCACCCCCTTCACCCCCGACGGACGCGTCGATTACGAAGCGCTGGGCCGCATGGTCGACTACGTGATCGACGGCGGCGTCGACTACATCGTCGCGCTCGGCACCACGGCCGAGACCCCGACGCTCTACATGCCCGAACGGGCGGTGATCGCCATGTTCATCACCAACCACATCGCGGGACGCGTGCCGCTGGTGATGGGCTGCGGCGGCAACTCCACCTCGGAGGTGCTCGACCAGCTGCGCGAATTCGACCTGCGGGGCGCCGACGCCGTATTGAGCGTCACGCCCTACTACAACAAACCCTCGCAGGAGGGACTCTACCAACACTTCAGAACCGTGGCCGAACACTCGCCGCTGCCGGTGATCCTCTACAACATCCCGGGCCGCTCGGGGGTCAACATGACCGCCGAGACGACGCTGCGCATCGCCCGCGACATCCCCAACGTGATCGGCATCAAGGAGGCGTCGGGCGACATCGACCAGATGCAGCGCATCCTCGACGGACGCCCGGAGGGATTCCTCGTGCTGTCGGGCGACGACGGCATGACGCTCGATCTGATGCGGCGCGGCGGCGACGGCGTGATCTCGGTGGCGGCCAACGCCTTTCCCGAACGCTTCATGCGGTGCATCGGTCTGGCCAAGGCGGGCGACTTCGACCGGGCCGAGGCGGAGTATGCGCGGCTCGACGAGGCCGTGCGCGCACTCTTCGAGGAGGGCAACCCCACGGGCGTGAAGTGCGCGCTGGCGGCGATGGGCAAGATCGGGCCCACGATGCGGCTGCCGCTCGTCCCCGGCACCGAAAAGCTGCGCCGGAAGTTCGAAAAACTGATCGCCGAATACGATTTACGGTAATTTCTGCGTTGTCGGAACGACGGCGATCACGCCGCACCCGGAACCGATCGCCCTTACGAAAACCGCACCCATGAAACGACTTCTGCTCGCACTGCTCTGGCTTCCGGCCCTCGCCGCAGCCAAAGTGCCCGACGACGAGGACATCCTCGTCAAGACGATGGACGCCGCGTCGCCCTACTATTACACCTCGCTGATGATGCGCTACAACGCCGGCGACCCCACGCTCACCGACGACGACTACCACTACCTCTATTACGGCTATGCCGAACAGGAGGAGTACAAGCCGCTGGAGAGCAACCCCGACATGGACAAGCTGCTGATGCTGGCCGCGGGGCTCGATCCCGACCGCCCCGACCGCGAAACGCTCGAGGCGCTGCTCGTCATCGCCGAGAAGGCGCGGCAGCGTGACCCGTTCAGCCCCAAGATCCTCAACCTGATGGCCTATGCCTACGGGGCGCTCGGCGACCGCGCGCAGGAGAAAGCCTGCTACGACCGCATGAACGGCATCCTGCGCACGATCCTCGCCTCGGGCGACGGACTTTCGCAGAAGTCGCCGCGCCACATCCTGATGTTCGACCATGCGACCGACGCACTCTCCGCCGAAGGGCTGGCGAGCACCAAAGGCCGCATCGTGAGCCGCACGGTGGAGTTCGTGCCGCTGGTCGAACCCTATGTCGTCGACGGCAAGAAACGCCGCGGATTCTATTTCGACTTCGGCCGCATCTACCGCAACAAACCCGAAGGATACACCTACAAGCGCGACCGCACATGGCAATTCAACAACCTCAAACCCCGCGAATACAAATGATCCGCCCGCTGCTCGCACTCGCTGCGGCGCTGCTACTCGGCGCCTGCGAAAAGGAAGACCCCGGACCCGCCTCGCTGACGTGCGACCGCACGAACATCGTGCTCGGCGACGAGGCGGGCGCCGAGACCGCATTCACGGTCGACGCCTCGGGACCGTGGCGCCTGACGATCGAGGGCGAAGGATTCGACGCATCCCCCCGACGGGGCGGACGCGGACGTACGCGCGTCACGATCGCCGCGACGGACGACCATCCGGAAGGGGTGGCCCTGCGCCGGCTGGGCGGCATCGACCTCCGCCTCGACGGCGGAGGGGCCCGCACGACGCTCGACGTGCTGCAGAGCCCGGCCCGATCGGAGCAGACGGTGCTGATGTACTTCCCGTGGTCGGGCAACCTTACCTCCTACTTCCAGCAGAACATCGAGGACATGGCACAGGCCGCGGCCCGGCGGGGACTGCAGGCCGAACGGCTGCTGGTCTTCTTCATGCCTTCGGACTCGGAGGCCCGGCTGCTGGAGATCTACTGCGACGGAGGCGAAAGCCGGCAGACGGTCCACAGGATTTACGACGATGTGCCGGCCTTCACGACGGCCGAGGGCATCGCCTCCGTCCTCGACGAGGTGAAGCGCACGGCCCCGGCGGCCCGCTACGCAATGACGATCGGCAGCCACGGCATGGCATGGCTCCCCGCCTCGGGCGAACGTTCGGCCACGGCGGCCCGCAGCGAGGTGCGCGAACGCGAATACTGGGAGTATGCCGCGGAGGGTCGTCCGCTCACGCGCTGGTTCGGCGGCACTTCGTCCGCGGACCGGACCGACATCGCGACCCTCGCCGAGGCCCTCAAGCGCGCCGGGATGAAGATGGAGTACATCCTCTTCGACGACTGCTACATGTCGTCGGTGGAGGTGGCCTACGAGCTGCACGAAGTCGCCGAGCGGCTGATCGGCTCGACGAGCGAGGTAATGGCCTACGGATTCCCTTATGCGACGATGGGGCTCCACCTGCTCGGCACGCCCGACTACCGGGCCGCCTGCGACGCCTTCTACGACTTCTACATCCATTACGACTACCCCTACGGGACGATCGGCGTCACGGAATGCGCCGAAACGGAACGGCTCGCCGAACTGATGCGGCTCATCAACGCCGACCACCGGTTCGACACGGGCGGAATCGACCGGCTGCAGCGGCTCGACGGCTACACGCCGGTGCGCTTCTTCGACATGGGCGACTACGTGCGGCAGCTGTGCGGCGATGCCGCGCTGCTCGCACGGTTCGAGGAGCAGCTGGCCCGCACGGTGCCCTACCACCGCCACACGCCCGAATACTACTCGATGTCGAACGGCCGCAACCCCATCCGCACCTTCTCGGGCATCACCACCTCCGACCCGAGCGTCAGCCCGATGACCGTAGACACGAAGCTCCGGACGGCATGGTGGCAGGCCACGCATTGAGTCGGGGCGCAGTGCGAAACGACAGGGTCCGGAGGTGTCGATGCCTCCGGACCCTTATCGTTCGTGTCGCAGTCGAGCGGCCTACGCCTTCTCGCGAATCATGCGCAGACGGTCGGTCATGAAGTACTGGAGCACGCCGCGCAGGAACATGTAGAGCGTGAAGGCCAGCCAGAGGGCGTCGTTGCCGATGAGCGGGTAGCCGACTCCGAAGACGACGAAATAGGCGGCCGTGGACCAGAACATGGAGTTGCGCATGACGCGCGTCTCGGTGGCGCCGACCATGATGCCGTCCATGATGAAGGGGAGCGCGGCGGCCACGGGGATGAGGATGATCCAGACGATGTAATCGCCCGCGAGCTCCACGATCCGCCCGGCGTCCGGCTCCCCGGCATCGACGAAGAGGCCCACCAGCTCGCGCCACCACACCAGATAGATGCCGATGAAGAGTAGCGAAATGACCGTGCCCCACACGATGCAGCCCCGCATGCAGCGGCGCAGCGATGCACCGTCGCGCGCGCCGATAAAGCGCCCCGTGAGGGCCTCGGCGGCGAAGGCGAAGCCGTCGTTCATGTAGGAGAAGAGGGTGAAGAGCTGCAGGAGGAGCGTATTGACGGCCAGCAGTTCGCGGTCGTCCATCCGCGCCGAGGCTCCGGTGAAGAAGGTGTAGACGGCCACGATGCAGAGCGTGCGGAGCATGATGTCGCGGTTGACGCGGAAGAAGGTTTTCAGCGCCCCAAGATCGATCACCTCGGCCCATGCGACGGGGACGAGCCTCCGCCGGTAGCGCGCGACGAGCAGCACGGCCGAAAGCAGCACGCCGATCCATTGGGCGAGCACCGAAGCATAGGCGATGCCGACGATGCCCATGTCGCAGTCGAAGGCGAACCAGAGGCTGAAGACCACGTGGACGATATTGACCGCAATGGCCGTCGTCATCGGAATCACGGCGTTCTGCATGCCCGTGAACCAGCCGTTGAAGCCGAAGAGCAGAATACCCGCCGGCACGGCCCAGATGCGGGCGTAGAAGTAGGCGCGCGTCATCGCATCGCCGTTCATGGCCCACAGCGCCGCCTCGCCCAGCGGATACTGCAGCACGACCATCGCCGTGCCCATCACCGCGGCGACGACCAGCGCACGGACCAGCATGCGGGTGCACTCGCGGAAGTCGCGCGCGCCATAGGCCTGCGCCGTCAGGCCGCTCGTTCCCATGCGGACGAACGAACAGTTCCAGTAGATGAAGTTGAAGATCGATACGCCGACGGCCAGCGCTCCGATCGTGGCGGCCGAATCGGAGCCCCAATGGCCGGCGATGGCCGTCGAGACAATGCCCATCAGCGGCACGGTGATATTCGAGACGATGTTGGGAAGCGCGATGCGCAGTATTTCGCGATTCATGTTCATAGACGGGTGCAAAGATAGCGCACCCGGGCGGCAAAAGCAAACGAATCGGAAGAATGCGCGCACGCCCCGGCACTCATCCCCCGCCGCCCAGCCGTGCGCCGCAGACGAATCCCGCCCTATCCGGAGCCCGGCATGCTCCGCGGCGACCATTTCTCCTCTTTTCGGAACGATTCCGGCATGGGATATGCTGTTATTGATAAAATAAGGTTACCTTTGCACCCGACAATAACACATTCGAAAAAATGAAAGATTACAAAAACGACTCGACCTCGGTGCTGACGCGCTTCGGACGTGACAAGCGTGCGCGCACCGTGACGGCTACGACGGAGCGTGTCGAGCGCCGCCCGCATTCGCAGCGTGACGCTGCCGATTCGGAGCGGCCGTCGCATGAGGGCAAGCCCGCGGAACGGGCTTCGTACAACCCCAATTTCACGGCAGAAAACCGCCCTGCGTTCGACAAACCGCACCGCGACGACGCACGTCCGCAGCGCACATACGGCGACCGCGAGCGCAATTTCGGCGACAAACCCGCATACGGACAGCGCACCTACGGGGACAAACCCCGCACGTACGGCGACCGCGAGCGCAATTTCGGCGACGAAAGCCGCCCGTTCGAGAATCGCACCTCCGACGACCGTCCGCGCCGCAGCTACGGCGACAAGCCCGCATACGGCGACCGCAAGCAGGGACCGAAACGGTTCGGCGACCGCAAACCCGGCAACCGGAAGTTCGGCGACCGCAATTACGGCGATCGGAAATTCGGCGGCAAGCCGGCCTACAAGAAGCGCGACGAGAAACCGGCCTCCTATCCGAAATACAACCCCGACAAGCAGATCGGCGAGATGCGCCTCAACCGCTTCATCGCCCAGTCGGGCATCTGTTCGCGCCGCGAGGCCGACGAGTTCATTCTGGCGGGTCTGGTGTCGGTCAACGGCACGATCGTCACCGAACTGGGCACGAAGGTGATGCCCACCGACGAGGTGAAGTTCAACGACAGCCGCGTTCAGGGTGAAAAGAAGGTCTATCTGGTGCTCAACAAGCCGAAGGGCTATGTCACGTCGCTCGACGATCCGCATGCCGGCAAGACCGTGATGGAGCTGGTCGAGGGCGCCTGCACGGAGCGCATCTACCCTGTGGGACGCCTCGACAAGAATAGCCTCGGTCTGCTGCTCTTCACCAACGACGGCGACCTGACCAAGCAGCTCACCCACCCCTCCTACAAGAAGAAGAAGATCTATCAGGTGACGCTCGACAAGCCCCTGACGCGCGCCGACATGGACCGTCTGGCCGAGGGCATCGCACTCGAGGACGGCGAAATCTTCGCCGACGAGATCTCCTACGTCAAGGAGAACAAGCAGGAGGTGGGCGTCGAGATCCACTCGGGCCGCAACCGCATCGTGCGACGCATGTTCGAGTTCCTCGGCTACACCGTGACCAAGCTCGACCGCGTCTACTACGCGGGCCTCACCAAGAAGAAGCTCAACCGCGGCAAATGGCGCTTCCTCACCGACGAGGAGGTGCAGCGGCTCAAGTCGGGCCAGTACGAATAGCGTACCGCCCCCGATGACACGCATGCGACGCCCCGGACAGAACGATCTGTCCGGGGCGTTCCGATTTCCGAGGGAGTGGGCAGCCGACGCCGGGAACACCGCACGACCTCCGAAGGCAGATTCGGTCCCTCCCGGTCAACGGAGGGACACCGGCAGGTCCGTCGCGCCGAAGCCGACCATACGCCAGCCGCCTCCGATCTCCTCCACAGCAGGAACCCGACGCCGCGCCGCACAAAGACAGGGACATTACTCGCCCTACAACAGTAACCATAAAAAGCCGCACGCGCCGCAGGGAGCTCCCCATCCTCCGCCGAAACCGGCACCGACCGACCATAATGCAAGAACGGACATTCCTACGTCCCGCGACGTCGACCCCGCCCCCGCAGCCGACGACCGGCCCCAGAAGCCCTCCCACCCATACGAAAAGGGCTGTCCACACGTCGGTGGACAGCCCTCGTCTCATAAGCGCAGCGACCGCTATTCGCCCTGCGCCTCCTTATAAAGCTGGTTGTACTTCTGGTATTTCTCCATCATACCCTCCTCGTCGCGCAGACGGAAGCAGAGCTGCTTGAGGTACTCCAGCGTATCGGCGTGCGACGGATTGATCGCATAGGCCTTCTCCAACCACGGCACGGCCTGCATGTAGATCGCATTGACCGCCTTCAGATCCTCGTCGTAAGCGGCCTGACTGCTGTACTGCTTGGCGTTGATCTCCGTATTGGCCGCATCGCCCTTGATCGTATAGAAAATACCGAGGTAGTAGTTGCCCTCGAACAGATCGGGTTTCAGCTCCACCACTTTGTGGAACGAAGCGATGCTCTCGTCGTAGTTCTTCAACGCATAGAACGTACGGCCGCGACCGAACCACAGATCGACGTTCTCGGGATTCTCCGCGAGCATGCCATCGATCCGATTCACCAGATCGGCGGGATCGCCCACGCCCTCCTCCGAGGTGTAGAGTTGCATCAGACCGTCGAGGATACGCTCATTCTTCGGGAATTTCTCGATACCGGTCAACAGCGCCTCCTTGCCCTTCATCACGTTCTCGCGGTCGGTCTCTTTCTGACCGTAGTAGCAGTGGAAGAGGTAGTAGTAGATGTTGCCCTCCTCGTCGTTATAGCCGAGATCGAGCGCCCGGTTGAGGTATTCGGCACCCTTGACGAACGAGGCGGGATCGTTAGCGCCGTTCATCGTGTAGAGGTAACCCGCATAGTAGAGCAGGATGGGGTCGGCCTTGCCGAAAGCCGGCACGGACTGCGCCTCGAACGAGCGGGCGAAAGCCTCCGCCGAGGCGAGCAGCTCGCCCGTCTGGAGCCCCGTATTACCTACCTGCGAACAGTAATCGCTGACCTGCTGCAGTCCCTCCTTCACCTTCGATGCCGACTTGGGATCGAGCTCGTAGGCTTTGGCATAGGCCTCGATCGCCTTCTCGGGGGCATCCTCCAGCACCCACTGGGTCTGCTTCCACGTCACGACCTTGCCGTCCTTGACATAGGCCACGAAGTAGGGATAGACCCACGACTCGTAGGTGTCGTTGATCAGCGTCTCGGTGCCCTTCGACTGGGGCTCGCCCACGGCGAGCTTGAGCATCATGGCATCCATGTTCATGAAGAGGTCCTTCGTCGGTGCGGCGGCAGCCTCGTAGAAGGCCTTGCCGCGTGCGATCCACGTCGAAGCCTTGCCGTTCTTCTTGGCATCGGCGATGTCGGCATCGCTCTTTTCGATCTTCTGGAGAATCGCCGTGCGGTTCACCTTCTGGGCCTGTACGGCGGGCGCAGCTGCGAGCAGGAACGCGAAAGCCGCCAAAATCGTCTTTTTCATATTCATCGAAAATTTAAGGTTTTCCATATTCCGTCCCGTCGCCGCACAGGCTCCGTCCCGAGTCGGGCAGGCGGCGGAACGTCTCCCGCTCCGGTCAGTTTTCCGGCGTCGGATCGGGCTGCACGGGAGCCTCCCCGGTCGTGTCGGGAGCGCCGCCCTCGGTCGGAGCGCCCTCGGCCGTCTCCTCCTCGGCAGCCGGCACGGCCATCACCGAAGCGATGGCGTCGCCCTCGCGCAGGTTGATGATGCGCACACCCTGCGTCGCACGGCCCGCAAGGCGGGTCTGCGACACCGCGGTGCGGATCGTCAGACCCGAGCGGTTGATGATCATCAGGTCGTTGTCGTCCGTCACGGCCTGAATCGAGATCAGCTTGCCGGTCTTCTCCGTCACGTTGATCGTCTTCACGCCCTTGCCGCCGCGGTTGGTGATGCGGTACTCGTCCAGATCGGTGCGCTTGCCGTAGCCGTTCTCGCTCAACACGAGCACGTCCTGCTTCGAATCGGGTTCGACGCAGATCATGCCGACCACTTCGTCGCCCTCCTCGATCGAGATGCCGCGCACGCCGGCGCCCACACGGCCGATCGGACGCACCGTCGACTCGTTGAAGCGGATGCACTTGCCCTCCTTCGCGGCGATCATCACCTCGGCCGCTCCGCTCGTGAGCTTCGCCTCGATCAGCTGGTCGCCCTCGCGGATGACGATGGCATTGACACCGTTCTGACGCGGACGCGAGTAGGCCTCGAGCTTCGTCTTCTTGATCGTGCCGTCCTTCGTACACATGATAATGTAGTTGCTGTCGACATACTCCGCATCGTTGAGGCGCTTCACGTTGATGTAGGCGCGCACCTTGTCGTTCGGCTCGATCTGGATGACGTTCTGGATCGCTCTTCCCTTCGAAGAACGGGTTCCCTCGGGGATTTCGTATACCTTGAGCCAGTAGCAGCGGCCCTTTTCCGTGAAGAAGAGCATCGTGTTGTGCATCGAGGCCACGTAGATGTGCTCGATGAAGTCCTCGTCGCGCGTGGCGCTGCCCTTCGCGCCGACGCCGCCTCGGTGCTGCGTGCGGTACTCGGCCAGCGGCGTGCGCTTGATGTAGCCCATGTGCGAAATGGTGATCACCATGTCGTCGTCGGCATAGAAATCCTCGGGATTGAACTCCTCCGAAGCGTAGACGATCTCCGAGCGGCGCTCGTCGCCGTACTTCTCCTTCATCTCCAGCAGCTCGTCCTTGATGATCCGCATCTGCAGCGACACGTCGGCGAGCACCGCCTCGAGGTGGGCGATGAGCTTCATCAGCTCGTCGCGCTCGGCCACGAGCTTGCCGTGCTCGAGCCCCGTCAGGGCGCGCAGGCGCATCTCGATGATGGCCGAAGCCTGAATCTCGGAGAGCCCGAAGCGGGCGATCATCGTCTGCTTCGCCTCGTCGGGCGTCTTCGACGAACGGATGATGCGCACGATCTCGTCGATGTTGTCCTGCGCGATCAGGAGACCCTGCACGATGTGGAGGCGCTCCTCGGCCTTGCGCTTGTCGAAGCGCGTGCGGCGCACCACCACGTCGTGGCGGTGTTCGACGAAGTATTTGATCAGGTCGCGCAGCGAGAGCAACTGCGGACGGCCGTTCACCAGCGCGATGTTGTTCACGGCGAACGAGGTCTGCAGCGGCGTGTTCTTGTAAAGGGTGTTGAGCACCACGCTCGCCACGGCGTCCTGCTTGAGGATCACGATGATGCGCAGACCGTTGCGGTCCGACTCGTCGTTGATGTAGGAGATGCCCTCGATCTTCTTGTCGTTGATCAGGTCGGCGATCTTCTTGATCATCTCGGCCTTGTTGATCATGTAGGGGATCTCCGTGATGACGATGCACTCGCGGCCGCTCGGCGTATGCTCGATCTCGGTCTTGGCGCGCATGACCACGCGGCCGCGGCCCGTGAGCAGCGCCTCGCGGACGCCTTCGTAGCCGTAGATGATGCCGCCCGTCGGGAAATCGGGGCCCTTGACGTATTGGAGCAGCTCCTCGCCCTCGATCTCGGGATTATCGACATAGGCGCAGCAGGCGTCGACCACCTCGCACAGGTTGTGGGGCGCCATGTTGGTCGCCATACCGACGGCGATACCGCTCGAACCGTTGACCAGCAGCAGCGGGATCTTGGTCGGCAGCACCGTGGGTTCGGGAATCGTGTCGTCGAAGTTGAGCGTCCAGTCGACCGTCTCCTTGTCGATGTCGGCCATCACCTCGTCGGTGATCTTCTTCATGCGGGCCTCGGTGTAACGCATGGCCGCAGGCGAGTCGCCGTCCATCGAGCCGAAGTTGCCCTGTCCGTCGACCAGCGGGTAACGCATCGACCACTCCTGCGCCAGACGCACCATCGCGTCGTAGACCGACGTGTCGCCGTGGGGGTGGAACTTACCGAGCACGTCGCCGACGATACGGGCCGACTTACGGGTGGGTTTGTCCGAGTAGAGGTTGAGCTCCGCGCTCATATCGTAGAGAATACGGCGGTGAACGGGTTTGAGGCCGTCGCGCACGTCGGGCAGGGCGCGCGAGACGATGACCGACATCGAGTAGTCGATGTACGCCGACTTCATCTGTTCTTCGATATTGATGGGAATGATCCGCCCCATCAAACCGGCATTCTTTTCTTCTTCCGTCAACATGTAATGCTATCTATCTTATATGTATTTCCATCGTCCCCGCGGCCCGAACCGCGGTGGCCTCGCCGCCAAAGGTGGCGTTCGCAATTCCGACCCTCCCCTAAATCCCCTCCTCGGAGGGGACTTATGTCCGGATCCGGCACCCATAACGGCGCATCATCGGATACGAAGGGTTTTCCATCGTCCCCGCGGCCCGAACCGCGGTGGCCTCGCCGCCCGAAGCGGCGGTCGTTACGGGTAATTATTCCGCACTTTTAACGAACAAAAATACGGTTTATTTCCGATTTGGGCAACTCTCGAGGCAAAAATCGCCTTTCGCCGGCGTACATTTCTCCGGAAGGGGCCGTTTTCGCCCCTTTTCCGGCGATCTGACGGCATCGGGACCGGTCTCCCGACAGGTGGTCGGGGTCGTCGGGCCCGGCCGTCGCCGCAGAAGCCCCCTCCGTCATGTCCGGCGCGGGCGGAAGAGGCCGGCGGCGGACGGCCCGCACGACGGGGCCCTACCCGCTCCGGCGTGCGCCCGCGGACCGATTTGCTTTTGCGGGCGCCATGCACTATCTTTGTCCGAAAATCGAACCCCGATGCAGATCAAGAACGCACGCTTCCGCTGCTCGTCCGAGCGCATTTCGCAGGTCCCGAAGGACGACCTGCGCGACATCGCCTTCATCGGCCGCAGCAACGTCGGCAAGTCGTCGCTGATCAACATGCTCACAGGCCGCGCAGGGCTGGCCAAAGTCTCGGGCACGCCCGGCAAGACGCGGCTTATCAACCACTTCCTGATCGACGACGCTTGGTATCTGGTCGACCTGCCCGGCTACGGCTACGCCCGCACCTCGAAAAGCATGCGTTCGGAGTTCTCGAAACTCATCACCGACTACGTGCTGCGCTGCGAGAAGATGCACTACCTTTTCGTACTGGTCGACATCCGACTCGAACCCCAGAAGATCGACCTGCGCTTCATCGAGATGCTGGGCGAGCACGGCGTGCCGTTCGGCATCGTCTTCACGAAGGCCGACAAGCTCTCGAAGGAGCAGCGCCGCCGCAGCATCGAGCGCTACTGCGCCACGCTGGCCGAGCAATGGGAGGAGCTGCCCCCGATGGCGGTGACCTCCTCCGAACGGGGCACGGGCCGCGACGAGGTGCTGGCGCTCATCGGCGAGTGCCTCGCCCAGTGACGGGCAAACGCCTCTTGCACGCGGCCCATCGGCTGCTGCGCTGCGCCCCGGCTTTCCGCCCTCCGTCTCCTCCGCCCCCGCGAGCGGCCGCCGACCCGTCGTCCCGCCGCACCGCGGTGCCGGTCGCGCGGCTCTTCCGCCCGGATGGATCGGCGGCGGGAAATCGGAACAGATTGTTAAAAAAAGAGCGGTCGAGGAACCGCTTTTTTCATCCTATTGTCCTATCTTTGCACCGTCAACGAAAAACCTCCGGAAATCTATGGCTATCCACAAAATCAAAATCTTCTCGGGTCGCGGCTCGGAGTACCTCGCCGAGAAGATCGCGGCGAGCTTCGGCACGACACTCGGCAAAGTCGAGGTGCTGCGCTTCAGCGACGGCGAGTTCCAGCCCTGCTACAACGAATCGATCCGCGGTTGCACGGTCTTCATCATCCAGTCGACCTTCCCGCCTTCGGACAACCTCATGGAGCTGCTGATGATGATCGATGCGGCGCGCCGCGCTTCGGCCTACAAGGTCGTGGCCGTGATGCCCTACTTCGGCTGGGCGCGGCAGGACCGCAAGGACCGTCCCCGCGTGCCGATCGGCGCCAAGCTGGTGGCCAACCTGCTGATGGCCGCGGGCGTCGACCGCGTGATGACGATGGACCTGCACGCCGACCAGATTCAGGGATTCTTCGACATCCCGGTGGATGCGCTCTACGCCAGCGGCATCTTCGTACCTTATATCAAAAGCCTCGGCATCGAGGACCTCTCGATCGCCGCACCCGACATGGGCGGCGCCAAGCGAGCCAACTCCTACGCCAAACACCTCGGCACGCCGATCATCATCTCGCACAAGGAGCGTGCGAAGGCCAACGTCGTGGGCAAGATGACCGCCATCGGCGAGGTCGAGGGCCGCAACATCCTTATTGTCGACGACATGATCGACACGGCCGGCACGATCTGCATGGCCGCCGACATGCTCATGTCGCGCGGTGCCAAGAGCGTGCGCGCCGCCATCACCCACCCCGTGCTCTCGGGCCCGGCCTACGAGCGCATCAACGACAGCGCGCTGGAGGAGGTGATCGTGACGGACACCATTCCGCTCAACCCCGACAAGGACCTGCACAAGTTCACGGTGCTTTCGGTGGCCGACATCTTCGCCGACGTGATCGAGCGCGTGCACAACTACAAGGAGATTTCGTCGATCTTCTTCAAGTAGACCGGCGCACCGATCATCCGATACGAAAAACCTCTTCCTCGCTGTGAGGAAGAGGTTTTTTCGTGGGGTTCTCCGCCGGAGTGCGCACCGCTCCGCCCGATCGGAGCGCACGAAAAAAGCCGGGTTCGCACCCGGCTTTCCGGCTTCCGGAGGGAAGCTATTTCAGCGGCGAATCGGGCTCGCGGGCCATGACCATGTAGAACATCCGGTCGAGGAAGGCCGGAGCGAACTTCTTGACGAAGTGCGTGGCGCGCCCCTCGGCCTCCATCAGACAGAGGCGCTTGCGGCGGCGGATGCCGCGCGCCACGATGCGGGCCACCTGCTCGGGAGTCATCATCTTCGCCTCGTCGCGCGGCGTCTCGCCCTGCTGCGTGCCGTCGGCCGTGAGGGCGGCGAAGCGGACGTTGGAGGCGGTGAAACCCGGGCAGGCGATCATCACGTGCAGCCCCTTCTTCAGGTTCTCGATCCGCAGCGTCTCGAGAAAGCCCGTCATGGCGTACTTCGAGGCCGAATAGCCCGTGCGGCCGGGAAGACCGTGGAGGCCCGCCACCGACGAGATGCCGACGATCGAGCCGCGCGACGCCTGCAGGTAGGGCAGCGCATATTTGCAGCAGTTGACCGTGCCCCAGAAGTTGACATCCATGAGGCGGTGCAGCACGTCGAGCTCCACGTCGTCGAAGAGCGCGCGCATGGAGATCCCCGCATTGCAGATCAGCACGTCGACGCCGCCGAACGTGCGCACGGCGGTCTCGATCAGCTCACGGCACTCCGCGGGATCGGTCACGTCGACGCGGCAACAGACCGCCCGGCCCCCTTTGGCGCGGATATCGCCCGCGATGAGTTGCAGCTTCTCGGTGCTGCGCGCACCCAGCACGACGCAGGCACCCTGCGCCGCATAGAGGAACGCCATCGCCTCGCCGATGCCCGACGAGGCTCCCGTGATGACGACCACCTTGTTTTCCAGCGTGTTTTTCATATCTATGGTTCGTTGATTTCGATCTGCAGACCGTCGTACGCCATGCTAACGTGCGGCGGCAGGCGCCGTTCGGCCTCGGCATGGAGCCCGATGTCGTGGGACATGTGCGTGAGGAAGGCTTCGCGCGGCCCCACCCGTCGGATCAGCTCCAGCGCCTCGTCGACGTTGAAATGCGAGTCGTGGGGCGCGAACCGCAGCGCATTGACCGCCAGCACCTCGACGCCCCGCAGCTTTTCGACCTCCCGATCCCCGATCGTCTTGAAGTCGGTCAGGTAGGCCAACTTCCCGATGCGGTACCCCGTGACGTCGAAACGCTCCCCGTGGCCGCCGGCTACGGGTACGATCTCCGTGTCGCCGACCGCGAAGGGGCGGGCGACGTCGATCTCGTGCAGCGCGATCTCCGGCACGCCGCGGTACTTGTCCGCCGCGAAGGCGTAGTCGAAATCCTTGCGCACGCAGGCCGCCGTGCGGGGCGTCGCGTAGATGTCGACGCGCCGGATCTCGGGATAGTCGACGAAGTTGAAGGCCCGCACGTCGTCCAGTCCGCCGATGTGGTCCTTGTGTTCGTGCGTCAGCAGGATCGCGTCGATCCGCCTTACGCCCGTGCGGAGCATCTGGCAGCGGAAGTCGGGTCCGGCGTCGATCACCAGACGCACATCGCCCCGCTCGACCATCGCCGCGGTGCGCAGCCGCGCGTCGCGCCGGTCGGCCGAGGTGCAGACCCGGCAGCGGCACCCGATCACGGGCACGCCCTGCGAGGTTCCGGTTCCCAGAAATGTGAGTTTCATCCCCGCAAAAATAGCAAAAATAACAGAGTCCGCCTCCGCCTGCGACGAAGATTCCGTCCGAACGCTACGGAACGGTACTTCCGCCGCAGTCCGGAGGCATCCGGATCGTCCCACACCCCCGCCGTCGCCGCGATGCCGGCACAAAAAAACGAAGCGACGATATGCCTCCGCACTGCCGCCCCGCACGAAAAAAGGAGCCGTCGCAGCGTATGTGCGACGGCTCCTTTTTCCGATCCGGCGATCTCCGGACCGCGGCGGCGCATTGCCGCGCCTACATGGTCTGCTCCACGTTCCAGACGAAGGCCCGCGAGCCCTGCATCTTGGTCGCGGCATCCATCGCGCGCAGCGCCTCGAGCAGCGGCGCGACCTGCGCGTCCGCGACGATGGCCAGCACCGAGGTGTTCATCGAAGGCCACGCATGGGTGCCGTAGTGGGGTTCGCCGTCGACCGAACCGCGGCCTTCGGTCAGTGCCCAGCGCGTGAAGCCGCGGATGCCCTGCTCGTCGAGGATCGCGTTCACACGGTCGGTCAATGCCTGATTGTAGGATATGAATACTGCTTTCATGGTTGTTTTTCGTTCAAGGTGAATAATCCCGTCCGCGGCGATCAGCGCGCCGCAGCGGCGGCCTCCTCGGCCTGTCTGCGCTCCTGCTCCTTGCGCTGGGCGCGGTTGACGAGGATCGAGTAGAGCACCGGCACGATGAAGAGCGTGAGGATCGTCGAGAAGGTAAGACCACCGATCACGGCGATACCCATCGGCTGCCACGTCTCCGAACCGGCGCCCGTGCCGATCGCCAGCGGCAACATGCCCAGAATGGTCGTGAACGAGGTCATCAGCACCGGACGCAGACGGCTCTTGCCGCCGGCGATCACCGCGTCGAAGACACCCGAGCCGCGTTCGATCAGCAGGTTCATGTAGTCGACCATCACGATACCGTTCTTGGTCACGATGCCCACCAGCATGATGGCGCCGATCAGGGCTATGAGCGACAGCGGCGTGGAGGTCATCCACAGCGCGAGGAAGACGCCCGTGAAGGCGAACGGAATGGTGAACATGATGATGAAAGGGAACTTCAGCGACTCGAACTGCGTGGCCATGACGATGTAGACGAGGATGACGATCAGTCCGAACAGCGTCAGCAGGTCGCGGAAGGCGTCGCCCTGATCCTCCACCGTACCGCCGATCTCGAGATCGACGCCGTCGGGCAGCGGATAGTCGGCGATGATGCGGTCGATCTCGGCGATCACGTCGCCCAGCGCCACGCCCGCACCGAGCGACGACTCGACGGTGATGACGCGCTGGCGGTTCTCGCGCTGGATCTCGGGCGCGGCGTACTCCTCGCGCACCTCGCCCACCTCCTTGAGCTTCACGGGACGGCCCTGCGCATTATAAAGCGTGATGTTCTCCACATCCTCGACACGCGTGCGGAACGGTTCGGCATAGCGCACGACGATGTCGTACTCGTCGCCGTCCTCGCGGTACTTCGAAGCCGTGAGACCGTCGATGCGGTTACGGACGGCCTGCGACGCCGCGGCGCTGTTCATGCCGTAGTAGGACAACCTGTCGCGATCGAACACCACGTTGTACTCCGGGCGCAGGTCGTCGCGTGAGAGGCGCACGTCGCGCGTCCCCTCCAGCGCCGCCAGCCGCTCCTTGAGATCGTTGGCGATGGCGTTCGTCACATCCATGTCGTAACCGAAGACCTTGATGTTGGCCGTAGCCGAGCCGCTCATGCTGCCCGACATGCCGCCGGGGGTCACCGTATACTGACGCACCTCGGGAATCCGGTCCAGCTGCTCGCGCAGCAGGTCGGAGATGACGTAGATCGACCGCTCGCGCTCCGCGACGTTCGAAAGACGCATGTTGTAGTTGATGATGTGCGAACCGGTGGTCTGCATCGCCGCGAAGGCGTTGTCCGACGAGTTGGCGCCCGCCGAGGTCGAGACCAGCACGATCTCGGGGAAATCGCGGTGGATGATGCTGTCGATCTGACGCGCAATGCGCGACGTGTACTCCACCGAAAGGTTCTGCTCCAGCTTCACCATCGCCGAAATACGGCTGTTGTCCGAAGGCGGGAAGAACTCGGTCGGAACCTTCGTGAGCAGCCCCAGCGAGACGAAGAAGATGCCCATCATCGAAAAGACGGTGATGCGCCGGTGGCGGACCACCCAGTGGAGCATGCGGGCATAGGCCTCGTCGAGCCACGCCAGCGCGCGGTCGATCGGCTTGTAGACCACGCCGAGCCCCTTGTAGTCGTGCACGCCGCCCTCGAGCTTGAGCATGTAGGCCGACATCATCGGCGTGAGCGAAATGGCCGCCGTCGTCGAGACGCAGACCACGATCGTCACGATCCAGCCCAGCTCGCGGAAGAGGATGCCCGCCATGCCCGGCACCATCGTCAGGGGCAGGAACACGGCGACGACCACGAGCGTCGTGGCGATGACCGACAGCCACACCTCGTTGGTGGCGTAGATGGCCGCCTCCTTCGGATTCGAGCCCCGCTCGATGTGCGAGGTGATGTTCTCGAGCACCACGATGGCATCGTCGACGACCATGCCGATGGCGATCGAGAGCGACGAGAGCGAGATGATGTTGAGCGTCGATCCGGTGGCGAACAGGTAGATGAACGAACAGATGAGCGACACGGGGATCGTCATGCAGATGATCAGCGTGGCGCGCCAGCGACCGAGGAAGACCATCACGACGAGCACCACGAAGATGAAGGCGTACATGATCGTCTCCGAGAGCGACCCGATGGCATCGGTGATCTCCTCCGAGGCCTCGAAGATGAGCTCCATCTTCACGTCCTTCGGCAGCGACTTCTGGATCGCCGGCAGGCGCGACTGGATTTCGTGGACGATGTTCACCGTATTGGCGCCCGACTGCTTCTGGAAGATCACGCGCACGCCCCGCTGGCCGTTGACGCGCTCGTCCATCGTCGCCTTCTCGAGCGTATCGCGGATCTCGGCCACGTCGGTCAGGTGCACCGTGCGGCCGCCGGCGTTCGAGACGACCACCCGGCGCAGCTCGTCGGAGAGCTTGAACTCGCCGTCGGCCTTGATGTTGAAGGTGTTGTTGCCCACGTCGATCGTACCGCTCGGGATGTTGACGTTCTCGGCGGCGATGATCTGTCCCAGCTGCTCGACCGAGAGGCCGTAGGCGTCGAGCTTCGTCGGGTCGACGTTGACCTGCACTTCGCGTTCGGGAGCGCCGATCACCGACACGGCGCCCACGCCGTCGACGCGGTTGAGCACGTTGACGAGCTTGTCGTCGAGGATCTTGTTCAGCGCCGGATAGCTCTCGTCGGCCGTGACGGCGAGCATCATGACGGGGATCATCGACGTGGAGAACTTGAAGATCGTGGGATAGTCCACGTCGTCGGGCAGCATCGACTGCACGCGCGACACCACGTCGCGGATCTCGTTGGCCCCCTCGTTGAGGTCGGAGCCGTACTCGAACTCGACGGTGATCATCGAGACGTTGTCCTGCGACTTGGAGGTGAGCTTCTTGAGGTTGTTCACCGTGTTGAGGTTATCCTCCAGCACACGGGTGATGTTGGTCTCGATGTCGGCCGCATTGGCGCCCGGATACATCGTGATGACCGAAATCTGCGGGATTTCGATCTCGGGATACTGGTCGACGGCCAGATTCATCAGCGAGAACAGACCGAAGACGATGACGCCGACGAACAGCAGCACCGTCGAGATCGGTTTGCGCACCGCGCTTTCGTAGATTTTCATGGCTGCCTACTCGCTTTTGAGTTCGACCTTCGCTCCGTCGTAGAGCTTCGACAGCGCCGTGACGGCCACCCGCTCGCCCGGGGCGACGCCCGAGAGGATATCGACGCGGTCGCCGACCTGACGACCGAGCTCCACGCGGCGGCGCTCGGCGACGGAGTCGCCCACGATGACATAGAGGTAACGCTCGGCGGTGCCCACCTGCTTCTGCACGGCCACGTCGGGCACCATCACGCCCTGCTTATGGCCCATGTCGAAGGTCGTGCGGGCGAACATGCCCGGGCGCAGCGTGCGGTCGGCGTTGGGGACCTTCACCTCGACGCGGAACGTGCGCGTCGCAGGGTCGAGCGCCGGGTAGATGAGCGACACGCGACCCTCGAACGTGCGGTCGGGGAAGATGTCGACCTTCAGATCGACGGGCATGCCCTGCTCGACGAAGGGAAGGTACTGCTCCGAGATGTTGACGATCACCTTCAGCGGATCGATCTGCATGACGTGCAGGATGGGCTGGCCGGCGAGCAGGTCGCCCGCCTCGGCGTTGCGCGCCGTGACGACGCCCGTGAGCGGCGAGCGGTATTCGATGTTGCGCTTGAGGTTGGCCACCACCTCGCGCAGCACGTCGAGCTGCGCTTTGGCCTGCTCGATCTGCTGAGTCGAGATGCCGCCGGCCTCGTAGACGGGCAGCAGGCGGTTGTAGTCGCTCTCGGCGTTCTTCAGCTGCACGAGCTGCTGCGTGTACTGCGTGGGATCGAGCGTCACGAGCAGCTGGCCGGCCTGCACGCGGTCGCCCACGTCGACCAGAATGCGGTCGATATGCACGCCCGAAGCGGCGGGCGTGATGTCGTTCTCCTTGTAAGGTTCGATCTCGGAGGTGAACACCTCGGTGAGCTCGACGGTGGCCTCGACGACGGGCTCCGCTTTGGTCAGCACGCCCGGCTGCTCCACGGCAGTCTGGGTTTTCTGCTCGGCGCAGGCTGCGAGGAGCCCGACGGCGAGCGACAGAACAATCGTTTTTTTCATGGTATCCGTTTTTTTGCGTATTCGTTATTTTTCGCGGCCGACGATGCGGTCGTACTCGGCTTTGGCCGTCAGGTAGTCGTAGATGGCCTGCGAGTAGTTGAGCTGGGCCTGCGTCCGAGCCAGCTGGGCCGTGTTGAGTTCGAGAATCGTGCCGGCACCCGCCCGGTAGCGCGTGTCGGAGATGTGGTAGGCCTTGCGGGCCTGCTCCACGGTGCGCTCCTGCGCGTACATCGTCTCGCGTGCCGTCAGCAGGTCGTTGAGCGACGAGCGGACCTGCACGTCGACCTGACGGCGGGCGTAGGTGCGCTGCAGGGAGATCTGCGCGATCTGGTTCCTGATCTCGCGTGCCTTGTTCATCTTCGTCAGTCCGGCGAAGATGGGCACCGAGAGCTGCACGCCGATCGAGATCGGGTGGGTCCAGAAATACTTCGCGTTGTCGCCGCCGCCCAAGCCCATGAAGGGCTCCATGTCGTTACCCGTGTAGGTGGCCGTGCCGAAGGCAGCCAGCGAGGGAAGACGCCCCGCATTGGCCGTGCGGAGCTGGCGCTGCAGCAGCTCCTGCTGCAGTTCGAGGGTCCGCAATCCGGAGTTCTCCGAAACGTCGGTCGACAGGCCGTCGGTGCCGGCGAGCACCTCCTCGCGGAGCGCATCGAGCTCGCCCTCGACCTCTATGTCGACCTCCTCGGGAATCGAAAGGTACATCTTGAGCATCAGCTTGGCCAGCCGGATCGAATTCTCCGTCTGGAGAATCGTCGGCTGCAGGTTGCTCAACTGCACCTCGGCAGTGAGCAGATCGTATTCCGAGGCCAGCCCGTTGTCGTACTGCAGCTTCGTGTCGTCGACCGTGCGCCGCACCGTGGCCTCCGACTCGCGGAGCACGACGAGCGACTGCTCGGCCAGCAGGATGTTGTAGAAGGCCTTCTTCACCTCGGCGACGAGGTCGATGCGCGAAGCGCGGGCCGCCTCGACGGCCGCCGCACGCTGCGTGTCGTTGAGTTTCAGCGTCCGGTAGACGGCCGGCGCAAAGAGCGGCAGCGTGAGGTCGCCCTGCACGGCGAAGGTGTTGTCGGCGCCGAACGAAATGCCGCCGCGCATCTCCGACTTGACGATCGAACGGCTGTAGCTGCCCGAGGCGGAGAGCTGCGGAAGCAGCGTGCCCCACGTCTGGCGACGCACGTAGTCGTAGCGCTCGACCTCCATGTCGGCCACCTTGACCGTCGGATTCTCGCTCAACGCGATGTCGACCGCCTCGTCGAGCGTCAGCCGCATCTGCGCGTCCGCCGCGAAGAGCCCCGCGAAGGCGAAGCTGAAGGTCAGAATGATTCTTTTCATATGGTTCGGATATCGGTTATTTGCGTTTCTGCGCCGGCTCGTAGCGACGCTGGTAATCGTCGATCAGGGCGAGGCCCTCGGCCGTGGAGATGCCCCGGAAGAAGTTGCCGATGATCTGCACGAAGGCCTCGCGCTCGGAGAGTCCCTCGGGCAGGAGCAGCTCCCCCCCCCGCTTCAGAAGCGCCGAGGCAGTGTAGTAGAGTACCGAGATGGCCAGATCGATGTGGAACCCGGAGGTAAAAAGTCCCGCGGCGATCCCGCGTTCGAGCATGCTGCGCAGCTCCCGACGGTTGTTCTCCGTGCCCTCGCGCATAAGACGGTCGTGCACGGCGGGATAGAACTTCCGTAGGTTATCCATCATGCGGGCGCTCTCCTCCGAGCTGTCCATCACGTCGCAGAGCACCATGAACAGCTGTTCGAGCACGTCGTGCGCCCCGGCGCTCAAACGCTGCCATCCGGCGCGCTTGGCCTCGAAGTAACGCACCATAGCGAGGTAGAGCAGATGCTCCTTGTCGCCGAACAGCTCGTAAAGCGTGCGTTTCGAGACTCCGAGCGTACGGGCGATGTCGTCCATACGCACCGACTTGATGCCCTGCGCCACGAACATCTGCATGGCCCGATCCACTATGCGTTCCTCCTGCGTCATGATTCCTGCGGTTTGTTGCGACCGCAAATATAGGAATAAAACCTAAGAAACGAAAAAAGTTTTCTGTTTTTCGCAGTTTTCCGACGATCCGGACAACGCCGATGCCCGATGCGACGTCGTAGCAGATGGTCCGCCGCCCTCCTGCCCCGACCGGAGGCTCCTCTTCCACGCCCGGCCGCACGACAACGCAGCCAACCGCCGACTCGTTCGACCCGACGCAAAAGAGAACGGGATGCCCCCTCGAGGAAGCATCCCGCAGGAATCACGGATCGCCGGAGCGGACGCGCCGCGGCCTAAAACGGCCGAACAAACCGGGAAAGGACCGCGAAAAGTCCGAAAAAAACCGACCGATTCCGGGAAAACGCGGCCGCGCCCTCCGCTACGGCTCCCGCAGGTAGACGGTGGCCGTGCGCGAGGTGTTGTAGATGCGGATGCGGGGATGGGGCTTCCCGTCCTCGCCCGCGACGTCGAACGAGAAGTGTTCGGCATCCATCGCCTGCCGCTCCTGTCCGCCGAACCGTTTTTCGTCGGTCGAGAGGATCGGCACGTACTTGCCCGGCCCCTGCACGGGGAGCTCGTAGTCGGGAATCGACGCCGCGGGGTGCCAGTTGAAGACGAACAGCAGCCGACCGTGCGAGAAGGCCATCGTCTTGTTGCGCTCGTCCATCTGCAGGTTCCACGCGTAACCGTCCTCCAGCACCTTGTATTTGCGGACGAGGCGGATCATCGCCCGGTCGAAGTCGCCCAACCACGAGTAACGCAGGAACCCGTTCTCGGCCAGCGACCACTGGCGCCGCGCATGGGCGTAGCTCCAGTCGTTGCCCGCACGCGGGAAATCGATCCACTCGGGATGTCCGAATTCGTTGCCCATGAAGTTGAGGTAGGCCTGCCCGCCCGTCGCGATCGTCATCAGGCGGATCATCATGTGGAGCGCCATGCCGCGGTCGACGACGAGACTCTCCGAGGCGCGGTCCATATGGAAGTACATCTCCTTGTCCATCAACCGGAAGGCGATGGTCTTGTCGCCCACGAGCGCCTGATCGTGCGACTCGGCATAGGCCACGGTCTTGACCGACGGCAGACGGTCGGTCATCACCGACCACATCTCCCAGATGTTCCACTCCTCGTCGGGTACCTCCTTCAGATAGCGGATCCAGAAATCGGGTATCGCCATGCCGAGGCGGTAGTCGAAGCCGATGCCGCCGTCGGCCGCCGGGATGCACATGCCCGGCATACCGCTCACGTCCTCGGCGATGGTCACCGCCGCGGGGCGGAAGTCGTGCACGAGGCGATTGGCGAGGGTCAGGTAGGTGATGGCATCCTCGTTCACGCCGCCGTCGAAGAACTTCTCGCGGGCGTCGAAGTCGACGTAGCCGTGGTGGTGGTAGATCATAGAGGTCACGCCATCGAAGCGGAACCCGTCGAAATGGAACTCGTCGAGCCAGTACTTGACGTTCGAGAGCAGGAAGTGGCGCACCTCGCGCTTGCCGTAGTCGAAGAGTTTCGAGTCCCAGTAGGGCTGGTAACCCGCCTCGCCCGGCAGCGAATAGTGGCGGTCGGTGCCGTCGAGCTCGTTGATGCCCTCGTTGAGGTTCTTCACGTAGTGGGCGTGCACGAGGTCCATGATGACGGCGATGCCCAGTTCGTGGGCGCGGCGGACGAGCTCCTTGAGCTCCTCGGGCGTGCCGCAGCGCGACGTCGGGGCGAAGAAACTCGACACGTGGTAGCCGAACGAACCGTAGTAGGGATGCTCGGCGACGGCCATGAGCTGCACGGCGTTGTAGCCGTCCTGCCTGATGACGGGGAGGATCTTTTCGGTAAACTCGCGGTAGGTGCCCACCCCCTCGCGCTCCTGCGCCATGCCGACGTGGGCCTCGTAGATGAGCAGGCTGCCGTTCTTCGACGCATCGAACGCATCGCCCCGCCAGTCGAACGGTTCGGCCGGCATCCACAGCTGCGCCGTGTAGTTCTTCGTCGCCTCGTCCTGCACCACGCGCCGGGCATAGGCCGGGATGCGGTCGTGCCAGCCGTTGTCGCCGTGGACGTGGAGCTTGTAGAGCGAACCATGCACGAGGCGGTCGCGGTACATCGCCGCGGGGAAAAAGGCGCTCCAGACTCCTGCGGCATCCTTGTGCATGCGGATCTCGGTGCGCTGCCAGTTGTTGAAATCGCCGAAGACGTAGACGTCGTGCGCCCCCGGCAGCCACTCGCGCAGCCACCAGCCGTCGAGCGTATCGTCCCACTGCCAGCCGAAATAACGGTAGCCGTTGGCATAGTCGACGAGCGATCCCGCCGAGCGTTCGATCTCGGCGAGTTGCGACAGATAGCGGTCGTGACGGCCGACGATCTCGGCCTCGACGGGCCGCAACCACTCATCCGATGCGACGATCGGCAGGCGGGAAGCGTTCTTTTCCATAACGGGTGTCGTTTGTCGGGCGACGAACGATCGACCGGCCGCAGGAGCCGGATCGGAACGCCGCTTCTACAAATATAGCAATAATCCGCACAAAAGACAACATCGGAGGAACAAATGTCGCGGCGACCGCCGCAGCATAGACGCCCCATCGGTGCTGAACAGCGGCCGCCGGCACGAAAAAAGGTCGCGAACCGGTTCGCGACCTCTCCCCTACACTTTCGGGCGGATGCCTCCGGCATCCCGTTCGTCAATCCTTCTCCACGCAGCGCACGAAACAAGCGTCGCTGCCGGTATCCTTAAGCACATTGCCCGTGCCGACATAGTTGAAGTCGAGGGTGAAGTAGTTGATGTCCCAACCTATGATTTTCGCCTCCCGACCGCCGCTCGTCTTCTCCTCCTTGAGCCAATAGATGGCTCCCGGACGCAGATACAGGTCGTAGAACAGAGGCCGGTCGGCGACAAAATCCGCGGTGGTCAGCGGCGCGGTTCGTCCCGACGCATAGCGGAGCACGGCCGTTTTCCACGACTCGGACTGTTTGCGATGGCCGTAACCCGACGTACCGAGCGGAAAGAAAAGGTTCCGTCCGCCGTATGCGGAAGTTTCGGACTTATTGTAGACGAAACAGCCGCGCATGCCGTAACCCGCGCCGGCGGTCGTCGCATCGCCATGGCGGTCGTGGCGGTGGCCGTACACCTCCTCGATCTTGGAGAGCGTCTCGACGGCATCATCGCCGTAAAGCACGCCGTAACCCTCTGCGATATCTTCATGGGCCCACAATGCGTCGAAATCGTCGTAAGTCGCCACCGAAACCGTGCGTCCGTCGATCGTAGGATCGGAGAAACCGCCCGAAGCGTCCTGATAGGTAATATCCTTCCAATAGGCATGGCCGGTGGTGCCCGCAATGGCGAGCGGCGTTATGGTATGGCTCAGGAAATCCCCCGGCGTGACGGAAGTCCACGGCGTCCGGTCGTTGACGTTGCTCGTAGCATCGATCGGCTGATCCCAGTTGCCGAATTTGAACAGCGAACCCTCCTCCACGGGGCAATCCGCCTCCTCGGTCCCCGTGCGCATGTTGCAGGCGTGCCACCGGGTGCCGCCCTCGTAGAGCGCCATAGGCGCCTTGCCTTGCCGGACGAAGATCAGGTGGTAGCAGCTGTAGTTGTGGTACTCCACACGGACGATCGCGCAGCGCGACTCGTCGGCCTTGCAGGTCCCTCGGAATCCGACCGTGAAATCGACGGCCGAGCCCGTACTTCCGCTGGCCTCCTCACCGCCGTCGAGCGTGACGAAATTCCTGTCTCCGCGAACCACGTAGGCACGCCACGCGCCCTCGGAGGAAAACGTCTGGAACTCCGCAGCCGTCTCCGACGGCAGATGCTTCAGCACCACGTGGAACGGCTTCGTGCTGTCGTGCTTGCGCCAGATTCCCGTCGGATTGACCACGCGGCGGACCTGCAGGACGGGGGTGCTCTTCTCGATGTCGAACTTCTCGCCGTTGCCCTCGAGCGTCGCCGTGAAAGTCACGACCGCCTTGCGCCGGTAGCCCACATAAGGGTTATTGCCCGTATATCCCGACTTGATGATCAGCTGCTTGGCACGCGTGTACATCGGCAGCCGGCACGTCACCGAATGCTCGCCGTCCTCCTCGGACGACTCGACATAATAATCGCCGTCCACGGCGTCCGTATGCCAGCCGTCCGACATCTCGTACGTCCGCTCTCCGCGCTGATGCTCCTCGTAGTACTTCCGGTTCATCGCATCGCACAACCGCACGTCGCCCGTAAACCCGGGTTCGATCACCGCCTGCTTCGTCTTGCGCAGGGAGAGGAATCCGTTCCACGGACTGTTCGGCGCCTCCGTCGCATTCTTATTCACCGCCGGATCGCGCTGCCAATAATAATCGAGCGTACCGTAGGCTTCGTAGGGGGCCCACGCATTCGAATCGATGCGGGCCGTCAGACGCGTCACCTTGTAGGGTCCGGCGTTGATCTTGAGCGGCAGCATCATCGAGTGGTTGTAGAGATAGGAGATGAAAAAGGGAGGCACCTGAATGCTCGGCACCACCTCGCTGTAGTCGATATGCCAATCGACGTCGTTGGCGAAGCGATTGAAGTGCAGGGTCAGTTTGTAGTGGTAGTTGCGTTCGGCATCGTAATCGCGGCGTACGTCCTTGCCCATCATGAAGCGATAGACGATATCGCCGCTGCCGACGCGGTCCTCGTGGATCGAACGATAGTAGGCCTTCACCTCGATGTAGGTGCCGTAAGGCTGGTTGTCCTTATACCCCGGCTGGGTGGGGTCGTTGCCGTCGGGATAGGTGATCTCGCCCGGATTCTTCCAGTCCTGACGCTTATCCTCGCCCTCGCCCTGCATGTTCTCGTAGAAGAAGAGCGCCTGCGTCGCTTCGGCATGGGCATCGGCGCTCATGGTCCCCTTCGCCTCGTCGTACGGATAATAGGGACGTCCTTTGGTGATGCGCGCGGGCCACGTTTCGTCGTAATTCGTACCCTCGACATAGGTGATCGTCTCGCCGTCGGCGATGAGTTGCGCGAGGTCGTCGGGCGTATTGTCGGCACCCAGCAGGCAGCTCTTCGGGATATCCCGGATCTGCACCGACTTGAGGTAGATGAAGATGCCCTCTTCCAATCGGGAGCCGTCGAAGGCCACCGTCACTTTCGAGGCGGCCCGGCGCAGCCACGCATGCAGCGAGGTCTCCTTGCGGGCGATCGTCAGCAGCGGAGCCTCGTCCGAGGCTTTGCCCCGCTCGGTAAAGTGGCCGAACATCTGGTTGTTCGCCGCAACCTCGTCCTGCCGCCAGTCGAACGAGATGTTCTTCAGCCCCTCGACCGTCCGCAGCTCCTCCCCGTAGTCCGCCAGATCCTCCATGTTGGCCACGACGTAGATGTAATACCGCCCGTAGGGCACCGTCAGGCTGAAGGTCGCGCAGGGCGTCTTCGACTCGGTCGTCGAATCGCGGTTCTCCTCCTCGTCGAGGTCGTAGTCCGTCACCGGACGCTTCTCGACCAGTTTTCCCTGCTCGTCGTAGAACAGCACGCACAGCGACCGGATGCTCTTGATCGCGGTGCCCGCCGTACGGGTATCGAGCGCCGGAGCGAGCGGCCGGAACTTCAGCTGCGCGGTCACGCGGCCCGAACCCTCGGGAACGACCGTACCGGACTCGTCGAGCAGCACGTCGTTCGTACACGCCGTCGCCCCGAAGAGCCATATGCCGAGCAGAATATGCAGTATCAGTCGATTCATAATTTCCAAACCATCGCAAATCACAACCCGAAACTCGGGTCGAGGTATTTTTCGGTATAGGGAAGCAGATCCACCTCCCAGTCGATGCGCGTATCGTTGACCGCGACGTTGACCACCACATGCGTATTGCGGGGCAGCTGCGCCAGCGCCGGGAAATAGCTGTCGAGCTGCGCGCCGTCGATCCACATGCGCAGCGCGTAGTTGCGCGCATCGCCCTGCGGATCGCGGTATTTGCCCTCCAGCTGGTAGATCGGGTCGAGCTCGACCGTCTGCCCCACCGGCAGCTCCACCGCGAGTCCCGACTCCGCACCGTAGGTATAATAATCCGCAGCCTCCGTCGAGGGGACGTCGTAGGAGACGATCTCCTTGTAGCGGGTGCCGCCGGGCGACACGCGATCCTCGTAGAAGGCGTTGTGCGGCAGGTAGAACTCCTCGAAGGCCGACTTCTCGATCGCAAGTCCCGTGAGGTTCACCGCCCGCTGGCCTCGATTCGTAATGCGGAAGGTGAATTTGACCGCCGCACGCGTCACGAAAAGGCTGCATTCGTAATCGGTGTCGCCGACCGCCACCTCATGGCTCTCGCACATGGGCAGCAGACCCGCAAACCGCTCCGAGGGCTTCAGTCCGATCGTCAGCGCCGCGAGCTCCGCCGCGGGGAAGCGCCCTCCCGCGACGATCGACGAAAGATCGTAGGCGAGCGCACGCCGGCGCAAAACGGCCGCGGCATCCCCCGAGACGATCTCCGCACGTTCGTTGACGAACAGGTAGATGCGTTTGGTCTCGCTGCCGACGACCTCGAAGGTCTCGGTGCCGTAGCGTTCGACGGCCTCGTAGAGCGCGATGAAGCGGTTCTCCTCGACGGTGCCGTCGGGGCGCACCACGACGATGCGCAGCGTCTGCATCCGCTCGTTGTCGTTCAGCGGAGCCGCATCGTCGACCCGCGTTCCGGTCCGCGACACGTCCGACAGGGCAATGGCGATGTTGAGGTAGACCTTACGCGGCTTCCCCTCGTCGCGCAGCGAAAGCGGCTTCGCATCGCACCCCGCAAGGAGCGCGACCCAACAGCAGAAGGCAACGATATGTAGGAATCCTTTCATCATCGCGTTACAGTCAGTCCATCATCACTCGAATTCGATGTCGTCGATGCGCACCACCCAGTCGTTCACCACGATCTTCGAGTCGATCCACGCATTGCCCGAATCGAGGAAGAAAAAGAGCGTCCATTCGCTCTGGCGGTCGAGGAACTCCTGATCGTCCATATCGTAATGCGCGCTGCGCAGCAGAAGCAGGTATCGGTTCAGCGGGAAGTCGATGATCGTCTTGCCGTCGCTCCGCCGTTTGACGAGCAGCTTGGAGCTGTTTTCGGTCATCAGGCGCGAGACGCTCAACTCGGCGAACGCCACGACGGCCTCCGCGGTTTCGGCCTTGTCGCCGACGATGATCACGCCGGTGCTCGCCTGTCCGGTGATCCACGGCGTATAGGTCACGGGGCCCGCTGCGATCAGGTCGTTGTCGACGCCCGAGAAGAGCGTATTGTCGTCGTGGATCTCGAAGAGAAAATCCTTGTCGTCGACCGGCTCGCCGTGCTGTTGCTGCAGCACGATACGGATGTTGTTCGTGTTCTTCATCATCTTCACGACGCCCTCCTGATAGAGGTCCGCCGTGCGGAGCGCGAGCGTGCCCCAGTACAGGTCGTGGAGCCGCTTGCGATCGGGATTCGTCAGACAGTCGCGGTCGAGCGCCACGGTCAGCTCGTCGAGCCGCGCACCCGGCCGGGGCAGCGTCCCGAAATCGAACGAACGGCGCTCGCAGGCCATGCCGCCGTACGCCACGAACGAATAGTCGCCCTCCTCGAGGTCCAGATTCATGCGGAAATGCTCGTCCTGCAACTCGGCCCCGGCGACGGTATGCGTCGCGACATGGGTTCCCTTCGCGTCGTAGACCAGCACCGTCAGACAGTCGACCTTCTTGGGAAACGCATCGGCGAACTCCATGTTGTAGTCGTAGACGAAACGCAACGACACGCCGTGGGGGCAGGGTTCGAGGTCGTCGTATATCCGCTCGCACGAAGTACCCGCGATGCCCATCAGTGCGACGCCCAGCGCCGCACCGATGAACCGGGATATACACGTCATTTTTCCGCTTTGCATGGTTTTAGAACTCGATGTCATTGACACGGACGACCCACGGAAGGACCTCGACCGAGACGCGGAGGTAGATGTCGCCGCTCTCGTCCGGATCATCGGGATCCACGGGATCGGGATCGTTGCCCGGAATGCGGGGATGACCCAGCTTGTTGATCTTCGTCACCGCGAGTTTGTAGACGTTGTTGCGCACGACGGCGAACTCCATCGGACCCATAGCTCCGGGGTAACCGTTGTCGTTGTGGCGGTTCCAGTAGTAGTAATAGAAGTAGTAGCCCACGCCGGCATTGTCGCCTGTCACGCCCGTAGCGTCGTTGCTGGCCTGATAGAGCGTGAAGCCGGCCGTGGTCGCGGCCTTGCGGAAGGCATCCAGCGCATCGCGCTCGTCGGCGGTGCCTTTGGCAGCCACCAGCGCCTGATAGAGCTCGTCGGGATTGCCGTTCGCATTGGCGGTCATCGCGGCCGTATAGAAGGACGACTGCTCCTCTTCCTCGGCCAGAGCCTGCGCGCGCACTTCGTCGTTCCAGCCTACATAGATCTTGTTCTGGAACGTATAGAGGATCGGGTAGATCTTGCCTTCGACCTCGTAGGTGTAGGCACCTTCCTCGGGAGCCGTGTATACGCCGCCGATGGCATCGCGCAGCTTGCTGTCGGGTTCCAGCTTGTCGCCGACCAGCAGCTTGCCCTTGAACACCACGCCGGTGGTGATGCCGCTCTTCTGCTTCGTATCGTCCTTCGGAACCGTATTCTCGACCACGTAACGCCAGATGCGGTAACCGGTCGTACCCGGCGTCCAGCCCTCGTCGTTATCCTCGTCCCTGTCGGGATTGAGCACGTCGTCGATCCAGTAGCTGTCCCACTGCCGGCGCGTCTCGTCGTTGATCATGCCCTCGTCGTCGTAGAGCCGGAAGTTGAAGTGGTCCTTCAGCGAAGCGATCGTCGCCACATCCTTCAGATCCACCGCGCGCTTGAAGTCGGCGTCGGTGTCCACCACATAGTTGTAGGAGGTCTCCAGCCCGCAGAGCGTACTGCCCGTGTTCAGACCGTTGTCCGACACGCGGCGCAGGTAGTAGAACTCGTTGCTCATGTTCACGAGCGCCATACGCACGAGCTTCACCGACAGCTTGCCTTCGTCCTCGCCCAGACCGATGTCGTAGGTGTTGTCGCCCTTGCTGCCGTCGCGGAAGTCGAAACGGGCCATCGCACGCTCCACGGCAATGGCGCCGCGGTTGTCGATACCACCGTTGTTGTCGCCGCTCAAATCGAAGGGCGAGGTCTCGCTCGCGTAGTTCACCGTCCACTCCTTGAACGTGGCGGGAATCTTCTTCTCGGCCACTTTGGCATTGGCCATCAGGAAGGCGTCCTTCGTCCAGATCGAGGGCGCGGGTTTCGCACCGACGGTCTCGGTCAGACGGCAGACCTTCTCGTACCATTTGCCGCCGTCGGTGCTCGAAAGGCCCGTCACGTAGTCCAGCAGTTCGGTCGTGGGGTTGCAGAATGTGTACACATGGATCAGATTGCTGCCCAGCAGGTTGCCGTCGGCATCGTAGAAACGCTGGATGTCCGTGCGGTTGAACTTGGCCGTCGTGGTGATGGTCGACTTGCCCGCAGGGGTCGAAAGACCCTCGACCACGCCGTAGGTCACATAGGAGTCGTCGGTCTTGGTCAGCACCAGCAGGAGCTTCTTCACGCTGTTCTCGTAATCCTTACCCACCTCGGAGCCGTCCGACGAACCGCCTTCGTCGCCCGTTTCGCTGCGCGTCGGAGCGGGCAGCGCCACGCTGACGTTCATATACAGCGCCCGCGTGTCGTCCGTACCCGGCGTCGGGTGCTCCCCGGTCGGATTTTCGTCGGTGCACGATACAGCCATTCCCGCTGCGAGAACGCCTGCAAACAATACATTCCAGATTTTCATCATTTTACCAAATTTATCGATTCATTCGTTATTTATTCAGTTCGTCCAGCTGCCGGATCGCCTCCCGCGCCTTGTCGATTCCTGCGTCCGCGGCCTTCCCGAAGAAGAGGTATGCCCGGTCGCGCTCATCGGACAAAGCGGCGCATATGCCCCGGGCATAGTCCGCCTCGGGCGAGAGGCCCGCCTTGTCGAGATAGCGGACCGCGGCCTTCAGATCGCCCCGGCGCATCGCCGTATTGGCGGCATTGAGGTTCGCGACCTCGTCGTCGGGGAACATGCGCACGGCGATCTCGAAGGTCTCGTCGTACTCCTCGGTGCCGGGCTCCATCCGCTGCGCCGCCAGATACATCTCCTCCAGACTCAACTTCTGCGGAGCGCTCCGGAGCAGGCGGCGGATCTCATCCACGTCGGTATAGGCGCGGACTTCGTACGTCACGGCATAATCCGAGTGGCGCAGAGCCGGATAGACCTCGCGGAGCAGGTAGGCATACTGCTCGGGATAGGTCGTGCGGATCTTGCGGTCCTTCGCATCGGGCTCCAGATCGCTGCGCACGATCGCCAGAATCCCCTCGCGGTCGGTGAGCGCCGAGCGGTCGACGAAGCGTTCCAGTCCGGCCCAGTCCTCGGGTTCGTAGGCCGTGACGAGCAGCGTATCGGGGAAGTCGTAGAGGCGGCGGACATACTCCTTCAAAGTCTCCGTACGGCCCTTTGCCAGACGCGTATTGTTGGCATAGGAGCCCTCCGGCGAAGCATAGCCCTTGATCGAGAGGGAGAGGATGCGCGTATCGGCATCGTCGCGCACGGCGTCGATCGTCGCGCGGATCTTGCCCAGCTCCTCCGGATTGCGGCGGTACTCGGCATGGATCTCCGTCCGGTTCACCGGGAAATCGATGTATGCCGTGCCCTCGACTACGTTGATCTTGGGGGCCGCCTGCGGGCGGATGTACACATAGTCGGGCACGAAGCGCTTCGGGTCGAGATCCAGACGGAAGAGCAGCGACTCGTCGCTCGACTCGACTTCGCTGCAGCAGCCGCACAGCTCGCTGCGGATGATCAGCCCGGCGTCGGCCATCCACGCCCGGTAAGGCACCACGACCCGGTAGTCGATCCGGGCGATGTCGCCGCCGCGATAGAGCGTGCGGTCCGCCGCAACGCCGTTGCGCAGATGGTGGTAGTAGCGGTTGCGGCCCGCAACGAGCACCTGCTCCAGCCGGAGCGTATCCCCCTCGCTCTCGAGCACCGGAGTCAGAAGAAACTCGCGGTTGCTCTTCAGGTCGAGCTCCCGCAGGTCGAGCTTCATCGACACGAACAGCTTCTCCTCGGCGCGCGACACGACGTAGTCCGAGACCCGCACGTCGCCCTGCACGGTCACCTGTGCCGCGGCCGGAGCGATGCCCAGAAGGAGCGGCGCCGCGCCGCAAAGCATGCCTAATATGCTGACTTTTTTCATAATCCCCTACCGATTAGAACGTATAGACGAGGTTGATCGCGGCCTTCGTCGGACCGACGTAGTGGTGCGACGCATCCTCCTCGAGTTTCTTGCCGCAGCTGGCGCAAGGATAGCTGTCGTAGCGCGTATAGATCCAGCCGATGCCCAGCTCGGCCTCGAGGTTCCAGTGCTTGCCCAGTATCCACGCATAGCCGTACGCCGCGCCGAGACCCGCGAACCACCCCTGATAGCGGCGTTTCGAGAGCTTGGAAAGGTCGGACCCGAGGAAGGAGATGCCGTTCTTCAGACCGCCTATGTTATATTGGCCGCCCAGCAGGTGGGCACCGACGAAATGGCCGGCGAACCGGTCGCAGAACCAGTAGCGCGCCTCCGGCTGCAGGAACCAGTGTTTCCAGCGCCGGTCGCGCGAAAGCGTCCAGCCGTTGTAATCGGCCGACACGTCGAGCGTCCAGCGCGGAGCCAATCCGAACTCGACACCGATATTTATATTGGCAGCGACATCGTAAAGCATATTCGTCTTCAAGGCGACATTCTGTCCGTGTGCCTCGAAGACGCACAGTCCCGTACAAATAAGCGCGACCCATTTAAGTCCACCTACCATGTTTGTTGCATTAGATTTATGAAAAACGCTCCCGCCGAACGACGTTCCGCGCAATTTCTACAGTAATGAAATCACTGCGAAAGTACAATATTTACATTATACGGTCAAGATTTTTTCTCGATTTTTCTACAGCATTTACCCCCCCCCTCACGTATAACATTAATATACAATGAATTAAGAATTATATTTTTTATCATAATCATACTTAAAATATACAGTATAAGCCGAAAAGATAAGCACGAAACAGATACGACGCAGATAATAAAATATTTAAGATCGGCTCGCGGGGCTATTTCCGGCTTCCCTTCGGCGCATGTCGCCGAACGACGCCGGCAGAGACATCCCCGAACCATCGACGATCCTTCCGAGCGCCGTACAAAGGATATGCCGGAGCGGCAGGGTTCGATACGGGCCCCGCATCGCGGCCTGTGCGGAAAGAGGCGGCATCCGCACGGCCGGATCGTGCAGGGGCCGCCTCACCGCGACAATCGTAAAAACCCTTTTGCGGCGCGAACGGACCGAAATAGGAAAAGATGTATTACCTTTGTATTTATTTCAGCTCCATGACCCGAATCAACACGCCCCGCGAAACGCTCGAAGCGATGCGGCAATCCGCCGCGAACAAGTTGCGTCTCCCCCTGCCGAAAACCCTGCTGCTGGCCTTCATGGCCGGGACCTTCATCGCGATGGGCGGACTGCTGTCGATCATGATCGGCTTCGGATTTCCCGAGGCGGCCCACGCGCCGGGCGTGCAGCGGCTGCTCTCGGGCGCGGTCTTCCCGCTGGGGCTCGTGCTGGTGGTCTTCACCGGGGCCGAACTCTTCACGGGCAACAACGCCGTGCTCGTGCCGGGAGCGCTCGAAGGAAGCTACGGCTGGAAGCAGGTATTCCGAAACTGGGGATTGGTCTATGCGGGAAATTTCGCAGGGGCGCTCTTCTTCGCCTACTTTCTGGTGGCGCTGCCCGACCTGCTCGCCGCCGACCTCTGGCGCGAGGCAGCCTGCAACATCGCCCGCACGAAGGTCTCGCTGCCGTGGACGACGGTCTTTCTGCGCGGCATAGGGGCCAACTGGCTGGTATGCCTCGCCGTATGGCTCGGGCTCTGCGCCACGGAGACGCCCGGACGCATCGCGGGGCTGTTTCTGCCGGTCGCGGCCTTCGTAGCGATGGGATACGAACACTGCATCGCCAACATGTTCTTCATACCGCTCGGCATGATGCTCGGTGCCGAGGTCACGACGACGCAGCTGCTGGCCGACAACCTGCTGCCCGCCACGCTGGGCAACATCGCGGGCGGCGCGCTGTTCGTCGGCATGGCGCACGCCTATCTGTGGCGGAAGTGATCGGGAAAGAGCCCGGAAACCGGGCCCGCCCGGCAGGGGACGCGCGACCGCGGCGCATCTGCGGCGGACGCGGTGGCCGGAAGCGTTGCGACCGCTATCTGAAATCGATGAATTCGTATCCTTCGTAGCGTTTCGCATCGAAACGCGGTAACGCACCGTCGCCGGCCGCGATCGCACGGAACAGAATCGCCACCCGCTCGCCGTCGTAGTCGTAGACCAGCTGCAGGGGACGTCCCGTGCGGAGCAAGACCTCGACCGTCACGGCACCGAACGCCTCGCCGCCCGCCCCCGTCGGCACGAGCCGCACCGCAGCCCGCTCGTCACCCTCGCCGAGCAGTTCGGCCCGGTAGGCCGTTCCGAGCGACTCGAAGACCCGCACCGGATTGTCGAGGATATTGCGACTGGTCGTGTCCGTCGGCAGGATCGTCACCTCGCGGCGGCGGTTGTCGACCTCGCGTCGGGTCGCGCCGTCGGCGAACACCTCGGCATCGCCCACGGCGAGGTAGTAACGGTCGCCGTCGACGGCATAGCGCCCCTCGACCGTCTGCCCGCCCGTCTCGACGGCGAACGTCACCACGTAATTTCCCATCGCGCGGAACTCCTCCGCCACGCGCCCCACGATCGCCGCGGCGCGATCGCCGGCAGCGAACGCCGGTACGGCCGCAACGAGCGCCGACAAAAAGAGCAGTCGTTTCATATCGGGTAGTTTTTCGGTTGCAAAAAGTATCGGTCCGGGGGCGGCTTCGGATCAGAAAATCCCCAGATCCTGCAGCTTCGCCTCCAGCGACTGCGCATCGTGGAAAAGGATGTCGCGCGGCTTGGCCCCCTGCTGACGGCCGACGATGCCGGCCCGTTCGAGTTGGAGCATGATGCGTCCGGCACGGTTGAAGCCCACCTCGTAGTTGCGCTGGATCATCGAGGTCGAAATCTGGCCGTTCTGCACCGCATCGCGGGCGATCTCGGCGAAGAGCGTGTCGTAACGCACCGGAGCCGACGACTCGTCGCCGCTGCCCATCGCCGCACCCTCGCCGCCCTCGGGCGTATAGTCGGGCAGCGGATAGGCCGCCGTATAGGACTGTTGCCCGGCGATGTGCTCGACAATGCGTTCGACCTCCTTCGTCTCGACGAGCGCGCACTGGATGCGCGTCAGCTCGCCGTCCTTCGAGAAGAGCATGTCGCCGCGGCCGATGAGCTGGTTGGCGCCGGGCTGGTCGATGATCGTACGCGAGTCGATCATCTGCATCACGCGGAAGGCGATGCGGGCCGGGAAGTTGGCCTTGATGCCGCCCGTGATGACCTTCACGTCGGGACGCTGCGTGGCGATGATCAAGTGGATGCCCACCGCACGGGCCTTCTGCGCCAGACGCATGACGGGCCGTTCGACCTCGCGCGCCATCATGATCAGGTCGGCGAACTCGTCGACCACCACCACGATGTAGGGCAGGTAGCGGTGGCCCTTCTGCGGGTTGAGCCGCCGGGCCGTGAACTTCTCGTTGTACTCCACGATGTTGCGCGCCCCCGCCTCGCTGCAGAGTTCCAGTCGGTTGTCCATCTCCGTGCAGAGCGCATTGAGCGTGTAGACGGCCTTCATCGGATCGGTGATGATCGCCTTCTCCTCCGACTCCATCTTGGCGAGGAAGTGGCGTTCGAGCTTGCCGTAGAGCGAGAATTCGACCATCTTGGGGTCGATCATCACGAACTTGAGCTGCGCAGGGTGCTTGCGGTAGAGCAGCGAGGTGATGATGGCATTGAGTCCCACCGACTTGCCCTGACCCGTGGCGCCCGCCACCAGCAGGTGGGGCATCTTCGCGAGGTCGAAGACGTAGTTTTCGTTCTGGATCGTACGGCCGATCACCACGGGCAGCTCGGCCTTCGACTCCTGAAAACGCAGCGACCGCACGGAGGAGTACATCGACACCACCTGCTTGTCGCGGTTGGGCACCTCGATGCCGATCGTGCCCTTGCCGGGGATCGGCGCGATGATGCGGATACCCAGCGCCTTGAGGCTCTGGGCTATGTCGTTTTCCAATCCCTGCACCTTCGAAATCTTGATGCCCTGCGCCTGCACGATCTCGTAGAGCGTCACCGTGGGACCCACCGTGGCCTTGATGCGCTGGATGGGGATGCCGAAGTTCTTGAGCGTCTCTTCGATCCGGGACTTATTCTCGAAAATCTCCTCGTCGCTCACCTCCGAATCGGAGAAATAGTCCTCGAGCAGCGAGACGGGGGGCTTGCGGTAGTTGACGAGGTCCTTGAGCGGATCGTAGCTCTCGGTCGTGATCGAACCTTCGTCGACCATGCGCGCCTCGTGCGCCTCGACCGTCACCACCACCCCTTCCGGCTCCAGGGCTGCGTCCGCATCGCCGCGTTCGGCAGCCTCGGGCAGCCCCTCGGCCGGCGTATCGCCCGCGACGGGCGCATGGGACTCGGTTTCGGGTCTTCGGGCCACGAGCGGAATTTCGGTGAAGGGTTCGTCGTCGGATTCGACACGATCGTGGTGTCCGCGCATCCGCGCATCCGCCCCGACAGTCGATTCGGCAGTCGATTCGGCTGCGCTTCCGGATGCCGACGGAGCACCCTCCAGCGTAAGTTCCGTAAAGGGTCCGTCCGACGCGGGCTCCGTGCGTCGCGCAGAGCGCTCCAGCACGACCAGTCCCCCAGCGCCCATCACCACGCGCTCAGCCGATCGGTCCTCGTCGAGGTCGACCTCGACGAAGACGTCGTCCTCCGCAGCACCGCCGCGAACGACGGTCCGCTCCTCGTCGAAATCGAGGAAAGGATTCTCGTCGGCGGCATCCTCCTGCACGGACTCGCGACCGGAGGTCGGAACATCCGCCGGCTGCGGCTCCCGGACGGGCGCCGTCTCCTCCGGCACGACCTCGTCGGCCTCCCCGGCAGCTTCGGCGACACCGGCTTCCGCGTCGGGCTCTCCGACGAACTCCTCGTCGGCGGGCAGCTCCGCATCGTCGACCCCATGCGGAGCGACCTTGCGCCGCACGACGCCGAAGATCCGACCGCTGCGGTCGACCACCGCATTGCCGGCATGGTTGACCCGGTCGATGAAGCTGCGGTTGATATAGACGCCCGTGAGGATCCAGCCGCCCGCTAGCAGCAGCAAGGTGCCCACCGAGCCGATCAGGCGCGGCAGCGCCCCGACGTGGGGCACGGGCAGGTCGATGGTCCACAGGCTGGCGATCTCGGCGCCGAAAGCACCGCCCCAGCCGCCGCTCGAGCAGAAGCACCACCGGTCGCCGAAGAGGCATCCGAGCGTGAGCGAACCGAGGATCGCGACCAGCAGCAGCGGAAGGATCGACCGGTTGAACCGCAACGGCTGCTGCCGGATGATCCGCACACCGATCAGAATCAGCATCACGGGAATCAGCACGCCGAAGACGCCGAACGAACGGCCCACCAGTGCCTCGCCGATGCGCGTGCCCAGCGGACCGCAGAGGTTTTCGACCGCGAGGCCGAGCAGTTCGCGCTGCTCGTCGGTGTAACCCTGCAGCACGCTCTGATCGGATTTCCACGTGAAAAACGAGAAGACGACCGCGGCCGCGGCGAACACGCCCCCCAGCAGCACGACGAGACCCGCCACCCAGCGGGCGCTGTCGCGGTTGGAACGCTGCACGTTGGCTCGTGCGTCGGATGAACTATTTCGGGATGCCATTTGCTTACGCTCGATTTATCGAGCGAAGATACGCATTTTTTCCAAGATTACGGCGCCGAAGGCGCCAAAAACGGCGGCGCGGAACGTCACTCGGTGCCGAAAGCCTTGAGTTCGAGCCGACGACGGTAGGCCTCGTTGGCGAAGGTGCAAAAGACATAGGAGGGCTTCCGCCCCGGCGCGGCACGAAAGCCGCCCTCGTCGAGCAGCTGCACGACGCGGCGGGCGACGGCGGGCGACGGATCGACGATGCTCACGTCGCGTCCCGCGACGACCCGCTCCAGCACGGGGATGAGAAACGGATAGTGCGTACAGCCCAGCACGATCTGGTCGGCACCCCGGTCGAGCATCTCCGCCACGGCGCTCCGCACGGTCCGCTCGGCCTCGGGCGTATCCTCGCGGTCGGACTCGACCAGTTCGACGAAGCCCCGGCCGGGAGCCGTCACCACCTCGATGCCGCTACCGTAACGCGCGGCCGTGCGCCGGAACAGATCGCCGTCGAGGCTCCGCTCCGTGGCCAGTACCCCCACCACCCCGCTGCGGGTCGCCAGACAGGCGGGTTTCACGGCAGGCTCCATGCCGACGATCGGCAGCGGTGCGAACTCTTCGCGCAGCGAATCGATCGCGGCGGCCGTCGCGGTGTTGCAGGCCACGACCACCAGTTTGCACCCCGCATCGACGAGCGTACCGACCGCCTCGCGGGCCAGACGCGCCACCTCCTCGCGGGGACGCGAGCCGTAGGGGCAGTTCTTGCCGTCGCCGAGGTAGACGAGCGATTCGCCGGGCAGGGCGCGCCGCACCTCCCGCCAGACCGTGAGTCCGCCGAGACCGGAGTCGTAGATACCTATGGGTGCATCGTTCAAAACAAAAAAGTCGTTACGTTCCTATTCGGTTCCGTTGCGGTGTCCGTCGGCAGTCGGACGCAGGGCGGCGAGAATCCGCTCCAGCGCCTCATCGTCCGACACGGCCGCGCAGTCGATCGTCAGCTGCGCCTGCGCATAGACCGCTTCGCGCGCAGCGATGTCGCGCATCATGAAGGGCACCAGCTCCTCGTCGGCGAGGTTGCACAGACGGGGACGCTTGCGGCGTCCGTAGGGGCTCATGCGACGCGCGATCTGCTCGGCCGGACGCCGCAGGTAGACCGTCAGCCCCGCGGCATTCATCCGGGCCATGTTGTCGCTCCACAAAGGCAGCCCGCCCCCCGTGGAGACGACCGCGGCCCCCGCCCCGATCAGCTCGTCGAGCACCGCACGTTCGGCCTCGCGGAAATAGGCTTCGCCCTCGTAGCGGAAGATATCGGCCGCGGAGGCCCCTTCGCGCGCCTCGACCAGCGCATCGGTATCGGCATACGACACCCCGAGCCGCCGGGCGATCCGACGCGCGAAGGTGCTCTTGCCGCACCCCATGTAACCGATCAGAAAAAGCGTTTTCATGCGTTGTTCCGCATCCGCCGGTCCGGCGACGGCCGTACGCCGCCGAAGGCGCTCCGTACGGCCTTGCCGCGCCGTAGTTCCTATCCGAACAGGTCGAGCTGTTCGGTATCGATCTCCTCCCCGGCATCGCCGCGCGCCCGTTCGACCTCGAAAGGCACCTCGCCCGACGGATCCGTTCCCTCGGCCGAAGCTGCTTCGGGCGCGGCATCCTCCGCCGGCTCCTCGGAGCGTTCGGGTTCGGGCGGCAGCTCCGGCTCGATGAAGCGCAGCGAGGCGACGTCGTAGGTCGTCAGGCGCTTGCCTTTGGCCCGGTGGCTCTTGACGCCCACGAAGTCGTCGACCTCCACCAGATCGTTCGGCCGCGAGGCATGGGCGCCCTTATAGGCGATCTCCAGCTTGGCACCCGGGCACTCCGTGACACAGACGAAGCGGGCCTGCCCCTCCTCGTCGAGGAAAGACTGCATGCGGTCGCTCGTCTCCGCCGCGAACCGCTTCATGTAGTAGTAACCCTGCTCGCAGTCGTAGTAGCAGACGGCATAGACCCGTTCGGCATCGTAGCGTCCGACCCGCACCGTATCGTCGGGGAAGTGCTGGCCGAGGTCGTAGCCCGTGATGTAATACTGGTTCTTCGAGGTCCAGACGATCAGCTTGTCGTCGCCCTTGAACTCGCCCAGCAGCCGTCCGCGGCCGTCGGCATTGAGGCGGCGGACATCCTCGTCGAAGCAGATATTCTGCCCGCCGAGCGTCGAGGTGCCGCGCTCCTTGAGCACGATCTTGTGGATGCCGTAGCGCGAGAAGAGGTTGCCCTGACTTTGGCGACCCTTGATGGCGAGCGTCGAGAAATCGAGGTCGACGATCACCTTCTTCAGGCGCGGACGCGGCTTGAAGTAGACCTTCAGCACCTCGGCCTCGCCGTTAGGGTTGACCGACATGTAGAGAATGTCGCTCTTAGGCGTGCCCTTCGTCATGTCGTACTCCTTGTCGCGCGTGATGCCCTTGATCGCGCAGCGCTTCATCATGATCGGGCCGTTCTTGCCGTCGCGGTAGAGCACGTTGTAGATCGTGCGCTCGTCGTTGCGCTTGAAGACACCGATATAGAGGATATTCTTGGCGAAGAAGGCTTTGTCGCTCACCTTCGTGATGATGTAGCGGCCCTCCTTCGTGAAGACGATCACGTCGTCGATGTCCGAGCATTCGCAGACGAACTCGGCGTCCTTCATCGACTTGCCGATGCCGAAGAAGCCCTCGGCACGGTCGACGTAGAGCTTGGCGTTCGTGACGGCCACCTTCGTCGCCTCGATCGAGTCGAACTCGCGCAGCTCGGTACGCCGCTCGCGGCCCTTGCCGTACTTCTCGCGGATGCGTTCGTAGTAGGCCACGGCATACTCGGTCAGGTGGTCCAGATCGTGCTGCGTGGCCTCCATGTCGGCCTCGATCTGGCGGATCTCGTTGTCGGCGCGCTCGGAGTCGTAGCGCGAGATGCGGATGAACTTCAGCTCGGTGAGCTTCTGCACGTCGGCCGTCGTCACCTCGCGACGCAGCCGCTTCTTGAAGGGTTCGAGCCCCTTGTCGACGGCGGCGTAGGCCTCCTCGCGCGTACGGCACCCCTCGATGAGCTGGTAGAGCTTGTTCTCGATGAAGATGCGTTCGAGCGACGCGGCGTGCCACGCCTCGCGCAGCTCGCCGAGGCGGATCTCCAGCTCGCGGCCCAACAGGAATTTCGTATGGTCGGCCGAGCGGCGCAGGATCTCGCTCACGCCGAGGAAGTGGGGTTTCTCGTCCCAGATCACGCAGGCGTTCGGCGAGATCGACACCTCGCAGTCGGTGAAGGCGTAGAGCGCGTCGATGGTCTTGTCCGACGACTCGTCGGGGGCCACCTGCACGATGATCTCCACCTTGTCGGCCGTGTTGTCGTCGACCTTGCGGATCTTGATCTTGCCCTTGTCGTTGGCCTTGACGATCGACTCCTTGATCGACTCGGTGGTCGTGGTATAGGGAATCTCGGTGATGGCCAGCGTCCGCTTGTCGATCTTCGAGATCTTCGCACGGACCTTCACCGCACCGCCGCGCAGACCGTCGTTGTAGCGGCTCACGTCGGCCATACCCCCCGTGGGGAAGTCGGGCCAGAGCTGGAAGTCGCGGCCCTCGAGATGGGCGATCGAGGCGTTGATGAGCTCCACGAAGTTGTGGGGCAGGATCTTCGAGGCCAAGCCCACGGCGATGCCGTCCGAGCCCTGCGCCAGCAGCAGCGGGAACTTGATCGGAAGGGTCACCGGCTCCTCGTTGCGGCCGTCGTAGGAACGCATCCACTCGGTGGTCTTGCGGTTGAACACCACGTCCAGCGCGAACTTCGACAGCCGCGCCTCGATGTAACGGCCCGCGGCGGCCTCGTCGCCCGTGAGGATGTTGCCCCAGTTGCCCTGACAGTCGATCAGCAGATCCTTCTGTCCGAGCTGCACCAGCGCGTCCTTGATCGAGGCGTCGCCGTGGGGGTGGTACTGCATGGTCTGTCCCACGATGTTGGCCACCTTATTGTAGCGTCCGTCGTCGACCGACTTCATGGCGTGGAGGATGCGGCGCTGGACGGGTTTCAGACCGTCCTCGACATGGGGCACGGCGCGCTCGAGGATCACGTACGAGGCGTAATCCAGAAACCAGTTGCGGTACATGCCCGTGAGCTTGCGCACGCCTCCCTCCTCCTGCGTCAGGCGGTCGTAGCGGCCCGCCTTCGCCGGAGCGGCGGGTTCGGCCGTGGCCGGAGCCTCCGCACCGCCGCCCTCCGCTGCGTCCGTTGCCGGGAGCGCGTCGTCGAACTCCGCTCCGCGATCGATTCTATCTCGTTTTTCCGACATAATCCGTTGAAATGAAGGTTAAAGATCCTGCTCGACGAGGTCCTCCTCGATGCGCAGGTTGTCGATGATGAAGCCCTGCCGCTCGTAGGTGTTCTTGCCCATGTAGAACTCCAGCAGGTCGTGGATCGGGTCGTCCTTCGTGATGCGCACCCGGTCGAGACGCATCTCCTCGCCGATGAACTCGCGGAACTCGTCGGGCGAGATCTCGCCCAGACCTTTGAATCGCGTGATCTCGGCCGAAGCGCCGCACTCGGCGATGGCCCGCACGCGCTCCTCCTCCGAGTAGCAGTAGCGGGTGATCTTCTTGTTGCGCACGCGGAACAGCGGCGTCTGAAGGATGTAGAGGTGGCCGCCGCGGATCACGTCGGGGAAGAACTGCAGGAAGAAGGTCGTGATCAGCAGGCGGATGTGCATGCCGTCGACATCGGCATCGGTCGCGATGACCACCTTCTCGTAGCGGAGGTTGTCCATGTCCTCCTCGATATTGAGCGCCGCCTGCAGCAGATTGAACTCCTCGTTCTCGTAGACCACCTTCTTGGTCAGCCCGTAGCAGTTGAGCGGCTTGCCGCGCAGCGAGAAGACCGCCTGCGTACGCACGTCGCGGCTCTTGGTGATCGAGCCCGAGGCCGAGTTTCCCTCCGTGATGAAGATCATCGACTGCTCGGCCAGCTCGTTGCGGTCGGTGCGGTGGATCTTGCAGTCGCGCAACTTCTTGTTGTTGAGCGACACCTTCTTCGCCGTTTCGCGGGCCTTCTTCTGGATGCCCGATATGGCCTTGCGCTCCTTCTCGTTCTCGACGATCTTCCGCTGGAGGATCTGCGCCGTCTCGGAGTGCTTGTGGAGGTAGTCGTCGAGGTGCTTGCCCAGAAACTCCGACACGAAGTTGCGGATCGAGGGCCCCTCCTTCGCCATCTCCTTCGAACCGAGCTTGGTCTTGGTCTGCGACTCGAAGATCGGGCTCGAGACCTTGAGCGAGATGGCCGCGACGAGCGACGTGCGGATGTCCGACGGGTCGTAGTCCTTATGGTAGAACTCCTTGACCGTCTTGGCGATCGCTTCGCGGAAGGCGGCCTGATGCGTGCCGCCCTGCGTCGTATACTGGCCGTTGACGAACGAATAGTAGCTCTCGCCGTAGCCCGAGCCGTGGGAGATGACCAGCTCGATGTCCTCGCCCATCAGGTGGATCGGCGGATAGAGCGGCTCCTCGGTCATGTTCTCGTTGAGCAGGTCGAGCAGACCGTTCTTCGAGGCGTAGGACTGCCCGTTGAGCCGGATCGTGAGGCCGCGGTTCAGGTAGGTGTAGTTGCGCACCAGCTGCTCGACGTACTCCATGTTGTAGGAGTAGCTGCCGAAGACCGCCTCGTCGACGCGGAACGAAATCTCGGTGCCGTCCCGCTCGTCGACGCCCGACTCCCAGCGGTCGCTCTGCTCGAGCCCCTGCTCGAAGTAAACCGTATGGGCCTCGCCGCCGCGCACCGAACGCGCGCGGAACGTACTCGAAAGGTAGTTCACGGCCTTGACGCCCACGCCGTTGAGACCCACCGTCTTCTTGAAGGCGGCCCCCTCCTCGTCATCGTCGTACTTGCCGCCCGTGTTCATCACGCTCACGGCCGCCGAGAGCGACTTGAGGGGGATGCCGCGGCCGTAGTCGCGCACGGTCACCGTGCCGTCGGCCACCGTGATGTCGATCTGGTGGCCGAAGCCGTTCATATATTCGTCGATCGAGTTGTCCGTGACCTCCTTGATGAGCACGTAGATGCCGTCATCGGCCTGCGTGCCGTCGCCCAGCTTGCCGATATACATACCCGGGCGCAGGCGCACGTGCTCGCGTGGGGTGAGGGTACGGATCGCGTCGTCGCCGTAGTTGTTGTTGCCGTTATTGAGTAAATCTGCCATAATCTATCGTCGGTTGCTGCGGATTTCGGCCAGCGCCGCGCACATCGCATCGTGCACCTCGGCCATGAGCTCGTGGGTCTCCGTCGCCGCGACCCGCTCGGCCGGCACGGGCGGCAGCACGCGGATCGCGATGCGGTTGCCCCAGTCGAAGAGCAGGTTGCGGCGAATGAGCGTCTTCGTGCCGTCCATCACCACCGGAAGGATCGGCACGCCGGCCTCCTTCGCCAGCGCGAAGGCCCCGGCCTTGAAGCGGTGGATCTCGCCGTCCTTCGAACGCGTCCCCTCGGGGAAGATCGCCACCGAGGCACCCCGCCCGATCCACTTCCGGCCCTCGCGCAACAACTGCTCCATCGCCTCGGCGGCACGGCCGCGGTCGATGCAGATGTCGCCGTGGAGCACGAGGAACTGCCCGAAGAAGGGCACGCGGAACACCTCGCGCTTGGACACCCACCGGAAGTTGAGCGGCAGGTAGTAGAGCGTCGGGATGTCGATCACCGTGTTGTGGTTCAGCACAATGACATAGGGCTGCCGCCGGTCGATCAGCTCGCGGCCGATCACCCGCTGCCGCCAGCGGGGCGGCAGGAAGAAGAAGATCCGCACCAGCACGCGCGAAAGCTCGTGCACCACCCTGCGCCCCCGGTCGAAGGGGTAGCAGACGATCAGCGCCACGGCCGACAGAAGCATGAACAGGGTGCAGAGCAGCACCAGAAAAACGTAATAGATCGCACTCAACATAGCGTCCGGGGATTTGATCCGAATATCGTACAAAGATACGTTTTTTTTCGGAAATCGCCATCGATTCCGCGCCGGAGCGAATTTTCGTGCGCCTGCGACGAAATCGACAGTCCCCACCCCATCGACCCCTTATTACCTCTTATTTTTGCAGCGATCCGCCCCGCCCGACGACCGGCCGACGATCCGGCAACGAGCCGGCGCGACCGTCCCCCGGCGACGACCGACAGCCGCCGCCCCGCTGCCACCCCGGCGCATAAAGCGGCTCGCTCCACCCTGAAGCCCGTCGCTACCGCGGCGGCGTAAGGTCCGGAACCCTACTCCGACGGGCATGCGCACCCGCCGCTGACAGCCCGAACTACAGAAAAACGAAAATTTAAGTACTATGTATTGCAAAGTACAAATTATTTTATATATCTTTGCACTCGAAAATAAACAGCAACGCATATTATTCGGCAAACGTATGAAACACATCATCCTCCTCATCGTGGCACTGGCTACGGCCATTTCGCAGCTTTCGGCGGCCCGGACCGCCCCCGTAACGGGTCGCGTGGTCGACGAACAGGGCGCCGCCATAGAGTGGGCCACCGTCGTGCTGCTCCGCGGCACGGAGCAGGCTGCCGGCGCGGTCACCGACGACGAAGGGCGCTTCGCGCTGAAGGTCGCCCCGGGCGCCTACACGCTCTCGGTGCAGTATCTCGGCTTCGAACCGGCGTCGCGCTCGGTCCGCATCGCCGACGGCGACGATCTGGGCGACATCGTCCTCAAGGCCTCGGCCACGCAGATCGAGAGCGTCGAGGTGAAGGCGCAGCTGATCCGCCGCGAGGCCGACCGCTTCGTGGTCGACGTGGCGAACGCCCCCTCGGCCATCGGACAGAACGGCACCGAACTGCTCGAACGGGCGCCCGGCGTCTGGATCGACGGCGAGCGGATCACGATCAACGGCAAGAGCGGCTCGAAGGTCTTCGTCAACGACCGCGAACTGCGCATGGAGCCCGAGCAGCTGCTCGCCTACCTGCGTGCGCTGCGCGCCGAGGAGATCCAGAAGATCGAGGTGGTGCCCGTGACGGGCGCCGACCACGACGCCGACGCCTCGGGCGGCATCATCCGCATCACGCTCCGCAAGCGCCGCGAAGAGGGCATGCAGGGTTCGCTCTCGATGCAGACCTCGCAGAGCCGGCTGGTCCACGCCTACGCCCCCGGCGGCAACATATCCTACCACCGCGGCCGGCTCGACCTCAACGCCTCGGGCTGGGGCTGGCTCGGCAGCTCGTACACCCTCTCCGACGAGCGAACCCGGTACACGGAGACCGACAAGCTGCTGCGCTCCCGCTCCGACATGGTCAACCGCAGCCGCAACGGCGGCGGAACCGTAGGCGTCGTCTACGAGCTGAACGACCGCCACAGCCTCGGCGCCGAGTTCTCCTACCTCCATTCGAACGAACCGGGCGAAAACACCACCTCGACCGACTTCCGTGCGGAGGCGCCCACGCGCACCGACAGCCGGTACGAAAGCCGGAGCCGGGCCAACGGCTACGAGGCGACGTTCAACTACATCTGGAAGATCGACACGCTCGGCTCCGTGTTCAAGGTACTGGGCGACTACGCCCACCGCACGACGCGCATCGCCGACGACAACCGCAGCCGCATCGTCCCGCCCGCCCCCGCGGCTCCGGTCGACTCGCTCTTCCGCGACCGCACCCGAAGCAGCTACGACGTCGCGGCCCTGACGCTGGCGCTCGAAAAGCGGTTCTCGCCCCGATGGATGCTGAAGGCGGGCACGAAATACACGCGCAACGAGATGCGCAACGACGCCCGCTACGAATATTTCAAGGAGGAGACGTGGCTCCGCAACGACCCGCAGAGCTTCGAGGTCAACTACACGGAGCACATCGCCGCGCTCTACGGCGTGGTCACGGCCTCGCTGGGGCGCTGGAGCGCCGTCGCCGGCCTGCGCGGCGAATACACCCACACGACCGGCAAGTGGAACGTCGGGCAGGATTACTTCTCGCTCTTCCCCAATGCCAACCTCTCCTACGCACTCACGAAGGACGGCGCCTACTCGCTCGTGGCGCAGTACGCCCGCACGATCGAACGTCCGCGCTTCTGGTGCCTCACGCCCCAACGGTCGCAGCTCTCGGACTACACCTACGAGATCGGCAACCCGCGGCTCGACCCGGCCTACCGCGACGACATCAGCCTCACGCTGGTGCTCAACCACAAGTACACCTTCACGGGCGGCCTCCTGCTGCAGCGGGCCGAGATCAACCAGACGATCCTGCCCGACGCCGACAATCCCGACATGCTCGGCATCCACTGGGTCAACTACGACGCCACGACGAGCTACTACGCGACGGCGAGCCTCCCCTTCCAGCCGGCGAAGTGGATGACGCTCAACGTCAACGCCACCTACATGCGTCGCGGGCAGCGCCTCGACCGCCATGCACCCGAGACCCGGCAGAACGTCTTCATGGGCGGACTGTCGACGACCTTCACGCTGCCGGCGAAGTTTTACATCGACCTCTCCTACCGCTTCCAGAGCAGCATAGAGATGGGCAACCTCCGCGTCGAACCGATGCACTTTCTCAACGCCGGGGTGAAGAAACGGTTCGGCGAGCGCTTCACCGCCACCTTCTCGGTCAACGGACTGCTCGACCAGAGCCAGAAGGTCGTCGCCGACGGTGCGGGCTTCGTCCGCCGGATGACCCTGCAGCAGCAGTGGTGCAACCGCAGCTACCGGATCGGTCTTACCTACAACTTCAAGGCGGGCAAGGCCTTCCGCGCCAAGAAGGTCGAGGCGGGCGCCGCCGAGGATAAGGGCCGCCTCTGACGGCGCGCTGACGCCGAATGCGAAACGCCCCCGAGGGAGAAATCTCCCTCGGGGGCGTTCGCGTTTACCCTGCGCATCGTCACTTCGCCCGATGCAGCCGGAGCGGCAGGTGGAGGTGCCGCGACAGCGGACCGCCCGCCACGACCAGCGACACGGCGACGAGAATCAGCGCCACGCCCGCCACGATGCGCAGCGTGATCGCCTCGCCGAAGACCGCGACTCCGAAAAAGAGCGCCGTGACGGGCTCCAGCGCCCCGAGAATCGCCGTAGGCGTCGATCCGATGCGGCGGATCGCCGCGGCCATCGCCACGAGCGAGAGGATCGTGGGGAAGAGCGCCAGCGCCACGGCATCGCACCAGAGCGGCAGCGTCGGGATCGGCTGCAGGTCGATGCCCATACGCAGACGCACCAGATAAACCGACGACCCGAACAGCAGCGCATAGAAGGTGAGCTTCTCGGCCGGAAACGAGGCCAGCGTCGAGCGGTTGACGCCCACGATATAGATCGCATAGCAGAGCGACGAGAGGAAGACCAGCGCCACGCCCGTCGCATCGAGCGTCCGACCGTCGCCGCCCCGGTAGAGCAGCGCGATGCCGCCCAGCGCCAGAAGGATCGAAAGGAAGGTCGCCGGCGAAATCCGCTCGCGGAACCCCACCGCCATGATGACGGCCACCAGCAGCGGATAGAGGAACAGCAGCGTCGAGGCGATACCGGCATCCATATAGCGGTAGCTCCGGAACAGAAAGAGCGACGAAAAGGAGAAAAGCAACCCCAGCGCCGCCAGCGGCAGCACTTCGCGGCGCTGCACGGCGAACGAACGACGCCGCACGAGCATCAGCCCGCCCAGCAGCGCGACGGCGAGCAGATAGCGGTAGAAAAGGACCGAATCGGGGTCCAGCCCCGCCTCGTAGAGCGGCAGCGCGAAGAGCGGGTTAAGGCCGTAGAAGGCCGCGGCCGCGGCACCGAGCAGGTAGCCGCGGCGAGTAGCCCCCGTCATCTTCAGAACTCCACCTTCGGTGCCGTCTCCGCACCTGCCGCAGCCTCGAAATAGGGCTTCTGCCGGAACCCGAAGATGCCCGCCACGATGTTGGCGGGGAAGCGGCGCACGGCGACGTTGTAGGCCTGCGCCGTCTCGTTGAAATCCTTGCGCGCCACGGCGATGCGGTTCTCCGTACCCTCCAGCTGCGCCTGCAGTTCGAGGAAGTTCTGGTTGGCCTTCAGATCGGGATAGCGCTCCGCGACGGCCAGCAGCCGCCCGAGCGCCGAGCGCACCTGCGACTGCGCCTCCTGATAGGCCTCCAGACGCTCCGGAGTCAGCTCGTCGACCGTGAGGTCGATCGAGGTGGCTTTGGCCCGCGCCTCGGTCACCGCCTCGAGCGTCGACCGCTCGTGTGCGGCATACCCCTTGACCGTATTAACGAGGTTGGGAATCAGATCGGCTCGACGCTGGTACTGCGTCTCGACATGCGCCCACGCATTCTTCACCGCCTCGTCCCGATTGACGAACCGGTTATAGGTGGCATAAAGGAAAATCACCGCGATCGTCGCGATCGCCGCCACGGCGATCCAAATCCATTTTTTCATAAACGTGCTATTTTGAACTGATAACTTGCATTCCGCGACGGACCGCAGCCCGCCGTCATCTTCGTACGCCGGCCGCGTCACCAGCGCGAACCCGCGCCGCCGCCCCCGAACGACCCGCCTCCGAAGCCGCCTCCGAAGCCGCCGGAGGAGCCTCCGCCGAAACCGCCGAGTCCGCCGCCGATGATCATTCCGCCGCCCATGCCGCCGCCGAAGCCGTCGTCGCGCATGTTCCGCACGCGGCGACGGACCTTTTCGCCGCAATTCGAGCAGACGTAGGTATGCTCCACTTCGGTGTAGTTGCGCGTCCGCTTCACGACCTGCTGCGAGACGGGCGTCAGGGTCCGCTTATGGCAGTTGGGGCACCGTTTGCGGACGGAGCCGACCCAGACCAGCACCGCGAGCACGAGGGCGGCAAGCAGCGCCGTGATGGCCAGCACGCCCCACAAGGGCAGGTCGTTCTCCGCCTCGGGCGCGAAGTCGAGTTCGCCCCCTTCGATCCGCACGGCCGCAGCGGCGACACCCGCCACCATGCCCCCGTCGTAATCGCCCTCGCGGAAGCGGGGCAGCATGTATTCGAGCTGAATGCGTTTGCAGATCGCATCGGGCAGCACGCCCTCCAGCCCGCCGCCCGTGACGAAGCGGATTTCGCGCCGATCCTTCACGAGCAGGATGCCGAGGCCGTTGTCGACGTCGGCGCGCCCCACGCCCCACGAGCGGAACAGCTCGATGGCGAACGAGAAGACGTCGTCCGCGGCGATGTCGTCCACCGCCACGACCGCCACCTGCGCGAGGTCGCGTTCGCGCAACGCTCCGCACAACGAATCGATGCGCGCCACGGCGCGGGGCGACAGGATCCCGTCGGGATTCGAGACGTACCGCCGTCGGTCGGCGCGCTGCACGTCGGGGATCTGCTCCGCACGGTAGGTGCCCGCCGCGGCCGTCCAAGCGCCGAGCAGCAAAAGACAAAAGAGGATCGAACGTTTCATCGAGGTTGCAAACATACGAAAAAACCTGCAAAAAAACTGCCGCAAACGCAAATCGCACGGCACACCCGGCCGCTCCGGGTCACGGCTCCCGAAAAAGAGCCTGCGGCAGCACGCCAAGCGGCCCGCATCCGTCCGGCACAGCGCTTACCGCACGAGTACGCGGTAGCTCCACGGCGCCATATCCTCCTCCACCCATTGGGGAAGGTCGTACGCCGCGCCGCTCATCGCATCGGTGTAACTGCCGGCATAGATGCCCGTATGATAGGCGGCGTGGATGGCGTAGGGCGAGAGGTTCATGATCGCCACGACGCGGTTGCCCTCGACCTCGCGCACGAGCGTCATCAGACAATCCTCGGCGTTGTTGCGGATCTCCACCGGCTCGCCGCCCCGTTCGCCCGCCGCGAGGGCCGGATTGGCGTGCCGCAGCGCCGCGAGACGCCGGTAGAACTCCGTCGTGTCATCGGCGCGGTAACGCTCGGCCGGAATCGGATCGCGGTCGAAGAAGGCGAACGAGTGGTCGTAGCCCACCTCCTGCCCCGTGTAGACGAGCGGCAGGCCGCGCGGCACGACGAACGTGAAGAGAGCCATGATCTCGCGTGCGGCGCCCAACCGGGCGAACTCCGACCCGCTCCACGAATTCTCGTCGTGGTTCGAGGTGAAGGCCAGCCGCATGGCCGACGAGGGGTAGCGGCAGCGGTCGGCGTAGACGTAATCGCGCAATGCCGTCAGACGCACCTTGCCCTGCGCGACGTCGCACATCAGGTGGTGCATCTCCCACGCATAGCAGGCATCGAACGCCGGGGCGTCGAACAGGTTGCGCTCCTCGGCCTCGGCCAGCATGAACAGGTCGGGTTTCAGCGCGCGCAGCCGCCGCACCGTCTCGTTCCAGAACTCGATGGGGACCAGCATCGCCATGTCGCAGCGGAAGCCGTCGACGGCATGCTCCGTGAGCCAGAAGGCCATCGCATCGGCCTGCGCACGCCACACGGCGCGGTTGCAGTAGTCGAGTTTCGCCGTATCGGTCCAGTCCCACGGCACGGCCGGAGCCCCCGCGGCATCGCGCTCGTACCAGTCGGGCGGGCACTCAGCGACCCAGCGGGCATCGCGCGCCGTGTGGTTGGCCACCCAGTCGAGCAGCACCTTCATGCCGAGACGGTGGGCCTCGGCGACGAAGGCGTCGAAATCGGCCATCGTGCCCAGCTCGGGATTGATCGCGCAGTAGTCGCGGATCGAATAGTAGGATCCGAGCGAACCCTTGCGCTCCAGCTCGCCGATGGGATAGACGGGCATGAGCCACACGGCGTCGATGCCCATGTCGCGCAGAAACGGCAGTTTGCCCATCGCGGCGCGGAGGGTTCCCTCCGGCGTCAGCTGCCGCACGTTCATTTCGTAAAGCACGGCGTCGTAACTCCATGCCGGATGCAATGTATGCTTCATAATCGATCGTATTGTTTTTCAGTGGGCCGCCCCACGGTGCGGGCCCGGCCATCCGCGGCCGCAGCCTGCGAAGGGACGCGACGAGCGGACCTTCGCCGCCCGAAGGCTGCGGCCCGCACGGCTCTCCGAGTCGCAAAGCCTCCGTCGGTCCGATCCGCCGCTACGCGCGCCATCAAAGTTTTCCGTTATGCCCCGCGCGTCGGAGCCATCGGCCGCAGCACCCCCGCCTGCGAGAGGCCTCAAAGTGCGATTTCGATCCGGTCGACAAGCCGTACGGAGCGATCCAGCACGACGATCTCGACCGGTGCGCCTTCGTTGGTCACCTCCACCCGGCCGGGCTGGACCCGCACCGTAAGGACCCGTCCCCGGTAGTCGACCCGGAATTCGAGCGAGCGCCACCCCTCGGGCAGCCGGGGCGCGAAGCAGAGCACGCCGTCGCGGACCTGCATGCCGCCGAAGCCCTCGACCACCGCGAGCCACGTGCCGGCCATCGAGGTGACGTGGCACCCCTCCCCGACCTCGCGGTTGTAGTCGTCCAGATCGAGGCGCGCCGTGCGCAGATAGAGCTCGTAGGCCTTCGCCATGTCGCCGAGACGCGCCGCCAGCACGGCATGCACGCAGGGCGAGAGGCTCGACTCGTGGACCGTGCGGGGCTCGTAGAAGTCGAAATTCCGCCGCAGGGTCTCCCGGTCGAAATCATCGCCGAAGAAGTAGAGCCCCTGCAGCACGTCGGCCTGCTTGATCAGGCACGAACGAAGGATGCGGTCCCACGACCAGTGCTGGTTGATGGGCCGCTCCGCGGGATCGAGGTCGCGCGCGAGCAGCTGCTCCTTGTCGAGGTAGCCGTCCTGCTGGAGGAAGATGCCCCGCTCGCGGTCCTCGCCGAAGTACATCCGCCGGTCGATATCGGCCCACACGGCCGTCTCGGCTGCCTCGTCGAACGCCCGCTTCGCACAGATGCGGGCATAAGCCTCGGGACGGTGTTCGCGCACCCACGCCGCAGCCTCGGCGGCGTAACGCATCGACCAGCAGGCGATGTAGGAGGTATACCAGTTGTTATCGACGTTGTTCTCGTACTCGTTGGGGCCCGTGACGCCCAGCATGACGTAGCGCTGCCGCGCCTCGGACCACGTGATGCGCTGCGCCCAGAAGCGCGCGATCGCCACGAGCACCTCCAGACCTCCCTCGGCCAGATACGCCGCATCGCCCGTGTAGCGGACGTAGTTGCGGATCGCATGGGCGATAGCGCCGTTGCGGTGGATCTCCTCGAAGGTGATCTCCCACTCGTTGTGGCACTCCTCGCCGTTGATCGTCACCATCGGATAGAGCGCCGCGCCGTCGCGGAAGCCTAACTTCGCGGCGTTTTCGATCGCCTTGTCGAGCTGGTTATAGCGGTAGACGAGCAGCTCGCGGGCCACCTCGCGGCCGGCCGTCGCCATGTAGAACGGCAGGCAGTAAGCCTCCGTATCCCAGTAGGTCACGCCGCCGTACTTCTCGCCCGTAAAACCCTTCGGGCCGATGTTCAGGCGCGTGTCGACGCCCGTGTAGGTCTGCAGCAGCATGAAGATGCAGAACCGGATACCCTGCTGGGCCGCCGCGTCGCCCTCGATGCGGATGTCGCAGCGGTGCCACCGTGCGGCCCACGCCTCCTCCTGCTCGCGCAGCAGGGCCTCGAAACCCGCGGCACGGCCGTCGGCCGCCACGGCGCGCGCCGCCGCCACGAGGTCGTCCGGCGCATGGTTGAGCGACGAGCAGATGCCCGCATATTTATATAAGGTGGCCCGCTCGCCCGGCCCCCGGCGCACCGCGGCCCTGTGCCGCACCCGCTCGGGCGTCGTCTCGCAGCGGAACTCGGCCCCCTCCAGCGTCACGGCCTGCGCCCACGCCGCCTCGAAACCGCTCTTCTTGGTGCGGCTCCGCACGGCGTCCTCCTCGGTGGCCACCTCCTCCCAGAACTTCTCGTCGTAGTTGGCGTCGGCGTTGCGCACGTCGGCGTCGATGTGGGGCGAGAAGACGATCTCCGCCGCCCGGTCGAGCGGCGTCACCGAGTAGGAGACCACGCCCAGTTCGCGCCGGGCGAGCGAGAGGAAGCGCACCGCCTCGACGGCGACCTCCGCACCGCTCCGCATCCGCACCCGCATGCGGCGCGTCAGCACCGAGCGGCGCATGTCCGTCTCGCGGTAGAAGTCGAGCACCTCGACCTGCGCCGCATCGAGCGTCTCGCCGTCGATCGAGATGTCGACGCCGATCCAGAATGCCGCATTGAGCACTTTGGCGAAGTACTCGGGGTAGCCGTTCTTCCACCACCCCACGCGCGTCTTGTCGGGGTAGTAGACTCCGCCGATGTAGTTGCCCTGCAGCGTCGGGCCCGTGTAGCGCTCCTCGAAATTGGCTCGACCGCCCATCACGCCGTTGCCCAGCGCGAAGAGCGATTCGGAAGATTTCATCCGTGCCGCGTCGAAGCGCTCCTCGACGATCTTCCACGGATCGATTTTCAGGTATTCGTTCATGGTTCGGTTCATAGGTCCCCGGTTTTGCGCTCCAAAGCCGCCGCGAGCGCCTCGAAGGAGCACCCTTCGAAGGAGTCGATCCGCAGCGTCGCGGCGGCGAGCGACTCCCCGCCGGCCACGCCCACCGAACGCATGCCGCCGCGCATCGCGGCCTCGATGCCGGCCGCCGCATCCTCGAAGACGACGCACGTGTCCGGCGCCGCGCCGACCGCCGCGGCGCCCCGGAGGAACACCTCGGGGTCGGGCTTGGCCTTCGTCGCCAGCGTGCCGTCGATCACGGCATCGAAGCAGGCGCGCAGGTCACAGCGGTCGAGGATCGCCGCGGCGTTCTTCGACGCCGAGCCGAGCACCCGCCGCACGTCGTGGCGCGCCGCATCGCAGAGAAAGTCCCGCACGCCCGGCAGCACCTCCGCCGGAGTCATCCGCGCCACGGCGGCCAGATAACGGGCATTCTTCTCGGCGGCGAGGCGCTCCCGCTCCGCAGCCGTGAAGCGATCCTGCAGGCCGCCCGCGCGCAGCACGATCTCGAGCGACGCCATGCGGCTCACCCCCTTCGTCGCCTCGCCCTGCTCAGGGGTGAAGACGAAGCCCAGATCGCGCGCCAGCGAGGCCCACGCCTCGTAATGGTAGCGCGCCGTGTCGACCAGCACGCCGTCGAGATCGAATATACAGCAAGCAATCATAGCGTTCGGTTGTTTGAGACGGTCAAATTTACGATTTTTCGGTCGAAATCCCGCCGCTGCGGCCGAGAATATCTTTCCGCCGGACGAATTCACCCGAAGCGCACGCGAATATTCGACAGATTTTATTACATTTGCCGCGGATTATCTAACGTCGCAATTTCATGAAGCACTTCAGACTCACGATCGCCGTTCTGACGGCCGTCCTGCTCGCATCCTGTTCGGCGCAGAAACGCGTTTGGTACATTCAAGACGCCCGCGTCGAAACGCCCGAACAAATCCTCCGGAACGGTCAGATCCGCATCAAACCGCTCGACCGCCTCACGGTGGTGGTCAACAGCCGCGATCCCGAGTTGGCCGTGCCGTTCAACTCCTCGACCTCCTACAGCTCGCTCTCGGGCACTCCGACCGCCACCGCGTCCGGCGTACAGTCGCTTCAGGTGCGCACCGTCGACGAGGAGGGCTTCCTCGACATGCCCGTCATCGGCAAGATCGACTGCCGGGACAAAACCCGCACGGAGCTCGCCGAGGCCATCGCCTCGAAGATCGCCGAGGAGGGATACATCAACGAACCGACGGTCAACGTCCAGTTCGCCGACATGAAGATCGCCGTGCTCGGCGAGGTCGCCCGGCCGGGCGAGTACACCGTCAGGCACGACCGCCTGTCGGTGTTCGACGCGCTGGCGATGGCGGGCGACATGACCGTCTTCGGCATGCGCAACGAGGTGACCGTGATCCGCGAGGCCGACGGGAAGCGCACCGTCATGCTGCTCGACCTCACCTCGCGCAAGGTGTTCGAGTCGCCGGCCTTCTACCTCCAGCAGAACGACGTGATCTACGTCAAACCCAACAAGTACAAGGCGCAGTCGGGCGAGATCAGCCAGAACCGCAGCTTCTACCTTTCGCTCGTCGGCACCGCCATCTCGGTAGCCACCCTGATCATCACGCTTACAAAAAAATAACACATCCGACGACATGACAGAACTGCAGCAAAAGCCGACTCTGCCGACCGAGGAGAAAACCACGGGCGACAATACGATCGCCATCCACGACATCATCCAGATGGTGATCGCCAACTGGTACTGGTTCCTGCTCTCCGTACTCCTCTGCCTCGGCGTCGCCTACTACTATCTGGCCATCACGCCGCCCACCTACAGCCGTAAGGCGACGATCCTCGTCAAGGACAGCCGCAAGGGCGGCGATACCGACCTGACGGCATTCAGCGATCTGGCCGGCTTCCAGAGCCGCCGCAACGTCGACAACGAGGTCTTCATCCTCCAGTCGCGCCGCCTGATGGCCGACGTGGTCAAGCGCCTCAACCTGACGACGACCTTCGCCGTAAAGGAGCGCCTGCGCATGAAGGATCTCTACGGCCAGTCGCCCATCGAAATCGACTTCGTCGACGACAACGACAAGCAGTCGCTCTCGATGTGGGTCACGCCGCTCGGCGAAGGCAAGGTGCAGCTGCGCGAGTTCTCCGACAACTTCATCACCAAGCAGGAGAGCCGCCGCACGATCACGGCCGTATGCGGCGACACGATCGCCACGCCCGTGGGCCGCATGGTCGTGCGCCAGACCTACTACATGTCGCCGGCCTACGTGGGCACCCCGATCCACGTGACCAAGCGCTCGCTCAATGCGGCGACGAACGCCTACCGCGGCGCCGTGAAGTGCGACGTGGCGAACAAGCAGACCTCGATCGTCACCATCTCGATGAACAACACGGTGCCGAAGCGCGCCGAGGACGTGATCAACACGCTCATCGCCGTCTACGACGAGGACGCCATCGAGGACAAGCGCCGCATCTCGCGCACGACGGCCGACTTCATCGAGGACCGACTCAAGGTGATCGGCCGCGAGCTGGGCGAGGTGGACCGCGGCATCGAGGACATCAAGAAGAGCAACCGCATGGTCGACATCTCGTCGGAAGCGGCCCGCAGCGTCTCCGAGAGTTCGCGCTACAGGACCGAGGGTATCTCGATCGAGAACCAGATCAGCGTGGCGGAGTTCATCCGCGCCTACCTCACCGACGCGAACAACGCGGGCGGTCTGATCCCCGTCATGGCGGCGATCTCCAACAACGCGATCTCGGCGCAGATCGGCGAGTACAACAACGCGATCCTGCGCCGCGAAAAGCTGCTCGAAAACAGCTCGGTGAACAGCCCCGTGATTCAGGACCTCGACAACCTGCTGGCCACCGTGCGCCGTTCGATCATCGCCTCGCTCACCTCGCACATCTCGACGCTCGAGATCCAGCGCAACGCCCTGCGCGATCAGGAGGCGCTGGCCAACACGCGCATCTCGACGATGCCCTCGCAGGAGAAGGTCATCCTCGGCATCACGCGCCAGCAGAAGATCAAGGAGGAACTCTTCCTCTACCTGCTCAACAAGCAGGAGGAGACGCAGCTCAACTTCGCCATCGCCGAGAGCAACTCGCGCACGATCGACTACGCCTACGGCAGCGCGGCGCCCGTATCGCCCCGCACGATGATCATCATCGGCATCGCCCTGCTGGCCGGCATCGCCATTCCGTTCGGCCTGCTCTACCTGTTGAGCCTGCTCGACACGACGATCCGCGGCCGCCGCGACATCGAGGAGCAGTTGAGCGCCCCCTTCCTCGGGGATATCCCCTACCACGAAGGCGCCCAGACGAAAGGCGTGGCCGTGCGCGAAGCGGGCCGCGACTCGCTCTCGGAGGCGTTCCGCATCCTGCGCTCGAACATGACGTTCATGAGCGTCTCGGCCGGCACGGAGATCCGCACCGTGATGTTCACCTCGTCGAATCCCCACGCCGGTAAGACCTTCGTCGCCACGAACCTCGCCATGACGCTGGCGCTGGCCGGCAAGCGGGTCGTCGCGATGGACCTCGACCTGCGCCGTCACGCACTGACCAACCAGTTCGGACACAACAACGACAAGCGCGGCGTCACGGGATACCTCACGGGCACGATCAGCTTCGACGATCTGATCATCCCGTCGGGCGTACACCCCAACTTCGATATCATCTGCTCGGGCGTGCAGCCCCCCAACCCGGCGGAGATGCTGCTCTCGGAGAAGCTCGACCAGCTGATCGTGAAGCTCCGCGACCACTACGACTACATCTTCATCGACAGTACGCCGTCGATGTCGGTGGCCGACACCATCATCTCGAACCGTCTGGCCGACCTCTGCGTCTACATCGTTCGCGAAGGCATGCTCGACCGCCGTCAGTTGCCCGACATCGAGCGCATCTACCGCGAGAAGAAGCTCCGCAACATGTGCATCGTACTGAACGGCTCCCACGCCCACCGTCACGGTTACGGATACGGTTATGGCTACGGATACGGCTATGGGTACGGTTACGGGTATGGATACGGCTACGGCGACGACTATCGCGAAACGAGCTACCGCAAACGGATCCTCGACTTCATCCGCCGCATGCTGGGCAAAGACAAGAAGAAACGCCGCCAACACCGAAAGAACTAACCTATGGCTATTTACGATGCTACGATCGCCGTGGACTTCGACGGCACGGTGGTCACCCATGCTTATCCCGAAATCGGCGAGGATGCCGGCGCCCTGCCCGTGCTGAAAGAGCTCACCGACAACGGTTGCCGACTGATCCTCTACACGATGCGCAGCGGCAAGCTGCTCGATGCGGCCGTGGAGTGGTTCCGCAAACGCGGCATCCCGCTCTACGCCGTGAACGAGAACCCGAAGCAGCACCGCTGGACCGAGTCGCCGAAAGTCCACGCCGACCTCTATATCGACGACAGCAGTCTGGGATGTCCCGTGCGTTTCGTCGAGGGCGTGCGACGCCCCGTCGCCGACTGGGTCCGCATCCGCGAGCAGCTGGTCCGCGAGGGATTCCTCGACTGACCGGAGCCGGACGGCGGTTCGATCGTGAACCGGCCAGCAGTCCGGAGTGCGTAAGACGAAAAGTCCGCAAGGATAAAAACCGGCATGAACGGCCGGAGCATAACCGGCAGCAGGCTTCGTAGCGAAGCCCTCATCCGAGGTTTTTCGAACTGCCCGTCGGCAAATATCGAACGGCGCGCCCCTTCCCGTTGCGGGAGGAGGCGCGCCGTTCGATCGTATCCACCTTCCGGACGAACACGGAACCGGGCGCTATCGCATCGTCCTCTCCTCGGCCCCCCCCGCACGGCACCGACGACCGACATCCCCCGCGACCGGAAAAGCGGGACACACAGCAAAACGGAGCTTTCCTCCGGGACCGACCACATAGCGCCGCCGGAAAAAACGGCGGATGCCCGCTGCGCCCCCATATGCCCTCCCGGAACCGACCGCACAGCACCGCAGTAAAAGCGACGGATGCCCGCTGCGCCCCATATACCCTCCCGGAACCGGATCTACCCCACCGCTCGAAAAAAACGGCGAGCGTACAACGCTCGCCGCCAAACGACGCACACTCTTCGGAAGTACCCGAACGCCCCGCGGATCGAGGCCCCGACCGCTCCCGGAAGAGGCGGGAATCCGCTACCAAAGATTGCGCGGATACTTCCCCTGCTCGATCATCCGCTCGATGGAGGCCATCAGAGCCGGTTTGTCCTCCTTGTAGGTCACACCGTGCCACTGGGCCGTCGAACGGAGCACGCGCAGCTCGGAGACGCCCTCGCCGATGAGCTTGTTGACCATCGTCGGGATGTAGAACTCCGCCTTGAGGTTGTCGCGGTTCTGCTCGAACCACGTGCGGAAATAGGCCTGCGAATGGGCGAAATAATCGGGCGTGAAGCCGAAGAGGTTCATCGACACGGGCGTATCCTCGGCCAGCTGCTCGTCGGCCCCGCCGTCGTGGAAGACGATCCGGCCGTCGGGCATCCGCTCGATCTGCGTGCGCTCGACCATCGAGGTGAGGTTGCCGGCAGCGTCGACGCCGCAGACGCCGCGCGACACGGTGCCGTTCTCCGAAAGGGTCTTGTCGAGGTCGTAGGCCACCATGCAGTAACGGTCGGTCGAGTCACCGAGTTGCGCGAGGTAGTCGCCGATGGTCCGGTAGGCCTCGGCGCCGTAGAAGTCGTCGGCATTGATCACGGCGAAGGGCTCCTTCACCGCCCCGGCCGCCATCATCACGGCGTGGTTGGTGCCCCACGGCTTCTGACGGCCCTCGGGCACCGTCAGCCCCTCGGGCAGGTAGTCGAGCTCCTGAAAGACGTACTCCACCTCGATGCGGCCGCCGAAGTGCTCGGCGTTGAACACCTCCCGGAACTCGGCGGCGAAGGAGTGGCGGATGACGAAGACCACCTTGCCGAATCCGGCGCGGATGGCGTCGTAGACCGAGTAGTCGATGATGGCTTCGTTGTTGGGGCCTACGCCGTCCATCTGCTTGAGCGATCCGTAGCGCGAACCCATGCCCGCGGCGAGGACCAATAATGTCGGTTTTACCATATGATATTGTCTGTTTGACTGTTGTTCCGATACGTAGCAAAGTTAGAAAATTCGGCCCGAACATCCAAGTATTTCTCCGATTTTGGTTATCTTTGCGTTCGTGTTCCGCAGATGCGACGAGCCGCATGCCGCGACAGTCGCACCGCACCGGAGACGGCGTTAGCCGCGTGCCTCCGGCGCAAGGAACGCCCCGCAACCGATGATTCGCATGAACCGATTATTCGACGCCATACGTGCCCGCTGGCACGATTTCTTCCGCAAGCGGCGGTTCAGCATGCTCCATGCCACGGACCGCAGCGAGGAGTGGCACGTCCACCTCTCGCCCGCAGGTATCGTCGCCGGACTGGTGGCCTTCGTGCTGCTGCTCTTCATCCTGATCCTCACGCTCACGGCCTACACCCCCGTGCTGGAGTTCCTGCCCGGCTACCGGACCGAGGCCGACCGCTCGCGCGAGAACATCATGCAACAGATCCTGCGGCTCGACTCGATGGAGCGCGTGATCGACGACATGGCCACTTACAACCGTAACATCGCGCTGATTCTCGAGGGCAAGACCCCGGCCATCCCCTCCTCCGGCACGCTGCTGGACACGCTGCGCGGCGACAAGACGCTGGTGCCCCCCTCGGCCGAGGATTCGCTGCTCCGCGCCCAGATGGAAGGTTCGGGAGCCTACGGTCTGGGCGAACGCGAAGCGGCCACGCGGCGTCAAGTGCGCGAAGCCATCGAGCTGGCGAAACCCGCCGAAGGAATCATCACCGACCGTTTCGACATCCCGCAGGGCTGCTACGGCGTGCGCATCGCGGCGCCGGCCGAGGCGCGCATCACGGCAGTCGACACGGGCACCGTGGTGCAGAGCCTCTGGGCGCCCGAGAACGGCTATACGGTCATCCTGCAACATGCGAACAACCTGATCTCGGTCTACAAAGGACTTTCGCAGTCGCTCGTGAGCACGGGGCAGACCGTGCGCGGCGGCGACCAGCTGGGCTACAACGCCGCAGCGGTCGAAGGCGAAACGCGGTTGTTCGAGTTCGAGCTCTGGAGCAACGGCAAACCGGTCGACCCCGAGAGCTACATCGTCTTCTGACACCCGCTTCGCACATGAAACATCGTTTGGTCATACTGGGATCGACCGGATCGATCGGCGAGCAGACGCTCGACATCGTCCGCGAGAATCCCGATCGGTTCGAGGTCCGCGTCCTCACGGCGCACCGCAACTGGCAACGGCTGGCCGCACAGGCCCGCGAATTCGACGTCGATGCCGCGGTCATCGCCGACGAGGACTGCTACGCCTCCCTGCGCGAGGCGCTGGCCGACGCCGACGTCAAGGTCTACGCCGGCGAGGAGGCCGTCGCACAGGTCGCCGGCGGCGGCGACACGGATGTCGCCGTCAACGCTCTGGTGGGCTACGCGGGACTCGCGCCCACCGTCGCGGCGCTCTCGGCGGGCAAGAAGCTCGCACTGGCCAACAAGGAGTCGCTCGTCGTGGGCGGCGACTGCGTGATGCGGCTCGCCGCCGAGCGGCGGGCGCCGATCCTTCCGATCGACTCCGAGCACTCGGCCATCTTCCAGTGCCTCATGGGCGAACAGGCTGCCGTGCGGCGGCTGATCGTCACCTGCAGCGGCGGCGCCCTGCGCGACGTTCCGGCCGAGCGGCTCGCCGAGGTGACCGTCGAGCAGGCGCTGCGCCATCCCCAATGGTCGATGGGCGCGAAGATCACGATCGACTCCTCGACGCTCGTCAACAAGGGCTTCGAGGTGATCGAGGCCCACTGGCTCTTCGGCATGCCGGCCGAGCGGATCGAGGTGCTGCTCCATCCGCAGTCGATCGTCCACTCGATGGTCGAGTTCGAGGACGGCGCCATCAAGGCCCAGTTGGGCTCGCCCGACATGCGCACGCCGATCGGCTTCGCGCTGATGTATCCCGAGCGGGCGACGCGGCCCGGCGAGCGGTTCGACTTCCTCGCCCACCCGCAGCTGACCTTCGCGGCGGTCGACCGCGCGAAATATCCGGCGCTCGACATCGCCTACGCATGTCTGCGGCGCGGCGGCACGGCCGCCTGCACGATGAACGGCGCCAACGAAGCGGCCGTCGCGGCGTTCCTCGCCCGCCGCTGCGCATGGACCGACATCGTGCGGGCCATCGCCTATGCGCTCGACCGCGCCGACTTCACGGCCGCCCCCACCCTCGCCGACTACGCCGCGGCCGATGCCGAAGCACGGCGTCTGGCCTCGGAATTCCTTCATTCGTAACACATCCACTCTATGGAGCTGCTCATCAAAATCGCACAATTCTTCCTCTGCTTCACGATCCTCATCGGCCTGCACGAATTGGGTCACTTCCTCATGGCGCGCGTGTTCCGCATCCGCGTCGAGAAGTTCTACATCTTCTTCGACCCGTGGTTCTCGCTCTTCAAGTTCAGGCGCGGCGACACCGAGTACGGCATCGGCTGGCTGCCGCTGGGCGGCTATGTGAAGATCGCCGGCATGATCGACGAATCGATGGACAAGGAGCAGATGAAACAGCCCGTACGGCCCGACGAGTTCCGCGCGAAGCCCGCATGGCAGCGCTTTCTGGTGATGATCGCCGGCGTGGCGACGAACCTCGTGCTGGCCGTGGGCATCTACATCGGCATCTGCTACGCGTGGGGCGACACCTACTTCGCGAACGAGGAGGCCCGCTGGGGCTACGAATTCAACGAGGCGGGGCTGCGCCTCGGCCTGCGCAACGGCGACCGGGTGCTGACGATCGACGGCGAACCCGTAGACGACGTGCGGCAGATCGTCAATGCGCTGATCCTCGCCGAAGACGACCGCCGCATCGCCGTGATGCGCGGCGGCGAGACCGTCGAACTCCTCCTTCCCCTCGACTCGCTGATCGCCCTGCGCCAGAGCAAGGGCTACGACGGCCTGCTGCGGCCGCGCATGCCGTTCCTGATCGACAGCGTCGTGGCGCCGACCGCCGCAGCGCTGCGGCCCGGCGACGAGATCACGGGCATCGCGGTCTCCGACGCGGAGCAGTACCGCGACCTCGACTTCCGCGACTACAAAGCCCTGCTGCAGCTCCACGCAGGCGACACGGTGCGTCTCACCGTGCGACGCGACGGCGACGAACTCCGCACCGTCGATCTTCCCGTGTCGGACGAGGGCACGCTCGGCGTGCTCACCCGCAACCCCTTCACGCTGCGCACGAAGGAGTACACTTTCTTCGAAGCCATTCCGGCCGGATTCCGCAAGGCAGGCGACGTGATCGCCTCCTACTGGGAGCAGCTCAAGATGATCGTGCAGCCCAAGACCGAGATGTACAAGGAGCTGGGCGGATTCATCTCCATCGGCAGCATCTTCCCCTCGGCATGGAACTGGGAGGCCTTCTGGATGACGACGGCCTTCCTGTCGATCATCCTCGCGGTGATGAACATCCTGCCCATCCCGGGGCTCGACGGCGGACACGCGCTGTTCACCTTCTGGGAAATGGTGACAGGCCGCAAGGTGAGCGACAAGGTGCTCGAAGCGGCACAGTACGTGGGTCTGGTCATCATCCTCGCGCTGCTGCTCTACGCCAACGGCAACGACATCTACCGCTTCTTCCTCAAATAACGCCGTACAGGCGCCGCGAACGAACGACGACAGCGATATGACCGAACTCGAAAAGATGGCGAGCGGAGCGCTCTACGACTTCTCGACGCCCGAAGTGGCGTCGAGCATCCGGCGCGCCGCCCGGCTGCTCGAGCGGTTCAACCGCGCCGCCGCGGACGACGATACGACCCGCAGGGCGGCCCTCGAGGAGCTGATCCCGGGTATCCCCGCCTCGGCGACGGTCATTCCGCCCTTCTTCTGCGATCACGGCACGCCGATCCGGCTGGGCGAGGGGGTCTTCGTCAACACGGGCTGCACGATGCTCGACAGCGGCGGCATCGCCATCGGCCCCCGCACGCTCGTGGGCCCCGCCTGCAAGTTCTTCACCCCGCAGCACCCCTCGGACTACGTCGAGCGGCGCAAGCCCGTGGAACGGGGTTTGCGCATCGAGATCGGCGCCGACTGCTGGCTGGGCGGCAACGTGACGGTCTGCCCCGGAGTCCGGATCGGCGACCGTTCGATCATCGGGGCCGGGAGCGTCGTCGTGCACGACATTCCGGCCGACTCGCTGGCCGCGGGCAACCCCGCGGTCGTCAAACGCAAACTGAATCAAACACCACGCACATGAAAAAAGGAATATATATCGCAGCGCTGTCGCTCGCAACCGCCCTCGCTGCCTGCTCCGACGACGCATCGGAACCCTTCTACTCGGTGACCTACCCCATCCTGCGCGTCGAGGCGACGATCGAAATGGAGCGGGAGGAACCCGAAACGCCCGGCGATGGCGAAGAAGGCGCCGAACCGACCGGAGCGAACCTCCGGAGCCGGACGACGGGCGCTCACATCCCCGTGGCGCGCGCCGAGGAGGAGCCGGCGCCCGATCCCGATGCGGCGATGCTCGCCGCGCACGTCGTCGAGAACGCCCCCGTGCAGCCCGGCGGCAGCTATACGCTGGAATTCACCCAAGCCGACGGAGGCCGGCTGACGGTGCTTTCCGACGCGAAACGGCAGAAGGGCCGCTTCGTGAAGGAGCCCGGAGCGACGCAGGTGCGGTTCCAGTTCGGCGCATGGGACTACCTCGCCTCCGTCGCCACGGAGAGCGACGCACGGACGATGATCCGCACGGACCTCACGGAGACCTACCGGCTGCTCTTCCCCGAGCTGAAGATCGCCTCGGTCGTCCGCACGGAGTACACCTACGAATAAACAGTCAGCAGCGATGGCAAAGGTCAAGAAAGCCTACTTCTGCCGCGAATGCGGCTTCGAGGCCCCGAAATGGCTGGGCAAATGCCCCTCGTGCGGCGCATGGAACACCTTCGCCGAGGAGATCGTGGCCAAAGAGAGCGCTTCGGTGCCGGCAGCCGTCGTGGGCGCGGTACCGAAGGCCGTGCCGCAGCGCGTGCGCGACATCCGCGAGACCGACCGGAGGCGCCTCGACCTCGGCAACAGCGAGGTCAACCGCGTGCTGGGCGGCGGCATGGTGCCGGGCTCGCTCGTGCTGCTGGGCGGCGAGCCGGGCATCGGCAAGTCGACCCTCTCGCTGCAGATCGCGCTGGCCGACAACTCGCTGCGCACGCTCTACGTCTCGGGCGAGGAGTCGGCCGAGCAGATCAAGATGCGTGCGGCGCGGCTGGGCATCGGCAACGAGGAGTGCCTCGTCTACCCCGAAACGCTGCTGGAGAACATCGTGGCCCAGATCGCGGAGCAGAAGCCCGATCTGGTGGTTATCGACTCGATCCAAACCATCTACACGGAACTCGTCGACTCGTCGGCGGGCAGCGTGTCGCAGATCCGCGAATGCGCCGCGACACTGCTCAAATACGCCAAGACGACGGGCACGTCGATCGTCATCATCGGCCACATCACGAAGGACGGCACCATCGCCGGCCCGAAGATCCTCGAACACATCGTCGACGTGGTGCTCCAGTTCGAGGGCGACAGCAACAACGTCTACCGCATCCTGCGGGGCATCAAGAACCGCTTCGGCGCCACCTTCGAGATCGGGGTCTTCGAGATGCTCGAGGCGGGACTGCGCAGCGTCGACAACCCCTCCGAGATCCTCCTCACGCACTACGAGGAGCCCCTCTCGGGCATCGCCGTGGGGGCTTCGGCCGACGGCGTGCGGCCCTACCTGATCGAGGTGCAGGCGCTCGTGAGCGGCGCCGCCTACGGCACGCCCCAGCGCACGGCGACGGGCTTCGACGCACGACGCATGAGCATGCTGCTGGCCGTGCTCGAGAAGCGCGTCGGCATGAAGATGTTCCAGAAGGATGTCTTCCTCAACTTCGCGGGCGGCTTCAAGGTCGCCGATCCGGGACTCGATCTGGCCGTCGTCGCGGCGGTGATCTCCTCCTACTACGACCGCCCGGTCGCCGAAGGGGTCTGCTGTGCGGGCGAAATAGGCCTCTCGGGCGAGGTGCGCCCGGCCCCCCGCACCGAGCAGCGCATCAGCGAAGCGGCACGGTTGGGATTCAAACGCATCGTCGTCTCGGGCTACCTGCCCAAAGGCACAAAACGCCCCGCAGGAATCCAGATCGTGACGATCAACAGCGTCGACCAACTCCCCCGCGCCCTCTTTATCGAATAATCCCCGCTGTCGTCCGGCGGAGCCATGCAAGGACCCCACGGAGCCGTCGTACGCCCTGCGGTGCGTTCCCCGACCGAAACTGCGCGTATACCCGCTCCTTCCGCGCAATCGCACCGCACGCCGCATCGGCGCAATTCCGCCGCGACACCCGCATGCGGCCGCACATCCGTAGCCGCGACATGGCCCCCCACGCGTCCGCACCCGTGCCGCCCAAAGCCGGTTCTCGCCGTCGTGTTCCCCGCAGCATACGATCCGAGCGATGGCGCAACGGCCGCCCGACAGCCCCAACCCGCCTCACGACGTCGATCTTCCGCACCGCGAAGCGGGCGGACGTCGACGACGACTCCGCCTCGGGAACATTTCTGGAATAGATTTTGCGCAGGTCGGAAGAAACGAGCGAGCGCATGAAAGACCTTGATAAGATACTCTGGCGGGACGCACTGACACTCATCGCAGTGACCGCATCTTGGTGTTCGGTATGCCGGACGATGGAGCCCGTCATCGACCGTTTTCAGGAGCAGACCAACGGCCGCGCCGATGTCTTCCGCATCGATTCGGACGACCGCAACTTGGCCGAATTTCTCCGTCGCTACCGCATCGATGCCGTACCGACGCTGCTCTTCTTCTGCCGCGGTGAGATGCTCTGGCGCCGCAGCGGCATGATCTCCTACAACCAGCTGCTCACGGCGCTCGACACGGTCGAACGCTACCAGCACGCCTGCCAGTTCTGACCTAAGGCCGCGGCCGGCACATTCCGCCGCTCCGGCGCCTGCGGCAAGCTCGCCGCCATGCAGGCGAAAACGCACCTACGTCGGGCGAAGTGCGGCCCGTACGATCACAAACGCCATGCGAGCTCCTCGTGGACGCAGTCTTCGGCAGGGAGCTTGCCCAGAGAGCCGACTGCGCGGAGTACCGCCTGTCGGTTCTCTTCGTTTCGGCCCCCTGCGGCGGCCAGCAGCGCCACGGCACCCTGCGCCACGAGGCGGGCCGCATAGGGGTCGCAAACACCCCGCTCGGCATCGCTCGCCGCACGGTGCACCGCCTCGACCGTCGGGACGATCCACGCGGAGTCGATCCGCTCGGATCGGGATGCGGCCAGCAGCGCGGCGTAGCGCAGCAAAGGCTCGTCGGCGACGAGCCACGCCCCGAACAGCTGCGGAAAATCCGGGATATGTCCCAGCAGGGCGAAGGCCGCCTCGGCGGCCAGTTCGGAGTCGACCAAGCCAGCGGCCCAGAAGGCGAACTCCTCGGGCGTCACCCGCGCGGGTTCGGCCAGATGCAGCGCCGCGAGCCGGAGCTCGCGCACCTCCTGCAGCCACAGGTACCGGGCGAAATCGTGATCGGGCGTCTGCATGCGGGCGATCCGCCGCACGGTGGGCAGACTCACGCCGTAGTTGAGTCCGCACGGAGTCCCGTAATGCCGCATCGTGTCGGCCACCAGCCCGTTCCGCTCGCGGCGCATCGCCCCGAGCAGCTCCGTCATCCGCGAAGTGCGATTCATCCGACCCTACTTACGACGCGGCAGCGCCACGCGCACGGTACGACCGAATTCAAACACCGGGAGCACGGCGCGCGCATATTCGCGGCCGCCGCAGATCACCGTGCAGACCGACGGATCGGCCGCGCGGCACAGCACGACGTTCGTATCCTTCGCCGAGGCCTCCGCCACGGCGACCGGCACGCCCGAAGGTTCGATCTGCAACAGCACCATGTCGCCCGAAAGATCGTTCTCGGGCAGCAGGCCGTCGACCGGGCTGAAGCGGCAGACTATATACTGCGTCTTGCCGGCCTGCGGGGCGACGACGTAGCGGCGCGTCTCGACGGTGACGGTGCGCTTGCCGAGGAAAAGCTCCAGATAGCGCTGCTCCAAGCGGTCGATCTCGTCCAGCGCGGCCCGCAGCCCCTCGCCGAAGACATGCTCGCCCGCCTCGCCCGTGATGAGCTCCATGCGGTGGCGGCGCAGCGCGAAGATCGTCGCTGCGGCCTGACGCGCCGCCTCCTCCGGCGCCACGGCGGCCGCGCTCGTACGGTCGGGCTGCAGCCGCACGAACTCCTCCTCGGCGTCGGTGTGCGACACGACGCGGCGCTGCGGTCCGGCCTCGGGCGACCTACCGCCGCCGAGCGCCTCCTGCGCGTCGAGCAGCGAGAGCGAGGCCGACGCGACGCTCCACACGGTCTTGTCCGTCAGCGGCGCACGCACGCCGAGGTACTTCTGCGCATAGCGCGCATAGGGGCCGCAGACCGTCGCGTCGCGCTCGACGACGATGTCGACACCGATCGACGTGCGGGGCAGCGATACGACGATCCCACCGCCGGTTTCGACCGCTCCCTCCACGGCCACATAGGGATTGTTCTGCGCCGCAGCGCCGACGCTCCACAGCAACAGCGCGAGCGCTCCGAAGATACGTGTTTTCATATCCGGTATTGTCATTTCGATGATTCGATTCCGTTTGCGGCCACGGCCCTCCTTGCGCAGACCGGCCCGTCGCTCCGTGTCCGCATGCGGCGCCGCAAAGGCCGCCGCTGCCATCCACAAAAATAAACGATTTCGGCGATCCGTCAAAATTTCAGGTAGAAATCCCGCGTCAGCGCCCGATATTCTTCGGTGTAGCACTCGTGCCCGCCCGTGCCGATGATCAGCTCGTCGCAGGTGGGCAGGCCGTCGCAGGCCCCGGCCGGTACGAACTCCATCAGCACCCGCTTCGCAGCGCGGCGGGGCGTCGTGCGCACCCGCGTGAGCCGGCGCAGCGCGAGCCGCCCGCGGCAGAGCGTCGCGAAACGTTCGCCTTCGGCCGTAGGCAGCACGACGGCGAACCGGCCTCCGGGCGCGAGCAGCCGCACCGCAGCGTCGCGCAGCTCCTCGAAGGGCAGCGACACGGCATGCCGCGCCGTCGTCCGCCCCGGATCGGGGCAGGTCAGCGAATCGACGAAAAAGGGCGGATTCGAAACGATCAGGTCGAACCGCTCCCCGGGCCGGTACACCTGCACGGGCTCCTGCACGAAGTCGAGGCGCCTGCCCCACGGCGATGCCGCGGCATTTTCGCGCGCCTGCGCGACATCCTCCACGTCGATGCCCGTGATGCGCACCTCCGACGCCGCTCCCTCCGTGCGCTGGGCCAGCATCAGCGCGATGAGGCCCGTGCCGGTGCCGATATCGAGCATGCGCCGGTCGGCGGCCTCGACCGAGGCCCACGCCCCGACGAGCACCCCGTCGGTGCCGACCTTCATCGGGGTGCGGTCCTGCCGGACCGCGAACCTTTTGAACTGAAACATGACTTTCGGTGACCTTTCTTTCGATACGTTACTTCTCCGGGACATCGTTCCGCCCCGCGGACCGCGGCGAACGGGCATACGCACCGGCGTTACTCCCGTTCCCCCTGCAAACTGCGGTCCATGCCGGCGCCGAACAGCGCGAAATCGAACCGCACGGGATCGGCGGCGTCGTAGGCCCGCAGGGCCGCGGTGATCTCCTCGACGGCACGCCAGTCGTTCTGCCGTCGCACGAGGAGTCCGAGCAGCCGCCCCGTTTCGCCCGTATGGACGTCGAGCGGCAGACGAAGCGCCTCCGGCGGAATCCCCTCCCACTCGCCGAAGTCGACGCCCCGCTCGTCGCGGCGCACCATCCAGCGCAGATACATACAGAGCCGCTTGCAGGCCGCCCCCTTCGTCACGGAGGAGAGGTGTTTCTCGCAGCGCGGAGCGTGTTCCGCGGCGAAAAACTCCGAGCGGAACTCCGCGAGCACGGCGGGAAGGCTTCCCGTAGCCTCGTAACGCGCCTCGAAGAAGCGGCCCACGCCCCCGTGCTCCCGCTCCATGCGGCGGAGCCCCCGCACGAAGTCGCACAGGTCGCCGCCGTTGAAGGTGCGGTGGACAAAGCCGCCCAAGCGGGCGAGCTCCCGCTCCGAAGCGTTGCGCACGAAGTCGGCCGGAGCGTCGTCCAGCAGGCGCATCAGCCGGTGGCCGTTGCGGACGATCGCCTTGCGGTTGCCCCACGCGATCGTGGCGGCGAGAAATCCGGCGATCTCCCGGTCGGCACGGTCCGTATAGCGGTGAGGCACGGCGATCGGGTCGTCCTCGATGAACTCGGGACGGTTGTAGCGGTCGTGGAGCCGTTCGAGCAGCTCCTGCAATTCGGGATTCGTCATACGGCACGCCCCATCTACTGCAGGACGAGCCCGTCCCGCATCGTGATCCGACGGTCGGCCATCGCCGCCAGCCCCTCGTCGTGGGTGACGATCACGATCGTCTGTCCCAGACGGTCGCGCAGGTCGAAAAACAGCCGGTGGATCTCGTCGCGGTTGCGCGAATCGAGGTTGCCCGAAGGCTCGTCGGCCAGCAGCACGGCAGGCGCATTGACGAGCGCCCGGGCGATAGCCACGCGCTGCTGCTCGCCGCCCGAGAGCTGACCGGGCTTGTGATCGCGGCGCGAGGCGAGGTCCATCAGCTGCAGCAGCTCCGTCGCCCGGCGTTCGACCTCGGCCCGCGGACGCTTGCCGATGAAGCCCGGAATGCAGACATTCTCGAACGCCGTGAACTCGGGCAGCAGATGGTGGAACTGGAAAACGAAGCCGATCCGCTCGTTGCGGAAGCGCGACAAGGCCCGGTCGTTCAGCGCGAAGACATCCGTACCGCCGATCCGCACGCTGCCGCCGTCGGGCCGCGACAGGGTGCCCATGATCTGCAGCAGCGTGGTCTTGCCCGCGCCGCTGGCGCCGACGATCGAGACCACCTCGCCCGCTGCGACCTCCAGCGAGACGCCCCGCAGCACCTCCAGCGTGCCGTAGTGTTTGTGTATGTCGGTTACTCTGATCATATCCTCTTATTCGATCGCTGTACCGGTCGGCTCCGGACGCCTTCGGAGCGCTCCCGGCCGTCGCGGAACGCAGCGAACAGACGCACCGTATCCGCAGCCTCGCGCACGTCGTGTACGCGCAGGATCGCGGCGCCCTGCCGCAGGCACTCCCACCCGAGCGCCACCGTTCCGGCGAGCGACTCGGCGGGCGTCGTGCCGAGCACCCGGTAGATCATCGACTTGCGCGAGAGTCCCGCCAAGACGGGGAGTCCCGAGGCGCAAAGCCGATGGAGCCCGGCGAGCAGCTCGTAGTTCTGCTCCGCGGTCTTGGCGAAGCCGAACCCGGGATCGAGCACCAGCCGCTCGCGGGCGATGCCCGCAGCGGTCAGCTCCGCGACCCGGCGTTCGAAATAGTCCACCACCTCCGTGACGATGTCGCGGCGATACTCCGTGAGCGACTGCATGGTCTTCGGATCGCCCTTCATGTGCATGGCGATGTAGGGAACGCCGTACCGCGCCACCGTGGGCACCATCGCCGGGTCCAGCTCGCCGGCCGAGATGTCGTTGACGATCACGGGGCCGAACCGGTCGACGGTCCGTTCGACCACCGAGGCGCGGAAGGTGTCGATCGAGACCGCCGCGTCGGGTGCGATGCGACGCACCGTGCCGACTCCCAGCGCTACGCGGCGCCACTCCTCCTCGGGCGAAACCTCGTCGGCGCCCGGCCGCGAGGAGTAGCCCCCCACGTCAATGATCGAAGCACCCTCGTCGAGCGCCGCGCGGACACGCCGCTCGAGGGCCTCGGCCTCCGCAGTGCGGCTGGCGGCATAAAACGAATCGGGCGTGACGTTGACGATCGCCATCACCTGCGGGTGCGCGCTATCGATCTTCATGCGGTCGGATTTCGGCCCGGAAGCGGCGGTCGAGTTCCGCGACGGCGGGTTCGAGCTCCTCCTCCGAGATATTTACGAGCGTATAGTCGGCGCGGTCGCGCAGCATGTCGTCGTCGGCCTGCGCCGCAATGCGCCGGCGCACCGCCTCCGCATCGCATCCGTCGCGGCGGCAGGTGCGCGCGACGCGCAGTTCGAGGGGCGCCAGCACGGCGACCGTGCGGTCGACGGCCCCTTCGAGCCCCGCTTCGAACAGGATGGCGCTCTCCAGCACCACGTAATCGCCCGGCTGCTCTGCGGCCCACGCCGCGAAGTCGCGCAGCACGGCCGGATGGACGATCGCATTCAGATCGGCCAGCGCCGCCGGGTCGCGGAAGACCGTCTCGGCCAGCCGGGCGCGGTCGAGCACCCCGTCGCGATAGACCGCCGCGCCGAAACGCGCCTCGACGGCCGGACGCAGGGCATCTCCCATCAGACGCTTCGCCGCGGCATCGGAATCGTAGACCGCGACGCCGCGCCCTGCGAACAGCCGGCAGACGGTGCTCTTGCCGCTCCCGATGCCGCCCGTAATCCCCACCTTCATCATGGCTGCGCGGAGGGTTCGTCGATCTCCGGTACAGGGCCCACCGAGATGATCTTGATATCGCTGAAACGCACCGACACGGCACTCTGCAGCGACTGCGGATCGAGGATCAGCTTGCCCTCGTGTCCCTCCTCGCGCGAGGTCGTGTATTTGAGTTCCGAAAGGGGAATGCGCAGCCGTTTGTTGGAATAGACGCGGTAGCCGAAGAGGTTGGTTCCCACCCCCTCGACGACGCAGGGCAGATCGAACAGTTCGCCGTCGACATTCAACCGCACGACCTGCTCGGTCGTATAGACATAGTTCAGCTTGGCGATGTACCACAGGATGAACGACGCCACGAGCAGCGCCAGAAAGACCGGCGAGACATAGCGGTGCATCCGTTTCCAGAGTTTGTCCATCGAAAAAAAGATTACGTTTCGCAAAGGTAAAAATAAAGCGACAATATCCGCCATCCGTCAGGCAAAATTCGGAGCGATGCCTCCGGCAGGCAGACGTCGCATGCACCCGCCGTCGGGGCGGATCGGAAGCCGCGGAGCGTCCTGCGCATTCGGCCCGGCACGGCGAATCCGCCTCCTACGAACTCGCCGGCACGATCCTGCCGGTACGAGTCTGCCAGTACGCGAGCCGGACAGTACGAAAAAAGCTGCCCGGATTATCTCCGGACAGCCTTTTTCGAACGGGCGAAGCGAGTCGGTTACTCCTTCTTCGCGTCCTTGCGCTCCATAAGGTCGAAGGCCACGGGCGTAGCGATGAAGATCGTAGCGGCCGTACCGACGACGACACCCACGATCAGGGCGAAGATGAAGCCGCGGATGGTCTCGCCGCCGAAGAAGAAGATCGCGAGCAGCGTGACGAGCGTCGTACCCGACGTGTTGATCGTACGCGACAACGTGGAGTTGATGGCGTTGTTGACGTTCTCGCGCAGGCTGCGCTTCGGATAGAGGCCGAGGTACTCGCGGATACGGTCGAAGACCACCACCGTGTCGTTGATCGCATAGCCGATGATCGTCAGAATCGCGGCGATGAAGGCTTGGTTCACCTCCAAGTTGAAGGGCAGCAAGCCGTAGAGCATCGAGAAAAGGCCGATGATGAACAGCGCGTTGACCGCCAGTGCGAGCGTGGCGCCCGAAGCCCACTGCCAGCGCTTGAAGCGGAAGGTGATGTAGAGACCGATCGCGAGCAGCGAGAAGAGCACCGAATAGATGGCGTTCCACGTCATGTCTTTGGCGATCGAGGGACCGATCTTGTCGGCATTGAGGATACCGTTGACGTCGGTCTGCGTGTTGCGGAACTGCTCGAAGGTGATGTCGTAGGTGTAGAGCGGCTTCACGGCATCGTAGATGATCCGCTCGACCTCGGCGGTCGCCTCGTCCGACGTATCGTCGAAGCGGTACTGGGTCACGATGCGCATCTGGTTCTCGTTGCCGTACTGCTTGACCTCGGAGCTGACCGAAGCGGCGTCGGCATCGGCCTGCGCACCGAACGCCTGCTCGATGCGGCCGCGCACCTCCTCGGCCGAGACGGCCTTGTCGAAGCGCACCACATAGGCACGGCCGCCCGTGAACTCGGCGCCGAGGTTCAGACCGCGGGCGAAGAACGAAACGCACGACAGCGCGATCAGCGCGGCGGCGACGATGTATGCGGTCTTGCGCATGCGGATGAAATCGATGCGGGTATCGTTGAGGAAGTTCTCCGACCACTTGCGCGAGAAGGAGATCGTACCCCACTTGCCCACGATCCACTCGATCAGCAGACGCGTGATGAAGACGGCGCAGAAGAACGAGGTGATGATACCGATGATGAGCGTCGTGGCGAAGCCCTGCACCGGACCGTTGCCGAAGATGAAGAGGACGATACCCGTGATGATGGTCGTCAGGTTACCGTCGATGATGGCCGAGTAGGCCTTCGAGAAACCGTCCTTGATGGCCAGCGAAAGTCCCTTGCCGCCGCGGAGCTCCTCCTTGATGCGCTCGTAGATGATCACGTTGGCGTCGACGGCCATACCCATCGTCAGCACGATACCGGCGATACCGGGCAGCGTCAGCACGGCGCCGAACGACACGAGCACGCCCATCAGCAGGAAGACGTTGGTGAGCAGCGCGATGTCGGACATCCAGCCCGCCGTCTTGTAGAAGAGGCCCATGTAGAGCAGCACGAGGATGAAGGCGATGAGGAACGAGAGCATACCCGCATTGATCGACTCCTGACCCAGCGAGGGACCCACGACCGTATCCTGAATGATCTTGGCCGGAGCGGGAACCTTACCCGAGTTGAGCACGTTGGCGAGGTCCTGCGCCTCCTGCATGGTGAAGTCGCCCGAGATCTCCGACGAACCCTTGTCGATCTTCGTACGGACCGCAGGGGCCGAATAGACGTAGTCGTCGAGGACGATCGCCACGCACTTGCCGATGTTCTCGCCCGTCAGACGCGACCACTTCTGCGCGCCCTCGGCGTTCATCGTCATCGAAACCTCGGCCGTAGCGCCGCGCTCGGCATACTGTGCGCGGGCGTCGGTCACCACCGAACCGTCGAGCGGCGCCTTGCCGTCGGGCGTGGCGATGCGGATGGCGTAGAGGTAGTAGCGGCCGTCGATCTTGTCGTCGCCCTTCACGCCCCACTTGAACGCGACGTCGGCGGGGAACTGCTCCCGCACGGCGGGCTGGGCGAGGTAGGCATCCACGGCGGCCATGTCGGCCTTGTAGGCGGCACCTACGGCGGCTCCGCCCGCGAAGCCCGGATCGAGCCGCGCGAAGAGCGGATGCTGCGCACGGTCGAAGCGACCTTCGGTCTGCTCGGCGGCCGTCTCACCGGCAACGGCACCCACCTCGGCGATCAGCCCCTCGCCTTCGGCCGGCTGCCCGGCAACGACCGCCTCGGTCTGCTCGACCTCTACGGCCGAACCTTCGGTCGCAGCGGCCAGCTCGCCGCGCAGGAACTCGTCGGCAGCGGCGAGTGCGGGGAGGATCTCACGGGCGTCGTACGTGGTCCAGAACTCGAGCGAAGCCGTTCCCTGAAGCAGGTCGCGGACACGCTGGGGCTCCTTCACGCCCGGCAGCTCGACCAGAATGCGGTGCGAGTTGGGCAGGCGCATGATGTTGGGCTGCGTCACGCCGAAGTGGTCGATACGGCTGCGCAGCACGTTGAACGAAGCGGCGATGGCCGCCTCCGTCTCGCGCTTGAGCAGCTTCGCGACATCGGCGTTCGAGCTTTCGAGCGTGATGTCCTTGCGGTCGGGGCTGACGAAGATCGCAGCCAGCGAACCGCCGTCGGACAGGCGCTCGTAGGCCTTCACGAAGTCGTCGATATAGTCCTTCGAGGCACCCTGCTTGATCGCCTCGTTCGCCTCGGCGATGGCCTGCGCGAAGGCGGGATCGTTGCTGCTGTCGCCGGCGAGCGCCTTGACCACATCCTCGACCTGCACCTCGAGCATGACGTTCATACCGCCCTTGAGGTCGAGACCGAGATTCAGCTCCTTCTCCTTGCACTCCTTGTAGGTGAAGGACTTGAAGCCCATGTTGAACACGGGCAGGTTCTGAACCGAATCCAGATAGTGCTGCTCCGCGGCGGCCTGCCGGTCGACGGGGAACTGCGCGGCATACTCCGCCGCCTTCTTCTCCACGCTCCGCGTCTTGAACGTGAACGAGAGCTGGTAAACGCATGCGAGCGCCAGCAGCGCCGCGATGAGTTTAATAAAGCCTTTACTTTGCATGAATGGAAAATATTTGTTATTTGATCGTTTTCCGCGACATTTCGCTCAATAGCACGCAAAGATAGAAAAAATAAGCGAAAAGTGAAAGATGCAGGGCGAAAAGTGGTTGGCCGATACGAAAAAACACATGGGGGCCTGCGCTGCTCCCGTCGCAAGGCCGCGTGCGGAGCGACGAATAGCCGTGCGAGCGGACGCGCTGCCGGGACAAGCGGACGGCCGCCGGAGCCGGGGAACGCGGCGGAACAGGCCCCTCCGGAAACCGGGACTGCGCACAGGGAACCGCAGCGGCAATTCCCCGTTCGACCGATCGCGGCGACACGGTTCGGCCGCCGCACGACCTCATCGGCCGCCGCACGGGAGATCCCGCCGACGAACAAGAGAGTGAACAGGCGGACAGCGCGTCCGCAGCCGGGCGCCCCGGTCCCGGCCCCGCGCTATCGATCGCTCCGCACGCAGGAACGGCAAAATTCAACACAATCGACTGCAGGACACAAAGATACCAATGCCGACAATCGACAGGCAGGCCTCAACGGCGCACCGTCAGTTCGACGATGCAGTCGGGGCCCTCGGGAGCCTCCTCCAAGCGGAGCGTCACCCCTGCCGCATCCTGCCGGAACGCCACGCGGCGTCCGTCGGCGTAACGCACGGCCCGCGTCACGCGCAGCCCGTCGAGGGGCAGGAAGAGTTCGCGGTCGGGCCAATCGAGGATATGCACCCACACCTTGTCGCCGCGCTGCGTCGTGACGCCCCAAGCCCGCGGCGCGACGGGGCCCGCCTCGGTGCCGTAGATCGTCGCGCCGTTGCGGTCGAGCCATGCGCCCATCGCCGCGAGCCGCTCGGTGGCCGCCTCGGGCAGCGCGCCGTCGGGCTGCGGACCGATGTTGAGCAGCAGGTTGGCACCGCGTCCGGCAGCCCCCGCGAGGTAGCGGATCAACTCGTCGACAGGTTTGTAGGCACGGTCGACGATCTTGTAGCCCCACATGCCGTTCATCGTCTGGCAGGTCTCCAGCGGCAGCCGGCTGACGGCCTGCCCCGAGAGTCCGGCCGTGTTTTCGCCCGGCAGGTCGCGCTCGAACGCCTGCGCATCCTCGCCCTCGAAGGGTACGAGGTGGTGGTTGTTGATGATCAGGCAGGCGGGCTGCAGCTCGTGGATCAGCCCGTAGAGCTCGCCGAGCCGCCAGTCGAACCCGGGATTTTCGTCCTGATCCCACACCCCGTCGAACCAGATGGCCCCCACCTCGCCGTACTGCGTGAGCAGCTCCGTGAGCTGCGCCTTCATGAAGGCGAAGTAGGCGTCGGCATCCTCCCGGTCGGCCGGGCGGCCCGTACCGAGCCCCGTGCGGCCGCGCGGAGCGTCCTCGCGCCACCAGTCGATGAGCGAGTAGTAGAAATGAATGCGCAGCCCCTGCCGGTGGCACTCCTCGGCAAGCTCCCGCACCGCGTCGCGTGCGAAGGGCGTGGCCTCGACGATGTTGTAGGGCGACTGCGCCGTGCGGAACATCGAGAAGCCGTCGTGGTGGCGCGTGGTGAAGCAGACGTAGCGCGCCCCCGCGTCGCGGATGGCCGCGACCCATGCCGCGGCGTCGAACTTCGCGGGGTAGAAGCCGCCGGCCAGTTTTTCGTACTCGCGGTAGTGGAGGTCGTGGTTGGTCATCGCCCATTCGCCCTGCCCGAGCATGGCATAGAGGCCCCAGTGGAGGAAGATGCCGAAGCGGTCGTCGGCGAAGCGTTGCCGTGCGGCGAGGTTTTCGGGTGCGGGACGGTAGCCCGCCTGCGCGAAGGCGCCCGTCGCGACGAGCAGCAGCGTGAGAATCGATGCGATGCGTTTCATGGTTCGGATCAGTTTTCGGACGGTCCGCACCCTGCGGCGAGGCCCCTCTCGGAGCATCGGCGGCAGCGTACGGAACCGCGGGATTCGGGTTCGGTAACGAGCAGGCGGCACGGACGCCGGGGAGGACCTTCCCTCCGGAACGACGGAACCGTAGCCGCAAGGAGCGCTCGGCCGGGCGCAACGGCACGAGGTGCGCAACGCCGCCGCATACGCTCTTCAACGAAGCCAAAGATAGGAAAATATTCCGGCAATTCCGATCCCGGAGGCACGAAAAAAGGAGCGCGCCCCGCAGAGCGCACTCCTCTTCCGTTCGGTGCGACCGGAACCGGCCGATCGCACGCAGGCCCTCTGAAGGGCTACTTCACCTCCTCGAACTCCACGTCCTCGGGCTGCGAAGCACCGTTGTCGGCGGCACCGGCATCGCCCTGCGCCTGCTGCTGGGCAGCATTCTGGGCACCGGCGGCACCCTGTGCCTGCTGCTGGGCGTAGATGTCCTGCGAAGCGGCCTGCCATGCTGCGTTGAGCTCGGCGATGGCCGTATCGATGGCAGCCACGTCGGCGTTCTTGTGCGCCTCCTTCAGCTTGCCGAGCGCCGTCTCGATGGCGCCCTTCTTGTCGGCGGGCAGTTTGTCGCCGTACTCCTTGAGCTGCTTCTCCGTGGCGAAGATGTTCGAGTCGGCGGCGTTGATCTTGTCGATGCGCTCCTTCTCGGCCTTGTCTTTGGCCTCGTTGGCCTTCGCCTCGTCGCGCATGCGCTGGATCTCCTGCTCGGTGAGACCCGACGAAGCCTCGATGCGGATCTTCTGCTCCTTGCCCGTGCCCTTGTCCTTCGCCGAGACGTTCAGGATACCGTTGGCGTCGATGTCGAACGTCACCTCGATCTGCGGCACGCCGCGCGGTGCGGCGGGGATGCCGTCGAGGTGGAAGCGGCCGATCGACTTGTTGTCGCGGGCCAGCGGACGCTCGCCCTGACATACGTTGATCTCGACCGAAGGCTGGTTGTCGGCCGCCGTCGAGAAGACCTCCGACTTGCGGGTCGGGATCGTGGTGTTGGCGTCGATGAGCTTCGTCATCACGCCGCCCAACGTCTCGATACCGAGCGACAGGGGCGTCACGTCGAGCAGCAGCACGTCCTTCACCTCGCCCGTCAGCACGCCGCCCTGAATCGCGGCGCCGATGGCCACCACCTCGTCGGGGTTCACCGACTTGTTCGGGGTCTTGCCGAAGAACTCCTCGACGATCTTCTGGATGGCGGGGATACGCGTCGAACCGCCCACGAGGATCACCTCGTCGATCTGCGATGCCTCCAGACCCGCGTCGCGCAGCGCCAGCTTGCACGGCTCGACGGTCTTGCGAATCAGATGGTCGCACAGCTGCTCGAACTTCGAACGCGTGAGCGACATGACGAGGTGCTGCGGGATGCCGTTCACGGGCATGATGTAGGGCAGGTTGATCTCCGTCGTGGTCGACGACGAAAGCTCGATCTTGGCCTTCTCGGCAGCCTCCTTCAGACGCTGGAGCGCCATCGGATCCTGACGCAGGTCGATGCCGTGCTCGGCCTTGAAGGCCTCGGCCATGTAGTCGATCAGCACGTGGTCGAAGTCGTCGCCGCCGAGGTGCGTGTCGCCGTTGGTCGACTTCACCTCGAAGACGCCGTCGCCCAGCTCGAGGATCGAGATATCGAACGTACCGCCGCCCAAGTCGTACACGGCGATCTTCATGTCCTTGTTCTTCTTGTCCATGCCGTAGGCCAGCGCGGCGGCCGTCGGCTCGTTGATGATGCGGCGCACCTTCAGACCCGCGATCTCGCCCGCCTCCTTCGTGGCCTGACGCTGCGAGTCGGAGAAGTAGGCAGGAACCGTGATGACGGCCTCCGAGACCTCCTGACCGAGGTAATCCTCGGCGGTCTTCTTCATCTTCTGCAGAATGATGGCCGAAATCTCCTGCGGCGTGTACTGACGGCCGTCGATATCCACGCGCGGCGTGTTGTTGTCGCCCCGCACGATGGCGTAGGGAGCACGCGCGATGTCGGCAGCGACCTGATCGTAACGCTCGCCCATGAAGCGCTTGATCGAGAAGATCGTACGCTTGGGGTTCGTAATGGCCTGACGCTTGGCGGGGTCGCCCACTTTGCGCTCGCCGCCTTCGGTGAACGCCACGACCGACGGAGTCGTGCGGTGTCCCTCGCTGTTGGGGATAACCACGGGCTCGTTGCCCTCCATCACTGCCACGCAGGAGTTCGTCGTACCTAAATCGATACCGATAATCTTTGCCATAATCGTATATATTTTAACAGTTTTTACTTCGTTGCCCTCGATCGGGCCGATTACGCTCCGAAAACGAACAAAGGTTATACCAAACGCCTTTTCCTGCCAAAATGCCGGACAAGACGCAGATAGCCGCTCCGGCATCTGCCATTCGTCTGCCATTTTGGCAGGAAACAGCGGCAGCCTGCCCGGCGCGGCAGAGACGGAGGCCAATACGGCGGAGACAACGAAGGCGGAGAAGGCGGAGAGACAGGCGGAAAACCCAATCCAACGGGGAGGGGCTATAATGGCTCGGGAACGGCGGTCCGCAAAAATCCTTTTCTATCAAAAATTACGACTCCGCGGAGTCGTGCGGGCCGCAGCCTCGCGCCGCGGAGGCCCGATATCCGCTCGCGCGGAGCGTGCTCCGCAGGCTGCGTCCGCAGAAGCAACCGTTCGGCGAAAACACCTCTTCGTGACGCCCCCGACCGCACCCGCCCGTCGCATCATGGCCCGCCCCGCATCGTCCGGCATCCGCCCCGTCCGACGACCTCCGCCCACGCCCGACATCCGGCAACTCGCGCCCGGCAACCGACAATAGGCAGCCAGCGAACGGGAACTCGCAACCGGCAACCAACCTCCGACCTCCAACGTCCGGCGACAAGGAACTACCATCCCGAAACATCCGAGCCCCGTCCGCTCGCAACCGGTCCGGAACATCCCCTCGCACCTAAGACCGCCTGCCGCCCCGTTCCGCTCCCACCCGGGACACCGCAGCCGAACGCCCTCCTTTTCCTCGCACCCCGCCGGCCGCCGGCGACCCGGCATGTCCGAAGTCCGCACCGCAGCCATACGGAACGATGCGTCCGCACGACCGGCCCGCACCTCCGCCCTTCGGCACGAAAAAAGCCTGCGTCGCCGCAGGCTGTGTCCGGTCGAAACCGAATCGATCGAAACGATCTATTTCTGTTCGCTCAAGATGCGCATGGCCACATCCAGAATCTGCGTATCGTCCAGCGTCACGACACCTCCGTCGGGTCCCGGCTCGAAATGAACGCCCACGCACTCCTTCGCTTCGTGCTTGCCGCCGAAGTAGTTGCGGACCGTCTCCACGTCGATTCCCAATTCGTCTGCAATGCGCTGCGAGCTTCCGCTCGGCAGGCGATCCTTGATACGGCGCAATTCGTTAAATGTGATAATCATATCCCTTGAAGTTTAAGATTATGTTTCTGCACAACTAAATTAATACAAATTTACGGATCCGCCAAATTTCCACCCCGAAAACTGCGATAAAATATCGTCCGCCGCGCACCCGGACGCAAAAGAGCCGCCCTCCCGCCTGCGGGAGAGCGGCTCTTCGTTCCGAACGAGGTCCGCCGCCTATTGCTTCGGCTCGATGTAAAGCTGGAAGATCAGCGGTGCGAACGCCGGGATTTCGGTGCTGACGGTCTTGGTGGTCGTGGTTCCCTCCGAAGAGTTGTCGTACGACGAACCGTAATAGGGGTTGTAGTAGCCGCCGAGGTAGTTGCCGTAGTAATTGCCGTAATAGTTGCCGTAGTACCCGCCGCTGCCGTAGTAGCTGTTCATGTAGTTCATGTAGTTGAGGTAGTCGAGATAACTGCTGCTCGACGACCCGCCCGAAGAGGAGGTGTTGGTCGTACCGGTCCGTCCGCTCGAGCCGTAGGCATTGGTCGAGGTGGTGATGAACGCCGCCCACTGTCCGAACTGCAGGTGGGGAACGACGTAGTAGAAGGCCGCGATGTTGCTCTCGCGGTTATCCTTCGGCGTATATTCGAGCGCCTTGCCCTCCTTGAGCACCTCGCCGTAGATGATCTCTTTCACCTCGTCGATGTTCGTATCGAAGATGAATCCGTCGAGGAAACGGCCGATGTACCAGATTTTCGCCTTGCCGTCGAGTTTCACCGAGTCGGCGCCCAACTCCCTGATGCCGGGATAGGCGTCGCCGTCGGCATGGAAACGCTTCTCGAGCGCCTCGGCGATCCGCCGGTCGATGGCGGCCACCGACGATTCGGTCTTGTAGGGTTCGTATCCCGAGGCATAGGGTTTCGGGAAGGTCAGCGTCTCCGACGGACGGTAGCCGTAGTTGACGTAGAGCTGCGGAATGGTATCGCAGGCGCTCACCCAGCGCTCGGCGACGTTGTAGGGGTGGTCGGGCGATGCGGGATCGGAGGGAATGGCCGACTCCGAATCCCCGGCACGCGATGCGCCCGATGCCTCCTTGTCCTCCTCTTTGAGGTAGACGCGCAGGCCGCCGTTCCCCTCGCAGAAGGCATCGACCTCGTCGCCCTCGACTTTCAGCGGGTTCTTGACCGTATCGCGGATCGCCATCGTCACGATCATCGGACGCCGAGCGTCGAGCGCATACTGGCCTTCGTAGCCGCCGCTGCCCTCGACGCCGCTGCCGCCCACCACGCGCGAAGGCATGTAGAGCACCACGCGCGAACCCTCGCGCAGCCGCACCTCGCGCGAGGTCAGCCGCCGCGAAGCGTCGGTGCGGTACTTCTCGAAGTAGGCTTCGCTCAACGTCAGCGTGTTACGCATGGCCAGATAGGAGCCCTCCAGCAGCCCCGTGCCCTGATAGCCCTTGTCGCTGCAGTAGCGGTAGAGCGGCACGTAGCGGGTGTATTTGGTGAAGGTCCCCTCCAGCACGGCCTCCGAAGCGTCGCGCGTGAGGACGATGTCGCCCCCGAGGTTGCGGCCCGAGAAATCGTAATGCACCCAGCAGGCCTCCTCGCCGACGGGCGAACGGTCGGGATCGCCCGCATCGAGCACATCGACATAATAGCCGCCCTCCTCCTGCAGGTTGCCCGCCAGATCGGGACGGTGCTGGGTAATCCACGCCTCGAGCGCCATGCGCTCGAAGTCGTCGTACGATTCGCCGACCCCGCGGGCACACGAGGCCAAAAGGAGCGATCCGGCCGCCACGAGGCAGACGCGACGGATCAGGGATGTCATATTCGGATTGGTTTTCATTCTACGCTATTGACGGTAAAGAAGATGGCGATGGGACTCTCACGCGGCACGAGGCTGAAATTTTCCTTCCCGTAGGCCATGTTGTAGGTCATGTACGCCTCGACCTCGTCGCCCGCACGGCAACCGAGTAACGCATGGCGAAGTCCTTTTAGTATGTCGTCGCCGCTCATTTCGAGGCGCAAAGGCTCGAAATCCCACAGTTCGGGGTTGAAGCCCTCCAGCGAAAGGAAGGCGTCGTAGAGCAGCGGATCGTTCGTATAGTAGGGCATCGTGACGGTCGTGCCGCCGGTCGCGATGTTCTTATATTCGAAGACATAGGAGCGGAAGGTGATCGCGACCGTCGACGAGGGGGTCACCTCGGGACGCTCGTCGCGGCCCGGCGCGAAGTAATTCGCAATGTAGCGATAGACCCGGCTGCCCGAAACCGAGTAGAAGGGAACCTCCTCGCCCTCGGCACGCTCCGAGGCGGAGATCAGACGCGGCGAATGGGTCGAACGCAGGTACGACTCGATGCGGCTCTGCTGTGTAGCGAGCGCATCCTCGTCCTGCGAGCAACTCACCAGCAGCGCTCCGAGCACCGACAGCACGGCGAATACTCTTTTCATAGGCATACGATCGTACAAAATTACGAAAAACAATCTTATTTCGGAAACCGCATCGCAAAAATCGGCGCGCACGCCCCGAAGCGAGACTATGCCTCCGGCTTCTCCGAGGAGCGACGATGACGGCGATGACGGTGCTCGGAACGCTGCTTGTGCCGCAGGTAATCCCTGCGCGGATCCACCGTCTGCCGCATGCGACGCTGCTTGCGGGCATAGGCGATCGCCGTCACGAGACAGGCAACGACGAAAAAGCCGAGCATCATGATCAAAAAATTAACGGGAAGCTGATCCATAAATTTCAGTTCGGTTTTTTATCGGTCAGTCGCAACGCACCTCCTCCGTCCGCCCTTCAGAGCGGAGGGGGGGGGTCTCTGTAGCGAAAACGTTCCGATTCATAATTATTATCCTATCATCAACATTATCTGCCGTTCGCATCCGCCGCCGCAGGATCGTTCCGGCCGCCGCTCGCCGCCGCAGCGAAACGACCCGGCGCATCCGGTCGGTCCGCAGCCCCACGGCGAACAAGCGCATCCGGACTCCCGCCCGGCCGCGCCTCAGAGCATCTTGAGCGCCAGCCGCACGAGCTCCTCGACCGGTGCATCGGGCCGTTCGCGCACAAGGCCGCGCAGCGCCTTCTCGGCAGCCGTCTTGGCGAAGCCCAGCATCACGAGCGCGGCGAGCGCCTCGTCGAAGGCCTCCGCACCCGGGACTCCGGCCGCAGCCGGGGCGCCGTCGCCGTCGAACGCGGCGAGCTTGCCGCTCAACTCCACGATGATCTTCTGCGCCGTCTTCAGGCCGAGCCCCTTGACATTCTTGAGCAGCACGGCGTTACCCGCCGAGATGATGCCCTGCAGCTCGCGGGGCGAGTAGGTCGAAAGGATCGTCCGCGCCGTATTGCCGCCGACGCCCGAGACGCCGATCAGCAGCCGGAACAGCTCCCGCTCGACCTTCGTCGCGAAGCCGTAGAGCAGCTGCGCATCCTCGCGGACGACGTGGTGCACGAAGAGCTTCGCCTCGCGCTGCCGCTCGATCGCCGCGAAGGTCTCGAGCGAAATCTGGAGGTAGTATCCCACGCCTCCGGCATCGATCACGACATAGGCGGGAGCGACTTCCGCCACGGCGCCCGAAATATATTCGTACATCGGTCTTCCTATTTTAAATACGATCCGCCCTCCTCGAGGCGGCGGACGGCATACGCCATCCCGTTCGTCGTCAGCGGGAACGAGCGTTCCGGCATCCGCAATTATTTTGCGAAAACGGGACAAATTTAAAGTTTTTTTTCATACCTTTGTGTTTCAAATGCGGAATAATTAACTAAAAACCGATATTCGTCATGAAGAAAACGCTTTTTTCGGCTCTGCTCGCAGCACTCGTCCTGACCTCCTGCGGCACGAAATCCACCGAGACCGCAGCCACGGAGGAGTCCGTACGTGAAACCGCCGCAAGCGATATCGCCTACGTGCAGGTGGAAGCCGTTCTCGCCCAGTCGGATCTCTATCTGAACGAGGGCGCCGCACTTCAGGAGAAGACCCAGAAGGCGCAGAAAAGCTGGGCGCAGAAGGAGCGCAACCTGCAGGCCGAAGCGGCACAGCTTCAGGAGAAATACCAGAAGGGGCTGATCACCACGATGGATGCGCAGGCCAAGCAGAACAGCATCGAGCAGCGCGCCGCCGCCTACCAGAACTCCGCCCAGAAGGAGGCGCAGGCTCTCGACGAGGAGAACTACGTCTTCACCAACCGTGCGCAGGACCTGCTCCAGCGCGCCGTGGAGGCGATCAACGCCGACAAGAAGTACCGGCTGATCATCAACGCCTCGGCGCTCATCGACGCCGATACGACCCTCAACATCACCCCGGCGGTGCTCGCGAAGGTCAACGAACTCTACGCCGCCGAGAAGAAGGAGAACAAGTAAGCCGTCTCCGACGACCGGCACGATCGGCCGCCCTCCTTGCGGGGCGGCTTTTTTGCGGCCGCTCCTTCGCGGAAACGCCCGACGGGCAGGGAGCGAAGCGGCAGTACGCAGGGAGACGACCGCTTTGCGGGGAACGCCTCTCCGGCCGGCGGAGACCGAGAAGAAGAAACCGCACACGGCCCACCGAGCGGCTTGCCGGAATCGCCCTCCACGACCGCGTCCCGGGCCGAACGCTGCGAAACCTCCCGAAGGACAAGGCACGCCACCGCCGGGACTCCGACTGCGGACGAGGCATCGGGCAGGCACGGCGGCTCTGCGCACGAAACGCCGCCGCAATCTGCCGCCCCGATCCGACACTGCAATCTGCCACAGCAATCTGCCGCCCCGATCTGCCGCAGCCCGAGACGCAGCCGCCCGTGACGCAGCCGCCCGTGACGCAGCCGCCCGTGACGCAGCGAAAATCCGCCGCCAAAACCGAGGCGAAGTCGAGGGGATACCGCCTTTTTTCCTATATTTGCACCGAAGAAACTCCGGTCCCGACGCACCGCCCGATGCCCCGGCATGCAGGCATCGCGCCGTCCGGCCGGAAAACGCCGCAAAGAGCTATGGGTTTCATACCGTTCACATTCGTCGATCTGATCGACATCGTACTGGTGGCCGCCATCATGTACTGGATCTACCGCATGACCAAAGGGACCAACGCGCCCTACATCCTGTCGGGCATCATCGCCGTCTACCTGCTGTGGGTCATCGTGCGGACGCTCAACATGGAACTCCTCTCGACGATCCTCGGGCAGCTGATTTCGGTCGGCGCCATCGCCCTGATCATCGTCTTCCAGCCCGAATTGCGGCGGTTCCTTCAGGTGATCGGCATGCGGCAGAAGCAGTTCGACTTCATCACGCGCATCTTCTCGACGGGCGAGGATATCGTGCAGACGAACGTGACGCCGATCGTCACGGCCTGCAGCGAAATGGCCGCCGCCAAGACCGGCGCGCTGATCGTCATCGGCCAGCAGAGCGACTTGAGGCTGATCACCGAAGGCGGCATCGCGGTCGATGCCAAAGTCTCCACCCCGCTGCTCGAAAACATCTTCTTCAAGAACGCTCCGCTGCACGACGGCGCCGCCGTGATCGAGGGCGACCGGGTCGTTGCGGCCAAGTGCATCCTGCCCGTCACGCAGAGCGACGTGCCCAAGTCGTACGGCACGCGCCACCGCGCGGCGATCGGGTTGAGCGAAATCTCCGATGCGATCATCATCGTCGTCTCGGAGGAGACGGGCGGCATCTCCGTGGCGAAGGACGGACACCTGCGCCGCAACATCGATGCCCCGGCCCTGCAGCAAACCCTCCAACGCTACCTCGCGATCAACACGCGCAAACGCTCGAAAAAGGAGGTCGCCGAGTAGACCCCTCCCCTCCGACCGCATATCCTGCCACCGGGCTGCCGCACGGGCGACGGCCCGGCTGCGTATCTACCATTGCGTCATCGCCGCCGACACAACACCCGCAACCGAACACCGCCTCCGGCCGACGACGGGCAGCGTTGCGACGTCCCCGACCGAGCGCAGCAGCCGCTCCGCCCCATTGCCATCCCATCGCACCGACCGCTCCCCGGCGCCATCCCGTCGTCGCGCGTCGCCGCCCCGTCGATCCGCCCCACCCCGCGCCCGACGCACGGATTTTCGCCGAGAAAGAAAAAAATTATCGCAGAAAAGCCGATTCGCACGCGCACGCTCCGAAAATTTTTCTATCTTTGGCTTCGCTGAAGATACGCGCGGCCGGTAAACCGCAAGCAAGATGTACATTTGCACCCGGCCTGTTCGTATCCGGAGCGACGAACGCGAAAAACACATCACTCAAACAAGCGCTTATGTTCAAAAACCAACCCAAAGGACTGATCGCGGCGGCCCTCGCCAACATGGGAGAACGGTTCGGATTCTACATCATGATGGCGATCCTCGTCCTGTTCCTGCAGGCGAAGTACGGCTTCGACGGCACGAAGGCCGGCTGGATCTACTCGGTCTTCTACTTCTCGATCTACATCCTCTCGTTCGTGGGCGGCATCATCGCCGACAAGACCAAGAATTTCAAGGGCACGATCCTCGCGGGTCTGCTGCTGATGACCGTCGGCTACGCCGTCATCGCGGTGCCGACCCCCACCCCGTCGCCCAATCTGCCGCTTTACGTGACGATCACCTGCATCGGTCTGTTCGTCATCGCCCTCGGCAACGGTCTGTTCAAGGGCAACCTCCAAGCGCTCGTCGGCCAGATGTACGACAACGAGCAGTATGCCAAGATGCGCGACAGCGGCTTCTCGCTCTTCTACATGTTCATCAACGTGGGGGCGATCTTCGCACCGATCATGGCCGTCGGCATCCGCAACTGGTGGGTGCAGCACTCGGGCTTCGTCTATAACGCCGACATGCCCGCCTTCTGCCACACGCAGCTCTCCGGCAACCTCGAGGGCGACTCGCTCGTGCGCTTTCAGGAGTTCGCCGCGCAGTTCGGCTACAGCGACCTGACGCTCTTCGCCAACGACTACCTCAACGTCTTCGCCACCGGGTTCCACTACGCGTTCGTCTGCGCGATCGGCGCGATGCTCGTTTCGCTCGCGATCTACCTCTCCAACCAGCGCAAGTTCCCCGGCATGGACCGCAGCAAGACCGCCGATGCGAAGCGCCCCGCGAAGGCCGAGGTGCTGATGGAGGCCCGCGAGGTGCGCCAGCGTCTCTACGCGCTGCTGGCCGTCTTCGGCGTGGTGATCTTCTTCTGGTTCTCGTTCCACCAGAACGGACTGACGCTGACCATGTTCGCCAAAGAGTACACCGACTTGAGCGGCATCAACATCGATCTGGGCTTCACGCAGATCAAGGGCGCCGAGATCTTCCAGTCGATCAACCCGCTGTGCGTCGTGCTGCTGACCCCCGTGGTGATGGGCGTCTTCGGCTGGCTGCGCGCCCGCGGCATGGAGCCCTCCACGCCCAAGAAGATCGCCATCGGCATGGGCATCGCCGCACTGGGCTTCGTCGTGATGGCCGTCGGCTCCTACGTCGCCGATCTGCCCATGTGGTCGACGCTCTTCGAGAAGGTCGTAGACCCCGCCACGGGCGAGGAGAGCGTCAAGGTGCTGCGCGAGTTCCCCGATTCGCTGCGCGTGACCCCCTTCCTGCTCATCGGCACCTACGTGATCCTGACCGTCGCCGAACTCTGCATCTCGCCGCTGGGCATCTCCTTCGTCTCGAAGGTGGCGCCCCCGCAGTATCAAGGCATCATGCAGGGCGGCTGGCTCGGCGCCACGGCCATCGGCAACCAGCTGCTGGTGATCGGTGCGATCCTCTACGAGTCGATCCCCATCTGGATGACGTGGGGCGTCTTCGTCGTGGCCTGCACGATCTCGATGGTCGTCATGCTCTCGATGGTCAAGTGGCTGGAGCGGGTGACCGAATAGCCCTCCGCCGAATCCCCGTTCGCCCCGGAGCGGTCCTGTTTGCAGCGACCGCTCCGGGGCGAATCGCATACCGGACGATCGGTCCGGAGAAAACCGACACCCCCGTTCGCTACCGCAGTAGCGAACGGGGGTGTCGTGTAGGATACGCGTCCTTGAAGGCAACCCGGACCGCGTCACCGGGAAAGGCGCTCGGTCAGCACCCCTTGATCCGGGCCACGGCGGCCGCGGCATCGGCATAAAGACGCGGCAGATCGATACCCGCGATCCGCCGGTTCTCGACCAGTATGCGGCCGTCGACCATCACCGTGTCGACATCCGACGCCTTGCCGCAGTAGGCCAGCGTCGCCACCACGTCGTGGATCGGCTGCAGATGGGGCTTCTGCAGGTCGACGACGATCAGGTCGGCGAGCGCCCCATCGCGCAGCACGCCCAGTTCGCCCTCGGCCCGTCCCATCGCCCGGGCGCCGTTGGCCGTAGCCAGCTTCAGCGCCTCGTAGGCCGGCAGGGCCAGCGGATCGCCCGTCGCCGACTTCTGGAGAAACGAGGCCGTGCGCAGCTCCTCCCACATGTCGAGGTCGTTGTTCGAGCAGGGACCGTCCGTGGCCACCGTCACCGTCGCTCCGGCCGCCCGCAGCCGCTCGACGGGCGCCACGCCGCTGGCGATCTTCATGTTGCTCTGGGGATTGTGGGCCACGATGACGCCGCGACCCGCCAACGTTTCGATGTCGACGTCGGTCAGATGGATGCAGTGGGCACCGATCGTCCGCTCCGTCAGCAGGCCCAGACGGTCGAGGTGCTCGACGGGCGTGCAGCCGTAACGCTCGCGCACGATGCGCACCTCGTCCTGCGTCTCGGCGATGTGCGTCGTCAGGCAGAGGCCGTAGCGTTCGCACAGCGCCCGGCCGCGCAGCAGATTTTCGGGCGACACCGTATAGGGCGCATGCGGCGCCACGGCGATGCGGATGCGGTCGCGCCCCTCGGCCCGCCGCACGGCATCCTCCACTTCGGGCAGCACCGCATCAACATTCGTATCGAAGTAGTTGCAGCCCAGCATCGCACGGATGCCCAGCCGGTCGACCGTCTCGACGCACCGGTTCTCGAAGTAGTACATGTCGACGAACGACGTGACACCTCCGAGCAGCATCTCGACGATGCCGAGCGTCATGCCGAGCACCGCATCGTCGGCCGTCTGGCGCGCCTCGAAGGGCCAGATATAGTCGTTGAGCCACTCCATCAGCGCGATGTCGTCGGCATAGCTGCGCTGGAGCGTCATCGCCGCATGGCAATGCGTGTCGACGAGGCCCGGCATCACGAGCCGCCCCGAGCAGTCGATCTCCCGCACGTCGGGATGCGCCGCGCGGAACGCCGCGACGGCCGCTTCGTCGTCCGTGACGAGCGCGATGCGGTTGCCCGCGACGCCCACGGCGCCGGTGAAGGTCTGCGGCAGCGCCCCCGTCATGGGCAGCACCGTCGCACGAGTAAAAAGAGTCGCCATAATTCGGTTTGCGTTTATCTGTGTCGCTCCTCCGCGGATTCCGCCGGGGGCATCGGAGCGGGGTGCGTCCCGCCGGCCGAGCTCCGGGGCTTCGCGGCAGAAGCGAAAAAACCGGCCGGAAGCGCTATTTCGCCGCGTCGACCGAATTGCCCTGCACGGTGACCAGTTCGCGGCCCGCGGCCGAGTTGGAGAAGATCTGCACCACCTTGCTGAAGGCTCCCGCCTCGCTCTTGTGGGGCTCGTAGACGATGCGGATCGTTCCCGACTGCCCGGGGGCCACCGGACGCTTCGGGTGCACCGCCTTGAGGCACGAACAGGAGGTGACCACGCGGACGACCACCAGCGGCACCGTGCCTTCGTTCGTAAAGGCGAATTCGTGCACCAGATCGCCGCCCTTGCGGGGCACCGTGCCGAAGTCGTAGGTCGTATGGTCGAGCACCATCAGGGCGCCCGCCGCCGGCTCCTGCGCGACGCAGGCCCGGCTCCGTGCCGCAGCGCGACCGGAACGCGGCGCCGCTGCGGCGGCGAACGTCGCCAGAGCGCCGCACGCCAGTATGAGGATCAATCGTTTCAGCTGCATGGTTTTCAATTCAATCGGAAGACGTAGGTGATCGTTCCCCCCTGCACCGGAGCGCTGCTCTCCGTGAACCGGGCCTTCCGCGCCGCGGCGATCGCCGCGGCGACCAGTTCGGCGTCGTTCACCGTCGAGCCTTTGGGTTCGTAGGCGGCGCTCGTGACGTCGCCCTTCGGTCCCACGGTCACGCGCACGATCACCTTGCCGCTCTTCGAACCCGGATAGGCGGGTTTGGGCAGGTTGCCCGCCAGACCGCGGCCCTGCAGGCCCTTGTCGAGCTGATCCAGCCCGTCGGGATTGAGCCCCGGCCCCGCGCCCCGCGCCTTGTCCTCGCCTTCGGGAGCATGGGGATTACCGGCATTCTCGGGTTCGTCGACGCCGCTCTTGTTCATCTTGAAGAGCGCCTTCTGGTTGACCGTCTGCGTCGCATCGTCCTTGCCCGTCGTCTGCGCCGTACGCTCCTCGGGGGCCGCGGCATCATGCACGCGCGGCTCCGGGGCCGGCTTGGCGGGGGGCTGCGGCGGCTCGGGCTTCGGCTCGACGAACTCGATCTCGATCATCGAATCGAGGCGCTCGGGCTGCCGGAAATCGAACGACACGAACGCGAACGCACCTCCGAGCGTCAGCGCATAGAGCACCGCCGCACACACCGCCCAGCGGCGGGGCGACTTGTCGTTTGGATCGTAATAATACATCGGATCGATTCGTAAGGCGCTCCGCCCTATTCGGGCGAGGTCGCGGCGATGAGTTTATAGCCGTTGTCGCGGGCGACGTTCATCACCTTGATGATCTCGTCCCACGCCACGGTCTTGTCGGCATGCAGCGACACGGGCGGCTCCTTACGGTCGCCCAGACGCGCCTGCAGCGCCCGCTCGACCCCTTCGAGCGAACCGACCTCCTCCAGTTCGACGTAGTAGCGGTATTTGCCATGACCCGCATCCTGAATCGAAACCGTGGTCACCGCCTTGTCCTTGAGCTGGTTGCTGCTCTTGGGCAGGATCAGCTTCACGGCATTGGGATTGATCAGCGTGGTGGCGATCAGCAGGAACAGCAGCAGCAGGAACATCAGGTCGGTCATCGACGAGGCCGAGAAGCTCTTTTCGACCTTCGAACCGTGTTTGATTGCCATAGCGCGCTATTTTTGAACGGGTTGATTCAGAATATCCATGAAGGCGATCGAGTTGGCCTCCATGCGGAACACCAGCTTCTCGATGCGTGCCACGAGGTAGTTGTAGCCGAAGTAGGCCGGGATGCCGACGACGAGCCCCATCACCGTGGTGACCATCGCCACGTACATGCCGCTCGACAGCAGCGCGAGGTCGACCGTGCCGCCCGCCGCCGACATGTCCATGAAGGTCTGCACCATGCCGAGCACCGTGCCGAGGAAACCGATCATCGGGGCGCCGCCGGCGATCGTCGCGAGGAACGGAAGTCCGTTCTCGAGCTTCGAGACCTCGAGGTTGGCGACGTTCTCGATGGCCGTCTGCACGTCGTTCATCGGACGTCCGATGCGCTCGATGCCCTTCTCGATCATGCGGGCGATGGGCGTATCGGTCTTGCGGCAGAGATTCACCGCCGTGGCGATCTTGCCGTCGGAGATGTAGTCGCGGATGCGGTTCATGAAGTTGATGTCGAGCACCGAGGCCTTGCGGATGGCCATGTAGCGCTCCACGAAGATGAAGATCGTCACGCCGCCCAGCGCCAGCAGGGGCCACATCAGCCAGCCGCCCTTGACGAACAGCGTCCACAATCCCATTCGGGTCTCCTCACTTACGGCCACCGCCTCGGCGGCCTGCAAAAATGTCATCATAACGTTTAAGTGTGTGTTTTATTCGGTTTGTCGTTCGTTCGTCGTCGTTCGCGCCCCGGCTGCGGCATCCGCTGCAGCATCGTCCTCCGCTGCGGCGGTTTTGCGGGCTTCGCGCCGCGCCCGGCGCTTCTTGTTGGTGAAGCGCTCCTTCATGCGGCGGCGGAAATCGCGGAAATTGTCGAAGTCCTCCTTGAAATAGATGCCGATACCGGTCTCCTGCAGACCCTGATTCTCGTCGAAACGGTCGATCGTCTGCGTGAAGGCCTTGAGCTTCAGCACGCCCGAGCGGTCGATCAGGTAGGTGACATAGGCTTCGCCCATGAAGTTGGACATCGAGCTGTTCACCGCCTGCTTGTTGTCGATCAGGTAGTTGCCCTCCAACTCGACGAACAGGCGGTTGTTGATGAGGCTCTTCGAGAGCCCGAAGTCGACCTCCTCGCCGGCCGTCTCCGACTTGGGACGGTAGCGCAGCACGAGGCCGTAGTCGCCGATCCAGTTGTTGAGCATGCCCGAGAGGAACTCGAGGCCCGTGCCGACACCCATCGAGGCGCCCAGATTGGCGTTCGAACCGATGTTCTCGGCCATGAAGCTGTTGAAGACCAGCAGCGACGCGAACTGCTGGTCGACCGACTCGGGCGTCGACAGGGCATTGGCGATCACGGTCTGCGTCTCCGGGTCAGACGAGGGGACCCGCACGTCGAAGGTGACCGACGGATTGGTCAGCCGGCCGCCCAGATGGATGACGCACTCGACGGGTACCGAGCGGTCGGAGGCCAGCTTGTCGGAGGTGCCCTGCAGCAGCGGCTGCAGCGACGCCTTGAGCTTGTAGACGGCGTCGATGTCGAGCAGGGCGTCGGTCGGCGAACCGGTCCACTGGATCGTCGAGCCCGGCTCGATGACGAAATTCTTGTTGTAGAGGTTCATCAGCGACAGCCGGAAGCTGCCGTCGGAGAGCGCATAGTCGCCGTACATCTCGAAGAGGCCCGTCTTGGGCTCGATCTGCAGGTTGAGCAGGCCCGCGCCCCGCGCCTTGAGCGTATTGCCCGAAACGGTGAGTTCGACCTCGACGTTGGGGCGCACGTCGAGCGCCAGCGAGATGTCCATGTCGCTGCCTGCGGAGGCGCTGCGGGTGCGGCGTCGTTCGAACGACCGCCGCTTGCGGGCCACGACATCCTCCTCCTCGTCCTCTTTCGGCGCCACGAAGGTCACGAAGTCGGCATAGGAGATATTCGACTTGCCCGACAGGGGCATGAAGAACGACGAGCCCTCGTCGGTAGCCGCGGCGATGTCCATCGTCACCTGCCCCTTGTCGCCCGCCACGCGCACCGAGCCCGTGGCGTAGACCCGGCCGTAGAAGGCGTCGTTGTCGGCGGCATCGGTGTCGAGCACGAGCAACTCCTCGGGCCGCACGCGGATGTCGTAGGCGATGTTCGAGAGGTGCTGCAGATCGAGGTCGATGTCCAGCCGGGCGCGGTTGCCCTGCGGATCGTAGATCGTGGCGTTGCGCGCGCGGAAGCGGTTGCCCGCGACCTCGAGCGACGCGGCGGGCAGCGTGTAGGTCACCTGCGTGAAGTCGACCGTCGTCGCCAGATCGCGCACGCGGATGCCGCCCGTGAGCGTAGCGTCGCGGCGCCGGCCCTGCAGCACCAGATCGGCCGACGCGAAGCCCCTCGTGCCGGAGACCACCCCCGAGAGCACGGGATCGAGCAGCCCCATGTCGAGGCTGTCGACCGTCAGACGGGCGTAGTAGCGCACCTGCGCGGGGTCGTAAAAGCCCCGCACGACCGTGTCGCGCGTATGGCGTTCGGTCACCGTGACGCCGGCGCGGCTGCGGGCGAAATCCCAGCCCGACACGAGCCGCAGCGGCGGAACTCCGATGCCGTTCACGGAGAGGCTGTCGAGCGCGATGTCGGCCGTGAGCTCGCCGTTGCGGAGCGCCGACTTCATCACGGCGAAGCCGTTCGTGCGGCCCTCGATGACGTATCCTATGCGGTCGGCGATCTGCGTGAGGAGTGCGAGGTCGAAGTTGCGGAGCGTGAGCGTCACCGAGTCGGCACGGCTGCGCGACGCGACGCCGTCGACGAGCAGGCTCTGCTCGCTGTTGCGCACGTAGAAGCGGTCGATCACCACGCGCGTGGTGTCGTAAAGGATCCGCCGGGCGAGAATCCCCCACGTCTTGTCGCCCCGGGTGATGTGCGAGGGAAGGATCTGCAGATCGATGTTGCGGCCCGTAGCCGAACGTTCGTCTGCGATCTCGGCACGCAGGGCCACGAGTCCCGAAAAACGGCGGGTCGTGTCGTCGAAGCCCGTCGTGAGCTGGATGCGGCCCTGCCGGGCACCGCCCGTGAGCGACAGACGCGGCAGATGGAGCATGCCGGCGAACAGATCCTCGGCCGAAGCATAGAGCGTCAGCGAGTCGCCGCGGTTCGAGGCATTGACGTTCAGGCGCGTGGCCAGCATGTTGCGCCGCTCGACATACTCCGAATGGGCGTTGAACGAGAGGCGGTTGTTCGCCGGATTGAAGAGCAGCTTGAGCGACGAGCCCTCGGCGATCTGAAGCCCGGGCGCCACGGCGTCGGCCACGGGGTTGAAGTCGCGGACGAGCACCGAGAGCAGCGAATAGTCGTCCGCCACGGCGATCCGCTCGCCGGCGCGCACCGCACGGGAGCCGCGGCCTGCGATCGAGGGCAGATACTGCGCGGCGCTGCGGCGCAGGAAGTCGAAGACGGTGCGGTAGCTGGTCTTGCTGCGGAACGTGGCGTCGGCGAAGTCCGAACGCAGCTCGACGAACTTGCTGTCGGCCGAATTCTCGCCCGTGAGCGTGAGCTCCGCAGGCCCGATCCGCTTGTCGTTGTAGGCATATACGGCATCGGTAATGCGGATGCGGCCGTTCAGGTCGTCGAGCGAGCGGCCGCTGCCTTTGGCCACGAGCCGCGCCGAAAGCCGCGAGACCGAGTCGCGGGGATTGATGTGGAGCGCCGCCAGATCGGCCCGGTCGAGCGCGAGCGCGAAGTCGTAGCGGGGCACCGAGTCGTTGAGATCGACCAGTCCCGCGAAATCGAAGCGCAGATTCGGGTCGCGGACGACGATGCGGCCGTCGAACTCCCGGTTGCGGAGCCGGCCGTCGAAGCGCAGCGAATCGTACACATATCCCTTGAAGCCGAAGCGCTCGATGCGCCCCGTCACCGCGGCATCCGTCCGGCCGCGGCCCACCACGCCGTCGATCCGGGCGTCGACGGTCGCGTCGCCCACGAGCGTGCGGCGTCCCAGCAGCGCACCCACCTTCAGGTTGCGGGCGACCGCTCCGCCGCGGATGCTCCGAAGGCCTCCGCTGCGGGGCCGCATCTGCAGATCGGCGACGATCGTTCCGGCGTCGGTGGTCGCCTCGGCCTTCGCGTCGAACGAGTCGAACGAGCCTTCGAAGCGGAGCGTGACGCCGATCGCACCGGCACGTTCGAGCACCGAACGCACGCCCTCGGGAAGGCTCCGCCCGCCGAGGTCCCGCAGCAGGTCGTCGACGGCCTCCGCCGAGGCCGCGAGCCGCGTGAGCCGCACATCGAAGCGCGCGCGGTCGAGGTCGGGCAGCCCCGTCGCCGCCAGATCGCCCGCAAGGGAGATCCCCTCGCCGATCCGCAGGCTGCGCAGCTTCACGCGCAGATCGTCGACCTCGCCCGAGGCATCGGCGTCGAGGCCGCTCAAAACGAGGTGCCGGTCGCGGAGCTTCGGCGCGAAATAGGCGACGTCGTCGGTGGCGAGCGTGGCGTTGCGTACCGCGGCTTCGATGCGCACCTCGCTTATGAAATCCTTGTAATCGGCCCACGAGCCGCCGACCAGCGCTACGTAAGGCAGCGTGACGTTCGAACGCTCGGTGACCAAGTGCGCCTCTTCGAAACCGAGGCAGCCGTTGTTCATGTAGAAACGGCCCGAAAGGTGGTCGAGCACGAAGCCGCTCCGCTCGCGCGCCGAGAGCGCACCGACGGTCATCGAAAGCGCCGGGCCGTCGAGCATGAGGTCGTCGACGCGGGCCGCGAGGTCGTAGAGGTGCATGTGGCCGAAGTCGATGCCGTAAGGGGGATCGCGGTGCTGCAGCCGCTCGAGGCAGAGTTCCATGTCGCGGATCGACGCCTTGCGGATCGCGAGGCGGAACGCCCCCTTCTTGGGTTTGTCGGGATCGGACAGCCGGTCGATCAGCTGCTTGATGTTCATGACCCCTTCGGGCGTTTCGCGCAGGCAGAGCTTCGCCCCGGCGATCTCGGCACGATTGAGCGACACCCCGCCGCCGAAGATGCCGAGCCCCGTCACGAAGGCCTCGACGCGACCGGCGTAAAGCAACGTATCCTTCTGGTAATCCTCGACATAAAGATCGCGCACGCGCACCTTGCCGAAGTAACCGACCTCCACCCGACCGATGCGCACCTCCGTGTCGAGTTTCTCCGACACGATGCGCGTCGCCTTGCGCACGACGGCGTTCTGCACGGCGGGAATGCCGAGCAGCAGCGCTAGCAGAAGGGGAAGAACCGCGGCGACGATTACGATCGTCGCGATCGCCTTTCCCAATATTTTTATAACTTTGCGCATCGATAGGTCGTTGTAACCTGCAAATTTAACTGTTTTCAGCGAAAAAACCGTAAAAACCCGGATGGATATTACAATTCTCGGCATCGAATCCTCGTGCGACGACACCTCGGCGGCCGTGCTGCGCAACAACGTCTTGCTCTCGAACGTCATCGCCTCGCAGGCCGTACACGTCGCCTACGGCGGCGTCATCCCGGAGCTCGCCTCGCGGGCCCACCAGCAGAACATCGTTCCCGTGGTCGACACGGCGCTCCGCACGGCGGGCGTGGGGCCCGACGAGATCGACGCCATCGCCTTCACGCGCGGACCGGGCCTCGTCGGCTCGCTGCTCGTGGGCGTGTCGTTCGCCAAAGGGCTCTCGCTCGCCCGCAACATCCCGATGGTGGAGGTCAACCACCTGCAGGGACACATCCTCTCGCACTTCATCGACCTCCCGGACCGCGAGCTGCCCCACCCCTCGTTTCCGTTCCTCTGCCTGCTCGTGAGCGGCGGCCACACGCAGATCGTGCGCGTCGACTCGCCGCTCGAGATGCGGATCATCGGCACGACGATCGACGACGCCGCAGGCGAAGCCTTCGATAAATGTGCCAAAGTGATGGGGCTCCCCTATCCCGGGGGCCCGGTCATCGACAAACTGGCCCGCGAAGGCGATCCCGCGGCGTTCCGCTTCGCCCGGCCCCACGTCGACGGCTACGACTACTCGTTCTCGGGACTCAAGACCTCGTTCCTCTACACGCTGCGCGACGCCGTGGCGGACGACCCCGACTTCATCGAGCGCAACAAGGCCGACCTCTGCGCCTCGCTGCAGGCCACCGTGGTCGACATCCTGCTCGCGAAGCTCATCAAGGCCTCGAAGGATACGGGCATCCGCGACATCGCCGCAGCGGGCGGCGTCTCGGCCAACTCGGGGCTCCGCGAGGGGATCGTCGAAGCCGGGCGCAAGCGGGGCTGGCGCACCTTCCTGCCCGAGCTCAAGTTCACGACCGACAACGCGGCGATGATCGCGATGGCGGGCAGCTACCGCTACCGCAACGGCGACTTCTCGTCGCTCGACGTCTCGCCCGTAGCCCGGCTCGAAGAGCTCTGATGCCGCCATGCGCCGCACCGCGTTCCTCTGCCTCGCCCTCGCGTGCTGCTTCGTCCTCCGGGCGCAGGAGCCGGCCGCACCGACCTGCGCGGGCCGGATCGTCGCCGCAGCCGAGCTCGAACGCACGGGCGTCGAGGCATGGTTCGGCGTCTCCGCCCTCGACGACGCCACCTTCGCCCGCATGCAGGGGCGCTCGTACAGGGACGGCTGCCCCGTGCCGCGCGGCGAGCTGCGCCATGTCCGGGTGCTCCACGTCGACTTCGCGGGGGCCATCCGCACGGGCGAGCTCGTCTGCCACCGGAGCGTGGCCGACGATCTGGCCGGGATCTTCCGGGAGCTCTACGAGGCGGGCTACCCCATCGAACGGATCGAGCTCGTCGACCGCTACGACGGCGACGACGAACGCTCGATGGCCGCGAACAACACCTCGGCCTTCAACTGCCGCCGCATCGCCGGCACGACGCGCCTGTCGCGGCACGCCCTCGGCACGGCCGTGGACATCAATCCGCTGTACAATCCCTGCGTCGCCGTCCGCAACGGCCGCACCGTCGTGCAGCCCGAAGCGGGCGCGCCCTACGCCGACCGCTCGCGCCCCTTTCCGGGCCGCATCGACCGCGACGACCTCTGCTACAAGCTCTTTCGCTCCCGCGGCTTCGCATGGGGCGGCGACTGGCATTCGCTCAAGGACTATCAGCATTTCGAAAAACGCTGACCCGGCGCAGCGCGACGAACGCCGCCGCGCCGCTGGCGTCAGATCCGCAACGTAGCGGACCTCCCCGCGAGCATGCTCCGAACAAACGATTCCGACATTGCCGGGCAATGTCGGCAGTCCGCCGCCGCCCCACGCGGCGGACTGCAACTCGCCGAAGGCTCGTGCCGTCCTGCCGCCGGCGGCGAACCGCCCGCTCCCACAAACACCGGACGAGGAGTCCCTTCGGGACTCCTCGTCGCAGGATCCGGTGCGCGGCGGCCTTTACCGCGTCGCACCGAAGAGTTTTCCGCGCAGCGAGAACCCCTCGCATCTGGCGGCGAAGTCGTCGTACTCGCTCTTGAGCGAGTCGATGAGCTCCCTCACCGACTGGATCTTCTCGGCGCGCCACGCATTGGCCCCGCAGAAGGCGTACCCGTTCTGCAGCCGCCCGCGGAAGGCGTTGTAGAGGGCCAGCATGATGCAGTAGGGGCTGTGGGTGACGTCGCACGTCTTGATGCAGTCGAACGGGCAGGCCTTCGGGCGCTTGAGCCCCTCCTTCACCCGATCGAGGAACGAGTTGCGGATGGCGCGGCCCGGCATGCCCACCGGACTGCGGATGATCTCGATGTCGGACTCCGCGGCGTCGATGTAGCTCTGCTTGAAGGCCGGGTCGGCATCGCACTCGTCGGTGGTGACGAAGCGCGTACCCATCTGCACGCCGTCGGCCCCCAATGCCATGATGCGGTAGATATCCTCGCCCGTATAGACGCCGCCGCCGGCGATCACGGGAATATGCCGGTCGTGCTCCGCCCCGAAGGCGCGGACCTCGGCCACGATCTCGGGCACGAGCGCCTCCAGTGCGAAGCGCTCGTCGCCGATCTGCTCGGCCTTGTAGCCCAGATGGCCGCCTGCCTTCGGGCCCTCGACCACCACGGCGTCGGGCACGTAGCGGTACTCCGACCACCATTTGCGGCAGAGCACCGCCGCGGCGCGTGCCGACGAGACGATGGGCGCCAGCTTGGTCCGGGCGCCCTCGGTGAGGAACGACGGCAGGTTGAGCGGCAGTCCGGCACCCGAGAAGATGATGTCGGCCCGCTCGGCGACGGCCGTGCGGACCATGTCGGCGAAGTTCGACATAGCGACCATGACGTTCACGCCGATGATCCCCCGGGTCGCCTCGCGCGCCTTGCGGAGCTCCTGCTTCAGTCCCCAGATCGAGGCTTCGCGGTAGTCCTTCGAGTAGTCGTTGTAGATCGCCCCGAGTCCCGCGGAGGAGATGACCCCCACGCCGCCCTCGGCGGCGACCGCCGAGGCGAGACCCGAAAGCGATATGCCGACGCCCATGCCGCCTTGCACGATGGGTACCGAGGCGCACAGGCTTCCGATTTTCAATGCTTTCATATTCGGTTTCGATTAAATAATGCTGCCAAATATAGGCATTTCGGACGAAAAAAGAGGTAAAACAGACGAAAAAACGCGCACGAACGACTCCGACGGCCGCGAGGCCGCGGCGCCCCCCGGGGTTGCTCGTCCGCAGATTTTTGCGTATCTTCGTCGCAACAAAAACACGACGGAAACGATGGCTTGTGCACTTCAGGTCGAACACCTCGCCAAATCCTACGGCGATCTGGTGCTTTTCGAGGATATATCCTTCGCGATCGACGAGGGACGGCGCGTGGCGCTGATCGCCCGCAACGGCGCGGGCAAGAGCACGCTGCTCGACATCGTCGCGGGACGCCTGACGGCCGATGCGGGGAGCGTCGTGCCGCGCCGCGACCTGCGCGTGGCCTACCTCGAACAGAGCCCCGCCTACCCGGCCGGGACGACCGTGGCGGAGGCCTGCTTCCGCTCCGACACACCGGCGGTGCAGGCCATCGCGGCCTACGAACGGGCTGCGGCCGACCCCTCGGGCGAGGGGCTGCAGGAGGCGATGGCCCGCATGGACGCACTGGAGGCGTGGGACTACGAGAAACGGGCCGAGCGGATCCTCTCGCGCCTCGAAATCCGCGACCTCGGCCAGCGGATCGAAACCCTCTCGGGCGGACAGCTCAAGCGCGTGGCGCTGGCCAACGTCCTGATCGACGAGGCCGACCTGCTGATCCTCGACGAACCTACGAACCACCTCGACAGCGACATGACCGCATGGCTCGAGGAGTACCTCACGCAGTCGTCGGCCGCCCTGCTGATGGTGACCCACGACCGCTACTTCCTCGACAGCGTCTGCGACGAAATCCTCGAACTCGACGGGCAGGGCATCCGCCGCTACGACGGCAACTACGCCTGCTACCTCGAAAAGAAACAGGAGCGCGAGGAGGCCGAGGCGGCGCAGCGCGCCAGCGACCGCAACCTCTACCGGCGCGAGCTGGAGTGGATGCGCCGCCAGCCGCAGGCCCGCGCCACGAAGGCCAAGTCGCGCATCGACGCCTTCCGCGACCTCGAGGCGCGGCTGCGCACCACCCGCACACGCGCCGATCTGCGTCTCGACATGGGCGCCTCGCGCATCGGCACCAAGATCTTCGAGTGCCGGGGCCTCTGCAAGCGCTTCGGCGACACCGTCATCCTGAAGGATTTCGAATACACCTTCACCCGCTACGAGAAGTTAGCCATCGTGGGCGACAACGGCTGCGGGAAGTCGACTTTCCTCAAGCTCCTGCTGGGGCTCGAGCGGCCCGACAGCGGCACGATCGAGATCGGCGAGACGGTGCGCTTCGGCTACTACAGCCAGCAGGGCATGACCTTCGACGAAAACAAGAAGGTGATCGACACGGTGACCGAGATCGCCGAGGAGATCCGCTTGGACGACGGACGCCGGATGAGCGCCTCGCAGTTCCTGCAGCACTTCCTCTTCACGCCCGAGGAGCAGCACGGCTACGTGGCGCGCTTGAGCGGCGGCGAACGGCGGCGCCTCTACCTCTGCACGGTGCTGCTGCGCAACCCCAACTTCCTCGTGCTCGACGAGCCGACGAACGACCTCGACATCGTGACGCTCGGCGTGCTGGAGGAGTACCTCGCCGCCTTCAGGGGGTGCGTGATCGTCGTCTCGCACGACCGCTACTTCGTCGACAAGGTCGCCGACCACCTGCTGGTCTTCCGCGGCGACGGCGAAATCCGCGACTTCGCGGGCACCTACTCCGAATACGTCGACTGGAAACGCGCCTGCGACGCGGCACGACGGGCCGAAACCGCGGCGGCCAAACCCGCAGCCGCGGCTCCCAAAGCACAGGCCGACACTCCGGCCACACCGCGCAAACGCACCTACAAGGAGGAACGGGAGCTGGAGGCGCTCGACCGCGAGATCCCCGCGCTCGAAGCCGAGAAGGCGGCGCTCGAGGCAGCGCTTTCATCGGGAACCCTCTCGGTGGAGGAGCTCACCGCGCAGTCGCAGCGCATCATGGAGCTCATCGCGCTGATCGACGAAAAGACGATGCGCTGGCTGGAGTTGAGCGAACGCTGACCGGCCGGCGCGGCATCCGCCCGACGCCGGCACGCAATCCGACGGAAACCCGGCCGGCCCCTCCGGTGCGTGCCGCATCTCCCCATGCGCGGCATCCGCCCGACACCCGACCGTCTGCCGGCCACCGCACGATCACCGCACGCGCGGCGTTCGGTCGCCGAAACGGTAACCCGCGCCCAGCATCAGGAAGTTGGGCATATGGAAATCCTTGAGACAATAGCCCACATGCAGGTACGAGCTGCGCGTCATGCCGATCTTCAACGCGAGGATCTGGTAGAACGCCCGCAGGTCGCCGCCCTTATGGAGCACGTTGACCCCAAGCCCGACGTTGATGGTGAAGTAGGGCATGACGAATTCGGCGCGTGCCGAAAGACCGAGCGCCAGCTGCCGGGAGAGCGAAGGCTTGTAGAAAGTGTATCCGGGATCCCGACCGCCGATCTCGACGATATAATCCTTCGTATAGACATTGGCGCTGCCGTCGTAGACGCCGTCGAGCGACACGCCTGCGCGGAAGCGATAGCCGAACGCATACATCGGTGCGAAATTGAATCCGGCGACGGGATAGGCCTCGGGCGAAGCGATCATGCGCCCGTCGAGCGCGACGCCCGTGCGGCGCCAAGAGCCGAACAGCAACACGTCGTAGCTCACGTGTCGCCGGAACGGCGGCAGTGCACGACGCACTGCAGGCAGTTCCTCGACAGGCCCCAACTCGCCCGTGAGTCCCACCCGGAGGCCGAGCGTGTTGAGCCCCGCGTTGGGCAGTTTCGTATTACCGTTGGAGAAGTGCGTGACGACGATGCCCGCCGCGAGCGAAAAGCGGGGCGCGAAGCGCCAGTCGAGCTGCACCCCCGCATCGAGACAGGCATTGATCTTCGAGCCCATCACGAGGTTGCAGCGGTTCGTCCGGCGGTCGTAGGGATGCCACCCGAACGAAAGGCCGAAATTCCACTCGTAGTCGAGCGTCAGCCGGGGTGCGAGGCGCGCGATGCGACCGCCCTGAAAGAGGTAGACGACCACCGGATCGCCCAACTCGCGTTTATCGCCGAAGGCGTAGCGGGCCACGCCGATGCCCTGACGCACCCCGCGGTAGATCCAGTCCTCCGACGAACCGGGGCGGAATCGGAAGCCGTAACGCAGATGGACCGAACGGGCCCATGCGATGGCGTGTCCCGTGCCGTTGGCGCCGCGCAGGAAATCGTGCGTCGGCAGGATCCGCTCGGGCCGGAATTCGACGCCGATACGATGGACGAAGCGTCCCCCGGAGCCGGCGGAGGCGGAAACCTCGGACGACGTAAGTTCGGAAGCGGACACCGCGAAGACCCCATCCGCCGCACGGGAACGATCGGGACCCGACTCTCCGGCATCCCGATCCCGCGTCCCGGAGCCGTCGATTGCCGGAACCGGCGACACGGAAACTCCGAATGACAGACTCGCCGGTCCGGAGCCATCGGACGACGGAAAAACAGGCGCGGAAGCTACGGATGACGGAACCGCCGGCCCGAAACCGCCGGATGCCGGACCCTCGGGCGCGACGACACCATGCACGGCCTCCTCTTGCGCACGCAACGCAACGCACACCGACAACACCGCGACGAGAGTCGCAACCGCCCGGCTCCATCGACCGCACATCATTTCCGCCCGAGATTTCTTCGTCTCTCCATTGCTTCGCAAGATAGCGCTTTTCATGCGAATTTCCTGCATGCGAAGCGGAGAAAATTTCTGTTCCGGACCTTCGAAACACCCTGCCGGCTGCGACCGAAAAGGTCCCGCTCGTTCCGCCACCGTCGCACGAGGCCGAATATCCCCCTCTCCATCGACCGGCGACCGCATCGAACGAAGCACCGTCATCAGAAGCCGAAGGTTTCGCCGGACGGCTCCGCCCGGATTTCCCGACATGCGGCCGGACACGAAAAAATCCCCTTTTCGGAAAAAGGGGATTCGAACGACGGCCGGATCCGCCGCCGCAAGCCGTGCGTCGGGGATCAATACCCCAGAATGCGCATCATCGAACGATAGGACTGCTCTTTGGCGAACAGGCGCGTATAGTATTCGTTGTCGGACTTGTCGCGGTCGATGATCACGTGTTTCGGCGCCGGGATCAGACAGTGCTGGATGCCGCCGAAGCCGCCCAGCGACTCCTGATAGGCCCCCGTGTGGAAGAAGCCGATGTACTGCGTATTGCCCTTCTCGAGCTTGGGCAGGAAGATGGCGTTGGTGTGGCACTCCGAGTTGTAGAAGTCCTCGCTGTCGCAGGTGAGCCCGCCCAGCAGCACGCGCTGATACTCCTTGTCCCAGTTGTTCACCGCCAGCATGATGTAGCGCTGGTCGATGCCCCACGTATCGGGCAGAGTGGTGATGAACGACGAGTCGATCATGTACCAGTTCTCGCGGTCGTTCTGCTGCTTCTGGTTGACGATCGAATAGAGCGCCGCACCGCTCTCGCCCACCGTGAAGGAGCCGAACTCGGTGAAAATGTTGGGCTCTTCGACGCCGTTGCGCTGGCAGATGTTCTTGATCTGCGCGATGATCTCTTCGGTCAGGTACTCGTAGTCGTACTCGAAGTTAAGCGAATTCTTGATGGGGAATCCGCCGCCGATGTTGAGGCTGTCGAGCTCGGGGCAGATGGCCTTCAGCTCGCAGTAGATGTTCATGCACTTCGACAGCTCGTTCCAGTAGTAGGCCGTATCCTTGATGCCCGTATTGATGAAGAAGTGCAGCATCTTGAGCTGGAATTTCTTGCTGTTCTTCAACTTGGCCTTGTAGAAGTCGACGATGTCGTTGTAGCGGATGCCGAGCCGCGAGGTGTAGAACTCGAACTTCGGCTCCTCCTCGCAGGCGATGCGGATGCCCACCTTGCACTTCTTGGTGAAGGCGTCCTCGAACAGGTCGAGCTCCTCCTTGTTGTCGAGCACCGGAATCGTGTTCGTGAAGCCGTCGTTGACCAGCTGCGCGATGTTCTCGACATACTGCGGGCGCTTAAAACCGTTGCAGACGATGTAGCGGTCCTTGTCGATGATGCCCCCGTCGTAGAGCGCATTGATGATGTGGATGTCGTAGGCCGACGAGGTCTCGAGGTGGATGTCGTTCTTGAGCGCCTCCTCCAGCACGAACGAGAAGTGGCTCGACTTGGTGCAGTAGCAATAATTATAGGAGCCCTTGTAATCGACCTTCGCCATCGCTACGTTGAACATGCGCTTGGCACGGCTGATCTGCTGCGAGATCTTCGGCAGGTAGGTGATCTTGAGCGGCGTTCCGTACTGTTTGATCAGCTCCATCAGCGGAATGTCGTGGAAGTGCAGCTCGTTGTCCTCGACCGAAAACTCGTCCTGCGGGAAGTCGAACGTCTGCTCGATAAGGTCGATGTACTTGTCTTTCATGACGCGGTTCTCTCTTGTTTTTCCGATCCGACTCGATTACATACGCCGAAACGGACGCAAGTAGCTCGGCCGGATTCCCCGGATTGCGGGGTTGCAAAGTAAGCGAATATTTTCCGGATAGACGACACTTCGTCCGATTATTTTGAAAAACCGGGGCGGATTTTGTTTTTTTCTGCGAAAAGAGGTAATTTTGGTGCCGAATCAACCCACACCGAACGTGCTCATCGCAATCATATCATCCTTTCTGGAGTCGCACAAGCGGCTCGTCGTCCCCCAGCTCGGCGCCTTCATCGTCAAAGAGCCGGGACAGGTGCTCTTCACCGAACTGCTCAAGCGCGACGACGGCGTCCTGCGCGGCGAACTCCGCACGGCGGGCCTCAACGAACTGGAGGCCGCGGGCGAGATCGACCGCTTCGTCTTCGAGGTGCGCCACGCCGTCTCGCGCGGCGAGGAGTACCGCGCCGAGGGGCTCGGCACACTGAAACCCGGCCCCAACGGCACGATCGTCTTCGACTACAGCCCCCGTCCGAGCCTGCCCGCCGCCGCGGAGACCGCATCGGAACCCACGGCACCGGCACGGCTGGCCGCAGCGCCGGAGAAGCCCGCGGCAGAGGCCGCACCCGCACCGCAGCACACCGCGAAATCCCCGGCGCAAAGCGCCTCCGACGCCGAAACGCCGGCCGAAAAGGGGCCCGCAGAGCCGCGGACTCCGGCCGAACCGGCCATCTCGCGCTCGGCGAAGATGCACCCCGATCCGTCGGTGCGCGGCCTCCGCTACGGCCGTCCGCAGAAGAGCACCGACGCCTACACCTATGTCGACCGCCCGCCGCGCCGCCGGGGCGCCGACCGCTTCATCTGGATCGCCGTGCTCGCCATCGCGCTCGCCGCGGCCGCCATCGCCTTCGGCCTCTGGCGCGAGGCGCAGCAGGCGCAGGAGGAGGAGCCGGCCGTCCGCTACGAGACGACGCACCCCGTCCCGCACGCCGGCGACGACGCGACGCAGCCGGCGGACGACGCCTCGGCACCCGATACGCCGGCTGCCGGCACCACCCAAACGCCCGAAGAGCAATGACCGACATCACGACCGTAAAACAGCGCTTCGGCATCATCGGCACCTCGGAGCTCCTCGATCGGGCCCTCGAGGTGGCGCTGCGCGTGGCGCCCACCGACCTGACGGTGCTCGTCACGGGCGAGAGCGGCGCCGGCAAGGAGTTCTTCCCGCAGGTGATCCACGCCTACTCGGCCCGCAAGCACAACAAATACATCGCCGTGAACTGCGCGGCGATCCCCGAGGGTACGATCGACTCGGAACTCTTCGGCCACGAGAAGGGGGCCTTCACGGGGGCCACCGAGGCCCGCAAAGGCTACTTCGAGGAGGCCGACGGAGGCACGATCTTCCTCGACGAGGCGGCCGAGCTGCCCCACGCCACGCAGGCCCGCCTGCTCCGCGTGCTGCAGTCGGGCGAATTCATCCGCGTCGGGTCGTCGCAGGTGCGCAAGACCGACGTGCGCGTCATCGCGGCGACGAACGTCGACCTGCCGCGGGCCGTGGCCGAAGGCCGCTTCCGCGAGGATCTCTACTACCGCCTCGGCACGGTGCCCATCGCGGTGCCGTCGCTGCGCGAACGGCCGGACGACATTCCGCTGCTGTTCCGCAAATTCGCCGCCGACGTCGCGACGCAGTACCGCATGCCGGCCGTCACGCTCGACGACGGAGCGCGGCAGATGCTCCGCAGCTACTACTGGCGCGGCAACATCCGCCAGCTGAAGAACGTCGCCGAGCAGATCTCGGCCATCGAGCAGGTGCGCCTCATCACACCCGAGATTCTGGCCAAATACCTGCCGCCCCAGCAGAACGAGACGCCGATCGCCGCTGCGGGCCGGACCGACGACGGCTCGTCGACGGAACGCGAATTGCTCTACAAAATCCTGTTCGACATGCGGGCCGACATCAACGAGCTGAAGCGAATGCTGGGCGACCTGATGCGCAACGCCTCGGGTTACCGGCCGGCCGCCGCCGACGTCAAGGCCCTGCTGCCCTCCGCGGCGCAATCCGCGGCCTATCCGCCCGCCGTCTACGACGCGCGCACGGCGGCGCACGGCTACGGCACGCATCCCGGCTACGCACCCTCCGCCGCACCGCTCTACACGCCGCCGCCCGCCTCGCCCGTCTATGCCGAGAGCGAGGAGGTTGTCGAGGAGGCTCCGCGCGAGCGGACGAAGGCCGACATGCAGCGCGAGCAGATCGTCCGCGCGCTGCGCCGCAACAACGGACGCCGCCGCGAAGCGGCCGCCGAGCTCTTCATGTCGGAGCGTACGCTCTACCGCAAGCTCAAGGAGCTGGGGATAGAGGAGAGCTACTGATCCCGGAGAGTTCCGGAGAGTTCCGAAGAGTTCCGGACGGCTCCGGATGCGCCGTGCGGCGCCGCACGGCCCGGGACCGCCCCATAGGACCCGTCCGGCACGGCCGATACCGCCGGTCGAACCGCAGATGGCGCCCGCGAAGGCCGGACCACGGCGCACGAGGCGCCGCCCGACGAACGGTCGAAGCGACAAGGGCGGAGCTCCGGCCCATGTCCCGCCGGCTGCGAATCCCCCGCGCGAAACCGGCCCCGGCACGGACCACACGATCGAGCTGCCCGACACGGACTACACGGCACGGACTACACGGCACGCACCGCCGCGAGCCGGCCCCGCTTCGGAGCGGCGAACCCCGGCTCGGTGCCGTACCGACAAGAAACAGAACACTTTAACGATTGCCACGCATTGAAACCGACACGCTTACTCCGCTTCGCACTCATGCTGGCCGCGGTCCTCGCGATCGACGGCTGCGGCCTGCAGGTCAAATATTCGCTTTCGGGCGCCTCGATTCCGCCCGATGCCAAGACCTTCTCGGTGGCCTACTTCCCCAACAACGCCGCGATGGTCTCCCCGCTCTTGAGTCCGACGCTCACCGACGCGCTCGTCGACATATTCTCGCGCCGTACGAAGCTAATGCAGGTCGAGGAGGGCGGCGACTTCGCCTTCGAGGGCGAGATCACCAACTACACGTCGCAGACATCCGGCGTGTCGAGCGACGAATACGCCACGCTCAACCGACTGACGATCACCGTGCGGGTTCGCTTCACCAACGCGCTCGACGAGAAGGCGTCGTGGTCCTCGCGCACCTTCACCGCCTACGAGGACTACAATTCGGAGCTGCTGCTCAACGAGGTCGAGGGCGACCTGATCCCGCAGATCGTCGAGAAGATCGTCACCGACATCTTTCAGGCTTCGGCCTCCAACTGGTAATGCCATGAAGGATTCCGAACGCATCCCCGGCACGCCGGACCTCCTCTCCGAGACAGAGCTCGCGGCGGCGGCCGAACGCTACGCGTGGTTCCTGCCGGCACGCATCGCCCGTGCGCGGGCGGCGGGCGCGAGCGATCCTCTGTGGGAGGCCGTCGCGCCGTGGCGCGCCCAGAGCAGCCTCGCGACGGAGGCGCCCGAAGCCGACGCCTTCACGGCCTTCGCTGCCGACGACATCATCGAACGCTTCCTCGGCGAGGAGGATCTGCGCATCGTGGCCGACGAAGGGGCGCCGGACGGGGAGGTCCGCACCGCGGCCGAACTGGACGACGAGGACGAGCTGGTGAGCGAGGAGCTGGCCGAAATCTATCTCGCACAGGGGCTTCGGGAGCAGGCGGCAGCGATTTATCGCAAATTAAGTTTGCTAAATCCCGAAAAAAGTGTTTACTTTGCCGAGTTAATACGCAAAACCGAAAACTAATAATTAATCAGCTATGTTATACACGATTTGCATTGCCCTGATACTCGTCGCGAGCGTTCTGGTGATCCTCGCGGTATTGGTGCAGAACCCCAAAAGCGGCATGGCCGCCAACTTCGGCGCCTCGAATCAGGTGATGGGCGTGCGCGAAACCACCAATTTTCTGGAGAAATTCACGTGGACGATGGCCATCGCCATCGTGGTCTTGAGCCTCGTGGCAACGCTGGCGATGGATCGCAGCCTGATCGGCACGAGCGACACGGCTAAGGACGCGAAAGCCATGCAGGAGCATCTCTTCGAGGCCGAGACGGGCATTCCGCAGGCTGAAATCCCGGCGGCCGACGCTGTCGAGACCGAGGCCGCAACGGAGGTTTCGAACGAAGTCGTGGCCGAATAGCTCCGGCCGCGGAGTCCCTCCGCGAACAACCGCAAACGACCGCAGTTTCCGCTGCGGTCGTTTTTCGTTCGCCGCCTGCAGGATCCCTGCGCTTCTCGCCCCTGCTGCCTCCGACAGCCGTCCGCAATGCCCGCGGTCGCCGCAGTCGCCACGGTCGCACACATACGGTATGCCGGAACACCGGCACCCCACGGATCCGCCCGCTTCGATCTCGCCCACCGCACCGGTCGGAAACAAACCCGGCCCCCGACCCCGGCACATGCTTCGGGCAAGACGCCCCACTCCTCGGATTCACCCGCAATCGCCGGCTCCGGCCTCCCATCGCTGTCCGGATCGTTACCTGCGCGCCTCACCGCAGCCCGTCGTTCGTGCGCTCTAATCACGGCGTACACCCGCTCCGATGCGCGCCGACGGTTCGTGACGTTGCGCGGGGCATACGGCCGGCGACAAGCGCTCCCGAGCATCACCGTCCCCGAGCGGCTCCGCCCCTTATCCGGACAGCAACTGCGCTGTCGTGTCCGACTCGCTCCATCACAGCCGATCGCCCCTATCCGAACGACTCCGGCCGTTCCCGGACAGCAATCCGTACCGTCGTGCCCGAATCGCCCCGTCGCAGCCGACCGGCATCGACCCGAACCGTCCGGAACCGTCCGCGAACTTCCTGCGGACTGCGTCACCCGAACCGATCCGGCACGGTCCACCACCGGAGCCCCGTCCGATCGGCTCGGAAACCCTCGACGCCCGATCGGAACGGCCCCGAACTTCCCCGGGCGCCCGCAGCCAGCCATCGCGAACGATTCCGAACCGGAGCCTGCCGCCACCGACCATCCGTCCCGCACCCCATCGAACCGCAGCCTGCCGCCATCCGCCCCGGCCTTATCCGCGCCCCCGGAGCCGCCCCACAGCCCTCCCCGAAACACCCCGTCAGAAAAACCGCAGTTCCTTCAGACGCCGGCCTCCGCCTACGACCGCCTCGCGCTCGACGATCCCCGTCACCGCATCGGCGGCATCGTGCCACCGGTTGGCACGGAACTGCCGGCGATAGGTCGTCAGATGCGCATAAAGGTCGGGCCAGCGCCGATGCCAGCCCCGCGGCCAGCGCAGGAGCCGCAGCGCCGTGGCGGAGTTGGAGAGGATGCGGGCCTCCTTGTTGCCGCTCTGGTGGAACCAGCCGATCCGCACGCCGGGCGCACGGCGCTGCACGGCGCGCGCGAAGCCGCGACCTCCGTTGTTGCTCTCGATAGCCGCCTCGCGCGCCTCCGAACGGAGCAGCATCTCGGCGACCGCGGGTTCGGTGACCTCCATCGGCTCGCGCGTATAGACCGCATCGGTGACGAAGATCGTCCCCTCGCTGTCGACCGCATAGCAGATCGAACAGAGGTAGTCGTCGCCCGTATCGGCCGTATCGGTGTAGTTGCCGCGCCGGACGATGGCCGGGGGCAGCTCGTCGTACTCGGCGAAATTCATCCCGTACAACAGCCCCTCGCGCACCGAAGGCCGCCCCTGATACAGGGCCTCGAACTGCACCGGGTCGAGGCGCCGCTTGGCTTCGAGCAGCGCAGCGCCGTGCTGCGCCTCCCACAGCGCCTCGCCCGGCAGGCGGGGATCGACCTCGCTCGGGGGCCCGGTTTTCAGCGCTTCGAAGTCGAGATGCAGCCACGCATCGGCAGGATGGGCCTCCAGCTGCGCCCACGCGCGCAACACGACCACCGGCTCCCGCGCCGCGAGCGTCCCGATCAGATCCTCCTCGTGCCAGCGCGTGAAGACGACCAGTTCGCGCGAGGCGTTGTGCATGCGCGTGCGCACCACCGACGTGTACCACTCCCAACAATTGGCCCGCACGACCGGCGAATGGGCCTCCATCGCATCCTTGTAGAGGTCGTCGAGGATGAAACAGTCGACGCGGTTGCCCGTGAGCGCCCCCTCGCGCCCGACCGACAGCAGACTCCCCCGCCGCCCGATGATCTCGGCCTCGTCGGCCGTGCGGATGTAGCCGGGCGGCTTGCTTCCCCGCTTGATGGCGGTCTCGGGGAAGTACGCCTCGTATTCGTGCGACTCGATGATGCGCTGCACCCGGCGGTTGAAGCGCGAGGCGAGCGACCCGGAGTAGGAGGCGATCGCCACGCGGCAGTCGGGGTCGAGCCCGAGCACGTAGGCCGGAAGCAGCGTCGAGGCCCCGACGCTCTTGCCGTGCTGGGGCGGCATGGTGACCATCAGGCGGCGGATGCGCCCCGCAGCGAAGGCCTCCAGCACACGGTAATAGGCACGATGGAACGGCTGCGGATCGAGAAACGGGTAGACGGCGAGAGCGAACTCTTCGAAAGTGGGATTCATGGCGTGAAGTTGTTTTGGGTGAACGATCGTCCGTGCCGCATGCGGACCGAACGGCAAAAAGGGCCCCGAATGCCGCCGGAAAGAGAGCGTCCCGAAGGGGACGGCGGCTTCCCGGCGGCATCGCGGCACGAAAAAAAGCGGAACCCATGCCCGGCGCGACGGCGGGAGGTTCCGCATGCCGCCTCGAAAGCGGCGACGGAAGATCCGGCGGGCGGCGCCGCGCCCGTAGAAGGGCCGGATCGGAATCGGAGACGAGCAGCCGGTCAGCCGATGCGCCGGCGCAGCTCCGCGAACGAAAAGTCGTTGAGCCGCTCCTCGCCGCCGACGGTCGTGTGGAGCTCCCACCAGACGGGTACGAGGTCGACGAGGGTTTCGGCCTCGCCTTCGGGCAGCGAGCACCGTGCGCGATAGACGATCAGCGAAGCGGTGAAGCGGCACTCCGCGGCACCGTAGCGGAAGGCGATCGTCCCCGAAAAATAACTCCGCGCGTCGATCGCCTCCGCGAGCCGGACGAACAGCGCCGCATAGAGTTCGTCGGATACCGGATAGATCGGGTCCGTCGGGCCGGACTCGGGGACCGCCGCCCCGACGTGACGATCGCGTCTGCGCACCGCTTCGCGGGGGACAGCGGCATCCCGGCCGTACGCCGCCGCACCGTCGAATGACGCTCCGGATCCGGCAACTGCTGCTTTCATCGCCCGAAGAGCGGGCGGAATATCGTTTTTTCTTTGCGACATGGAATAAATTGCTTAACTTTGCAGGACAAAGATAGTTCAATTTTTGACTTTTGACTGCAAAAATACAATAATTTATTTATAAAATTTTCCGATAGACAATTTATGAACGAACGGGTGAAACTGATACGCAAGCAGCTCGGCATGACGCAAGAGCAGCTATCTCAACGACTTGGAATCGGAAAAGCGGCGCTCTCGATGATCGAAACGGGCAAGACTGGGCTCTCGTCGCGCAACCGCAACATACTGGTTCAGGATTTGAATGTCAATCCCGAGTGGCTCGAAACGGGGCGCGGCGCCATGTTCAACGCCGACCCCGACCTGACGGCCTACATGCACCGCACGGACAACTCGCTGCCGCTGCAGAGCGTCCCGCTCTATTCGATCGAAGGCACGGCGGGGCTCGTACCGCTGTTCGCCGATCAGGCCCACGCCAAGCCCGTCAACTTCATCCACATCCCCAACCTGCCGAAATGCGACGGCGCGATCTACGTCGTCGGCGACTCGATGTACCCGCTGCTCAAGAGCGGCGATATCGTGCTCTACAAGCAGTTGCGCGACCTCGACGACGTCTTCTGGGGCGACATGTACCTGCTCTCGATCGACATCGACGGCGAGGAGTACGTCACGGTGAAGTACATCCAGAAATCGGAGCGCACGGGCTACGTGAAGCTCGTGAGCCAGAACCCCCACCACGCCGACAAGGAGATCGAGGTGGGGCGCATCCGCGCCATCGCGCTGGTCAAGGCGAGCATCCGCATGAACTCCATCCGATAGCAGGAGGCTTACTGCCCCTTGCCCCGCAAAACGGAACCGCCCTCCGAATCGGATTCGGAGGGCGGCCCATATCGGCGCGTTCGTCAGCGCTTCACCGCGATCTTCAACGGCACGCGCGGATCTTCGTAGCCTTTCAAATCGGTTGCGATCGTCTCGCCGTCGTAACGTATCCAGTCCCAGAAATCATCGTACCCGAGCATGCGGCCCGCCTTTCCCATAACGAACGTGTGCGCCTCGTCATTGCCGTAAATGGCCGGACAGGAGAAGGTGAACCGAAATATATGGTACCGATCCAAGAAACCGATCACCCGCATCTGCGGACCGGCATCGAACGAGAGTTTCGGGCTGTTCTGCGTCAATAAGATACGTGTGTAATCCATCTCGTAATGGGGAATGGGCTCGTCGTTGAGCCACCGTTCCATCGTATAGGCCGACAACTCGAGCGGTCCACTCGTCTTCCCGCCGATGACGGGCAAATCCAATCCCGAGAGCGGAGTGCCCGTCTCGTCCGTGAAAACGACGGTTACGATATTGACATCATAAGCAGGGGTATTGTCTTCGCCGAACTCCGGCCCCGCTTTTTCGTCGCAGGAGACCAGCGACAAGAGGATTCCCAACTGCAAAAAAGAGAGAATATGTTTCATGGCGCATATTATTTTTTAGGTATTATCTTTAAAATTTGCATTCCGGAATTCTCATTGACATCCGAGAAGGCACGATACCAGCCGACCGAATTTCGATGCAAAGTCGACGGATCGGTTTCATCCACGTACGGCTTCTTCCACCCCCAATTCATGTGGTAGAAGATATTTCCCTGCATCGATCGCATACCCGCAAGTTCGCGATTGTAGGGAGTGGTCGTAAAATTTTCTTTCTGTGTTTGTGAAATCGTATACGAATCGATCGCGTAGTGATTGACGCAGGAATAAAAACCGTCGCAAATCCAAGCATGGCCGGCCGAAGCCTCCGGTTGCACTCCGCGCATATAGACCGGACGGTTCGCCCTGATCTCGCTTTCGACGACCGACGCGAAGTCGGAAGCATATTGGGTGACGGCATACCCGTTCTGTCGTAAAAAGTCCCGGGCATAGACGATATTCGACGACGATCCGAAAGGCCCGTTTTCGGTTTTCACGCCGATGTTGACGAGACGTATCAACTTCGGAATTTCGGGATTTTCCGTCGAAGCGAACTTTTCCTGCGTGAGGGTCCAGTCGATCGGCACCCCGCTGACGGTCGCCGGATGACGGTGGTAGTTCATGATCTGCGAAACCGCAATCGTAACGCATCCAGCAAGATATTTCTGCTCTTCAGGGGCATCAGCAGGTTCGTTTTCTTTATTATACGGATACCTCTGATGCCAGTAAGTCCCGACGATCGGCATTATTTTGGTCTCGGACTCACCGCTCTTTCCTTCGCCCCAGACGAAAGCGGACGGGACATTGGCCCCTGCATACGCGATCTTGAGAAGACGCTCCTTTTCCGCGACCCGTGCATCCAAGTCGGATCCGACACTCGTGCCATATGCCGAAACGGCAGATTTAAACCCCGAAACATCGTTACGGCATATCCAGCTCTTGTTCATAAACTCGTTGCGCAGCTGCAGGGACCAATAATAAGCGTCTCGTGGATAATTCGCAGCAGCCGATGCCGAAACATATTCGGAGCGCTCGTAATCGCGCCACAGCGCCCGCGTATCGGCATACTCGGGCGAATCCTCCGCGAGCGACGCCTCCGCCCGGACGATATCGGCTGTCATGCAGGAGGTCCAGAACGCGATGCCGTTGCCCTCGAGCGCTTCGGGCGTAAGATGCCCCGACTCGGAAAAGGCCAGAATCGGCGCGAACTTCTTCGTGGCGCTCACGATGCCGAATCCGCCCTCCCGATAATTGACCGCATAGGCCGCCACGGCGCCGTCGGCGCTGCGGATCGGGAACGTGTTTTCGATCGTCTTGGATTCGAATGCGGCACGCGTCGCAGGCGAGGGGCCTTCGCGGCGCATGAAGAGTTGCGATACCTGCGCGGCATCATCGGCCGTCAGATGCGTGGCATGAGGATCGATCCGAAGCGCATCCTCCGCAACCGGCAAAACCGGCGGCCCGTCCGGAATCACCGCTTCCTCCTTCGCACAGGAAGAGAGCAAGTACAGGACGGCGGCAAGCCATCCGAAGAAAAGATGTTTTTTCATAGCACGAAACGATAAAATGGGCGTCATGCCAAATATAAGACAAATTATCCGTTTTTCCAAACGGATCGGACGGCGCGAGACCGGCCCGCGACGGGAAATCGTCCGGGGGGGGGCGGAGCATCCGTGCCGCCGCATGCGCTTCCGATCGGTAACCGCAGCGGCGGAAAAAGCGACGATCCGTCAAAAAAACGCCGCAGTGTGAACAATCTAACAATAAATTTCTATATTTGTATGATCGTTCATCACAAACTAACCTAACCAAATCATTCTGTCATGGACAAAACCAATGTACGCGAACTGCAGGACGTCGTGATCCGCTTCTCGGGCGACTCGGGCGACGGCATGCAGCTCACGGGCACGCTCTTTTCCGACACGTCGGCGCTGTTGGGAAACGGCATCTCCACCTTCCCGGACTATCCCGCCGAAATCCGGGCCCCGCAGGGCACCGTCGCGGGCGTTTCGGGATTTCAGGTACATTTCGGCGATCACCGCGAACTCAACCCCGGCGACTACTGCGACGTGCTGGTGGCGATGAACCCCGCGGCACTCAAGGCCAACCGCAAATGGCTCAAGCCCGACGCCACGGTGATCATCGACGGCGACTCGATCACCGAGGAGCACCTCAAAAAGGCGGGCTTCGCCACGCTCGACCCCATCGCCGAGCTCGGTCTGGAGGGGTACAACCTCGTGGCGCCCGACATCACGTCCATGACGCGCGAAGCACTCAAGGAGACGGGACTCGACAACAAGACCGTGGTCAAGTGCAAGAACATGTTCGCACTGGGCATCTGCTTCTGGCTCTTCGACCGTCCCGAAGCCTACGCCCACAAATACATCGACGCGAAATTCGGCAAGAAGAATCCCGCCGTGGCCACAGCCAACAAGCTGGCGATCAAAGCCGGATACGACTATGCGGCCAACACGCACCAGTTCGCCAACAACTACACCGTGGCTCCGGCGCCGCTCGAAAAGGGCACCTACCGCTCCATCTCGGGCAACATCGCCACGGCATGGGGTCTGTGCGCCGCCGCCGAGAAGGCGGGGCTGCCGCTCTTCTGCGGCTCCTACCCCATCACGCCCGCCACGGTGATCCTCGAGGAGCTGGCCAAGCGCAAGGACCTCGGCGTGAAGACCGTGCAGGCCGAGGACGAGATCGCCGGCATCTGCACGGCCATCGGCGCCTCCTTCGCCGGCAACTTCGCCGTGACGACCACCTCGGGCCCGGGACTCTCGCTCAAGAGCGAGGCGCTGGGTCTGGCCGTGATGACCGAGCTGCCGCTCGTGGTCGTCGACGTGCAGCGCGGCGGTCCTTCGACGGGACTTCCGACCAAGACCGAGCAGAGCGACCTGCAGCAGGCCCTCTACGGCCGCAACGGCGAGTGCCCGGTGGCGGTCGTGGCCGCCTCGTCGCCGAGCGACTGCTTCCACTACGCCTTCGAGGCGGGCCGCATCGCGATGGAGCACATGACCCCCGTGGTGCTGCTCACCGACGGCTTCATCGCCAACGGCTCGCAGCCGTGGCGCATCCCCGAGATGAAGGACTACCCGTCGATCTGCCCGCCGATCGTCGACGAAGCGCCCGAGGGCGGCTTCATGCCCTACGCCCGCAACGAGAAGCTGGCCCGCGGCTGGGCCTTCCCCGGCAAGACGGGGCTGGAGCACCGCGTGGGCGGTCTGGAGAAGGACAGCCTGAAGGGTTCGATCTCGCACGATCCGGCCAACCACCAGAAGATGGTGCGCACGCGCGCCGAGAAGGTGGCCCGGATCGCCGGCTACATCCCGGCGCAGCCCGTTCACGGCGATGCGGAGGGCGACCTGCTGGTCGTCGGCTGGGGCGGCACGCGGGGCAACCTGCAGACCGCGGTCGACGAGATGCGCAGCGAAGGCAAGCGGGTGTCGCTCTGCCACTTCAATTACATCTGCCCGCTGCCGAAGGGCGTGGCGGAGATCTTCTCGAAGTTCCGCCGGATCGTCGTCTGCGAGCTCAACGAAGGTCAGTTCGCGGGCTACCTGCGCCAGCAGCTGCAGGAATTCCGCTACGAGCAGTTCAACAAGTGCGAGGGTCTTCCCTTCACGGTGGTCGAACTCAAAGAGAAATTCAACACCTTATTAGCTGAATAAAGAGATGGCAGACTACAAATACACCCCCGCGGATTTCAAGAGCGATCAGGAGGTGCGCTGGTGCCCCGGCTGCGGCGACCACGGCATCCTCAACGCCGTACAGCGCGCGCTGCCCGAGATCGCCGATCGTACCGACACGCCCCACAACCTCTTCACGTTCGTCTCGGGCATCGGCTGCTCGTCGCGCTTCATCTACTACATGAAGACCTTCGGATTCCACTCCGTGCACGGACGCGCCAATGCCGTAGCGACGGGCGTCAAGACGGCCAACCCCCGCCTGAACGTCTGGGTCACGACCGGCGACGGCGACTCGCTGGCTATCGGCGGCAACCACTTCATCCACGCCATTCGCCGCAACGTCGACCTCAACGTCGTCCTCTTCAACAACGAGATCTACGGCCTGACGAAGGGCCAGTACTCGCCCACGTCGAAGCTGGGCAAGATCACCAAGACATCGCCCTACGGCACCGTGGAGAAGCCCTTCAACCCGGGCGAACTGGTGATCGGCGCCAAAGGCACGTTCTTCGCCCGTTCGATCGACATGGAGGTGGTGCTGTCGAAGGAGTGCCTCGTGGCCGCCGCCCTGCACAAGGGCATGTCGGTAGTGGAGATGATGCAGAACTGCGTGATCTTCAACAACAAGACCCACGCCGCCTTCGCGGCCGGCAAGGCCACGCGCGCCGAGCGGACGATCACGCTCCGCCACGGCGAGAAGATGCTGTTCGGTGCGAACAAGGAGAAGGGTCTCGTCTTCGAAAACATGAAGCTCAAGGTGGTGACCGTGGGCGAGGAGGGCTATACGCTCGACGACGTGCTCACGCACGACGCCCACGAGCGCGACACGACGCTGCACATGATGCTCGCCGCGATGAAATATCCCGACTATCCGGTGGCGCTGGGCGTGATACGCGCCGTGGAGGACGATGCCGTCTACGACCTCGCCGTGGAGCGTCAGGTCGAGGAGGTGAAGGCCGCGAGCAAGATCCGTTGCGTCGACGACCTGCTCCGCTCGGGCGCCACGTGGGAGGTGGAGTAACCCGCCCGCAGGCGGACGCGTGCATTCGCTCATTCGCCAAGGGTGTCCGGTCTTCGATCGGACACCCTTTTTCGCGCGCGGCCCCGTCGTCCCGTTCGCGGTCGGCCCCGAGCCGGAACGCATGCACGTTCGGTGCGTTCCGTTTCCGTTCCCATTCCCGCGACGAAGCCCTTTCCGCCCGTGATCTCTCCCCCGTCGCTCGCTCCGAGGACTGCTACTTCTACCGTCGCTCCCCCCTTCCTCGCACGCTCCCGCCGTCGCCCCCCCCTTCCTCGCACGCTCCCGCCGTCGCTTCTCCTATCGCCTTCCCCTGCCGCCGTCTCCGGTCGCCTCTACCTCGCCGCCGGTTCATTGCCCGCTCTGTCGCACGCCCCGTCGTTGCCCCTCGTCGCACCCTCTGCCGCCTCGGCTCCCTGCCAGTTCCCCCGTCGGCATCGCCTGTCATCCTCCACCCTGCGGTCGGAATCCGCCGCGGAGTTCATCGCCCACGGATCACCCGACCGGCTCGGCCGTCACACACCGCACCGGACCGCACGACGCTGCGCCCGCAGGTCCGGACGGGACCGTACGCCGGCAGCCGTTTCCGGCGATCGCCACAACCTCCGCCCGCGCGTCGGACGACACGCACGAACAGGCACCTCGAGGCCCGAAATCGCTCCCCGATGGGATTCAGAGCGATAGATCCGCCGCACGGCAGTCGGCAGCTGCATGGCATTCATTTTGCGGACATCGACGTACCTTTGTTTCACTTTTAAATTTTTTGTTATGAAAAAAATGTTGTTCCTTATGCTGTTCGCAGCCGCTGCCGTTACCGTGAGCGCAGCTCCCCAGAAGGTCGATTTCGACAAACTGCCGAAGAACTCGCAGGAGTTCGTACAGAAGAACTTCCCGCGCGAGACCGTGCGCAACGTCGAAATGGACCGCGAGGCTTCGTGGGACAAGTACACCGTCTACTTCAACAGCGGCGCACAGGTGTCGTTCGAGGGCGGTAGCGGCGACTGCTCGGAGATCATCATGAAGAACGGCAGCGTTCCCGCCAACCTCGTTCCCGTAAAGATCAAGAGCTACGTGAACAACCACTACAACCAGTCGCAGATCCGCCATCTGGCCATGACGAAGGACGGTTACAAGGTGGGCCTCTCCAACGGCACGCTGCTCTACTTCGACAAGAACGCCGACTTCAAGAACGTGGACAAGAAATAATCGCCCCTTTCTTCGGCTGACAGGACGGTCTTCGGGCCGTCCTGTTTCGTTTGCGGCCCGGCCCTACCCGCATTCCGCAGCAGACTGCGCCAGACGCCGCTGCGCTGCGGGTGAAACATCGTCGGCCCCGGTCGCACCCGGCCCCGTCCCCGACCTCCGCACCGCGCAACCGTTACGACGACGACCGCGCCCGCTGGCCCTCCGCCATCCGTGCGATTCGCCGGGCGGCACACGCGCAGCGCACGATCGCCGTAGCTGTTCGGACCGGACACACGCTGTGAGCTGACCGCAGCACACGCAGCCGGCCGGGCCTCGTACACAGCCGGCCGAACCGGCCGAACGCAGCGAGCCCAGCCGCATACACAGCCGATCGAGCCCGCCGCAAGAGCCGTCGCAGCTGTTTTTCACCGCAGAACCATAAAATCGAAGCGTTTTTTCACCCGCTCTTTTTGGATTTTCGAAATTTCGCGTTATCTTTGCAACCGCTATCGGGGGATTAGCTCAGCTGGCTAGAGCGCTTGCATGGCATGCAAGAGGTCACGAGTTCGAATCTCGTATTCTCCACTCCGATCCGAGACATCTCGAAAACGAATCCCGCAAAATCAAGGTTTTGCGGGATTTTTCATTTCCCCAAAAACAGCTCGGGTTACGTTACGGCACGCCGTTCGGTTCGGGATTCGATGTTTCGTGCGGAGCCGCGGCGAGTTCGGAGAGGAATTTCTCGAGTCCGTACCCGGGAGGCAGATCGAGTTTTTCGCGAATCTTGGTTCTGCGGGAATAGAGGCTATCGACATTGTCATGGTTGCAGAGGAGCCTGATGCTGTCGAACGAGAATCCGAAAAGCAGCATGCAGAGCAGATCGATTTCGGCCTCCGTAAGTCGGGGATAATTCCGGCGCAAACGGTCTACAAATCCCGCATGACGTCTGTTGACGACGTAGCGCAGATCGGCCAACGCAGTCTCATCGTCCCGGATGCGTTGCGCATACTGTCTGAAAGCTGCGAGAAACGTTGCCGGCCTGATCTGCGTATATGCCTTGTCCGACAACCGGCACAGCCCCTGCAAGCGCAGCTCCAATGTCCGGACCAACCGGGACTCTTCCTCCGACTCCCTGTCGGCGCACTCCATCATCGTTCGGTAGCGCGCCTGAAGTTCGTCGTGCTCCTCCTGCAAAGCGGCCAAGCGCACGTTCAACCTCCGGACGAGGCGTCGGTCGCGTCGCAGAAGCACCGTAAAGCAGAGAGCCAGCACGACAAGGAACGCGCAGCCGCAACTGCGGCCGATCGTACCGGTTCGAACGTGCGCCCGGGACTGTCCGTTATCGACGGGCCGAACATCCTTGCTACTGTCGACGCCGCACCGCAGATAGCTGCGGCGAACGGCTGCCGGAACGAAATTCCGGGACGGTTCGAAGGTACATCCTGCCGAGGCCGGCGCAGGCGATAAGAGCAAACGAGATAGGCAAGAGGCACGATCCGAAGCCGAAGGCGGCGAAAACTGCGACGCGGCGGGGAACACCGCGGCACTCGGCCAAAGGAGCAGGAACAGAAAAAAGCAGGTGTGTTTCATCGTCGAACCGAATAAAACACACAGCCCACCGCGCTCAACTTTCCTAGGGGCTCATACCTAAACAGAGAGAACGAGGACGGGCTGTGTGAAATACACATACCCGCTCGTTCGTTCTTCTCTATTGGATGTTGTTGATTGAGCGCTTCGGAAAGTTGGAACAAACAGCGTTATGCTTCGCAATATGTCGCGTATATCTCTTTTTCTTTTCCGGAAAATAATTTTTTGTCTTAAACAAAAATAGGACTTTTCGGTCCAAATACCAAAAAATTCAGTCGTTATTTACTTAAAAATCATACGGGGATTTACCAATCCGGATCCCATCTTCATTTCTTATAAAACTCAAAAGCCTCCTTCAACGTTTCTGCAAGAACATCTATCGTAGCTGTGAGCGGACAAGATAGGGAATGTACTTGCATCCCTCTATAGCGTACATCGGTACTATAAATAGAGAAATAATATATAGACTCGGATTCTACAACTTCAACACCGATAACTGCAGTAGATGCTTTTTGCAGTGTCGAACCACTGGCCCAACCGGTCTCTCTTTTAAATCGGGTTTTCAATTCCTGACGAGCCTTTTCATAATTTACCTCTTCTTTACAATATTGCATTAGATCTAAAATTTCCAGCATTAAAGATCTACAATCCGCTGTGATGTCGACCTTTTTTACGGGGAAACCTTTAATATAGACCCCTTTTTCTGTGAGGTTATAAGGAAATAACCAGTATAGGTTATTTTTAGCATCTAAGTATAGAGATACGTTTCCTGACATAGAAGAATCAAATTATTATCGCATAAATTTAATACTTATATTGATATTTTGTTGCATACCATAATCAATCGCTTGGTGAATCTGTTCCCATTGGGCTTTCGTACCGGATCCATTGGGTAATACGAGCTCTAATTCTTTGCCCAAGATCTTGTTTCCGGAGACCTTCATATCATTACTATCTAATCCTTTAAATTTATGTAATTTGTCGATATATCCTTTCAATTTATTGAATACGCTTCCTGTTTTTTGATACGATTTCGCATTCAGATCCATACTTTTAATACTTGTCGCAATACCTGTCTGGCGATTGAATTTATCAATAACCGGGTAGTTATTACACCATCCGCCCAATCTTCGTTCTATTGCCCAACCACGTTCCAACGGCGGAAGTTTCCAAACACTTGACGACGACGAGGCTACATATCTATTTGCGAAAACTTGTCGCGACCGTTGAGTAGCACCTCCAGTCCCCGAAGCGAAGCCAAGAATTGTACCGATATTGTCCGGAGAAAAAATCGCCATCAAAAAGGCCCCCTTGACTTGTTGCTCGGCTCTATATTTGGCATAATTATCTTTAATTTGGCCAACCTTCGCATCGTCGGGTCCCAAATAATGATAACCTGCTTTGGTTAAATCTTCATTTCCAGGAATATTGACGATTTCTCCCGTTTTAGATGCAACATAAAACCCAATTAAAGCCCCCTCTTTATCTATGTGATTAATTGGACTCCCTGCACAATATAAATACGGAGAAAGCGATTTATAGATTTCCAAACAAGGATCGATATTAAGCCATCTTCCGGTTCGGCTATCGTACATTCGCGCCCCGTAATCGAGATACGGCAGGTCGACAAAATCCTGACGCTCCTTACCGTTATATCCGTACCGGTTGTCCGAGAGCAAGCTCGAAGGATCGCTCCAGCGCATACCGTAGGGATAGTAGTCGTTGCGTTCCAGCACCTCGCCTCCGGCATTCACCACGACCCGCGTACTGCCCAGATGATCCGACTCGAAATAACGGGGCTCGATACCGGTATTCGTCACCACGAAACGACCGCCGTCGAAACCGGCACTCTCCAGCGTCAGACGATCGCCCGCCTTTCTGTATACCAAAGAACCCGCATAAAAGAACCCGTCGCCGGCACCGTTCGTCGCCGAGACCTTCGTTCCATCCGAAAGATAGGAATAATTCGCCAATGTCGCACCCGAACGCACGACTTTTTCGATCAGATTCAGCCGATTGTACGAAAGATCGAGGCCGTGCGCACCGTCGCGGGTCATATTCCCGTTCGTATCATAGGCGTACGAGTAACTCCGATCACCGTCCGTCAGCGATACGAGCCGGTTGCCCGCATAGCCATACGCCAAGTCGTGAGCCACCGCACCCGCCGCCGTACGCTCCAGCGTCAGGATATTGCCGTTGAGGTCGTACGTAAGGCCGCGCTCGACGAACCGGTCGGTGCGGCGAATGCTCTCCTCGGCGGTGAGCTACCCGCTCGTCATCCTCGCGACGGCAGGCGCGGCGGTAGCCTTCATGCTCTCGGTCGTGGTGCCGATGTTCGCCGAGGTCTATGCCCGCATGGAGCGCGGACCGCCCGCACTGACACGCACCGTCGTCGCCCTCGCGGAGGCGTTTCCCGCCTGTGCCACGGCCGTCGCAGCGCTCGGCGGCGGACTCGGGGCGTTGTGGTATGCCAACCGCCGGAATCCCCGCGTAGAGTCCGCGCTGGCGACCCTGTGGCTGCGCATGCCTGCCGTCGGCGGCATCCTCCGCCGCAGTCACGAGGAACGGGTGTGCCGCCTGCTCGACCCGATCGTCTCGTCGGGCATCCCGCTGCTCACGGCCGTCGGCAGCCCGTTATTGCGGAATGAAGATGTAGGTGATGGTCCCCGTCTGACGCGCCGGGGCCGAAGGATCGATGTTGAAGCGCGACCTGCGGGCCGATTCCACCGCGCACTCGCGCATGCACTCGTCGCCCCCTTCGCGCGCACGGGCGCCGACGACCTTGCCGTCACGGTCGACCGTGATCGCCACGACCACCTCGCCGCCCCCTTCGCAACGGTAGGCCGGCACTTCGAGGTGCCGCGACATGCGCACCGGATCGACGAGCGAGAACGACACCGTGACCCGGCCCGCGACCTTGCGGTCCTGCCGCTCTCCCTCCGAGGCGCCTTCGCCGCCCGCGCGGATGGCCCGCTCTTCGGCGAGCCCCTGCTCGTAGGCCTCGCGGTTGGCACGCATGCGCCGCTCGGCCTCGGCCGCCGCGTCGTTGATCGCCGCGGTATTGGTGCCCCGGTCGTCCTTCAGCTCCTCGTCGAGCACGTTTTCGTTCGAAGCCTGATTGCGCACGCTCCGCCAGTCGACGGGATCCTGCTCCTGCTGCCGTTGCCGCACCTGCTCCTCGAGCCGGTCGCGCTCGCGCTCGAGTTCGGCGAGCGTCTGCATGTCGATGAGCATGCCCTGCATGTGGGGACGGCTCCCCACGGCGATCTTCGCGCCGACGAAGACGATCATCAGCACGAGGTAGGCGATCAACGTGACGCATAGACCGATGCGATGGTCGTAGGCCCATGTTCCGACATCCTCCCGACGGTTGTCGAACGGAAGGTTCAGACGCGGCCGCCGTGCGGGCCGCGGTTTGTTGCCGGAGGGAGTTTCAGTCATGGGAACGCTTCGGAATTTTGAGCAAAAGTAAGGTTTTTTACCGATTTTTTAATATCTTTGGACGCAAATAATCTGAAATAGCGCTTTATGTCAACCAAACAACAGACACTCCGAGCCCCGATCTCCTTCTCCGGAAAGGGACTGCATACCGGCGTGCACACCACGATGACCGTCAACCCGGCCGACGCCGACACGGGCATCGTGTTCCGCCGCACCGATGTCGAGGGACAGCCCCTCATTCCCGCCCTGTGCGACAACGTCACCGACACGTCGCGCGGTACGACCGTCGAGGTCGGCGGCCACCGCGTGAGCACGATCGAGCACATCGTCTCGGCGCTCTGGACGCTCGGCGTCGACAACGCGCTGATCGACATCGACGGCCCCGAGGTTCCCATCATGGACGGTTCGGCCTCGGCCTATGCCGAGGCGATCGCCGCGACGGGTCTCGTCGAGCAGGCCGCCGAACGCCGTTACTTCCAAGTCACCGAGAAGATCGTCTACACGATCCCCGACAAGGACGTGGTGATCATCCTCTACCCCGACAACGAGTTCTCGGTTTCGCTGCACGTCGACTACAACTCGAAGGTGATCGGCAACCAGTACGCCACCTTCAACCCCGGCGACGACTACGCGGCAAAGATCGCGCCCTGCCGCACGTTCGTCTTCCTGCACGAGCTCGAGCCGCTGATGAAGATGAACCTGATCAAGGGCGGCGATCTTGACAACGCCATCGTCGTCGTGGAGAAACCCGTGCCGGCCGAGCAGGCCGACCACCTGCGCCGCCTGTTCGACAAGCCCGACATCGAGGTGCGCGAGGGATACCTCTGCGCCAACGACCTGCGCTGCACCAACGAGGTGGCGCGCCACAAGCTGCTCGACCTGCTGGGCGACTTCGCACTGCTGGGCCAGCGCATCAAGGGCCGCGTATGGGCCACCCGCACGGGCCACTTCGCCAACACGGAGTTCATGAAGAAGCTCAAGCGCGACATCCGCAAGGCCGGCGAGAAGCCCCGCTTCGCCTACGACTGCCGCAAGCCGGCGATGTACGACATCAACGCCATCCGCCGCATGCTGCCCCACCGTCCGCCGTTCCTGCTCGTCGACCGCATCTTCCACCGCGACGAGACGTCGGTGGCCGGCATCAAGAACGTCACGATGAACGAGCCCTTCTTCGTGGGCCACTTCCCCGAGGAGCCGGTGATGCCGGGCGTGCTGATCGTCGAGGCGATGGCCCAGTGCAGCGGCATTCTGGTGCTGGGCACCGTGCCCGATCCGGAGAACTACTCTACCTACTTCATGAAGATCGACAACGTGAAGTTCAAGCGCAAGGTCGTCCCGGGCGACACGCTGCAGTTCGAAATCCAGCTGCTCGAACCCATCCGCCGCGGCGTCGCCGTGGTCGAAGGCAAGGCGTTCGTCGGCGAGACGCTGGCGTGCGAGGCCCAGATGATGGCCCAGATCGTCAAGAACAAAAACGTGAAATAGCCATGATCAGCAAGCTGGCATACATCCACCCCGACGCGAAGCTGGGCGCCGACGTCATCGTCGAACCTTTCGCGTGCATCGCGGGCGACGTCGTGATCGGCGACGGCTGCCGGATCGGCTCCGGCGCCGTGATCCACGACGGCGCGCGCATCGGCAAACGCTGCCGGATCCACACCGCCGCCTCGATTTCGTGCCTGCCGCAGGACCTCAAGTTCGCGGGCGAGAAAACCCTCTGCGAGATCGGCGACGACAACGACATCCGCGAATACGTCACCATCAGCCGCGGCACGGCCTCGACCGGCACCACGCGCATCGGCGACGGCAACCTGCTGATGGCCTACGTGCACGTGGGCCACGACTGCGTGGTCGGCAGCCGTTGCGTCATCGCCAACCGCGTTTCGCTCGCGGGCGAGGTGCATGTCGGCGACTGGGTCGTGATCGGCGGCCATGCGGCCGTCCACCAGTGGACCCACATCGGTTCGCACTCGATGATTCAGGGCGGCGCGCTCCTCGGTCAGGACCTCCCTCCCTACATCATCATCCGCAACGACACGCTGCGCTTCGCCGGCATCAACAAGATCGGCCTCTCGCGCCGCGGCTTCACGCCGGAACGCATCGCCGAGATCCACGATGCCTGCCGCATCCTGTTCCAGAGCGGGCTGAACTACATGAACGGCTGCGACGAGGTCGAACGGCAGGTGCCACGGAGCGCCGAACGCGACTACCTCGTGCGCTTCATCCGCGAATCGAAACGGGGCATCGTCAAGCCCTACGAATCGAGATAGCGGTCGGATCCGCCGGCGACAAAAAAGTCGCTATAAATATTGGTATATCCGAAATAATTCGTATATTTGCGTTGTCGAAAGACACGCACAACGGTAAGGGGACGGAGAGTCCCCTTATTTCATAGTTGTACCGAACTGAAAATCAGAGACATGATAGATACGCACAAAATCACGGAGATCGCAACGCGCAAACTGGAGGGCACGGACCTCTTCGTCGTGGGTTGCACCTGCTCGGCCGGCAACGAAATCGAACTGCTCATCGACAGCGAAACCTCGGTCGGCATCGACGCCTGCGCGACGTTGAGTCGCGCGATCGAAGCGGAGTTCGACCGCGACGAGGAGGATTTCTCGCTCACGGTGGCTTCGGCCGGCATCGGCTCGGAACTCCGCGACCTGCGTCAGTACCGCAAGCTGATCGGCAGCTCGGTGGAGGTGCTGCTCGCGAGCGGCATCAAGATCCTCGCGAAGCTCGATGAGGCGGACGACGAGGGCATCGTCCTCTCCTACGAGGAGAAGCAGGCGGTCGAAGGCAAGAAGCGCAAGCAGCTGGTGACGGTGACGCGCCGCTACGCCTTCGAGGAGCTCAAATACACGAAGGAGCTCCTCGACTTCAAATAAGCCCCGGACGGCGGGAACAGGCCGAGGGCGTTCCGCACGGATACGACGAATCAAAAATAAGATAAACACAAAAATGGACAATCTGAATCTTATCAGCAACTTCGCAGAATTCAAGGAGCTGAAGAACATCGACAAGCCGACGATGATCGGCGTGCTGGAGGACGTTTTCCGCCACGCGCTGCAGAAGCAGTACGAGACGGATGAGAATTTCGACGTGATCATCAACCCCGAGAAGGGCGACCTCGAGATCTGGCGCAACCGCACGGTCGTCGAGGACGGAGCCGTGGAGAACCCCATCGCGCAGATCGCCGTATCGGAGGTGAAGGCCATCGACCCGACCTACGAGGTGGGCGACGAGTACGCCGACGAGATCAAGCTCTCGTCGTTCGGCCGCCGCACGGTGCTGTCGCTGCGTCAGAACCTCGCCTCGCGCATCCTCGATCTGGAGAAGGCCAACCTCTACGAGAAGTATTCGCAGAAGGTAGGCGAGATCATCTCGGGCGAGGTCTATCAGGTGTGGAAGAAGGAGGTGCTGATCCTCGACGACGAGGAGAACGAGCTGATTCTCCCCAAAGCCGAGCAGATTCCGAACGATTTCTACCGCAAGGGCGACACGATCAAGGCGATCGTCAAATCGGTGGAGATGAACAACAACCAGCCCCGCATCATTCTTTCGCGTACGGCAAACCAGTTCCTCGAGCGCCTGTTCGAACAGGAGGTCCCCGAGATCTTCGACGGCCTGATCACGATCAAGAAGATCGCCCGCATCCCGGGCGAGCGCGCGAAGGTGGCCGTGGAGTCCTACGACGAGCGCATCGACCCGGTCGGCGCCTGCGTCGGCATGAAGGGCTCGCGCATCTACTCGATCGTCAAGGAGCTGCGCAACGAGAATATCGATGTGGTCAACTACACGGCCAACCCGCAGCTGATGATCCAGCGCGCGCTGAACCCGGCCAAGATCTCGTCGATCACCATCGACGAGGAGAAGATGACCGCTTCGGTCTACCTCAAGCCCGATCAGGTGTCGCTGGCCATCGGCAAGGGCGGTCTGAACATCCGCCTCTCGAAGATGCTCACCGGTTACGACATCGACGTCTACCGCGAGGTCGAGGAGGAGGACGTGGCGCTCGCCGAGTTCGCCGACGAGATCGACGGATGGATCATCGAGGCGCTCAAAACCGCCGGCTGCGACACGGCCAAGAGCGTGCTGGAGCTCCCCGTCGAGGAGATCGCCGCCCGCGCCGACCTCGAGCTGGAGCAGGCGCAGAAGGTCGTCGAGATCCTCAAGGCCGAGTTCGAAGAGTAATCACACCTAACGCAAGAAAGAAGCAAAACACGATATGGGGAACGAAAGAAAATTAAGGCTCATTCAGGTTGCGAAGGAGTTCAACGTCGGCATCAACACGATCACGGACTTTTTGCAGAAGAAGGGCATCAAGAGCGACGGCTCGCCGAATTCGCTGGTCGACGCGCCGACCTACGCCGCGCTCGAAAAGGAGTTCGGATCGAACCGTAGCGCCACCAGCGCTCGCGACTCGATCCGCGAGCGCATCTCGCTCAAGCAGACCACCGTCACCATCGATCAGGCCGCGAAGCAGGCCCGCGAGGAGGAGAAGGAGGTCGTCATCAAGAGCAACGTGATCAACGTCCGCGACGAGATCCAGCAGCCGAAATTCCTCGGCAAGATCGATCTCTCGCCCAAGCCGAAGGCCAAAGCGGCCCCGGCCGAAGAACCGGCCGCGAAGCCGGCTGCGGCACCCGCCGTGGCGGCACCGAAGGCCGAAGCTCCGGCAGAGGAGCCGAAACCGGCTGCGGAGAAGACCCCCGAAATTCCGGCAGCGGCTACCGCCGCGTCCGCTACGAAGGAGGCGCCGGCAGCACCCGCCGCAGCTGCGCAGGAGGCGAAACCCGCACCCGCCGTCGCAGCTCCGGCCGAACCGGCTCCCGCCCCCGTCGCGGAGAAGCCGGCGGCTCCGGCAGCGCCCGCGACCCCCGCACCCGCCGCCGAAGCGAAGCCCGAGGCGCCGAAGGACAACGTCTTCCGGCCGACCGTGGCGACGCTCGCAGGACCGCAGGTGCTGGGCACGATGGATGTCTCGGGCTTCGTTCCGGGCGGCAAGCACAAGCGCAAACGTCTCCAGAAAGAGAAGGTCGATGTCAGCAAAGCCCCGAGAGGCGGCGCTGCGGGCGGCAGCCGCCCGGGCCAGAATGGTCAGGGCGGACAGGGCGGTCAGAACGACCGCAACCGTCCCGGCGGTCAGAACCAGCCCCGTCCGGGCGAGGGACGCCGCAACAAGAACAAGAGCAAGGTAGCGAAACCCGTCGTACGTCCCGAGGTGAGCGACGAGGAGGTTTCGAAGCAAGTGAAGGATACGCTGGCACGCCTGACGGCGAAGGGCGCCAAGAATACGGGCGCCAAGCACCGTCGCGACAAGCGCGAGGCGGCTGCCGAGCGTATGAACGAGGCGATGGAACGTTCGGTACAGGAGCGTTCGACGCTCAAGGTGACCGAGTTCGTCACCGTGAGCGAGCTTGCCACGATGATGAACGTCTCGCCGACGGAGGTCATCACGGCCTGCATGAACCTCGGACTGATGGTGTCGATCAACCAGCGTCTCGACGCCGAGGCCCTCGTGGTCGTCGCCGAGGAGTTCGGCTTCAAGATCGAGTTCGTCTCGGCCGAGATTCAGGAGGCGATCGCCGACGAGGCGGACAACGAGGAGGATCTCGTGCCGCGTCCGCCGATCGTCACGGTCATGGGCCATGTCGACCACGGTAAGACCTCGCTGCTGGACAACATCCGCAAGACCAACGTCATCGAAGGCGAGGCCGGCGGTATCACGCAGCACATCGGTGCCTACAGCGTCGAGCTCAACGGCCAGAAGATCACCTTCCTCGATACGCCGGGCCACGAGGCTTTCACGGCCATGCGCGCCCGCGGTGCCGCGGTGACCGACGTCGCGATCATCATCGTGGCGGCCGACGACCACGTCATGCCGCAGACGATCGAGGCGATCAACCACGCGCAGGCCGCCGGTGTGCCGATGGTCTTCGCCATCAACAAGATCGATAAGCCCAACGCCAACCCCGACCACATCAAGGAGCAGCTCTCGCAGATGAACTACCTCGTGGAGTCGTGGGGCGGCAAGTATCAGGATCAGGAGGTCTCGGCCAAGCAGGGTCTGAACCTCGACAAGCTGCTCGAAAAGGTGCTGCTGGAGGCCGAGATGCTCGACCTGAAGGCCAACCCGGACAAGAAAGCCGTAGGTACGGTGATCGAGTCGACGCTCGACAAGGGCCGCGGCTACGTCTCGACGATTCTGGTGCAGAGCGGTACGCTGCATATCGGCGACGTGGTGCTCTCGGGTACCTTCACGGGCCGCGTGAAGGCGATGTTCAACGAGAACGGCAAAAAGGTCGCCGAGGCGGGTCCCTCGACCCCGGTGCAGGTGTTGGGTCTCAACGGCGCTCCGCAGGCGGGCGATACGTTCAACGTGATGGACGACGACCGCTCGGCGCGCGAAATCGCCAACAAGCGCGAGCAGCTGCAGCGCATGCAGGGCATCATGACCCAGAAGCACGTGACGCTCGACGAGATCGGCCGCCGCATCGCCATCGGTTCGTTCAAGGAGCTCAACATCATCGTCAAGGGCGACGTCGACGGTTCGGTGGAGGCGATGTCGGGATCGCTCATCAAGCTCTCGAAGGAGAGCGTGCAGGTCAACGTCATCCACGCCGCCGTGGGTCAGATCTCGGAGTCCGACGTGCTGCTGGCCGCGGCTTCGAACGCCATCATCGTGGGCTTCCAAGTGCGTCCGTCGGCCGCGGCCCGCAAGGTGGCCGAGAAGGAGGAGATCGAAATCCGCCTCTACTCGATCATCTACGACGCGATCAACGACATCAAGGATGCCATCGAGGGCATGCTGGAGCCGGTGATGAAGGAGGAGATCGTGGCTTCGGTCGAGGTGCTGGAGATCTTCAAGATCTCGAAGGTCGGCACGGTGGCCGGCTGCGTGGTCCGCGAGGGCAAACTGCAGCGGTCGACCCCGATCCGCGTCATCCGCGACGGTATCGTGATCTACACGGGCAAGCTCGGGTCGCTCAAGCGCTTCAAGGACGACGTGAAGGAGGTGACCTCGGGACAGGATTGCGGTCTGAACATCGAGTCCTACAACGACATCCGCGTGGGCGACATCGTCGAGGGCTACGAGCAGGTCGAAGTAAAACGCAAGTAACCAACCCTACTAACCCATATTTACTAAGGTATGACTACACCTATTCGATTTACCACGGCCGAGGAGGCCGTCAAGGTCATCAAGTCGGGCGATCACGTCCACTTGAGTTCGGTAGCCTCCGCACCGCAGTGCCTCATCAACGCCATGTGCGCCCGGGGCGAAGCCGGCGAACTGAAAAACGTGCATGTCCACCACCTGCACACGGAGGGTCCCGCACCCTATGCCGATCCGAAATTCGAAGGCGTCTTCCAGCTCGACTCCTTCTTCGTGGGCGCGAATGTCCGCAAGGTGACGCAGGGCGGCCATGCCGACTACATTCCCATCTTCCTGAGCGAGACGCAGAAGCTCTACCGCTGCGGCGCCGTGCCGTGCAACGTGGCGATGATTCAGGTCTGCCCGCCCGACAAGCACGGCTACGTGTCGCTCGGCACGTCGGTCGACGCCACGCTGGCGGCCGTCGAATGCGCCGATCACGTGATCGCCGTGGTGAACAAGCATGTTCCCCGCGCCTTCGGTCAGGCGATGATCCCCGTCTCGAAGATCGACACCTTCGTCGCTGACGACACGCCGCTCATCGAGGCGCACTTCAGCGAGCCGAACGAGATCGAGACGGCCATCGGCAAGCACTGCGCGGATCTGATCGAGGACGGCGCCACGCTGCAGATGGGTATCGGCGCCATCCCCAACGCCGTTCTTTCGCAGCTCGGAGGCCACAAGAACCTCGGTATCCACACCGAGATGTTCGCCGACGGCGTACTGCCGCTCGTGGAGAAGGGCGTGGTGAACGGCGAGGCCAAGAAGACCGACCCGGGCAAGATGGTGTCGACCTTCCTCATGGGTTCGCAGCGCGTCTACGACTTCATCGACGACAACCCCGGCGTGCTGATGATGGACGTGGGTTACACCAACGATCCCTACGTCATTTCGCAGAACGACCGTTTCGTGGCCATCAACTCGGCCCTGCAGATCGACCTCACGGGACAGGTCTGTGCCGACTCGCTGGGCACGAAGTTCTGGTCGGGCGTGGGCGGTCAGATCGACTTCGTCTACGGCGCCTCGCTCTCGAAGGGCGGCAAGGCGATCATCGCCATGCCTTCGATCACGAACAAAGGCGTCTCGAAGATCTGCCCGACGCTGCTGGACGGCGCCGGCGTGGTGACCACCCGCAACCACATCCACTGGTTCGTCACGGAGTTCGGTGCCGTGGATCTCTACGGCAAGACGATGCAGGAGCGTGCGCGCCTGCTCATCTCGATCGCCCACCCCTCGGCACAGGAGGAGCTCGACCGCGCAGCGTTCGAGCGCTGGGGTTCGCACCACCACTACGTGAAGGGCTACATGAGCAAGTAATCCGCCGAACTCCGCGTCCGACGACATGCAGCCCTGCGACGACTTCCCGCTCCCGAATGAACGAAAAGCCGCCGCGAAGGCGCCCCGCATACCGAAAAAGAACCGTCCGATTTTCGATCGGACGGTTCTTTTCGTTCCCCCACCCGACCGCACGCCCCGCAAAGAGACCGAATCGTCTGCCGTTTCGTTTTTCCCGCATCCCCGCACGGTTTATGCGGAAAAAATGCTATATTTGTATTTTACGTATCGTTTCCATGCGCATACCGACTGCCCGACGCTGCGAGCGGCGGCGGCGGAGCGACACGAACGAAACCGGGAGTCTCTTCTGCTTCCGGACCTTGCCGGAAGCCGGACGCCATGCGCCCCGCCGCAGCATCCGACACCTCCGCAGCCCCTTGCTCGACGTTACGTCGCAGGCACGAGGCGTTATGCACCGCAAGGTCGACGGCGGGAGATCCCCCCGAAACATGCAATTATGATCGATTTCAGCGGTGAAAATATCGTATTGGTCGGCGCCCTGCTGCTCTTCGTCGCAGTGATGGCCGGCAAGGTGGCCTACCGGTTCGGTGCGCCCGCATTGTTGCTCTTCCTCGGCGTGGGCATGATGTTCGGTCTCGACTTCATCTCCTACCGTTCGGTCGACATGACGCAGTTCATCGGCATGATCGCCCTCTGCATCATCCTCTTCACGGGCGGCATGGACACGAAGTTCTCCGACGTGAAGCCGATCATCGGACCGGGCGTCGTGCTGGCCACGGCCGGCGTGGCGGTCACGGCCTTCGTGCTGGCGACCTTCGTCTGGGCTATCTGCCCCCTGCTGGGGATCGAAATGCCCTTCCCGTTGGCGCTGCTGCTCGCCTCGACGATGGCTTCCACCGACTCGGCATCGGTCTTCTCCATCCTGCGAAGCAAGAAAACGGGGCTGCGCGAACGGCTCCGGCCGCTGCTCGAGCTCGAGAGCGGCTCGAACGACCCGGTGGCCTACATGATGACGATCCTGCTGATCGGCATCGTCTCGCACGGTTCGGGCAACATGGGCGTAGGGATGGGGCTGCTGTTCTTCGTGGTGCAGATGGTCATCGGAGCGCTCTCGGGCTACCTGATCGGCCGCCTCGCCGTGTGGACCATCAACCGGATCAACCTGAACAACGCTTCGCTCTACTCGGTGCTGCTGCTCGCCTTCATCTTCTTCTCGTTCGCCTTCACGGACCTCATCAAGGGCAACGGCTATCTGGCGGTCTACATCTCGGGACTGGTCGTCGGCAACTACAAATTGGTTCAGAAACGGCCCCTGACGGTCTTCTTCGACGGTTTCACGTGGCTCGTGCAGATCGTCATGTTCCTCACGCTGGGTCTGTTCGTCAACAGCGACGAGTTGCTGCACGGCGACGTGCTGCTGTTGAGCCTCGCGGTCGGCGCCTTCCTGATCTTCGTGGCGCGCCCCGCCGCCGTGTTCCTCTGCCTCGCACCGTTCCGCAGGTTCACGACCAAAGCGCGCATCTACATCTCGTGGGTGGGACTGCGCGGCGCCGTGCCGATCCTGTTCGCCACCTACCCGCTGATGGCCCGGGTCGATCAGGCCGACCTGCTGTTCAACGTCGCCTTCCTCGGCACGATCATCTCGCTGCTGGTGCAGGGCACGACCGTGAGCGGCATGGCCAACCTGCTGGGTCTCTCCTTCCCCGAACGCGAATCGGCATTCGAGGTCGACATGCACGAGGACATGAAGTCGGGACTGACGGAGGTCGAGGTGAACGAGACGATGCTCGAGAACGGCAATACGCTGCGGGAAATCGTCCTGCCCGAAAATACGCTGGTGATGATGATCTGCCGCAACGGCGGCGAATACTTCGTGCCGCAGGGCAGCACGGAGCTCCATGTGGGCGACAAGCTGCTGGTGATCTCCGACCGCGGCGAAGAGCTCGCCTCGGCCTACGAGAACATGGGTATCGACGACGTGATGGAGATCCGCTGACCGCACCCGCCGCACAAAACCGAATGCCCCGGCAGCATACTCGCTGTCGGGGCATATCCCTTCTCTTCGGTCGCAGCCGCTCACTCCAACCCCATGCGCCGACGCGCGAAGGGCATGATCCACGCCGGCGACTGCTGCTGCGCGAGCAGCTCCCGCATCCGCTCCATATAGGGCTCCGCATGGGCGAACCAGCGCATCAGACCGGCACAAAGCGAGTTTTTGCGGCGACCGTCCGCCCCCGTTTCGAACCGGTGCTTCGGACACTCGCCGTTGCAGGCGAAATAGTAGCGGCACCGCAGACACTCCCCCGGAAGGGCATTGCGCTTGGCCAGTCCGAACGCGCGCCGTTCGGGCGAACGGTAGATCTCCCCGAGCGTCCGCTCGCGGATGTTTCCCAACCGAAATTCGGGATAGACGAAGTGGTCGCAGGAGTAGACATCGCCGTTGTGCTCCACAACGAGCGCATCGCCGCACGTCTCGCTCATCGAGCAGACACCCGGTTCGAGACCGCACCAGCGGGCCAGCGTCGCATCGAACAGCTGCACGAAGGTGCGTCCCACATCGCTCACGACCCACTGATCGAACACATCGCACAGAAAATCGCCGTACCCCGCACTCGACACCGACCACTCCGCAAGCCGTGCCCCTTCCGTATCAGGAGAGACAATCACCGGACGCACGACGCCCTGAAGGTCGGTCACATGCTCCACGACCGGCAGGAACTGCATGTAACGGCTCCCCACCGTATCGCGGAAAAATCGATAGATCTCGGCGCCGTGCCCTTCGCACAGACGGTTCACCACGCTCAACGTATTGAACTCCACGCCGCAGGTGCGGAACAGCTCCACTGCGCGCATCACGCGCCCGAACGTCGGCGCTCCGCCCCGGTCGCGACGAAAGGCATCGTGGATCTCCTCGGGACCGTCGAGCGACACGCCGATCAAAAATTCATACGCCGCGAAGAGTTCGCACCACGCCTCGTCGACCAGCACGCCATTGGTCTGGAGCGTATTGACGATCCGCTTTCCGCCTGCATACTTCCGCTGCAACTCCACGGCACGACGGTAGAAATCGATCCCCGCCAGCAGCGGTTCGCCGCCATGCCAGCAAAACGTCACCGTATCGACCTCGTTCGCCTCGATGTACTGCCGGATATAGAGCTCCAGCAGCTCCTCGCTCATCACGGGCTGCCGACCGCCGTATTGCAACGCCTTATCGAGGTAGTAGCAGTAACGGCAATCGAGGTTGCAAGTCGATCCCGCAGCCTTGAGCATCGTCGAAAAAGCGACAGGCCCTGTTTGGCGCTCCGCATCCCGGTAGGTGAATATAGCTCTGTTTTTCGTGGTCATAATCTCTGTTTTGACATGCAGGGGCGCTATTCAAGGCAACCCGCAGTACGCGTTCGCAAACCGGCATCCGCCCCATCGCTACGCAACGATACGCGAGCCGACCGAGATCCCTGCATGCAACGACCGGTCGCAACGATCCGACCGCAGCATATACAAAAATACGAAAAAAGAGCGAAACGAGCCAAATCATCGGGCCAACAACAGCTGTTCGACCCCGATTCATCGGATCCGTTTCATATCGTAATGCGTTCGACACAATATCAGCAGGATAATGCACTATGATGCACGATTTCAAGGTACGAAATAATAGATAAAGCCTGTTATTTCGACCATTAGGACAAAAATTTGTGGGGGGAGGAATTTTTGTATCTTTGCATCGTGCAACAGATGAACTGGTTATTAACAGTGACGCAACATTTTTTTCGGTTGCACAACGCCCGGAGTTTCGCTCCGGGCGTTTTCAGCTGAAGGTGGGCGGCAGGGGCAGCCGGTTTTCGGTCGCGATCGAGGCCGGCTACGGCGCAATCCCTGACTCCGTATCCGTGCGACGGACCGCACTCCCGGCCAGCCGTCCGAGCAGCGGCACGATGCTTCGGCCCCCTCGATCGTAGACCGACTCCATCCGCCCTTCCCGAAACCGAACGAAGGTACACTCCATCCGCAACCCCAGATCCGCAGCACGAACCATACGAACACAAAAAAAGGTCAGACCTTTCGATCTGACCTTGAAGCGGCGGCTACCTACTCTCCCACGGGAAAACCGCAGTACCATCGGCGTGAGTGAGCTTAACTTCTCTGTTCGGAATGGGAAGAGGTGGAACCTCACTGCTATAACCACCTAAAAGAACGTTATTCGTGCGAGTATCTTTCGATACGACCCGTCGCACTCGGTAAACTTGACACTGCCGGAAATGAGATATAGAATACTTGTAAGAAAGCCGTTCGGGTAATTAGTACTACTCGGCTTTGACATTACTGTCTTTA